>CP091726.1:0-1458623 GCA_022009835.1 Bacilli bacterium | reverse complement strand
TCTGATAATGAAAAAAATCAACAGGAAAAAGAGAAAAACTATTAGTAAAAGAAACTAATAGGTCTCAATCTAAAAGCAAATACAAATGAAAACAGAAAAATGAAGAAAAAAATCATCTTCAAATATTTCTACAAATAAACAAGATACTCAATCTTCTTCAAATACTAATTCTACAAGTAAAGAAGAACCTAAAATAATTCTACAACTATAGAGATACCAAATGAAGATAATAAAGATAATGTATCAAGTTTTTGAAAAATGATGAAGAATACATAAAATTGAAATCAACATTAGAGTTTGAAACTAGAGCAGAATGTCAAGTTGCTGCTGATATTATTGGACCTGAATATGCTTTTGCAAGGTAATTTAAGGAATACTTCATGTAAAAAGTTTTGCATATAAAGGGAACAGTAATTGGATACAGATTGCAAATATGGTTTACAGATGGAACTTGGATATATAATAATTAATTACGGCACAATATTTATTGTGTTTTTTTAAGGGGGAATAAAAAAATTTGAAAAAGTAAATATAAATTTGCACTGATGTTTGTCGTTAGTGCTTTTTTTATGCTATTAGGTTGCGTCAATGTTAGCGCGGCAACACTAGTAGAAGGACCTATTGATGATGTATATTATACTCGTCGTGGTGGCGGAAAGCCATATATGTCAGCTCAATATCA
Organism: Bacilli bacterium; assembly: GCA_022009835.1. Taxonomy (GTDB): domain Bacteria; phylum Bacillota_I; class Bacilli_A; order RF39; family UBA660; genus CAG-302. The sequence continues at coordinate 1,457,941 of CP091726.1, read as the reverse complement.
TACATATACAATGGATGGGAAAACAGTGTATTGTATTGAACCAGGAATTGACATAACAGTTCATGATTATAATGGACAAATAGGATGGACTAATTCTCCATATTCAGATGAAATAAATCAGAAAAATTCAATTATATGGTTATTATGGGTATGATTATCCTGGTCATAATACATTAAGGTATAGAATGGCTGCTCAAGCACTTATATGGGAAGAAACAGGAGGACAAATTATTGAATTTTGGACAGAACGATATGGATATGGAAATTTCATAAATATTGATTATGAAAAATGAAATAAAAGAAACTTGTTTCTACTCATTATAATCAACCAAAAATTTACCGAAACTACTAAAAACAGGTATTATAAATGAAACTATAACATTTACTGATACTACTGGCTATTTATCAGATTATGCAGTGCATCAAAGTAATGGCGCTAATGTTTCTATAAATGGTAATAATTTACTAGTAACACCAACTAAAATAGGTGAAACTACTGTGATTTTAAAGGAAAAAGAATGTATACGAATAATCCTACTACAATTTTTTTGTAGGAACAGATTTAAAAATCACAAAAAAATGGGTTATTTTTGGAATAGATGATCCGTTATATGTTGCTGTCAAAGTTAATGCTTTAGGTGGCAAGGTTTCATTAGAAAAAAATTGATTCTAAAACTTTATCTTATAAACCATTAGGAGATGCTAGTCTAAAAGGTGCTATATATGGAATATATGATGAATATAATTCTAGAATTGGAGAAACAACTACAACTGGAAATGGTATAGTAACGAGTGATTATTTACCTAAGTTGGGCAAATTTTATTTGTTAGAAGAAAAAAAGCAGTTTGGGCTATAAACTAGATTCAACAAAAAATATTATTTTGAAATCACAGAAAAACAATTTAAATCCTAAAAATAGTAGTTCATGAACAAGTTATTGAAAAAGAATTTGAATTATATAAAATGTTTTTCTGATGGTGGCAAAAAGTATGATTTTAAAAAGCAGAGCCTAATATTACATTTGAGTTTTATTTAGAATCAAGTATGGAATTATATGAAAGTGCTACTACTGATACTACAGGTAGATTATCAGTGAAACTTCCTTATGGAACTTATATAGTTAAACAAAAACACTACATATAATCACGAGAAATTGGATGACTTTAAAAATTGTTATCAATGAAGATTCCGCTGAAAAATTACTAAAGTTGCAACCAATGCTGAAATAACTGCTAAAGCTTAAATTAGTAAAAAGTAGATAGTAAATCAAATAAAGTTTTAGTTAGAGATGGAATTAAATTTAGAATTAAAAATCTTGATACAGGAGAATATGTGTGTCAAAAATATAACATATCCTAATCAAGAAAAATATGTATATTTGAAACAAAAACGGAGTATTTATAACTCCTTATGTTTTAGGACATGGAAATTATCAAATAGAAGAATTGGAAGAGCAAAGTATTCTTGGATATGTTTGGAATAATGTACCACTAAGATTCAGTATTGATGAAAATAGTAAATTTATTCAAGATGATGAATTTGGACTTATGCTAGAAGTTCAATTTGAAAACAAAGAGGTTAAGGGAGAAGTTGAGATTAAAAAGGTTGGTGAAAAACTAGTTATAGAAAATGGAACATTTAGATATGAAGAAATAGAACTAGATGGAGTACATTATGACTTAATTGCTGATGGTGATATTTATGCTGGAGATGGTACATTAATTTACAAAGATAAACAATTAATAAAATCTTTTGTTACAAAAGATGGATATTTTAAATTAACCAATCTATATTTAGGTAAATATTGTTTAATTGAAACTAAGACAGTTGGAAACCATGTATTAAATAGTAAACCATATTGTTTTTGAAATAAAAATACAAAGATCAATATACTGACATAATAAAATTAACAATAAATCAAAAAGAATTATTTATCAAAAGGTGATTTTTGAATTATCTAAAGTTGATTTATCTACTGGTGAACCTGTTGAAGGTGCTTTAATTGAAATCTATACAGAAGATGATATTTTAATTTATAGTGGAAGAACTGATAAGTTTGGAAAACTTTATGTAAAAGGCTTGGAAAGTGGTAAAAAATATAAGTTTGTTGAAAAGGAAGCGCCTGAAGGATATATATTAAATGATGAGATTCATGAGTTTGAGATTTTAAACAATGGAGATATAGTAAAAGATACTTTATCAAATGAAAAAATTGTTATTGATGTGCCAAATACATTTGCTAATGATTACAAAAATATTAATACCAGTTTCATTATGTGGATTAGGTATTGTGTTAGTTTTACTTTCAAGAGATAAAAGGAAAAAAAGAAATAAAAATATTAAAAAGGGGGAAATTATGAATAGTGAAAATAAATTTACAGTAATAGGGAGACTTACAAAAGAGCCTATATTAAGAGAAACAAAAGATGGAACGAAAGTTACTAATGTATGTGTAGCATGTGAAAGGGATTATAAAACTAAAGAAGGCGAAAAAATAGTAGATTTTCTAGACTTTACTTTATGGGATAAAAATGCCGAGAAAATATGCAATATTAGTAAACAAGGTTCGTTAATATATTTAAATGGTTATAATACTATTAAAAAAATTATGGTACTGAGGAAGAACCTATTAAGGCTTTCAATCCAATAGTAACAACTTATAAGCATTTAGCTTATTCACTTTCAAATCCAAAAGGAAGAAAAAAAGAAACTTCTGATGAAATGGAAAAAAATAATGATAGATAAAAAGTAAAAAAATATTCATTAAATGAATTACTTGATATTTATGATATGTATAATATTGATTTTAAATATTATGGTAATAACAAAAATGGAGAATTAGAATTGTATTTAAAAACTGATGCTGATAAAGTGTCAGTTTTTAAGTCTATATCAAAAATATCAAAATATGACTATTTAAAGTTAAGTGAAAAAGAAGCTAGAAATCTATATTTTATATATGATAGAGAGGTGAATGAGTTGGAATTAGATATAGTGGCAGTAGTTTTACGAACTAGTGATGTTAATATCCCAGCAGGTAGATATACTTTAAAATCACTTGATAAACTAACTAAAGAACAAGATGCAGAAGAACGAAGTGAAAGTGAATTATCAGATGGTATTGCTTATATTATAGTTGATAATAATACAGCATGTACTTTGTATGATGATGTTTATTTGTTCGGAAAGAATCAAGATGGTTTAATTGCTAGTTTAGAAGAAAGGATAAAAAAGGGAAAAAGATGGGTTAATACATGATAATTTAAAAATTAATACTTCATTGTTTTAATGATTTAATAAAAAGAAGAAAAAAAGTATTATAAGAAGGGGTTGGTTGATATAAAAAAAGAATAAAAAAAGATTGTATCTATTATAAATGATATTAAAAAAATAGTATAAAAAGTTATGACAGTAGTTATGAGCTTAATATCATCTTTTTCTAACAACTAATGTATATGCTGTTGAAAAAATAGAAGGTGGTAATGTAACTATTGAAAGTCTTGGAGCGATAATTAAAAGTTTAGCTACTAAAGTTCAGATATTTGGTATAGTTTTGTCATTTATTGCTTTAGTTGTTTTTGTAATTCAATTTATAATTGGAGATGATGAAACAAAACAAAGAAGGAAAAAAACTATTCTTTATACATTAGGTGGAGTAGCACTTTTAATCTTAGTTCCTTCTATTATCAATTTTGTTATTGATATATTGGGGTAATATGTTTCAGATATTAAGTATAAGTAGTGATATTAAATATGGCGTTTTAGATATATTAAGAGGCATAGGAATAGGGATAGTTAATATTATATTTTCAACAATCGATACTCTTTATAATGTAGCACAAAAAAATAAATAGTTTAAATTTTATTCAGATGTTGGAAAAATATAGAAAAATTCACCATTTACAAAAAAATATTCAATGCCTTTTTTTATATTATCTTTTTGTCGTATTATTACTATTTTCTGTTTGGAAAATATCATTTAGAATATTAGATGCGGATAATAATGAACAACCATTATTTGAGATTGCTAAAGAAATAATCAAATGTGGTTTTTTTAATATTTAGTATATACTTGATTTTCAATACTAGCATCAATTTAGGAATTAATTTATCTAACTCTATTTATAACAATTTTAACACAGAACAATCAACAATAGGCGATAAAATGAAAAGTGCTTATTTAAGTATAAATGAATCTTGTTATATGGTTAAAGATGGAGAAAAAGTTGATAAAGAAAACGTTAAAGATATAAAAGAATATTTGGATGGCTATGCTGATACAAGCAAAGCAAACACTATGGAAGATTTTGAAAAATTGATTAGAAATGATACTATTACAGCTAGTGATGTATCAGATTCGGGAGCTTTTTCATATCGTTGTACAATCTATAAAAAGGGGTTATGGAATGATGGACAAGATTATGCTTTCTCCTATAACTTTTTATTTGGAATAGTAATAGGAATTATATTTTTATTTAGTGTTGGGTTTGCTGTTTTAATGTTAGGTAGAAGGCAATTAGAATTAGCATTTTTAATGACAATCTCACCGCTTGTAATTGCCACATCAGTTGGTAGAAGAGAACAACGATCGGCTTTATATCAACAATTAGCATCATTAGTTTTACAAGCAGGTGCAATGATGTTATTAATTGGTCTAACTTCTATAATGTTTAATGCAATTCAAAATAGTGTAGAAATAAATAGTTTAGATTATTTTTACACAAAAACAGTTGCACAATCAATTTTATATTTAGGATGTGCTATGATGCTTATGACAGGTTGTACTTCTTTAAATCGTTTTATTGGTGATAATGTATCTGCTAACTCTGGTAGAGATATGATTATGGCTATGAGAGGTTTAACAGGAGGAATAGCTGCTGGAGGAACACTTATGGCTGGAACTTTAGGAGCAATGAAAAATACTACTATTGGTGGAGTAAAAGCAGGTAAGGGTATAGGACAACTTGCTAAAGGTGGTTTTCAAGCTTTAAATGGAATGAGACATGGTCTTGCAAGTGTTAATCCTAAGGCAAATGCAAGATTATCAAAAGGTTTTAATAATCAAGTAGGTAAAGGATTAGCACAAATGATGAAAGGTCAAATGATGCAAGATAGTAAAAATCCATTAGCAAGAGCTTATGGAAGAATGTTGGATGCTAAAGGTGAAAGTAATATTGCAGATGCTGCGAAAAAATGGGATTTTTCTAACGATAAATATAATGTTGATTATATTAAAGGCGGAGTATCATTAGCACAACAAGGTATTAATAATATCAAATCAGGTTTTGGTGGTGCTTTTGATAGTATAAAAAATATAGGAAATCCACATAGTCATAGATATAGAAGTCGTCCTAATATTATGGATTATGGTAATGAAAAAGATAGTATATAAAAAGGGGGAATTTGGTTGTACATCACACTACAGAGTATAAAAAGAAATTTAGGATTATTTAATTTAGAATTGGAAGATATAATTATAGGATCGATATTTGGTCTAATCTTTACAATTCTTTTTTTATTACATTTATATACTCTTGCAATAATTGTTATATTTATTGGAGTATTAGCATTAATTCCTATGGATTTTTAGTAAGTGTAATAGAATGTATAAATTATTTGGTTTATTTACAAAGTTTATGTTTAAAAAAATAGAAATTACTATTTTTTTATAAAGACTAAAGTTAGGGGGTTGGTTTTTTTATAAATAAATTATTAGATAAAAATTAAAGAATACAAAAAAATAAAAAAATAGAAAAAAAGGATAAATAAAAATAAAGAAGAATAAAAAAAGATATTTATTTATCAAAAGGGATTTTTGAAAAAGAAAGTTCAAAATTCACAATGTTTTACAAATATTAAAGATATAAGTGATAATGGTATTATTACATTAAAAAAATGGTGGATATGCACTTATGTATAGTGCTAATCCGATTGACTTATCATTAACTAGTGATAAAGAACAAAAATACATTTTTTTCATATTTTTGTCTAAATTATACAGGTTACCATTTACTATTAAGGCATATAAGTTTGATGAAAAAGATTAATTTGAATGTTAATAAAGAGAATTATTTAAAAATTAATTGATGAAACAGATAATGAAGTTAGAAAAAAACATTTTTAATTAATAACCATAATTTTATAGAGGCAATAGAAAGTGAAAAATATGACTTCTGCTAGTTCTTATTATTTAGCAATAATATCTAAAAAAATAAAGAAGCTTTAGAAAAAGAATAAAGAAGAGTTTGAACTCGCTTGTAATGGCGTTATTCCAAAAACTTGAATTGGAGCAAATTACTAATAAGAAGAATTTAATAAAAAAATTTTTTTGTAATATGTATTTTTTTCAAATAATAATTTAGATCAAATTATATACTATGATTTTATAGATTTAATAACACCAATAAAAATAAATGAAGGTATATCAACGTTAAAATTTGATGATGAAGAGGTACAGTTACTTTCTATTAAAAATTATCCACTATTTATTGAACATGGTTTCTTAGATAGAATAATTAATTTACCTAATATAAAGGCATCAGTTACTATTAATGATTCAATAGAACAAGGAAAACTTTTGAATGTGCTTAATAGTAGTTTTAAGGCAGTGCTTGCTGATTATAATTCATCAAAAAAATTTAAGTGATGTTACTGAAATGCAAAAACTTGATGGGGAATTATAAATTACTGATTGAACAAATTTCATCTAATGATGAGAAGATAAAAAGATGTATCTATTGTTTTAGCAATAAGTGGTGATAAGAAAACTAGAGAAGAACTGGTAAAGGAAATTAAAAGAAATGCAGAGCTTTACCAAATTAAAGTTGAAGTTCCAAGAATGAGGCAAATGGAAGCATGGCAAGCTTATGATTTAACTACCAAAGGTTTTAAAAGATTATGCTATGTATTTACCAACTCTAACTTTGGCATCTACATTTTTTTCTTTTACCGAAAAACTATCATAATGATTCTACTGGTTGGTTGATAGGAGAAGATTCTGCTTATGGACTTCCAATATTTTTTTTGATCCATTTTATTTAAATAAAAAAATAGAACAAGCCATAATATTGGAGTTATAGGTACAAGTGGTAGCGGTAAAAGTTATTTACTAAAATTACTTGCAACTAACGAATTTGCAAGAGGAACAAAATTGTTCTTGTTCGATATAGAAAACGAACTACAAAAGTTATGTGAAAGATGTGGTGGAGAACATATAGACTTATCCAGTAAAAGTTTAATTAATCCACTTCAAATTAGATATATTATGACAGATGAAGATGAGGAAACTTCAATATTAGGTAAACATTTAGGATTTTTTTAGAAAATTTCTTTTCAACAGCATTTGAAGATATTACTGAAAAAAAGAATTAGTAGTTCTATTAGATATAGTTGAAAAATTTTATAACTCAAGAGGTATTTCTAAAAATACCACGTTAGAAGAATACGAAAAAATGACACCTAAAGATTATCCAATATTTTCAGATTTGTATGCTTATTTGTTAGAAATGCAAAAAACTTGTGATAATAAGGATTTACTTAAAAATACTTGTAAATATTGAAGTGTTATTAAAAAAAGAATGGTAATAGGTCAAGATGCAAATTTATTTAATGGAATTACAACGATAGATTTAAATAATAATCTTATCGTTTTTTTAATTTACAGGAATTATTATTTAATTCTAGTAAAAGATTAATAAATACTCAAATGATTAATTTGCTTACCTATTTAAGTAATGAGATTGTACACAATAAAAAGAAAAAAATGAAAAATTAAATAAAGAACAAAAAATGTTGATTGTATTGGATGAATTTCATAACTATATTGACGAAGATAATCCTACATTATTAAAATATTTCGATCAATTAAATAGAAGAGCAAGGAAATATAAATTAGGTATAGTGGTAGCTAGTCAACAACCAACAGATTTTACTACTAGAACTAATATTTTAAGACATGCTTCTGCAATATTTAATAATTGTCAATATCAGGTAACAGGTATGTTAAAAGATAGTGATGTTGAGGCAGTAGAAAAAAACTCTATTCTAATACGCCTTTAACAGAAACTCAAAAAAAGCATTTTTTTAAGTAGAGCAAATCAAGGGCAATTTTTTTACTTAACATAACTAACAAAAAAATAGATTAAGGGTTAATGTTTTTTTGCAACGCCACTTCAAACATATTACATGGGCGAAAGTGATGATGATGGTGTATTAAACAAAGGAAATTATGCTTAAAAAAATTTATTAAAGTTTAAATTATCTATGATTATAGTAGGAATTGTTATGTTTGTGGTTATAATTATAGGTATAATTTCAACAGCAACAGGAACAGCGATTGGTTATGAAAAATTTGAAAAAACAATCTGAAGAAAAAAGAGGTTCTGTTACAGTTGCCAATAATTACATTTATACAGAAAGGTATAGAACTCTTTTTAAATAGTCATTTAATTAGTGATGGTTATGTGTCTCTTGAAAGATTAGTATTTTATCTTCAAAGAACACATAATACTTTAGATACAACTACACTTTCATACCAAGAATGGGAACAAGCTTATTTGAATAATTTGAATTCAGAGAAGAAACAGATGATACCAATCAAAACAATATGTAAGCAAATAAAAATGGATTCTAATATACCAGAATATACAATAGAAAGTGATACCAATAGTAATGGTGTGTATATAGAAAAATTAAATCTTTGTGAAGTGGATAATGTAGATATTACCACTTCACAAGAATATTCTGAAGATTATCCATATTTACCTTTTGTTTTTCCATTAAAGGATTCTTTTGTGGTTACATCAATGGTATTTGAAATGAGAGATGTTGATTTAGGATTATCAGAAAAAGAACAAGATAGAGTAAACTTTCATAGTGGTTGGGATTTTGGTGCAAGATTAGGATTACCATTTTATAACATGTGTGAAGGAACAATTAAAAATATTGTAAATACACAGTTTAATGATTTGCCGTACAAAGACTCTGGTAATTCAGTAGGAAATTATGTAACTATTGCTTGTAATAATGGAATGGAAATAACTTATCATCATATCAAGTCAGACAGTGTGCCTTTGATGTATAGAATTGGAACTCCAATTAAAGAAGGTGTACAGTTAGGAAACATTTCTACAACTGGACTTAGCACAGGCTCACATTTGCACGTTGGATTAAAGATTAATGGAGAACAAGCAGACGTCTTGGAATATGTTGATTTTAATTATAAGCGATAAAAAGGGGGGTATATGGTTGAAGAATATTTAGAAGAATTAAAAAATGGTAATGATCTAAATGATTGTGTTTTTAGATTATTATATAGATAGAAAATATAGTAATTCTGATGAACTTATAAGAGAATTGGAAGATTTGCAAAGATATGGTTGTGTATCAGGAATGATAACTGATTTAATTTATTATGACGATACTAATAAGTTTTATGATAACTATAAGGATGATATAAATGAATTGCTTAGTAATTTATTAGATGGATCGGGATTATCTATTCAAGAATTTTTTGGAAAAAATTTTGATAATGATGATCCTTTAATTTTGAATTTTTCTAATAAAAAAATTTATTAGCTTGGTTTGATTTGAAGAATCTTCATACAGAATTTATGAAGAAATAAAAAGAAAAAAATGAAATATAGTGATTTTTAATTATGAATGTTAAGGGGGATTATAAAAAGTGTATAAAGAAGATATGGGATATAGAATAAAAATATCTAAGAAAAATATGTTTGTGGTTATTCACAAAGAAGGTTAGCAAAAATTAGTTGAAGAAGATATAGAAACAATAAGAATGCTGGAAGATGGAAGAATTAAAAAAATCCACAGCCTAGTTTAATATTAAGAATCTCGGATGTCCTAGATTCTTTTTTTATATGTATTTTGTTAAGGAAGAGTATGAAGATGAGTTTTTTTGTACTTTTTTTAGATTGGGGAACAACAGATCATAATTCAATTTTTGTTTTTTTAAAAAAATTTCACAGTTGCATTCAGTGATGCGATAATTAAGTTGAAACTTTATGATAGGAAAAAAATATGAAAAACTAATGAAACAAAAATATGATAAAAAAACTTTATTTTAAATTCTATAAAAAAACTTGGGCAAAAAAATATGGAATGGATGAAGTATTTAAGGATGTTGTAATATGTTGTGCCTATGCACTCGCTAATAATGCTGATTTTAATGAAAAAAAGAGAAAAATGAATATTTAAGAATAATAAATAAATATTTAGATAATGAAAAAAAGAAGAATTTCCTAAAAATATTAGCTTCATTATTTAATGAATATAATACTACATCAGAACCAATAGATATTCTTGGAGATGTATATATAGATTTAGGATTGTTAAAAAGAAGTAAGTCAGTTTTTTTACACCTTTACCGGTTTGCAATCTTATGTCAAAAAAATAACAATCGATCAAGAAGATAAGACACAAGAATTAAATAACAATGGATATATAAGTGTTTTGGATCCAACTTGTGGAAGTGGAAGATTGTTGTATGCTTCATATAATGAATTATTAAATCGGAAAGTAGATAATAATAAAATCATTTTAGTTGGTGATGATATTGATTTGACTTGTTGTTGTATAACTTATATACAATTATCATTACTTGGAGCTAATGCAATAGTGCATCATCAAAATTCTTTAACTAATAATATATATGATACTTTCTATACAGCTACTTATGTATTAAATAAAGAATTACAACAAAAAATAATTGAAAATGAAAAGGGGGAATTGGAATTTGAGTAAATTTGAAGAAAAAATACACAAAGCAGATTTTGGAGAAATAGCAGAGGTCATTGATCCAAAATCTAAATCAAAGTTAAATACAAAAATGATGTATGTTGCAGGTCAAACACCAAATGGATATTGTTATAAAGATTATAATACTTTTCAAAATGATCCTGATGGAGTTTGCTATATTGCAGAGTGTGGCTTTGGTGATGATGTATTGTTTGTTGACTACGTTAATGAAAATTAAAAGAAAAAAATTAATAGCAAGTGGTGTAATATCTACTCGTAATTCTATTAAAGATGAAATAAGAGAAGTATTAAAAGCATGATGAATATTATTATAAATATGAATATAATGGCATTGTTCATGCAATTCATTCTAGGGATTTTGAAGATGGAATTATTGACAATATTGCAAAAAAACAGTATTTGAAGAAATTGATTGGCAAACATCACAAGCATATACTTCTGAGATTGATTGGTGTGAAGATATAAATGAATATTATAAAAAAAGACTAAAAAGCATTCTTAATAGTTTTATGGGTAATAAATCGGAAAGATATGAAGAATTATTATGTACCTGCATTAGTTATATAGATGAAAAATATAGAAAGTTATACAGAAATGCTTGATACATTTAGAAAATTAGGATTTTCCGAAGAAGAATTAGATTATTTTGAAATTAGAGATTATAATCTTGAAATGGATTTAGAGGAACAAGAATATGAACAATAATGGCTTTTTCAGAATTTGAAAAATATATTTAACGAATTAAAAAAATAAAAAAATTGAAGAATTATCTATAAGAGAAATTGGTAAATATTTAATTGTTGCAGAAGAACTTGAATGGGTTGATAACTATATAGGAGATGACAAAGTATTTTATAATTACGATAAAAAAATTTATTGGAAGAACTATCATATAAATTTGAGGATTCTGTTTTTTTCGCTTAATAAATGAAGAACTATTATATGATAACAATTTGCATACATATCCAGATGATTTGGAAGATGGGGTGATAGTATAAATAATTATAAAAATTAATATCGAGGATGTAGAGGTACAAACAGTAGATATAAAAAGCAGATACATTTTGTGATGCTAAAAAAATATTGTCCGTGATATGTTGGAAAATGGTGAAATAATTATGGGGGAAGGATATTTTGATAGGAAAATATATAATGCTAATAGTAAAAGACTAACAGATGATTTAAATATAAATGTGAAATATGATAGTAAAAAACAACGTGTTTATATTACTGATGGTTCTGAAGAAGTATTTGAAGGTTTCTGTTTTGATGTTGCTGATTTGATATATGAATTTAGAGTTTTTGGTAGAGGGCGTCTTGAGGATTTGGAAATGACATGGGATGAACCAAAAAAGGAAGAAATTAGTATATGAGTTCGATTTCAGAGTATAAAAACTTATTTATGGGATTATCTTCAAAAAAATACCATAATGTAACTAGTCCAAAGAGATTTTTTTCATTGTTTAAATCCTAATCATATAGATAATAACCCAAGTATGATGTTTACAGATAAATATAATATATGTAAATGTTTTTCATGTGGTGTCAGTTATGATATTTATGACTTAATTGGTTTAGATTATGATTTGCATAGTTTTTAAAGAGCAATTAGAAAAAGTTCAAGAATTATATTTAGGATATGTACCAGTTAAAAAAAGAAGTAAAAAAAGAGATAGATAATAAAATATATGATTATACAAATTATTACAATAAATGTTTTAAAAAAATAGATATAAGACAACATATTTAGAGCAAAGAGGTATAACAAGAGAGTTAATAGATAAATATAAAATAGGTTATGATGAAGAAAGAAAAATTAGTTGTTTTTTTCCAATTAATAAACATTGTTATTTTGCAAGAAGTGTTGTTAATAATGATAAGATTAAAAAAATAGAGGTAGTAGTGATATATGGAACAAAAAATATATAAAAGAAAATAATCAACTTGTTTATGTTACCGAAGGTATTATAGATGCTTTATCTTTAGAAGTAATAGATCCAAATGTTAAGGTAATGAGTATAAATGGTGTTGGTAATATTAACTCACTTGTATATGCTCTAAAAGGAAAAACAATTTCAATGGAACTATTGGAATTGTTTTTTTGATAAAGATGGTGCTGGTAAAAAGGCAACAGATGAATTAAAAAAAGGAATTAGCAAAAAAATAAATGTTAATTCCTTTTTCTACATCTATGATAGCTACTTTTTGACGATATATCAAAAAGTTAAAGATATTAATATGGCTTTAATTAATAACAAAGATTTATTGAAAAAGAAATTATGAATATATAAACAGTGCATTACTACAACGTATCAATAAAGAAAAAGAGGGTGATGGTATTGAATATTAATAGTGAAGATTTAATCAAAAAAAAGATTGCTGATAAGGATAAAGCAAAATTAAAATATAAACAAAAATTAAATTCGATTAAGCAACATTATGGAATTGAATTTGATGTTGAACACTTAAAAAATAATGAAGTTGAAAAATATAAGATTTGTAAATTTAAAATATAAAAAAATGGCTTTTGAAAATGTATGTGTAAATTACAATCCTAATAACAAAAAATTAGTTATATAGATTATGAATTTACTGATACGAGAATTGTAAAAAATACTAAGCATAAAAAATTAGCTGCAACTTTAGAAAAAGATTATAAATTGAATTTAATAGTTGGTGAAATAGAAAGAGCAAATAATGATTATGTAAGGGAATTAGAAGAAATAGATAATTATTATGTAGAATTAGAAAAAAAGTGATTCAGAAAAAAATTAAAAGAATTAGATATTACTAAAAAAAGATAAAAAAATGAGTAGTTTTGACATAATGTGCATATCGTTTTTTTCTTATAAAAATAAAGGAATGTGATAAATAGTGCATATCTTTTGCATATTATTATACTCATTTTCGCAAGTGCGAAAATAGATTTGCACCTCTTTTGGTAAGGTCAAAGCCTTATAAAATAAGGGTTTTAACTTGTCAGAGGTGCTTATCCCATATCCTGTTGAAGTTAAATATGTGAAAAATATAGTAATTTAATAGAATTGGAGGGTGAAAAATGAAAGCAATTTTAAATGTGATAATGGTTTTATTATCAATGATAGCATTGATTTTAGAAAATAGTTCTTGCTTTGAGATTTTGGTTGTCGGTTTATTATTTATGATTTTATTTGAATTTGAAAAGTTTAGATTTAAGAAATAAAAGGGGTGATGAAGTGGCTAGATATACAATAAGTATTGATACTAGAATAGAAACATTATTAAATAATTATATGAAAGAAAAATAATATAGCTCTTAAAAGTGTTGCAATAAAAAAGTGTATTGAAGAAGCTACCAATAAAGATGATTTGAGAATGATTTTAACTGACATAGATAAGAAGATTAATCGGTTACTTCACAGAGAAAAATATAGATAAAAAAATTACTTGAACAGTTATTTTTGTAATATGGGATTTCCGATAAATGAAAAAAATTAAAGATGATATATGCTTAAAAAGAGTTTTTATAAAAATTAATGAAGAATATTCAGGGAGATTTGGATTATGAACAATATAAAAAAAGAAGTATTATTTTTTTCCAAAGGAACTGGATTCTATAATTAATGACATGACAGAACGATATTCTTATCAAACTAAAAGTAAATTAATTATTGAACTGCTTGAATTGGGTATTTTGAAATTTAATGAAGATTTAAACAGAAATGCTAAAATAGATGAAATATTGAACAAGATTAATTTTTTTTATTGGAAAAAAATGGATAAATAATGTTTGAAGATTCAAAGGTTGTTTTTTTATAACACATCCATATTACGCTGTTAATAATCCAACCAATAATTTACGAATTTATAAAAAAAGGCAAAAAAACTCTGATAATTGGAGATATATTCAATGCAAATCAAAAAGAAGAGTATAGAACTAAACTTAATGAATATATTACAGGATTTTATGAATATTCAAGAGATAAAGATAAAGCTCATGCTTCCATTAAAAGGTTTTTTTCAAAAAAACTAAAAGTGAGTCACTTTTTGACTATTTCATGGGTGGTAAAAAAACAGAAGAAATAATGAAAGAAAATCAGATGAAAAGAGAAGAAATAGCAATGCTAAAAGATGGAACATTTTTAAAAGATAAAGATGTACCTTTAATGCAAAAAAGATGGTGTAAGTATGCAGAGAATAGTAATATTCAAATGACAGTTTTATCATTTTATCAAAAATTATATAGATGAAAAATATAAATATAAAAAGAATTGCAAAAAGAAAAATTGCAACTGATGTAATACCAAAAATTTCTTTCATATTCAGGTTATGAAAAATCCAAAAGAAAATTTAGAATGGATAGTGGCACTTCATTCTGATAGAGAGAATAACTATCATTTTCATATTTCTTGGATTGAAAAATAAATGTTATAAAAAAACAAAAAAATGGAAAAATTAGAGCATAGAATTAGACTTAAAAATAACTGATGAAGAAAGAAACTTTTTAAAAAAAGGCAAGCAACACTAACTATTGAAAGAAAAAAAGATTATATACTCCAACATTAATAAAACTTGAAAAAAAGATTTTGAAGAGTTAAAATCATATTTTTAATCCTAAGGATCAAAAACTTCACGTTAAAAAAATGTATCAGATTTAGAGCTTGAAGAAAAAAATTGTTAGACTTGGGTTTTTTTATTGAACGAAGTAAGAGGGACCGATAAGAAATATATTAAATACAATTCCTTACCTAAAGATGAAATAGGAAACAAAAATTAGAATATTGACTAAGGAAATAAAGAAAGAAATCTTTAAGGATAAAAAGAATTAAGGAAGCAAAGAAAGATATATATATGACTATTGATAAAATAAATAATATTTTATTGGATATAGATAAAAGGAATAATATTTCCAATCTTGGCTTTGAATCTGCAATAGAAAAATAAAATGATAAAAGAAAAGCATTAGATAAAAGAATGATACCTATGTGTATAATGCAATAGTTAATCATGCTCTGTATAATTATAATTATTATAGTAATAAAAATTATAGTTTTTTTCAGTTGAGGACATTATTAATGAGATTGCTTATGAAAAATTACAAAAAAAGATTATTCATTAAACAAAAATTAAAAAGTGTTAAAAAAACATAAAATTAGCATAATAAAAAAATTGTTTATCAGGAATGACATATAAGAATAAGATTTTATATGCTTTAGATAGACTTGGATATGAACAAGATCAAGCTGCTGAAAAATTTTATGAAATGTTTGAAGAAAATGGCACCGATAAACAATTTAATGATTAAAACTATATGCTTATTAAGATTATTTATTATTTCTATGATATAATATATATTGAAAGATAAATAGTAATTTGTTGAAATGGAGGATTGATTATGAAAAAAAGACATTATTTGCTATTTTACTATGTGGGGTTATGATTTTGGGTTTAACGGGGTGCATCAAAGAAAAATAATGATGATGATAAAAAAATCATATGAAAAATAATGATGAGTGTTGTGAAGGTTGTATGTGTGGTGATACTATAGAATTATTAAAAAAACAACTGAAACTGCTTGGACATTAACTAAAAATAGACAGTGAAGGAGAATACAAGTATATTAAAAGATTCCTTTATTAATTTTCACGGAACTGGAAAAAAATAAATTTGCTTTTTTTTCAATAACGATAGGGAAATAAAAAGGAGAATTTACAATTAATAAAAAAATAATGAAATAGTATTAGTATCGAATGATGGCATAAATAATAAAAATAACTTGTAAATTAGGTGAAGAAAAAAAGATTTAATTGCAGTTATGTATTGTGATAATAATTTTTGGTACATTTACATTACAAAAAAACAAGGAACACTTGAATTGCCAAATATAATAAAGGATACTGTATCAAAAACGAAAACAATAAAGATTAAAGGAAAACAATCAATTACAGAAGAACAGAAAATAAATGTATTTTTATCAGTGATAAATAATTCTAAAGTATGGACAGGTGCTATAACATTACCATCACCTAAATATGAATTGGAATTATTGGATATTAATAACGATAGTATTGCAAAAAAATTTTTATACAATCCAGAACATTATTTTACTATTGAAATAAACGGAAAGAGTTATGAACTAACAAATATTGATAAAAACTCATTGAATACAATACTAGACAAATAAACAAATTACAATTTATCTAATAGTTATTATTAAGAAAAGAGGAAATGATATGGCTGAATTACGAGATTTATATGATGCTAATAGTGTTAAAACTGATAAAACATATCGCAAGGGAGAACAAATACCAAATGGATATTATCCTATGGTGGTAATGGTTGTAATTAGAAATTCTAAAGGTGAATTTTTAATGCAAAAAAGAGTAAAGTCAAAAGGTGGCGATTGGGGTGTAACTGGCGGACATCCAAAATCTGGTGAAACACCTTTAGAAGGAATTATTACTGAAGTTAGAGAAGAATTAGGTTTAGATTTTTTTCAAATGAAAAAAATTTATTGAGTATGATTCTGGTTGTGATGGTAAAGATTGCTATAAAATGTATTTAGTAAATAAAGATGTAGATCTTAAAGATGTAAGAATTCAAGAAGATGAATTGTCAGAAGTTAAATGGTTTTCTATGGATGAGTTAAAACACATGGTAGCTATTAAAGAGTTAAATGAAAATCAAATATCATGTTTTGTTAAAGTATGTAATTTTTTAGAACAAAATAAATAAAGTGTGTTTGATATAATGGTTTATGTAAGTGGTGGTTTTTGTGAAATATGAGGATTTAAAAAAAGAAATTTGAAATAAATAAAAAGGTAAAAATTTAAATTATATAGTTTAGAATATATAATTGAAATGATTGATAATAATGTGGTAATATATCCTGAAATATATCCGCAAAGAAAATCAAAATATTTTTCACTTGATGCTGTTATGAGTTATTTTACAGTATATAATGAACCATTGATTGAAAACATTGACAGAATAAATATTATTGAATAAGGGGGATAAATGATTTTAAAAATAATAATAGGATTAGTATTAAGTGTACTAGTTCTTTTTTTGTATTCCTGTTGTATTGTTGCAAGTAGGGAAGATAAATATATGGGAGAATTAAATGAAGAATAAAATATTAAAAAAGATCAATAAAAAGTTATCTGATTCAGATAATTTTTTTGATGGAGAAATTAATGAGATATTGAATATAGTTGATGATATATTAACTAAATGTGATATTGAAAATAATAATTTGAAGTTTATTGATAAAACAATAAGTCTTTATAATAACTGTATAAATTGTATAAAGGAATGGTGTAACGAATGCAAATTAAGAATAAAGAATTAGCGTTTCTTTCACTATGTGGTGATTGGGATTATAGAAAAAATGTAGATATGACAGAACCACATTTACAAGGAATAGCAATTCGTGATAATAAGATTTTAATATCTTGTGAAAAAAATTTTTCTAATACAGCTGACGATTATGTGTCATGTATTGCTACAGAAATAGAAGATAAAAAAATATGATTAATAAATTTAAAAAAACTAAATTTAAAAAAATAAAGGAGAAGTAATAGATTTTTATTTCTAATATAGAAAAAAATTGTTGACTGGAAAAAAAGATAAGCAAAAATGTTAGAACAAGAAGAATTAAAATTGTGTGAAGAAGGATTAACCATAATAGAAAGTAAAAGTCTTGAAGGATGGCATTGGTATAAATATGATGATGGTTCAGGTCATCTTGAATCTCCAAATAAAGAAGAATATATGAGTTATGATTTATCAACCAATGAATATAGAATTACAAAAGAATCAGATTGGGAATTATTCCCTTTATCATATTATTATGCTGATGGTGTAGAACCAGAAAAGTTTGATCCATTTCAATTTATGGAGCAAGAAATGTTAGACTATAATTTACAAAAAAATCAAAAAAATGAAGAGTTTGTTTTTATAAAGGGGTGATAAAGATTGAGTATATTACAAGAATATGAAGAAATCAAAAAAATATATAGGTGAAGAAAAGTGGGATAATATTGATAACTATATAAATGATATTC
This sequence comes from Bacilli bacterium, assembly GCA_022009835.1. GTDB lineage: Bacteria > Bacillota_I > Bacilli_A > RF39 > UBA660 > CAG-302. The sequence continues at coordinate 1,439,119 of CP091726.1, read as the reverse complement.
ATCCAGAATTAAGGTTAGATCAAATAATTTACAGTTATGAAAAATTGGTTGAATTATGAAAAAAATGGTTTTATAAAAAAAGTAAAAAGAATATAGTGTTGATGTTCAAAGTGTATGGAAAACAGACTATGATGATTACAAGTGTTTAGCCATTATTGGAAATGGTTTAAAAAAATATAGGAAGTATTATAGCAAGTTATGATGAGGTCCAAATAAGAAATTTAACTGGAAATATTAAAAAAATCAATTAAGTGAAAAAAAGAACTTGAAAATGCTTTTTGCAGTTTTAATTTTAAATAATTATAATGATTATAAAAAAATTACCAACGATTAGTAATTGCTCTAAACTATTAAAAATATGTATATGATTGTGTGTGTAGTTCTGATAGTTCTATGTGTCATATAGATTATGAAGATTGGAAAAGAGTTAAAAAGAAGATTTAGATTATACAGACAAAGATTTAGAAATATTAAATAATGAAATAAAAAAATATGGATTAGATGAAGTGATTGAAATAGACACTGGAGAATATATAATTGTTGGGTATGGAGATTTAGAGACAAGATTTATTGATGATAGAGATATTAAAAAAATCGCGTTGAAGTAAAGGAAGAATTAGATGATTATGAAAAAAATAAAAATTTTTGTTAGAAATAACTGATTTTTTTGTTTTGATTGTCCTCTTCACGAAAAAAATGTATAGAAGAAAAAAATGTGTTCTATTTAGAATAGAAAAAAATTATATGTAAGAAGGAGGAAAAAACTAAATGAAATTAATGACAAAAAGAATTAGAAAAAAAGTTTGAGAGATATCCACTATATAGTCAAGATGGTATGGGTGGCAAAGCTAAAGTTCTAGTTAAATATTTTAATCCTGTTGGTGCTGGGACATGGTTGATTACAGAGGGCAACAAATTAGAAAATGGTGATTATGAAATGTTTGGATATTGCCATCTAGGAGATGATGATTTTGCAGAACTAGGTTATGTAATGCTATCAGAATTAGAGAATATTACATTATTTGGAGGATTGAAAAATTGAAAGGGATTTATATTTAGCTGATAATATAACTTTATATGATGCTATGAAAAAGGTCTGGAATGAAAAATCCCAGATTTTTTTAAATGTTAATTTGAAAAAAGAATTAAATGTAAATTCATTGGTTAATAATTTTTGAAGTGCCATTAGTAATTGAAGAGTATTTAGATTTATCACTTGATGATTTAGAAAATGATTTGTATCTAAAAATATGTCCTGATAGTAGAAATAAACTTGTATATTGTGATAATGATATATGCTACTATGATTGCTTTGATGGTGATTATTTATGTATTGCAACTAAAGATACAATTAAAAATGAAAGAAAAATCATGTACATAATAATAGTGGTCTTATTAGATTAAATGAATTAAGCAGTAATGAAATAAATATTGATTATGGAGGTAAATGGATTAAAAGATATAGCTGAAAAATATATAAAAACTAGAGATTCAATAAAATATAATTCATATATTACTGCTAAGTTTAAAAAGTATTATAGATAAACAAACAATAACAAATGACTTGAGATATGTAGAAAGTTGTGCGGAATACGAGACTTTAAAAAGAAAGCTTGAATGATGAAGATATAATTAAAGTTAATAATGTAATCAAAGATTTTTACTTTTTTTATGAAAAATAGTTATGATGATGGAGAAAAGAGATATTATAGGAGAATATGAAGGCAGATATGGTAATTATAATATTATTGAGTGGTATGAGGGTTTAAAAATCTACAAAAGTCTTTTCTTGAAGATTTTAAATTAGAAAGAGATGATTATAGTGTTTAATAAGGGAAATGTAGAAAAAGAAATAAATAGATATAATAAATATCTTAATAAAACGTGGAAAAAGTGGAGTTGATAATATTGAGATGTTTTGAAGAATTGAGTTTAAAGGAAATTAAAAAGAAATATGATTTAGGAGAAAAGTATTGTACTGATTATTTAAAAAAATTTGATTCAGAAGAGTATAATGAATCATTAAAAAGATATCTTGTCGGAGTTAAATATTGATAATAGTATTTTTGTACATGAATATAGAAGAAATACCAGATAAGGGTTATCTTGAAGGAGAATTAATTAATAATTTAAAGAACTTAAATGATAATTATTCATATACAGTTGCTAGACTTAAAAATGTTTGTCATTGCGTAGAATTGCATTATAGAGATGGCTCTCCAACTATTGAATATAGTATTAGATTGGAACCAGATTACTGGGAAAGCGAAATAGAAGAAGTAGAGTGGTTTGATAAGAATATGTCAGATGATGAATTATTTGATAAATTAGAAGAATTATTTAAAGATTATTTTGGCGAAGAAGAATTTATATATAAAAACTATAATTGTAAAGAAATATAAAAGGTGGTGTGAGATGGGAGAAATATATACAAATTGTTATGGATCGTTGAGTGTATATAAAAATAAAAATGATGCTTTAAAATTTTATAATGAATGTTATTTACTTAGTGAAGGAGCAGAGAGAGAAAGATATGCTTCTATTTTATTTGCTCTAAATAATAATGAAAGTATAGCGTATGATAATTTTTAGTAAAAATTGCAGAGAAATTTATATACATAAAAATAATTATTTTTGAAAGGCCATTAAAAATAGATTTAGATTCAATGTTGCCTTTTTAAAGATTGCATTAAATATTATAAAGATAATTTAAAATCTTTTATTAGAAGTTTGTAATGAATTTGATATTGATTTTTAATAATAATAGTCCGTTTGAAGAATTTGGGGCTGATAATGAGTTTAATATGCGTAGTATTACAGATTTCTATATAGAATTATTAAAAAAGAAAAAAATAAGTTTTGATAATGTTACAACTAACGAAGTATCAGATGGAAAATATGAGTTGGTTATTGACAACAATTTTGTACTAGATACAAGAGCATGGGATGATTTTAATTCTGTGATTGACAATGTAAATAGTATAGAAGAATATAGCAAAAAGAGGGAGAATGAAAAAAAGAATATGAATAGTAAATATTTGGAAGAAATTTATGAAGAAAATTAAAAAAAGTGTTCAATAAATGTGGTCTTAATATTTGTTCAAGTGAAGATCTAAAAAAATTTTTATTGTTTATGAAATGGAATCTAATTTTTCAGTTTGAATTCGATATAGATATTAATCCAAATAAATTATTTGAAAAGAACATAGATATAGAGGTAAATAATAATAGAATTATGAGGATAACACAAACTGAATCAGATAAAGTAAGAAATGGAATTGGACTTAAAAACTTTGGACGAAAAAAAGGAAATGTTGATAGGAATGATCTAATAAGTGAAGGAGATTTTTGTAATGTTAATGAATTATTATTCATTTGTTAAAGATAATGATATATATGATGAGTTTATAAATATTACTGGTACTAATAGGAAAGAAGATTTTTGATATTAATAAGGAAATAGAAATGTAGGTGTGAAAAATAAAATGACTTATTATGAAATATTAAAAAGAATCTAAAAATTGTATATGAATATTTAATAGATATTTTTAGATAATGCTGATATACAAGTATTAGATAATAATCAAGGAAAAAAATAAAAAGAATTTTTAACTGTCATTTCAGACATTTATGAAAAATACTTATAATCAAACTAAAAAAATACAATAAAAAAATGATTTGATGACAGTTTGTAATTGTCCTAAGTGCCAAAAATAAATTATTAATAAGTGATTTGATAGATTATACTTATTTATGTGATAATTGTGATGAAAAATTATTATTATATTGAAGTAGAAAAACAATAATAAATGGTATTTAACTAATGATAATAATGAAAACTTAAATTAAAAAGTTTTAATATTGGATTGAGTTATAATAATGATACTAAAAAAATTGTATGTAGGAACTGAGGATAGTTCTGGAGCAAAAATATGTTTGTAATGATATTGACGATATAAAAGAAGCTGTAAGTGATTATATATTTGAATATATAAATTATGATACTTTTAGCATTAAGATATGGGAAACAGAAGAAGATAGAGATGCAAAAGAATCTATTGTACTTGATGGTACATACTATGATTTAAAAGATGCTGTTGCTAGGTTGAAAAAAGTAATGTCAAGACAAGATTATGCTTTTTGCAGAAATTGAAAATGAATATGGTGAACTGTTTTATTCAACTGATGGTGTTAATGAAGAGTATCATAAAGAACAAAATTTAGAAATATAAAGGGGGAAATATGAAGTTTAAGGGTAAAATAAAAGAATTAAATGATATTATTATATCTGATCCAAGTTATGGTAGTAATGTTGCATGTAGATATGAAAATAAAAATATGGATATGAAGGATGTTTTTGTAGAAATGCAATTTGATACAACTGATTTTGAAGAAGAAAATGATAAACATATACATTTCTTTATAATAATTAAAAACTGATGAAAAATGAAATGTAATTTAACAGATGAAAAGAGAGATAAAAGTTTTAAAAAATACAAAAATTAAAACAATATGATATTGGTGTTGATACTGCGTGTTTTGCAATGGGAATAAATGATTATGCTAAAGAAAAGAAGATATGAGAGAAGAATGGCAACCGAATGTTCTATAAGAACAGGTACTTACGGAACAATGGGAGTTGTATAAGAGACGATAAATTAAGTCTTACTTATAATAAGTGGTGTTAATAAAGATTTTGTTCCAGAAATGAATTGTTTGATTATATAAAAGAAAAGATTTGACATCAAAGAATTAAAATGGAAGGTTTTTATTAGTGGAAAAACAAAGAAATTTGAGTGAAGGTGATAAAGTTGAAATAGTGAATGCTCGATAACTAAATGATGGGTGGTATAACAATAAAGAAAATTTGATTATTAATTTGGTGTGGTATATATCACAAATGGAAGAATCTGATGGAACTCTACTTTCAAAAGGTAATAGAAGACAGATTCATTAGTTGATATTATTCAAGAGATTATGACTTTACCATAGCGGTAAAAACTGGTATAGATATATGGGAAAAATAACTGATGAAAGATTGATTACGAATTTAATAAAATTGGAATTACAGGAAATGATCCTGAAGATTATATATCCAAATAAAAGTTTATAGAAAGTGCATTAAAGGCAAGAGAAGAATACGATCCAACGATAATATGTTTTTTTCGGAATTTGATATAGTTAAATTATTGGAAAAAGAATTCTGATAAAGAAATGGAGATGTAATATGAGTTATTATCATATAAAGAATATCCATATAGATAAAAAAAATAGTATATCAGCAGATTTAGCAGATTCTAGTTTATATCCTTTAACTTTTTATAACACAGAATTTTTATGTCAAAGAATAACATTTGAAGAAACTTATGCCGAATTTATTTATAACTTGGTAAGTGGTAATTTTCATCCAACTTCTAATAGCAAATATTCTAAATTAGTATTAAATAACTATTTAGATAATTATTATGAAGATGCTAAAGATATTGGTGTTGTGGAAACTTACAAAAAGTATAAAGATAATGTTGATGCAATATTAAGTGGTAACTTATCAAAAATCAAACATATTGAATCAGATAAAGAACTTCATCCGGAAAAAGTATTATTTATTAACTAAATTAGATTTGGATACAGGGTATAACTATGATTATTATATAAATAGAAAAGGTAAAAACTATATACATTTGTTAATAATAAAATAATGTGTTGTTCTCAAAGTGAAAAAAATTTTGGTTATCCATTATCTACTGTTTATGGAAAAGAAAAAGAAAAATTATTAGAATACAATGATTTTTTTAAAGAAAATAAAGAAGTTTTGGAGATGTAAAAGATGGATAGTGTGAAGTTTGATGCTATGTCGCCACCTATGATGATATTATTAATTATAGTTATATTACTTATAGTATTTATCATAATAATAGAGCCAAGAATTTTTAAAAGGAAGTTAAAAAATAACAATGAGCATGGTTCTAGTAAATTTGCTGATAAAAAAGAAATAAAAGCAAACTTCGATAAAGAAGATTTAAATAATATTAATAAAGCAGGTTTTCCAGTTTGGTATGAAAAAGAAAATGGAAAGTTTAAAAATGTATATTATGATAATAAATCGCCACATTATGTTTTGATTGGTTCTACTGGTAGTGGTAAGTCAATTACTGTTAGTATTCCTATCTGCATCCAATCTCGCAACTGCTAAAGAAAAAAACATTCAGTAGTTTTAACTGATCCCAAAGCAGAACTTTTTTTAAAAACAACTGGTAAAAATTTTTTTGAAGAAAAATGGTTATGATGTTGTTACGATAGATTTTTAGAAATCCAACAAAAATCAAATAAAATTAATATTATGCAACCAATCATTACAGAATGGAAGGAACATTGTATGTATGATAAAAAAATATGATGTTCCTTTTTGTCATATTTTTATAAAAAGTAAATAAAATATCAATATCAAAAAAATGTTTACAAGTAAAAAAATATATGGAACAGATTATAAGTAAATATAATTTAGCAGACTATATTATTGAGGTAATAAAAAAATAATCAGGATGACATTGAAAAATGCAAAAAAAGCAAAAAACTTTTTTTGAAAATTATACTTTTGAGAATCATACTAAAAAAAGGAGTTAGAGGAATATTTGAGTACATTATCACCAAAATGATTTATTAGAAAAAAATTAAAAGATAATCAAAAATAAAAAGTTCTAATCATCAAGCAGAGGCTAATCACTTAGTTATTTCTCTTGCAAATTTAATATTTACTGAAAAAAAGAAAGTAAGGATCCATTTTGGATTAATAGTAGCAAACAATTATTTATTGGATTAACAGGAATTTTTTAGAGGATTTTAAAAAAAGGATTGATCGGTGAAAATAAAATCAATATTGCAAGTATAAAAAAAGTTTCAAAAATTCTTCATTGATTAAAGAAAAATCAAACATATTTACAAAGAAACTTGAATGCTAGAAGTTATGGTTGTTTATCAAAAGATTATTTAACATCAATACTTTCAGCAGCTGAGAATACTTATAAATCTGTAACTGCTGTATTTGGAGAAAAAGATGTCTATATTTGATGATTTAAAATGTAGAAAATGTAACTAGCATAAGTGAGTTTAATCTTACTGATGTTGCTAAAAAAACCAACAGCACTTTTTTTATAATTGTGCCAGATGAAGATAATAGCTATTATCAACTAGTTACAATTATTTTAGGAATGTTAATTAAAGATCTATCAAATTTTGCAAACTTACCTGAAAAATAATGGCACTCTTCCAGTTAAAGTTGAATGGATTCTTGAAGAATTTGCTTCAATTCCTCCAATAAGAGATATACAAGTTTCAGTTAGTGTGGCTCGTTCTAGGGGAATGAGATATATATTCTTTATACAATCATTTGCACAATTAGATCAAATATATGGTAAAGAAATAGCTAGTATAATAATTGATAACTCGGCTTTATGTTATTTGAAAACTAATAGTGTAGAGTGTGCACAGATTATTGAAAAAAAACTTGGTAAAGCAACAATAACAACTAGCTCATTAAGTACAAGTACCGATCCATTTAAGATAGGCGGTAATCAAACTACTTCTTTATTGGGTAGAGAATTATTAACTGCAAAATGAAATTATTGCACTTAAATATAAAAACTATTATCTTTCCTGTATTTGGTAATCCAATATTTAGAGATACATATATGTATAGTGATTTATATCCAAAAATATAAAAAAAGTGCCAATTTGTGAAAGAGAAACAAAGGTACTTAAAAAGATTAACTGATAATTATTATACGATTGAAAAATTGCGAGATTATTATGAGAAGGATAATAATAGTAAAGAGAGAGCGATAACACAAAAAATAATTACTTCTAGTCAAAGACAAACTCAAAACAAAATGAGAAAAATTATTAAAAATATAAATAGTGAGAATAATGCTTTGCTGTTTTTAAAAAAATTAAAAGATTTATTTGATGGAAGAATTATTAATGAAATAAAAGATGCTGATGAGGTTTATACATTAGAAATAGCTACATTGTTTAACAAAATGAATTTAATAAAATTTAAAAACAATTATTTACTGATGATATAACAGTAGAAATTGCAACAAATAAGAGAATTAAAAACGATAATATCTTTTTTTGGAATAATATAGAAAGGGAAAAATCAAATATGAGAAAAAACTAAAAAAATAATAGGTCAAATATTCATAATTGTTTCTTTAGTAATAATATCATTTTTTTGAGTGTTTATAATTATTATCAAACTCAAAAAAAGATGAAGAAATGGTAAACGATTACATTGAGGAAACTAAAAATAGTAGATGAAGAAGAAATGGAAAAAGAACAACCAGAAATAAAAAGAATATCAACAAGAAATAAATTATACAGCAATTTTAGAAATACCTAGTATAGATTTAAAAAGAGGTGTAGTTGACAGCACTAAAAATTTTAGTTCAATTAACTATGCTATAAGTGTTGATGAACATAGTAATTATCCTGATAAAGAGGGTAATTTTATTTTTATATGCACATTCTGGAAACAGTAATATTTCTTATTTTTAAGAAATTAATAAATGTTAATATTGGTGATGGTGTTTATGTTTATTATAAAGGGGTTAAGTATAATTATAAAAATCACTAATAAATATGATATAGAAAAAAACAGGCAAAAGCTGATGTTTTTGCTTAGTAATAGCGATAAATATATAACATTAATAACTTGTAATCCAAATAGAAAAAGGTTATCAAGTTGTATTGATTGGTAAGTTGTTTGAACAATCAAATTACTAAAAAATTAAAAAAAGAATAAAAAAAGGGGGGATAAAATGGTTAAGAAAGGAAAAGAAAAAAAGAACTATTAATTATGTTTGTGAAGAAGAATATAAAAACATCAAAAATTAGAGATTACAAATGAAGAATTATCAGTGATATTTAATAAAAAAATTCTATAATTATATTAAAAAAAAGGAAAATTCATTGCTAGAGGGCTGTAATTATGTTTAATACGCGTTATAATTTAAATGGGCTTGAAACTATGATTAAAAAATAGGAGAGGATTTTTTATGAATAGTGAAACAAGTACAAATAAAATATTAAGGGCGGTGTTATACGAAAGATTATCAAAGGAAGATGGAGATAAATTAACCAAAGAAGAAAAATCAGAAAGTATTAAAAATCAAGATTTAATGTTACGTAGTTATGCAATAGAGCATGGATATGAAATTGTAGGTGTTTATAATGATGAGGACTGGTCTGGAGCAGATAGTTCAAGGCCACAGTTTAATGAAATGATTAAAGCCTGTGAAGCTGGAGAAATAGATGTAGTAATTGCAAAAACTCAATCAAGATTTGCAAGAGATATGGAACTTATAGAAAGATATTTGCATAATAAATTTTTTTAGAGTGGAATGTACAATTTAAAAAGTGTTGTGGATCATATTGATAATACAAGACGAGAAACTAAAAAAAGACTAGTCAAATTTTAGGATTGACAGATGAATGGTATTTAGAAGATACTTCAATAAACATTAAAGAAACATTGAGAGCAAAAAAAGAGCGAGTGGAGAGTTTACAGGAAGTTTTGCTCCTTATGGTTACGATAGAGATCCAGAAAAATAAAAAAATCATTTAATTATAGATCCAGTAGCTTCTGAAACTGTAAAAACAAATATTTGAAAAATTATATCAATGGAATGGGGCTTAAAAACAATAGCAAGATATTTGAACGATAATTTTTGTTGCAAGTCCGTATGAGTATAAGATGTCTAAAGGTTCAAATTTAAAAATTAGCATATCTTGATAATTATTTAGTGTATGATTATATTGAAAAAAAGCAGGTCTTTATAAAGTCGATATAAGTTATATTAATGAAAGTAGGGAGATACTGCATAATCTTATTTCTTATAATATATTTTCTAAAGATAAAAAAAGAATTTTGACAATAAATGTAAATTGTATTTAAAAAAATTATTCTGAAAAAAAGATGAAAAATATATTATACAACTGATAATGATATTGATTATAATAATTTTGATGCAAAAATGGACGCTATTAAGAAAGGATGATCTTATTCCTTTTTGATACAACATGTATAGCGACAGTTGTGGAAATGTTAGATAGAAAGCATACAATTAATTATCAATTTGATATATTATTAGAAAATAATATAGAACACGAAAAAAATATTATTTTGACATTATTCAAATAACTAATGATGAGAAAAAAATAATTGATTATGAAAAAAACATCAGAAAAAAATGTAAGTGGTGTGATCAAATGATAAAAAAATACTTACTGATGAAGTATATATAGGTAATTTAGTTCAATCAAAAAAACAACAAATGTAAGTTATAAAAAAATAAGAAGAAAGTAAAAAAAGATAAAAGAAGATTGGATAAGAGTTGAAAAATACACATGAGAGAATTGTTTCATTGGAACAATGGTTAAAGGTTCAAGAAAGATTAAAGCAAAGAGTTCGTGCCAACAAAGATGGATATTATAATCCATTTGTTCATAAGCTTTATTGCAAATGTTGTGGAAAAATTTATTGCAGAACAGGAGATTGTAATCATGTATATTTTAGATGCAAAGACCAACAGGAAAAAGTACAAGAGTTGTGATAATCGTAGTAATATAAGTAAGGATGAATTGAATAATTTTTGCGTTAGGCAAAAATCAATGAATTACTAAATCGCTTTTTATAACGAAGAACAATTAAAAAGAATTTAAAGAAAAAGGATACTGATAGTGATTTATTCAAAAAGTAGAATAAATAGTTTAAACAAAGAATTAATTGATGTTAATAAGGAATTACAAAAATAAAAAAACATACTTTCAACATTTATACGAAGATAAAATCAATGGTTTATTAGATACAGATGAGTATATAATATTAAAAAAAGTAAATATAAAGATGATAGTGAAAAAGTTAGAAAAATAGATCTGCTAAAAATCAAAGAAGAACTAAAAATTAATCAATGATAAAAAAAGCAATATTGAAAAACTAAAAGAAACTGTATATGGTAAGTATAAACATATCGACTGTATTGATATAGATATTGTTTCTGATTTTATCGATAGAATTTATATTGGTAAATATGATAAAGAAACTAATACAAGAGATATGAAAAATAGTATGGAATTTTGAAAGTTAAATAAATTGGATTTAAACAATGCACCAACCGGAGCCCTAGACTCTAAGTCATCAAAAAAATGCTTCTAGAAAAAAACTAACATACCTAAATAATAACCTAGGAGCCACTATTCTAATGGTAACCCATGACGCTTATGCCGCAAGCTACGCTACTAGAATAATCTTCATAAAAGATGGTAAAATATATAACGAAATTCGTAAAGGAAATGATACCAGAAAAGAATTCTTTGATAAAATAATAGATGTCGTAACCTTACTAGGAGGAGACATAAATGATGCTCTTTAAATTGTCTATAAAAAACATAACCAAAAGTATCAAAGATTATGCTATCTATTTCTTTACTTTAGTACTAGGAGTAGCCATCTTCTACGTCTTCAATGCCATAGATAGTCAAACAGTAATGCTAAATGTATCATCATCAACAAGTGAAATAATAAGACTAATGACCACCATTCTAGGAGGAGTAAGTGTCTTTGTCTCATTCATTCTAGGATTTCTAATCATCTATGCCAGCCGTTTTCTCATAAAAAGAAGAAACAAAGAATTTGGAATCTACTTAACCCTAGGAATGTCAAAAAGAAAAATATCACTAATACTTTTCTTTGAAACTCTTATAATAGGAGTCATCTCCTTAGGAGTTGGCCTAGCACTAGGAATAGTTTTATCACAACTAATGAGTATCTTAGTAGCCAATATGTTTGAAGCAGACCTAACAAAATTTCAGTTTACATTTTCATCTTCAGCAGCCCTAAAAACATTATTATACTTTAGCATAATGTATTTAATAGTAATGATATTTAACACCATAATTGTAAATAAATGTAAACTAATAGATCTATTACATGGTAATAAAAAATCAGAAAAAGTAAAATTAAAAAATCCTATCATTTGCACTATAGTATTTATAATTGCGGTCATAGCACTATCATATGCTTACTATCTAGTAACAGATGTTTTTGGTACTTCACCACTTATGAATACTATAAGTGGGATATTAATACCAATAGCCCTAGGTTGTATATCAACATTTCTAATATTTTGGTCACTATCAGGTCTAATTCTAAAAGATAGTAATGCATCTAAAAAAATACTACTACAAAGGACTAAATAGTTTTACCGTTCGTCAAATAAGTAGCAAAAATAAATACCACTGTCTTTTTCAATGACAATAATATGCCTAATGTTATTCTTTACCATATGTATCTTTTCTTCAGCATTATCAATAAAGAACTCTCTATCAGGTAATTTAAAAAATTTAGCCCCTGTTGATATTCAGTTCTCAAAATTACAAGAACCATTATCTAAAGAAGAACAAGAAAGCTTTTCAAAAGAGGTAATAGAGGATTATAACACCACTGCCAAAGATACCTTACAAAGATTAGATGTATACAAGTATCTAAAAGAAGTAGTAGACATAAATATATATAGATTAGAAGAAATAACCCTAAAAGATTCTTTTGGAGACCAAATAGAACAAATAGGAAAAGATTATCCCACACTAGCTTATAACGTAAGAGAAGACTTAGTAAAATTAAGTGACTACAATCGTCTAGCAAAACTATATAACCAAAAAGAATTAACTCTGAAAGATAATGAATATGTAATTATAGCCAATTATAAGATGATGGCGGACATTCGAAATATAGCCTTAAAAAATAATACCAAACTAACTATAAATAGTAAAAACTACTATCCAAAATATCAAAAATGCCAAGATGGCATTATCGAACTAAGTGGAAGTGCTACTAATACAGGAGTAATAATATTACCAGATAATGCCTTAGAAGGTATTCATCCATATAAAAATGTTTTAGCAGCCAACTATCAAGCAGACACTAAAGAAGAAAAAGAAGATATCGAAGAGACAGTTAGTACTATAATGAATAATCATTTTAACAAAGATACCTTACTAACATATAATACCAAAATAGATATCTATGCTTCCTCAGTAGGACTAGGAGCAATGGTAACCTTTGTAGGACTATACCTAGGAATAATCTTCTTAATATCAAGTGCAGCCATCTTAGCCTTAAAAGAATTATCTGAAAGTACCGATAACAAAGAAAGATTTAATATGTTAAGAAAAATAGGAACAGATGAAAAATGATAAATAAAGCCTTGTTCAATCAAATAGCAGTATTCTTCCTATTCCCATTGTTATTAGCTATAATTCACTCAATATTTGGAATAGAGTTTGCTAATTATATCTTAAAAACAATGGGAACAGAATCATTACTATCGTCAATAATATTAACAGCCGTATTTCTAGTAGTAATCTATGGAGGATATTTCTTAGTAACATACTACTGTAGTAAAAACATAATAAAGGAGAGATAACATGAGCTATTTAGTACCGATAAAAACAGCCTTAATAATCTTTCCTTTTTTAGCTTTATTAATAACATTACCATATATAATATATGAATATCATCATTATGGATCAGTAAATAAATTAAGAACTTTAATAATATATTCCTTTATCTTATATCTAATGACAATCTACTTTTTTTAGTAATATTACCTCTTCCAACCAAAGAAGAAGTAATCAAAATGAAAGTGATTAATCCTCAGTTAATACCATTAACATTCATCAAAGATATAGTAGAGGACCTAATAGAATTAAAAACAAATAAACATTCTAAAAAAATAATAACTATACCTAGTATATATACTGTTATCTTTAATATAATAATGTTTATGCCATTAGGAGTCTATCTAAGATACTACTATAAATGCTCATTAAAGAAAACAATAATTATAAGCCTCTTAATATCACTATTCTTTGAATTAACTCAGTTAACAGGACTATATTATATCTATCCTAGACCATATCGTACTTTTGATGTAGATGACCTATTAATAAACACACTAGGAGGTCTTCTGGGATATTTAATAATAAGTCCTATCCAAAAACATTTACCAACAAGAGAAGACATCGATACCAAATCATTAAAAGAAGGACAAAAAGTATCTTCCTTAAGAAGAATAACACTCTTTCTAGGAGATATCTTTATCTATCTACTAATGATAATGTTAGTATCATTTTTTTAATAAACAATAAATATATAAATCTTTTTATTAGCGATTCTTTACTTTATTATCATTCCATATTTTAACCATAACCAAACTATCTTTGGAAAAATAATAAATGTGTCATTAGAAGTACCTGATATTAGATTACTTAGAATAACTTTAAGAAATATCTTTATCTATATATATTACTATGGAATATTTTCAGTAGTGGTACATCTAGAAGTATTATTAGCAAAAAATACACCTAATTATCTATCAGTAATAATAGGATTAAATACATTTTTTTAATATTTATAATTTTCTATATATATAGTTTTATAAAAAAATATTAAAAAAATAAGCAATTACTATATGATAAATATATTAAATATAAAAGTATGTAAGTACTATAAAAAGTAAATAATGTAGATTAATATAGTCTATGTTATTTTTTTCTTTGTCCTCTTAAGCCTAAGGTCTTAAGAGGTAATTTAGAGCCTATTATATAGTCTCTAAATTAAAAATATTATGTTGTATTATATATAAGCCATAACTAATTACATATAAAAATGTCAAAATAATGTAAAAAAATAATCAAAGATAACATATAAATAATTAAAAATTATGATATACTTAAATTAATGATAGAGGAGGGTAATATGGATATTGATAACAAATATTTAATTGGAGAAATATTAAAAAGACATATTTGGCATGTCATTATTGGATTATAAAAAAATAGAAAAATGAAATAATTTATAATTTTAATGATGTTATGACCAAATTAAATGAATATAAGATTGTTTATACAGATGATGTAAATATGATGATTGCAATAAAGGCCATAGAAAATTACATTGTAGATAGTTATAATCGAATAAGTTCTATAATAATAAACAATATATGTTTAAAAATATTTTGGTAAGAACATAGAAATGACATTGGCATCTGAAGATATAGATAAAAATAAAAATTAGTTTTTTTGAAAGATATTGCAAATTAAGTAATTACCCAATAGAATTACAAATTAAAATTATGAGTGATATAGAAGAAAAGGCAATGACGTTCAGTAAGAGATTTACTTTTGATGATATCTCACTAATAAACTTAATTGAAGCATCTATGGGTTCGAATATAGTAAAAGAAGAAGCAAGTAATAGAAATGCCATTCTAGCACATAATAAAGAAAAAGACACATATTACTTTAAAGAATTACCTAGAATAAAAAAATAACTCAAGATATGACTGAAGAAGAACAAAAACACAAAAAAACAAAAAGAACAAAAACAAGTATTTACTATCGGAGGAAAGATACCAGAACCAAGAAGTGAAGAAAATAGATTAGAAAAAAATAAAAATTTTTTTCTTAAGAGTTATCCTGGATATTCCGAAGTCTTAGAAACTAGAAGTAGAGATGAGATAATGAAAGAATTAATAGGTAATCTTTTTGATAATCTAAATCTATGTTATGACACATATCAAAAAAATATTATTTAGATGGTAATAACAAAGCAATAGAAAATGATGTGGAACTAGTAGATGGTACTATATTTCCATTTAAATATGTTCTAGATACAAAAAGAATACCTCATATACTAGGAATACCAAGAGCCGAATATTTATCAGAAAAAGTAAGAAAAGTTCTAGGTTTAAGTGAATTAGCAGGAGCAGATAAAGTATTATTAGCATTGATAAAAAATCAAAAAGATATAATAGCAGAAGGTGGATTAATAGAAGAAAATGGTAAAGTATATCAAATGTTACCTTGGGAAAAAATAATACTAAAAACAAGTTCATTTATGCGAGGAGACTACTTTAAAACATGTTTCTGCTTAGTAAAACTAAAAGAGGGTCACTACTTAGAAAAACCAAATGAAGAATATGCTACAATAGCAGCAACTAGATATGGTCAAGATTTTATAAATAAGAAACTAACAATAACTGGTATATTAAATGATTTGATTCTAACAAAAAAACAATCTAAAAGATTTTAATTTTTCAGTGGCTTTCTACTAGATGATAAGACAGGAATGTATGTTCCAGATACATTAATAACAGGAAAAAGCCGAAAATATAAAAAGTAGGAAAAAGATAATGAAAAAAATTATTGACATTACAAAAAAATATAGAAAAAAATCTTTTGGAGATAATGATGGCTGTCAAGTAGTTAAGAGAATAATGAATGAAAAACGAAGATAGACAATTTACCCCTGAAGAGCAAGCTTTAGCACACCTAACTACATCTTCAAGTTTAGGACTGCCTACCAAAGTATCCGAAGAAGCAATAGAATTAGAATTTAGCATTCAGCAGGAGATTGAACAAATATTAAAAACAAATTTAGAAGAATTAATAAATCCAAGCAATCAAAAGAGACGATAAACTATTTAGTTATCGCCTCTTTTTATATATTTAATAAAAATTCTTACTAATATATCCAATGCTACTACAGTCATAAATCATACCTAAATATTTTTCCTTGAGTGGTAATTCAATATTAAGTTTAAATAAGGTACCATCTTCAAGTTCATCTTTGATATGTTCTTCAGTAAGCATACCAATACCAAAGCCTGCTAGTGTAAAATCTTTAATTAAAGTATTACTACCAAACTCCATCTCTGGATTAATAACAATATTATTATCGGTACAATATTCATCAAGTCTAATTCTAGTAGAAGCCCCTTTAGTTAAAACTAGTAAAGGAAGTTTCTCTAAGTCATTCTTAGTAATAGTTCTATCTTTCAAATACTTAAATGTTTCATTAGCGGCAAAACAATCATGCAAATCCATTAATTTAACACTATCGAAATTATTCGGAATATTATATGGCATATTAGTAAAAATAACATCAATTAGTCCCATTTTAGCCTTCTTAAGAAGTAAATCAGTTTTATCAGTAAATATCCTAATATTAACTTTAGGATATTTTTTATGAAAAATCTTTAATATACGGCATTAAAAAAATTCATGAAGAATAGTTCTACTAGCCCCAATATTAATAACACCGGTATCCATGTTTGTTAAAGCATCTAAATCGTTTTCCGCAGAACCTATAAGTTCAACAGCATCTTTAATTTTATTATAAATAGTTTCCCCTGCTTCTGATAAAATAACTCCATCTCTCTTTCTAATAAATAGTGGAGTACCAACTTGAGCCTCTAATGTTTTAATAGATTTACTGATAGCAGGTTGACTTATCATCATCTCATTAGCAGCTCTACTTATGCTACTATTTTTAGCAACATAATAAAAAGACTTTATATAATTCAAAGTTAATATTCATAAATAACCTCCATCCAAAAATATAACTAAAAGTTATATAACATATAAATAATATGTATATTAATTATATCATAAATTATGTTACAATACTAGTGCTTTTTGTGAAAAAGCCATTGAAAGGGGAAAAAGTATATGTTAGAAGAATATTTAAAGGCATTATATTATCAGTACTGTAATGCTAGAGGAATAAAGAATATTAATTTTGCCAAAATGAAAGACAATGAAGATTTTATAAACTGGATAGTTCAAAAATAGACAGACATCAAAAATATATAAAGATTATCTTTCATATTTGGAGGTGTCATTTTATGATGGAACTGAAGTAGGAAAAGGAAAATATGATAGCATAAGTAGTAAAGATATGGAAATAGTATCACCTTATGGAATAACATTAGGTATATTACCTTCAAAAACTAATAATAACCGATAGAAATGTTTTAATAGCAACACCAAGAACAATATCATTAGCGGAAACATATTTATTTATTACTCATAATCCATATTCATATCAAGCTGTATCATCTTGGCATAAAATACATAATTCTGGTATGTATGATATAAGTATAGGAGTGTATGGAAATATTTGCGACAAAGATAGAGAATCTAAAATAGAACTTCTATCTAAATTAGCGGATAAAATTGATACTGATACAGAGTTAACTCAAGACACATTAGGAGATAAATACTTTTGCTCATTAAATAGTAGAAGATATATCAAAAGGAAAAAAATATTAACAAGATAAAAAAAGTAAAGAAGGGGATTAGAATGGAAGATAACATAAAAAAATATTAAACATGTGGAATGAAAAAGTAAAAAGTACTAGGTAAACTAAAGTTAAAAGAAGCTCAAGAATTATTCATTGAGATGAAAAAAGAATCAAATATTAAAGAAAAAGAATTAAAAAGAGAAAAAAAGCTAATTGAAGACACATTATATGTACCATTAAATTTTATAAATAAAAAAATAAGGTTTATTTTACAAATACAGAATCATATGATATGAATGATGTGATAAGTACAATTTATGAGATATGGATAGAATTAATAGATGCCGAAATACTTTTATCAATAGATATGTATTCAAATATATTTAACTATAATAGTCTATTTTATACGAAACTATTAGATAAATTACCAATAGCAAAGTATTCTTTTGAAAGAGTTGTTGTCTTAAACACAACAAATTTTGCTGAAATATTAATAAACTACATCAAGTTAAAGGAAATAACCTCAGAGGTAACCTATAATAAATACCTAGACTTTATAAAAAGAACTAAAAACTAAATAAAAAAATGAAGATTTTTTTAAATATTTTTTTCAGGATACTACTGTTTATATAGTATATATACATTACTAGAAACAATTACTAATACACTAACAGAAGTAGATAGTAGTAAGTTGTCAAAAACAAAGATAGATAAGTTAAAATATTTATTAATTGATAGGGGACTAACAGATTCAATTCAAACATTAGAAGAATCTTTGCCAATAGATATAGAAACAACCATAATAGAAGATAATTATAATTCACAAATACTAAATACATTATTGAATGGTTTAAATGGAGAAGAAGTAGAACTAATAAGAAAAAGATTCGGTATAGGCGAATATAGATGCTACACTTTAGAAGAAGTAGCAAAGCAAATGAATGTAACAAGAGAAAGAGTAAGGCAAAGAGAAATTAAAGCATTAAGCAAGTTAAGAAGAACAGCAGCAAGGAAAAAAGTAAGATACTAGGAGGAAAAAATGAAAAAATATAATATAGAAACAGTATATAACTACATAAATGGTGAAGATATAACAGATTTTACATTAAAAGAACTAGAGTCCAACACTAACTTTATGATAGATGTGATAAATGTATCAAATGACAAAAACTTTTATAATTTTGCTGAAGATAATGTAAAAAAACAGATTATAGATTTGCTAGGTTTATAATAAACAAGTTTAAAGAAGATGAGAATTTAATTACTGTAGCAGCAGACACTTATATAGAAAATCAAGATAATGAACAAAATTATATAGAATTATTAATAATTATGTGCAATCTAGTAAAAAGACAAAAAAATGATAAAAAAACTACAAAAAAATACAAATTCCTTTTAGAGGCTAATTATAGTGCAAAAAGATTACAGATAGAATTAGGAAAATTAAAAATAGATAAAGAGGCATCAGATAATTTAGGAATGGGCTTTCTAATCATTTATGATAGTTTTAATAGTAGTCAGATTATACTAGATTATTATGCTAAAGAAATAATTAAAGATATTTTCAAAGAATATGACATTGTACTTGAAGATTATCTTCATCAAAGATTTAATACATTTGAAAAAAATAGAGAAAAATAGGAATCAAAAAAATATATATTAGATTTTATAGCAGTCTATGATGAAATGTTATCATCATATTTAAGTAGCCATATCTATTTACTTGAAGATATTTCAAAACAATTAAATGAAATAAAGAATAATTGGAATAAGTATATTGAAATAAAAGAAAGAACAAAATGTAATGAAATATTAAATAAAGTACATGAATATATGGAGTATGAAGCATTTGACTATTATTCATTAAATGAAACAACACTACTATATTTAGTAGCAACTAATCTAGGAATAGAAAAGACTTTATTAAAGTATGATAGTATATCAGAAGAACATTATCAAGGAATAATGGAAGAGGCACGTTTTTTTTGTTAGAGGTATCTGAGTTAAGTTTTAATGATAGATTAAATTATAACAATATATATAATACTTGATATTTTTAAAAAGAAACTCAATCCAGCAGTCAAACACAGGAAGCAAAAACAGAAAACAATAAAAAAATGTAAGACAATAAAATTAATTAAAAATGAACAAAGAGATTAGAAGATTCTCTTTTTTCTTTATCCTCTTAAGCCTAGGTCTTAAGAGGCAATTTAGAGCCTATTACATAGTCTCTAAATTGAAAATATTTGTGCGGTATTATATATAAGTAATAGAGATATAATAAGTTATTATCAATTACTTATATTACATATAATTACTTAATAAAGTGTAAAGTTTTTTTATATAAAAACTATTAAATTATAAATATAAATGATATAATTAACATATAAAAAAAGGTGATTTTAAATGACGATAGTTTATTTAGTAAGACATTCTAAACCATTAAAAGTAAATAATAATTATACAAAAGATAGTCTCCA
Source organism: Bacilli bacterium (assembly GCA_022009835.1). Classification (GTDB taxonomy): domain Bacteria; phylum Bacillota_I; class Bacilli_A; order RF39; family UBA660; genus CAG-302. Next base: position 1,418,496 of record CP091726.1, on the reverse strand, counting down.
AATTCAAAATGAAAAGAAAATCCTTTCATCAGAAGGAGAAGCATTAGCAGAAAAACATTTTTCTAATGAAATATTTAATAACATAGATTGTGTGTACTCATCAAACTATATTAGAGCCATATCAACAGCAAAAATATGTTGCAGAGAAAAAAATAATATAGAAATAAATATTATTGATGATTTAGGAGAAAGAAAGTTTGGTATTAATACATGGGATGAGCTTCCAAATAATTTAGAGCGAAAAACAATTCTTGGATGAAGATTACAAAATTGTAGGTGGAGAAAGTCAAAGAGAAGTAAGAAAAAAAGAATGAAATCTGCAATTATGCAAATATTAAATGAAAAATCGAGAAAAAAAGATAGTTATTGTATCACATGGAACTGCTATAAGTTTTCTATTAAAAGAATGGTGTGATATAGAACTAGTTGAAGAAAAATTACAATATAATTTCGATGGTAAAAATATATACAATGGTTATCTAAATTATTGTGAAACATTCAAACTAGAATTTGATAACGACTATAACTTAATAAGTATTAAGAATATTAATACCTATTAAAAAAATTAATATAAAAAGATGAAGACGATATAATGCCTAGTTTAGCCAAAAAAATAATATTCAGTTAGGTTTTATAATGAATTTGAATAATGAGTATGTCTAAAGCATTGCCAAAATGATATTTTTAATCTTTCTTTCGATAAGGAGTACTAAAGCATTTTATTTCTAAAGCATTTATTAAAGACTTTATATATGCAGATAGAGATGATTTTACTACTAATAGAGAAAGTGCAATAATATTTAGTATTCCTTCTTGTTTTATTGAAGGGTTACTGGTAGTTAGAAAATATGAAAAAGATAATGAAATGGAGTGATACAATGGGATTATTTAATCGTAATATAGAAAATAAAATTACTGAAAAAACTTATGAAGAAAAACGGATATGTTATTGGAATGAATAGCCATATAATATATCATGTTCCAAAAAAATACAATTAGGTTCATCATATGTTCTCCCTAATGGAACAACAGGTTTGAAAGAAACCGCTATATCAGAAATGCGTGTTTCAAAACCACAACAAATCATTGTTCCTGGTACATTTAAAAAAATTTAATGTTCAGTTTATCAATTTTGAAAAATTTAAAAAGAAATAAAAGTTACAAGAGGGAGTAGAAGAAGTTAAATGTACATTTAGTGCAAATAAAAATGCAGTCTATATAACATTGCCTACAACTATTAAAAAAATTGGAAGAAACAATTATCCAGTAGTTCAACATTTAAATTTACCAAATGGAGTTACTGAAATAGAACCACTTTTTGCTTCACACGATACTAATTTATTATCAGTTAATATTCCTGGTACGATTAAAGTAATTCCACAAGGAGCATTTAATCAATGTAAGAATTTAGAAAAAATAGTATTCAATGAAGGAGTTGAAGCTTCGGAAAGAGATGTCTTTCGTGGAACTAATAATCTTCATGCATTAGAAATACCAAGTACCTATAATGGCGTTATTGATTTACCTATGGAAGCAAGAGCAGGTTCTAATATTCGAGAAAATAGTAAATATGACGGAAAAAGATTTGAAGAAGAAAAAAATAGCATATTAAAGATTAAAATTAAACGTGGACCAAAAGAATTTGAGTTTAATATCAGACGTGGTGAAGAGCCAAGTATAAAAATAATGCAGAATAGGATTCAAATTAAATGCAAATCTCAGCAACAAGCAATCTTTATTGATTGTGACAATTTAAAACAAGGAATATATAATGTTGAAAATGGGACTCTTACGACTCATAAACAAACATTTACTCAGCCAAGCCAGCCTCAACAAACGGCTTATCAGACACAGCAAAAACAAACCACAAATCAATCACAACAACAAAAAGAAATTGCCAATAAATTAGAATTAATTTTCCAAAAAGCAGTAGCGGATAATTTAGAAGAGGAAGATTTTAAATTTGCCGGAATATATGGAGAAGACAGAAATAAAGTCATAAAAATATATGTGGAAGATGTTTTTCAAGACAAGCATCACTTAATATAGTTAGAACAGATAATAATAATATCGATAGAATATTTACTGAGGCTATAAGAATGTTAGAAGAAGAAAAAGAAAAAGCAGCAGAACAAGCAGATTTAGGTCATAGTGGAAGAGGAAGATAAAAAGTATTTTTTTATACATAAACTCAATCAAAAATAGATAAAAAAAGGAAAAAAAGATTATATGAAACCAAATACAATAAAAAGATATTACTGATTTTTATATATTTTTAGGTAAAGATTTTTGAAGAACTTTCTCATTATGATTTATTAATCATAAATGCTGATTGGACTGAAGAACAATTAGCCAAAGATATTAAATTAATGTTAGATAAAAATATAATAGATAATAACACTACATTTATAATATGCGAAGGTCATGGTAATACTGAAAAAAGAAGTGCTAGTATATTAATAGATTATTTAAAAAAAGAAGGATTAACAAATAAAATAATTATTAGTGATAAGTATATTAGCAATCCAGAAATACTAAGAAATATTGATAAACTAGTAGATATTACAAAATATAATAGAATACTTAGAGTAGCCAAAAGACTTCGTAGCAAGAAGATGGTATATGAATGCTAAAAAAATATAATTTTCCTATAGAAAAATGTGATTTCTATGGAGTAGTAGATAATAGAAATATTAGTAAAAAAAGATTGGTATAAAAAGTGAAACTGGTATTAATCAAGTAATGAAAAGAATTTATAAATATAGGGCAATTGACCATTGATAAAGAACTAGACATAAATTAAAAATAAACAATTGAAATGAGGAATAATAATATGAATTATTTAATAAGAAGAAAAAAACTAGGGAAGATTGTGCTCCTGTAGTTCATGTCGCTACAGTGGCTTGGAATGAAACTTATAAAGGAATAGTAGATGATGATTTTTTAAATAAATTATACGAAACTGAAGAGCAAAGAGCAAAAGAGATATATAACAAATTCAATGAAGAAGATAATCATCAATTAGTTCTCGAAGTTGATAATAACATTGTTGGGTTTGTCAATGTTGGAGATACTGACGATACAAATTATGATAATTGTGGTGAATTACATGCAATTTATATTTTAGGTAAATATAAAGACAAAGGCTTTGGAAAAAAGCTATTCGAAGCAGGAGTAGAAGAATTAAAAAAAGAATGGGTTACGATAAAATGATAATCGGTTGCTTAGTCGGCAATCCAAGTAATGATTTCTATAAACACATGGGTGGCAAACTAATAAAGACAAGAATTTTTTTGAAAAAAATTACAACTACCAGAAAAATGTTTATTATTTTGAAAAAAATATAAGATAGAAATTTAAAAAAATAATATGATTTAAAAAGGAGCCTGATATTAAATGAGTAAGTTTGTGAAAGTAATGTTTGGAACTTCGTCCGGAGCCAAAAAGAGATTTTTAAATATAAAATTGGTGATGTAAATATAAGTAATAATTGGAATCCAAAATGCTGAAAGTGGAAAGGACTTTGGAGGCTTCAATTATTGTAATGAAGAATGTATATTAAGATGGTTACATCGTGGAGATACTATATACGATGTTGAAGTACCAAAAGATGCAGAAAATATAAAAATAGAAGGAGCAACAACAATATATAGAACTAATAAAATAATAATTAAAAATCCAAGAAAAGTTGATGATGAATTAGCATTACACTTCTATAATATTTCTAATATACCTAAAAAAATCATACTATAAAGCCCTAGGAGCAGTAACTATAATGGGCTATGAAAAAGACTGCACTTGCTATACTTAGAGATAAAGTAAATGAAAAACAATATCGATGAAGTACTAGAAGAATGGAATGATTTTACTAGTAAGGGAGATAGATGTTCTTCAAATGAATTAGTAAACTATATAAAAGAAGCGTTATATGAAATTAAAGATAAAAGATTAATAACTCTTCATCTTAATAGAAATCCCTATGAAAAAAATAATATCAGATGATAAAATAATAAATATAACAGGAGAATCTGGTAGTGGTAAATCTACATATACAAAAAGAATATTTAAATAATAACAATTACATAGTGATAGATACAGATGAAATAACTAGAGATACAAATACAAATAATAAAAAAATTGTATTGAATTTAGAGAGTATTTAAAGAAAAAAATATAATGATAACATTCCAGATATATGTAATGAGTTTAGTGTTATTTATAATGATATATTAGATTATTATAAAGACACTGATAAAACACTAGTTATAGATTCGGCACAGTTTAGAAATTTAAGAACAGAAAAATGAAATCAAATTACTAAAAAGGTAAAATAATAATATTAAGAACATCAATAAATGAATGTTACAAAAAGAGTAATAGATAGATGGAAAAAAATAAATGAAAAACTATACTGAAGATGATTTAATTAAATACCAAAAACAAAAAAACTAGGAATGTATAAATGGTATAAATATTTAAATGAATTTATAAAAAAACATTGATAGTTTTTTTAAATTATGAGGCAATAATGTTTAAAACTAAATAAAAAAAGAAGCAGAATACTACCTAATAAAAAAATATTTGATTTTTATTGAAAAATGGAGATTCAAAAGTTTAATGGTCATCCTGGGTTATATTTTTTTCATACAAAAAAACAGAATTAAAAAGAAAAAGATAAATGAACTATTAAGTGAAAATGAATATGATGAATTTGATCTTTATTATATAACTTCATTATTAATAAGATTTATGCTTGGTAGATATGATTCGCATACTAAAGTAAGTTTTTAAAGAAAAATATATACATACCAATAGATTTTACAGTAGAAGAAAAATAGTCTTTATATTACAAATATCACACCAATTTATAAAAAATTAATAGGTTGTAAGTTATTAAAAAAATAAATAATATAGATATACAAAGAATATTATGTGAATTAGAAGAGATTATTTGTTATTCAACAAAAAGAACATTTATTAGTAATGATTCAGTCATTTTTTTATCTGATGTAAATGTTTTTAAAAATCATTACCAAGTATTGAAAAATAATACTGAAAAAGTTTATATATACCATTTTTAAATAATAATACTGAAAAAGGAAGATATTACTTTTGATATAAATAATTTACCAGAGTTTTATAATGTAGAATTTCCAGAAAACTACTCTACAGAAGTTATTAATGATTGCTGTATTATCCATTATAATTCCTGCAGAGATAAAGATAAAATGGAACAACTAATTTCAAAATTAAAAGAAGATAATAATATAAAAAAATTATATAATTGATTTAAGATATAATGGAGGAGGTAGTTCATCTGTAATAAAACCATTAATAAAATTTCTTAAAGATAAAAATGTTGTAGCACTAGTAAATGAATATGTTTTTTCTAGTGGTCGCATTGCATTAGTAGAACTAAAGAAAATAGGAGCCCATATAATAGGAACAGATATAGGAACAAGTTTAAATTGTTTCGGGAATTGTCCTAGTAATTTAGATATAGATAAATTAAATCTAAGAGTAACTAGTAGTTCCACATATTGGTATTATGATAAAGAATTATCACTTACTGGTTATGAAAAAAAGATGAATTTAATACCTATTTCAATAATAAAAAAAGAATTACTTGAACCAGTATTATTACATCCAGATAAATATGTATATTTAACTAAAGAAGATATTATAAATGAATATGATAAACAAATGGCAGAAACAGTTAATTATTTTAAAGAATTTAGAGATATAAATAGAATAGGGAGAAAAATAAAAAGTGAAGAAAGAAGATTATAAAAAAATAGTTGATGAAAAAAATTATCTGATAATTCTAAAAAAATAATGATAGAACAAATAAATAAATTTTTATGAAGCAAAAATCATATAAACTTGATAAACATAAATATGAAGTAGGTGATGATGTTAAATTATTAAAAAGGAACCCTGCTACATGGAACATATAAGAATATTGATGGTTTAATATCGATCGTAAATGATGGTCTAATATCAAACATATTTACTGATAGCAGATTATCAAAATATTTAGGTGCCGTTGGAGTATGGAATTTAAAAGCAAGATTATTTATTAAAAGATTATATAAATTATTATTCTGGAGGAACAATTTTATATAATGGAATTTTTTTAAAAAAATAGTATAGATACACAAGAAATAAAAACATCAGTAATTCCTTATGATCAAATGAATAATATTATTAAAATAACAAATAGCATTGATTGCCACATGTGGATGTTGGAGCAGACCAAAGAAGCAAGATTCATGCCAAGTTTAGTACAAGATAGGATTCAAATAGGAATTATTTTTTTAATGGAAATAACAAAAAAACATTAAAAGTTTGCTAAAAGGAGATATTCTAAATAGTGATACAATTAATGATAACGATGTTAAGGACTTTATTAATCCTAATTACTATGAAAAAAATTTATTAAAGATAGAAAAAAATAAAGATGATTTTTTACTAATCGTGAAAAGCACTATTCTGTTTGGAATACCATCAAATTTAATCGAAGGTATTTTAGTTGGAAGAAAAATATGAAAAATAATAATAATATTTTGAAAGAAATAAAGATTCTATTACCCAATTGTTATATATGTAATCTAGATGGTAAAGTAATAAGAAAATAATATATATCCAGAGTTAAAAAGATAAGTTTATAGAAGAATTAGAAAAAAAGTAACTAAAGATTAGTCATAGAAAAAGTTAATGATTTAAAAAAATGACTTTATATTTCTAAACAATTATAAAAAAAGCAAAAAAAGTCCGGTTTTTCTCATAAAAAAAGTCGGTTATAAGTGGACTTTTTCTACTATTATTTATAAAAAGCATAGCTTTGAATAAAAAAAATATTAAACCTACAGGATGATTAAATAGTATTCATATTATTTGCAAAATTGAGGGAAAACCATAGAATCTGTAAATTTTATACAAAAAAATTATTTGACAAATGGTAAGTTCTCATTGTAAAAAAACACGTTTATAAAAAAATGTGCATTTACAATGATAATTCAGACCATAAATTAAATATCAAAAAAAGATACTAAGAAAATTAAAAATTAGTATCTTTTAATATAACTAATTAATTTATCAAAAATAACAGAAGAAAAATATGATATAATAAACTTAAAGAACAAATATGGTGGTGTTAAATAAAATGGAACAAAACAGATTAGATAAAGGAAAAAGATAATGCTTTCAAATATAGAAAAAAATATCAATTCAACATTTTTTTATAAATATTTTGAGAGATAATTGGAATAAAAAAATCATAGTATCTATTCAATAGGCAACTTAATAGGAGAACTATATATTCATCATATAATAAATAAAGATGGATATGGATTCGAAAAAAATATTACACAAATAAATGAACTATATACACAATTAGAAGAAAGACAAATATCACCTCAGAATTTTGAAACGCAAAAATCCAAGTTAATTGCCACCGTAATAGCGGATAAACTAAACATTGATTATACCAAAAAAATAAAAGAAGAAGATATTGAGATGGTAAAAAAACTATTTCTTAAAAGAGTATATAACTTATGGATATGTATCACATTCTTTCCCTGATGCATATTACACATCAATAATTCAAAATGGTTTAATCCCTAACGCTGGTGATAGAAAAGGCAATCCACAAGATATAGAAGAAATTCAAGCAATGTTTATGAAAAGAAAAATTATGGCTCCACTAGGAGGCTACCCATATTATGGTGGAGCTGGAATATATTATGAACATGATTTTACTAAAGTCTTTCAACATGCCATAGATTCACCAGAATGGTTTGATTGGTTTACATCAGCGGATCACACATCTGCTTACCATAATGATATAAGGTTTTCACCCTACATATTAAGAAATGAAGAAGCATGTAGGCAAAATGTTTGTGATTTATGTAAAAAAATGCCGATTTAAGTGAATTAGAAACACAAAAAAAGTAATTAGGTTTTATCAAGAATTTTATAATAAGTTTAGTTCACCAAAAATTAAATGTTGCTCTAATACCAAAAAAAGTAGTAGGAAAAGACAATATTGCAAGGGCAGTAAATACTGATATGGACTTAATTAGTACTATCACTTATGTATTAAAAGATGGTTCTAAAGAATATACCGAACATCAAGGCAATGTTTGTATGGAAAAAATATCACCAGAAAAATTTCAAATATCCAACATTCCGAACCCAGCATATTATATAACAGAAAAATAATTATTTTAGAGAATCAAAAGAACATTTAACCGATCCTAATGCAAATTTTTATAATCTTACAAAATGTAGAAAAAAATAATGCTAGATTAATTCCATCAATGAAAGATAAAGTAGAAAAAAATAAAACCAGAGATTGAAAGTAAAAATAAATATGCCAAATGAACAGAGTATTAGAACTTTAAATACATATCAAAAAGAAAGTACAAAGAAAAAAAGTAAGAACATTAAAAACCAAATTTACCATCTAATGGTTATGTAAATACTATATTACTAGCATTATTAGTGACAGTATTAATTTCTTTATCATTATTAGTATTAGTAAATATGAGAATTAAATAAACTAGCACATCATGAATTGGGCAGGTATTATGAAAAAAGATTTTAATAATTTAATAAATGAAATAAGAAAATGCAATATTTGTGAAGATAAATTTGGCTTCAAACCACATCCAGTAGTCATAGGCTCGGCCAATTCAAAAATAGTCCAAATAAGTCAAGCACCATCTAAAACGGTTGACACTACATTAAAGCCGTTCACTGATCAAAGTGGTAAAAAATTAAAATATGAATGGTATCAAATAACTGATGAAGAATTCTATAATCCAGACAACTTCTTTATCACAGCCTTAGCGCATTGCTACCCAGGAAAAGATAAAAATGGATGTGATAAAGCTCCACCTAAGATATGCTATGAAAAATGGATAAAGAAAGAGTTAGAATATATAGATAACAAAATATATATCATAATTGGAGCCAAAGCCGCTAAAACATTCTTTCCAAACGAAGACTATAATGACTTAATATTTAAAAAAACAATACACTATTGGGTAAGCCAGCAATAGTCTTGCCACATCCATCACCACTTAACATAAAAATGGTTTAAAGATAATCCAGACTTTATGAAAAAAAGAATTATTGAAATAAGAAAAAAATAATAAATGATACACTAAATAAAAGATTAAAGGTACTAAAAAAATAGTGTCTTTTTTTATACTAGTCAAGTTAACCAAATTCACATTATTTACATATACTACTTTGAAGGTGATAACTATGAATAATAATGAAGATAGAGCGGTCCGTAAAGTAATAATTGACCCAGGTCACGGTGGTACGGATTCTGGTGCTACAGGCAATAATTTACTAGAAAAAGACTATAATCTATTAATATCCAAATACATGTATGATAGATTTAAAGAGTTAGGAATACCAGTAGCTATAACTAGAGACTCAGATACCACATTATCTCCAACTGATAGAGTAAATACTATTTTAAATAAGTTTGGTAATTCATCTGATGTTATACTAATATCGAACCATGTTAATTCAGGTGGCGGCGAAGGAGCCGAAGTCATCTATGCCCTAAGAAACAAAGATACCCTAGCCAAAAACATTCTAAATAATATCGGAACTACAGGCCAAACAACAAGAAAATACTATCAAAGAAGATTACCAAGTGACACCTCTAAAGACTACTATTTCATCCATAGGAATACTGGCAATCTAGAACCACTAATCGTCGAGTATGGTTTTATTGACAATACCAAAGATGTCGAATTCCTAAAAGAAAACTACAAAGAACTAGCAGAAGCCGTCATATCAGCAGTAGCAAACTATATAGGAGTACCATACACACCACCAGAGGGATTAATAACCAATACCTACATAGTTCAAAAAGGAGATTCCCTATATAGCATAGCAAATAAATTAGGTACTACTGTTTCAGAACTAAAAAAAGAGAATAACTTAACATCAAATACATTACAAATAGGTCAGATTCTTCGTATTCCAACTAAAGAAATATATGAAGGAGAAGAAAATGTCTACATTGTCCAAAAAGGTGATACCTTATACTCAGTTGCCATGGCTAATAATACTACTGTGGATGAATTAAAGAAAGCAAATAATCTAACATCAAATATTCTATCAACTGGACAATTACTAAAAATACCAAGTGCATTATTACCAGAGTCAACATACACTGTAAAGAAAGGCGACTCCCTATATTCAATTGCCAATAAATATAACACCACAGTAGAAGAACTAAAGAGAATCAATAACTTAACAAGTAATACACTATCAATAGGTCAGGTACTAAAACTACCAAGTGATAAGCCAAATAAAATAGAGCAAGAAAAAAATACCATTACCTACACGGTCCAAAAAGGTGACTCCCTATATAGCATAGCCAGAAAATATTCTACTACCATTGATAAAATAAAAGATTTAAATAACTTAACCACAAATTTACTATCAATAGGTCAAGTATTACTAATACCAACAAATACCAATTTAGAGACAACTTACACAGTTCAGAAAGGTGACTCCCTATATAGCATAGCCAAGAAATACAATACCACCGTAGACAAACTAAAACAGCTAAATAATCTAACATCAAATCTACTATCAATAGGGCAAATACTAATAGTAAGATAATAAAAAAAACAAATTTCATTAAAAATATGGTATAATAAAAAAAGAGCAAAAGCCAAAAAAAGGAGCCAAAAAAATGAAAAAAAGTATAGTCCAAAAATTAGTATATGATTACATACATGGAAATGATATTACTGCCTACACCCTAGATGAGCTTGAAAATGATCCGACCTTCATGTCAATGGTAATAATAATGTCCAAAGATAAAAACTTTTATCAATTTGCAGAAGACCAAGTAAAGCAAAATCATATTTTTGTCAAAGCAATAATAAAAACATTTCCATCAGACCAAAAGTTTATCATTTCAGTAGCGGATAATTATCTAAGTTCTAATGATGTCGAAATAAATAAAATAGAAATATTAATACTATTATGTGAAGTAATAAAAAGATAAACAATCTGAAGAATATATTAGATATAACCTAATATTAAGAATCAAATATCTAAATGAAAAAAATAAAAAAATATCAATAATAAAAAGAAAAATGCCACTAAAGAACCAACCCTAAAAAAGAATTAGGAGAAGGCTATATAATTTTATATGATATGTTTAATCACAATAAAAATAGTTTTTAGATTATTATACTACTGAAATGATAAAAAGATATACTTAGTGAAAAAAATTAGAAGAAGAAATACATACCACTTTTTAAAAACCCCTAAAGAATTAGAAAAAAATCCAATTAAAAAAAGCTATCTAATAAATTTAATATCACAAAAAGACCAAACATTAGCCTCTTATGTCAGTGCTAACCCCCATTTGTTAGAGACTACCACCAAAACTATTACCAAAATACAAAATAATTGGTTAAAAATATATTAATCAACAAGAAATAAAACTATACAATAATATTTACGAAACAATACATACATACTTAAATTATGAGCAGCCAGAAAGTAGTAGTTTGTTTAGTGAAGAAGAACTATTATATTCACTAGGAGAAGAATTAAATATTATAGATTTAATAAAAAAACATGATAAATTAGATGAAGATTATTACATGAGTATAAAAAGAAGAAATAGAAGAACATCCTAAAGGAAAAATTATACATTTATTGAGCAAAAACACTATAACACACTAAAGAAAAAACTTCAAAAAGTATTAGAAGGATCACCAATTGATGATGCTTATACCATAAATACTAAGAAACAACAAAGTAAAATAATTTCTTTTCCCAATAAGATTGAAGTAAAAGATAAAATAACAAAAAAAAGATAATCAGTAGAAGATATATTCTTTTGTCCCTTTCAGCCTCTCAAGTAAGTCTTGCAGGGTATGATAGAGCCAAAGAATTGTCTCCATCATAGAATGAGGAAGCCCCTCCAAAAGGGTCTTTCTCATTATTTATTTCCTTTATATGTTAGACAATATCTCTTTAAAAAAATACTTTTTCCCCAAAGCCTGTGGATAACTTTAAAAAAATCGCAATTTTTTTCTCAAAAAAATATCACAAAAAAACTGTTGACAGAACAATCTAAAAAAATAGTATAATTATTGCGAAATTAAGGCCTACCAAAAATAATGCAATTTTTTTAAAAAAATATTATAAAAAAAGCATTAAATGATTTGATAAAAAAATAAATAGATTTAAGAATGGGCAAAATCTGTGAAAAGGAGGTTATCACTAGAGTAACAACACATCACGCTCTAGTTAAAAAAAGTCAGTTATTTACAATATATTAATTAAATACAAAGGTTATAAAAAAATTATTTAAAAATAAATTCATTAGTACATACATCCATAAAAATATAAAAAAATTAAAAATTATCGGAGAAAAACAAACTATATCAACTTATAAATAAAAAAATAACTGACTAAAAAAAGCATTTACTTTTTTTCTCATTTTGTATATTTCAACCATATTCAAAAAAATAGAAATTACAAAAATAAATCCTATGTTCTATATAAAAAAATATTAATAAAAAAAGTTTGTTTTCTTTTTGATTAAAAATTAATTATTAAGATTCTTTTTCTATTATGACTAGATTTCAGTGGTATTCTTTATACTTCCTAAATAAAAAAATATAAAAAAATCACATCATAAAAAAATGTGCAATACAGTTTTACTCCTTTCTTATACATTTATAACTATAACTACAAGCTAAAAATATTTTTTTATTTTTAATTACTGTATATAAAAAAATAACTATTATCATTTGATAGTAGTTATTTTCTTTATATCTAATAAAAATATCTATTGTTTAACCTTATTATTCTCTTCAGTAGAAGATTCATCATTATCAGACTTAATACCCATAACAATAGGTAAGATAATAGGAACTCTACCAGTCTTGTCAGAAAGCATAGGGATAAGGCCATTAATAATTTCTGATTTCATATCGTTAAAATTAAATACCTTCTTCTTAAGTTCCTTATTAATAATAATCTCAGCATTATGTTGAATATCCCTAATTAAATCAGTATTTTCATTAACTAATATATAACCTCTAGTAGTAATTGCTGGACTACCCATCAAGATTTTCTTTTGCATATCAATATTAGCAATAATAACCAAAATACCATTTGTACTCATAAGGATTCTATCCTTTATAACAGCAGATCCAACATCACCGATTCTTGATCCATCAACATAGACTTCGCCTGCCTGTACCTTACCATCTCTACGAAGATTACCCTTTTCAAGAGCAAGTACATCACCATTTTCTAAAACAAAAGTATTTCTTCTTGGAACATCACACATAACACCCAAGTCAGTATGCTTTTTAAGCATTCTAAATTCCCCATGATAAGGAACAAAATATTTTGGTTTAAATAGCCTAATCATAAGTTTAAGTTCATCCTGATTAGCATGACCAGAAGAGTGAATTTCACTCATAGCATTAGTAAATACTTTAACACCTTTCTTGTATAGTTTATTAATAGTTTTTGACACAGATGCCGTATTACCCGGAATTGGAGAACTAGAAAATATTACAATATCATTAGGCATTAAACTAATTTGTCTGTGCGTACCTGCCGCAATTCTAGATAAAGCCGCTAAAGGTTCACCCTGACTACCGGTACATAGAAGGCATACCTCACCAGGCTTTAAATGATTAGCCTCTTCAGCAGTAATAATAATACTTTTATCCTCAAAGTATCCACATTTAAGAGCAATATCAACCATATTTTCCATACTTCTACCAAATAAAAGCAATTTTTTTCTATTATTTTTTTTCTTACAAGTCTCAATAATATGTTTAATTCTATAAACATTCGAAGCAAAAGTTGCCAAAATAATTCTATTGCTAGTATAAGTAGAGAAAATTTCTTTTAAGTTTTCATCAACAACACTCTCACTAAGAGAAGTACCTGGACTCATAGCATTAGTAGAATCACTCATAAGTACCGAAACACCTTTCTCACCAATTCTAGCCATCTTATGTAGATTAGCCATAGGCCCGATAGGAGTCATATCAAACTTAAAGTCACCAGTCATAACAATAACTCCGTCAGGAGTGTCAATAGCAAGACCATGTGAATCAGGAATAGAGTGAGTAGTTCTAAAAAATTCAATATTAAAATGCTTAGTTTTAATTACAGTGTCTTCGTCATAAATAACCATATCCTTATAGACGATAGTTCTCTCCTCTAATTTCTTATCAATAAGTTCTTTAGCATTACTAGGAGCATAAATCTTTGGAATAGTAACCGATTGCAAAAGAAACGGAATACTACCAATATGGTCCTCGTGTCCATGAGTAATAATAAGAGCCTTAATCTTACTTTCATTTTCTTTTAAAAAAGTATAATCCTGTATTACGTAATCAATACCAAGTAAATCATCATCAGGAAACATAACACCAGAATCAACAATAATAATTTCATCATCATGCATAACAACATACATGTTTTTACCAACTTCCCCCATACCTCCTAGGGGAATAATCTTTGTATTCATTTAATCTCTCCTCTCATAAATATTTTTTTCTCGTTAAAAAATTAAAAAAATTAAAAATATTGAATTTTAAAAAGAATAACCACTGCCTACTAATTATACAATAATTTTATTAAAAAAAGCAAATAGTAAATTTTATCTTTACATGTAGAGCGTGAACCTAAGGTTTCCCACTCTCGTTTGAAGTCTAAGGTCTTCAAAGCGAAATATGGAGCCCAAGGTCTCCATATTTAAAAAACCAGCAATAAAAAACAAAAAAATACCTTGTATTTACAGTAAACCTGTGCTATAATATAACTGTCTTGAAGAAAGAGTGGCATAAAAATCCACTCTTTTATATATATTAATTAGGAGGAAGAGATGAAAATAGAAGAAAAAAATAAGAAAAAAATGCTTGAAGAACCAGTAGCAGAAACAGGAGTAATAATAGATAGTATTACTTTAGAAAAAAAGAAGACAATAATCTATATTTAAGAATAGTAATAGATCGTGATGAAATAATAGATATAGATAAATGTGTCGAAGTAACAAATATAATAAATCCAATATTAGATAGAGAGGATCCAATAAAAGAATCATACACATTAGATGTATCGACAAAAGAGAAGGGAAGATAAAAATGAATAGTAAACAAATGAAAGAATTCATGAAAGCATTAGATGCAATCGTAGAAGAAAAGAAAATTGACAAACAAATCGTAGTAGAAGCTATGGAACAAGCAGTAGCGGCAGCTTACAAAAAAAATGAAGGTTTAACCAATGTTATGGCCAAAGTTGACACAGTAACTGGTGATATCAAAGTATACTCATACAAAACAGTAGTAGAGACAGTAGAAAATCCAGAATTAGAAGTGTCACTAGAAGATGCTTCAAAAGAAGTTGAAGGAATCGAATTAGGAGAAACAATAATTGAAAAAGAATTACCACTTAAAGACTTTGGAAGAGTAGCATCACAAACAGCAAAACAAATTGTCGTACAAAGAGTTAAAGAAGCTGAAAAACAAAGTATATCAGAAGAGTTTCAAGATAAAGATGGTGAACTTATGGTTGGAACACTATCAAGAGAAGACCAAAAAAATTACTTCGTTGATTTAGGAAGAGCAAGTGGTATCTTACCAAAAGATCAAATAATACCAGGAGAAAAATTAGTAATGGGTTCTTCTGTAAAAGTATATGTATCAAAATTAGAAATAGGGCCAAAAGGACCATTCATAATGCTTTCTAGAAGTCACTATGGTTTTGTAAAAAGATTATTAGAAATAGAAATACCAGAATTATCAGATGGCACAGTAATGTTATATTCAGTAGCTAGAGATGCAGGAAGTAGAACAAAAATAGCCGTTTATACTGAATACAATAATGTTGATCCACTAGGAGCCGTAATTGGTGAAAAAGGTAGAAGAATAGGAGCTGTTCTAAAAGAATTAAACGGAGAAAAAATTGATGTTGTATTATATGATAAAGACCCTGTTAAGTTTATAGCTAATGCCTTAAGTCCTGCTAAAGATTTAAAAGTAACCATTAAAGATGAAAATAAGAAAGAGGCTCTTGCTCTAGCCAATGATAGTAACCTTTCCTTAGCAATCGGAAGAAAAGGACAAAATGTAAAATTAGCATCTCGTCTTACACATTACAAAATAGAAGTAAAATCAGAATCAGCAGTTCAAGAAGAACCAGTAAGTGAGGAGTAATATGAAGAAAATATCGCTTCGTAGATGCGTTGTAACTAAAGAACAACTGCCTAAGTCGGATTTACTTCGTATTGTAAAAAATAAAGAAGGACAAGTATTTCCTGATATAACTGGAAAAGCTAATGGTCGTGGAGCCTACATTAAAAAAAGATTTAAATACATTAAAAAAATAGCTAAAAGATAAAAATATTAGAAAGAGCTTTAGAAACTAAAATAAATGATGAAGTATATGAAGAGATTGAAAAAATAATAAAATAGGAGGTGATACCTATGATGAGTGTATCTGAATATGCAAGTGATGTTGGTAAGACAGTATCTGAAATATTAAAATTATGTCAAAGATTAAATATCGAAGTATCAAATGACGAAGATATGTTATCAGATGATGACATAATAATGTTAGATAATGAAATAGCAAATAGTAATGAAGAATTAGAAGAAGCAGAAGAAATTGAAGAAATTATAGATGATTTTGCTGATTCTTATGAAGAAGAACTAGAGGAAGTAACATCACCAGTTCATACCCAAAGAAAAGAGAAGAAAGTTCCTAATAAGAAAGAAAATAACAAAAACGACTTCAAAGAAAAAAGAAAAGAAATGTACAAGCATAAAGAAAAACTACAAGAAAATACCGCATCAAATGATGAAGATATAATAGCATATAAAGATAATATGACAGTAGCTGAACTAGCTTCTAGTCTAAATGTACCTGCAGCATCTCTAATAAAAAAACTAATGGGATTAGGAATGATGATAAATATCAATGCATCTCTTGATTTTGATACTGCTGAAATTTTAGTAGCAGATTATAATAAAACATTAAAAAAAGAAAGTACATTAGATGAAACTAATTTTGAAGAATTAGAAATAGTTGATAGAGAAGAAGATTTACAAGAAAGACCACCAGTAGTAACAATAATGGGACATGTAGACCATGGTAAAACAACATTATTAGATACTATTAGAAAAACTAATGTTGCAAGTGGCGAAGCCGGAGGAATAACTCAAGCAATTGGAGCTTATCAGATAGAATATAATGGTAAAAAAATAACCTTTATAGATACACCAGGTCATGCTGCATTTACTGAAATGCGTGCAAGAGGAGCCTCTATTACAGATATTGTAATTATCATTGTTGCCGCTGATGATGGTGTAATGCCTCAAACTAAAGAAGCAATTGATCACGCCAAAGCAGCAGGTGTTCCAATTATAGTAGCAGTAAATAAAATAGATAAACCAACCGCTAATGTTGAAAGAGTATTAACTGAAATGTCGGCAAATGGATTACAACCAGAAGCCTGGGGTGGCGATATTATGTTTGTCAATCTATCAGCGGCAACAGGTGAGGGAATAGATGATCTTCTAGAGAGAATACTATTACTTAGTGAAGTTAGCGAATTAAAAGCTAATCCAAATCGTTATGCTATGGGAACTGTTATCGAATCAAAATTAGATAAATCAAGTGGTGTTGTAACTAACTTACTTATCCAAAACGGAACACTAAGACTAGGGGATCCAATCGTTGCTGGTACGATATCTGGTCGTGTAAGAACTTTAAAAAATGATAAAGGTGAAAACTTAGTAGAAGCTCTTCCATCAATGCCAGTATCAATAACAGGATTACCAGAAAGCCCAGCAGCAGGAGATAAGTTTATGGCTTTTGAAAGCGAAAAGAAAGCCAAAAAAGTAGCAGAACAAAGACAAGAAATTGAGAAAGAAAAAAGAAACAAACCAAAAACTGCCATCTCATTAACTGATTTATTTAATAGAGCTGAACAAGGCGAAAAAGAAATTAATATTATTCTAAAAGCCGATGTTAAAGGAAGCGAAGAAGCAGTAAAGAATTCTTTATTAAAATTAGATGTTGAAGGAATAAAAATCAATGTTATTAGAAGTGGAATAGGAGCAATATCAGAAAGTGATATTTCACTAGCAGCAGCTTCCAATGCTATTATAATTGGCTTTAATATAAGACCAGACCATAAGATAACTGAAGTAGCTAAAGATAAAGGTATCGATATTAGATTATATGATATCATATATAAAGTAGTAGAAGAAATGGAAGCAGCTTTAAGAGGAAAATTAGAACCAGAATATGAAGAAATAGTATTAGGAGAAGCTGAAGTAAGAAAAATATTCAAGTTCTCTAAAGTAGGTACCATCGCTGGTTCTTATGTAACATCAGGAGTAATTAAAAGAAATAGTAAAGCAAGAATAATAAGAGATGGTGTAGTAGTAATAGATAGCACTATAGCAAGTTTAGCGAGAGAAAAAGATCAAGCTAAGGAAGTAAAACAAGGACTAGAGTGTGGAATAACTATTGAAAAATTTTAATGATATCAAAGAAAAAAAGATATTATTGAAGCATATGAACTTAAGGAAATAGTGAGGTAATTTATGGCTATAGACAAATACAGGAAGCAGTCACTAGCGGATCAAAATAAACATATTAGAGAAGGAATAATAGAACAGATGGATAATGATGCTAGAAAGATTAAAGATGCTAAAGAAGATTATGCTAAAAGAGGTTCAGGAAAGTTCACCAATGAAGGAGCAGAGGATCGCCTATCAGCTTTTCCATATGATGAAAAAAATCTCTTAAAACATCAAGAAAAATAGAAGAAAAAAATAGTAGTAACAGAGGGTGACATCAAGTCATATCAATATGGTTACTATACTAGAAGTATGGAAAAACTAGTAAGTATAATCAAATTCCCAGAGATAAGACCGGATTTAGATATCGAGGCAATCGGTTACAATGATGCTCAAGATATTAATATAAATTTTGAACTATTGCCTCAAGAAGTACAAAATTGTAAAGCATATCTAGAAGGATATCGTAAAGGATTAACTTCAGAAATAAAAAGAAAGTAGGTAATAATATGGCAATAGAACAAACCAGTGAAAAAATAAGTGGCACTAGACCAACATTAACTAGAAACGAAATATCTGTACATAAGACATCGATAATACTAACTCAAGAAAGACAGAAAGATGATGCCATAGCTAGATATGAAGAAAAAGGAACCACTAGATTTATCAATGATGGAGCAGAGGATCGCCTATCTGCCGTTCCTTATAATGAAAGCACACTAGAAAAACATAAAAACAAAAAAGGTATAATGGTAATATCACAAGGTGACATCAAGTCATATCAATATGGTTACTATACTAGAAGTATGGAAAAATTAGCGAGCATTATCAAGTATCCTGAAATAAGACCGGATTTAGATATCGAGGCTATTGGCTACAATGATGCTCAAGATATTAATATAAATATTGAACTATTGCCTCAAGAAGTACAAAATTGTAAAGAATATCTAATAGGATATAAAAAAAGGACTAAAAAAATAAACAGTAAAAAAAGATAGGAATGATGATAATGAACATAAAAAGAGAATATTTAAATAACATGCCTTCAGATAAAATTGCTAAAGAAATATTATCATATCAAATAGATAAAAATGGAGGCAGAAACTCGTAAGGAAGAAAAATTTCAAAAGACAAAGAGCCAAATATGGCACAAGTCCTGAGCAAATGCAAAAAGGGAAACAAAGATAGACTATCAGGCTTATCGCTAGAAAAAGATAATCGTTACAATATTACTGAAATTAAAACTGAAGGAGAATTAACTTCTTATCGAAGAGGATACATTGAATTATCAAATAGAATGTTACAAGTTGGTATAATATCAGAAAAAAATATACCAAAGATTCCCTAACTAGAATAGGTTACAATGATGCCAAAGATGAATATATTGTTTTTTTGAAGAATTACCAGTTCAAGTAAGAGAAAAACATATATTATTTAGAAGGATATAGACAAGGGTTAGAAGAATTACAAAAGAATACAAAACATAGATAGAGGTGTGATATGAAAAATAAGTATGAAAAATATAGAACTAGAGATCTTGTAAACGATATGAATTTTGACAAAAGAATTGAAAAATTATATGAACAAAAAAACAGGTTAAAAAAACCAACACCAGGAGAACTAATATGTAAAGATGAACTTGAGTCGGCAGGTAGATTATCATATTTTACAGAGGTGTTCGAAGGTGTTCCACTTGCAGAGCAGCAAATAGAAGTTAAAGACTTTGCCAATCCTATTAATTCAATATTTTTTGCTAAAGGCCGTGAGATAGCAGAAAAAAACTAGTAAGAAATAATATAGCAACAATGGAAAATTATGCCGATTTTTGCAAAGTAGAAACTGGCATTTATAGAAATGGGAGATAATTATGAGTGTAAAATTAGATAGATTAGGACACATCTTTACTGAAGCAATATCAAAAAAATAATAAATGAAGAAGTAAAAGATGATGATATCAAATTTGTAACCATAACCGCAGTTGATATAACAAATGATTTATCTTATGCTAAAGTATACTTTACCAATTTAATAGACACTGACAGAGAAAAAGTAACTAAAGCATTAAATAGAGCAAGTTCCTTTTATTCGTGGTAAACTATTTGATGAAGTAGAAATAAGAAAAAAATGCCTGAGTTAACATTTGTTTATGACGAGATCAATTGAATATGGTAACAAGATAGAAAAGATAATTGATGAAATAAATAAGGAGGAGTAAGTATGAACAATATTATTGACAAAGTATTAACAAGCAATAATATTGTTTTACTTTGTCATAATAATCCTGATGGTGATGCTATTGGTAGTACATTAGCTATGTATCACGCCTTAAAGAAATTAGATAAAGAAGTGGATATAGTAATTAAAGAGCCACCCAAAAGATTTAACTTTCTAGAGGGTTTTCAAGATATCAAGGAAGAAAGTAATAAAGACTATGATACCGCTATTATATTAGATACTGCTAACATAGATAGAGTAAATGATCCAAGTGATATTTTAAATAGAGTAAAGAGAAAATATGTAATTGACCATCATATCAGTAATACTAAATATGGAGATGAAAATCTAGTTAAAGAGCGACCAGCCTGCTGTCAGATAGTATATGAAATAATAAAAGAATTAAATATCGAGATAACCAAAGAACTAGGAGAACCACTAATGACTGGCTTACTTACTGATACAGGTGGTTTCTCTCATCAAGATGTTTTACCAAGTACTTTTTGCCATGGCTGAAGACTTAAGTAAAATAGTAAATATATCTCTTCTTTATGATAAAGCCTTAAGAATAATAACTATAAATCAGTTTAATATTAAAAAGATAGCTCTAGATAATTTAGAGTTCTATTATAACGGAAAAGTAGCTATATCATATATAACAGAAGAAGATATGATAAGTACTGGAGTAGACCAAAATGACTGCGGTATTCTAGTAAATATCCCTCTAGAGATAGAAGGAATAGAAGTATCAATATTCTTAAGAAAGTATAAAGAAGAAATAAGAGTATCACTTCGTAGTAAACATATTAATGTAAATGAAATAGTAAAAGTATTTGGTGGCGGAGGCCATATTAATGCTGCTGGTGTAACAGTAAAGATGCCTTATGAAGAATTAAAAAAACAAGTACTAGAGGAAGTAGGTAAGAGAATCGATGAATGGAGTATTAGTAGTAAATAAACCAAAAGATTATACAAGTAGAGATATCGTAAATATCATATCTAAAAAAAGTTTAATACCAAAAAAAGTAGGTCATACTGGAACATTAGACCCATTAGCAGAAGGCGTTCTAATAGTACCGATAGGCAAAGCCTTAAAAGTAGCAGAACTACTAACATCAGAAACCAAAGAATATGTAGCAGAAGTCATACTAGGTTATGAAACAGATATGTTAGATATAACAGGAACAGAAATAAAAAGAAATATTCCCAAAGTAACTAAAGAAGATATTGAGAAAAACACTAAAAAAAAATATACTACCAAATATCTTCAAGAAGTACCCATGTATTCAGCAGTCAAAGTAGGAGGAAAAAAACTCTATGAATATGCAAGAAGCAATATACCAGTAACTCCACCTAGTAAAGAAGTAGAAATATACTCCTTAGATTTACTAGAAGACCCCAAGTATCTAACTAATACCATTGAGTTCAAAATAAAATGTAAAGTGAGCAAAGGAACATATATAAGAAGTCTAATTAGAGATATAGCTTATGACTTAAATACCTATGGAACAATGAAAAACCTAGTACGAACAAAGCAAGGAATCTTTTCCCTAGAAGACTCTTGTACACTAGAAGATATTCAAAATGACAACTATAAATTACTTACCATAAGAGAAGTACTATCAAATATTCCCGTAACAATAATAGAGGGAGATACCCTAAAGAAAGTACACAATGGTATGTCTCTTCCCATCTTTTTTAATTCAGAATTATCATTACTAATAGACCATAAAGGAAGAGAAATAGCTATCTATAAAAAAGAAGGAAATATGGATAAACCATATAAAATGATTGAGGTAAACAATGAATAAAATAAGAGTAATGAATGAACTACTATCAAATAAAATAGCAGCAGGAGAAGTAGTAGAAAAAGTCGTATCAATAGTAAAAGAATTAGTAGAAAACTCCGTTGATGCCAAAGCAACAAATATTAAAATAGATTTAAAAGAAGCTGGGATCCGTGAAATTATCGTAACAGATAATGGTATAGGAATGAATAGAGAAGATGCCCCATTAGCTTTTCAAAGACATGCAACTAGTAAATTATATACCGATGATGACTTATGGAATATATCTTCCCTAGGTTTTAGAGGAGAGGCTCTTCCCTCAATTGCCGCTGTATCAGATGTCATATTAAAAACATGTGATGGAGAAGTAGGAACAATGGTTCACATCAAAGGAGGTAAAATAGAGAAAGTAACAAATTCTGAAGCAAGAATAGGTACTCAAATAACCGTAACTAGTATGTTCTATAATACCCCTGCCAGACTAAAGCACTTAAGAAGTCCTTATGCCGAACTAGCAAATGTTGTCGAATATGTCAATAAAATGGCCTTATCATATCCAAGTATCAAGTTTAGACTAACTAATGACGATAAAGAAATCCTAAATACCGATGGTAGCGGTAATCAGTTAAAAGTAATAAAATCAATCTATGGCTTGGATGTTGCTAAAAGAATGCTAGAGATAAAAAATGCCAATGATGACTATGAACTAGCAGGTTATATATCACTACCTGAAGTAACAAGAGCCAATAGAAATCATATGACTATTCTTGTTAATAATAGAGTAATCAAAAATCAATATCTAAATAAAATAATTAATGATGCTTATTCTTCTTTTAAAGAAGATACTCGTTATCCAATCGTTGTCATAAATATAAATACTGACCCATCACTAATCGATGTCAATATTCATCCATCCAAACAAGATATCAAGTTTAGTAATTTTGAAGATTTAAAAGTCCTAATCGAAGATACCATCATAAGTACTATTAAAAAGAGAAAAATACTAATACCAAAGATAGAAACCAAAGAAGAAGGACCTGAAATAACATATAAAAATTTAACCTTGAATCTAGATAGAAATAATATAGCACCAAAAAGAAGAAGAAAAAAATATATCCAAATGAAAAATAAAGAAAGATTAAATAATCTAGTTAACTTTATTGAAGAACCAAATAATGAGTATGATACCGAAGAAGAAAAAGAAGACTATGCTGAAGAGATAGTTCATGATAAATTACCCGAGTTATATCCAATAGGACTAGCCTTAGGAACCTATATCGTTTGTGAAAATGAAAAAGGAATCTATCTAATTGACCAGCATGCTGCTGAAGAGAGAGTAAATTATGAGCGTAATTATTACTTATTATCTCATCCCAATAACGATACTATCTCTCCATTAGTTCCGATAGTGGTAACATTACCCAATAATGAATATATCAAAATAAAAGAAAATCTAAATATAATGGAAGAATTAAATTTTTGAAATAGAAGAGTTTGGTATTAATTCCTTTAGAGTAATATCTCATCCAACCTGGGTACCAAAAGGAAGAGAAGAAGAGATAGTAAGAAGAATATTTGAAGAAATACTATCTAAAGGTAAAGACTTTACACTAGGAAAGTTTAGAGATAATCTAGCCAAGTTAGTAAGTTGTAAAATGAGTGTCAAGGCTAATACTAGAATAACTAAAGAAGCCCAAGAAGAAATTATAAACAAATTAAGAAAGTGTAATAATCCCTATAATTGTCCTCATGGTAGACCAACCATAATCCATTTTACCATATATGAAATAGAAAAAATGTTTAAAAGAAGTGTTTAAAGTACTTCAGAGCCCAAGGTCTCTTTTCGTGTTATAGAAAGCCTAAGGTCTTTCTATAATAATTTAGAGCCTTATAAAATAAGTATCTAAATTAAAAATATGTTTGACATACACCATAGATTATGCTATTATAAGTGGCAAGTGGGGTGATATTATGTCATATGAAACAGATGTAATGAGAAGTTTAACATTAGCCTTAAGAGAAAACAACAAAAATATCGAAGTACTAAAATATTTATCCTTAGAATTAAGAAGAGCTAATGAATTAAAAAGAAATAGAACTAGGTTTAAGAAAAGTAGAAGATTATTCATTTAATCAAAATAACCAAAAGAAGAAGATAAAATAAAAAAATCTTCTTTTTCTTTAAAAAGGAGGACAATATGCATAAAATAATTGTCATAACAGGACCGACAGCAGTAGGAAAAACAAAATTAAGTATTGAACTAGCCAAAAAATATGATGGTGAAATAATAAATGCCGATGCCGTTCAAGTATATAAAGGATTAGATATAGGTAGTGCTAAAATAACTGAAGAAGAAAAAGAAGGTATTCCTCATCACTTATTGGATTTTAAAGAAGTAACTGAAGACTATACCATCTATCACTATCAAAAAGATTGCCGAGAAAAAATAAAAGAAATCCAAAACAGAAATAAAACACCCATTCTAGTAGGAGGAACAGGCCTTTATATTAAAGCAGCCTTATATGATTACAAATTATCTGAAGAAAAAAGCATAAATACTTATGACAACCTAACTAATGAAGAACTATATGAAGAATTAAAAAAACTAGATAAAGATATCATAATAGATAAAGATAATCGTCGTAGATTAATAAGAGCCATCAATTATTATAAAGAAAAATAATGAATCAATAAATAAAAATATAAAAACCAATAAATTACTATATAATGTAATCTTTATTGGACTTACTACTGATAGACAAGTATTATATGATAAAATAAATAAAAGAGTAGATGAAATGATAAGTCAAGGCTTACTCGAAGAAGTAAAATTCTTCTATGACAAAGGTATAAAATCCAAGCCATTACTAAATGCTATTGGTTATCGTGAACTATATAATTATTTAGATGGTAATTGTACAAAAGAAGAAGCTATTGAAAAAATAAAACAAAACTCTAGACACTATGCCAAAAGACAATACACCTTCTTTAATCATCAATTACCAGTAGTATGGTTTTGAAACAGATTATAATAATTTTTAATAATACCATAGAAAAAGTAGCTAGTTACATAGATAGTAACTAACTACTTTTATTCTTTTTCAATTAAAAACCTTTTAAGTTCACTAGGTTCTTTATCATTAATAATAATATCATAAATAAGATCAATAATAGGCATCTTTATTTTTTTATTTCTTAACAATTTCTTAATAGATTTAAGAGTATATAATCCCTCAATAGTAGTACTTTCAATATATTTATTAATTTCTTCCTTACTTTTACCTTCACTAATAATTTTTCCTAAAGTATAATTTCTACTTTTAACAGAAGTACAAGTAAGAAGAAGATCTCCAAAAACCTGCAAAAAGAAAGAATAGTTTTTTTATTTCCACCAAGAGCCTTGATTAGTGCCTTAATATCATGTAGTGATTCAGTAATAAACATACTACTAGTAGAAATAGGATAACCCATACCATCTAACATACCTGAAGCAATAGCAATAACATTCTTAATAGCTCCGCAAATCTCTGTACCAACAATATCTCTAGTATGTCTTAACTTAACATAATCATTTTGCATATATTTTAATAAAACATCTCTAGCAGTATTACTTCTAGTAGCAAGAGTAAGACCAATAGGAACCTTATATACAATATCAACTGCAAAAGTACCACCAGAAATAATAGCAATATTATTAGTATTAATATTTTCTTTAACTACATCATATAAAAAAATCTACAAGTATTTTTGTTCAATCCCCTTAGAGGCAATACAAATAACTTGTTTATTATTATAATATTTCTTTAACTCTTTACTAGTACTATCCAAAAAAACTTAGCCGGAATAGCAATCATAATAAGATTAGCCTTATCAACAATTTCTCTCATATCAGTACTAATAATGATATCTTTAGGTATAGTAAAATTTACCTTATCACTTTTGCCTTCCTTAAGTAACATATTTTTCTCTTCTTCACTATTAGTCCACATCTTAATTTTACATTTATTATCATAAAAAACACTAGCAAGTGCCATACCATAAGCACCAGTACCAATTATAGCAACATTCATTCAATAATCATCCTTTCATTAATCTTAATATCAAAGTATCCCCTTGGAGTTTCAAATACTTTTTTTAACTCCCTTTTTTTAGGAAAGTATTACTTTATTTTTTTAGATAAATTACTATAAAAAAATATAAAAACCATGTTATCTTTATCACACATGATAACATCAATATTCTCTTTCATAAAAAAAGTATGAATACTATTACATTTATCAAATAAAAGTGCCTTATCAATATTTCTAGTAAACATAAACCCTTTTAATCTAGAAAAAAAATCTTTACATTCATATAAAGCAATATCTGTATTACCATATATCAATTTCATTCTACCACCTATACCAATTATATATATAAACAAAAAAAATATCAAGTAATCTTGATAAAAATAATCATTTATGATAATATATAGGTAGTGGAGGAAAGACTATGTTTAAAATGAATAAAAAGGGATTTACCCTAATAGAATTAATAGCAGTAATAATATTATTATCACTTATTCTCGTAATAGCGGTACCAAATCTTATAGATACCTATAGACAAAGTAAATTAAAAAAAGTGAAGAGATGTTTCTAAAACAATTAACAAAAATCAATAGAAAGTTATGTTTCCCTAGAAGCTAGTTCTTTTTACTTTACGGAGAATCTTTTTTTCTGCAAACAAAACATTAACCAAAAAGATATATAATAGAGATACCCAGAAATACGAAGAACAAGAAACAACTTTACCTGTTACTGTATATAAGTCTAGCAATAAATCAATAAAAAGATGTTATAGAAAAAAATAATAGAAGAAAAATGACTATATAAATCCAGGTAATAAAAAAACCAAAAAAATGTAGTATTAATAATATAATTGAAATATATCGTGATTCTGACTATGTTTATTGCTTCAAAAATAAAAAGAAGATTTAGAATGTCTAACTGACGAATATAAAAAAATTCAGAAGCATTAAAAAAATACACCATACGCCATAAATACATGTATTTGGAAACAATAAGGAGAATAACATGACGACAATAATAATATTATCATTAATATTTTTTTAATTATTGACCAAATAACAAAAATATTAGTAATAAAAATTCTTCCGTTATCAGGTAGTATTGAAATAATAAAGAATTTTTTTCTATATAATACCTACCAACAACACTGGAGCAGCCTTTAGTATACTAATAGGTCAAAGAATATTCTTAATATTAATAACTATAACCATTTTAATTTTTCCTAATACAATATATAAAGAAAAAAACAAAATAGAAAGAAAGATTGATATTATATCTTTTTTTCTTTCATAATAGGAGGATCATTAGGAAATTTAATTGATAGAATAATAAGAGGTTCAGTTATAGATTTCATATCATTAAAACTAGGAAACTATAACTTTCCTATATTCAATATTGCAGATACTCTAATTGTAGTAGGAGTAATTCTCTTATTAATAGGAGTCAAAGGAGGTAATAAACATGATAATAGATGAAAATAATATTGGTCAAAGAATAGATAAATATTTAACTGATAATACTGAATACACTAGAAGTAAAATACAAAAAATGATTGATAATGGAAATATCTTAGTAAATGGAAAAGAAGTAAAATCAAGTTACATCTTAAAAGAAGATGATAACATAGAAATAAATGAGTATATAGAAGAAACAGATATTATTCCAGAAAAATATACCATTAGATATCTATTATGAAGATGAAGATTTAATTGTTGTAAATAAACCAAGTGGTATGGTTGTTCATCCTGCTCCTGGTAATTATACAGGAACACTAGTAAATGCATTAATGTATCATACCAACAATTTAAGTACTGTAAATACAAGTATTAGACCAGGAATAGTTCATCGAATAGATGCTGATACATCAGGTTTATTATTAGTAGCTAAAAATGATACTGCCCATAATCTACTAGCGGACGCTATTGCCAAAAAAGAAGTAGTACGAGAGTACATTGCTTTAGTAGAAGGTATAATTATTGAAGATACTGCTACTATTGATGCACCAATTGGTAGAGATAAAAACAATCGTAAGAAGATGGCCGTAACAAGTGAAAATTCTAAAGATGCTATAACGCATATTAGAGTATTAGAAAGATATAACAGTTCTACTTTAATAAGATGTAAATTAGAAACAGGAAGAACACATCAAATAAGAGTACATTTAAATTATATTGGACACCCAGTCGTAAATGATCCTGTTTATGGTTATAAAAAACTAATAGATAAAGATTTTGGACAAATGCTTCATGCTGAGAAACTAGGCTTTGTTCATCCAAGAACAAAAAGAATATATGGAGTTTACTGCTCCAGTACCAGAAAGATTTAAAGAAATATTAGAAATATATAAACAAAAATAAAAAAATTGAATAAAAAAATCTCTCAAAAATATTCATAACGAATATGAAAGGAGATTTTTTTAATATGTCACGCCATAAAGTAGAAATAACTGGTGTGAATACTGCGAATATAAAAGTATTAACAAACGAAGAGATGCTCGAATTATTTAAAAAAATGAAAGAAGGAGACCCCTTTGCGAGAGAAGATCTAATAAATGGTAATTTAAAACTAGTACTTAGTATTTTAAGAAAGTTCTCTGGTAAAGTTGATAATCTTGATGATTTATTTCAAGTAGGCTGTCTAGGACTTGTTAAGGCTATCGATAATTTCGATATTAGTTATGATGTAAGATTATCAACGTATGCTTGTCCTATGATAGAAGGAGAAATAAAAAGATACTTAAGAGATAATAATATACTTCGAATATCAAGAAGTATAAAAGATTTAGCTTATAAAAACATTAAAACTAAAAAGAAGAATTATCAGTTGGTGGAAAAGAACCATCTAATAAAGAAGTAGCAGATATCCTTAAAGTAACAGAGTATGATATATCTGTAGCTTTAGATTCTTTAAGAGAACCAGTAAGTATGTATGAGCCAATCTATAATGATGGTGGCGACACAATTTATCTCTACGATCAAATAGCGGTCAAAGAGGATGAATATGGTCTAGAAAGTAGGCTTGCTCTAGATAAAGCCATGAAGAATTTAAAGGCTAGGGAACTAAATATTCTAAAAGAACGTTTTATAATAGGTAAAACTCAAATGGAAATAGCAGAAGAATTAGGTATATCACAAGCCCAAATATCAAGAATCGAAAAAAATGCCATAAATAATATCAAAAAGAATATTAAATAAGCATATATTTAATTAGGTGATTAAAGTGAGATTATCAGATTTACAAACAAAAGAAATAATAAATATGACTACTGGTAAAAAATTAGGAATGATTATAGATGTAATCATAAATAATGAAGGTAATATCAAATCTCTTATCCTAGAAGAAAAAAGAATGAAAAGATTAGCTAACCGTGAAGAATATGAATTAGATTGGAAGCAAATAGCCAAAATAGGAGATGATATCATTCTAGTAAAAGATAAATATGCCGAGTAATACTTGTTAAAAAAATAAATATTTATATTATAATTAGTTTAGGTGATATATAATGAATAAAAAAAGGATTTACATTAATAGAGTTGCTAGCGGTAATAATATTAGTAGCTCTAATTGGCGTATTAGTAATGCCTACAGTAATTAATACTACTAACCAAACAAAACAAAAATCCTATGACATATTAATAAAAAAACATTGTAACTTCTGCCCAAACATATTATGAAGAATGTGAATACGGTAACTTAAGTGAACTTGACTATGAGAATGACAAAGCTTGTATAATAAATGATAACTCTATAGAAACAACACTAGGAACTTTAGCAAATTTAGGTTTCTTGCCAACAAAAAAGAAACTTATGAAAAATAGTAACAAGAGAAAGGTATCAAACCCTATAAATAATCATGATATATCTAATTGTCAAATAACAATAACAAAAAAACAAAAAAAGAAATAACAGATGAAAAATGGTATTAAGAATAATAAAGTAATCTATACCATAGCAGCAATTACACAAAATAACTGTCCAACAACAGAAGAATATAAAAAATAAGAAGGAGAATAATTATGCAGTTAGTAGGAAATAAATGGGATGAAATATTAGAGGAAGAATATCAAAAAGATTACTTTAAAAAGATCGTATTATATATAAACAAAGCCTATAAAGAAAGACCAATTTTTCCACCAAAAAATTATATATTAAGGGCTTTATCATTAACTGACTACGATAATGTCAAAGTAGTTATATTAGGACAAGATCCATATCACGGAGTAGGAGAGGCCAATGGACTAGCCTTTGCGGTAAATAATGGAGTTAAGTTACCACCATCTCTAAAAAAATATATATAAAGAATTAAATAGTGATTTAAATATTCCTATTTCCGATAAAGGAGACTTAACATGCTGGGCTAAAGAAGGAGTATTACTATTAAATTCTGTTTTAACCGTTGAAAAAGACAGACCAGCTTCTCATAAAAATCTTGGCTGGGAAAATTTTACTGATGCCATCATCAAGAAAGTAAACGAAAAAAATACCCCTGTTGTCTTTATTCTGTGGGGTAACTTTGCCAGAAACAAAAAAAGTCTTATAACTAACCCAAATCATCTTATCCTAGAAGCTACCCATCCATCCCCATTCTCATGTAATTATGGTTTTTTTGGTAGTAAACCTTTTTCAAAAACAAATACTTTTCTAAAAGAACATGGCCAAAAAGAAATAGATTTCACTGTAAAAATAGTATAAAAAGAGTAAAAATATAGGTACCCTATAATAGGTGATATAATGTACTATATAAACTCTTTTTTTCTTATATTCATTATTAGGTTTTATTATTGAAAGTACTATTTTTTTAAAAAAATACCAAGTTAAAAACCAAGCGGTGTATTAAATGGACCTATAACATTAGTATATGGAGTAGGAGGGATAGTTCTTTTATTAACAAACAAATATATAATCGACAAAATTCATCTCTCTAAAATACCTAAAATAATAATATCATTTCTAATATATACCATCATTCTTTCAATAGTAGAATTCACATGTGGTCATTTATGCCATCTAATATTTAATGTAGATATGTGGGACTATACCGATAAAAAATACCATATTGGTAAGTATGTTTGTCTCGAGTATATAGGAGTATGGGGCGTATATGGCTTACTAACAACCTATATCATAAAAACCATTTATTGATAAAAATAATCAAATTAATACCAAAAGAATTAACATATATATTAATTTTTTTATTACATCATTAGATTTTATCATAACCATCATAACAAAATAAAAAAAGATTATAACTTAAAAATCGTTATAATCATCATCGCTCATATCCTTTCTATCAAAGAAAAGGTTTTTTTTCTTTATATTTCCCAAACATAGCAACAACATTACTAGGAAATTTCTTAAGTAAAGAATTATAAATAGAAATATTATCATTATAATATTGTGTAGAATTATCTATTCTAGTATCAATATCCTCAATTTGCTTGCAGATTTTTTTTAATTCATCGTTCTCCTCAAGACTAGGAAATTCATGTTTCAACCCATTAAGTTCATTAGAGGCCCTAATCAAAACTCTATAAAGTTCAAAATTACCAATTTTTCTACTTCTAAGTTTAACGATTTCTTCAAATAACTCTCTATCATCTTTTATATCATTTTTAACTATAGGAATACATTTATTAATAAGATCATACTTATTTCTTAAATACCCATCAATCATACTTTCTACTTCGTTAATCCTAATAATATATTCCTGGAATCGATTGTAGATAGTAGCATAAAAAATAGCACATCCACAAATAAGTAGAATAATAACAAAAATAAAAATCATTACACCTTCCATAATTTCACATCCTAAATAATTTATAACAAAAATAGTAACAATATTTCAATAACAAAAAAATAGATAAAGCAACAAATAATACAAAAATCGTATTATTTATGTAAAGTCTTTAATAAAGTTAATAGACTCATCAAAAAGTAACAAAGTCTAAATAAATCATTAAGATTAAATACCATTCTCCAGTTGAAGGATTAGAAACAATAATATGATCTCTACCAGATTGTTCAATAATCCCCTCAAAAAAACTCTATCTTGCCATTCTTTAGAACCAGGAACAGTAATATGAAACCTTGCTTTTTTACCTCTATTTAATCTTAAAATATTCTCAATATAAGATTGCTCTGATGTTGTAGGATTTACATTAGCTTGTGTCATTTCATAACTGGGAACACTTTGTTGATTGGGTATAGCACTATTATTAAGTGGAGTACCTGGAAACACAGGATTTTGATAATAACCATTATTCATAACATCACCTCTCAATATAAATATATGAAGCAGCTTTTACACTATAACCAAAAAATATGTCAATTAATAAATCTTTATCTTTACAAAGAAAAAAAAAAATTATAATAAAAAAACAAAGGTGATAATAATGCAAATAAAAGTTGGAATATCAAATAGACATGTTCATTTAACTAAAGAAGATGTAGATATCCTATTTGGTAAAGACTATCAATTAACTCCAAGAAACTACTTATACCAACCGGGACAATATGCTACTGAGGAAACAGTAACCTTAAAAACATCAAAAAACATCAAAGAACATGTAAGAATAGTGGGCCCTGTTAGAAGCTACACTCAAGTAGAAGTACTAGAAGAAGATAAAGAATACTTTGGAATAAATCCTCCTGTAAGAAATTCTAAAGATTTAGAAAAATCTGAAACAATTACTATAATTGGCCCTAAAGGTGAAATAACTAAACAAAATATATGTATAATTGCCAATAGACACATCCATATTAATACTAGAGATAAAAAAAGTTTTAAAGAAGATGATATTGTCACAGTTACTATAAATGGTGAACCAATAGACAATGTTCATATCAAAATAGATGACACCTTTAAAACAGAATTGCATATCAATAAAGATGATGCCTTAAGACATAACATAACAAGTGAAAGTGTGGCTATATTAAAGGAGGATTAACGTGTTCTCACAAATAAAAAAAATAATTAAAACATCAAAAAAAGAAGTAACCCATAAGATAGTTACTTCTCTTTTTATTCAAGGACTAGCTCTAGTTATACCAGTATTTTTGGAGTAAAACAATAAATGAAGTAACAGACGGTAACTATAAAGTGGGGTATTACCTAATAATAATAACACTATTATTATCATTATTCTACTACCTATGGTCATATCTAAATCAAAAAGTATGGTATACATTATATAATAAAAATATATACAGATTATACCACTATCACTATTTCTGAAACTAAAAAAACATAAATAAAAATAAATCTAGGAGAATATACCAATATATTAAATAATGATATAGATATAATATGTAATTTTCTTTTGTAATCTTATAACTAGAATATTTCAAATAGTAGAATTTTTTTCATAATATATGCTTATTTCATAAGTTTCAACTTTACCATTTTTATAATCACTATTACTATTTCAATTCTAATGATCATAGTCTACATAAAGGCTGGTAAAAAAAGTACAAAAAAACTAAATATTAAAAGGAAAAATCATCTCTAGATAATAAAAACAATAATGCTTCATAAATTATATTCTGCATTAGCGGACAAAAAAAGCACCATTACTAGTGCAATGAATCTATTAAGTAAAGAGAACAAAACATACTTAAGAGCCAATTACAAATATAATGTCGTAATACAAGGAATCATATATTTCGTATTAGGAGTAATAGAAATATCAAGATATATCATAATACTATATTCAATATATCTAGTAAGTATTGGAAATATTGAAATAGGAACAATACTATTAATATATAGTTATTATGGTAAAATATTATCAAACTTTGAAGTGTTAGGAACTATAACTGCCGACTACCAAAGTTTTACTGTATCACTAACAAGACTAAATAAAATAACTATGAAAGAAAACGTTGCAAACTAAAATTAACTATGATAAAAATTATAATCGTGATGCAAATGAAAAAAACATAATAATAAAAAAATAATTAAAAAAATACCAAAAATATACCATTCAAATCTCATGATAGTTGTAAGTACATTCCAACATGTTCTAACTATATGATAGAAGCCTTAGAAATTCACGGATTAATAAAAAGGTTTATATCTAGGAACCAAAAAGATTATTAAAATGTAACCCCTTTACTAAAAAAATAAATATATCTATGATCCAGTACCTAAAAAAACATTAGGTACTTTTTAATAGAACTTAAAATAAATATAATTTGTTGCACTTCATATTTAAATTAACAATTTACAAAAAGATTTTCCAAAAATTGATAAAATATGCTATAATTATATACAAGAAACAATTAATATTTTATTCTATAAATTAAGAGGTATGATGAAATAACATAAAAAAATACTAAACACATTATGTTCTATAATGTTCTTAATATTTTAATTGTCCATCCTATTTAACAGTAGTCAATAATTAAAATTATAGATTATTATAATATTTGTTTTACTATTTATAAATATCCAATAATGTTTTTCTGATTTAATATCTAGAGATATGACAAAAAGACTATTATACTGATAGTACCTACAATAAATAAGAAAACAAAATTAATAATTTTATAAAAATAATAAAAAGGTATTAAAAAAATATTTATACAAAAAAAGTAAATAAAATATTTTTTTAATATAAATAGTATTTAAGAAAGGAGGAAATACATGAAAACATCACTACTAGTAAAAATAATTGCAGTTGTAGTTATTCTAGCAGGATTAGGATATATCATATACAAAAATTATATTCCAAAAGAAAAAGATTTAGTTTTTGAAGCAAGAATTAAAGAAGTAACAATAAATGATAATATATATACTATTTTAGTTGAAGAATATGATAAGAAGAAAAAAGAATATGTTGCCGATTATGAATTTGAAATAAATAAAGATACTAAGATAATTTATAACAATGAAGAAACTACAGCGGATAAATTACAAGTAAATCAACAAGTAACTATTACTTCATCTGATATTATGTTGCCAAGTGAACCAGCTAAATTGTCTAATGTCAAAAAAATAGTAATTTTAAAAAAATAATTAATTTAAAAAAATAAGCCTTGCATATTTAGCAAGACTTATTTTATTTATAAAACAATTTAGCATATAAATTAAAAGCTAAATCGATGCTTTTATATGGCAGAGCATCAGCATCAACAAGCGAACACTCAATATTATTAATAAGAGATAAATCTATCTCTTGCTTGACGTTACTAACATTATACACTATAACAGCCTTGTTTTGGTAGATATAGACTTTATTTATTAAAAATATTTATTAACATTTTTTTATATTTAAAGTCATTTATATTATTGTTTTTTTAATTTGAGTTAAAAAAAGTATTTAACCTCTTTATAATTTAATTGTAGATGTTTGCTTTTTTTCTTCTACAAGCGCATTATTATATATCGTATCTAATTGTGTTAATTTTGCAATTTCGTCAAATAAAGTCTTTCTAACGATAGCATCTTCACATTCTGTTATCGCTTGTAATAAATTATTTTTCTTTTTTTCATTTTCTTTTTATGTTTTTTTATTTATTGTTTTTCAATACTTGATTGTTCTGTTCGTTATTTGCTATATCTACAATCTTTTTTTGCAATTTTATTAATATTTTCATTTGTCAAAGTTCTTTTTAGCAAATAAAACTACAAGGTCTTCCAAATAGTCTTTTTTTAATACGTTTTTTTAGTGCAGTTTTTTTATGTGCTTTAGAATTCTTACAAATATAATAAGTATGTAATTCTTTAGTTTTTAGAAGTTCCAGACGTACCAGTCATTTTTTTCTTTACAATCTCCACAATATAATTTACCAGTCAATAAGTATTCATTTTTTTGATCTGTTACGAGATGGTGCCAAACCATTTTTAACTAGTTCCATTTGCACTCTATTAAATAATTCGTCACTTACTATTCTAGGTATCGCATCACTTGTTTCTATACCATTATATGTATAAGTACCTATATTTTTTTATTTTATAGTATTCGCCTTATACTGCTTTTTATTAAAAAGATTTGTTATAGGCTGTTTTAACTCCTAAACTATTTAACGTGGAAATAATTTCTACCATTTTTGAGCCATTAGCATACATTTCGAAAATCTTTTGAACGATAGATGCCTTTTCATTATCTAATATATATTTTTTCTTAATAATGGGTTTAAGACTATTTTTCTATATTAATTGTTATTTCTTGTAATTTAAAGCCTAATGGCACCGTGCCACCATTATAATAAAAATTTTCTCCATTATAATTCATTCCTCTTCTAACTTTTTGCCCCAACTCTAAAGAATAGTATTCTGCCATACCCTCTAGCATACTTTCCATTAAAACCCCAGATGCGTCTTCAGTAATATTTTCTCTTGAAGATAAAACTCTTATATCTCTAGTCTTTAATTCTTTTTTATAAATAGCACTATCGTATCTATTACGTGCAAACCTATCTAATTGGTAAACTATAATATATTTGAATTCTTTCTTTTTTTACTATCTTCAATCATTTTTAAAAATTCTTCTCTATTGTCTTTAGTGCCACTTTTTGCTCTATCTATATATGTATTTATTACGTTATAATCGTTTAACTCTGCATATCTTTTACATTCTTCTATTTGTCCCTCAATAGAACATTCTGTTTGATTGTGAGAACTATATCTTGCATATATAACAACATTAGTCATTTATAACACCACCAGTCATATGCGTAGTATTACATTTAATTAAGTTCATTAAATATCTCAAATATTCAATTCTATTATTATTTATATATTTCTTTTATATCTTTAGCATTTATTTGTGAACTAATGCTATCAATCATATTTTCTGTCATTTTCATATTATCTCTCCTTTTTTACATTTGTGTTTTTTTACCAATCTAATGTATAATGGAGATACACGAGATTGGGCTTTCAAAATTTTAACTATTTTATTCGGTCTAATTTAGTGTTTTTGATTGATTGCTATTGCCTTAGTAGTCAATCTTTTTTATTCTTTCTTTTTTTTGCTTTTATCTTCTATGATAAATTGTTTAATAAATGCTTGCATACTACCACCATATTTAATGGCATATTCTTCAGCATCTTTCTTTGTAGAAAGTGGAACATTATCTCCAGTGGTTAATGTATTTATATATTGTAAGAAATTTTCCATTAATGAATACTTTGTGAATGAATAAATACTATTATCACTTAAAAACATAGAATAATTATCTCTACCTTTGTATTTTTTTCGTCTAAAAATGTTTTTGACCTAAAGTTACTAAAAAAATATAATGCCATACTTTCTAAAAAAACTATCATTTTCAATTATTTTTATTTATCAAAAAAATAGTTTAGTAGATGCTAAATAATTATCGTTAATAGTTTCATTATTTGCCTTAATTCTTAATTCTTTTAAAATTTGTTGTGTTTTATCATTCAAACCATATGTAGTTCCTAAGGCAATATTGTCACTACCACATTTAGTATTAAACGTTTCGTCAAACAAATATGAATAAGGAACATCAAAAAAATTTTTTTAATTTTATATAGTCCAATTATATCGGGAATTCTGGGCTCTGCATCTACACCAGTTCCGTTATCGCCATTAATATAGAAATTAAGTGTGTTTCTATCAATTCCCAATTGGTCTGCAATATATGAACGGCTACAAGATACTCCGTTCTTTTTGTTATCTTCAACTCTTTGGCTCACTAACTCTTCAATTTTTGGAGCAAGTTTTTTTGATAGTTCCATTTTAATTTGTTTATTCGTCTTCATTTTTTTACCTCCTTTTCTAAAAATATTATACTATTTTATTAGCCTAATGTCAATCGAAATAAGCAAATATCAAATATCGCCTATTCAAATAAGCAAAAATAAATTGTTTTTTTAAAAATTTATTTCAATAGAATAGTCAATTAAGCAAAAACTATTTTAAATCAAAAATAAATCTGCTATCTTTGTATTGTTCGAACAAATATGAAACGTTTCATAAGCAAAAAGAAAGGAGATATATAATGCTTAATGAAGCACTTACTTTAGCAAGCAAAGGTTTTAGGCTTATACCTTGTAAAGAAAAAATACCAATAATAAAAAAATGGCAAATAAATGCTACTAACGATAATGAAAAAATAAGGCAACTATGGAATGATAACTATAATATTGGTATTTTAACTGGAAAAGATGCTAGCAATTTAGTTGTTATTGATTGTGATATAAAGGAAGAGATAAATGGTATACAGAACTTTTTTTAGAATATTTAAAAAGAGAAAAATATTATCTTACCTAAAACATTAATAGCAACTAGTGGAAGAGGTGGAAAAACACTACTATTTTAAAAGTAAATCTTCTAATATTAAAAGTGGTACTAATGTATTTGATAAAGGCATTGATATTAGAGCAAATGGAGGTTTCATTATAGCACCTCCTAGTATGCACCCTAACGGAAATGCTTATAGTTGGGACAATGATTGTGATATAGCATATTTGCCCCAACCATTAGAAGATACATTATTACAAAATAAGTCTAAAGAAAAAAATTTTAAAACCACTAAAGAAAAAAAGATAAATTATATAGATATTAAGCGATATAGTGAATTAGCAAACATTAAAACGGGAGAAAGAAATGACACACTATTTCGCCTTGCATCTAAACTTATCGATAGTGGTTTATGTTATAATGCTATATTTGATGCGATTAACACTGAAAATGAGTGTAAATGTATTGAGCCACTAACAAAGGAAGAGGTAAGAAAAATCGTTAATAGCAGTTATAAATATAAATGTGAAGACGATAAAAGTTCTGGCTCCATTTCTAAAATATTTAGTGGGAAGTATAATACGACTTCTATCGCTATTTATTGGGCTATATGGCATTTATCACTAAAAACTATTAAAAGTAAAAATATATATTACTCAAGATAGTTTATGTAAAATGCTAGGACTAAAGTCACGGCAGACATTATCTAATAATTTAAAGCCGTTAAAAGAAGACGATTTAATTGAAGTAAAACGAGAGAGTAAAATAAATAATGGCTTTGGAGTTAATAGTTATAAGATATTATAAGTCTTATTATAGACTACTAATACTTTTTTAATAAAAAAATATATGGTATTTAATGTAATAAAAAACAATACCCATAAAAAAAGAAAGGATTGATAAAATGAAATATAAAATTGAAAAAAACAAGTATAGACGAAAAAGAAACGTTTATACATATTGATAATAAGGAGAAATCTGTTGAACTTGCAACAAATGATGCAAAAGTATATAACAGATTAGTTCCCAAAATAGGAGAACCGCATTTAACGTTTCCTCCAGTTATTGAAAAGAATAATACGAAAAATATAAAAATTACTTATATTAGTGGTTGTTCTTGGAAGTACAATTATTTTAAAGAGAGAGATAATGTAAAATTATTTTTTTTCGATAACAAATCTGTTACCGAGAAGTGACAGTGAAAAATGAATAAAAAAAGACAATAGCAATTGATAATATTTAGCCAATTGTATTGTCACAATGAAAGTGCAATTCACATTGCATTTTTTACAAATATTTATATTTATAATTCTTTAAAGAATTCACACATAGATATATTAAGTTTTTTTGAAATGATATATAAAAACTCTAAACTAAATGTTTGATAACTACTATTTTCAATATTTGCGATTGTTCCCTCATTATACCCAATTAAGTCGGCAAGTTGAACTTGTGTTAATTTTTTTTCTTTGCGTATTCTTTTTAATGTTTTTTTCCTACTATAACATAAATGAATTTATTATCTTCTTTTTTTATTTCCATATGCACCACCTAATATAATTATCTAGGAACATTTAATATATGTACTGCATTTAATATATGTAGTTATTGCAATATTATGATAAAATAGAGTGTAGGAGGTGGAAATGACAAAAACTATATTTAAAGTACTATCTATTATGGGAATGTTTATTATTAGTATTTTAGCATTTACAATTCCTAAAGACCCTTATGTCATAATACCCGCAATGTCAGTGGCGAGTTTTGATAAGCCATTATGGTTTGCAATAATTGTTAGTTGTGGCTTTCTTTACTTGTCTGTATTATGGTATATTTATGAAGAAGTATCAAAAAAATAGCATAACGGCAATTATACTATTTTGTAGTGTCGACATCATCAAATAGTTGTCTAATATCAATATTTAATGCGTCGGCAATTCTTCCAATAACTACTAATGTAAAGTATTTATTAGGATTTGCGCTTTCAATTTGTGAAATATAATGCATAGATACTTTCTATTTTATCGGCTAATTCTTGTTGCGTAAGATTAGCCGTTTTTTTTCTATACTTTTTTTAATGTTTTTTTCCTAACAATGTCATAATAATAGTAGTCGTCGTGGAAGTGGCTTTTCTTTTTCCATTTACACCACCTAATACTATTTTTATACAACTATCAGTTAGAATTATATGCACCAGTAGTTAGAATTTGTGTTATAATATAAATTAGAAAGGAGTGCATCAACAATGAAAAAATTGCTTAATAACCCAAAATTATTGGTTATAATCTCCATAATACTACTTGTTGTATCTTTTATTAGTACTTTTAATGCTTATATTATAGTTGGAAGTTTGCTTGATTTTACCACCAGTGGTTGTTTAATATTACTTTTATATTATATTTTGATTGTTTCGAAAAGGCATATAAATTTAACTACAATGAATACAATAGTATTTATAAACTTTGTAGTTGTATTATTAATAAGATGTGTATATGTCGCAAAATTATTTGCTAGTATTAATGGGATTATTCCAATATTAATATTATCTAACTATATACCTTTAGTTGTTACATTGATTATTAGTTTAGGAATTACATTCTATTCTAAAAATAAAAGTATTATTAAGCCTAATATAATGTGTATAGTAAGTATACTAGTATACGTTATATGTTTAGTTGGTTCTATTATTAATACGTCAACTTATGGAATAACTAAATTAGATGTGGTAATTAAATATATTGTAGAAAACAATATATTATATACCAGTAATATTATATTTTAGGTTGTATGGACTTAATAGGTTAAAAAAATTGGAGGTAAAAAATGAAAGATGATTTTTTTGATAATTTAGAAGATTATAAAGAATGGTAAAAAGATTAAATGTGTTAATTGTGGTAGAGAAGTAAAAGACTTAGAAAAAGGCTGTCCATATTGTAATAATTTAAAAAGAATACAATACAGAAAATCCTTGATATGAGATTAGAAAAAAATAATGCAAGAAAAAAATACTATCTCTAGTATATTAAAAAAATAATTGCTTGGGTATTAATTGTTTTAGGTTTTATACTTGGCTTTTATATTGGGAAAAAATGAATATGATGAGATAGAATTCAGTTCTTTGATGACAATATGGTTAACTTATGGTGGCATATCACTAGGAATATTTGCCTTAGCAGAAATAATACAAATATTACACGATATTAGATTTAGTATTTGGGATAGTAAGAAAAAAAGTTAATATGACATTGAAGAGTACTTTTTAATCAAGTACTTTTTTTATTATTCATTACTCTTTTTGTTCGAAAAATTGTTTTTTTAGTAACAATATATTTACTTAATAGCAAATTATAAATTGATAACAACTCCATAATCATAGATTTATTTAATCTAAAAAAAGTGTAACTACAATGTATATTTTACAATACTATACTAATAATATTATATGTTTTATAGCATCATAAATAATGTTAGAAAAAATACATCCACAATTGCACTTTTTTGAAATAAATAATATCTTCTTAAGACGGCTATATAAATTGAAGTGCTACACTAAAAATTAGTATCACATTAAAAAGGAGGTTGTAAATAACCCCCTAATCAAAGAAAAAGTACTATCGCTAGTACTTAATCAAGATTATATATAACAGCAAACCCACCTATAAAGTAGAAAAAGTTCGCTTGAGTATCACTTGGCAGGGGATGAGAGAATCGAACTCCCAACAGTGGTTTTGGAGACCATTATTATACCATTTAACTAATCCCCTAATAATTGGTACAAATAAATAATATCACATTTTAAAAACATTTGTAAATAAAAAAATATGTAAAAAAAGTATATAACCTCCACCCCGAATATAATAAATATGGTTGATATTTATTTTTTTAGACTATTGGCTAAAAAAATAACACTGTAAGATTATAGCTTACAGTGTAACAACAAAATATAATTATTTATATTCAATACTAATCATTTTAGCATGAA
The DNA here is from genome assembly GCA_022009835.1 of Bacilli bacterium. GTDB lineage: Bacteria > Bacillota_I > Bacilli_A > RF39 > UBA660 > CAG-302. The sequence goes on along the minus strand of CP091726.1, from coordinate 1,375,616 downwards.
CTGCTACTCTTTTAGTACCAGTATTATCACAAGTAGATAAAGTAAGAATTTTATCATTATCATCAACACTCACTCCAAAATCATAAATACTTTTTACTTTTTAAGAGTAGTTAAAAAAATGAATTATAAGACACATCTTTAAAGTTAGTTCTCAAATAATAGACATCAGGAATAGTTGTATATATTGAAAAATACTTTCCATACAGAGTTAGAACTAGGAGTAGATATCTTAATAAAAATAATTATTACTATTATTTAAATAACCATTATAAAGCATATTAGGTATTGAACCAAACATCGTTTTATTATTCATATTATGTCCATATATAATCGTATTCTTACCAAAATCCTTAAAATTAACTCTATAATCGGCAAAAATCCATCCCCCTTGATTATCACTCTTATTAAAAAGCATGTGATAAATAATATTTATTATCAGTAGATTGAACAACAGGATAATTAACTTTAGTACCATCTACTTTAATCCAACCAACAGTATCACTATTCTTTTTTAATAACTCATCAAAATTAACATTCATAAAAAGGCACATTCAGATAATCCCAGTAGTCATTTGGATAATAAACATAATTATCATTATCTGAAGGAGTATCATTATCTCCATTTTCTTCATCACTAGGGTTATCATTATCAGGCTTATTGATATTATTATCACTATTAGTATTGTCCTTTTCAATAATATCAGTTGAGTTAATAATATCATCAGTTAAATATTTAATCTTAAGACCTTGAACATACCATCTACTAAATAAAAACATACAAATAAGATAAATACAAGTAGAAGTACCAATGATATACATCGATAATTTCTTATTTTCCTTACTTGTCTTAACCTTTTTCCTTCTTTCCCAAAAAAATAAACTTTATCCCAATGATAAAAATATTTAGGAATTAAAGTAATAATATTCAAAAAGGCCAATAAAGAAATATCTACCAAGTTTAATAGAAGTAAAGAAAAATAGTTTTTAATACCAAGAATAAATAAATTAAAAAAACTTCATATTCATTTTCCTCCTTCTACTCTTTTAAAAATAATTATAACACAGAAAATAAAAAAAATATATTAATATTGTAATTATAAAAAAATATTGTATAATACATTTGAAACGAGGTTATATAAATATGAATGATATAAAGGTAGGAGATAAGTTAGAAATTCATTGCTACAAGCATAATGGCAAACTACATAGACAATGGGATGAAGCAGTTGTATTAGAAATAAAAGAAGACTATATCGTTTTTGGCAACAATAAAACAACAGTAGTAGATTCCGATGGACGAGTATGGAAAACAAAAGAACCCGCTATTATGTTTTTCTATAAAGATCGCTGGTTCAACATAATAGGACAGTTAAAAGATTATGGAATATATTTTTACTGTAATATAGCAACACCATATATAATAGATGATAAAGTAATAAAAATATATTGATTATGATCTAGACTTGAGAGTATTCCCAAATGGAAGTTTTAAAATACTAGATCGAATGGAATACCGTTATCACAAGAAACAGATGCACTATTCAAGCAGATTAGATTTCATATTAAAAATATGAATTAGGAAACTTAATTGATATGGTAAGAGCTAAAGAAGCACCTTTTAATAAAAAGACAATCGAAACATATCATCAAAAATACGATGAATTAGTAGGACAAAGTCAAAGTTCAGCTAAAGAACTACCAAATGAGTAAGAAAATCATCCGAGAGAAGTATGTCTTCTCTTTTAATATTGTCAATATATACAAAGTTATCTATAAATAATCCACATACCAACATTTTTTTAGCTATTGCCCACCAAGCCAAAAGTCTTGCTGGGTTATTTTCAGCCATTATCATTATATTTTAATAATGAATGTCTAAAAAAATAAAATATCACTATCCCTATTATATATAAAGTAAAAACCATATACATTTAAAAATCACCTAAAAAGTAAATCAATTATATTATTTTAAAATGCCACTCATATAAATATAAAAATTACAAATTATATTTAATATATAACAAATTACTAATTAAATGCAACACTAGTACTTTTTATCAATTAAATGCAATATTTAATACTTTTAGGGGTTGAATTTAGTTTTACATTCAAGAAAAACGAAAAAAATGAAAAAGAATTCATTTTTTTCAAAAAAAGGCTTTACAAAGGATAAAAATAAGTGATACTATATATAACGTGTGAGGGAAATAAGATATAAAAAAACCCTCATAAGAAGTATCTTTGAAAAAGTTTAAAATGACCATTTTTTTACTTTAAAAAAACACAAAAAGTAAAAAAAAAAAAATCAAAAAAAGACTTTTACAAACTGAAAAATTAAGTGGTATGATATATATCACTGAAGCAAAAAAAGCTTTCAGAATGTGTCTTTGAAAAAAATTAAAAAAATGGAAACATTTTAACATTCAGTGCATAATATATTATGTATTTGGAAATTGATTAAATTGTTTTTTTATTTTTGCAAAAAAACTAATTTAAAAATTAATTTTAAAAAAAGTTAAAAATAAAAAATGGTTGACAATGTCGAATATATTTGGTATATTATTAATGCACCGAAAAAAAGAAGATGCAAAAAAAGAGATTGTTCTTTGAAAAACTGAGCAAAATGTCAATTTGAGTAGCTAGGAAATTAAAAACTTATAAATAATGATTATTAAATATTTTTATTGAGAGTTTGATCCTGGCTCAGGATGAACGCTGGCGGCATGCCTAAGACATGCAAGTCGAACGAGATGGCCCAGTGAAGGTTGAGTGCTTGCACAAGACTGAATCTGGATTACCATCTAGTGGCAGACGGGTGAGTAACACGTGGGTGACCTACCTTTTCGTTGGGGATAACAGTTGGAAACGATTGCTAATACCGAATAATATGTAAGAGTCAATTTTACATTGAAAGGAGCCTTTAAAGCTTCGCGATTAGATGGGCCTGCGGCGTATTAACTAGTTGGTGAGGTAATGGCTCACCAAGGTGACGATGCGTAGCCGAACTGAGAGGTTGATCGGCCACATTGGGACTGAGACACGGCCCAAACTCCTACGGGAGACAGCAGTTAGGAATATTCGTCAATGGAGGAAACTCTGAACGAGCAATGCCGCGTGAGTGATGACGGTCTTATCGATTGTAAAACTCTGTTGTATGGAAAAAACGACTAGGTTAGGAAATGAACTTAGTGTGATGGTACCATACCAGAAAGCCCCGGCTAACTACGTGCCAGCAGCCGCGGTAATACGTAGGGGGCGAGCGTTATCCGGATTTATTGGGCGTAAAGCGTGTGTAGGCGGTTTATTAAGTTTAAGATTAAAGCCTGGGGCTCAACTCCAGTATGTCTTAAAAACTGGTAGACTTGAGTACGGTAGAGGCAAACGGAATTTCTAGTGTAGCGGTGAAATGCGTAGATATTAGAAGGAACACCAGTGGCGAAAGCGGTTTGCTGGGCCGTTACTGACGCTGAGGCACGAAAGCGTGGGGAGCAAATAGGATTAGATACCCTAGTAGTCCACGCCGTAAACGATGAGTACTAAGTGTTGGGATTTCCCAGTGCTGAAGCTAACGTATTAAGTACTCCGCCTGAGTAGTACGGTCGCAAGGCTGAAACTCAAAGGAATTGACGGGCACCCGCACAAGCGGTGGAGCATGCTGTTTAATTCGAAGATACGCGAAGAACCTTACCTAGACTTGACATCCCTGGCAAAGCTATAGAAATATAGTGGAGGTTACCCAGGTGACAGGTGGTGCATGGTTGTCGTCAGCTCGTGTCGTGAGATGTTCGGTTAAGTCCGCTAACGAGCGCAACCCTTATCCTTAGTTGCTAACATTAAGTTGAGAACCCTAAGGAGACTGCCGGTGACAAACCGGAGGAAGGTGGGGATGACGTCAAATCATCATGCCCCTTACGTCTAGGGCTACAGGCGTGCTATAATGGCCGATACAATAAGAAGCAATACCGTGAGGTGGAGCAAATCTATAAAGTCGGTCTCAGTTCGGATTGAAGTCTGCAACTCGACTTCATGAAGTTAGAATCGCTAGTAATCCCAAATCAGAATGTTGGGGTGAATACGTTCCCGGGTGTTGTACACACCGCCCGTCATGCCATGAAAGTTTGTAATACCCGAATGTGGTAGCCTAACCTTTTAGGAGGGGGCCATTTAAGGTAGGACAAGTGATTGGGGTAAAGTCGTAACAAGGTATCCCTACGAGAACGTGGGGATGGATCACCTCCTTTCTATGGAGAAATAGAAAAACCGAATCTAGCTACTTGTATATTTTGCTTAGTTTTGAGAGAATACTTCTCTCATAATAGTTCTTTGAAAACTTGATAATGTGGTAGTCTTATTGTAGTCGCAATAAGACAATTAAGATTTTTATTATAGAATCTCAATCAAATTAGGATAATAATTTAAATGGTGATTAAATTTGTAAGGGCGTATGGTGGATGCCTTGGCATTAGAAGCTGATGAAGGACGTGACTAACTACGATATGCTTCGGGGAGATGTACGTAATCTTTGATCCGGAGATTTCCGAATGGGGGAACCCACTAGTGGTAATGCACTAGTATCACATAATGAATATATAGTTATGTAGAAAGCAACCCAGTGAACTGAAACATCTTAGTAACTGGAGGAACAGAAAGAAAAATCGATTTCCTTAGTAGTGGCGAGCGAAACGGAAAGAGCCCAAACCAACTTTAGAGTTGGGGTTGTAGGACCTCTCTATAAGAGTTACAAATTCACAACATAGTTGAACTTTTCTGGAAAGTTAGACAAAATAAGGTGATAGTCCTGTAAACGAAATGTTGTGAACTCTTTGAGGTATCCTGAGTACAACGAGACACGTGAAATCTTGTTGGAATCTACGGGGACCATCCCGTAAGGCTAAATACTCTCTAATGACCGATAGTGAACAAGTACCGTGAGGGAAAGGTGAAAAGAACCCCGGGAGGGGAGTGAAATAGAAACTGAAACCGTATGCTTACAAAAAGTTCGAGCACATTAATGTGTGAGAGCGTGCCTTTTGCAGAATGAACCGGCGAGTTATTGTATTATGCAAGGTTAAGTCGAACAGATGGAGCCGAAGCGAAAGCGAGTCTGAATAGGGCGCTTAAGTATGATGCAATAGACCCGAAACCGAGTGATCTAGCCATGAGCAGGTTGAAGTTGGGGTAAGACCCAATGGAGGACCGAACCGATATGCCCGGAAACGCGTACGGATGACTTGTGGTTAGCGGAGAAATTCCAAACGAACTCGGAGATAGCTGGTTCTCCCCGAAATAGGTTTAGGCCTAGCCTTGATTGAATCTGCCTGGAGGTAGAGCACTGAATGTGCGATGGCGTCGTCTAGATGTACTGAGTACAATCAAACTCCGAATGCTAGGTAGTAATAATCAGGAGTCACTGTATGGGTGATAACGTCCATACGGGAGAGGAAAAGAATCCGGATCGCCAGCTAAGGTCCCAAAATTTGTGTTAAGTGGGAAAGGATGTAGAGTTGTCAAAACAGCTAGGAGGTTGGCTTAGAAGCAGCCACCCTTTAAAGAGTGCGTAATAGCTCACTAGTCGAGTGACACTGCGCCGAAGATGTACCGGGGCTAAACACAATACCGAAGCTGCGGACTTGCGCTTATGTGCAAGTGGTAGGGAGCGTTCTAAGGGCTGTGAAGGTAGACCGTGAGGACTGCTGGAGCGCTTAGAAGTGAGAATGCCGGTGTGAGTAACGAAAATTGGGTGAGAATCCCATTCACCGTTTGACTAAGGGTTCCTGGGTAAAGTTCGTCTTCCCAGGGTAAGTCAGGACCTAAGATGAGGCTGAAAAGCGTAGTCGATGGACAACAGGTTGATATTCCTGTACCACCTATATGACTGATGGAGTGACGGAGAAAGCTAATGAGGGCCAGTTATTGGATTCTGGTCTAAGTGTTTAGGCTAGTATGTTGGAAAATCCGCAATACTATTACAGCTGAGACATGATGGGGAAGCGATGCTTCGGCAAAGCGAACTCTCATGATGCTATGCTTCCAAGAAAAGCTTCTAGGGCTAATTGTATAGGTGCCTGTACCGACAACCGACACAGGTGGTCAAGGAGAGTATCCTAAGGTGAGCGAGAGAACTATGGTTAAGGAACTCGGCAAAATGACCCCGTAACTTCGGGAGAAGGGGTGGTCTAGCGATAGACCCGCAGTGAATAGGCCCAGGCAACTGTTTACCAAAAACACAGGTCTCTGCTAACACGTAAGTGGATGTATAGGGGCTGACGCCTGCCCAGTGCTGGAAGGTTAAAGAGATTAGTTAGTATGACGTAAGTCGATAATACGAAGCTTTGAACTGAAGCCCCAGTGAACGGCGGCCGTAACTATAACGGTCCTAAGGTAGCGAAATTCCTTGTCAGGTAAGTTCTGACCCGCACGAAAGGCGTAATGATCTGGGTACTGTCTCAACCATAGACTCGGTGAAATCTTAATACCTGTGAAAATGCAGGTTACCCGCGACTGGACGGAAAGACCCCGTGGAGCTTTACTGTAGCTTGATATTGGAATTCGGTAAACTATGTAGAGCATAGGTGGGAGACTATGAGATTAAGGCGCCAGCCTTAAAGGAGTCACCATTGGAATACCACCCTTAGTTTATTGGATTTCTAACCTAGGACCATTATCTGGTTCAGGGACAGTGTCTGGTGGGCAGTTTGACTGGGGCGGTCGCCTCCTAAAATGTAACGGAGGCGTTCAAAGGTTCCCTCAGAATGGTTGGAAATCATTCAAAGAGCATAAAGGTATATAGGGAGCTTGACTGCAAGACCTACAAGTCAAGCAGGTGCGAAAGCAGGACTTAGTGATCAGGCGATTCAGAATGGAATGGTCGTCGCTTAACGGATAAAAGTTACCCCGGGGATAACAGGCTGATACCACCCAATAGTTCACATAGACGGTGGTGTTTGGCACCTCGATGTCGGCTCGTCATATCCTGGAGGTGGAGTCGCTTCCAAGGGTTGGGCTGTTCGCCCATTAAAATGGCACGCGAGCTGGGTTCAGAACGTCGTGAGACAGTTCGGTCCCTATCCGTCGTGGGCGCAGGAAAATTGAGGAGAGCTATCCTTAGTACGAGAGGACCGGGATGGACCTACCTCTGGTGTATCTGTTGTCACGCCAGTGGCAGTGCAGAGTAGCTATGTAGGGAAGGGATAAACGCTGAAAGCATCTAAGCGTGAAGCCCTCTCCAAGATGAGTTTTCCCATTGTTTAACAAGTAAAATCCCAGATAGACTAACTGGTTGATAGGCTAGAAGTGGAAGTGTAGTGATACATTGAGCGGACTAGTACTAATAGATTGAGGATTTAATCCCTAAATTATTTAATTTGATTTACCGCATTATCATGTTTTCAGAGAACTATTAATAAAATATTGTTAAAATTATATTGGTGATTATTGCGAAGTGGTTCACCTGTTCCCATCCCGAACACAGAAGTTAAACACTTCAGCGCCGAAGATAGTGATTATTTGCTAAAATAGGTCGTTGCCAATATTTTTTTTATGCCTGAATTTCTTTGTAAAAGGATTTAGGCTTTTTATTTTGTCCTTTATATGCTATAATAATTTTGGTGATTTTGTATGGCCAATGAAGTTAGAGAAAGATTTAAAGAAAGAAAAATATTCATATAAAAAAATAAATTAATGAAAACAAAAAAAGAAACAAATAATAAAATTAGCAATAATAACACCATTACTAGCGGTATTTTCAATTTTTTTAAAGAAGATGAAACCAATACTACTAATAAAAAAAGTATTACCCAAAGATTTAATTTCTAGTAACAATATAGATAATGATAGTAGTTATTTACAAAAATAAAAAAATACAAATAATGTTAATAAAGATAAAATTACTAATACCATTTCCAATACTGAATTAGAAAAAGAAAAATATATCTAAAAATTAGAAAAAAAGAATTAATAAGACTTAAAAAAATGAATGTGAAATAATTGAAAGTGAAGAATACATTATAAATAAATATGAAAAAAAGACCAAGAAGTATATAATAATGCACTACGCATAAATAAAAAAATAGATAAATTATTAATAAAATTAAAAAAATAGAAAAAAAGATTATAAATTATTTAAGGACAAAGATTTGATTAAAGAACCATTATTTCTTGAAGATACTCTTTTTAATAGATGATATTATTGGATATAGAGAAAGCTTGTCAAAAATCAAAACTAGTCCTATCAATAACAAACTAAAATTACTGGGAGAATACCAATATCTATATTTAAATTTGGATAAACTAATAGATAAAACAGAACAAATAAAGGAAATAAGTGATAAAAAGAGTAGAAGAATTATCTTTGCGGGACCAAAACTATAAGGAAGCTAAAAATATAAAAATAGTTAACATTAGTGAAATAGAAAAATTGTACTAGCAAAAATAATCAACAAAAAAATAAAATGTATCTAGAAGAATTATCTAAAAAAGTTGATAAAATAACAGAAGAAAAATATATCGAGAAGAAATTAGAAGGTATGAATGGCTTTTTCACTTCATCATTAAGATATATATTTTTATTGACATTAACACCATTAAGTGGTATTTTTTTTCCTGGAATAGCCGCAAGAACAATAGCAACCAGAAAAATTATTACATGGAATGCTAGAAAAATATGCATTATAAAACTCAAGAAAAAAGTCTTTTTCTAGCAGATAATTACTTAGATGAGATAAACAATAGAATATATGATATCAAAGATTTAGAAGATAATATAGATTCCGCTATTGAAGAAGTTAAAAAACTAAAAAAAGAGTTTCAAGATGAATTTTTAGCATACAATTTACCAGAATATGATAAAAACTTATAAAAAAATTAGAATTAATTGAGGCTAACATCTTAAACAATAAAGAGAAAAACAAGAATTATAAAAGAAAAAAACTTATTAAAAAAATAAAACACTAAACAAAAAAACACATTACTAAAGGTTCGTAAATTAAATACAAGAAATTAAATTTTTTTCAAATAACACTTGTAACATATGTTATACTTACTCTAGAATAGATGATTCAAAAAGTCATCATAAGGAGGAAAAACATTTATGAATAAAACTTTTACAATAATAGATAAAAATTAATAATGTTCAAAGAATGGCTACAAAAAAATTGTTAAATTCACCATTGATAATAAAGACTATATAATCTATAGTGTTGATGAAAATGAAGAAAATAGACAAATATTTGTATCAAGATTTATAGTGAATACTGAAGGAAAATATTTCATTGAAACTATTGCTCCAGAAGAAAAAGCAAAGTTAAGCGATATAGTTTATAATATCATAATTTTAACTCCAACTAACTATAAAAAAGGTGAAAACGCAACCACATTATTAAATAATTTAAAAGAAAAGTTCAAAAATTACTTTAGCAAACGATAATTCAGAATTAGGTATGCAAGAATACTATAGCAACTGTTCTATAGCTATAACTAGCAAAGAATTAGTGGCATTAGCCATAGATTTCTTTGAAGTCAATTTAAAAGAACCAATTATCGAAACTACTGAAAAAATATCTGTACCTACATGGAATATTCCATCAAATGATGCCATAGAAGTACAAAAAGTAGCCGAAGAACCAGTAATGGCAGCACCAACTGCCAGTGCACCAGTTGTAGAACCAGTAGCTCCAGTAACAGTAGGAAATACTGTCGAGCCAATACCTAATGTACAACCTAATATTATTCCGGAAATTAAGCCAATACCCGAGCCTGTAATAGAGCCTGCAGCAGTACCAATAACTGAAAATGTGGCTACCAAAGACGAAGTATTAGCAGGAAATACAGTTAATCCACAAGTAGCAGTTGTATCAGATCCAAGTCTAGCAAATGCTACCGGAGTAAATATGCAACCAAATGTTATGAAACTAAATAACAAGGGAAAAGCAAATGTAAAAATATATAATTATCGGAACAGCATGTATATTATTAGCAATCGCTGTTGTAATTGTGGCTTATATATTAATACAACAAAAAAACTACTGGGGTTTTAGAATATATACAACCACAATAGTTTTGTCTATATAAATTATATTTATTAGATAGTAAGATGGAAGATTTATATCCATCTTTTTTCTTAAAGTCAGAATACAACCATTTAATATTGTACTTGTCTTGAAGTTCCTCACCAATTTCATTAATCCACATAGCATTCTTATATGGACTAACTGAAAGAGTAGTACAAAAGTAATCAAAATTATTATTAGCAGCAATTTCTGCTGTTTTTTCCATTCTCATTCGGTAGCAGACCTTACATCTTTTTCCTCGCTCTGGTTCCCTTTCTAATCCCTTGATAAGAGCATCGTAGCGATCATTATCATAATCACAATCCATAATATCAACACTATTAATTTTATCAATTTCATTAATGAGTTTTATTTGTTCTTCTTTTCGCTTTAAGTATTCATCATAAGGAAATATATTAGGGTTATAATATAAAACAGTAATATCAAAATATTTCGTTAAATAACTAATAACATAACTACTACAAGGTCCGCAACAACTATGTAATAATAATCTTTTTTTATCCTTAATACCATTCAATATTTCCTCACAAATATTACTATAATTATTAATCATAAAAATTACACCTCACACAAGCAAAAAAATATTATAACATAGTTTCAACTATTTTTTTACATACATAATTTGAAATTACAGTAAATTACTTTTACAAAAAAAGCCTTTTTGTTATATAATTATATTGGCTTTTTGTAAGGAAGTGAGAGATATGGCTTATATCAATAATGAAGTAGTTAACGAAATAAGAAACAAAACAGATATTGTTGATGTAATTTCAAAATATGTTAACCTTACAAAAAAAGGAAAAAATTACTTTGGTATTTGTCCATTTCATGATGATCATTCACCAAGTATGAGTGTTAGTCCTGATAAACAAATATACACTTGTTTTTCTTGTGGTGCAAGTGGCAATGTATTTACTTTTGTAGCGGACTATGAAAAAATATCATTTCATGAAGCAGTTAGATTACTTGGAGAAAAAGTAGGCATTGAAGTAGGAAAAAGTATCACTTCCGATGCAAAAAAAGACGATTATTTTGATATATATAACATTGCAAATAAATTTTATCAAAAATAGCCTCTTTACCAATTTAGGTAAAAAAATGCTATTGAATATTTAGAAAAAAAGAAACATAGATAAAGAAACAATAAAGAAATTTGGAATAGGTCTTTCTATTCAGAAAGTATCACTTACTGATTATTTAGTAAATAAAAAGTACAGCATAGATAAACTTATCGATTGCGGAATTACCAATGATAATGGTCATGATATCTTTATTAATAGAATTATGTTTCCCATTTATGATTTAAATGGTAATCCCGTAGCCTTTTCAGGTAGAATATATAATACTAGGGATACCGCTAAATATGTAAATACTAAAGAAACAGATAAGTTTAAAAAAAGGAAAAAAATATTATATAATTATCATATAGCTAAAGAGCAACTTAAGAAAAAAATGATAGTATCATCATAATGGAAGGCCAAATGGATGTCATTAGAGCCAGTACCATTGGAATTAATAATTGTATTGCCACGATGGGAACAGCACTTACTAAAGACCATAAAAATATAATTAGAAATATGGCCAATACAATTATCTTATGTTTTGATGGAGATTCTGCTGGAGAAAAGGCAACAATCAGTGCCATAGAACTACTTGAAGATACTGACACTAATATAAAAATAGTTAGACTACCTGACAATATGGATCCTGATGAATATATTCTAAAAAATGGAAAGGATTCATTTTTAGCCCAAATTAAGTCCGCTAGTAGTCTTATAGACTATAAAATGGAACTACTAAAAAAAGTAAAGATTTTAGTAACATCAAAGATGTATCATCTTATATCAATAGTGCTCTAAAAAGAATTAGTAAACGGAAAAAGGATGATATTATCATTGAACTTAATTTAAAAAAATTAGTGATAATTTCAATATTGAATATAAAAACTATCAAAGATAAATATAATAAATTAATAAAAAAACAAAAAAATTATTATTAAAGAAATAAAACCTAAAAAAATTATAATAAATATGATATGGCTGAAAACTATCTTATTTATTATATGCTTAAAAGATACAAAAAGTGCTGAATATGGTTGAAAAATAGAGTAGGCTATTTTCCAAATAAAAATATTCGCGAATTATCCAATGAAATTATTTACTATTTTCATAAATATGGTATAATAAATGTTGCTGATTTTATTAGTTATATATCTGATCGAGAGGAAATACGAAAAACCCTCCAAGATATTATTGCTATGAATATAAAAAGAGGACTTTCAAGAAAAAAAGAAATAGAAGATTATATTTTTTTGTTGTAAATGAGTATCATAAAGAAGAGAGAATTAATAATTTAAACAAAAAAATTAAAAGGAAGAGAAAGATCCATTAAAGCAGGCAGAAATATCAATGGAGATTATGAAAATAAGGGGAGGAAGTAAAAATGGTATCAGAAATTAAAGATTTTGAACAAAGAAAAGAAAACTTAATAAAGAAGGGTAAAGAACTAGGCTTTATTACCTATGAAGAACTAGCAGAAGAGTTAAAAGGACTTGAGATAGGAAGTGACCTATTAGATGAATTATATAATGCTCTTATGGAAAATGACATCAGTGTTGTATCAGAGTCTGATTTAGACGATGATGGCGAAGAAGATGCTGGTGGAGATTTAGAAGATATTTTAAAAGATAATAATATAGCAAAAGAACTTACTATTAATGACCCAGTTAGAATGTATCTAAAAGAGATAGGTAAAATAAGCCTTCTTTCACTTGAAGAAGAAACAGAGTTATCTGAAAAAATTGCAAATGGTGATGAAGAAGCTAAAAATAGATTGGCAGAATCTAACCTAAGATTAGTAGTTTCCATTGCCAAAAGATATGTTGGTAGGGGAATGCTTTTCCTTGACCTAATTCAAGAAGGAAATATTGGTCTTATGAAAGCTGTAGAAAAATTCGATGCTAATAAAGGCTATAAATTCTCTACTTATGCTACTTGGTGGATTAGACAAGCCATTACTAGAGCTATTGCAGACCAAGCAAGAACAATTAGGGTTCCAGTTCATATGGTTGAAACAATAAATAAACTATCTAGATTTCAAAGACAACTTACACTTGAACTAAATAGAGAACCTACTGATGATGAATTAGCAGCTAAAATGGGAATGAGTCCAGAAAAAATAAGAGAAGTTATCAAAATAGCTCAAGATCCTGTTTCCTTAGAAACACCTATCGGAGAAGAAGAAGATTCACATTTAGGCGATTTTGTTCCTGATGAAAGTAATATGTCACCTGAAGATTTTACCATTCACGAAATGTTAAAAGAAGAAATTAGTGATGTTTTACTTACATTAACTGAAAGAGAAGAACAAGTACTTAGACTTAGATTTGGTCTTGATGATGGTTCATCTAAAACATTAGAAGAAGTAGGGCAAATGTTTGGAGTGACTAGAGAAAGAATTAGACAGATTGAAGCTAAAGCATTAAGAAAATTAAGACATCCATCTAGAAGTAGAAAATTAAAGGATTTCTTAAATGAATAAACTATCTAAAAGATTAGAAACAGTAGCTAGTTTTATAGATGAAAAAGATAAATCCGTGATAGATATAGGTTGTGATCACGGACTTTTATCTATTTTTCTAGCAGAAAAATATCAAAACCTTAACATAATTGCTAGTGATGTTAATGATAATGCTTTAGAATCTGCTAGAAGAAATGTATCTAAATATAAATTAGAAGACAGAATAGATATTAGACTTGGTAGTGGCCTATCTGTTATTAAAGAAAGTGATCATATTGATACTATTGTAATCGCAGGTATGGGAGCCAATAACATTATAGGATTTCTCAAATATTATCAAGATAAACTTAAAAATATAAAAAAAATTATCATCCAAAGTAATACTGATCTATATTTCTTAAGGAAAAATATGACTAGTATTGGCTACTATATTGCTGATGAAAAAAACTAGTTCTTGATAAAGACAGAATATATACAGTTGTTATGTTCAAGCAAGGTAAAAAAAAATATAACTATCGTGAACTATATCTAGGACCAATATTAATTTCTAGTAGCAGTCAACTTTTTCAAAGAAAAAAATGTCAAAAAGATCTTATTGTAAATAAAATGATTTTTAAATAACATTAAGTCAGGACATTTCTTATATAGACAAAAAAATTAAAGAAAAAAATATTAAAAATTCTAAAAAGATATTACAAAAAAACAAATTAAAAAGAGTAGATTTAAAAAAATCTACTCTTTATCTTTTTTCTTCTTTTTTTAGTTTTTAGATAACTTATCATTTATTTCAGTAGTATTCTTACAAATAGTTAAAAAGAATTAAAGAAAAATTCAAAAACCAATTCTAGCAAGTAAATTTCCTAAAAATTAATTGAAGTAAGAAGCCTATAAAACTTATTGATATCAATGAGAATGATGATAAAGTAATATACAATGCTATAATAATATATAATACTTTAAGCAATGTCTCCAATAACATATTTTTAAATGTAAAGAAATCATATGCCCATTTCATAAAGCCATTAAACTTATGTTCATTTTGCTTTGTAAATATCAAAAAGTATAATACAATACCACCAACTATAGCAAGTACCAATGATACTATCATCCATACACCAGCAGCGGCCACGTTACCAAGACTATTAGAATAGCTATTTCCTCCTAAAAGATCATTTACCATGATTTTACCTCCTTTTTATTAAGTATATCATTAAATTTAAATAAAAAGAAATAAAATTTGTTCTATATTATTTCTTTTTGACATATCTTTTATTGAAAGGAAGAGTGATTATGAAACAAATTGTACCATTTAAGAAAGAATTACCATTTAAAACAAAAGTTAGTGAGATTACCTCTATATCATTAGAAAGAGAAATTAATGTCCTAGAAGATGCTGTCATTACAGGTGTTTTTCATATAACCGGAGATTATAAAATGAATGAAGGTTCTATTAATCGAGAGGAGTTTTCTTTTGATTTACCGTTTGATATTACATTAGATCCAAGATATGATATAGATAGCGTAAAATCAGATATAGAAGACTTCTATTACGATGTAATAAATGAAGATACACTAAAAGTAAATATTGACTTATATATTGAAGCAGAATATAAAGAAGAAACCGCATCAGTTGCTGAAGAAGAACAAGAAGAAGTAAGAACAACTACTGAAGAAATGCCACTAGAGGATACACCAATTCCAATAATTAGCGGTACATTAGAAAAGGAAGAAAAAATTATGAAAAATATTAAAGAAGAAGATATTGTTGAAAACACTAAAGAAGAAAAAATTACTTCAAGCACCATCAAAGAAGAGCGAGATGATGATGGTATAACAGCAAGCGACCTATTTTCTAATTTAGATGATACTGAAACTTATAGTACTTATTATGTTTATATTGTCAAAGAAGAAGACACCATAGACAAAAATATTAGTAAAAATATGGTATTACTAAAGAAGAATTAGAAAGCTATAATGATATAACTGGTATTAAACCAGGAGATAAGGTTATTATTCCTAAAGCCAGTGAATAATTTTGTTCGAAATGAAATAAGTAAATATAAGTTACCTGGAGGCAAATTAACTATCAAATCCGGTGCTAGAATAATAGATGATAAAATAGTAATTAAGGATAGAAAAAATAATAACATCGATAAAACTTATGATTACCTAAGATCACGAGCATTTGATTATTTTCCTTATCCAATAGAAAGTTCCGAAAAATATGAGGTATACCCTTATATTACCGATGTATATGAACCTAGAGAACAAAAAGCCCTCGATATGATTCATCTACTTGGACTATTACATAGTAAAACCACCTTCTATCGTGAAACAGATATTGATAAAAATAAAAAGGTGTATGAAGATATAACAGATACTATTAATTCACTAGAGGAATATTATAATAATTTAATAACTTTTATTGAAAAGCAAATATATATGTCGCCAGCAGCCTATCTAATAGCCCGTAATAGTAATATTATTTTCAGTAGTATTTCTTACTCTAAAGACACCATTAATAAATGGTATAAAAAAATCGAGGACAACAAAAATGAAAGAGTAGTATACATCCATAACAATATTAATTTAGATCACTATATAAAAAATGATAAGCCATATTTAATAAGTTGGAACAAAAGTAGAGTAGATAGCCCAATATATGATTTATTATCTTTCTATAAAAATCATTATTTGGAGTTTGACTTTACTGACTTATTCCACTATTATGAAAGTAACTATCCACTAAAAGAAGACGAGAAACTACTTCTATTTTCTAATATGGCCATTCCCCCTAAAATAGAAATAACAAATAGTGAGTATGATATGTGTATAAAGATAAATAAAATAATGGATTATTTGTATAAAAACTAGTAATTTAATAATGAACTATCAAAAAAATAGATAGTTCTTTTTAAAAATATACTTGTAAGAATGATAAATATGTGGTATCATAAATTATGATAGGAGGAAAAATATGAATAATAGTGTTAATGTTCAAAATGCTAATAATTCAGAGCTAAAAAAAGCCATATTAGTAGGAGTTATTATTTCAGTCGTTGGTTCTATTGTTGTAATTTTGATACTTAAGTTTTTTGTATTTGGAGTCCATAAAAATACTACTGGTTTGTCCGATTATAGAGCAGCTAGTGTAAATTTAAATTGTACTTATAATCATAGTGAAGGTGATACCGATATATCTATGTATTCAGACTTCATTTACAATTATCAAAAGAAATATAAACTTGCTGTTTATAACAGAATGGTTATTAAATATCAAAATGGTTTAACAGATGATAGAATTACTGAAATGATTAACAGATTGAATTCTTTAGATTGTACAATGGATAGTAACAAAGATTTTTGTGTAAGTAGTCGTCTTAATTTTGACCCATCTAAATCAGGTTGGAGTTATACTACAGATAAAGCAAGTAATACACTAACTGTTATCTTCTATAACTATTATGGTTCTGGTAAAAGAATAACTACTACCGATAAGGAACAAATAAAGACTCATTATCAAAATGAAGGATATGTTTGTGAATAGAAACAAAACTTACTTTGGTGAGTTTTTTTCTTTACTTTAATTTCTATAATTGTTATAATTATTAAGAAAAAGAGGTATAACATGAAAGATAATTTTATTAAAGGCTACCTATATAAAGAAATATATCGAAATGAAATGAATGGCTATATGGTTGGCCTTTTCAAGATAAAGGATAACAACATCGACTATGATGATGATATAATACATATTACTGGTGTCTTACCTAGACTTAGTGAGAAGAAAGAATACATTCTCTATGGTGAATTAGTAGTTCACAATAAATATGGAAAACAATTTAATGTAACATCATTTGACATAAACTTACCAACTAAAGAAGAAGAATTAGTAGTATTTCTATCAAGTGATCTCTTCCCAATAGGAGAAGTAACTGCTAAAAGAATCGTAGATACCTATCGCGAAGAAACTATAAATAAAATATTAGAAAATAAAGATTGCCTCCAAACAATACCTAGACTAAATAAACAAAAAAATAGATAAAAATATATAATACCTTACTAGAATATCAAAGTACTTCAAATATAGTTTTAGAATTAACAAAATTAGGTTTTTGATATGAAAGATTCACTTTCACTACTTAATAAGTATAATAAAAAAGATTTTTAGATAATGTTAATAATAATGTCTATGATTTAATAGATACTGATGATATGTCCTTTATAAAGATAGACGAAATAGCCCTTAGTATGGGCATTACAGATACCGATGATCGAAGAATAAAAGCCTTAATAATCTATATTATGAAAAAGCTTATGTTTCAATAATGGAGATACATATCTACTACTAGAAGAAATATCATCAACACTCGCTAATTATATTAGTATTACTAGTGAAAAAAACTTGATTATTTAATGTTAAAATTAGTTAAAGATAAAAAAATTATCATTGAAGATAAGAGATATTACTTAAGAAAAATTTTTATGAAGCAGAGAAATATATTTGTGAAAGACTTTGTTTTCTTAATGATATGAGTATTACTAGTAATATTAGTATTGATAAATATATTGATAATAAAGAAAAAAAGATAACAAGATTAAATATGATGAGTTACAAAAAGAAAGCTATCTATTCTGGTGTTAACAATAATATTACCATTATTACTGGTGGCCCTGGAACTGGTAAGACTACGATTGTCAAGGCCATTGTTAACATTCTTATTCATGAAAAAAAATTAAAAAAAGATGATATTGCCCTTCTTGCTCCGACTGGTAGAGCTAGTAAAAAATTAATGGAAACAACATCAATAAGTTCCTCTACCATCCATAAATATCTAGGTTGGGATAAAGATACCAATACTTTTGCTACTGATGAATATTCCCCAAATAGCCAAAAATATGTCATAGTGGATGAAGTAAGTATGATAGATACTTTACTAATGGAAGCCCTATTGAAAGGTATCAGAAGAGATACTAAACTCATCTTAGTAGGAGACTACTACCAATTACCGAGTGTTAGCGAGGGTCAAGTCTTAAAAGACATCATCGACAGTGATTGCCTTCCTGTTATTAGACTAAATCAAATATATAGACAAAGTGAAGGATCATATATACTTAATTTAGCTTATGATATAAAAAACAAAAATATCAGTGAAGACCTCTTTATTAAAAAAGATGATTACTTATACATAAATAGTGACAACGATAATACTAGTAGTTATATCAAAGAAATCGTAAAAAAAGCTATAAAAAAGGGCTATACTGATCATGAAGTACAAGTTCTAGCCCCAATGTATAAATCATTAAATGGTATTGACAATCTAAATATCATTCTTCAAGAATTATTTAATCCAAAAGCCGATAACAAAAAAGAAATAAAAGTTGGAGATACCATTTTTAGACAATACGATAAAGTACTTCAACTAATCAACGATCCAGATAATAATGTCTATAATGGTGATATTGGCTATATTGAAGAAATAATCATATCCAAAGAAAAAGATTGTTAATCAAATAAATATCAATTATGATGGCACCATTGTAAATTATACTCCTGATAAGTTTATCAATTTTTAGACATGGTTATGCTATTAGTATTCATAAAGCTCAAGGAAGTGAATTTGATATGGTTATCATGCCAATTACCAATTCCTTTAAAAGAATGTTAAATAACAAACTAATTTATACAGGCGTAACAAGAGCTAAGAAAAGTCTTGTCGTAGTAGGAGATTCATCATCCTTCATATATGGTATCAATAATGACTATATAGATAATAGAAAAACGACCTTAAAAGATTTAATTATAAATTATTACAACAACTAGTATAAAAAATAATTTACCGCTCATAATATTACTGGTATTTAATATACCAATCATATTTTTAAAGGGGTGATTATATGAAATCAAAAGCAGGTATGGCTTTAATGGGATTAGGTATAGGAGTAGGGAGCGCCGCTCTATACACAAATATAAAGAATGGTAATATGAAAAAGATAGTAAGAAAAATGAATTCTGCAAAAACAAAAGCCGTTAGTAACCTAGAAAATATGATGTAGGAAGAGATGATTTTTCTCTTTCTTTTTTTATTTATATTTATGATACAATATATAAACAGGTGAAAAATTATGAGCAGTAACATAAATAAAAATATATAAAAAAATAACTCTACTATCAAGTAAAGATTTATTTAAGAAGGAAAAATAATTTAATGTTATCAGAACATTATACAGATTTTTTTAAAAACTATCGGTATCAAAAAGTGCTGCTAGTGATTTAGCATTAATAAATGGATCATTTGCTATAGATGAAGAATATGCCGACTACAATCAAAAAATAGATAATCGCAGTGTATCATATTACTTAAAAGACAATTATGGAGCATATAATCTTATAATAACATTAGAAGGTACTATTAGTTGGGTTGATAATAATATCTATAATGTTGGTATTAGACCTGTATTAGAGTTTGAAGATTTTCCTATTGAAATATTTGAAAGATTATTCAATTTTAATGGTTCATCTTATGTTTACTTTGGTGAATATCCTCAAGTAGTTGCCTCTAATCAACAATTATTAAAATATTTAGTAGGAGCCGATAAAGTATATTATACTGATAGAGAATATAGAACAAAAATAGAATGGTATAGTAATATGTTAAGTTATGTTGGCTATAAAGAATTTGAATATAATGGTGAAAAGTATATTAAAGCTAATGTTGATATAGAAGACTTCTATAAAGTAACATTGTCAAATGGACAAAAATATAAAAATAATGATACAGTAATTCTTAAAGTAGTACCAATCCTTTGGCTTGTTGATATAAAAAATAAAAGACTAATCAGCAACAATATTATTACTTCCGGAATTAGATTTACTAATCAAAAAAAGAACAGTTGAAGATTTTTCAAATACTGAAATAAGCAATTATCTTAACACATATCTACTAGAAGATATGATTTATCAAAGTGAAGATTATCAAGAAATCTATCATAACTATAAAAATTAAAGTAAAAAAATAAATAAGATATCACATTAAGCAACTATCAAAAAGCCTAATCCCATATCTTATTTTTAATAATTAAAACAAAAAAAGAAGTAATTATTTTTACTTCCATAGTATTTACTTTTTTAGTTAATCTTGATTTCTCTCTATCAACCTTATTTTTATGAACTAAACCTTTAACCTTAGCATTGTCTAAAGCCTTAATAGCTTTCTTTAAACTCTTATCAGCAAGTTCCTTATTGCCTGCTAAAAACAGCCTTATCAGTTTCTTTTAATAGCATTTTTTTAACAGTAGACTTCAATTGTTGATGTGCTAAAGTTGTTTTTCTTATTTGAATAATCTTTTTCTTTGCATTTTTAACATTTGCCATAAAAAAATTCATCTCCTTCCAAAACTAATTATAATTCTACCAAAAAAATAAGAAAAAAGCAAATATTTTCGGCGTTTTTTGTTAAAAAAATATTACTGGTGAGTAATATGAAACATGAAATTGACCTAAATAAGTATAATATCAGAACAGATTTAATATTAGAAAGCATTGAAAATAATAACAATAAAATAGATACCATAACTGAAAACCACGATGGAATACTAGTAACTAGTGTTAATGTTGATGATAAAAGTAGTAGCCTATTAAATAAAGAAAAAAAGGTAAGTATACTACTATATTATTTGAAGATGCAACGGATAGTACTAATGCTAGTAAAATTGAAGAAGTATTAATATCAGTATTGAAAGAATATATTGGAAATAAAAATAATATTCTTGTTATTGGGCTAGGTAACGCTAAAAGTACACCAGATAGCCTTGGACCACAAACAATAGAAAAACTAATAATAACTAGACATCTATTTCTATTAGGTGAAGAAGTAAGTAGTGGTATCAGGGAAGTATCAAGTTTTTGCCCAGGAGTCATGGCTGATACAGGTATTGAAACAAGTGATTACATCAAAGCCTTAACGATGGAAATTAAACCAGAACTAGTTATAGTTATTGATGCCCTAGCAGCAGGATCTATTGAAAGAGTAAATAAAAGTATCCAAATCACTGATACAGGCATTCATCCCGGTAGTGGAGTAGGTAATATGCGAAAAGAAATAAGTCTTAAGACCATTGGTATACCAGTAGTAGCAGTAGGAGTACCAACTGTAGTAGAAGCCTCTGTTATTGTATATGATACTATAAATTATTTATTCAAACATATTTCTTATCTAAAAAGATAATCAAGATAAAAAAATAAATTAATCTTTACTAGGAATAATTACTTAAACAAAATAAAAAGATCGTGATTTATCTCCAAAAAAAAAAAGATGTACTAGGAGTAATTGGGGAACTATCAGATACTGAGCAAAAGAATCTTATAAATGAAGTATTAACATCGGTTAATTATAATTTTATCGTAACACCTAAAGAAATAGATTTTGTTATTGATAAATTATCGACAATTATTGGCAATGGTATAAATAAATGCTTGCATGATATATAATAATTTTTTTCTTATGTTCACACCAAGCCAAAGTCTTGCTGTGTTAGTTTTAGCCTATGGTCTAAAACTAATATACCAACCGTATTAACTATATATAAGCCATAACTATATATCAAAGAAAGTAAAAAAATATGTCAAGTAATAAAAAAACATTTTTATATTTTAAATAAAATGAATTATAATATACATAGGAGATGATAAAATGAGAATAGCAATAAATGGTTTTGGAAGAATAGGTAGATTAGTATATAGAATAATGAGTGAAGATAATTTCTTTGATATAGTAGCCATAAATGACTTATCAAGTAGTGAAGAACTTGCTTATTTACTTAAATATGATACTAATCATAGAACATATAACAAAAACATTACCTTTGATAATGAAGGAATAATTGTAAATAATAAAAAAACAAAAGTATTTAGTGAAACAGACCCTAGTAATCTACCATGGAAAGAACTTGGAATAGATTTAGTATTTGAATGTACTGGAAAATTTACTAAAGAAGAAGACGCCTTGAAACATGTACTAGCGGGTGCTAAAAAAGTACTAATTAGTGCTCCAGGTAAAGGAGACATGAAAACAATAGTATATAATGTAAATGATGATATATTAGATGATACTGATAAAATTGTATCAGCAGCTTCATGTACTACTAATTGTTTAGCACCAGTACTTAAAATTATTGATGATAATTTTGGCATAGAAAGAGGATTTATGACTACAATTCATGCCTATACCAACGATCAAGTAACATTAGATGTTTCTCATAAAAAAGGAATAAGAGAAAGAAGAGGCAGAGCCTGTGCAATGAATATGGTACCAACTTCTACTGGAGCCGCTACTGCTATTGGAAAAGTAATACCTAGCCTAGATGGCAAGTTAAGTGGAGGAGCAATAAGAGTACCAATATCAGATGGAAGTCTAATAGATTTATCGTTAGAACTTACTGAAAAAGTAACAGTTGAAGAAATAAACAGTGCCTTTATAAATAAAGAAAGTGAAACATTAATGACTACCACTGAACCAATAGTATCATCAGATGTAATTGGCACAACTTGTGGTGCATTAGTAGACCTATCACTTACTAAATTAGTAGAACATGATGGTAAGCAAATGGTTAAAGTCATAGCTTGGTATGATAACGAAATGGGCTACTCTGCTCAAATGGTTAGAACGGCTAAAAAACTATTAGAAAGATAATAATGTAATTAAAAATATCACCTTACGAATACACTTAAGTAGGGTGATATTGTGTTTAATAAAAACATACATAAAAGAATAAAGATAGTCTTACTTATCGTTGTATTAATATTTATAATAATAATTAGTAAAGTATTTTTATATAGAAGTAATACAATATAAAAAATTAAACACATTAGCTAGTAGTCTTTGGAGTAGAAATCTTCCAATAGAAGCCGATCGAGGAAAAATATATACCATAGATAAAGAACTACTAGCGGGAAATGTCACAACGACATCATTAGTATTCATACCCAATCAAATAGAAGATAAATCTCTAGTAGCGGAAAAAATAAGTGCTGTATTAGGGGTATCAAAAGAAGATATTGAAAAACATATCTATAAAAAAACAATGATGGAAAGAGTACATCCTGAAGGACGAAGACTTTCCTATGAACTAGCAGATCAAATAAATAGTTTTCATTTTGACGGAGTATATCTCTTAAAAGAATCAAAAAGATATTATCCACATAGTGAAATGTTATCACATGTTTTAGGTTATGTTGGTATTGACAATCAAGGATTAAGTGGACTAGAACTACAATATGATGAAATTTTAACAGGAGAATATGGATCAATTCAGTATTTTTCTGATGCCAAAGGCAATACCCTAGAAAGAAACTCTGTTTATGTTGAACCAGATGATGGACTTGATATTTATTTAACAGTCAACTATCAAATTCAATCATCAATAGAAAGAGAATTAGATAATGTAGTTACCAAATATAACCCTGAAGGAGCTTGGGCTATAGCCATGGATCCAAATACCGGTGAAATACTAGGAATGAGTTCCAGACCTAATTTTAATCCTAATAACTATAAAGAATATAGTACTGAAACCATAAATAGAAATATGGCAATATGGGCAAGTTATGAACCAGGAAGTACTTTCAAAATACTAACAGTATCAGCAGCGGTCAACGAAGGTAAAGTGGATTTATTAAAAGATACCTTTTATGATGGTGGTTCAGTAAATGTAGATGGAGCAAGAATAAAATGTTGGAAGGCTGGTGGCCATGGTTCTCAAACTTTTCTTGAAGTAGTACAAAATTCATGTAATCCAGGTTTTGTTGAATTAGGAAGAAGATTAGGCAAAGAAACACTCTTTGATTATATTAACAAGTTTGGTTATGGTAAAAAGACAGGTATCGATTTAAATGGAGAGGCCTCAGGAATTCTCTTTTCCTTATCTAAAGTAGGACCGGTAGAACTAGCTACTACTTCATTTGGCCAAGGAGTAAGTGTAACAGCACTTCAGCAAGTAGCGGCTGTATCTGCCGCTATCAACGGAGGTACCCTCTATAAACCATATATCGTAAAAAGAGTAGCAGAGAAAGAAACTGGTCAAATAATAAAAGAATATACTCCAACTATCACAAGAGAAAATATCGTTACCAAGGAAACCAGTGAGCAAATAAGAATGACCCTAGAATCTGTTGTATCATTAGGTACCGGAAGAAATGCCTATATTGATGGTTATCGTGTTGGAGGTAAAACAGGCACTGCCCAAAAAGTAAATAATGGAGTATATATGCATGGAAATTATATCGTATCCTTTATTGGCTTTCTCCCCGCTAACGATCCAAAAGTAGTAGTATATCTAGCTATTGATAACCCCAAAGGAATAACACAGTATGGAGGTACAGTATCAGCACCAATTGTAAAAAATATTATGGAAGATGCTATAGTAGCATTAAATATTCCTAAACAAGAAGGAGGAACCGAAAAAAAATATCAATGGTATGATACCAAATATTATACAGTTCCTAATGTCATAGGTCTTACAAAAAAAGAAGCCTCATCTCAACTAAAAAACTTTACCATTGAATATAGTGGTAGTGGGACAACAATCATAAATCAGTCGCCAGCAGCGGGAACTAGACTACCAGAATATTCAAGTATCAGATTATATCTAGGATAAAAGACTATCGCAATTTGCATTTTTAGAACATTTGTGCTATAATATCACCAATATTTAAGGGGGAAGATATTATGCAAATAATTAATATGTCTAAAACCAAATTAAATAGCCTAGAACCATTAATATTACCAAAAGGTGTAACCAGTACAGAATGTGAACTATTTAAATATAATTACTATGGAAAAGAAAAATTACTCAAAAAACTATATCGAACTAATGGAATAATTTTTGCTAACAAACTATATACCATTGAAGCACTAAATTCCAATAAAGACAATATACCAAGTAATTTCATCGTACCAGAAGTACTAGTATCAATCAATAAACAAATAGAAGCCTTTACCATGAAATATATTAAAGGAACTAATTTAAGCATTATTTTAAACGAGCCAACTATAACTTATGAAGAAAAAATAAATTACTTAAAAAGTATACTGAACTAAAAGACTTCTATATTGGTGATATTCATGAAGATAATTTTCTAGTAGATACTGAAAAACAAGAAATATTTGTTGCTGATTTAGATAGTTGTAAAATAGCAGATAACAAATCATTCCCAGGAAGATATCTAACAACGACATCATTACTTCGCTATAATGAAATAAAATACTCATTACTAGATGAACCAGATCGAATAGCAGATTACAAAGTAACAGAAGAAACAGATATCTATTGCTACATAATAATGATTCTAAATTACCTATATGATGGAAGGGTAGATAGATTAAGTATAGAAGAATTTTATCGTTTTATTAATTATCTAGATGATATAGAAGTAAATAAAGAATTAATAGAAAGCTTTTGAGAAAAATCGTAATAGGAGCCCCAAATGTTAATCCAGTCAATTATCTAGATACCTTATCATCAAAACAAATAGCTAAAGCAAGAAAACTATATCAAAAATAAAACTTTACAAAAACAATGTAAAGTAAAATAAAAGATATATTTATTTAATATTAAATATGATATAATATATCTAGAAAAGGAGTGGGATAATGTTAACACTTACTAAATCATTATTTGCTTTAATGTTAGGATTTATATCAGCCACTATCTTCGGCCTTATAATAATACCGTTCCTAAAAAAATTAAAAGCCGGGCAAAACATTAACATATATGTTGAAGCACACCGTAGTAAAGCAGGAACACCTACTATGGGAGGACTAATCTTTATTATTCCCACTTTTGCAATAACATTGTTCCTCTTATTAACTGGGAAAATAGAATATTCTGTTAACCTAGTAATTGTATTATTTGTCTTTATTGCTTATGGACTAATAGGTTTTCTAGATGACTTTATCAGTCTTCGAAGAAAAAGTAATAAAGGACTAACTCAATTTCAAAAATTATTCCTTCAGCTTATAGTAGCCTTAATATTCTATATTCTATTTAGAGAATACACGGCTGGAGATTCATATTTAAGAATATCTGCATTAGGTATCGAATGGAACTTAGGTTGGTTTTATGGAGTATTTATTCTCTTCTTATTAGTAGGAACCTCGAATGCTGTCAACTTAACTGATGGTCTAGATGGTCTAGCCGGAGGATTATCTGCAATTGCCTTTTTAGCCTTTGGACTAATAGCTATGGGTAGTTGGTGGATTGAAGGAAATACCGATATGGGAATATTTTGCTTTATCCTTATGGGAAGTATAATGGGCTTTCTTGTTTATAATACTAACCCAGCTAAAGTATTTATGGGAGATACCGGAAGTTTAACCTTAGGAGCTACCATGGCCACTATAGCAATTCTAACATCCCATGAACTTTCACTAGCAGTTATTGGTGGAGTATTTGTTATAGAAACACTAACTGTTATAATTCAAATAGCCTCTGTAGTATTATTAAAAAGAAGAGTATTTCTAATGACACCAATACATCACCATTTTGAAAGATTAGGATGGCGTGAAAACGATATAGTTAAATTATTCTGGATTGTAGGCTTTATCTTAAGTCTATGTGCATTAATATATGGAGTATGGTTATAAGATTACATAAAGTAGTCTTATTTTTCTTTTCCCCTTCAGCCTATAGTCTTTCGGGGTATGAGTAAGCCTAAGGTCTTCCTCATAAACAATCATACAATAAAAAATAGATTAGGAAGGTTGTCCTAGTCTATTTATTCTATAAAAAAATTAATTGAAGGTTTATTAAATAATCTAAAATTAACTGAAGATTCACCAATACCACTAGATATATATAAATCAGTATCATTAACCTTATAATAATTTTCATAATACTTTCTACTACCATAAGGCAAGAAAAAGTTTTTAATATATGGAATATTTATTTGACCATTATGAGAATGACCTGCTAGTACAAGATTAACATTGTAACTAGTTAAAAATATTATCAATATAATCAGGCTCATGAACTAATATTATCTTATAAGAAATATCACTATTATCATTAAAGTATTCCATTACCTTATTAATATCAGCCTCATTATAACTATAATTATCTACGCCACCAATAAATAACTTATCATTATTACTACTATAAATAATATCATAACTATTTTGAAGTAGATTAAAAATTACTATTAGAATAAATATCTTTTAAATATTTCTATATTTTTTTAACATAATCATGATTACCAAGTACAGCATATTTACCATATTTTGCTTTAATCGAAGATAATCCATTAATTAAATCATCCTTATCCTTATCAGTAAGAGTAAAATCCTTATCAATTAAATCACCAGTAAAGAAAACAATATCAGGCTTAATAAGATTAATTTCATCAACAATCTCTTTTAATTTATCATTATTAGTAACTCTTAAATAATGTAAATCACTAAAATGAACAACCTTTAAACCATCAAAGTCCTCACCAATAAGAGAAGATTCAATCTTATATTCCTTAGTTATTAATCCACTAGTTCCACCATATCTAGCATATATTATAGTTATAGTTATTAACAAAAAAATATTATTAAGAAAAAAATCTAACAATTTTTTTCATACAAGACCTCCTAATAAAAAGATATACTAATACTGATAAAGCATTGTGCATAGCATGTATTGTAATTGAAGAAAAAATATTATTAGTTCTATAATATAATAAAAGCAAAAAAACAATACCAAGAGAACCATAAGGAATTAAATATAATAAATCTAAAGGAGTACTAATAAAGCCAATAACATGAAGTAAACCAAATATAAGACCACTAACTAATACATATAAATACTTATTATCAATAACATCCCTAATACTCTTTCTAAAAGTCAATTCTTCACATACTGGAGCATATATACAAGTACAAAAAATCATCAAAAGAGGGGCAGTATCAATATATCCTCTAACAACCTCTTCATTACCAGCAGTAGTCATTTTTAATACATAAGTTAAAATTAAATTACTAATAACCATAATACCAAATCCTACAAGCCAATACTTAAATGATAATTCAAAATTTTTATTAAAATCACTAAAATATTTCTTAAAGTCCTTAATAAGAGTATCCTTATATATAAAGAAATAAATTATTAAAAAGTAATAAATCAAAAAAATAGATAAATAAAATAAATATTTAACATCCGATATAGAATTAACATCAATATTCAATAAAAACAAACATAAATGAAGTAAATGTTAAAATTAATAAAATTAGCCCAATACTTTTTAAAGTATTAATTATTTTCTTTTTTTCATGGTATCACCTTCCATAATATTATATCAGTTATTGACAAAAATAATCTACAATATAAAAATAATTATAAATATACTAGAAAAATGTAAAAATATAAATGATATAATTATTAATGAATGAGAGGTAATTATGGAAGAAATAAATAAGCAAAGAAAAGATTATTTATCATGGGATGACTTTTTTATGGGAGTAGCCCTTTTAGCATCGAAGAGAAGTAAAGATCCCAATACCCAAGTAGGAGCCTGTGTCGTAAGCAAAGATAATAGAATATTATCAGTAGGGTATAACGGAACTCCTAATGGTTATGAAGATACATGCTTTCCGTGGGATAGAGAAGGAGATCCATTAGAAACAAAGTATTTATATGTAGTCCATGCAGAAAGAAATGCCATTCTAAATTATCGTGGAAGTAATAAAGATTTAGAAGGAGCCAAACTATATGTAGCCTTATTCCCATGTAATGAATGTGCTAAAGAAATAATTCAAGTGGGAATAAAAGAAGTATACTATCTAGAAGATAAATATAAAGATACTAAAGAAGTAATCGCTTCTAAAAAAATGTTTGATGCTTGTAATGTTAAATATAAATGTTTAAAAAAATAGAAGATGTCCAAATATTCGACATTTTTTTTTATTACAATTACATATAATTAATTTGAGGTGAAAAAATATGAAAAAAGCATATCTAGGGATAGACATTGGAAGTATATCTACAAAAGGAGTAATCATTAATGAAAATAATAATATACTAGCGGATAGTTATCTATATACTGAAGGTAATCCCATAAATGCTACCAAAAAAAGTAATAAAAGAATTAAAAAACAAAATAGATCTAACTGAATATACAGTAGTAGGAGTAGGAACAACCGGATCTGCCAGAAAACTAATTGGTACTTTACTTGGAGCAACGACAATC
This sequence comes from Bacilli bacterium, assembly GCA_022009835.1. Lineage (GTDB taxonomy): Bacteria > Bacillota_I > Bacilli_A > RF39 > UBA660 > CAG-302. The sequence goes on along the minus strand of CP091726.1, from coordinate 1,345,808 downwards.
AAAAATGAAATAACAGCTCACGCTATAGGTTCTATGAGTATTTATCCAGATGTAAAAACGATTTTTGAAATAGGCGGTCAAGATTCTAAAATAATACTAATTGATAACGGAGTAGTAACAGATTATGCCATGAATACCCTGTGTGCTGCTGGCACTGGTTCTTTCTTATCAAGTCAAGCCAAAAGACTAGGTATTCCCATCGAAGACTTTGGCAAAATAGCCCTAACAAGTGATAATCCCACCAAAATAGCGGCTCGTTGCACTGTCTTTGCCGAATCTGATTTAGTTCATAAATCCCAAATAGGTCACAAAAAAGAAGATATAATAGCAGGTTTATGTTATGCAGTAGTAAATAACTACCTAAATAATGTTGGTAAAGGTAAGAAAATAAAACCACCCATTGTATTTCAAGGAGGAGTGTCTAAAAATATCGGTGTAGTAAAAGCCTTTGAAGATATAACCGGTTATAATATTAATGTGCCACCATCTTCCCATCTAGCAGGAGCTCTAGGAGTAGCAATATTATCCAAAGCCGAAGAAGAAACAACATTCTCTTTTGACATTGAAGACATAGTCTTTGAAACAAAAGGAATCGAGTGTCAAGGATGCTCTAATAACTGTGAAATAATTAAAGTAATGAAAAATAAAAAAATAATCGATTCATGGGGAAATAGATGTCCTAAAGGAGAATTAGTTCACAAATAAAGATATATATCATATCCTATACTAGGAGGAATATTATGTATGATTTATATCAAATAATAAATGGCGATACTATTAGTACAATTGCTAGTAAGTATGGTACATCACCAGAAGTATTAAAAAGTCTAAATCCCAATAGTACTTTTGCAGTAGGAACTAATATTATTGTACCAACTTTAAAAGAATATTTTAATATTTACACTATAAAAAAAGGGAGATACTTTATATAGTATTGCAAAAGAATATAATACCGACTATAACTTATTAGCAATGTTAAATGGAATGAAAGTAGAAGACTATATCTATCCAAATACCACTATATTAGTACCCAAAAAAAGATATAAAGTATTACTTTTACCAAAGATAATGATACATTACTATCAGTAAATAACATTTTAAAAAAAGCAATCTAAATAATTTATTAAAACCAAAAATAAAAAAATATCTTCTTAAGAGAAGGACAACTTATTGTATACAAAGATTATTAATAATAGTCTTTTTTTATATAACATTATTTAAATAAAAAAACTAAAAGCAAATTTGTACTCTTTTACTTTTCACATATTAATAAATAGTATATATTATAGTGAGGTGTTGATATGAATACAATTACTATTTATGAACTAAAAAATAAATAACCCCATAATTATAGATATAAGAGATAATTATTCATATAGTATTTCCCATATTAAAAAAATGCCATCAATATACCATACTATAATCTATTAAATAACTATTCCCATTATTTAAATAAAAAAACAAAAAGATATTATTTATATTGTGAAGAAGGAAAAACAAAGTTTAGAAATAAGTAAAAGACTAAATGCTTTTGGTTATGATACCTTAAGTATAGCAGGAGGTTTTTATTACTTTTTAAATAAAAGTTATTTCATATAATTTAATATGAGAATGATACTGAAAAGGAAAAAAAGAAAGAAAAAAAACAAAATAATAAATACCATCATAATTATTTTTTTATATTCCTAATTTTATTAATAATTATCTTTATAAATTATTACTCTAATAAATCAAAAAAAGTCCTAATGGCTTATGCTGAATCAGAAACAAGAAAAATTAACTATATTAGTAATAAATAAAAGCCATAACAAAAACAAATGAGTGATTCATGGGCTAATGATATATTTGATGTTGTCTATAATGATAAAGGAGAAATAATTCTAATAGACTTTAATAGTCAAAATACATCTAAAATATTAAGTACCATGACTAGTTTAATAGAGTTAAACCTAAGAGCCATTGAAGAAGGTAAGATAGATATGTTAGAACTACCCAATAATAGTCTAGAAGCCTATGATATGGATTTATTAGATAAAGGAATAATAACCTATATACCATTTGGTATAGCAACAGGTTCTAGTCTCTTATATAATTTGGGACCAAAAATACCCGTAAAATTATCTTTACTAGGAGATGTTGTAACAGGCTTTTCTACTGATGTAACTGAGTATGGTATTAATAATGCCCTTATCAAACTCATGATAGATGTAAAAGTAGATACCCGAATAATATTACCGATAATTAGTAAAGAAATAACTATTAATGCCAGTATTCCTATTGCTATGAAAGTTGTACAAGGAAAGATACCAGATTATTATATGAATGGCTTTACCAGTAGATCTAATATAAGTAACTAAAACTGTCTATTTATTGTAAATAGATAGTTTTTATCTTTACTTATTGCCTTTAATTTTATATAATAAGGGTGCAAGGTGATATATATGAAATTAACAAAAGAAGTAGTAGAAAAAAATATCCAGCATTAAAGGAGAACCAAAATGGATGCTAGATTTTAGACTAAAATCACTAGAAGCTTTTCAAAAAAGTAGCAATCCAAGTTTTGGCCCTAAATTAGATATTGATTATGATAACATTACCTACTATAAAGAAAGAGAGAATAATTTAACTGATAATTGGAATAATATTTCATGTGATGTTAGAAATATTTTTGATAATTTAGGTGTCATATCTGCTGAAAAAAAATATTTAGATGGTATGGGAGCACAATATGATAGTGAAGTAATTTATCATAATATGAACGAAGAATTAAAAAGAAAAAAAGTCATTTTTATGGATACTGATAGTGCTTTAAGAGAATATCCAGAATTATTCCAAAAATATTTTAATACATTAGTAAAATATAATGAAAACAAGTTTACTGCACTAAATGGTGCCGTATGGAGTGGTGGAACATTCATCTATATTCCACCAAATACAACATTAGATAGACCACTTCAAAGTTATTTCAGAATAAATAGCAAAAACATGGGTCAATTTGAAAGAACACTAATAATAGTAGATGACAATAGTACTGTTCATTATATGGAAGGGTGTACAGCTCCTACTTATACAGAAGATTCTCTTCATGCCGCTATTGTAGAAATATTTGTTGGAAAGAATAGTAAATGTAGATATAGCACTGTTCAAAATTGGTCTACTGATGTCTATAATCTTGTTACCAAAAGAGCCATCGTTGAAGAAGGCGGCCTTATGGAATGGATTGACGGTAATATCGGATCAAAAACCAACATGAAATATCCAGCATGTATATTAAAAGGTGATTACTCAAGTGGTACTTGTATCAGCATAGCAGCAGCTTCTTCTGGTCAAATTCAAGATTCTGGCGCCAAAATGATTCACTTAGGCAAGTATACGAAAAGCAATATTATATCTAAATCAATTGCTTCAAATGGAGGAAATGCTACTTATCGAGGCACTGTAAAAATAACCAAAAATGCTATTCACTCTAAGGCCTCAGTAAAATGTGATACCCTAATATTAGATGATAAATCAAAAAGCGACACAATCCCAACAAATATAGTAAACAATAATACTTCCTTTATGGAACATGAAGCAACCGTATCCAAAATAAGCGAAGATAAATTATTCTATCTAATGAGTAGAGGACTAGATGAAGACAAAGCCAAAGAACTAATCATTATGGGCTTCATATCAGCCTTTAGAGAAGAATTACCAACAGAATATGCAGTAGAATTAAATAGACTACTAGCAATAAATATAGGAGATAAATAAATGAAAAAAATACTTGGATTAATATTTACATTAATAATTTTTAGGATGTGGAGGTTATTTTATATACATAAATTATATTAAAGATAAAGTACCTAAACTTGTATTAGAAGAAGAAATAAGTACAATAGATAAATACTACATCTATGGTAATCATTTCAATATCGAAGGAAACATTAATATTAAAGATAAAAAAACTATGATAAACTTTCTCTAGCCTTATATAATGGCGAAGATAAAGATATAGAAATAACATCTGATACAGATGGTACCGCTATTAAATACTATATATCAAACTTAATAAATGAAGGCTTATATCTAGATAACTTAGATATTGGAACATATTATCTAGTATTAAAAAGCAACTTACCCTAATACAGAAGACCAAGAAAAAAACCAATAATAAAAATATTATGCACTAAAAAACAATACTAAATATAAAGAAACAAAGTATTATACATTATCGAAATATAACAATATAATTACCATCAATTCCAATAATGAATATAATACATTACAGTTTATTGTCGAAAAAAATAAAAAAAGATAAAAAAATTATGATGTAACCATCGATCCAGGCCATGGAGGTATGGATGGAGGAGGAGCTTACGGTGATTACAAAGAAACTGATTTCACTATGGATATTAGTAAAAAAATCCAAAAACAACTAGAAGCCGAAGGCATTACTGTAAAACTAACTCATGAAGAAGGAGATTTAGATAAAAATCATACTATGGATGAGTATAATGTTCATGGAAGAGCTGTTATTCCTAATGAAGTAAAAAGTAAATATACTTTCTCAATTCATATTAACAAGAATAGTAGTACTAAAGTAAAAGGAATTGAAGTATATACTGCTGCTAACATAAATTATGACTTAGCCAAAGATATCGTAAATAATATCACTACTAATACAAGTTTAGCTACTTCTACAAATAGAACCTATAAAATGTATGATGGAATATATACACACAACTTTAGTGAGAGTGAAATAAACGATTCATTAGCGGGTTATGAGAAAAAAGGCTATAAGGCTTACAATGTAACTACAGATTCAAACTACCTATACATGATAAGAGAAACCGGCGGTATTATGACTGGTGCCTATATTGACGATAGTAATCCTGATAAGATAGGAACAAATCCATACTATGATAGTAATATTGGTAATGAATCATATCTATTAGAACTAGGTTATATATCTAATACTAATGATGTTAAGATATTAAATGAAGAGCAAGATGCTCTAGCAAAAGCTATAGCAACCTCAATAATTAAAGAAATAAAAGAAAAAGTGTAAAATTTGTGTAAAGTGATAATTTTTTTAGTAAAAAAAGATATTTTAAAGACCATTTTATCTAGAAAAAAGAAATTTTAACAATTCAAAAGATGTTTTTTTCACGGCATAACTACCTTCGAAAAACATCTTTTACTAATTTGCAATTAACTACCTCTTTTTGTTATATTCTTTAGCGAAAGGAGGGATATTATGGTTAATCAAATCGTTTTAGTCGGAAGAATAGCAAGAGCACCAGAAACAAAGGTTACTGAAAGTGGTAAAAAATATGCCACTCTTACCCTTGCCGTACCAAGAAACTATAAAAATATTAATGGTGAATATGACACTGACTTTTTAGATTGTACACTATGGTCTTCAGTAGCAGAATCCACTAGCGAATATTGTGGAACTGGCGATATGATTGGTGTTAAAGGTAGAGTCCAAACAAGAATTATTGAATCACCAGATGGCATCAAAAGAAAGAAAACTGAAATAGTTGCTGAAAAAGTAACATTTCTAACTACCGGTTCTAACAACAAAAAAGTAGAAATAAGCGAAGATGATCCAAACAATCAGTAGTAAATATAGAGTCAAATTAAATATTTGGCTCTTTTTTTCTACACAAAAACATAGACATTTACAACAAATTGTTATAAAATATTATTAACAAGGAGATAACTAATTGTAAGGAAGGATATTGAAAATGATAGGTAAGAGGGTTAGAGAACTGAGAATAAAAAGAGGGTTATCACAGCAAGATTTAGGAAATGCCATTGGCGTAACTAAAGTTTCTGTATGCGGCTATGAAAATGGTACTAGACTTCCCAATTTAGAAAAATTAATTTTATTAGCAGACACTCTAGAAACTACTACCGACTATCTGTTAGGAAGAGAAGTTCCAGTATGGAATGACGAGAATAATACATATGTTGGTTCTATTTCTTATGATGATGTGAATTTTATAGTTGAATTAAAACATTTTCCTAGTTTATACAATAAAATTATGAAAGATGTTAAAAGATCAGCAAATATAATTAGCAAAAAGATAAAATAAATGAAAGAAGGAATATTATGTTAGATATTAAAGATTTATATAAAGAAAGTTATATTGATAAAGAAATAACTATAAGTGGATGGGTAAAAAAAGCCATCGTAAACAAGCTCATTTTGGCTTTATTGATTTATCTGATGGAACCCACTTTAAAGGATTACAAGTAGTATATGATGATAACTTAGCATGCTTTGAAGAAATAACTAAAATAAAATTAGGAAGTGCTATTACTGTAAGTGGTAAATTAATAAAATCACCAAAAGAAGGGCAAGAATTTGAATTAGCCTTATCATCATTTAAATTAGAAGGTGATTGCCCAGATGATTATCCCCTTCAAGCAAAAGGAAGACCAACTAGAGAATTTTTAAGAGAAATAGCATATTTAAGACCAAGAACTAATTTATTCAATTCTGTATTTAGAGTAAGATCAGTAGCAGCTTATGCTATTCATAAATACTTTCAAGAAAATGGTTATGTTTATTTTCATGCCCCATTAATAACATCATCAGATTGTGAAGGAGCAGGAGAAATGTTTCAAGTAACTACTTTAGATTTAAACAAAGTAGCAGAAACAGGCAAAGTAGATTATGACAAAGATTTCTTTGGTAAAATGGCTTCACTTACCGTATCCGGTCAATTAGAAGGAGAAACATTTGCTATGGCTTATAAAAAAATATACACCTTTGGCCCAACATTCAGAGCAGAAAACTCTAATACTAAAACCCATGCTTCAGAGTTTTGGATGATAGAACCAGAAATAGCCTTTTGTGATTTAAATATGAACATGGATATTATGGAAGAAATGCTAAAATATATTGTTAAATATGTTTTTAGATAATTGCCCTAATGAAATGGAATTTTTTTCGATAAGTTTGTTGAAAAAAAGGATTAATTGAAAAAAATTAACAAAAATTAGTAAATAGTAACTTTGTTAGAATAGATCATAAAGAAGCTATTAAAATACTAAAAGAAGCCAATGTAAAATGGGAATTCGAACCAGAATATGGAGAGGATATTGCTAAAGAACACGAAAAATATATTACTGAATATTTTGATGGTCCAGTATTTATTAAAAAAATTGGCCAAAAGATATTAAAGCATTTTATATGAAATTAAATGACGACAACGAAACAGTAGCCGCTGTTGACTTAGAAGTGCCAGGAGCTGGTGAATTAATGGGTGGAAGTCAAAGAGAGGAAAAACTAGATGTTCTACTAAAAAGAATGGAAGAACTTGGCATGAGTAGTGAAGGTATGGAATGGTATTTAAATCTTCGTAAATTTGGAGGTTGCTATCATAGTGGCTTTGGAATGGGTTTTGAAAGATTATTAATATACTTAACCGGAGTAGATAATATTAGAGATGTCATACCATATCCTAGAACTCCAGGTAATTGTGAATTCTAATAAAAAAGAGGCAGTAAAATGAATAGAGAGGAAAAAGAAAATATTAAATACTTTGAAGAAATGTGTGATACCTTAAGTAATAAAAAAATAATGTTTAGAGAGTGGGAAAACCTTTTTACAAAAAAATGAAATGAAGTTATTACAAGCAATAACGATAATGAAAAAGTATATAAAATATATCGATGCCCTAAAAGTATGCCTTTGTTTATTTTTGAAGACTATGGCGATGAAAGAAGTTATCGAAAAATATATGATGACTTTAAAAAAACTTTTTCTAATAACAAAAAAATAGCTAATTAAGGCTATTTTTTTTCATAAATTGGTTATACTAAAACTAAGAAAGGAGTATAAAAAAATGAAGAAAATAATTTTATTAGCCCTAATAATAGCAGTTTTATCTGGTTGCGGTACTAATGATAAAATAACATGTACTACTACTAATACAGTAGGAAATTTAACATCTAGTACAAAGTATGCTATCGATTACCGAAATAATGAAATAAAAAAGATTGTCTTAACCTACGATTATAAAGAAACAAAAACAGATGGCGTAGGAACAGGTACTGATGGAACAACAAGTGATGAAGATAATACTGGCGATGGTATAATAGGTGGAGTAGCAGGAAAAGCTTTAGATGATGTAATCGATACTACTACAGATGGTATTCTTGATATAGCAGGTATCAAAACCAGACACAATAGTAGATTTGGTACATATACCAATATAAATGGTTTTACTAGTGATGTAAATATAGATAATGCTGAAAACTATAAAATAACATACACCTATGATTTAACAAAATTATCAGATACAGATATTACAACTCTAGGTATAGATAGAGATTATACAGCATATAAAAAAATACCTTAACTAACCGTGGTTTAACGTGTAAATAAAAATAAATAACTTATAATAAGTATAAATAACACTCTAGAACACTAAGTCTAGAGTGACTAAACAAAATGCTCTCATCAGAGAGTTTTTTCTTTTCTACTAGTTGTTATTTACTAGAAATTGTGATAAAATTATATCAAGTAAATAATATAATAAAGAAAGAAGGAATAATATGGGATATAAAACAATGGATGGAAACGAAGCTGTAAGTAGAGTAAGCTACAAGTTTACTGAATTAGCCGGTATTTACCCAATAACACCAGCCTCTCCAATGGCTGAAAAAATAGATATATTATCCTCAAATGGAGAAATAAACTTCTGGGGAAATAAAGTAAAAGTAATTGAAATGCAATCCGAAAAAGGAGCAGTTGCAACAATTCATGGCTGCCTTCAATCAGGAATATTAGCTACAACATATACTGCTAGTCAAGGATTACTATTAATGTTACCAAGTATTTATAAAATGGCCGGTGAATGTTTGCCAGCCGTTATTCATGTAGCAGCCAGAAGCCTATCAACTCATAGTTTAAGTATTTTTGGTGATCATCAAGATATTTATGCAGTAAGACAAACAGGAGCTTGTATGTTATCATCATCATCAGTAGAAGAAGCATATCACATGGCTATGATAAGTCATTTATCAAGTATAAAATCATCATTACCATTTATTAATTTTTTTGACGGTTTTAGAACAAGTCATGAAATAGATAAAATTAAAAAGAAATAGATTTAAGCAAATTAGAACCATTAATAGATAAGAAAGCTTTAAAAAGATTTAGAGAAAATGCTCTAGCAGGCACTAACACAACTAGAGGAACAGCAGAAAATGATGACATATATTTCCAACATACAGAAGCTAGAAATATCTATTATAATAAAGCAATAGAAAATACTATTTATTATATGAATAAAAATAAATAAAAATATGTAAAACAGACTATAAACCATTTAACTATTATGGAGATAAATCTGCTGACAAAGTAATAATAGCCATGGGGTCAGTATGTGAATGTATTAAAGAAGTAGTAGATGATTTAAATACTAAAGGAAACAAAGTAGGATTAGTAACAGTTCACTTATATAGACCATTTAGTAATGAATATTTAACAAGCATTATCCCATCTACTGTAAAGAAAATAGCAGTCCTAGATCGTACTAAAGAAGCAGGAAGTAGTGGTGAACCATTATATCTAGATGTTGTAAATGCTATGCAAAACCACCATATCCAAATAATAGGAGGTAGATATGGCTTATCATCTAAGAATACAACACCCGCTATGATAAAAGCCGTCTATGATAATTTAGATAAAGAGATGAAAAAAATAACTTTACTATAGGAATTGTTGATGATATAACTAATCTAAGTTTATCAATAGATTCAAACTATAAAATAAATACCCAAAAATTATGAAATGCTAATCTATGGTTATGGCTCAGATGGCATGGTATCAACCTCTAAAGATATACTAAAAAAATAATTGGAGATCATACTAAAAAAATATGTTCAAGGATATTTTCAATACGATTCCAAAAAGAGTGGAGGAGTGACCAGAAGTCATATTCGTATTGGAGATAACAAAATAAGAAGTACCTACTATGTAGATAACCCTAGTTTTATAGTTGTCTCAAAAAGATACTTATATGTATAAATATGATATCTTAAGCAATATTAAAGAAGGCGGAACTCTACTATTAAATACAAATCTAAAAAGAAGAAGACCTAATAAAAAAAGCCTTCCTAATAAAGTAAAAATACCTTCTAGCAAAAAAATAAAGTTAATTTATATACAATAGATGCTTATAAAGTGGTCAACTCTTATGGCTTAAAAAACAAAATAAACACCTGTATGGAGGTATGTATCTTTAAAATAATGGATATATATAACATTGATAAAAATAATCAATATTATGAAAGAAAAACAATAAAAACAAGATTTATAAGTAAAGGTAAAAAAATAATTGATATCAATAACAAAGTAGTAGATAACTCATTAAATTATCTAAATAAAAATAAATATAGATTCATCATGGATTAACCTAGAATACCAAGATAATCAAAAAAATTAAACTTTAATGAAACAATAAATCTACTAAAAGGAGATACATTACCTACTAGCAGTTTCCTTGAAGTAGCAGGAGGTATCTTTGAAGGTGGAACAACTAAATATGAAAAAAGAAACATAGCAGAAGTTATTCCCAATTGGATACCTGAAAATTGTATTGAATGTAATAAATGTGCCATATCATGTCCACATGGAGTCATAAGACCATTCCTATTAACTAAAGAAGATAACAAAGTAAAATCAATCCCATCAATTATGCCTAAAGATGTAAATTTTACTATCGGCATAAATTATGAAGAATGTACAGGATGTGGCTTATGTGCCGTATCATGTCCAGGAAAGTTAGGTAATAAAGCCATAGAAATGATACCAAACAATAAACAAGATAAAGACTTTGACTATCTTTTAAAGAATAATATAAATGATAAATATGCAAATATTCAAACTAGCAAAAATCTAGCCTTTAGAAATCCAAAATTTGAATATTCCGGAGCATGTGCTGGTTGTGGAGAAACACCATATTTAACAAATTTAACAAGAGTATTCAATGATAATTTAGTCATTGCCAATGCTACTGGCTGTTCATCAATATATGGTGGAAGTGCCCCAAGTTTCCCATATAGTATCCCATGGGCCAGCTCTTTATTTGAAGACAATGCTGAGTATGGTTATGGTATCCTAAATGGCATCAAAATAAAAAGAGATAACATCAAAAAAATATATGGAAGAATATCCAAGAAACAAAGTATTCAAAAAATGGCTTTCTAACATGAATAACTATGAAATATGCAAAGAAGTAGCAAACGAAATAGATTATAAAAAACATCCATATCTCAAAGCCATGGAAGAATACATTATACCAAAGTCAATGTGGATAGTTGGAGGAGATGGATTTGCCTACGATATTGGTTATGATGGAATAGATCATGTCTTATCCAAAACAGATAATATTAATATTATGGTTTTAGATACTGAAGTATATTCTAATACTGGTGGTCAAGCTTCAAAAAGTTCTAACATTGGAGCAGTAGCATCATTTGCCTCAAATGGAAAAAACAACTATAAAAAAGACTTAGCAAGAATAGCTATGTGTTATCCTCATGTCTATGTAGCAGCCTGCAATATCGGCTATAATAGTGAGCAATACCTAAAAGCATTAAAAGAAGCCAGTAATTATGATGGCCCATCCCTAATTATCTGCTACAGCCCTTGTATAGAACACGGAATAAAAAATGGTATGGAGCACTCACAAACTAATGCACACTTAGCAACAGAATGTGGATACTTTATTACTTTCAGATATAATCCTAGTACTAGAAAACTAATACTAGATAGTAAAAATCCTAATTTTGACAAATATGAAGATTACTTAATGACTGAAAATAGATTTGCTAACCTAAAAAATGTTAATAGTAAAAACGCTAATATGATACTTGAAGAACAAAAAAAATGGGCTATAAATAGATATAATTATTATAAAAAAAGATAAGTGAGGAGTAATATGAAAGAAAAAAAGAAGTAACACTAAATAATCAAAAAAATAAATATTATAACAAGTCTTCCTAAAGAACAAGTCGAGGACAATAATACAAAGATCTTATTAGATAATACCATCAAATTAGAAAAAAATAAGAGAGGAGACAAATAATGCCCAATAAACAAAAAAAGAATTTCTCTCATATTTAAAAGACCTTTATAAACAAAACCCTAATCTTGAAATCAATAACGACATCATATATAGCGAATTAGCTCATTTTATTTCCTACCAAAACGGTAAATTAAAAAAAGAGTAGAAAAAAATAATCTAGTTAATGTTCAAGTTCAATTAAATAATAAGTACAAAAATAGAGTATTATGTTCTAGTGCCAATTCTGGCTACTTCTTTTTTATAGAAAATAGAGAAGGAACTACAGATGAAGAATTCTATAATAAAATGTATAATAGCATAAAAAAATATACATAGCATGTGATACTACTAATATATATAAAGTCGCTGACTCTTTATTTGACTTCATGTTAAAAGAACATATAATTACCCAAAGTAAAATATCTAAAGAAATGAGAACAGATTGCTTTATAGTAAGAGTAAGTAATAAAGAAGAAGCAGAAAAAGTATGTAACTATGTTAATTCCCTTAAATATCAAAGTACCATAGTTCCTAATCCATTTATATTAAAAAAAGGCAATGTTAGTTTAACTTTTTGATGGAAAAATTATCTTATAACACAATTTTAGCTAGTTTCTTAAATAATTACTTAATAAATAAAAAGAAATAGTAATACCTTAGATACTATCAATATAAATGATTTTTACTAATTATATCAAAAAGTGAAGTACTAATGTGTAATACAGATAGCTATTACTTATATAATAATTATGGAGTAGAAGCATCAAAAATATAATGATTTCATAAATATATCTAATATTTTAATAAATAATTTAAATAATACACTAACTGAAGAACAACTATATAAATATCAAAAATAATAAAAAAATACTGAAAAAAAGGTACCATTGATTTAAATAACAATAATGATAAAGTATTATATATAATTTATCGTATGTCTACATATTATGATATAAAATACATTCATAAAGTACTAGTAGAGTATAGTATAACCGGTAATGCTAATTTATTTACTAGAAAAGATAATATAAGAAATATTGTTATAGATTATTTATCACCAGAAGAAATAAAAAAAGTAATCTTCAAATTAGGGGAAACATCCCTAAAAGAAGCAACATCCCTAACTGAAGAAAAATATGGTATACTTCAAGCAAAGCATGCCATAACCAAATTTATTCTAACCAGTAAATTAGAAGGCTTTACTAGAAGCGGTGATGCCCGAAATAAATTAGGCTTAATATTACCTAAAAAACATGGACAATTGAAATACTAAGAACTAAACTAGAAGAAGAAGAAAAACAAATATTTGATATGTTTATCGATTTACCTCAAGAAAACAAAAACACTATAATAGCATATATTGAAAACAAAGCTAAAGGAAATCAAACAGTAAATGAGGATATAGAAAGATTAATTAAACTAATAGATATGATTTCTTCTAATATTTATGAAAGCCTTGTTTATGAAGAAGAAAAAAATAATAAAAAAATACTGGTATAAAAATAACAAAAAAATTTACCAGTCTTTTTTTGACAATAATAACAAATTGTGATAAAAATATATTTCGTAGTTAAGAAGTTTCTTTTTTTAATTGACAAATGAAGTGATTTTTGAGATAATTTTATTGTAGAGGTGATTTAAAATGTACAATGATAGGATTACTTTAACAATGCAAGATATTCTAGAAAAAGAGTTCAAAATAGATGCTAGAGGCTATAGATTACAAGAAGTAGATAAGTTTTTTTAGATATCATTATTAAAGATTATAACGAATATAATAATATTATAAAAAAACTCTAGAAAAAGAGAGAAAAAAATCTAATAGATGAAAAATACTGTTTTTAAAAAAATGAAGTAAGAAATTTAAAAATCAAGTATTGAAGCTGCTAGAATAGGCGAAAAAAAGAAATTACAAATGTTGACTTATTAAGAAGAATATCTCAACTAGAGAAAATTATATTAGGAAAAGAACAACAATAATATATCTGGGTAAATGCTGCATACTTTGATATGTAGAGGAAAGTCCATGCTCGCACTATCTGCGATGATAGTAGTGTTTGTGTTTAGGGAAAAAATAACCTAAAGCAGGTAACTGACGGCTTATCTTTTATCTAAAGGAAACCATGATAAAAGATGTGTAAAAGTGCCACAGAGACGAGTCTATTTAGAAATAAGTAGAATGAAACGAGGTAAACCCCGCAAGCGAGAAACCCAAATTATGGTAGGGGAGTCCTAATCTAGAGAAACAGAATCTAGAAGGAATGACTTATGTCATAGATAAATATTTACCGCCTAGAAATAGGTACAGAACATGGCTTATAAGATTTATTATTATTAAGGAGTATTATGAAAAATATTGGTCTGAAATTAAAAAGACAAAAAGAGAAGAAAAATGGTCTTTCTATTGAAGAAGTAGCAGAAGATTTAAAGATGAGACCTAGTCAAATAACAAGCATAGAAGAAGGAAAGACAGAAGACTTTAAAGATGTCTTTTATCTAAAATATTTTATTAGAGACTATGCTAAATATTTAGGACTAGATAGTGAAAAATTACTAGATGAATTTAATGAATATTTATTTGATATCACATCTAAAATTCCTATTGACTTAATAGAACAAGCCAAAAAAGAAAAAAAAGAAAGTAATGAGGCTGTTTCTCCATATACTAAGGAAACAAAAAAAATCAAAGTACCAAAACTAATTATTGGTTTATTTATACTTATAGTCCTAATAGTGGTAGGCTATATTATAGCTAGTAATTATAAAGGAAATGATTTTAGTGATAGCAACATTACTTATAGTATAAGGAGATAGTGTAATGAATAAAGCAAATAAAATTACAATGATAAGAGTAATAATGTCTGTTATTATAATTATACTTATGTTATTTCCCTTTGATCAAATGGGAATAGATTTTCCAACCTTCCTAATAGGAGGAAGAATATTAGTTGATTTAAAAATATCTAGTTATAGGAGTTTTATTTATAATAGCATCTTTTACTGATTTCCTAGATGGTTATGTAGCTAGAAAATATAATATGGTAACTGACTTTGGGAAAATGATTGATGCCATAAGCGATAAATTACTAACAAACTCTGTACTAATTATTTTAGGATGTAATGGTAAAATAAATGCCGCTATCGTAGTAATAATCATAGCAAGAGATATTGTTGTCGATTCAATTAAAATGGTTATTGGAAACAAAGGAACTGCAGTAGCTGCTATACCAATAGCAAAAGTAAAAACAGCAACATTAATGGTAGGTATAATATTGACATTATTCTATAACTTACCTTTTGAACTAATATCACTTCGAATATCTGATTTTCTACTTGCATTAGCAGCAATATTATCAGTAATATCAGGAGCAAAATACTATATAATGGCTAAGCCATATTTAAAAGATAGATAATATCTTTTATTTTTAACAAAAAACACGAACAAATGTATCAAAAAGTATTGACAACTAAAAAAAAGTATTGTACAATTATAATGTAATTAAGGAAAGCATATTGAAAGAGAGGAAATTATGGCAAAAAATATCGAAAAAGATTCAGCCTTAGAACAAGTACTAGCTGATATTGAAAAACAATTTGGAAAAGGAGCAATAATGAAGTTAGGAGAGCAAGAACATAAAGAAATAGAAGTATCTCCTAGTGGATCAATTAGTTTAGATATTGCTCTAGGAGCAGGTGGTTACCCTAAAGGGAGAATAATTGAAATATATGGACCTGAATCATCAGGTAAAACAACATTTGCACTTCATGCTATTGCTGAAGTACAAAAGAATGGAGGAAGAGCAGCATTTATTGATGCAGAGCACTCTTTAGATCCAGTCTATGCACACAATTTAGGAGTAAATATTGATGAATTATTACTATCACAACCAGATACAGGAGAGCAAGCATTAGAAATATGCGATGCACTAGTTAAGAGTGAAGCTGTATCAATAATAGTTATAGATTCAGTTGCAGCTCTAGTACCACAAGCTGAAATAGATGGTGAAATGGGTGATTCACATGTAGGACTTCAAGCAAGATTAATGAGTCAAGCTTTAAGAAAATTATCAGGATCAATAAATAAAACCAATACAATAGTTATCTTTATTAATCAGTTAAGAGAAAAAGTAGGTGTAATGTTTGGAAATCCAGAGACAACACCAGGAGGAAAAGCGCTAAAGTATTATGCTTCAGTTAGACTAGATATCAGAAGAGGGGAACAACTAAAAAAACAGGAACTGATGTTATTGGAAATAAAACCACTATTAAAGTAGTAAAAAACAAAGTGGCTCCACCATTTAAAACAGCTGTAGTAGATATCATGTATGGTGAAGGAATATCTAAAGAAGGCGAATTACTAGATCTAGCTTCTGAACTAGGAATAGTAGAAAAAAGTGGTGCATGGTATGCCTATAAAGGTAATAAGATTGGTCAAGGAAAAGAAAATGCCAAAATATATTTAAAGGAAAACAAAAACGTTTGTGATGAAATAGAAAACTTAGTTAGAGAGCATTATGATATTGCCCCTAAAAAAAGAAAGAATCCAAAAAAAGACAAAAAGAAGTAAAGGAGTAGAATAAATATTCCTTTTTTCCTTTTTTTAATATGATAGAATATATATGAGGCGATTTTTTATGAAAAAATGTTTAGTAGTATATAATCCAAATTCTGGTAAATATAATAAAGAAATAACTTTACCAAAAATCGAAAAAGTATTAAATAGTTATAATTATGAAGTAACAATAGAAATGACAAAATCAAAAGGAGATGCTACCGCTATCGTAGCAAATTATCCTAAATGCGATTTAATAGTTTCAATAGGAGGAGATGGAACTTTTAATGAAGTAATGACTGGTAACTTCAAAAGAAAAGATAGAGTAATTTTATGTCATTTACCATCAGGAACCACTAACGATGTTGGAGCAATGTGGGGATATGGAAAAAATATAATAAACAACTTAAAATTAGCTTTAGAAGGTGAAATAAAAAGAATAGATATCTGTACTATTAACGATAGGCCATTTGTCTATTCAGCAGGTTTTGGTAAGTTTATGAATATTCCATATGAAACTCCTAGAGAATTAAAAAAAGATTAGGACATCTTGCCTATATCAAAGAAGGAATAAAAAGATTTCCTTCGTAAAGTAAAAATTATATGATGTTAGTTATGAAATAGATGGAGAAAAAAATATCGAGGTCTATTCTCATTTGCCCTAATTACCAATGCTAATAGAGTAGCAGGCATAAATAATTTTTATAAAGATATTAAATTAGATGACAATAAATTTGAAATCCTACTATGTAATATAACTAAATTAAAAAGATATAGTAAAAAAACATTATATTTCTTTTGCATTATATGATGCTAGTAAAATACCAGGCTTCTACTTCTATAAAGCAGATAATATCAAAATAAGGTTTAATAGTTCATTAAAAAAACCACTATGTATTGATGGTGAATCATTTGATGATATGAGTGGTAACTATAATATCAAAAATAGATCATGATGTTTATGTTCTAATGCCATCAAAAAAATATAAACAATTTATTTTGTAATAAAGACTAATTAAAAAGCTATTTCGACATCAATATCTTCATCTAAAAATAATAATTGTTAAAAAAATAAAAATACCACTAATCAACACTAGCAAGCTTGCAATAAAAGAAGCATAAGTTAGTGTTTTCTTTTTTTCTGTATCAGTATCAACAAGTTTATTAATACTATCATAACTACCTTTGGTAAAATGAAAAATAAACTATTACCAAAAATAGTAAAAAAATAATAATCATCAAAGTCCTATATTCTTTCTTTTTCTTTTTTTGATTATTAGTCATCAAATATTTAACTTCCTTATAATTGGCATAATAACTTAAAGCAATAATACCAAGATATATTATCCATACAACATTTTTCTTCATCAATTTCCCTTAATCTATCTTCCATAATATATTTTATTGTTATTAGATTATGTTTATTAATATAAAAAAATGCACAATATTTTTAAAAAAATACTGTGCATTTTTTTGTATTTTTCTAACCTTATTTTTGCACAATCATTGTGCATTTTTTTGATTTTAGTATCACTATATATTTTATTGTGGTGTAGTAGTAATCCTTCTATAGCATTTTTTAACAACACCTGGTGGCACTAAATATGGTACATCCATTCCTGGTAAACCACTTCTATTTTTTGTGTAGCCATCAGGACAACTTTCAATTGTTCTCATTGTTGGCATACTAGGCATTGAATAATTTGACCAATGACACATACCATTAATTAGATTTCCAGTAATACAATAGTATTCGGTTGTAGTTATCATATCAGTCTCAAGTATTCTTATACACAAATTACTATTTTCATCATAATTGTATTCATTAGGACATTTTGGTTTACTATTATTAATTATTATTTTTGCAATTACAATACCAATTATAATACATATTATTACAATGACTATAGATACTATTGGTTTATTCTTTTTCATAATCTATTATTTCCTTTCTTATTATTTATAATCTATAAGTGGTTCTTGTATATCATATTTTATACAATTACCATCTTTTAATACATATTCATTATTACAATATTCTTTTTATATTTGCATTGACACTGATTGTTTTGACACAATGATTATTCTCATAGACATAGCCATCTTCACCACATTTTATTTTATATGATGGTACATCATATTCTGTGATGGTACACTTGGTTTTATCCTCACTCATTTTATAATTATCACCAGGGCATCTAATTATTGCTTGTGCTTCATATTCCTCTGTTACATCGCAAGTCGTTTCATAACTTTTTACTTTCCCATCAGGACATTCATAAAGAAAGGGTGGCTTTATAGCACATAAATATTTTTGCATCACCTTACCAACTATTTTTGCTCCACTAGGACAACTATTAAATAAAAATAAAGAAGAATGACATAGACCATCTGTTGGGTCATAAACCCACCCAGCTTCACAAGCTATTATTTCCTTAGCAGGTACCTGTTCTGTTTTAATACATTTTTCTCCTGACAAATATCCACCATCTTTACAATAATGTTGAACTAATGATGCAACAGTATTTGTCTTATAACATATATTTGGAGTTCTTCCTTTTTCCATTTCATAGCCATTAGGACATGTCCATTCAGTAATAAAGTTTTTTTACTATATTCAATTTTATTACACTGATTTCCATTTAAATAATATCCATTATCACATGTGTACTCTATGTTGGCATCTGTTGTTTCAATTATTTTATAACATTTATTGTTAATAAGTTCATACCCTTCATCGCATAAATAAGAATAATTATTATTTTCTATACTATTAACATTATTATTTAATATATAGAGTATACTTGAACTAATTAGGATAATTAACATTAATACTAATAATATGTACAGAAATAAATTATTCTTTTTTTTATGATTTTCATCGTTATTCATTTAATTAATACCTCCTCTCATTCTTTCTGTTTATATTTTAACATATCAAAATATATATTTCAATACCTACACATGTCATGTAAAAATACATAACACATATAAGGGATGGACTTAAATGAATAAGTATAGTATTCTCATACTTTTTAATTAAAATCATAATTAATTCCAACAAATATATTTTTTATCTATGCAAATATAAAGAAAAATGATATAATAATAGTTACTTTGGAGGGATTTTTTTGTTATGATTAATAATGATATTATCACCTATGTAAATAAATTTGTTAGTAAACTAAATTTAGTTGATTATATTGGTATTTTTAGTGTATGGAAGCTATGTGGGAAATAGAACTAATAGTTTATCTGATTTAGATGTTATGATAATCAAAAAAAATTATGAAACACAAGATTGCGGTAGTTTATTAGTTGATGGTATAAGAGTTGAATATTTTTGTACAAGATTTAAAAAAAGATTATATCAATTAGTAAAAAAATGAAATAATCAATAATGATCCTTCACATTTGACCAAATTTGCATCGTGTGAAATATTATATGATTCTGATGGTAAGGTTAGAGAGTTTGTAGATTATACTAGAACTATATACAATACTGAAATTGTTCCATCATTTGATGATAATGATAGATTTTTCAATTTTTTTCTATTAATAATAGAATGGAGGATTTAGAGTCATTAATTGATAATGAGAGTTTTTTTATGCCGTTTATTATATTACATTAGAAAAAAATTAGAACTTTATATGCAAAAAAATTAATGGAATAATTGATTTACCAATAATGAAAAATTGAAAAAAATTTATAATGATATTAATTTCGCAAAGAAGTATATTGCATCATCAACACATTTATTACCAAATCAAGAGTTTAT
Source organism: Bacilli bacterium (assembly GCA_022009835.1). Taxonomy (GTDB): domain Bacteria; phylum Bacillota_I; class Bacilli_A; order RF39; family UBA660; genus CAG-302. The sequence continues at coordinate 1,325,406 of CP091726.1, read as the reverse complement.
TAATTTATATTTGCAATGCATTGAAATCGATGATAAAGTAAAGATGTTTAATAATATAAAAAGAATTATATAATTATTCATTTAGACAATTAGATTTTTGACCCGCAGAATTTTTGTTTAAAATTTATTAAAAATCCGCCTTTTAGGGTTTAAGTAATTAGTTATATATAGTAAGATGATTAGTTAATATATTCTAATTGTCTTTTTAATTATATTTTTATTCATTATTTTTACAAAAATTACTCCAAAATTACTCCGAAATAGGTGGAATGAGTGGAAAATGGGAGTAAAAATGGAAAAAAATCAAAGTAAAAAAACCTTATTTTATAAGGCTTTATTTTCATATTGGTGGAGCTGAGGGGACTCGAACCCCTGTCCGCAAACAAAGTTATTTAACCTTCTACAAGATTAGTGGATTTTTAGTTTTCATAAGTAAATAGATAATCCACAATCATAATTACTTACTAGTTTAAAGATATTCATTATGAAGTCTAAACATAAATCATAATATAGTCTGCTTTTATAAGTTCTATCTAATTCTCACAGACAAAGAATTAGTAGAACCTGTTGCGCCTATAGGTTAGGCATAAGCAACAGCGTTTTTATAGCTGTTTCCAGTTATGTTTAATTTTTCTTCTGTTACGGGAAGAACCCGTCTTGCTAATTAAATACTAATATTTTCGTCGAAGCCAAAAGCAGCCCCATTACAAAAAAATAATTATATCAAACACTTGTTCCTTTGTCAATTTTTTTCCAAAAAAACTTGTTGTAATATTTATAAAATTAATGTATAATTACTTTAGAGTAAAATAGGAGTGAGAATATGAATACTGATTTAAATGAATATAATAGTTATTTCGGAGTAAGACATTACAAAGTTCATGTTACTAAAGAAAGAATAAAACCACTTAGATTTATAACAAGTGTTATTTCTTATGCCTTATTTATATGGCTTTTTACTAATAGGACTTACTTTGTTACTTTATATCGGAGATATAAAAATAAGAGCAATGAAAGGTGATTATTCACCACCTGCATATAATGCCTATGTTGTACTTACTGGTTCAATGGTACCAGAGATAATGCCTAAAGATGTAGTTATAACAAAAAAAAGAGAAGCCAAAGACCTAGAGGTTGGTGATATAATTACATTCTTATCATCAGATGTAAGATTATCTAATATCATCGTAACCCATAGAATAAAAGCAAAGTACTTTGATTCTACAACAGGTAAATATACATTCCAAACTAAAGGAGATGCCAATAATACAGCAGACTTTACTCTAGCAGAAGATACCAATATAATAGGAGAGGTAATATTTAAAATACCAAAACTTGGCTATATTCAAGCACTATTAGCCACTAAAGGAGGACTTATCATTATAGTATTAATACCATGTTTAGCAGTATTATCTTATGATATAGTTAAATTAGTAAAAAATATTGGTAAAAAGGTAAGTAAGAAAAAAAGCAATGTAACTGTAGTTAAGAGGTGAAAATGATGAGAAAAAAATAAATTTTATGTAAAGAAAAATTAATCAAGAAGAAAAATAAAATTACAGTAGGAGAAGAAAAAAATTATCATAATCCTTTTTATAAGATTTTTTTAATCAGCAATGGTAAACTAATATTTACTATATCACTTCTTTTATCAGTAGCAGTATTCATCATAGCACTAACACTATCTCTAAAAAATATGGGAGAGTCTTCTATCGTAATGTATGAAGAAAATGGTGTTGTAGTTAATTTTAATGGAACTGATAATAGTATAATAAACGGAACACCAATTACTAGTGATTATGCCCTAAAAACATTTGTCAGTAATATAAATGAAGATAATTATCTAAAAGGAGTAGTAATAAGAGTAGATAAAAAAAGTTAAATGGAAATACCTATATGTTTTATTCTGATAAAACAATAATAATAAAAATATAAAGATAATACTTATAAAAAAATATACCCAGTAGATAATAAATATGGAATATATGATAAGGGAATAATAAATACTAAAGCTATAACCAAAGATTTAACTGGAGAAAAAAAAGAAAATCAAAAAAATTAGATATAGAATTAATATATTTATCTGATGGAAGTATTTTAGTATCAGGAGAAGATACTAATATCTTAGTAAGAAATAAAGATGTAACAGATAAAGAAAATATCTTCTATGGTAATTTAAGTGGTACAAGTATCTTAGTTGAAGAAAAAGATAACAAATACCACTATTCAAATAATATTATTACTTATGAAAGCTTTATCGAAGTAAATAATATTAAATATAATAAAATAAAAGAAAAAACATTAGATAATGGTATAAAAATAATCTATTATGATAATGATTATGCTGAAGTAATATATAAAGATTCAAGATTAGTAGTAGAAAAAAAGATCATATAAAATATGAAAATAATATCTTTGAAATAGTAGATAATAATAAAAATGAAGAAAAATATAGATATAAAAGATATAATGAATATTAAAAAAATATTAAACTAAAAAAATACTAATCAAGATAAAGCATACTATATGATAGTATTAGAAGAATCAAATAATTATAATAAATATAATATAGATAAAAGATTAGACACAAAGTATATAAATTATAATATCTATGTAAATGGTAATACTATAACTAATAAAGTATTAGATAATAAGATAGAAATAAAAAGAAAAATAAAAAAATAATAACTATCTAATATATGAAGGTTATATTGATAAATTAAGTGAATTAACAATAGATATAGGAATGTGGATAAGTTATGAAAAACATAACTAATGAATATATGAATAGTGGTTTTTATAGGTACCATGAAAGTATATATTGAAACAAAAATAAAAAAATATGATACAATGATATATATGATAAGGTAGGTGTATTATGGATAAGAACTTCTTTATTAAAAATAAAAAGAAAATAATAATAGTAGTAATAGTATTAGCAATATCACTAATAGGCTTTTCATTACTTAATTCAACATATTCATTATTTTATCATGAAGATATAGCAAGTAATTCAGATAACTATAGTACAGGACTATTATCTATAACTGCTACTGGAAAAGGAGATAGTATATCACTAACCAATACCTTACCAATGTCAGATGCCGAAGGAGCAGCTACTACTGCTTATACATTTACCATAAAAAATATAGGTAATCTAGATTATAAATTTAATGTAAAACTATTATCAACAGGAAATAGTAGTACAACTATAGATTCACAATATATCAAAGTAAAAAAATAGATAATGATTCAGTAACAACATTATCTAGTTTATCAAATAGTATAATAAAAAATAATATAACTTTATCCGCAGGACAAAGTATCGATATAAGTATTAGAGTATGGTTAAGTAGTAATACACCAAATACCCAAATAGGAAAAATATTTAATTCAAAAATAGTTACAGATGGACAAGCTGTATATACAAGTACCAATAAGAGTGTATATGATTATTGGACTGGTGCTGCTAAAACAATAGCAGACCTATATACAAATTCTACTAAAACACCAGTATCTTTAAATAATGTTACATACCAATATGATACCACAAATAATCTAATGGCTGATGTAGCAGGTAATATAAGATATTATGGAGCAAGTCCTAATAACTATATATACTTCAATTGCTCTGATTATAATAATCAATCATCTAGTACATGTGAAACATGGAGAATAATAGGAGTATTTGATGGAAAAGTAAAAATAATGAGAGGTAGTGTAATAGGCTCTTATTCATGGGATAGTAGTGCAAGTGGTACAAACGATGGTTATGGAGTAAATGAATGGTCACAGGCCGACTTAATGAAACTATTAAATAGCGGATACGATAGTGAAAGTGTTGGTGGAAGTTTATATTGGAATGCTAAGAGTGGAACATGTTATAATAACAAAAATAATGCCACAACATCATGTAACTTTACAAGTACGGGTTTAAAGAATGATACAACAAGAAATATGATTGCAGAGACAACATATTATACAAGAGGACATAACAATACTAGCATATATGTAGATGCAATGTATGATAAAGAAAGAGTAAGCGGAACTGTAATAACAGGAGTAACACCAACAAGGACATTAACATGGACAGGAAAAGTAGCTGTTGCCTATCCCTCAGATTATGGATATGCTGCAGACTTAAGTCAGTGTAAGCAAACTTTATTTAATTATGGTCATAGTACATGTACAGCAAATAACTGGATGAAGAGTATTATTACTAATAATGGTGCCAATAATGGATGGTTATTGACCCCGGGTTCCAGCATTGCGAACCATGCGTGGTATGTGAGTTCGTCGGGCGGCGTCGGCGGCATCCGTGCCTATCTTGCGTATGGGGTGGCACCAGTCCTTTCTCTGACATCTGAACTAGATATCGGGCCAGGATCAGGTACGAGTAGTTCACCATATCAGTTATCTGTGTAACAGATGACTGATATGACAAGAGTGATAGGAAAAACTTGTCAAAAAGGGCCTCCCTAGCGTTCGGCGCTCCGCTGGGGGCCAGGCAAGCGAAGTTTGTCTTCATGAATACTAAGTACAAGCGGTAAAAAGTTCTTTCAGTCATGAGTGGTAGTGAAGAGGCGGTATAGTTGGTATCCGCCTGTAGTCGGAAAATTAAAAATTGAAAAAATGGTATAAATGTCAAAATTAAAAAAACTGATAAATTTGTCAATGTTAAAATTTGATAATATTTATTAGTTTTTGTTAATACTAATAATGGTGAAATATATATGAAAAAAAGAGAATATTAATAAGTATCTTATTAGTAGGAATAATAAGTATTAGTACTATAATGGGTACCTATGCTGTAATAATAAATGTTATAAGTGAGAATGGAGTAGATAAAAATAGTTAATACAATAACTATAAAAAGATTTATTAACTGATGATAATGGTAATTATAATAATACTTACTATGATGTAAGAAATGAATTAGAAGTCAATGATATGGAAATGGATATATTAATGGATTCTAATTATTTAAATGATAGTTTAAAAAAATAGTATTAAATAATGTAGTAAGTTATAAATTAAGAAATGGAACTAAATTAACAAATGATAATATATATGATATGATAGTAAATGATGTTAATAGTGATCCTACTATTAATAATGAATTAAAAAATAAAGTAATTACCAAAGGAAGTATATATAAAGCAGATATAAGTGAATATATTTATGATTTAAACATTAATCTTATTAATAATAGTTAAATGTTAATATTATTATGTAGTATATTAATAATGATAGTATTACTATTCATATTAGAGAAAGATAAGATTAATGTTTTATATAAATTAAGTTATACTTTTATCATATCAGGAAGCTTTATTATAATAATAGGACTATTATTTAAAAATAATAGTAAGAAATAATATAACAATTATAAATATAGGAAAAAGCCACTAATATAATATTTACTAGATTTGTAGTAGTAGCAATAGTATTCTATATATGTAGTATAATAAGTTATCTAGGATATCGTTTAATAAAAAAAGTTAATGAATAGTAATTTAAACTACATGAGTTCACTGGTGTTCACATATATAATAAAAATAAATGTATAATTATTTATTTAATTATATCTTTTTTTATTTTATGTGTTATTATTAATATGGAGATGATAGTGTGGCTAGAGTAAATAAAAAAGATAAAGATATCGAAAAAGAAAAAAATAAAAAGAAAATAACTAAAAAAAGAATATAAAAAGAAGATAAAAAAACAAATAAAAAAATATAGAAAAAAATAAAGGAAAAATAATGAAAAAGAGAAAGAACTATATACATCTAAAGAAGTAATAACAGTAATGATATTTTCTATTGGAATAGGAGTGTTACTATGTTTTGGATTAATTAGTCTATTTACTGGTAAAAACTATTTAGCAGTTACTAGAGATTTAAAAAAAGTAGTAGATACCTATTATGCTATAGTAGATAATTACTATGGAGAATTAGATAAAGATTTATTAATAGATGGTGCTGTTGAAGGTATGATATCTTCAGTAGGAGATACCTTTACTAGTTATAGTGATGTTGATAGTACTGCTAGTTTTAATGAAACAATAAATGGTAGTTATGAAGGAATTGGATGCTCAGTAGCAAGTCTTGAAAACGGAGATAATATGATTATTGAAGTATTTGAAGGTTCACCAGCAGACAAATCAGGTTTAAAAGTAGGAGATATCATAACCAAAGTAGACGGCGAAAGCTATGAAGAAAAAAGTAGTATTGACATATCAAACTATATAAAGAATAGTGGTAAAAACAAAGTAGTATTAACTATAAAAAAAGAGAAGACAAAGAAGAAGATATTACTGTAAATCTAAGTAAAGTAGATATTCCTTATGTAAGTGGTGAAGTAATAGAAAAAGATAACAAAAAGATAGGCTATATTAATATAACACTATTTTTCTAATAATTCTTATAAACAATTTAAAAAGTAAATTAGAAGAACTAGAAAAAGAGTAAAATAGATGGTCTAGTAATAGATGTAAGAAATAATAATGGTGGTTATCTAACAGCGGTTACTGATATATGTAATTTATTTTTAGAAAAAGGGAAAGTAATTTATCAACTAGAAGACACAAGTGGAAAAATAAAGAAAAAAGATACCACTAAAGAAAAAAGAAATTATGAAGTAGTAGTATTAATAAATGGAGGAAGTGCTTCTGCTAGTGAAATATTAGCTTCTGCTATCAAAGAAAGTTATGGTGGCGAAGTATTAGGAACAAATAGTTATGGAAAAGGAACTGTTCAGCAAACTAAAAAACTTTTAGATGGCAGTATGATAAAGTATACTACCCAAAAATGGCTTACACCAGAAGGTAATTTCATTAACGAAGTTGGAGTAACACCTACTAAAAATAGTAGAATTACAAGAAGAGTATTACGATGAACCAACTAAAGAAAATGATAATCAATTACAAGAAGCCATTAACCTAATTATCGAATAATAAAACAAGTTCACATAGTATAATCTAAGTGAACTTTTTCCTTGTATAATAAAAAAATAAAAAAACATATACTTTAGTGGTGATGTTATGATTGTAAAATATACAACCAAAGAAAAAGAATTATTAGCTAGATTAATGAGAGCAGAAGCAGTAGGAGAAGGAAATCTTGGGATGTTAATGGTAGGAAATGTAGGAATAAATAGAGTACTAGCGGACTGCCTTACATTTAAAGATATCAGAACAATATCAGAAATGGTATATCAAAAGCCCGGAGGTTTTTCTGGAACCAGTAGTTCGTTATTTTATGGAAATCCCACTACTAAGGAAAAAGAATTAGCCGAAAGAGTAATAAGAGGAGAATACTATTATCCAGCTACTAATGCCTTATGGTTTTATGCCCCTAAAGCAGGAACAGATTGTTCTAGCACTTGGTGGGAACAAGAATATGCCGGTAAATATAAAAATCATTGTTTTTATAAACCAGCTCCAGGAGTGTGTAAAGAAATACACTAATGCTAAACTTTTTTAAAGGATTTATTATAGGTATTGGTAAAATAATTCCAGGAGTAAGTGGAGCCATGCTAGCGACCATCATGGGAGTATACGATAAAGCCTTATATTATATTTGTAACTTCAGAAAAAATATCAAAGAAAGTATAAAATATCTTTCTCCAATAGCGGCAGGTATACTTTTATCAATAATCTTATTTAGTAAAGTAATTAGTATATGTCTAGATAAATATTATGTAATAACTATGTTTTTTTCTTTATTGGTTTAGTAATAGGTGGCCTACCTTTTTATCATAAATAAAGTAAATAAAAAAAGATTACAGTATTACTATTATTAGCTTTTCAATATTCTTTTTTCTTTCTATATTCAATATAAACAATAATTATACACCCCAAAATAATTTCATAGATATAATAATATATATCTTATCTGGTTTACTAGAAGCTATTGGTACCATTGTACCGGGAGTCTCATCAGCAGCACTTCTAATGATAGTGGGTACCTACGATCAAATTGTTTATTCCATAGGAAATATAACCAATATCAAATTAATAATAACATTTTCTATCAGTACTATAATATTTATACTGCTACTTATGAAAAATAGTTGAATACCTATTTAGAAAAATATAACAATAAAAATGTATTCATTTGTATTAGGAGTATTATCATCAAGTATAATATTATTAATTATCCAAGTATTTAAAAATAAAGTAAGTATCATAACATTAAGCATAAGTTTAATATTTATGGTACTAGGAATAATCATTGCTAATCTATTTAAAGTAAAATATAAAAAAACTCTTGAAAAAAATCAAGAGTTTTAATATGCAAATTGGTGACCAGTATGGAATTCGAATCCATGAATGCTGCCGTGAAAGGGCAGTGTGTTAAGCCACTTCACCAACTGGCCAAAAAATGGTGGGCCTGAATGGACTTGAACCATCGACCTCACGCTTATCAGGCGTGCGCTCTAACCACCTGAGCTACAAGCCCATTTTTTGTTTGCCTAATCATTATACCATATATATAATGAAGTTGCAAGTATTTTTTTAAAAAAATAAAAATGGTGTCCCCTTAGGGATTCGAACCCTAGACCCACTGATTAAGAGTCAGTTGCTCTACCAACTGAGCTAAGGAGACAAAAACCAATAATTAAATAAATACATTAAATATTATATTATATTTTTTTCGTTTGTAAACATCTAAATTGAAAAAAAGTTAAATTTTTTTCTATTTTTTTCTATTTTGTAACAATTGACTTTTTATACCTTATTTTGATATAATTTATTAAGAATAGGTATTGGTGATAAAATGAAAAAAATTAGGTGGAAAAAGAGTTTTTTTGGATAATTTTAAGTATAAGTATAGTATCTTTTAATAATTTTAACAGTAGGAGTTATTCTTCTTACTAGAGAAAATAGTAAGGAGTTTTATAGTGCTGGTTACATAATCAGTAGTAGTGCTACAAAAAGTGATAAATTATATTTTAAAAGATAATACTGTATATAAAGAAAAATGTATTTGATGAGTATGTTTTTTTAAAAGATAGTGATAACAAAGAAGTAAGTACAAAAAAAGATAATTTCATTCATTATTTAGATAATTCATTATCATTTATGAAAAAAATGGAGTTATCTTAGATTTAGATAATATTAATACTTCGTTAGTACCATATTACAATATTACGGATAAATCCATAATAAAAATACAATAATGGAAGCTATTATATAGAAAAATCAAGATAAAACATTAATCTTTGGTAATTTTCTAGGTAAGATTACCGATAATAAATATATAGTTACAGGTAGTGATATTAAAATCAAATTAGCAGGAAGTAATGAAGCTATCAGTGGTAACTATTTTGAAATACTATTTGTTGAAGATGGTGTAGTAAAAATAGAAAATCAAGAAGGAAGTTACCAAACAGTAAGTGATGGTAGTACTATCTATGTTGGTGATAAAATAAAAATAGATTTAGGCACAAAAAATGTATACTTAGATGATGATAGTAGACTTTCTCTAAATGAAATGACTATTGATGGAAATGAAAATATCGATATTAAACCAAGTGATGGTAAAGTAAAAGATGATAATAAAGGAAACAATGGTAACGGAAGTGGCGATGGCCAAGGTACCACAGGTGAAGACCAAAATGGCGGCAATACTGGAAATGGCGGTAATACTGGAAATGGTGGTACAACAGGAGAACCAACATCGGTAGTAAAAAAAGAAGTATCCGTAGATTTAATTACCGCTAAAGCAGGAATAAATAGTATCGAAGCTAGTTTCCAAGTAATCGATACAGCAGACTTTATCAAAGGAAATCTTATTCTTACATTAGTTAATACCGATACAGGAAAAACCGAATACCAAAAAACACTTGTAAATGCTAGTGATATTCAAAATGTAAATATTAGTTCATTATCACCAAATAGCAATTATGTTATGACTATTAGCGAAGAAAAGAACACCACTGGTATCCAATACTTTAAAAAAATATTCAAAACTGAAAGCTTAGATATCAGTTTAATTAGAGAATATGTAACAACAGATAGCCTATCATATTCAATTGATTTTTGGAACTAGTGATGTTAAATCATTAAATATAAGTTTATATGATGCAGATAACAATCAAATAGGAGAGACTAGAACTATTTATAATAGTACTGATAATTTAACATTATTTGATGGACTAACTAATAACACAACCTATAATGTAAAAAGTAGATTCTGTTGTCTTTAATAATTTAAATTATGCTAATGTATATACCATGAGTACAAGTGATATTACTTTAAAATTAAAACCAACACCAGGAGAAATATCAGTAAAAGTAAGTGATGATGGCAAAGATTTTTCACTTATTATGAAAGAACCAGAAGATGTTGATAGTAGCATTACAAAATACATTTATGAAATATACAAAGCAGAAGATATTACTGAAGAAGGAATTACAGGATCACCAGTTTATACCTTTAGTTCAGATAAATTAAAAGATCAAAAACTAAAACTAGGTGAAAACAATATCTTAAGTAATATTGACTATCGTTTTAGAGTAATAGTAGAATACTATGATAATTATAAATATAATCAAATTGAAACAGGATTTAGTAATTATTTCCAAGTATTAGGAAAACCAACCGTTTCATTTGAATTAAATGAAGAAAAAACATCATTCAATATGATAGTAGGAACAGTAACTATTAATGATGAAGGGTGTACTGTTTCCAATACTGGTAGAAGTTGCTTTGATAAAGAAAATAATTTTGTTATCAAATACTTTGGACCAGATAAAATAAAGAAAGATATAAATGGAGTTACATTTGATAGTAGCACCATGACATATAACATGCAATTAGGAGGCTTACTAGAAGATACCCTATATACTTTTGAAGTATATGCAAATGTCGATATGCAAAATGGTCAAGGCCTTCAAGAAGGAATGTATATTGGAAGTTTTGCAGCTAGTACCAAAGGAACTAAAGCCTTAAAGATGCAAAATTGGAAGAGTAACAACTATACCTTTGAAGATCCAATATCAGTAAGTACAGAATTAATAAGCACTGATCCAGAAGATACATCAGTAGATAAAATAAGTTCAATAACCTTTAACTTATATGCTGGTAATGTAAAAAATAGCATAGTATCAGACCCAATTGGTACATTTACTACAGAAGGAGATGTCAAAGAATTATATTACAACAAAGAGTTTACTTTAAAATCAAGTATGTTTGGCATTGAAAATTTAGATGCCTTAAGAGAAGTATCAGGAGGCAAATTACTAAAATACTATACATTAGAAGTAACAGATGCTTATGACGAAACTAAGACCAACAAATTTGAAATTCAAAACAATATGTATGTTTTTGAAACACCATCAATCCTTTTACTAGAGGATGAAGTAACAGCTCCTGAAATATTAGTAGATGAAATAACTAATAAAATGACAGCATCAGGAGAATATACTGTTAAAGAAGATAGTAACCTAGATGATGATACTATAAGAGGTTATAAAGTAACCGCTGTCTTTGATAAAGATAAAATAAATAGTGTCCTAAAACTAGTGGACAATCCAATAAGATCAATAAAATTCTATGCTTATGATAGCAAAGGAAAACTAATTGATACCAAAACAATATCTACAGTAGGTAATGATAATAATGAAGTTTACTTCTTCTTAGATTATGGAACACCAAATGATACCGAAGATAAAGAAATGCGAAGAGGAAACTCATATAAGTTTAGTTATGTATTAAATGTAGATACCGATAATGATGGTAAAGAAGATAATACTTATCCATCAAATCTACCAAAAAGTAAAATATATAATGCCCTAAAAAAGAGCCCTAACTTTAGAATGTATGTAGATAATAGTACCAAAAATACTATTACCTATAAATATTCGCTAGTAGATATTGATAATGCTTTAGTAAAAGATACTGAATCTGATAAATATTTCTTATACTATGCAATAGGAGAAGAAGAGTATAGAAGTCCCATTGAAATAACAAAAGATTTTAAAGAAGTAACATTTAGCAATCTAAATAATGGTGATATCTATACAATCACTTATGATAGAGCGGACTTAAAAAATACTGATCCAAATAGAGTTAATCTAAATAAGTTCTACTTTGATGGTTACCATGATGGTAAAACATCAGGTATCAAATATAACCTAGAATATGGTAATTTTGATAATAGACTTAAAGTAGTAGTAGAAGACAATGATTTCTTAAATAGAGTATCAGCATACTATCTAACATTAACTTCAGGAGATTTAAAAATACGAAAAAAAGTATATTCTGATTTTAATAATAATGATATTGAAAATTGTAATGGAAATAAATGTTTCATCGTAGACTATGCAGATATAGCAGCTTTCAAAGGCAAAGATATAAAAGTAAACCTAACAGCCTTCTACGACACAGGTTATATAGGTTTAAGTCAAAAATCACTAATTGGTAATTACTTTGAAAAACTATCACTAGTAGATGCTAAAAACGCTTCAACAGTAGGATATGTATACCAAGAGAATAGTATATTAGAGGCAGGTAAATACCTTTATGTCAAAGATAATGGTAGTAATGTTGTTTTCCAATATAGTGCTAAACCAATGGGAATACTAAGTTCAATCATTGTAAATAATGGAAGCTCATTTAAAATAACAACTAACAACCTAGTTGATATCGATAAAAATAGCTTTACTAACTTTGGTAAAATAACTAATGTTACCAATAACTTCTTTCCAATACTAAGTGGAATATATGAATCAAATGTTAAATACCTAAATTTAAAAAAGTACTAGATATGGTTGATATAGCAACAGAAAATAATAATTTCAAATTTACGAGTATTACTCCAAAAGTAAGTTCAAAGGTAAAACCACTTATCAATGGAGGTGTATTTAACGTAAACTTATCAGTAGATGAAGATACCCTAAAGAGTGACTTTATCAAGACTGATGGTAAATATAATTTCTATATAGATATCTATAAAGAAACAACTTGTGAGGAGACAGATGAAGAGTGCGAAGTAACTAGTGAATTAATAAAAAAACAGTTACAACAGATTATGATAATTTAAATGAAGTAATAATAAATGGCTTAGACCCAGATACAACTTATGCATACAAAATATCAGCAGATATGAATAAATCTGGAACCAAAGTAAAAACACCATTATTTGATTACAATAGAGCAGGATATGTAGAATATAAAGATACCTTTAAAACACTAAATAAAGATAATATTTTAGACGGACTAAAAGTAACAGTATCATCTAAAATAGGAGAAACAACCTATAGTCAAAGATATCTAAATATTGCTTTAGATTTAAAAACTAATGTCAACTTCGATATTTTATATGAAATATATGATATCAATGATGAATTAAAATACTCAAGAACAATATCAAATAGTGACTTTGAAATAAGTCCAAGAGGAGTAATAACTGCTAAATATGCTGAAGACATATCAGGAAACGAATTCGTTTTTGGAGCGGACTATTACACATTAAAACTATATGCCGTTACTACTGACTTAAGTAGAAAACTAGAACTATATAACGATAAAATCAAACAAGTAGCAAGTTCAATCTACATTGATGTACCAGAACTATCTAATCCAGTTATCAGTATCGATAACCAAGAAGCAATAGTTACAAGTACTGGTAGTGGTTATGCGCATAGTATCAAATATAGAATTAGTGTAAAAGATCCACATAAAGTAATAATTGATGGTAAATATACCGTAGAATTACAAAACTCTGCTGGTAAAAAAATGTTTGTACTAATCCAAATGATTGTTTAGTAGAAGTTGATATTAAAAACAATACATGTAACTTCAAGAATGGTAAAGCATGTACTATCTTAAGTAACACCAATAATGGTCAAGTAATTGAAGTAATATATGATAACCTAAAACCAAATACCAATTATGTAGTATATGCTCTAGCAAATACATATCGAAACAATGTATCATTAACCGAAGAAGAAAAAACATCTAAGGTTGATGTAAGAAAGAGTCAGTATACAAAGAGTGATTTAGGTTTCTCACTAGGAGCAGTAACACCAACCGCTATTGCTAAAAATAAAATGGTAATAACCTTTGTAGGAGCCTCAAATGTAACAAACTATATAAAAGGAATAGAGTATAGTGTTTCTATCCAAAATAAAGAAATTATAACATCTGGAACTATCGGTAAAACAAGTAGTTCCGATGAAGATATCGTCTTTACACTAGATAGTGATAAGTTCCCTTATCTAACTATTAATTTACCAGATGATAAAGAATTTGGAGAGAACAATGTTATCAATATTACCTATTACTATCTAGATAGTGAAGGTAAAATAAGTGTTCTAAAACTAAATAATGAAACAGTATTCGATTATACATTCAAGTATAACAAATAATAGGAAGGTGTATATAATATGAGAAAAATATGATATAAAAAAATAAGAGAAACATTGGAATAATTATAGGAATTTCTGTTATAATTATAATCATGTTTTTCTCTAATTATTAAATTATTCTTATCCCATGATCATAGAGAATACCTAGTAGATACAGGTTCTCTCATCTTCGATAAAGATAAAACAATTGTCAAATTAGACAAGAGTGGTATCATAAAAAAGAAATGGAATAACGATTACTATCTTACTTATAATGATAAAAGCATTCTATTAGGAGCGGCCGCTATTAGTTATAATGAAGATACTGGTAAAATAGTTCTATATGGCAAATATTACGAAATAGGAGCAGGAGACGATATTGTTGTAACAGATGGTGAAACCGAAATAAAAAGTTCTGCTCTTACCAAGTTCTATAAATTAGCAGATCGTAAATATCTCGTTATCGATAAAGAAATAAAAACAACAGATGGCCTATTATCAACAACTGATTTCTTACTTGTAGATCTAGATAAAGTAGGAAACGCTACTCTTACTAATCATAAAGTAAGCTTAAAATCATTCGGAGGAACAACAATCGTAACATCAAATTATACTTTTGATGTCCAAAACGAAATACTAACTTATGGAAGTAATAAAAATAGATTTAAATAAAATTAATAGGATCATCAAATACTTATACTAAAGAAGAATTAATACCAGAAGAAAATAAAGGTAGTAGTTCTGATAACATAACTAATATAGGTACTGATAAAACAGAAAATAAACCCGGAGATTCATCAGGAGAAAATAAAACAGGTACCACCGTAGTAGAAGAAGTAAAAAAAGCTACCAAAAGAACATCAGTAATTTCAACAAATAGTACTACTAATAAAATAACCATAGACTATGTTATCTATGATCCAAAAAAAGAGTATACATCAGTATATATGGAAGTAAATGAAGAAGGAACAAATAAAATAGACACTATTCATTTGACTGCTAGTGATACAAAATATGAAATAAATAACTTATTCCCAAATACTAAATATAATCTAACCTTTAAATATTCATATTTAGATGAAGAAAACAATTTAAAAACAGATGTTTTTGATAATATATCAGTAACAACTAAGAAACCAAAAATAAACTTAAAAGTTACCAATATATCAAATGGTAATATCAAATATTTAATTACTACTGATAACACCTATAATATAGAAAAAGGAACAATAAAAGTATTCATAAATAACGAATTAGTAAGTAGTTCTACTATTAGTATTAATGGAAATACAACAGAAAGTATCAATATAAATCCTGTAAGTGGAGATCTAATAGAAATACAAATTACTGATGTTACATCTGGAGATAGAATAATAAAAGATGTAAAATCAAGCGATAAATTTATTTATTAAGGAGGTACTATTATGATTGAGCTTATAAAGAAAAAAATATAACATACTAATACCAGTATTTCTAATTATAGTAATCTCAATAGCAGTTATCCTATATGTAAGAGAATATCGAAATAATAGATATGCTGAATATAAAGAAGTAAATGTTTATCAATACTTTTCTGGTAATAAAATGGAATATGTAGCAAAAATAGGTAGAAATAGAAAAGGCGTTGTCTTAAACTTAGAAACCAAAGATTTTGCAGCTAGCCTAGATAGTACTCCTGTATACATAAATAAAAAGGATACTACTGAAGTAATATTTCCTAAAGAAATGGCAATGTTCTATCCAATAAAGAATAAAAATATATCAAGTAGATGCCTTATCTAACTTATATATAAAAAAATGATTTAGTATATTTAAGATTAAAAAGACTAGATAAGACATTTGACCACATGTTCTTATATGATGGAAGAGACTTATATTTCTTTATTGATAACACTACTTTAGTAATAGGAACAGAGGAAATACCACTTAGTCCAATGTCTTATGTTAGTTGTTCTTACACTAATATGTTAGAGTATTATGATAAAGAAAATGATAAATATGAAATAATACCTCTTACCGATGAGAGAGTATATGTAAAAAATGATTATATGAATATAGATGTTACTTTAGATAAAGTAATATATAAAGATAGTTTTTTTATTTACTAGGAGGAAACCTAAGTAACTATCAAAAAATTACTGATATAGAAGAAAAATAAATATAATATTGTTTTTCTTTTTCTTTTGCCACTTCAGCCTGTAGTCTTCCGTGGTATGAGTAAGCCTTTTTACAAAAAGTCTTCCTCATATACAATCATTTGTGACAATTATCATAACTATTAAAAAATTATCTTTTTTTACTTTACAATTATAAACTAATAATCAAAAACATATATTTAATTAGGTGAATATATGAAAAAAATAATAATATTAATGAGAGTAGTAGTTATCTTTTTATCTTATAATAGGAATAATAAAATGGAATACAACCACTGTAGTAGCGGCTCTCTTATCTCTTGTATTAATGACTATTACTAGTTATCTAAAGAAGAAACTAAATCTTGATAAAAAAATTAGAATTATTAATATATATCTTTATTATAACCACAGAAGTATTATGACAAATATATCATTTCTATACTAGAGTACCAATATTTGATATAATAATACATACCTATAGTTCTTTTGTAATATCTTATATAGCCTTAATCATTATTAAGAAACATAAACTACCTAAAATAATAACCATTCTATTTATTTTTTCCTTTGCTATGATGTGTGAAAGTATATGGGAAATATTTGAATTTAGTACTGATCGCCTTTTAAAAACAGATATGCAAAAAGATACTATCATAAATGAAATAACCTCGTATTATTTATCTGAAGACAAAGATACCCCAACAACCATGGTAGTAGATAATGTTGTAGTAAATAATATATCATTTACAGATAAATACAATGGTTACCTTGATATTGGACTATACGATACCATATCTGATATGTCATGTGCCCTAGTAGGAGCATTAATATTTATAATAATTATAAAAAGAAGACTTTAATTAGTCTTCTTATTTAGCTTCAGTATAAATAGATTTATCAAATTTATGAGTACCATCATTTAGTTCTTCTAACTCAGATGTAGTTATTAAAAAGTAAGTATCTCTATTAATATTAACATCGCTAATAGGATCATCCCAAGTAAGATCTAAATGATACCACTTACCATCTAAATATACTAGGTTCCAAATATGTTCTGAATTACTAATCTTATAATTAATAATATTAAGTTTATCTAAAAATATAGCCATTGCATCAGCATATCCATTACAAGTACCATATCCCTGAACTAATACCCCATAAGCTGTATTAGATTTATAAGTTGTATCATTCTTATTTTCATACTTAAGCTTATCATATTCTGCATTGTCAATAATATAATCGTGGATAATTTTTATCTTTTCTCTTGTTGGCATGTTATTATTTAATTTCTCTTTAATAACTTTATCAACAATCTCGTTAATAGCGGTAATATCATCATTAGAATAAGCCTTGTTAATAGAAATACCAATAGTATAGTCACCACCATAAGTAAGTTTAATATTATTAGAACTATTATAAGGATGAACAAAATTATTAAGAAGAGATATTGTTTCTTTAAAACCCTCACCATTATTTATTGTAAGCATATCAATATCATTTTGATAATTAGAATACCTTCTATCAATATATCTTTCTGTCGAAGATATTCCACTATTAAGTGCATAATAAATAAAAATTAATAAGTTCTATTTTATTACTAATACCAATACCCATATAATTATCAACATAATTAAAAATTATCTTCTAGATAATATTCATTTGTTTTTTTGAGTTAAATATTTATTATTCAAAGTATACTCATAATACTTATGAATAATATAATCCTTATTAAAAGCACATACTGTTACTATAATAATTGATATAGTACCAACAACCAAAAATAAGACTACCACCTTTATTCTTTTTCATTCATTATCCACCTCTAACTAAATTATATCATTTAATATGATTTTTATATCAAGTAAAAATGTTTTTTTATTTTTTTTATTTTTTTCTTTTTATGTAAAGCACATATTTACTTATTCTCCATAATTTGGTATAATTAAAAAGGAAATATCTTGAGGAGGGATAATAATATGAATATTGAAAAATAAACATCCAAAAAAATATATTTAATATGTGGAAGAGCAAGACATGGAAAGGATACCATAGCGGGATTCCTAAAAAAAGTTTTATGAAGAAGAAAACCAAAAAAAGGTGATATATTCACGAGCGGGAAAAATATATCAAGTTTTATGCCATGGAGATGACCGGTTGGGATGGCAGTGAAGAGACCAAACCAAGAAAAATTACTTCAAGAACTAGGTACTGATGTTATCAGAAACAAACTAAATAAAGCTGAAATGTTTATCACAAGACAATTAGATGACATCGAGATATATTCATATTTTTATGATGCCATTATCGTACCAGATATTAGACTTCCTAGAGAGATAGATAGTGTAAGAGAAAAATTTGATAATGTCATAGTAATAAAAGTAAATAGAATTAACTTTGAAACTAGCTTAGATACTAAGGAGCAGGCTCATGTTACAGAAACAGCCATGGATAACTATGATAAAATAGATTATGTTGTTACTAACGACACATTAGAAAAATTAGAAAAAGATATTTATAAAATATATAAGGAGACAAAATAATGAAAAAATTAACAGGAAATAAAATAATTAGAATGTATTTAGATTTCTTTTGTGAAAGAGGACATACTGAAGTAGAATCAGCACCTCTAATACCTATGAATGATCCAACTATATTATGGATTAATGCAGGTGTAACACCACTTAAGAAATATTTTGATGGTACAGTAGTACCAAAGAATAGAAGATTAACAAGTTGCCAAAAATGTATAAGAACTGGTGATATAGAAGAAGTAGGTAAGACTGCTAGACACCACACTTTCTTTCAAATGCTAGGAAATTTTAGTATCGGAGATTATTTTAGAGACGATGCTCTTACTTGGGCATGGGAATTACTTACTAGTCCTAAATATTTTGATATGGATAAAGATAAACTATATATTACTGTTTATACTGATGATATAGACTCCTACAACAAATGGATAAGTCTAGGAGTAAAACCATCACATTTGATAAAACTAGATAGCAATTATTGGGAAATTGGACCAGGACCATCAGGCCCTGATACTGAAATATTCTATGACCGTGGTGAAAAATATGATAAAGAAGGAAAAGGAATAAAATTATTACAAGAAGAAATAGAAAATGATCGTTATATAGAGATATGGAATAATGTTTTAAGTCAGTTTAATGCCACTGAAGGATTAAAAAGAGAAGAATACCCAGAACTACCTAGTAAAAATATTGATACCGGTATGGGAGTAGAAAGAATGGCTTGTATACTTCAAGAAGTAGAAACAAATTATGAAACCGATTTATTCATACCTATAATGAAAAAAATCGAAGAAATAAGTCTAATACCTTATATTGGCCAAATGGAGTTCAAAGTAATAGCGGACCACATAAGAACCTTAACCTTTGCCCTATCAGATGGAGCAGTATTTGAAAACATCGGAAGAGGTTATGTACTTCGTAGATTATTAAGAAGAGCCTCAAGAATGGGTAAAAAACTAAATATCAATAAAGAATTCCTATCAGATATAGTTGATGTAGTAGTGGATAACTATAAAGAAACATATCCAGATTTAGTAGGAACTCAAAGTAAAGTAAAAGAACTAATTTCTAAAGAAGAAAAAAACTATTTCAAAAGACTCTTCTAGCAGGAGAAAAAGAAACTAGAAGAATTATTTTCTAGCAATACCAAAATAATAAGTGGTGAAGATGCCTTCAAACTATATGATACTTATGGATATCCAATTGAATTAACTATCGAAGCCGCTGAAGAAAAAGGTTTCACTGTTGATATAGACAGTTTTAATGCTTACATGACCGCTCAAAAAGAATTAGCTAGAAAAAATAGAAAAGTTGAAGCAAGTATGAATTTACAAAATGATTTGCTAATCAACTATAAAAAGGAAAGCAAGTTTGTAGGCTATGACAAATTAGGCTTAGAAACCGAAGTAATGGATATTATGAAAGATAACCAATTTGTTGATAGTTCAAGTGAAGATTGCTATATATTCCTTAAAGAGAATCCATTCTATGCCGAAAGTGGAGGTCAAGTATCTGACTCAGGTTACCTAAAAAATGACAATTGTAAACTAGAAGTAATCGATGTAATCAAAGCCCCAAATGGACAACACTTATTACAAGTAAAAGTACTAGAAGGAACAGTAACTAAAGGAGATAAAATTCTTACACATGTTTTAAAAGAAAAAAGATTAGCTATTATGAAGAATCATTCATCAGTTCATTTGTTACAAAAAGCTTTACAAGAACTATTAGGAAACAATGTACATCAAGCAGGAAGTAAAGTAGATGAACACACACTAAGATTTGATTTCAATTATCAAGGAAAACTATCTGATGAATTAATAACTAAAATAGAAGATATGGTAAATGAAAAAATCAAAGCAGGCTACGAAACAAAAATAGAATACTTACCAATAAAAGAAGCAATAAAAAAAGGAGCTATGGCCTTATTCTCTGATAAATATGGAGATATTGTAAGAGTAGTAACCATCGGAGATTCAATAGAGTTATGTGCAGGTACTCATATTGACAATAGTAAAAACATCGTAAGATTTGCTATAGCAGCAGTAGAAAATAAAGGAGCAGATACTTATAGAGTGACCGCTACTACAGACACTAATATTGTCCCAGTACTAAAAGAAGAAATATCAAAATATAATGAAGAAATGATTAAATTATTAGATAAAGCTAAAAAAATTATCAAAGAAGCAAAAGAATTAGATATAGATTTAGAATTTAAATTTGCTATAGATAATAGTAATCCACAAAGTTATAAAGATGTTGTATTCAACAAAAAAATGAATTATCCATGTTAAGAGAAGAATTAAAGAAACTAGAAAAAAAGAATATAATACTAAAAAAAGAGTGAAAAAGTCAGTAAGTGATTTATCTAGTTTTCTAGATATCAAAGAAGATATAAATGGAATAACCACTATAATAAGCATAACGAATGGTTATGACATCAATACCTTAAGACAAATAGCAAGTACTTTAAGCAATCAAATTGATAATAACTTTATTCTATTAGCTAATATCAATAAAGATAATTCAGTTAACTATATCGCTAAAAGTAATTCTAATAGAGTAGATTGCGGAGTTATCGTAAAAGATCTAGCAGTAAGATCATCCGGTAATGGTGGAGGAAACAAATCCTTTGCTCAAGGAGGAGGAACTGATGGAACTATAGTTACTAAGTTATTAACTAATGTTAAAGAAATAATAAGTAGCTTGTAAGAGGACTATAATAGTCTTCTTCTTTTTTGCCCCTTCAACCATAAACAATCATTCGTTCATATAGTAAAATATCGTAAATACTTATAAAATAAGAAATTATTGTAAATAATTAAATAAAAAATATTGTATTTTAAATAG
The DNA here is from genome assembly GCA_022009835.1 of Bacilli bacterium. Taxonomy (GTDB): domain Bacteria; phylum Bacillota_I; class Bacilli_A; order RF39; family UBA660; genus CAG-302. Next base: position 1,303,531 of record CP091726.1, on the reverse strand, counting down.
ATAAAGGTTATAATATATGTTATATAAAATTGGTAGGGGGCAATATGTATTTAAAAAAATTACCAGAGGAAGAAAAGCCAAGAGAAAGGCTAATAAAATATGGCAAAGAAAATATATCAAACAATGAATTAATAGAAATAATACTAAAATCAGGTACTAGAAATTATGGTATAAAAGATATATCACATAATATTTTAACAAAGGTAAATAATATTAGTGAATTAAAAGATATTGAGATAACCACATTAGAACAAATAGAAGGAATGAGTAAAATAAAGGCTATAGAATTAGTAGCGGCAATTGAACTAGGTAGAAGAGTATATAGCAGTGATAAATATGAAAGATTAGTAAAAATTAACTAATCCCAATACTATAATAGACTACTTTCATGATGAATATAAAGATGTCAAACAAGAACTATTTTATGTAGTATATTTAGATAATCAAAAAAACTACCTATCTAAAAAACTACTATTTAAAGGAACTGTCAACTACTCATTAGTTCATCCACGTGAAATATTTAAAGAAGCCTATCTATTATCCGCAAGTTATATAATATGTTTACATAATCATCCATCAGGAGATGCAACACCTAGTAAAAATGATATCGAATTAACTAAAAAAATAAAAGAAATAGGACTTCTTCATGGGATACCACTTATAGATCATATCGTAATAGGAGATAATAATTACTATAGTTTTTTTATGAAGATAATAATTTATAGTAAATAATTCTTTTTAATTTAGGGAAAAAAATATTATATAATAATGTTGATAGGAGAGTAATAGCTATGTTTAGAAAAAGAGAAAAAAAGTATACCAAAAAAATATGTCCTAATAATGGTTATCATATTAATAATAATTATATTAGTAATATTTTCATTTACTCTAAAAAGAGAACGAAAACTAAACAAAGTAGAAGCCTTCTTCAAAGATGGTCTTATATATACCGAAAAAAATAATAACATATCCTTTTTAATTATATTAAAAAAATGTAGTAGAAGACTATAGAGAATTAAAAAAATGTCAAAAAGATAATGATATATTAGAAATATCAACTTCAAGAATAGAATCAATTGAAAGTGAAAATATTGAACTTCGTCGTCAATTAGAGGCCTTAAAAGAAGAATTAAATATTACTTATACACTATCTGATTATGAATATCTAAATGCCACTATTATAAGTAGAAATGTTGGATACTGGTACAATAAAATAACCATTGATAAAGGAACATATAATGGTGTAAAAAAAGATATGGTTGTCATAAACTCTAATGGCTTAATAGGAAAAGTAATAAGAACAACTACATTTACTGCAGATGTAAGATTACTAACAACCAGTGACACTAATAATAAAATATCAGTTCACATAAGTAATGGAGACAATAATTTATATGGCTTAATAAATGGTTATGATTACGAAAATAATATTCTAGAACTAGAAGGAATAAGTAATACTCGTGATGTAAACATTGGTGACTATGTCTATACTTCAGGACTAGGAGGCATTTTTCCATCAGGTATTTTAATAGGAAGCGTTACCGAAATAACCACTGACTCCTACGACCTTGCCAAAATAATCAAAGTAAAACCAGCTAGTGATTTTAATAATTTAAATTATGTTAGCATCCTAAAAAGAAAGAGTGAGAATAATGATAACTAGTATAGTCTATCTCATAATCTCTTTCTTATTAGAAAATATTATGAGTAACATCTTCCCCTCATATCTAGGACAAACTAGCTATTTTACTACTATTTATACCATAATTGCCTTTAGCAATAATATACCCATATTTTATTAGTGAAAAAAATATTTCATATTAGTAGTAATCTTTGGTATCCTCTTTGATATAACCTATACCTCAACTTTTATGGTAAATCTAGTATTATTTCTAATAGTGGGTATTATTATTAAACTATTAAATAATATTATGAATAATAATATCTTTATGAGTAATATAATTAGTATTATAACTATTACAATATATCATATCTTAACCTTTATTATTCTAAACATAAATAACTATAACTATAGTTTTAACTTACTTTTAAATATCATAACTCATAGTTTAATAATGACAATAATATATACCACTATTAGTTATATTATAATAAATCATATCTTTAATAAAAAAAGAAAAATAGAGGAATAAAATAAAAAAAGAAATTTCTTTATAAAAAAAGAAATTTGGTGTATTTGCTCTATAGTTTTGACTACTTTCAGTAGTAGTTTTATCTAAACTAACATTGTTACTAGTGAAACTTTCACTAGTATTTTTAATACCACTAGAAGTATCTGTTTCATCTTTAAATACCGAAGCAATTTTAAACATTGATCTCATATTATTCATCATTGGTCCAACCTCTTTAACAATTGGAATAGCCTCTTTTACAACCCCAATAGTTTTAGAAGTATTATTAAGAAGTGATGCCCAGTTAATACCCCTGCCAGCGGTTCCTATAGCACTTCCCATTCTAGGAGTAAGACCAAGAAGTGAACGAAGACCACCACCTAAAGAAGAACGCATCATATTCGGAGCCATTGTCATCATCGGAGAGTATCCCATATTAGGCATCATAAAAGGCCCATTCATATAACTTCCATACATAATTTAATACCCCTTTCTAAAATAATATATGAAAATGATTAAAAATTGTTAAAAAAGTTTAGAAATTATGTTATAATAAATTAAGAATATGAGGGTGATTAGATGAACGGTAATCAAATTAATAATAATATGAGAACAAATACCCCTGTACAAAATAGAAACGTAGGTAATACTACATATGTATCTAACCAAGTCGTATCAGGGAACACTGCTGTTAATAGAGAAAAAATAAGATTTAAATATATTGCTTTCGATAAAAGTGGCAAACAAATCAAAGGTTATTTTGATGCCTTCAGAAAGATTGATGTTGAATCATTTTTAACAACTCAAGGTTATCGAATAGCAGAAATTACTCCTACCAAAAATAAGTAAACTAGGAGTCTTTTCTTACATTTTCTAATGAAATGCGATATAAAGATTTAACATTCTTGCTTACCCAATTATCAACTTATATCAAATCAGGTATCCCATTAGCGGATTCCATCAAGATTTTAGAGGATCAAACTAAAAAGTAAAAGAAAGATTTATTTAAAAGAATAAGTTATGAACTAAATACTGGAGCTAACTTTAGTGAAGCTCTAGCTAGACAAGGAAATGTTTTTCCTAAATTATTAATCAATATGTTAAAGGCTTCAGAGTTAACTGGTAACTTAACTGAGTCATTAGATGATATGGCAGCATATTATAAAACTGCCGATAGTAATAGAAAACAAATCATATCTGCACTTACTTATCCAAGTGTTGTATTAGTAGTATCAATGATAGTTTTAACTTTCCTATTACTATTTGTTGTACCACAATTCGTTAATATCTTTGATCAATTAGGAGCTAAATTACCAGGTATAACCAAGTTCTTAATAAACGTTAGTATTTTTGTCAAAAATAACATTATTAAACTAGTCTTAGCTTTAGCGGCTATCATAATAATACAAATAGTAATGTATAAAAATATCAAACAATTTAGATATGTTATACAATATATTGCTATGCATATACCCGTAATAAAAGATGTTTTAATCTATAACGAAGTAGTTATGTTTACCAAGACATTCTCTTCACTAATCAAACATGATGTTTTTATTACAGATAGTATCGAAATGTTAGGAAAAATAACTAATAATGAAATATATAAAGATATCATAAAAGAAGCTGTTACCAACTTATCAACAGGAGCAGGCCTTTCTAGGGCCTTTGAAAATAAATGGGCATTCCCTCGTATTGCCTATGAAATGCTTGTAACAGGTGAAAAGACCGGTAGATTAGGACCAATGATGGAAAATGTAGCCATCTATTATGAAGAGGAACAAAAGAATCTTGTTCAAAGATTAAAGAGTTTAATCGAACCAGTAATGATAATTGTTCTAGCAGTTATTGTAGGAGTTATTCTAATGGCCATCTTTATACCAATGTTTAGTATTTATAACAACATTATGTAGGTGATAAAATGGAATTATATATATATATTATGATGTTTATACTAGGAAGTGTTATTGGTAGTTTCCTAAATGTAGTAGCGGTAAGACTATCAAATAATGAATCAATTATCTATCCTAGTAGTCATTGCCATGTATGCAATCATAAATTAAAGTGGTATGAATTAATACCAATCGTATCATATCTAATCCAAAAAGGAAAAAGTCGTTGCTGTCACAACAAAATACCAGTTAGTTATCTAATAGTTGAAATAGTAACAGGAGCCCTATATTGTACAAGTTATCATTCCTTTGGCCTAAGTTATGACCTAATAATTAGTCTAATATTCATATCATCTTTAATAATAATAATTATAAGTGATATTGAATATATGATAATTCTTGATGAAGTAATAGCGGTTTCTTCTATAACAATAATATTATTAGAACTAATCTTCTATGGATTAACCTTTACAGCCGAAAAAGTACTATCCGCTGTTTTAGCCTTTGCTACTATGTATATAATAAAGTTACTAGGAGATAAACTATTTAAAAAGAGAAAGTATGGGTGGAGGAGATATAAAACTGATGTTTCTATTTGGCCTAGTACTAGGATATTCCTTATCAATATGTGATATCTTTTTAGCCACTTTTATAGCTTTTCCTATTGCCATATATCTTCTTTTTAGTAGAAGAGACAACCTAATACCTTTTGGACCTTTCCTTGCTATGGCGGCTATTCTTATTCATATATCCAAAGTAGATATAAGTAGTATAATTAATTTTATAATAAAATAATAAAATGTAAAAGTATAAATAGTTACTTTGCATTTTTTTCTAATATTTTGCTATAATATATATAGAGAGGTATTATGGAAGAAAAAAAGCAATAGAAATATTAAAAAAATATTTAATGAAAATGGCTATGCTGCCTATATTGTTGGAGGTTATGTCAGGGATAAACTATTACAAAGAAAAAGCAATGATATCGATATATGTACCAGTGCCACCCCTAAAGAAATACTAACCATATTTGAAGAAGTACATGTATCTGATATGCAGTATGGAAGTGTTGTTATTTTATATAAAGGCTATCATTTTGATGTAACAACCTTTAGAAAAGAAATAAAAATACGAATTAAATAGAAAAACCTATCAAAATTAAAAATATATCAAAAGATTTAAAGAAAGATCTAATAAGAAGAGACTTTACAATCAATACATTATGTATCGATAAAGAAGGCCAAATAATAGACCTCCTAAAAGTCCGTGAAGACATAAATAACAAAATATTAAAAAAACAGTTGGTAATCCTAGATATCGTTTCAAAGAAGATGCTCTTCGTATCTTAAGATGTATAAGATTTGCTACCATACTAGATTTAAGTATTGAAAAGAAAAACTTACTACTACTTAGGGAAATATAGCTACCTATTAAAAAAACTTATCTATGGAAAGAAAAAAAGAAGAATTAGATAAAAATCTTTTTCATCAAAGAATAAAGAAAAAAAGGTCGTAAACTACTTATTTCTCTAAACCTAACTAGTGCTCTAGAAATAAATAAATTAAATAATATTGTGTTATGTCCTGATTTAATAGGCATTTGGAGTCAGTTAGAAGTAGATAATATTTATCCATTTACCAAATTAGAAAAAGAACAAATGAAAGCCTTAAGAGAACTACTAAAATATGAAGATATTGATAATTATCGCTTATATAAATATGGACTATACCTATGTACCGTCTATTCTGATATCAAAGGATTATCTAAACGAAAACTAAATAAAATGAAATCCGAACTACCAATCCTTACCAGAAGTGAAATAAAAATAAATGGAAGAGATATAGCTACAATATTAAATAAAGAACCAGGTAAATATATTAAAAGATATCATGGACGATTTAGAAAAGGAAAAATCCTAAATAAAGAAATAGATAATGAATATGATAAACTAAAAGACTATATAATAAAAACAATATAATTAGTCTTTTTTTATCATAAAACATATTAATAAGTATGAAATACCAATATCTTTTTTTATATGTTTAATATTATGTTCTTGTACCTATCTACCTAAAGAAAAAGAAGATTATAATTACCTTGAAGACAATTCCATTAGATTCATCAAAAACTAAAAAAATAATACCGAAATTCTAATAAATAAAGATAATATCTTTTATCTCATAACCATGTCAGATACAAAGACCACTACTACTTATGACTACCTAATTAATTTAACTACCACTCAAAATATCAAAATAAATAACCTAACAATATACACCGATGATAAAATAAATATTCTTTTCAATAACAAAAAAATATGTATTTATAAAAAAGAACTAGATCAAGACAGCTATCAAACATGTAATTTCATCTACTTACATAAAATAGACAATGATTTCAATATTACCCTCTATGATAACAATATCTTAATATATGATGCCTATACCAACTTTAACTATAAGTTCATGTACTCATTAGCCAAAGTATGGATAGATACCATCACAATAAGTGAAGATACCATAACAACAATTATCCTCAAAGATAACGATTATCAAGTAGAAGCAACCAAAATAAGAGGAAAAACTATTCACAAAAAGCCAAATTCATAGTATAATAGAAACAGTAATTGGAGGATATTAATGCGAAGTAAAAAGAGAAAAAAACAAATAACCATATATTTACTAGGAGTATTAACAATTCTTATTATGATTTTTTTAGTATCATAGCAATTCCCAGTATAAATAATGACAAATATGAACAAAAAAATATTGAAAAAGCATTTATGACAATACCAATATAAAAAAATATAAACTATGTAAATAAAAAGTAATAACTATTACATTATAAAAAAATGATACCAAAGCAATAGTCCTAGACTTAAACTATGATATCATTAAAGAACTACCATTAATAAACCTCTACCAAAGTAACAAACCACTATCATATAGAAAAGGCAATTTATACTATGAAGAAAAAGAAAGAACCAAAAATAGCCTTATCTATAAATATTATAATGCCGAAAATTATGAGTACGCATTTGAAATCACAGTAGGAGGAATATAATGGAAAAGTTAGAAAACATACTAAAAATGAAACCAATTGTTTTACCAAGATTTCTTTTTAATTACTATATTAGACTTGGTATAACAGCAGAAGAATTAATTGTTTTAATATTTATTATAGATATTGGAGATAAAGTAATATATGACCCAGAAAACCATTTCTATAAGTTTAGGAATGGATAAATATAAAAGTAATGGAATTACTAAATAACCTAAATGAAAAGAAAATAATATCTATTACTGTTGAAAAAAATAAAGAAGGAAAAAGAGCAGAGTATATTTCTTTAGATTTACTATATAGTAAAAATAATGACTATTCTAGTAGGAGATAAACATGAAGAAAAGACTCTAGATAATAGTGATATCTTTTCTATCTTTGAAAGTGAATTTGGAAGAACTATCTCTCCAATGGAATGCCAAGTAATAAAAAGTTGGATTGATGATAACTTCTCTCATGAACTGATAATGGAAGCCTTAAAAGAAGCAATCTATAATGGTGCCAATAGTTTAAGATATATAGAAACAGTATTATACTCATGGCGAAAAAAAGGATATAAGACTAAGCAAGATGTCATAAAAGGTAAAGCAAAAATTCATGAAAATAAAAAAGAAGAAGTTGAACCCTTCTACTACGATTGGTTAAATGATGATTAATAAAATAACAAAGTATTTAGATGAATTATATCCAAACCCTATATGTGAACTAGAGTATAGTAAAGATTATGAACTACTTTTAGCAATAGTTATGAGTGCCCAAACAACAGATAAAAGAGTAAATATGGTTAATAAAGAATTATTCAAAAAAATATGATACCTTGAGTAAAATAAATAATGCTCCTACTGAAGAAATTGAAAAAATAATAAAACCAATAGGAACCTATAAAAAGAAGGCTATCTATATTAAAGAAATAGCAAGAATTCTAGTTAAAGATAATATAAAAACTATCCCAAATGATCGTGAATACTTAAGTAAATTACCTGGAGTAGGTCGTAAAACAATAAATGTCTTTTTATCAGTCATTTATAATGAACCCCTAGTAGCGGTAGATACTCATGTAAATAGAGTAAGTAAGAGACTAAATTTAGCAGATGAAGATGACAATGTTCTAGAAGTAGAAGAAAAAAACTAACAAAGTTATTTCCTAAAAATCTAAGTAAAAATCCATCATCAACTAGTATTTTTTTGGAAGATATAAATGTAAAAAGTCAAAAAAACCAGAATGTACTAATTGTAAATTAAAAGATATATGTAAATATTATTCTGCTCACTGTAAGCTATAATCTTACAGTGTTATTTTTTTAGCCAATAGTCTAAAAATAAATATCAACCATATCTATCATATTCGGGGTGAAAAATAAAATAAACCTAAAATTAATCTTGTATAAAGATAACAAGTAATGTATAATAAATAGCAATAGAGGGAGGAAATGTTATGAATGAATATTTAAAGAAAAATAGAAGCAAAAAGAAAATACTGAAGAAAGATTTAAATATATAGACCTTTTATTAAAAAAATAATTCTATAGATATCAAATCACTAGAAGATTATTATGCAGAAAATATTAGTTGGGATACAATTTTATTTGCTGAAAGATATCACAATATTATTAATATTGAAAGATTAGAAGATATTATTATAAGAAACAATAATCTTGAATTGATTTACGCATTTGCAAAGTATGTAAAAGGAGCAAATATAACTAAATTAGAAGGCGTTGTAATTGAAAAGGGTAGCAAAAAATATGCTTGTCACTTTGCTTCTTACGTTAAAGGAGCCAATATAAATAAACTAGAAGATGTTATTATAAAAAGAAATGACCCATTTTGGATGGCCGTTTTTGCTCAAAAAGTAAAAGGAGCAAATATATCAAGACTAGAAAATGCTATAATTAAAAGCAAAAACCTTGTTCAAATTACTAATTTTGCCATTCATATTAAAGAAGCAAATATACCTAGACTAGAGAATGCTATAATTGAAAATGGAGAAGCCAAGGATATTTATTATTTTGCTCGTTATGTCAAAGGAGCTAATATCAGTATACTAGAAGATGCAATAGTAAATACTAAAGACATTTTTATATATTACTTGCTTTGCTCTTCATGTAAGCGGTGCCAATATATCTAGATTAGTAGATATAATAAATAAAAAGTGGTAACATAGAAGCAATAAACTTTATTTCAGAATATTTAAAAGGAAAAAGCAGAAATCTTTAGAAGATTCGAATATATCTACTAACGATGTGAACCAAATCAAAAGCAACCTCTAAAAAAAGAAAAATTAAATATATAGATTAATCATTAAATAGATAGTTTAACAAAACCAATTCTTTTCCCAAAAATAGTATTCACTGTGAATATAATATGTCTAATGAGACACTAATCTAGACCATAGACTAGATTAGAAAACAAAACAAACATCATGCTATTGCATAGAAATAATAAATATTATATAATACTAAATAGCAAAAAGAGGTATAATATGAAATTTAAAAAGAATATATATCGAGATAACTAATATATGTAATCTAAAAATGTTCATTTTGTAGTAAAAACAAAACGAAGAACAAAAAGAAATAAGTATAGATGAATTTAAATTAATTATGAATAAAATAAATGACTATACAGATTATATTTATCTACATGTCAAAGGAGAACCACTTACCCATCATTATATAGATGATATATTAAGTATATGTAAGAAATATAATAAAAAAAGTATGTTTAACTACTAATGGAGTATTTCTAAAAAGATAGATTAGATATACTAAATAAGTATGACAATATATATCAAATAAATATATCATTACATAGTGAAAAACAATAAAGAAAAACTATCTAGAAGATATCTTTGAAGTAGTAGATAAATTAAAATATCCCTATATAAACTATCGCTTTTGGACATTAGATAAAAAGCCTAGATACTATAAATAATAAGTATCTAGATATGATTAAACTCAAGTATAAAGTAAATGAATTATATGATAAAATGAAACTAGATAATAAAGTATATTTAAGTTTAGATAGTAAATTTGATTGGCCTAGTACTAGTAATAACTATTATAAAGAAGAAGGTACTTGTCTAGGAGGTAAAAGTCAAATAGCTATCTTATCAAATGGAGTAGTTAGTATCTGCTGCTTAGATAGTGAAGGTGAGAGTAATCTAGGTAATATCTTTACTGATAGTATAGAAGATATTCTAAATAGTAATAAGTTTAAAAAAATACTATTAAAGGATTTAATGATAATAAAGTATATTTAGATATATGTAAACATTGTTCTTATAAAGAAAGATTTAATAAAAAAAGAATAAATAAAAAAATATTACTAATCTATCGTTTAAAAACAAACACTGTAAAGAAATAGTAAATAATAAGTAAAAATATATTTTTTTACTTTTTTTCTTTTGTGTTATACTATTATTAAGTGAGGTATTAATATGTGTGGAATAAATGGAATAATAAGTAAAGACAAAAAAATAAGAAAAAAACTAATTAAAGATATGAATGATATGACTCTTCATCGTGGACCAGATGCCGAAGGAATATTCGCCGAAGGTGATGTAGCACTAGGTCAAAGAAGATTATCAATAATAGATTTAGCAGGAGGAAATCAACCAATATATAACGAAGATAAAAAGTATATTAATAATATATAATGGAGAAGTATATAATTATAAAGAATTAAAAGGAGAACTTACTGAATATAAATTTGAAACAGAATCAGATACAGAAGTAATCTTACATGGCTATGAAAAATGGGGACACGAACTACCAAAAAAATTAAGAGGTATGTTTGCTTATGCTATCTACGATAAAAACAAGAACGAAATATTCATATCAAGAGATCATTTTGGAATAAAACCATTATACTATTATCAAGATGGCGACACCATTCTATTTGGTTCAGAAATAAAAAGCTTTTTAGCATATCCAACCTTTAAAAAAGAATTAAATAAAGAATTACTCGGAGCCTATTTAACCTTTAGTTTTACACCAACAGATGAAACATTCTTTAAAGGAGTATATAGATTACCACAAGGTCATTCAATGACTATCGATGTTAAAAAGAAAAAGATAACTATCGAAAGATATTTCAAAGTAGAGTTTGACAAGACTAACGAAAGCTTTGATGAAGTAGTAAATGACATTAGTACCGCTATGAAAGACTCTACTGAGCATCATTTAATTAGTGATGTAGAAGTTGGTTCTTTCTTATCTAGTGGAGTAGATTCATCTTATCTAGTCAGTCTAGCAAAACCAGATAAAACATATACCATCGGCTTCGATTTAGCTAAATATAGTGAAATAGATTACGCAAAAGATTTAACGGACAAGTTAAACATAAAAAATATAAGTGAAAAAATAAGTAAAGAAGAATATATGAAAGCCATTCCCGAAGTATATTACCACATGGATGAACCAACTGCTGATGGCTGTGCAATTGCTGTATATTTCTTATCAAGACTTGCCAGCAAAGATGTTAAAGTAGTATTATCAGGAGAAGGAGCAGATGAATTTTTTGGAGGATATAATAGTTATGAAGATAACTTTTTATACTAAACTACCATTATTTATAAGAAAAACTATGGCAAGTATCTGTAAAGTTCTACCTCAAAAATAAAATTACAAGATATATTATTCGAAGAGGACTTCCATTAGAAGAATCTTATGTTAGTATTAATAGAACATATTATGATGATGAATTAAAAAGATGTCCTAAAAAAATAGATAACTACATCAAAAAAATAAAGATATTGTAAAAGATGTCTATAAAGAATATAAAAACTTCAAACAAACTAGATAAAATGCTAGCAGTTGATATAAGATACTGGTTTAGTAATAATATTCTTACTATTGTAGATAAAATGACTATGGCTCATTCAATAGAATCTAGAGTACCATTTACAGATATAAAAGTATTTGATGTAGCCAGAAAACTACCAAAAAATTATAAAGTAAGTGACGGAACAACCAAAGTAGCCTTAAGAAATGCTGCTAAAAAAGTTATTCCAAATGATGCTTATAAGAAAAAGAAATTAGGCTTTCCAGTACCAATTAGAGAATGGATAAGAGAAGATGATTTCTATAATGAAATAAAAAAACTACTTTTTAATACTGATATCTCTAAAGAATTATTTAATACAGATTACCTAATCAAAATATTAGATGAACATCATGATAGAAAGAAAGATAACTATCGAAAGATATGGGCAGTCTATAGTTTCCTTAAATGGTATGACGAATACTTTGTTAAAAGATAATAACTAAAAGTACTACTAAGCTAGTGCTTTTTTTACTATATCTATATTAAATAAAAATAATAAAAAAACTATAGAAAAATAAATCTGTTTTATGATAAAAATACTATGGAAGAAAGAAGGAAGAAGTATGAAAGTAGGAATATGCTCATTAGGATGCAAAGTAAACATATATGAAAGTGAATTAGTCACTAATATACTAAAAGATAACAATTATGAAATAGTGGATTTTGAAGATAAAGCAGATATCTATATCATAAATACCTGTAGTGTAACTAATGAAAGCGATAAAAAATCAAGAAAAATGATAAATAGAGCTAAAAAGAATAATCCTAATGCCATAATAGTAGTAATGGGCTGCTATAGCCAAGTTAACTCTGAAGATATTGATGTTGATATCGTTCTTGGAAATAAAGATAAATCTAAAATATTAGAAATAATAGAAGATTATATAAAAACCAAAGAAAAAGAAAAAAATAATTTATGATTTAAACAAAGTAGATTTTGGAAAAAAATGGAAATAAGTAATTTTGCTAGTCATACGAGAGCTTTTGTTAAAGTACAAGATGGCTGCAATGCCTTCTGTTCCTACTGTATAATTCCTTATACTAGAGGTAGAGTAAGAAGTAAAAATAAAGAAGATGTTATAAGAGAAGTAACAAAACTAGTAAATGAAGGCTATAAAGAAATAGTTCTCACTGGAATACATACTGGTCGATATGGTATTGATATAAATAGTAGTTTAGAAGAATTACTAAAAGAATTAATAAAAATACCAAATATTTATAGAATTAGATTATCATCAATTGAAATAAATGAAATAACACCAGGCATCAAAAAACTAATCAAAGAAAGTAAAGTAATGGCTAAACATTTACATATACCACTTCAATCAGGTAGTGATAAAATACTAAAACTAATGAATAGAAGATATAACACTAGTGAGTTTTTTTGAATATGGTAGAAGACCTAAAAAGAAATTGAAGATATATCACTTACTACTGATCTTATCGTTGGTTTTCCAAATGAAAATGATAACGACTTTAATGATACCATAAATACCCTAAAACAAATAGGCTTTACTAAAATACATACTTTTCCATATTCCAGAAGAAAAGGAACAGTAGCGGATAAAATGGATGGTCATATTGATGGTATAACCAAAAAGAAAAGAGTCCATGAAGTACTAAAATTATCTAACGAATTAGAAAATAAATTTTATACCAGCAAAGTAGGGCAAATATATGATGGAGTAGTAGAAGTTCATGACAACGGACTAGTTGTTGTTCATACATCTAATTTCATTCCCGTCATTATTAATGATAAAGTAGACAATAATAGCATTGTAAATGTTCAAATTGAAAAAGTCGAAGGATTAAATGTCTATGGCAAAATAGTTAAATAATAAACAAGAAAATAAGTTAACCACACTTATTTTTTTTATTTTTCTATAATATATTGACGAACTATAAAATAACCATTATAATAAATAATTAACAAAATGGAAAAAGGAAAGGAGCATAATTGAAAAAAACTAATCTATATTTTTAATAGGAGTATCTGCCTTACTAGGAGCAACTATCTATATCATATATAAAACAAATAATGATATTACCGAAGAAGCAGATATAATAAAAGAAGATCAAGAGAATAAAAAGGAACTTAAAAAAGAGTCAAATACCAAAGTGGTAGTGGACATAAAAGGAATGATAACCAATCCAGGAGTATATGAAGTAGAAAAAAATTCAAGAGTAAACGATGTCATTGCTCTAGCAGGAGGCCTTCTTGAAGGAGCAGATACTTCTAAAATAAATCTTGCCAAAATAGTTGAAGATGAAATGACTATAATAATATATTCCAAAGAAGAAATATTAGAAAAATACAAAGAAGAAAACTGTGTATGTAAACCATGTGAAATTATTAATGATGCCTGCATTAATAACACAGATAATACTACTAATCTAATAAATATAAATACCGCTACTAAAGAAGAACTAAAACAAATAGATGGAGTAGGAGATACTAAAGCTGAAGCCATAATAAAATATCGTAATGATAATGGCCCATTTAAAGATATTGAAGAAATAAAAAAAGTATCCGGAATAGGAGAGACTCTCTTTGAACAAATTAAGATATATATTACAATCTAAATATCTAATCAAAATACTAGTATTCGTATTCCTTATAATAAATCTAATATATACAAACTATTATCCATTCAAATCAAAAATATAATTCCAAAGGAAAAACACCTTTACTGGAATTATAACTAAATATGAAGTAGAAGAAAATAAAATAAAAATCCAAATAAAAGGAAAAGAAAAACTAATAATAAATTATCATAGTACAGAACCATTAAATCTATCATATGGTGATAAAATACTAGTAAAGGGTACACTATCAAAACCAAACAAAAATACTAACTTTAATAACTTCAACTATCAAAAAAATACTTATATAATAAAAAAATATATTATATAGTTACCGCTACTAGTATTGATAAAATAGCAAATAATAAAAACTATCTCTATACTATCAAAAAAACATATTATATCAAAAGAGTATCAAATCTAAAAATCAAATAAATATAAAAAAACATTATTATTCTGTAATAATACTCTAGATAAAGAAATAAAAAGATAGTTATAGAATAAATGGTATATCACATTTATTTTTCAGTATCAGGAATGCACATAAATATATTTATTAATATTATCTATTTATATTTAAACAAAGTAACCTATAATAAAAAAATAAAATACCTAATAACAGATCTATTTATTATTATATATCTAATATTATTTCCATCATCATCCCTCTTAAGAGCGGCCCTAACTACCATAATATTTAGTATAAATTATATCTTAAAAACTTAAAATTAAAAAAAGATAGACATCCTTCTATTAACACTATTAATATCAATGATAATAAATCCCTTTTATAATATATGATTTAGGCTATATTTATTCATATATTATAACATTCTTCTTAGTATTAAATATAAGTAACATAAAAAAGAAAAATCATCTGCAAAAAACAATCTATATAACAATACTAGCATTTATAACATCTATTCCCATTACTATATATACAAGTTATGAAATAAATATTATCAGTATTATATTAAATATCTTTTTAGTTCCAATAATAAGTATAATACTACTACCCATCACTATATTAACACTAATAATACCCATATTAGATAATATCTTATACCCATTAACAACAATTATAGAAACATTATCTCTTTCTATATCAAAAAAATAAATATAACTAAAAATAATAATACCAAAAACCACATCTTTTTGATAATAATAATATATTATCTAATACTATTATTATCCCATAAATATATAAAAATTAAAATATCTTATACCACTAATAATATTAATTATGTATATATCCCCATCTTTAGATAACAATTTAAAAATAGTAATGTTTTCAGTAGGAGAAGCAGACACCCATCTTATAAGATTTCCTTATAATAAAAACTAATATTTTAATTGATACCGGTGAAAAATCAAACTAAAAATAACAAGTGAGATAATCCCATCCCTAAAAAAAGTATCGGAATAAAAAATTGACTATTTAATAATAACTCATGGAGATAAAGATCATCTAGGAGGAGCATCGTCTTTAATAAATAATTTTAAAGTAAAAGAAAGTAATACTAAATTGTGGTACTTATAATGAACTAGAAGAAACATTAATTAAAGAACTAA
Organism: Bacilli bacterium; assembly: GCA_022009835.1. GTDB lineage: Bacteria > Bacillota_I > Bacilli_A > RF39 > UBA660 > CAG-302. The sequence continues at coordinate 1,287,465 of CP091726.1, read as the reverse complement.
AAACAAAAAAACAAATAAAAATACTATAATTGTATTAAAGAACTAAATATCAATAACCAAAAAAATATATTTCTTAAATACTAAAGAATATGATAATGAAAAACAATAATTCTAGTGTTATATATTTTACTTACAACCATATAAAGTTTCTCTTTATGGGAGATGCCGAAAAAGAAAAAGAACTTGATATCATAGATAAATATAATATTAAAGATGTAACCTTTTTAAAAGTAGGACATCATGGTTCTGATACATCTTCAAATAAAGACTTTATAACCATAATTAATCCTAAATACAGTTTAATTAGTGTTGGTAAAAAAACAATAGATATGGTCATCCAAATAAAGAAGTATTAAATAATTTAAAAAATTCAAAAATATATAGAACAGATAAAGACGGAAGCATTATGTTTAAGATTAAAAATAATAAATTAAAAATTGAGACTAGTAGTCCATAGAAAGGAAGAGGATAAAAATGAATGAAATAAAAAGAATATACCGAAAAAAATTTTTTTGAAGATATAAAAACATATAGATGAAAATGGCAAAGAATACTGGTTAGCAAGAGAATTAATGCCATTACTTGAATATAGCAAATGGGAAAGATTTTCTAATGCAATTGAGAATGCAAAGATAGCCTGTGAAAAAAGTGGTTATAATGTTGATGATCATTTTCCCGAGGTTGGGAAAATGATAAAAATAGCAAAAGGTGGGCAGAGAAAAGTATTAGATTATAAGCTATCTAGATATGCATGTTATTTGATAGTACAAAATGCAGATCCTAGAAAGAAAGTAATTGCCCTTGCTCAAACTTACTTTGCAATCCAAACAAGAAAACAAGAACTCTCTGAAAAAGAATATAATGAGCTTACTGAGGATGAGAAAAGATTATATAGAAGGAATCAAGCAAGAAAAGGAAATTATAATCTAAATCAAACAGCGGTTAAGAGTGGAGTAAAAGATCTAGCTAGATTTCATAATGCAGGATATAAAGGACTATATAATGGAGAAACCGCTGATAATATATTTAAAAGGAAGAAACTAAGATATAGAGAAGATATTCTAGATAATATGGGTAGCGAAGAACTAGCAGATAATATATTTAGAATAGCACAAACAGATGCTAAATTAAAAAGAGATAATGTAGATAATGAATACACTGCAAATTCTGTTCACTATGAAGTAGGTAAAGAGGTTAGAAACAGTATTAAAAGATTAGGGGGTACAATGCCAGAAGATTTACCAACACCAAATAAAAGTTTAAAAGAAATAGAAAAAGAAAATTGTTTTGTAGTATCTTTAAAGAATAAAGATACTAACGAAATAGAAAAAGAATTAGCAACAAGTAAAAAGAATGCCAAAATATCTGAAGTACATCACACTACTGCTACAACAGGTAAAAATAAAAAAATAATCAAAAATATATTGCTTTATTCCAAAAAAATATAGTAAAAATTAACTTAAGAATACGAAAGGATAGATTTTATGAAGATGAAGTTAAATAGAAAAAGGACAAACCCTAGTAGAGTATGTATTAATAATCTCATTAATTACAGTGGTAGCAATAGGCTTAGTAAAAATATTTGGCGGATACCTTCAAGATGCCGTTACTAAAATGGGCTGCAACATATCAGGTAAAGAATATGTAGAAGGAGAAAAAGTAGGCGGTGCCTATTGTGCTGGAGATGAAAATAAAGTTTTTGAATAAAAATCACGATTCCCCTAGAATTAATTCATGAGTTAGATTTTTCTTTTTCGTTTCTAAAAAAATTACATGGATGTCAATATACGATATGATTATCCCGGAAATAGAAGATATATATTATTTATATGCAGGGTAGGAACTATCCGAGTTTATGTCGCTTTACATTAATAATAGTATTATTAAATGGAGAAAAATTCTAATAGTGATATTAGAAGCATGCTTTTTTTAATTTTATGAGGTTCACTAGAATATAAATCGACAAAGTATTTATATTCTTTTTATTTATAATCAATATATGAGAATATATATTGATTTATTTTTACTTAACATTATAATGGATTATATAATAGTATTAGGAGTATCCATAATATTAAAAAGAAGAACCACTAAATTAAAAATACTACTATCTTCTTTACTAGGAGGACTTTCCTCACTAATAATGTTTACAAACATTAATAGAATATTACTAGAAATCATAACGATAATCCTAATATCTATAATAGCATTTAACTACAAAAATATTAAATATACCATTAAAAAAACATCATATATATATACCTAATTAGCACTTTACTAGGAGGAATAATATATCTGTTTAATAGTAATGTAAAGGCTAGTATACCCCTAACATATCTAATAATAATAATAATTTCAATAGAAGTAACTATTCTCTATATCAAAGAAATAAGAAAAATATAAAAAAATACCTATAATAATTATTATAAAGTAGACATATATTTTAAAGATAAAGAAAAAAATATCCGTCGTTGGCTTTTTTTAGATACTGGCAATAATCTCTATGATCCATACAAAAAAAGACCAATAATTCTCTTATCCCAAAAAAATATAAATTTGAAGGAAAAATACATATTAGTACCATACTATACCGTAAATGGTGAAGGTCTTTTAAAGTGTATCAAACCAGACAAAGTCTACATTGATACTATAGGCTATCAAACCAATTTACTAGTAGCCTTTTCTGATTCTCCAACCCTAATAGAAGGAGTAGACCTAATACTACACAAAGATTTAATGAAAGGATGATATTATGTTAAAAACTATTAAGAAAAAAATATTAAGTAAATTAAATTACTTCTTCTTTGTAGGAAGTACTGATATTTTACCTGAACCATTAAGTAAAGAAGAAGAACAAAAATTATGTAACGAAATTTTTAAATGGTGATATGAAAGCACGAGATAAATTAATCGAGCATAACTTACGATTAGTAGTTTTTCTTGCCAAAAAGTATGAAAACACCAAAATAGATCTAGAAGACTTAGTATCGATAGGTACTATAGGTTTAATAAAAGGAGTAAATACCTATCAAAATGATAAAAATATCAAATTAGCAACTTATGCCTCAAGATGTATCGATAATGAAATACTAATGTACTTAAGAAAAACCAAAAAGAAAAGAACTGAAGTATCGTTTGAAGATTCCTTATCCTATGACTCTGAAGGTAATGAACTTCACCTAGAAGATGTTCTAGGAACGAAAGAAGACATTGTAACCAAACCAATAGAAGATGAATTAGATAAGTATCTTATGTATAAAGAAGTAGATAAACTAGGAAAGAGAGATAAAGAAATAATCGAATTAAGATATGGTCTAAATGGTAAAAAAAGAAATGACTCAAAAAGAAGTAGCAGAATTATTAGGAATATCACAATCATATATTTCAAGAATAGAAAAAGTAATAAAAAAAGATTATCAACTATCATAAAAATATAAATAAGAAAAAGAGATTGCTATTAAAGTAATCTCTTTTATCTTATAATTCCTCATCTTCAAATAAAAAAATCTCTTTATCTTTCTTATCCAAACTAATAGATACAACATCATTTCTATTAAGAAGCTTCTGCATAATATCATTAGAAATATTTTTCTTATCCGAATCAATACCGATTGAAATATCAATCTTAATATTACCATTTTCTGTATCATTAACTATAATACTATTGATGAAGGAACTATTATCTTTAACAATACTCTTAAGTATTTTAATAATATCCTTTTCCTTATTCTCTTCAACAATAATGCTAAAATAATATAAATCATAATTAATATGACCACTTAAATGATTAATCTTACTATTAACACCTCTTAATATAATATTAGTAAATAAAATAAATAAAGTACCAATAGCAGCCTCTACCAAAAGACCAGCAGAACATAAAATACCAATAGCGGCAGCACACCATAATGTAGCAGCGGTCGTAAGACCTTTAACAGTCTTCCCATCTTTAATAATAACACCTGCTCCCAGAAAACCAATGCCTGCTACTACTTGAGCAGCCACTCTTGTCATGTCCGAGCCAGGAAAAGCAAAAGAAAATCTAACAAACAAAAAAGAGCCTAAACTAACCAAAATAATCGTTCTAAGACCAACTGATCTTCTCCTATATTGTCTTTCGATACCAATACAAGCACTAAGTAAAAAACAAATAACAATTTGCATTAAAAACTCTAAATAACTATTCATAACTTCCTCCATATTCTCTATCAATATTATAGCAAAAACGAATATAAATGTAAACTATCAAAATAAAATAACTATCTTTAGTAGTGGCCTTTCCTAAAATAAAAAACCACATTCTTTCTATTGATAAATATTTATCTTTATAGTATAATAATATTATATTAGATAAGAAGGAGATAATATATGGAAAAAATAAAGAAATGGATAAACAAAAAAACAAAGGATTAGCTATATTATTACTACTAACTATTATATTTGTAATTATACTATTGATAATTTTTTTATTGAACTTTTAATAGGAGGTTCATCAAATAAATATGGTAATAGACTAGATGGTATCGACAAAGTGAAAATAAGTAATGAAACTTATGAGTCAGTTAAAAAAGAAGTAGAAGATACTGAACTAGTCGAAAAAGTAGAAACAAGATTACAAGGCAAAATTGTCTACACAACTATTGAACTAAAAGATGGTATTACTGTTGAAAAAGCCAAAGAAATCGCAGTCAACACCTTAGACAATTATAGTGAAGACGAATTAAAAATATTATGATTTCTCATTTTTCTTAAAATGGAAAGGTGAAGAAAAAGATACTGTAATAACAGGTAACAAACATCATAATTTAGATAGCATAACATGGGTAAAGAGTTAGGAGTGCAATATGAAAAAAAGAGAAATAATAAAAATAATAGTACTAATTTTAGTAGGAGTACTTTTTTTGTTGTAAGTTTACTAATTTTTATCCTAAACTATAGTAAAGATGATTCTAGTTTTTTTCTATTCTTGAAAAAGAAATGGATTAATGATAATACCAGTACCGTTATTGATGTTAGTGTCTATAATGATGTACCAGTCTATGGTAAGAACGGTAAAGGTGTAATCTTTAATTTACTAGAAGATTTTACCAATACTTACGGAATAAACTTTAATAAAGTATCGTATCAAATAAGTAGCAGTACCACATTAAAAGATACATCTTTTAGAGTGTTAGATAATAATACTGCTTTGACTGATCAAGATATCTTACTATATAAAGATAACTATGTTCTAATAAGTCCTAATAAAGAAAGTATAGATACTATTTATGACATTGACAACAAAGTAGTAGGAGTACTTACAAGTGACTTATCAGTAGTAAGTAATACCTTAACATCAGTAAGAAATATCTCATATACACAAAAGGAAGATATTACTGAACTAAAAACAGCCCTAGACAATAAAGAATTAGAATATATAATTCTGCCATATAACATGTATATAGATTTTATTATGGAAAATGATTTAAATATCCTATATCATTTAACGGACATATCCAAAAGTTATGTCTTAACCATAAATAATAAAACCTTATTAAACATCATGAAGAAGTATTACAAAAATTATCAAACTGAAAAACAAAGCGAAGCTTATAAAACTAATTTCCTAAATGAATTTTTTCTAGCTAACAACATTACCGAAGTAGAGAAGATGGGCTATAACTCATCATCTTATACAGTAGGCTACATAACATACATGCCATTTACTGCTAAAGAAGAAAAAGATTTTGTAGGTACCATCTCTAATTACTTAAGTGGTTTCGAAGATTTATTTGATGTTGATTTCAAAGTAATATCATATAAAAATATCGAAGAATTAAAAAATGCCTTATCGAGAGGAGAACTAGATTTAGCCTTTGCTAACTTCAACCTAAATGGTCTAAATATTGATACCATTACAACATCATCACCATTTAGCGAAGATTATGTTGTACTATCTAAAGATTACTTTAGTATAAATAGTATTAAAGGACTAAAAGATAAAGAAGTAGTAACTCTAAAAAGGCAGTTATCTAAATGATTATCTAACAAGTAATGGCATCAAAACTATCTGCTACGACAATACTGATGAACTATTAAGAAATATTAAAAAAATAATAGTATTGTAGTAATAGACAAAGACACATATAATTACTATAAAAACAATAAGTTTACAAATTACAAAAGAAATATATACTGATAAATTAACTTATGAATATAGTTTTGTTATTAGAGATGTTAACAAAAACGAAGTATTTAGTAAAATGTTTAGTTATTATGTATCAACTGTTGATTATAATACTATCAAATACAAAACTAATACTAACTCCAAAATATATGAGTTTAGCTTATTAGCGGCCTTCTTAGTAGGAGTACTACTAATACTACTAGCTATATTCATAATATTCATTATCAAAAAGAAAAAGAGTAGTAGTATTACAGTTAAAGATAATGACAAATTAAAATATATTGACACTATGACATCCCTAAAAAATAGAGCTTATCTAAATCTAAAAATTAAAGAATGGGATGACAATGTCATTTATCCACAAGCCTTTGTAGTCATCGACCTAAACAACATCAAGAATATTAATGACAGTCATGGTCATGAAGAAGGCGATACCATTATCAAAAAAGCAGCCAGTGTCCTAATCGTAAATCAAGAACCAAATACCGATATTGTAAGAACTGACGGAAACGAGTTCCTAGTATATATGGTTGGTTATACAGAAAAAGAAGTAATTAGTTATACTAGAAAAATATATAAAGAATTAAAAAGAATTACCTTATGGTTATGGAGCCGCTATTGGTTATAGTATGATTGAAGACGATGTAAAAACTGTTGATGATGCTATCAATGAAGCAACCATTGACATGAGAAAACAAAAGGAAAACTAATATGCAAAAAATATTAGCCAAAGTCAAAAAGTATCTAAAAAAATTACTAGAAATCTTAAGCCTAAAAGAGCTTAGGATTTTGCCTGCCTACTTATCATATAGCTTTGTTCTAGCAACCATTCCTATTCTAACAATCATTGTTATTGTAGCAGGCTTCTTTTCCGTTTCCATGGATACTGTCATCGGTTTACTAAATGATCTTTTACCAAGTTATGCCAGTAAAGTTGTAGTAGGAGCTATTTCAGGACAAAGTTTTGACTTCAGTGTCGGCCTATTAAATATCATAACTTTTGTTATTGCGGCTAATGGAATGTATGCCATCATTGATGCTTCAAACACCCTATATAAAATAGACAATAGTAGTCCTATTAAAGATAGATTAAAATCAGTTATCATTCTATTAATTATCATTCTACTATTACTATTCTTAGTACTATTCCCAATGCTTGGTGATCAAATATTAAAACTCTTCTCTGAACATAAACCATTTGAAAATATAATTGATGAATTATTACTAATATATAAAGCCATTAAATGGCCAGTAACCTTCCTAATAATTTTCCTTAACATTAAACTAATATATCAAATAGCTCCATCTAAAGATATCAAAAGTGAAGAAACAACTATTGGAGCCTTCATAACTACTGTTGGTTGGGTATGCTTTTACCGCTATTTTTTTGGTTATTATATAAATTATTTTTGGAAGATACGATTTAGTATATGGAGGATTATCTAATATTATCATTCTACTAATATGGGTATACACCTTAAGTTTTATTCTAATATTAGGTATAGTAATAAATACAATGAAGTATAATAAATCATAAAAAAACAACATAATAATATAGATAGTATTATTAAAATCACAGACTACAATTAGTAATACTATTATCTCCTTAGAAGAGGGTCTTATATGACTTAAGTGAGTGCAAAGCTCACTTTTTTTGTCCCCTTCAGCCTGTAGTCTTCCGGGGTATGATGGAGCCTAAGGTCTCCATCATAAAACATTTTATCTTCATATACTTGATTACCAATCAAAATTGTGATATATTAATAATGAAAAAAATAAGAAGGTGGAACCATGAATATAATAGATATAATAATAAAAAAAGAAGAACAAAGAAGAATTAACTGAAGCAGAAATAAAATACACAATAGATAACTTTGTAAAAGGAGAAATAAAAAGATTATCAAATGTCCTCATTACTTATGGCTATTGCTATAAATGGTATGACTGATAATGAAATCATAAATCTAACCAAATATATGATGTTATCAGGAAGTATTTTAGATTTAAGTAGTCTAAGTAATGTTGTCGATAAGCACTCAACCGGTGGAGTAGGAGATAAAACCACCCTTATAATATCTCCAATAGTAGCCTCATTAGGAGGTAAAGTAGCCAAAATGAGTGGTAGAGCATTAGGTTATACAGGAGGAACAATCGACAAATTAGAAAGTATACCAGGCTTAAATGTTAACTTAACAAAAGAAGAGTTCATCAAAGAAATAGAAACAATAGGCATGGCCATAACAAGTCAAACTGAAAGTATTGCAATAGCGGATAAAAAAATATATGCCTTGAGAGATGTAACTGGAACTACCGAGTCAATACCTTTAATTGCCTCTTCAATCATGAGTAAAAAGATTGCCTCTGGTTCAAAGAATCTTGTATTAGATATCAAAGTAGGAGAGGGAGCCCTAATCAAAGACTTACCATCAGCACATCATCTAGCAGATATAATGATAAAAATAGGAAAAGAAAATAACATGAAAGTAGTTTGTCTTCTTACTAATATGGATATACCTTTAGGAAATAATATTGGTAATTCCCTTGAAGTATTAGAGGCCCTTAATACCTTATATTACCATCCAGATAACAATTTAACTAAGTTATGTATTGAATTATCAAGTTATATGATAAAATTAGCCCTAAATATTCCTTATGATGAAGCTAAAAGAAAAGTACTTGAAGTATTACAAAATAAGGAAGCATATAATAAATTATTAGAGTTTGTCAAATATCAAAAAGGAGATATAACCAAATTACCACGAAGTAATTATGAATATCAAATAAAAAAAGTAAAGAGGAAGGTTATTTAACTAACCTACATTCTTTAGAACTAGCAAAACTATCGAGCCTTCTAGGAGCAGGACGTAAAACAAAAGAAGACAAAATTGACTATTCTGCTGGTATAATAATAAACAAAAAAATATAAATGATAAAGTTTCAATAGGAGAACCAATCTTAACTCTATATACTAATAAAGAATTACCACAAATAGATGAAAGTAAACTCTTTACCATAACCAAAGAACTCAAAGAAAAATACAAAAATTAATATATGAAATTATTGAATAAAAACTATCAAATGTGATATTATATAAAAATTAGAAAAGAAGGAATAATATGAATAACAAAGTAGATATGGATAAAATAGTAAACTTTTGTAAACAATATGGATTTATATTTCAAGGAAGTGAAATATATGGAGGCCTTGCTAATACTTGGGATTTTGGACCAGTAGGAGCCTTATTAAAAGATAATGTAAAAAAAGCATGGTTAAAAAAGTTTATACAAGAAGATGAAAATAATGTTGGATTAGATAGTGCTATTCTTATGAATCCCAAAACATGGGAAGCATCAGGACATTTAAAAACATTTTCTGATCCAAAAATGGATTGTAAAGAATGCAAAACTCGTCATAGAGCAGATAAACTAATTGATGAGTATACATCTTCTGAACTAGGAGATCAAATGACTAGTGAAGAGATGATGAACTATATCAAAGAAAATAAAGTACCATGTCCAAAATGTGGCAAGAGTAATTTCACTGATATAAGACAATTTAATTTAATGTTTAAAACATTTCAAGGAGTAACTGAAGATGCTAAAGCTACAATATACCTAAGACCAGAAACTGCTCAAGGAATATTTGTCAATTTTCAAAATGTTCAAAGAAGTATGCGACTAAAAGTACCATTTGGAATAGGTCAAGTTGGTAAATCATTTAGAAATGAAATAACACCAGGAAACTTCATCTTCAGAGTAAGAGAATTTGAACAAATGGAATTGGAGTTCTTCTGCAAACCAGGAACTGAATTAGAATGGCATAAATATTATAAAGATTATTGCTATAATTACCTATTATCACTAGGTATAAATAAAGATAAATTAAGATTAAGAGACCACTCTAAAGAAGAATTATCATTTTATAGCAATGCTACTACTGATATAGAATATCTATTTCCATTTGGTTGGGGAGAATTATGGGGAATAGCCTCTCGTACAGATTATGATTTAAAATGTCATCAAAAAGTATCAGGAAAAAGTATGGATTATATTGATCCAGAAACTAATGAAAGATATATACCTTATGTTATTGAACCATCAGTAGGAGTAGAAAGAACTATTTTAACAGTATTATGTGATAGTTATACAGAAGAAAGTCTAGAAGATGGAACTACTAGAGAAGTAATGAAATTCCATCCATATCTAGCACCATATAAAGCATGTATTTTACCACTAGTAAAAAAATATCATAGTGATAAAGCTATGGAAATCTATCGTAAACTATCTAAAACATTTATGATAACTTATGATGAAAGTGGTAGTATTGGTAAAAGATATCGTAGAGAGGATGCTCTAGGAACACCACTATGTATAACTATCGATGATGACACCATAAATAATGGAACAGTAACTATAAGAGATAGAGATACCATGAAACAAGATACTATCAAAATAGAAGATATCGAAAATTATATTGAAGAGAAAAATAAAGTTCTAACAAAAAAAGAACAATTTTCTCTTTTTTTTTCTTTACATATTAACTTTTATTATGATATAATTGACTTATATAAAGTAGCAGGTGAAGACAAGTGGAAGAAAAAGAACAAAGAAATAGAACAATATATTGAAGAAAAAAATAAAATTACTAGAAGAAATGTCAATGTATGTTCCTGAAGAAAACAAACAAAAAAACTAATTATGGCATTTAAAAAAATAGAAATGAAGAAATAAATATAATTAAAACAAGGATAGATACTATTTTTCAATAATAGTATAGCGGCATATAAAGAAAAATATGGAAAAAAAGTAGGCTTTCCTTATGAAGATATTGTTAAAGTATATAATCAAGTAAACAAAATGAATAAAACGACCGCTAAACTATATCTAAGAGGAGGTCTAGTACCATACCTTTTACTAGGAGAATCATCAACAAGAAAACATAACAACTTAGATTTAATTTGTAGTAAGAAAGATATTCCTATGATTAGAGAGATATTTCGTAAAAATGACTTATATGACCCCAAAAGAGATAGCCTAACATATACCATAAATAATATTGATTATGGACTTCAAGTAATAATTGATAAAATTAAAAAGTAAATATCTCAGTATATGAAGAAAAAGAAGATGGTATTATTGAATACTCTTTTTGACTGTCATAATAGAATAGGAATTATTAAAAAAATACCTGCTAAGTTAAGTGAATATATTATGCCTTATGTCTCATCAGATAATAAAAAATATATGTGTGTATCTCTAGAACAAATAATAGCGGATAAGCTCACCCTAAATAGAGAAAAAGACCAAATAGATATAGAAAAAATAAAAGAATGCAATGGTATAAGTGATGAAAAAATAAAAAACATGCCACTTCCAAGTGTTCAAAAAGTTAAGTTAATAGGAGACAACCTAGAATTTACTAGTACTATGCCTAGAATAAAATTAGATATTCCAAAAAGACAAAAAAGTAAAGGCTTTATCAATATTGGAACTATCTTACTTCTAATAACAATTGTTGTATGTATAATATTAACAAATAGATAGACTTTACAAAGCCTATCTTTTTATATTACAATATATATGTGATGTATATGGAAGAACTATTAAATAACTGCAATTTATGTCCAAGAAATTGTAATGTAAACAGAAATAAAAATGAACTAGGTTATTGTATGGCAAGCAACAAAATAGCAATAGGAGGTTACCATCTCCATGAATGGGAAGAACCCCCTCTAACTGGTAAGTATGGATCAGGAACCATTTTCTTTTCCCATTGTAACTTAAGATGTGTCTATTGCCAAAACTACGATATAAGTATTAAAGCTCAAGGCGAAGAAATAACTACTGAGAGGCTTGCCAATATTATGTTAGAATTACAAAGCCTATCAGCGGCTAATATCAATCTAGTAACCCCAACACACTATGTTCCCTTAATAAAAAGAAAGTATTATTATTGCTAAAAATAACGGTTTAACAATACCAATAGTATATAATACATCAGGGTATGAAAAAGAAGAAACATTAAAATTACTAGATGGTTTAATTGATATTTACTTACCAGATTTTAAATACTATAATAACGAACTAGGAAAGTATTCTAGTGTTAAAGACTACTTTTCAGTAGCGGATTCAGCCCTAAGAGAAATGTATAGACAAGTAGGTAAACCGCGATATAATAAAGAAGGCCTTTTACAAAAAGGTGTAATAGTAAGACATCTAGTATTACCAAATAATTATGAAGATAGTAGGAGTATCATAACATACTTATATAAAAATTATAAAAATAACATAATATATAGCATAATGAATCAATATACTATAACTAGAAAGCTAAAATATCATGAATTAAATCAAAAAGTAGATAATAACGAATACAATAAACTAATTGACTATGCTTATGAAATAGGAGTAAGAAATTGTTTCATTCAAGAAGAAGAAAGTCAAAGTGAGAGCTTTATACCAAAATTTAAAGGAGATACCATAATATAAAGGTATTTTTTTCTTTTGCCCCTTCAGCCTTACCATGTAAGTCTTCCGTGGTATGAGTAAGCCTTTTTATAAAAGTCTTACTCATAAACGATTTTACTATTGAATTTATACTAAGTTTATGATATTATTATATAGTAAGGTAGAGAAAAAAGAGCATCAAAACTATGAAGCAATTAGTAGAAGTATTAGTAATTTTTTTCATAGTCTTTTTTTAAATAAATATGGAGGCCAATATATGAAAGAAAAAAATATCAGTAAAAACATTATATTTATTGGGTATTATAGCTATAGGACTAATAGGCTTAGGAGTAGGATCTACTTATGCTATGTTTACCAGTACTATTGAAATAAAAGATCCTATTACCATTAATGCAACACTAGATAGTGAAGACGATATAATTGAAACAATAGATCTTGAACTAGAACCTAATGATATCAGAGTAGCAGTAATAAATCTAAATAATACTAGTAATGCTACTTTAAACTACGCCTCATTCTATATAACTGAGAGTAGTGATATTGAAGTAGGGGTAACCCATAATTTTACTGACACTGCTGTTCCAACAGGAAGTATAAGTAATGGTACTACCAAAAAAGTATATATTCAAGTAAAAAATAATGGTAGTAGTACTGCTAATGTAACACTTGGAGTATTATCAAATTCTGGTACAATTATAAAAGCAGATAATATGACATTAATAAGTGATACAAATATTGATACAGCTTCTCCTGAATTATTAATAACAGGACAAGATATGGCTGTTCAAAATGGTTTGATAAGATACTATAATGGCAGTAATAATTTAGAGTATTCCCATTCATCAAGCACCACCGCATGGAAAGATTTATCAGGTAATTATGATGGAGAAGTAAAGTCTTCAACATGGTCTACCAATTCAATAACTTTAAATGGAACAAATAGTCATGTAAGAATAGGCCAAATAAATAATTTAACTGCTGTAACAGTAGAAGTTTACTTAAAAGCAAATAGTTATACAGCTGATTCTACAAATCAAATAATTAGTAATTATAATGGTAATGGGTTAGTTTTACAATTAAATAAGGGTATACCAGAATTTTCAATCGGTTCAGGAAAAACCGTTTCATCCGATGAAACAATGGGACCAGATTTAAATCATACTATAACTGGTACATATGATGGAAGTACTGTAAAACTATATGTAGATGGAATATTAAAGAAAACACTATCAAGTACCGCAGGAATATCAAATCCAACAGATTCAACCCCTATGGTAATTGGATGCAATCCTAATACAACAGGATGTGATGGTAACTACGCCAACGCTAACATATATGCTGCAAGAATATATAATAGAGCATTAACTGAAACAGAAATAAAGCAAAATATGAATGCTGATAGAGTATCAACTGGAGAAGCATCACAAAATGTAAACGGAATATACACCTTAGTTTCTAACAAAAGATTAAGTAATTTCACAACAAGTAATATAACAGTAACGAATGGAACTAAAGGTACTTTTACAAAAGTTAATGATAGAAAATATAATCTAAACATAACTGGGGTATCAGAATCTGCTACTGCTGAAATCAGCATACCAGTAAATAATTTGATTGATATAAGTGGTAATAAAAATAGTAGTGCTATAGCCCTATCAAGATACATGGATGTCACAGGCCCAACTGCAACTATAACAAAAAATACTAGTACATCAAGAACTGTAACCTATACAATATCTTTCCATGAACCTGCATATGGATTCACTAAAGATGATATAACTATAAGTGAAGGAACCAAAGGAACATTTACCAAAATCGACCAAAAAACATATACATTAGTTGTAACGCATTCAACAGATGGAAGTAAGACAATAACAGTCAAAGCAAATAGTTGTAATGATAGATTTGGTAATTTAAATGCATCTAAAAAGTTTAACTCATACAATAGATACAGTTAAACCAACGGTAACCATATCAAAAAATACCAGTACTTCTAAAACAGTAACATATACATTCACCTTCAGCAAAGCAGTAACAGGATTTACTGCAAGTAGTGTAACTGTAAGTGAAGGAACAAAAGGAACCTTTACTAAAGTAAGTGATACTAAATATACATTAGTAGTAACCCATAGTACATATGGAAGTAAAACAATAACGGTAGCCGCAGGTGCTTGTAAAGATAGTAATGGTAATGGTAATATAGCAAAAAGTCTAACACATACAATAGGTACACCACTTGCTACGTACATTACTAATTTGTATAAAAATGGAACTAAAAGCACAGCAACAGTTAACAGTATTACTTATAATAGAGTAACTGCTCAATTATTAATGAATGATAGAAAAGGAAGTTCTAGTATAGGAGCAGATGCTGGAAATATTAGATATTATGGAGCTAACCCAAATAACTATGTATATTTTAACTGTAGTAATTATAGTAATCAATCATCTAGTACTTGTGAAGTATGGAGAATAATAGGTATCTTTGGTGGTAAAGTAAAGATAATGCGAAAAAATGCTATAGGAATGTATCCATGGGAAATAGCTTGGTCGGGTGGTAACGGTACTGCTCCACACAACGATTGGACTAAAGCTAAGCTAATGAGATTATTAAATACCGGATATGAATCCGAGAAAGTAAATAACAGTTTATATTGGAATCACAAAAGTGGAACTTGTCATAAATCACGTACAGTAACTAGCGATGGAATAACAACAACCTATCCTACTAGTGATTGCGATTTCACATCAATTGGAATAAAAGATGGTTCTACCAAAAATATGATTGTTTCATATACTTATGGAATGAAGGGATGGAATTCATTTGGCGTATATCCAGATCAGATGTACAATTATGAATTAAGTACCGGAAAAATATCAAGTAGTTATGCAACAACTTGGACTGGAAAAGTAGCACTTCCATCAGTATCAGATTATGGTTATGCTATTGATATCGGTCAATGTAGTAGTGTAATATCAGCCAATGTTAGTACAACATGTAAAAATAGTAATTGGTTAAACTTTAATGGTACTTATTGGTTTTTGAATCAACATTATAACTCAGATGATGACCAAGTATGTTACCATCGTAGCAGTGGTGGACTAAGTTATAATAGTTCACATCAAGAATATAATGTTCATCCTGTCGTATTCTTGTCGTCTTCAGTTAATGTTGATCCATCTACTAAAGGAACCAGTTCAAATCCTTATAAATTATTACCATAAAACAGTATTAAACACTACCCGAAGGGTAGTGTTTAACATACATAGGAGTCTAAAATTTTTACTAAAAACATTTGACAACCACTATAAAAATATGGTATAATCGTAATACATTTCGTTTGAAATCTAGGGGGAGTAGGTTAAAAATGAAAAAAATAGTTTTTGTAATAGAATATTTAAATGAAAAATGAGTTTAGAAAAAAAGAGCGTGCAGTAAAAAAATATAACATGCTGGCCTATAAAAAAATTAGTATTTGATTTTTTTATCCATCATTCAGAGATGGTAATTTTAAAGGAATAGTTGTATCTAAAAAAATACTAAAGATGGAATTACAAAGTATGAATTAAAATTACCAACAGATAGAATGTTTGCTGCGGTTCATGGTGACATGAAACTACATTACACAGTATATGAAAATCAAAAATTAATAATGTTAGATAACTTAACACCAGATGATATCTTAACTGAAGGACATCAAAAAAAGAATTAACAACTTATAAAGGGGTAATGGTATCTAAATCACATGCCGATAGAGATATGTTTAAGATAAATCTATTAAATATGTTAGATAAATAAGAAGCTCAAGCTTCTTTTTAGTTGCTTAAAATAATTGCAGAAAGATACCTAAAATATAATATTAAGAGGTGTAATATGAAAAATTGATATAAATGATTATGAATATAAAGAAATAATCAAAAAAATATTATTACTAATAGAGAATTTAAAAAAACTTGAAACATGTCCACATCATAAAAAGTAATAGATTAGAACACTCAAAAAGAGTATCATATTACTCATATAAAGTATGTAAAATGTTAAATTTAGATTATATATCAGCCACTAGAGGAGGCCTTTTTACACGATTTTTTTCTAAATAAATATAATATTAATAATACCCACAAATTATTAACAAATCATCCTATCATAGCTTCTAAAAAAATGCTAAAAAAACATTTCGAATTATCAGAAAAAAAGAAATTAATATAATCGAAGCTCACATGTTTCCCATAAGTATTAAAAGTATTACCAAAATATAAAGAAAGTATTATTGTAAGTTTAATGGATAAAGTAGCATGGTTATATGAAAAGGTATCCGGTTATAGTAAAGAAATAAATTATAATCTAGGGAAAAACGTTAATATATGTATTTTTATATGTGAATAGTTAAAATAAGATGCAAAATACATCTTATTTTTATAATTATTTATTGCATAACAAACAAATGTATGAGTGAGTTAATAAACATATTGACATAACTAAAGGTATATGATATTATCTATATAGAATCGTTAATTAATAATTAGTCATGGCGTTAAAAAAAGCAATTAAACGATAGAAAAAAATATTAAAAAAATAGTATAAATCATTATATATAAAAAGCAATTTATATGGTATACTATATTTAGGTGGTAAGGAAATGGAAAAAGGGAAGAAGAAAAAGAAGAAAGATTAAAGTAGGGAGAATTTTGCTAGCTATCGTTCTATTAGTAGTAGTTTTAGTAGGAGTATTTCTTTTAACTAAAGGAAAGGAAATAGTAGTAACCAAAAATACAATGTATATTGCATCAAATACTAATGTCGTAAAGATATATGCACTAAATGAAGAAGACATATTAAAAGAAGAAAAAGAATTAGCAAGAGGAACAAAAAGTAACAGCCTATGATAATAAAAATAGAAAAAAAGAAAATATTAAATATACTAAAAATAGATTATGATAAAAATATATATTATATAAATAGTGAATCGTTAGTAAAAGATTTAAAAGATGTTGTACTAGAGAAAGAAAAATATGTAAGAACATCTGTTACAATATATCAAAAATGAAACAGATTCAAAAAAATAGCATCTTTTATAAAAAAAGGGAAACAAATTAGAAATAACTGGTTATGATAAGTTACTTGAAGATGGAACTGTTAATATGTATAAAATAAAGAAAGATGATATTGAAGGCTGGACTTATTCAAAGTATCTAGTAGATACTGAAGAGGAAGCAACCGCTGTATATAATGAGAATGGAGTATATGATACTCATAAAGATCGAAAAATATAAAAAGTAGAGAATTATATGGAGGAAAAAAGCTTCTACTTTAGATTATTATCCATATACAAAAGTAGAGTTTGAAGATAATAAATTAATGAAATCTGCTAAAGCAATGTATTTAAATGCAGGAGTTATAGGAAGTATTGATAGTTATCTAAAAATAGCCAAAGAAAATGGTGTCAATGCCATAGTAGTGGATATTAAGGATGGAGCCTTAGCCTACACATCAGAGGTAGCTAAAGAAATATCTCCAACAGCATATAATACCGCTATTAATGATAACGATAAATATAAAGAAGCCATAAATAAAATAAAAGAAGCTGGAATATATGCCATTGGAAGAATAGTAGTATTTAATGATACCCATTATGCTAAAGATCATCCTGAAGATTGTATAAATGGTGTTGGATGGCCATCAGCTTATAGCAGAAATGTTTGGTATTATAATGTAGAATTAGCTAAAGAAGCAGTAAAAATTAATGGGCTTTAATGAAATACAATTCGATTATGTTAGATTTCCTGAAAATGCTTATAAATTATCCGTTGCCAAAGCCGATTTTAAAAATAAATATGATGAAGAAAAAGCCGAAGCTGTTCAAAACTTCTTATTCTATGCAACAGATCAAATTCATAAAGAAGGAGTATACTTATCAGTAGATGTCTTTGGTGAATGTTCTTCTGAATATGTAACTGCCTATGGACAATACTGGCCCGCTATTTCAAACATTGTTGATGTTGTCAGTTCAATGCCATATACCGATCACTTTGGTAGAAGTGTTGATACATGGACCAATGCTTATCAAACAGTAAACAATTGGGCCAAAGGAGCAGCAGCTAGACAAACTGAGATCCCAACACCAGCGGTAGCTAGAACTTGGATAACAGCCTATGACACACCATACTGGAAACCAACTGTTATTTATGGAGCAAGTAAAATAGAAGATCAAGTAAAAGCATTATATGATGCTGGCTTAACCGGAGGCTTTATAACATGGAATTCAGCTTCAAGTTTAGCCAAATATGAACAAATAAAAACAGCATTTTCTAAAAATTATGAATAAGGTGAAAATATGAAAAACAATAGAAGTACAAAATAATAAATATGAATTAATTAAGGATTATAAAAAAATGCCTTTGAACTAGAAGAATTTACAAATCATTATACTGACTTTTTTTGAAGATTATGATTACTTAGTTGGTGATATAGCCTATAGTAAATTAAGATTAAAAGGTTTCTATGATGAAAAAAACAAGAAAAGCTAAAAGAAATAAACAACTATAAAAAAATGTTGATAAATATCTTGAAAATGATTGTGCTGTAGATTGCAAGCATTATATCTTAAAAAAACTAAAAAGTGAGTAATCACTTTTTTCTTTCATTGTTGAGTTATAATACATATGTTACAAATTTAATATAAAAAAAGATACCATTCTGGTATAATTAAGTTCACGACAAAAACATTATACAGAAAGAGTGGTATCTATGAAGATTATCACAGAAGAAATGAGATTTAGGAAGAGGTTATGTGAATTTGCTTTTAAAAATATGGTGTAACAAAGGCAGCAAAAAGGTATCATACCAATAGACAATTTGTATATAGACAACTTGAAAAGTATGATGGAACTTTAAGGAGTTTAGCATTACAATTCAGAAAACCACATTCGCATCCTAATGCACATACAAAAGAAGAATTAACATTGATCAAGCAAATTTATAGCAGGTATGGTTGCGATGGATTGGCAGAAGTATATGTTCAATTAAGAAAAAAAGAGGATATAAAAAGAAGTTATGGTTCAATGTTGAAACAGATAAAAAAATTTCCTAAAGAAAAAAAGTAAAAAAATAAGAAAAAGGATATACAAGACATAAAGAAATAAGAGGTCAATATCCTGGCGATAAAGTACAAGTGGATATAAAAATATGTTCCTAAAGAATGTTTGCTATTTGATACAATAGATAAGAAATACTATCAAATAACAGCAATAGATGAATTTTTCAAGAAAAAAAGAATACTTGAAATAGTAGATGAAAAAAAGTGTCACTAATACTAGTAAGTTTATAAGAACATTAGAAGAAAAAAATGGGATTAAAAAAATAAATACTATTCAGACAGATAATGGACCAGAATTTGTTAATAATCAGATTGAGACAAATCTACCGACATTGTTTGAATTAACATTAAAAGATTTAGGAATGATACATAGACGAACAAGACCATATTCGCCGTGGCAAAATGGAAAAGTTGAAAGAAGTCACAAAATAGATGGAGAAAGGTTTTATAGTAGGAATGAATTTACATCAGAAGAAGATTTAAAAAAAGAAACTTAAAAGATATAATGCAAGATATAATAATATAGCTAAAAAAGTATTAGACTTTAAAAGTCCAAACCAAATAGTAGAAGAATACAAACTTAATTTTCTTTCTGCTTAATAAAGCGTATAAAAAAGATATTAACATTTGTCAAGGATAAATAAATGGCAAAGCCATCCTTGACAAACATAATACTTTTTTATAATATGTCTATAGGCAGAAAAGAACTTTTTATAAAAAAGTGTAACATATGATTGATTTCTCTAGAGTGAGTAATCACTTTTTTCTTTCATATTATTGCTTTTTAATATTATGTATGATAGAATTAATTTGTAGTGAGGAAGAATATGAAAAAAATAAAAAAAATATTGTTAGTATTTAGTTTACTAGTATTATTTACTGCTAGTACTGTAAATGCATCAGCCTGTACTAAAGAAGCAGCTATGCAATTAGGAAAAATAGTATATAGAGAATCAGGAGCTGATACACTTTCAGTTAAAGAAGATAACTTCTTTAGAAGATTAAATGTAGCTAGTGTTGCCTTAAATAATGCTAGTAGAAAAAAAGGATCAAACTGGTATCAAAAAAATATATAACCTTGATAATAATGCCTATGGAAGTTATAGTAGTTATAAAGATACATCATATACTTCGCTAGTAGATACTAGTAAGCAAGGAGAAATATTATATATATCAGAATTAGTATTAAGTGGTAAATATAATTTACCTAGTAATATGTATTTACAAGCTGAACCAGAAATAGTAAATAGATATGGTAAAAGTATGGACAAATATCGGAAGTATATATATAGGATATGAAGGAGATACATTGAGTAGCAAAGATGTATTTGGTAATAAATTACCAAGTAATACAGTAAGTTATTATAAAGATAAAGCTAAATCATTAATGTTATCAGATTATTCAGCATATACAACAACGTCAGTATGTACTGGAAAATCAGATATAACTAACCCAGAAGATAACAATAATAACAATAATAATAACAATAATAACAATAATAACAACAACAATAATAACAATAATAACAATAATAACAATAATAACAACAATAATAATAATAACAATAATAATAATAACAATAACAATAATAACAATAATAACAATAATAATAATAGTGACAATTCAAATATAAATGACAATAAGGATAGTGGTATAGAAATGATTGAAGCATGTGAAAATCCAGGTATATTAAGAATAATATACTTTTGCCAAAATTCTAATAAATATTGCTAGAATAGCAATTCCAATAGGCTTAATTGTTATTGGGACAATAGATTTTTCAAAGTCAGTTATAAATAGTGATGAAAAAGAACAAAAGAAAACATTAAATCTATTTATCAAAAGAATTATCTATGCTGTAGTAGTTTTCCTAGTACCATGGATAGTAGAAGTTTTAATTTCTTTCCTTGGAGATCTAACTAGTGATCTAAATTGGACTGATTGTATTACTAATGCCAATAGTGAAACAATAAAAAGAATTAGAAAAAAAGTTCATAAATAAAATGGACTTTTTACGAAATATCTTGTTTAAAACCCAAAAAAATATGGTACTATTTATATAGTAAGAATAGCAGATTACCTAAATAAAGAAATTATAATAATTAATAATTGCATTTTATAAAAAAATGATATACTTTAATAGTAGGAAAGTAGGATACTATGAGGAAAAAGAATAAAAAGAAAGATTATAGCAATAAAAGATTTATTTTAGTATTTACAATGATAATATGTCTTGTTATATCGATGAGTACATACTGGATGTATGCCTATTATCATAAATATGGCAAACATTATTATATAGATAAGTACATAAGTAATAAAGTAGATTATTATATTAGTACTGAAGGAAATCTTGTTTATATAAATAATGTTAGTGAAGACATCAAAAAAATAACTTCATAAAAAAAGCAAGAAGAAATAAATAAGAATAATATTATTGATATGAATATTACTAAAGGAGTATACAAAGATATATTATCAATAAAAAAATAAGCTATATTGTCAAAGAAAAAAAGAAGAAAATAACGAAGTTGTTATTACCACAAATATTGATTTAAGAAATAAAAAAAGAATTAACAAATGACGATATGTTAAATAAATTAAAAAGTAAACTATAAAGATATCGCTACTGACATATTTAATGAATACATCAAATTAAATAAAAACACTACAGTAGTAGATGCTATTAATGATAAAACCTTAACTACAGAAGAATTTAATCGTAATAGTGAAAAAAATATATAATTAGAATAAGAGAAGAATTACCTAGTGTAATGAATATATATATAGATAATGGTTTAGTATATTATTTAGTAGAAAAAGAAAGAAATAACAAAAAGTATGTTATTATACTGATACAAATATAGGACATATAATAAAAAGAAATAGGGAAAAATATAGAAGGAGGAATTATTTATGGAAAGTATTTTATCAGCAACAGCAGTTGCTATAGGAGTAATGGTAGGACTAGCCTTTTTAGGATTAGGACTAGGAATAGGATTATTAGGTGGAAGGGTAGCAGAAGCAGTTGGAAGAAACCCTGAGACTAAAAATGATGTAGTACATTCAATAATGACAATATTAATAATATTTGCAATATTCTTATTATTCTTATTTGCATTTTGTTTCTTATTGCTATTCTTTAATCCATTAGTGGGATAATATGACATACTTTATTATCTCTTTTGTTGTTATCATCCTTTTAGTAGTAGTAATGAGTTTAATACTTAAAAATGCTGTTAAACAGGTTGATGAAAAATCAAAATCATATTTTGTTGATAAATTAAAAGAATATGATTACTTAATAGATGAAAAAGAAAAAAACGACTTTCTGAATTAGAAAGTGAATTAGAAAAAAGAAAGAATGGGTTAAAAAGATAATAGTTTAAGTGAACGAGGACCAAGTTATGACTTTGATACAAGCATAATTGACTTACTTACTGAAACAAGTTATCTAGATAAGAATATATTTGAAATAAATAAGAAGATAGAGCAGAAGTTTATTATCAATTATGAAGATTTAATAAAAGATTTTTTTATCAAATATCAAAGATGATAACAAATATGATTTCTGTGTCAAATTAAGAAATAAGTTTACACCAGAAGAAATATACAAAAATAGAATTAATGCTACCAGAAGAAAGAAATGCCTACTTAAAAAAGAACTAACCGCAGAAGAATATAAAGTCTATGAAATATACTTATCAAGCAATAAATTCAATATGGAAGATTTTATTGATTATTTAAATAGACTAATACAGTTAAATGATCCAACAGTAGTAGTACTTGTACCAAGTACCAAAGAAAATTATGATTATATAGATAAAAAAGTAAAGACTAGAGTAAGTGAAAGTATTTATAAAGGAATAAAAATACTTTACCGTAACAAAATATATGACTTTAGTTTAAATGAAGGGAATGTGTGATATGGAACTAAAAAAAGTAGACAAAAAAGTCGAAGACATAAAAAATAATAATAATATATATTCAGTAGGTAAAGTAATAAAAAGTAAATCCATATACCGTAATTGTATCTGGACTAAATGATATCACTTACTATGAAGAAGTAGATATAGCAGGAAAAGCCAAAGGATTTGTTTTTGCTGTAGGAAAAAATAATATCACAGTATCATTAGTAGAAGTATCAAAAGAAATAAATCCAGGAGATGAAGTATATTCATTAAAGAAACAATTTAAATGCTTATTTAGTATGGACTCAATGGGTAAAGTAATCGATATCTTTGGTAATGACTTAATAGCGGGTAAAAGATTTGATAACCTAGTTGAAGTTCCAATAGAAAATGAACCAATTCCTATCATGGATAGAGGATTAGTAACAAGAGAGTTCTTAACCGGATTAACAAGTATTGATATGTTATATCCAATAGGAAGAGGACAAAGACAATTAATAATAGGAGATAAAAAGACCGGAAAAACTCAAATAGCCCTAGATGCCATAGTAAATCAAAAAGATAAAAATATGGTATGTATCTATGTAGCCTTAGGAAAAACAAAAAAAGAAGTAAAAGATATCTACTATGAACTAACTAAAAGAGGAGCAGCATCATATACAATCATCATTGCCTCATTCCATGATGAATTACCAAATAGAACCTATTTAACACCATATGTAGCCCTTTCAATAGCAGAACAAATGATGATGGATTCTTATGATGTATTAGTAGTTCTAGATGACCTAAAGAAACATGCCGATGTATATAGACAAATATCATTAGCAAGTAAAAAAACACCAGGAAGAGATGCTTATCCATCAGATATCTTCTACGCTCATAGTAAGTTGCTAGAAAAAGGATGTCAACATAAAGATGGTGGCTCAATAACAATATTACCAATTGTAGAAACAAAATCATCAGATATAACAGACTATATATCTACTAACATAATATCAATATGTGATGGCCAAATAGTATTATCAAGTAAAAACTTTGCCAAAGGAGAAAAACCAGCTCTAAACTATGGACTATCCGTATCCCGACTAGGAGGAGCGGTACAATCTCCTGAAGTAAAAAAACTAGGAAGCTTAGTAAGAAGCAAATTGCTAGAATACCTAGAAGTAAGAGATATCTATGAATTAGCCAATATTGATGAAATGAGTATTGAACTACAAAAATAGAATGAAAGAAGGAAAATTAATCCTAGATAAACTAAAACAAAATAAGTTCTCTCCAAAAAGTAAAGAAGAAATGCTTGAATTATATAGATTCTTGGAAGTAGGTGAAACAAATGAAAAATAGGTAAAAATAATAACAATAAACGATATTTCTGTAGAAATAATATTATCAAAGTAATGATATCAAAATAGGAGATATTCTAGAAGTAGAAGATAATAATAAATATGTCTTTGAAGTAGTAGAAATAAATAACATATCTGCTACCTGTATAAGCCTATATTCCACAAGAGGATTACAAAAAGGAAGTATAGTAACCAAAAAAAGTGATGGAATAGAAGTAGAATATTCAGATAAAATATTAGGAAGAGTATTTGATTCTTATGGTGATGTTATAGATGGATTACCATTTGAAAGTGAGAAAAAAGTAAAAGTAAAAAGTAATACCGTATCACTAAAAGAAGTAAAAGTAGAAACAGAACCATTATGGACAGGAATCAAAGTAATTGACTTCTTTGCCCCATTACAAAAAGGCTTCAAAATGGGATTACTAGGAGGAGCTGGAGTAGGTAAAACCGTATTAATAAAAGAGTTAATTCATAATATCTATGCTTCTTCTAACTCAAATGCTGTCTTTGTAGGAGCAGGAGAGCGTAGTCGTGAAGGAAGAGAACTATATGACGATATGAGAAGTTCAAACCTATTAGATAAAATGACCATGGTCTATGGACAAATGGGTGATAATCCCGTATCCAGAAGTAAATCAGTAGCTACTGGATTAAGAATGGCTGAATACTTAAGAGATGAAAAAGGACAAGATGTCCTAATCTTCATCGATAACATCTATAGATTTATCCAAGCCAAAGCCGAAATATCAACTGATTTAAAAGAACTATTAATAGAAAATGGATATCCCGCTAATATGGCAGGAGAAATAAGTGAAATTGAAGAAAGAATAAATTCAAATGATAAAGGATCAATTACATCATTCCAAGCTATCTATATCCCAGCAGATGACTTAACCGATGATGCTGTTCAAACCGTAATGAGTTATATGGATGGACAAATTGTTCTAGATAGAAAAATCGCCGAACTAGGCTTATATCCTGCTATTAATGTTTTCAAATCAACATCAAAACTAATAGATAGAGATAAAATGGCGAAAGACACTTTACATTAGTAGAAAAAGTACTAGCATCACTAACTAGATATGAAGAACTAGAAGAAATCATCGCCGTACTAGGAATAGAAGAATTATCCGAAGAAGATAAATTAGTATTCTATCGTTCAAGAAAACTAAGAAACTACTTCTCACAACCAATGTTTGTAGCAGAAACATTCACCAATATCAAAGGAGAATTTGTAGATATAAATGATGTATTAAATGATGTAGAAGACATCTTAAATGGTAAATATGATAATATAGATGAAAGTAAGTTTAGATATATAGGTAAGTGTAATGGATGGAATTAAAGTAAGAATCTTTGATATCGAAAACGGATTAAGAGAATATGAAAATATCAAAATAATAAGAATCATAAGCAAAAGATTATAACTTACTTATAATGAAAGATTATTTACCTATAATAGGAGAAATAGAAGGATCTGTTGATATCAAAAATGATGAAGTAAACCTATCATTTAAAAAAATATCAAAGCCTTTTTATATGAATAGTAATAACGAATTTAATTTAATGATAAAAGAGGGATAGTATGAATAATATATTTTATTTTGCATTTGTTGGTATAATAGTAGTAATATCATTATATATTATTCTAAAAAAATACTAATAAAAAAAGTTTGATCCAGAAAAAAATCAAAAAGTAAAAATTATATGGAATATTACAAGGAATGAGTAATAAAGAAATAATAAGCATATCATGCTCAATAATAAGTTATTTCTTTTATGATATATCTTATGGCCTCATTTATTGATTTAGATATCTATATAGCCATCATTATTATATCATTAACCCTTTTTAGTGGTCTATTAATTAAAAAAATAAAAAAATAATAATCGATATACTCCTAAATATCATTTCACTAGGAGGCTTAAAAATAATATATCTAATCCATGATTATATAACAAATGAATATATGGATGTATGGATGTTATTACTATTAGTATTTGTAATGATATTTATGTTCCTATACCTATCATATACATTACTAAAAAACTTAAAAACAGTAGTACTAGCTAATAAATATATCAGAAAGGGTGGAAAAAATGAGAATAAAGAACGTCGTTAAAGTCATGAACTTCCACTCTTTACTTAGAGTAGATGCCTCTAAAAGAGAAGCAGAAAGTTACCGAAATGTTGGTGAAGAAATAACTAAAATAATAAAAAAACAATCGTTTATAACAAAAATCTAGTACTAGATAAAAAAAGTAATAACACCAAATCCTACTGGTAGTAAACTTAATATCTATATTGCCAATGACTATGGCTTTTGTGGTAACTTCAATTCCCAAGTAGCTAGACAAATAAGAGAAGACAAAGATGATTATAAGATAATAATAGGAAAAAAATAGTTTATACCGATGATAAAAACTATTTTAAAAAAATAAACAAAAGACGATTTTACTAAAGAACTAAAAAATAGAAAAAAACAATTGATGAAGCCATCAGAAATGCCTCATATAGTGAAATAAATCTATATTACAATCACTATAACTCAAGTACATCATTTGTCTTCAAGAAACTAACACTATTTCCCATAAATTTTGATGGTGAATACGATACCAAAAATGACTTTGTTATTGAGACTGATATAACTAGTATGTTATATAGTTTGTTAACATTTTATATAATGTATGAACTAAAAATGTGTGAGTGTATATCAAGAGCAGCAGAAAATGTAATAAGAAATCAAATAACTAGTGAAGCACTAGATAAAATTGAAGAAATTGAAATTGAACAAGCAAATGCTTCAAGAAAAGAAAAGAAAAATAAATTAGTAAAGAAAACAGTAGAAAACTTTAAGAAAATATCAGCAAGGGAGGAAGAAGATGGATAAGTATGATTATATAACAGCAACCACTCTTGAAGAAAAAAAGTAAGACTAGAAAAAAATTAATAAAATATATGGAAGAAAAATAATATTGAAACTGACTTATTAGAATACAAAGAAAGATATAATAATATTTGTAAATATCAAATAGCCAAAAGATAAATATTTACAAATTGAAAAAGAAATATCAAAAAAATAAAAAGAATCTTTAGAAAGTCTATATAAAAAAAGAAAGATGAGTCTGAAGTAGATAATCTCTTGTTAGAGGAGACACTACTATCAAAGTTCAATGAAGATACAAATAATAAGTATCGCAACATTTTATATGAAGATATTAAAACCATTGAAGATCCAATAGATAAAGAAATATTATATCTTATCTTTGAAAAAAAGAAAGTAGTTATAATAAATTAATAAATAAAAAGAAATAAACTAAAAAAATAACATTAAATAAAGATAGATATCCCAATACTTATAATACACTTATAAGCCAAGATATACTAATTGAAAAAAACAAGATGAATTATTAGATAACATCTTCCTACTAGAAAATAATATTAAAGTTGAAAGAGAAAAAGAAAAGAAATTAGAAGATGAAGTAATGACTTCACCAATATTAAAAATATTATATGAGTTCTGGATAATAGATAGTTATGAACCATCAAAAGTAAATAGAAGTAAATTATTTAAAGATAATAGAACACTAGTAAATTACAAAAGTGATATTGAAAAAAAGAGCAAGAGTCTGTAAAACCTAAGGAAGAAGAAAAAAACTAATTCCAGATTTAAACTTACCAGGTATTAATGAAGATACCTTTATAGACATAAATGGAAGAAATTATATAAAAATAGTATTGAAAAAAATAAGTATTATTTGTTATAATTCATATGTAGAGTAGGAGGAAGAAATATGTTTGAAGAAAATAATCAAGAAAAAAGAATGAATAAGCCACTAATGTATGCTGTAGCAGGAGTAGCTCTTCTTGTAATAGCAATAACTGGAAGTGCATACGCTTATTTTAGTGCTAGTGCAACTAATACAAATGCTATTACTGGTAAAACATTAGATGTACAATTATCAATAGCAAGTTTAAAAAAAGTTAGTAAAGGTACTGGAGACTTAATACCAATATATGATGGAACAGTAACAGGTCATACAACTAACCAACTTACTACTGCAATTAGTACTACTAATGATTGTGTAGATAAAAATAACTATACAGTATGTCAAGTATATGAATTAGTTATAAATAATGGTGGTACCAATGCTACAAAAGTTGATACTGAAGTAACAGTAAATGGTACTACAGGTATTAAATGGGCCAAAATGACTGGTAGAAATGCTCTTGGAACTGTTAATCTTACTACAGGCACATTAGCAACAGGAGTAACATTACCTGCTAAAGCAAATAATGTAAATGGTAGCGTTACTCAATATTTTGTAGTATATTTACAAAATACTGGTGGCGATCAAACTGGAGCAGATTCTGGAAAAACAGTAAGTGGAACTGTTACTGTAAGAGCATCAACTGGTGCTAATATTGAAGCTGCATTCTAATAGAGAGTTTAGACAATATGTCTAAACCTTTTTTCATGTTCACACCAAGCCTATGTCTTGCTGTGCTACTTATAGCCAAGTAAATTGTCTATAAGTAGTATACCAACCATATCTATCATATATAAGCATAGACAATATATTAAAAATATTTCTAAAAAAATGTTTTTAATAAAAATCTTATCAAAAAAACTATTGATTTTTATTTCAGTATTTGATACAATTATTATTGTAAAGGAGGATTGAAATAAAATGGAAGAAAATAACAGAAAGGGAACTGGCGTATTTTACGCTGTTGTAGGTGTAGCTACATTAGTAGTTGCAATCATTGGAGCAACATTTGCATTCTTTAGTGCTAATGCTACTAACGATTCCGCTATCACTGGTGGAACTGCTGAAGCAGGTGGTGTTAAGTTAGATGTAACTCCAGTAACAACAACTGGTACAAATATGATACCGCTTAACTTAATGGATAACACTACTCCAACAAACGTTGCAACAGGTGCTGCTGACCAATTTGCAGATGCTTTAGGTGCTACTAAAGGTACATCTTGTAAAGATTCAAATGGTAACAATGTTTGTCAAGTATATTCAATTAAAGTAACAAACTTATCAACAACCTCAACTGTACAGGTAAGAGGTACTTTAACACTTGCAACTGAATCTGAAAACATGAAATGGCAATTACTTTCAGCTGCTGATGCTACAACTAGAGCTGACTTTGCCACAGTTGTTGACAAAGGTGTTGCAGGTAATGTTACTGTTGGTGGTAACACTGGTGCTACTGGTGCTGCTGCTGCTAGCCAAACTCTTGCAAATTCTGGAAATGCTACATATTATGTACTAGTATGGCTTGAAGAAACTGGTGCAGGACAAGAAGGCAAAGACGCTGGAAAGTCTTTCAAAGGAACAGTTAATTTTAACGCCGTTGACGCTCAAGGTAATACTTCAGGTTTAACTGCATCATTTAGTGCAGGTGCATAATTATAAAAAGTTATGATTAAAAAGGAGAAGATTGCATCTTCTTTTTGTGATTAAATATCAAAAAGTATTGCATTTTATTTCTATATCTGATACAATTATTATTGTAAAGGAGGATTGAAATAAAATGGAAGAAAATAACAGAAAGGGAAATACGTTTTATGCCGTTATAGGTGTAGCAACTTTAATAGTAGCAATTATAGGTGCAACATTTGCATTCTTTAGTGCTTCAAGAACTAATGATACTGATATCACTGGTAATACTGCTGAAGCAGGTGGATTAACTGTAACTGCTAATAGAATTACTACTGGTACAAATGATAACATTATACCTCTAAACTTAATTGTTAATCAAACTGATAAAGATACTGTTGATCAATTTGCAAAAGCAATGGAAGGTAAATGTAAAGATAGTTTAGGAAATAATGTTTGTGATATTTATGAAGTAGTCGTTTCTAACTTAAGTAAAACTTCTACCGTTAATGTACAAGGAAAATTAAGCTTAAGTACTTCAACAACAAAAAATATGTACTGGACATTAATCAATGCTAATGTAACAAAAGATACAGCTGGAGAATTACCTACTTATACATTTAATGGTGCTACTGCTATTGCTGACTTCGCAATGGTACCACAAGCTAAAACAGGATTTTTAACTTATAGTGCAGACAAAGAAGCAGAAGGAACAGAAAACGCTGGATTAAATAAAGCACAATCATTAACATTATATGGTACTGATAATAGTGCTTCTGGTAATAGTTCAAAAACTTTCTATGTATTAGTATGGCTTGAAGAAACAGGAGCAGAACAACAAGACGATGATGCATCAACTACAGAATTAAGAAGAGAATACAAAGGTACTATAACTTTTGATGCTGTTGATGCTAACGGAACTAAATCCGGTGTAACTGCTACATTCTCTTAATAAGAAACAATGTTATTTAAAATATAGTAACAATTATAGTTACTATATTTTTTTTGTCATTATGTATATAAAAATCTGTAAAAATTAGTGTAAAATCACTAATTTTTCATTTTTATTAAAAAAAGTATTTTCTCCTATGATACACCAAGTAAAAATAATTTTTAAAGACTAAAAACAAGTTTTCCTAGGAATTAACCTCTTCAAAAACATTTTTTACCAATTTGCGTTCTATATATGTTTATGATATGGTGATTTAGAAAAGGAGACTTGTATGAAAAATAACTATTATGATGAAATTAAAAAAATGAATTAATAAATAATGAAGTATATAAGAGAGTAAAGGATTATTCTAAAAATAGAAATGAGCTTAGTACATATTATAATGTCGGCAAAATATTAATTGAAGCCCAAGGTGGTGAAGATAGAGCCAAGTATGGAGATGGTTTAATAAAAGAATATTCTAAGCAATTAACAAAAGAATTAGGCAAAGGGTATTCTACTAGAAGTTTAAAGAATATGAGAAGATTTTATTTGCTATTTGAAAAAAAGGGCCTACAATGTCGGCCCAATTATCATGGAGTCATTATAAAGAACTTTTTAATAATCAAAAAAATAATGATGAAATTAATTACTATATCAATACAACAGAAAAAAATATAACTTAAGTGTAAGAGAATTAAGAGAAAAAATTTAAAAAAATAAAGAATACCAAAGACTAGATAATAATACTAAACTAAAAACTAATTAATAAAGAAGAAATGAGTATTGGCGATACTATTAAGAATCCAATTATTATATAGAATATTCTAGTGATAAAAGAATATATACAAGAGATTATGAAATAGTATAGGGAGGTTTGTATGAAAAATAATTATTACGATGAAATTAAAAATGAATTAATAAATAATGAAATATATAAGAAAGTAAAAAGATTATTCTAAGAATAGAAATGAACTTAGTACTTATTATAATGTTGGTAAATTACTTTCAAAAGCAGGGAAAAAATACGGAGAAAAAATAATTGACAATTATTCGAAAAAGTTAGTTGTAGAAGTAGGAAAAAAGTATAATAAAAGAACATTATTTCGAATGAGACAATTTTACAAATTAATTGAAGAACAAAAAGTGTCGCCACTGGCGACACAAATGACATGGTCCCATTATTGTGAATTATTACCGTTAAAAGATACAAATGAAATTAATTATTATATTAAAAATCACAACAGATCAATGTTTAAGTAAAAAGACAGTTAAGAGAAAAAATTTAAAAAAATAAAGAATATCAAAGACTAGATGATAATACTAAATTAAAAACTAATTAATAAAGAAGAAATAGATATTGGTGATACTATTAAGAATCCAATTATTATTAAAAATAAATTAGGTATAGATAAGGAAAATATCAGTGAAAAGATATTACAAAGATTAATACTTGAGGATATAGAAGGTTTCATGAAGGAACTTGGAGACGGGTTTAGCTATATAGGTAGTGAATACAAAATCAAAATAAATAATACTTACAATTATATAGATCTACTATTATTTAATATTAAATATAATTGTTATGTAGTTGTAGAACTAAAAAGTAACTGAAGTAAAGAAAGAACATATAGGGCAAGTAGAGGTATATATTAATTATATGGATAAACATATTAAAGGTATTACTAATAATAAAAACAATAGGAATAATAGTAGCTAGAAGAGATAATCATTATTATATAGAATATTCTAGTGATAAAAGAATATATACAAGAGATTATGAAATAGTATAGGGAGGTTTGTATGAAAAAAATAATTATTACGATGAAATTAAAAAAATGAATTAATAAATAATGAAATATATAAGAAAAGTAAAAAGATTATTCTAAGAATAGAAATGAACTTAGTACTTATTATAATGTTGGTAAATTATTAATCGAAGCCCAAGGTGGTGAAGATAGAGCCAAGTATGGAGATGGATTAATAAAAGAGTATTCTGCCAGATTAAAGGAAGAATTAGGAAAAGGTTATACTTTCACTGCTTTGTCTAGAATGCGACAGTTTTATTTATTATCTGAAAAGATTGCGCCAATGGCGCAACAATTGAGTTGGTCTCATTATTGTGAATTATTACCGTTAAAAGATACAAATGAAATTAATTATTATATTAAAAATCACAACAGATCAATGTTTAAGTAAAAAGACAGTTAAGAGAAAAAAATAAAAAAACAGAGAATACCAAAGACTAGATAATAATACTAAACTAAAACTAATTAATAAAGAAAAAATAGATATTGGTGATACTATTAAGAATCCAATAATTATTAAAAAAATAAACTAGGTATTGATAAGGAAAAATATCAGTGAAAAAGATATTACAAAGATTAATACTTGAGGATATACCATCCTTTTTAAAAAGAATTAGGTGAAGGATATTCATTCATAGAAAAATGAATATAAAATTAGGATTGGTAATACTTATAACTATATTGATTTATTATTATTTAATATTAAATATAATTGTTATGTAGTTGTAGAACTAAAAGTAACTGAAGTTAAGAAAGAACATATAGGACAAGTAGAAGTATATATGAATTATATAGATAAACATGTTAAAGGTATTAACAATAATAAAAACAATAGGAATAATAGTAGCTAGAAGAGATAATCATTATTATATAGAATATTCTAGTGATAAAAAGAATATATACAAGAGATTATGAAATAGTATAGAGGGGTTTATATGGTAAATGAAATGAAGAATGAACTAATAAATAACGAAATATATAAAAAGAATAAAAAGACTATTCTAAAAAGTAAAAAAATGGATTTAATATCTATCATAATGAAGGTAAATTATTTCAATGTAGTGAAAATTAAAAAAATAACTATTGTACTGGTAAAATTGAAAATATAATATTATTACAAGAAAAAAAGTAAAAAAACAAATTACAAAAGCATGAAACTATAACGATTAAATAAAGAAAAAGTAATAATTCCTTTATTTTTTTCCATAATTTATAGTATAATGGGTAAGAGGTGACCACATGAAAAAAATAGTAGTATTAGGAGGAGGTACAGGACTTTCAGTACTTCTTAAAGGATTAAAGCAATTTCCTTTTAGATATTACCGCTATTGTAACAGTAGCAGATGATGGTTCTTCTAGTGGAGAATTAAGAAAAAGAATTTGATATTTTTTTGCAGTAGGAGATATAAGAAATGTATTAGTATCATTATCAGAAGTAGAACCATTAATTGAAGAATTACTTCAATATCGCTTTAATACAGATAATTCACTAAATAATCATCCAATGGGTAATTTATTATTAACAGCTTTATATAATATAACAGGAAATCTAACTGAATCATTAAGATCATTATCCAAAATATTTAATATAAAAGGAACAATTCTTCCTTTTACTGAAGAAAGCCCAGTATTAATAGCACATACTAAAGATGGTCAAGTAATCGAAGGCGAGTCAAAGATAACTAAAGCAGGAAAAGAAATAGATTATATTGAGTATAAAGAAAAAGTAAAACCTACTAAGGAAGTAATTGAAGCTATTGATTCAGCAGATTTAATAATATTTGGAATAGGTAGTCTATATACTAGTATTATACCTAACTTACTATCTGAAGAAGTAAAACAATCCCTTATTAGTTCCAAAGCCAAAAAAATGTATGTATGTAATATAATGAGTGAACATGGAGAAACAGATGGCTATAAAGTATCAGACTGCATTAAAAAAATTAATTCTTATGTAAAAGATAACATGATAGATGTCGTCGTAGTCAACAATAAAGAAGTACCAGATGGTATTAAAGATAGATATAAAGAAGAAACAGCAAGTCAAATAGAAATAGATTATGATACATTAAAAAGATATGCAAGTAGAAGTAATTGAAGATGAGTTACTAGATATAAATGATAACTTAGTAGTAAGACATAACCCACATCGAACAGCCTTAGATATTTTTAATTATATAGTTAAGGAGTTAGAATAATGAGTTTTACAATGATTGTAAAAGATGAAGCATCTAAGTTAGAGACAACTAGATTAGAAGATATCCCAGAATTATCTGCCATCATAAGAATAGCGGGTAAAATATCTGATAATATAAATATAACTATTGAAAAATAATGCTGTAGCTCGTAGAGTATTTAAACTATTTAAAGAAATCTATGGAATAACACCATCAATCACAGTTAGAAATAAAAAACTAGGTAAAGGATTAACATATATATTAAATATAAATACTATGGTAAAAGATGTTCTAGAAGATTTGTCAATAATAGATAATAATAAATATTTAAGTATTCCTAAAGAATATCTAATATCAGACGAAGAGCAATTAAGAGCCTACTTACGAGGAGTATTTTTAGTATCAGGATCCGTAAATGATCCTAAAACAAGTAGATATCATTTAGAATTTATACTAGATACTAAAGAATATGCTTATTTCATAAATGAATTACTTAATTCTTATGATTTAAATAGCAAAGTAATAAAAAGAGAAAAAAATTATACTGTCTATATTAAAGAAGCAGAAAAGATAAGTGATTTTTTAAGAGTAATTAAAGCTTTTTCTGCCGTAATGTACTTTGAAGACATTAGAATATATAGGGATCATAAAAATATGACCAACAGATTAAACAATTGCGAGCAGGCCAACATGGATAAAGTATTTATGACAGCTAATAAACAAATAAAAGATATTGAAAAATTATATGAATTAGATGTAGTAGATTTATTAGACGAAAAACTAAAGACAGTAATTGAGTATAGAATGAAGTACAAAGAAAGTTCACTAAAAGAACTAGCAGAAATAATGTCGTTAGAGACCGGCATGGCAATAACTAAATCAGGACTTAATCACAGATTTAGAAAAATAAAAGAAATATTAGATAATATAGAAAATAAATAAATAAATATTATTTAACGCTATTTAAGTTAAATAATATTTATTTATTTAAAAAATTTATCTATACTTTTTTTAAAAAAATATTGATATAATTAAAAATAGGTGAGAGTTATGGAAAAAAAGTATATTAGTTTAATTATAATTATTATTACATGTATATTAAGTGTTAGTCTTATTGTTATTATTAACAACAATAAAAATAATGGAAACAATAATAACAATACCCCAAATAATTCTAATAGTGATATTAAAAATGAACTATAATAGAGTTTTTAGAATATGCCAATAGCTTATATGGTAATAATGATAATACAGTAGAAGTAAAAAGAAGAAAAAGATTTCTTTATCATAAATGTATATGATAAAGAAAAACAAATTAATAAAAATCATTCAATTTAAGTAAAAAAAGATAATAGCATTATAGAAAATAATAAAAAAATAATTTTTTTTCTAGTAGTAGCAGTAGTAATGGAGAATAATTATGAATAGAAAGGGATTTACTTTTAATAGAATTACTAGGAGTAATAGTAATAATTGGCCTTGTAATAGGAGGTAGTATTTTTGGTATAATTAAATTAATTAACAGTTCTAAAGATGAAGCATCTATTATAAGTGAGAGTAGTATCAAAAAAACAGCTTCTATCTATAGTACAGAAAAAAATGATGACGAGAACTATTGGACTGAAATGACAAGAGAAGGTTATGAAGGTAAATACTTCTGTGTAACAGTTGAAGAATTACTTAACAAAGGACTTCTTCCTAAAGATAAAGATCTAGGAGATATTGATATTCATACCTATGTTGGTATCAGAAAGGACAACATTACTTTTGTTAATGGGAATCCAATATTACTTAAAAATATTCCTTCGAATGGTGGAAATACTTCTTTAACCGAAGAACAAATAATATATGGAGTATGTACTGGTAACATTATAAAAAGAAACAATAACGAAACATCCAGTCTTATCTGGAGGAAAATCATATACTGATGAGATTATTAACATTTCTTTTACTGATATTGAAGGAGAAAATATTAAAATAAAAGAAAGTACTTGTAGTTATGGCCTTACTTCTGGTAATTTAGATCATAATGGTACTATATCTGGTAATACATGTAATCTTGATAAACTAAAAGATAATACAGATTACTATGTCAGAGTATGTACATCTACTGAAGGCGGAAGTACAGCTTGTTCAGACACCATTTCCAAATTAACAAAAGATATTGTAGAACCATCTTTCAATTTATCTGACAAACTTAAAATTACCTACAATAATGATAATATTAAAGGTGATAGTTATTATTACTTTAAGTCTAGTATAAATGCTACTAGTAATGTAAATGCAAGTAGTTGTACATTAAATAACGATAATACTTTTAATTGTAATAATGATAATACTACTAATATAAATAGTAATGCTTGGTACAAAACTACTAATAAAGATATTGAATTAACTTATAGTACTAGTGGTAAAGTAAATATTGTAGCAAGAACTTATGATAAGAGTAATAACTATGCTGAAAGTAATAAAAGATTTTTAATATATATAAAAGCAATATTTAAAAAAAGGTTCAGTAGATAAAATAGGTAATGGTACAACAGATATAACTAAAATGTGTCTAGCGGACATTTCTGGTACATGTAGTATTAAATCTCCTACTATTGAAAAATTAGGTTATAATGTAGTAGGTTGGAATACAAATGCTAGTGCTACTACTAGTAGCTGGAATGCTAATACTAATAAAAATAATGTTAATGGAACATATTATCCAATAGTTAAAGCTAAAACAATTAAAGTAATATTCTATCGAAATGCAAGCACTTCTGATAGCACAACTGCTACTCAAACATTTACTTATGGAGTAAGTGGCCAGGCATTTAGCGATAAAGGATGGACAAATACTGGTCATACTATGGCTGGTTGGGCAAGAAGCAAAACTGCTACTACTAAAGATTACAATGTTTTAAGTGGAGTCAATGATACATGGATTAATGATAATACACCTAGTATTGATTTATATGCTGTATGGAATAAGAATACTTATACTATTAGTTATGATGCCAATGGCGGAACTGAAGCACCAGCAGCACAAACAAAATATTATGGTACTGATATAGAATTATCAGAAACTATTCCTAAAAAAGATTGTTCCCAATTTTTAGGATGGAATACGAAGAAAGATGGTACAG
Source organism: Bacilli bacterium (assembly GCA_022009835.1). Lineage (GTDB taxonomy): Bacteria > Bacillota_I > Bacilli_A > RF39 > UBA660 > CAG-302. Next base: position 1,249,036 of record CP091726.1, on the reverse strand, counting down.
GAACAACCTACAAATCCAAAGGTATATATAAGGCAAATAAAGATATAACATTATATGCCAAATGGCAAACAGCCAATTACAAGCTAGAATATGATTCAAATGATTTCAAAATACTAGCAAAAAACATGCCTAGTAATCAGACAACCAAAGGATGTCAAACGATAAAAGTAAGTTCAACAGTTCCAACCAGAAGAGGATTTTTCTTTAAAGGATGGAGTGAAATATCATACGGGATTCTACTTAAAGATGCTACTATCTATAAAGCTGGAGATATAATAAATATAACTAAAGATACAACATTGTATGCACAATGGGAATCAACTGATCCAATAATAGAGTGTATAAATGATAATATATGGCGAAACACATATGGAAGAGTAACGGTAAAAGTAACAGATAAAGGTAATGATTTTACAGCTATTAAATACAATAAAGACTTTAATAAAGAACCAAATGAATTTACAACAACAAAAAACACAATAACTATTACTGATGCTGTAACTAATTTGATAGATGTTAGAGCTTATGATGAATACATAGACGCATTAGGATATGGCGAAACAATAAAATGGTGTGAAACACACTTTGATAATGTATCTCCGTATACTCCTCAAGTCTTCAATTTTACAGGAGAAACAAATGTAGAGACTGAAAATATTATTGAAAATTGTTCTTCAACATTACCACCAACATCAGAAGAAGAACAGGAGTGTACAGTAACAATCAATCAAACAAACAAAAACAGTTATAGTCAAATTAGATTTGTATTTTTATTCAAACGATAAAAAGTGGCAATGGAGTGGCATCAGGAGTAAGTGGCGTTAGCAAATATGAAATAACAGAATATAGTAGTAGTAATTCAAAATATACTCATTTATGTGATATTGGCCAAAATTGCCCAAATTATTACTCACCAGAAAGAAAAAAAGAAATAGTAGCTATCGATGCCGCTGGTAATAGATCTAAAAAAGTAACCGTTAACTTCATTTGGCAATAACAAAGAAGATTTTAAAAAATCAAAAATGCTCAAAAAAATGCCAAATAAAGTACTTGACAAATAAAAAAATATATTGTACAATTTAATTGTCTAATAGAAAAATAAACATTAGTAAATATATCTAAACGAAGTATGTTTGATAATATTTACCCGAGTAAAGAATTATTTGGAAATGATTATGTTTAAAATATGGGTATTAAGGTAGAGGCTTTAATTCTTATCTTGCTATTAGATGTACATATATGTATGAGAGAAGATACTCATTAGATAAGAGACTATTTTAGGATTAACTGACATTTAATTTAGAGTAGTTATTCATCAAACTTGGAGATACATTGTTTGTCAGGCAATGTATCTTTTAAATTACCCAAAATTATGATATACTATAACTATCAAAGGAAGTGAAGTATGAAAGAATTATTAAGTCCAGCAGGTAATATGGAATGCCTAAAAGCAGTAGTAAATAATGGAGCAGATGCAGTCTATCTAGGTGGTAAAACATTTGGAGCTAGGGCCTATGCTGGTAATTTTAGTAATGAAGAACTAAAAGAAGCAGTTAATTATGCCCACCTATATGGAGTAAAAATATATATAACAGTAAATACTATTATTTATAATAATGAAGTAGATGAATTAATTAAATATATAGAATATTTATATAAAATAGGAGTAGATGCACTTATAATGCAAGATATAGGTATGATATCATTAGTTAGAAAAGTATTTCCTAATATGGAAGTACATGCTTCTACTCAGTGTCATAATCATAACAATGAAGGTATAAAGTTATTAAAAGAACTAGGAGTAACTAGAATAGTACTAGATCGAGAAATGACTCTTGAAGAAATAGAAAATATAGATGTAGATATAGAAAAAAAGAAGTATTTATACATGGAGCTTTATGTAACTGCTACTCTGGATGTTGTCTATTTAGTTTTATGAATGGTGGTAGAAGTGGTAATAGAGGAGAATGTACACAAGTATGTAGACTTCCTTTTAAATTAATAAAAAATGGTGAATATGTAAATAATGAAAGTAAATATTTACTTAGTACTAAAGAACTTAATACTATAAATAATTTTAATAAACTATTAGATAGTGATATTGTAAGTTTTAAAATTGAAGGTAGAATGAAATCTCCTAGTTATGTTGGATATGTAACTAGAATATATAGAAAAATTAATAGATAATTATAGTAATAAAAATATCTAGTAAAGAAGAAGATAATTTAAAGATATTATTTAATAGAGAATTTACTAATGGTTATTTGTTTAAAGATAAAGTTATGAATATAGAATCTTCTAATCATAGAGGATTAGATATTGGTAAAAGTAATAGATGTTAATAAAAAAAGAAAAATTAAAAATTAAATTAGATAAAGAATTATATCAAGAAGATGGTATTAGATTTAAGAATAGTAATAAAGGTATGATAGCTAACTTTATTTATAATGAAAAAAAGGATTACTTATTAATAAAAGGTAATGTTGGAGATATTATTTATTTAGATAATAAGATTAATCTAAAAAGATAAAGATATTTTTAATTAAGACTTCAAGTAATTATTTAGATAAAGAGATAATTACTAGTAGTATTAAAAAAAGATACTTATAAATATAGATATTAAATTAATAGATGATTTTTTTAGATATTACATTTACTGATAATATGAATAATATAGTTAGTGATAAAATAAAGATAGAACCTCCTGTTAAGAGGGGAACAACTAATGAAGAGATTAAAGAAAAGATAACTAAACTTGGTAATACCCCTTTTGTATGTAATAGTATAAATATTGATATAGATAGAGATATCTTTGTTAATATGAAAGATATTAATAATACAAGAAGATTATTATGTGATAAATTAATTATTACTAGAAGTAGTATTAAAAGAGATATTATTATTAATAAATATTCATTAGATTATAAAAAAAGGAAGCTAATTATAATACTGAAATATCAATATTTGCTAGAAATAAAGAACAAGTACAAGCAGGTATAGATATGAATATAGATAGAATATATGTTGATAGTGAATTATATGATATATATAAAGATAATGATAAAATATATTTGAGATTAGAGAGAGTTAATAATAATTACAATTATGATAGTAAAAATATACTTGCTACTGAGATAGGGGCTATCTATAAATATAGAAATAGTAATCTTATTAGTGATTATTATTTAAATGTAGTTAATAACTATAGTATTAAGTTTTTTTACTAGATAATGGTGTTAAGAGAGTTACTTTATCTCCTGAAGTTAATTATAATTATTTAGATGATTATATATTAGATAAAGTAGAATTAATAATATATGGTACTATAGAAAAATATGATTACTAAGTCATGTCCTATTAAAGAATTAAAAAAATATGTCCTTGTAAAAAAAGAAGATATATATTATCTAGAAGATATTAATAAGAATAGATATAGAGTACTTCATAATAATTGTTTAACACATATTATGCATTATAAAAAAAGATTAATTATATTGATAATATTAGTTATTATAAAAAAATCTTAGTATTAGATCATATAGATTAGAATTACTAGATGAAAGTTATGAGGAAGTTATTAGATTAATTGATGAAATAAGGAAAAAAATAACAGAAATAAGTAGCAATACAACTGCTAATATTTTTAGAAAAATGCTTTTTAAAAAAACAATTAGTAAGGATTTCTTACTAGTTCAGAAAAGGATGGACAAGTATTATAATTTAAATGATATTATTTAATTTTGAATAGGATGGTGAGGTAAAATGAGTGGTAATAAATTAATTGTAACAGATAGATTAGTCTTAAGAAAAGTAACTATGAATGATGCTCATGATTTATTTATTAATTGGGCTAGTGATATTAAAACAAACGAATACTTAACTTTTAAATGTCATGATACTGAAGAGACTACTAAAAAGGTAATTAGTTATTGGTTAAAGAAATATGAAGAAAATGGATTTGCGTGGTGTATAGAAGTAAAAAGATACTAAAGAAGTAATTGGTGTTATTAGTGCAAATACTTCATATAAATATAATACTTTAGAAATAGGTTATAGTATATCTTCTAAGTATTGGAATAAAGGTTATACTACAGAAGCAGTAAAAAGCAATAATTGATTATCTATTTAATGAATGTAATTGTAATATAATTGAGGCTGTTATACCAAGTAATAATATTGGTAGTATTAAAGTAGCAGAAAAAAATGTGGTATGAAATTAGAGGCTACTTTAAAAGATAGATATAAAAAAATAAATTAACTGGTAAAAATGAATGATTTACTTATATATTCTATTTTTTTAATAATAATTAATTTATGAGGAGGAAATAAAATGGAAAAGAATATACAATAAATTAGTAAGAGATAATATTCCAAGTATAATTAAAGGGAATGGAGCAACTCCTATTACTAGAATATTAAATGAAGAGGAATATAAAAAAGAGTTAGAGAAGAAACTATATGAAGAATATAATGAAGTACTTGAAGCAAGTGGAGAAGACAGAGTAGAAGAATTAGCAGATATGATAGAAGTAATTAAATATTTAGCAAAGTTAGAGGGTAAAGAACTAGGAGATGTTATTAAAACTGCTGATGAAAAAGAGTACTAAGCGTGGTGCTTTTTAATGATAGAATATTTTTTTAGAGAAAAAGTAATAGAAGATAAATAATAGATAAAGAATTATTAATGTAATGATAATTCTTTTTTTAAATATTTGACTAATTAACAAAAAAATAGAGTATTATATAAGTAATTTATTTGAGGGGATGAGATATATGACTATAAAGAATATTGATATTTATAGTGAAATGAATGGTAGTTATGTGGTGGATAAAGATAAGAAAATTACTGGGTATGCTTCAATTGATAAACCTTGGCAGAAATATTATAGTAAAGAAGCTATTACTGCTAGTATACCTGAATTAACTGCTTATCAATATATGATAATTCAAAATGAAGATAATTTAAGTACTAAGGCTATTATGTATTATGGTAAAAAGATTAGTTATAAAAATTATATAGATATGATAGATGAGACTGCTAGAAGACTATATAATCTTGGTGTTACTGAGGGAGAAGTAGTAACAGTTATGTCTGTTGCTAATCCTGAATTAGAAGTGTTATTTTATGCATTAAATAAGTTAGGAGCAGTTATTAATTTAATTGATGTAAGAAGTGATTATAAACAAATAAAAAAATATCTTATGGAAGTAAAATCTAGTACAGTAGTAGTTATGGATAATTTTTTACCTGAGTTTGATAAATGTATGGAAGATGAAGATATTGATAATATAGTAGAAAAATGTTATTACATTAAGTCCATATAATTCAGTATTATTTCCATTTAATGTATTAGCAGAGAAGAAATCTAGAAAAAGAAGATAGTAATTTATATAGTAAGATAGATGAAATAAAGAAGAAAAAAATAAATATATGACATGGAATGATTTAATGAGTGTTCATAAATATCGTTATCCTAGATATCCTAGATATAAGAAGAATATGGTAGCGGCTTTAGTTCATACTGGTGGTACTACAGGTGTACCTAAGACAGTTAAACTATCTAATGAAAACTTTAATGCTATGGCTATTCAATATAAATCACTTAATGCTAATTATAATAAAGGTGATACTTTCTTAAATGGTATAGTTCCATTTGTAGCATATGGTATTGTTGTTACTATTCATATGCCTATGTGTTTAGGTATGACTAATATTATTGCTCCTATATTATCTCCTAAAGAGTTTACAGAGTTTATGATTAAGTATAAACCTAATCATACTGCTACTGTTCCAACTTATGTTGAACATTTTTATTGAAGATGAAAAAAAGCAAATTCTATGAATTGGAAATGTATTAAACATATTGGAGTAGGTGGAGAATCTTTTACAAGAACACAAGAACAAGAAGTTAAAGACTTTTTAAAGAATCATAATTCTAGTGGTAGTATAGATAAGGGATTTGGCATGACAGAGTTATCTGGTACTTCGGTAACTTGTATGGGTAATGTTAATAAATTTACTAGTTTAGGTGTTCCACTTCCACTTAATACTTATGGTATATTTGAAAGAGGTACTGATAAAGAATTAAAATATGGTGAAGAAGGAGAAATATGTATAACTGGTCCAACTGAAATGCTTGGTTATTTAGATAATGAAGAAGAGGAAAGCAAAGTTATAAAAATACATAGTGATGGTAAAAGATGGATTCATTCTGAAGATGTAGGTATAATTGATGAAGAGGGTTTTCTATTTTTTAAAGGAAGATATAAAAGAATGTTTACTCATGGAGGCTTTAAATTGTATCCATCATATATTGAAGGAATTATTGTAAGTCATCCTAAAGTTGAAAACTGCTGTGTTATTTCTATTCCTGATCAGACATATGGTTTTTCTCCGGAGGCACATGTTGTTATAAAAAAAGGATAGCGTGAGCGAACTTAAAAAATTTAAAAAGAAGAATTGATAAAACTGTGTCAAGATAAACTTCCTTCTTATTCGCAACCAGAAGATTTTATTTTTGAAGAAGATTTACCACTTACATCTGTTGGTAAAGTGGATTATAAAAAAGTAGAAAAAATGAGAATAAAAAAGTTAGAAGAAAGCACTAAATAAGGCTTTCTTTTTAGTTTTTGAATTATGGTATAATTTTTTTATAGAATAAAGAGGTGTTTAAAAATGAAAAATAAATACTACAATATTTTTTTAACGATAATAAGTTTTTTTTATAGTGTATTATTGATGATTGCATATTTTTTTCAAAAGATAAAAATTAAAACGCTTGAAAAATAAAGTGTATTCAAAACTTATTATCATTAATTTTATTGGTATAATTTTTGGAATTGTTTTTGTACAATATTTGCTGGATATGCTAAAGATTATTTAGTATTTTTATACGATATTAAATAAACTTTTTTTCTAGTTGAATTAACTATTTGGTGTTCTGTATTTAGTGTTTATGTATTTTTTTAATTTCTTCAAAGAAAGAAAAAAGAATGAATTAAAGTCATATCTAAAAAAAGTTTCTATTTTTTTCATATTGTAATAGATGTAATAACGATGTTTTTTTAATCTTTGGTTTTTACCAGTTCAGTTTAACATAAATGATTTAGGATATGTTATGTATTCTTATGGGCCTAGTGTCAACATTGTTTTTATTAGTAGTACACTATACATTATACTTATGTTTACTTGCTTAATTAGAAATTTTAAAAATATTAAAAGTAAAAAATATTTACCTATATATGTATATATGGTAATAGGTGTTCTAGTCGGAATAGTTCAAAAACTTCATCCTGAAATTCTTGCATTTACTTCGATGGAGGCTTTTATTACAGTAATTATGTATTTTACAATAGAGAATCCAGATAAGAAATTACTAGAAGAAATACATACATCTAAGAAAATAGCGGATGCTGCTAATGAAGATAAAAAGTATGCTTATATATAATATGATGAATGAAGTTAAGAGTATTGCTAGTGATATTAATAAATCTTCTGAAGTAATACTAAATAGTAATAATCTAGAAGAAAATAGATTCTTTGCTAGAGAGATAATATCTTCTAATAACAAGTTATATAGTATGGCTAATAATATATATAATATTGATGTTATTGATGATATTAATGTTAAGACTGTTAAAAAAATAAATATAATATTAAATTATTACTTAAAGAAGTAATAAGTAAAAAAATAAAGAATTATTTGAAGATAAAGATATTAGTTTTAGATTTAATATAGATAGTAATTTACCTAATACTTTATATGGAGATAGTATTAATTTAAAGAATGTATTAAATACTATTATAGGTAATTCTTATAAATATACAGATAAAGGCTATGTAGAATTATCTGTTAATGCTATATTTAAAAAAAGATATAGTTAGATTAATTATAAAAAAATAGAAGATTCTGGTATTGGTATAAAAGCTGAAGACTTAGATAAGTGTTTAAATAAAAATACTAAAGATCAAAATAGTTTATATGGTGCTAGAAAGACTATTAATATAATGGGTGGTAATTTACTTATAAGTAGTGAATATAATAAAGGTACTATTGTTACTATTATATTAGATCAAAAGATATATACTGATAGTAATAAAGATAATTATGATAATTATGTTAATAATAAAAAAAGATATTAATTATAGATGATAATAATTCTAGTATTAAATTAATTAGTAAGATATTAGATAAACATAATATACTATATGATAGTTCTAATTTAGGTAAAGAAGCACTAGATAGAATTAGAAAAGGTGATAAGTATGATTTAATATTACTAGATGAAGATATGCCTTATATGAATGGTATTAGTGTTATGAATAAACTTAATAAAAATAAAAAGGCTTTGATACTAAGGTTATTCTTCTTACTAAAAAAATAGTAATATTATATATGATGATATTTATAAAGATAGTGGTTTTAGTGATTATATTATAAAAACCTATTGATAAAAGATGATTTAATGAATAAGATAAATAAGTACTTGAAATAATAGTACTTATTTTTAATATTTATGATATAATATTTTTGATTAAGACAAAGTAGGTGAAGTATGAGTAAAAATATCTAATGCATTTTTTTAATGATAAAGTTATTATCAAATGGTAGAGTATATTCTGTTAAAGAACTTAGTATGGAACTTGGGGTAACAGAGAGAATGGTAAGGTATTATAAAGAGCAATTAGAGATGGCTGGTTATATTATAGAATCTTTTAAAGGTCCAGGTGGTGGATATTATATAAATAAAAAAATGATATTATGAATATAGATTATTTTAATAAATATGATTTGGAAGTATTAGATAGAGCAGAAGACAAATTAAAAAAATATTAGTGATAATAAATTAATTAGTGATTTTAATAAGTTAAATAAAAAAATTACATTCTATTTATAATACTAATAAGATATTATCAGAATATAAAAAAATGTTGATGTAACAGTAAATAAAAAAATGATGAGAAAAAATTAATATTATTGATAAATGTATTAAAGATAAGAAAAAGTTTATTAATAGATTATTTAGGTACATCAGGTAAGATAGTTAAAAGAGAAATTATCCCTATAAATATGTTTGAATTTGAAGATAATACTTATGTTCTTGCTTTTTGTAAACTCAGAGGATCTATCAGACATTTTACTTTAAGTAAGATACTTAATATAAAAGGAAAAAAATAATAGATACATAATATTTCCTATATTTATATAATAATGACGATATATTTCCTTTAATACTATTATAATAATTTTGAGGAGTGATAAAATGAATATAAGAGAAAAAGCGAAATTATTTGCTATTAAGGCACATAAAGGACAAATAAGAAAATCTGATAAAGAGAAACCTATGATTATTCATCCTATAAATGTTGCTAATATTTTGAGTGAATATGGATATGATGATAATGTAGTAGCGGCTGCTTATCTTCATGATGTAATTGAGGATACTAAATATACTAAAGAAGATTTATTAAATGAATTTAATGATGATATTGTATCATTAGTACTTGGTGCAACAGAAGAAGATAAAAGTTTAAGTTGGGAAGAGAGAAAAACTATTACTATAGATAAAGTAAAATATTTAGATTTAAGACATAAGGCTGTAGTATGTGCAGATAAGATAAGTAATTTAGAAGATATGCGAATAATATTTGAAATTAAAGGAAAAAAAGATTTTTCATCCTTTAAAAGAGGTTTTGATAAACAAAAGTGGTATTATACTGAAGTATATAATAGTTTAATTTATAACGAAGATGAAAACATTTCAATGTTTAGTAGATTAAAGTTACTTATTGATGATATCTTTAATGATAATAAACATGATGAACTTGAAAGAAAGATATTTAAAGGACGAGAAGAAGAATATAATAAATTAATTAGATTACATTATAGAAAAACAAGAAATATATAAGATGATTAGTGTACTTGATAATAATAAACCATATGTAATAGAGTTTACTGGAACACCAAGAACTGGTAAAACTACTCTTATGAATAATTTATATGACTTTTTTAAGAAGGGTGGTTTTACTACTAGTACATTAGAAGAATTTACTACTTCAAAGAGATATAAGAAAGAAATATATCCTAAATTAAAAAGATGAATATAAAAAAATTATTAATACTGAAATTCCTAAATATGTTTTTAGAAGATTTAAACAAAGAACTAACAAAAAAACAAGATATTATATTAATAGATAGATCTCTTTTTGATAGAATGATATGGATGGATAGACTATATAATAAAAATGGAGTGACTAAAGAAGAATATGATAATTATATAGATGAATATACTCCAATAATTAAAAATAAGATTGATATTATAATAGGTTTATATACTGATAGTTTAACTTCTTTAAGAAGAGATTATACTGCTAATGCATCGTTAGAAAAAAGGACTTTTCTAAATGAAGATAATATTAATGAATATAATGATTCACTTATGAATATTAAAGAATTATCTAATAAAGAAAAATATTAATTTTTTTATTTATTTGATACTACAAATAAGAGTGAAAGAGATATTTCTTTTGAAATACTTGATACAATACTTACTGATATGAGAAGTAAATATATATCTATATTAAATGAAACATTTAATAAATAAATGCTTATGATGAAGACTTAAGGCTTCATCATACCACGGAAGACTACAGGCTGAAGTGGAAAAATAGATAAAAAAAGTAATTGACAAAGATAAAAAAATAAGAATATAATATATTTATATTTGAAAGCAATGAGAAGGACAAGATTATATATATTTTATTTATAGAGAGTTAGTGTTTGGTGGAAACTAATGATAAAGATATATAATTACTACCTTTATAGTGTACTCGAAAGAGATTACCGGTTAATAGCCGTTATCTAAATTAAGACCAAAGAAGGATGGTACCGAGATATGTATTCTCTCCTTTTAGAGGTCTTTTTTTCATAAATAGGAGGGTTTGGTTATGAAAAAAATAATTTTATACCAGTAACGGTATGGAGAAAAAAATAAGTATGAGACTTGGCAACTAGATATATCTAATCTTAATTTAAGTGATTTAATTATATTAAGAAAGACACTAGTAGGTTATAGTGATAATGGTATTAGAATAATAGATAGAATAGTAACAGGTCAAACTACTATTGATAATACATATTATAGAGAATGTAAAAAATATGTAAAAAGAGAAAAAGAGAAAAAAATAAAAAGAGAAAAACAAATTAAAAAGTGAAAAATAGAAGGAGAAATAGAAGAAATGATAAATATTAAAGAAAAATGAAGATTTAAGTAAGTTAAATCATTCTTGTGCACATTTACTTGCACAAGCTGTTAAGCATTTATATCCTAATGCTAAGTTTTGGGTAGGACCAGTAATTGAAGAGGGGTTCTATTATGACATTGATTTAGGTGATGAAGTAATCAAAGAAGAAGATTTACCTAAAAATAGAAAAAGGAAATGAAGAAGTTATCTAAAGATGGTAAGAGAATCGTTAGACATGAAATTAGTAAAGATGAAGCACTAAATATGTTTCATGATGATCCATACAAAATAGACTTAATTAATAGAATGGATGAAAATGAACAAGTAATCTCTTGTTATACCCAAGGAGACTTTACAGACCTTTGTAGAGGACCTCATGTAGATACAACAAAAGAACTAAAATATTTTAAACTAATCAAAGTATCAGGAGCTTATTGGAAGGCCGATTCAAACAACAAAATGCTTCAGAGAATATATGGAGTATGTTTTAGAAATGAGGAAGATTTAAATAGTTACTTAACTGAATTACAAGAAAGAAAAGAAAGAGATCATCGTAAGATTGGTAAAGACTTAGACATCTTTATGTCTCATGATTTAGTAGGAAAAGGAATGCCTCTATGGCTTCCTAATGGAGCAATTGTTAGAAAGAACTTGGAGAATTATATTTATGCTAAGGAACAAAAACTAGGGTACTCTCATGTATATACTCCATGTGTAGGAACAGTAGATTTATATAAGACTTCAGGACACTGGGATCATTATAAAGAAAATATGTTTCCTTCTATGAAAGTTGATGATGAAGAATTTGTATTAAGACCTATGAATTGTCCACATCATATGTTAATTTATGGTAATGAGATTCATTCATATCGTGAATTACCAATCAAAATAGGAGAATTTGCTACTGACTTCAGATATGAAGCAAGTGGTGCTGTAAAAGGACTAGAGAGAGTTAGATGTATGTGTCAAAATGATGCTCATCTATTTGTTAGACCTGATCAAATTAAAGATCAATTTAAAGAAGTAGTTAGTCTTATACTAGATGTATATAAAGACTTTGGACTTGATAATTATAAGTTTAGATTATCTCTTAGAGATCCTGAAGATAAACATAAATACTTTGATGATGATGAGATGTGGAATAAGGCTGAGAATGAACTTAGAGAAGTATTAAATGAGATAGGAGTACCATATACCGAAGCAATTGGAGAAGCTGCCTTCTACGGACCAAAACTAGATGTTGAAGTAAAACCAGCAGTAGGTCCAGAAGTAACACTATCTACTTGCCAATTAGACTTCTTATTACCAAGAAGATTTAACCTATCATATATTGATTCTAATGGCGAAAAACAAGTACCAGTAGTACTACATAGAGCTATCTTTGGAACATTTGATAGATTTACAGCCTTCATTCTAGAAGAAACAAAAGGAGCATTACCATTATGGCTATCTCCAGTTCAAATAAATGTTATACCAGTAAATAACGAGTATCATTTAGAATATGCTAACAAAGTAGTTGAAGAATTAAGAACAAAAGGTTTCAGAGTAGAATTAGATTCAAGAAATGAAAAAATGGGTTATAAAATAAGAGAATCTCAAACAAGAAAAATACCATACACATTAGTATTAGGAAATAAAGAAAGAGATAACAATACAATTACCTATCGTAAATTTGGAGAAGAAAAATACTGTAACATTAGATAAAGAAGAATACATAAAAAGAAATGATAACTATGGTTCAAGAATATAAATAGCAAAGCATAAAACTTTGTTATTTTTTCTTGCTATATTTACCATTTTATTGTATACTAATAATAGAGTAAGGAGGAATAAAATGGTACTAAGAAGACCCTATGCTTTTTCTAATAAAGTACTTTAAATTAATACATATAATATTATTTATATTATTTGCCTATATAACATTTAAAGCAAGTAATATTGTTACCTTCTTTAAAGATTATATATTATATAATGGTAGTGTAGCTATTGAAATGACAAACTATATAAACCCCTTTATATATATTGCCATATTCCTCATAATAATAATGTCAATAACAATATACTATCTAATGAAATATAAAAAGAAACCTAAGCTATTCTACACCATAACCATTGTAGTAAGTTTACTTTTCTCTTTTTACTATTTATCAACTTAACCAATAATATAAGAGTATTAGAAACAACCGTATTACCCGCTAAAGAAATAAGATTACTAAGAGATATAAGTAGAGTAAATTATTGGATGTTATTAATCATAACCATTCCTGTATTAATAAGAGGATTAGGCTTCGATATTAAAAAAAGTTCAATTTCAATAAAGATCTTCAAGATCTAAAAATTAGAAGCCGAAGATAATGAAGAAGTAGAAGTAACCACTAATATATCATCGGATAAAAATTCTAAATACCGGAAGAAAACAATTAAGAGAACTAAAAATACTATTATACAGAATATAAATTATTCATAAATATTATTTTTAGGAATAATAGCAATAATATTAATATTAGCTTTTTCCTTTTAATAAATTCGTTATTCATGGAACAATAGGAGAAAAAAACAAACCTTAGTAACAGATAAGTTCAATTTAAAAAGTAGAAGAATCTTATATCTCAACAAGAAATAGAATAAGTAGAGATAATTCTTATGTAATAGCAAAAATATAAAAAAATAAAAGGGAAAAAAAGAACAAATATATCTTAAGATTAGATGAATTAGTACTAAAAAGGAAAAACATAATGACTACATCCCAAGTCTAAAGTATTATAACTATTTTACTGACATAGGTAAGGGCTATAACAAGCAATATTTAAGCCTAGATAATTATACTGAATATCTTCTAATATATAATATTAAAAAAACGAAGATAAAAAAACTCAAAAATTAATTATTCATGATATTGCAGTTGATAAAAAAATAAAAACTTAATCCCCAAGAACTAGATTAAGTTTTTTTCTATTTATTAAGATTACCACTATTAAGAATGATATAAGAAATACCATAAGATTTTTTTAACAATATTAACATCTACTATATCAATAGTACAAATATGATGTAAAAAAATACAATAATACTTCTATAACTATTAAAAATAAAAAGTAAACAAACAAGAACTATTTTATCATCATTAGCATAATATATAATGTCATAAGAGAAATCTTATGTTTTTATATATAAGTGGTCCTCATCACCAGAGGACTATTTTATTAATATCAAAAATAATCCCATTGACAATAAAAAAATAACCATATTATAATAGAAATTACCAAAATAACTATATCAAGTATATAAGATTAATTAAATATAAGTATAATATAACATTTAAAAGTAATAGAATTATCTATGAGAGAAATATAAAAATACTAAAAAAAGTACTTGCTTTTTTTGATTAAAGAATAGTTATAATGTACAAGGAAGGACGGATTTTATGTCAAAAAAATTAGTAATAGTGGAGTCTCCACATAAAAGTAAGACAATTGAAAAATACCTAGGAAAAGAGTTTAAAGTAGTATCATCATTAGGCCATATAAGAGATCTATCAACAGCAGGCAAATATGGCTTTGGTGTGGATATAGATAATGACTTTAAACCTGATTATAAAATAATAAAAGGAAAGACTAAATTAGTAAAAGAATTAAAAAAAGATGTTAAAGATGCGGACTTTGTTTATTTAGCAACCGACCCCGATCGTGAAGGAGAGGCTATAAGTTGGCATTTATATGATACATTAGGTTTGCAAGAGGAAGGCTATCAAAGAATCGTCTTCAATGAAATAACTAAATCAGCAGTTTTAGGATCTTTTGATAAAGCCAGAAAAATAGATGATAATCTCGTCAAATCCCAAGAGACTAGAAGAATACTAGACCGAATAATTGGCTTTAGATTAAGTAAATTAATGCAATCAAAAACAGGTGGAAAATCTGCTGGTAGAGTACAATCAGTTGCCCTTAAACTTATCGTTGATAGAGAAAGAGAAATAGAGGCTTTCATACCTGAAGAATATTTCGAAATTGAAGCAACATTTAATGACTTTACCGCTAAATTAGAAACATACAACCATAAGAAAATTGAAATAAAAAAAGAAAACGAAGCTAAAGAAATATTAAGTAAATTATCAAATGCTTTCAAAATAGAATCGGTTGAAAAGAAAGAAAAAAATAAAAAGAGTAAGGCACCATTCACTACTAGTACCATGCAGCAGGAGGCCTCTACTAAATTAGGCTTCAGTTCCAAAAAAACAATGGTCATCGCTCAAAAACTATATGAAGGAATAAATCTAAAAGATGGAGCCGAAGGACTAATATCATATATGAGAACAGACTCCATAAGATTATCCGATGAGTTTACCAAAATGACTTATGGTTATATCAAAGATACCTATGGCAGTGAATATGTTGGCTATGTAAAGAAAAGTAATAAGACAGAAAATGTTCAAGATGCGCATGAGGCCATAAGACCTACTAATATAAATTATACACCTGATAAAATAAAAGAATATTTATCTAATGATGAATATAAATTATATAGCTTAATTTATTATAGAGCATTAGCATCACTAATGAAAGATGCCAAATTTGAAGCAACTTCTGTTATATTAGATAATAATAACTATCAGTTCAAAAACAACCGGTCAAGTATTACTATTTGATGGTTATTTAAAAAGTATATAATAAATATGAAGATAGTGAAGATACTGTTTTACCAGACTTCAGTGCTTATAAAAGTAATGTTGTTGTATCAAATAATATTGAATACTCATCTCATACTACTAAACCACCTGCTAGATACACTGAAAGTAAACTAATCAAAGAAATGGAAGAACTAGGTATTGGAAGACCATCTACTTATGCCAAAACTATTGCTACTATCGAAGAACGTGATTATGTAAAATTAGTAGATAAAAAGTTTGTTCCAACTGATATGGGTATTGAAACAACAGATAAGTTGCAAGAATTCTTTAAAGATATAATAAATGTAGAATACACTAGAAACATGGAAAATGATCTCGATAGAATCGCAGATGGAGATTTAGAATGGGACAAATTACTTGCTTTATTCTATAAAGATTTTGAACCAAAAGTCGAAGTGGCCTTTAAAGAAATGCAGAAAAAGACTGCCGAACCAACCGGAGAAAACTGCCCAAAATGTGGTAGTCCAATGGTAATCAAACAAAGTAGATATGGCAAGTTTACTGCCTGCTCCAACTATCCAACATGCAAGTATATTAAAAAAATGAGAAAGAAGAGCAGGAAGTAAAGGAAATAATGGACTGTCCAAAATGTGATGGTAAAGTGGTTGAAAGAAAGACCAAAAAAGGTAAGATATTCTATGGCTGCTCTAATTATCCAAAATGTGATTTTGCTACCTGGGATGAACCAATACCAGAACCATGTCCTAAATGTCATGGCATCCTAACAATAAAAAAAGATAAAAATAAAATGTACTAATTGCGATTATGAAAGAACTAATGACAAGAATTAGTTCTTTTTGTTACTAATAAGTTAACAAAAATACATATTATTATCAAAAAAAGTTCCAAATAACATATATCTAATTGCTTTTTTTAGTAAAAATTGTGGTATCCTAAAAAATGTCGTGATTTTAATCATAAGAAAGGGGAATCATCACACATGAAGACTGAATTAATAAAACCAAAAAAAGAAGATGTAATAGAAGTAACAAAAATCACTAAATAATTTGATGAATAAAGTAATGATATTAGATTTATTATCCAACGATAAATTAGATGAACTTATTAACAAATTAAAAGAAGAAAAAATTAAAAAAATTACCCATCCAACTATTTTTTTGAAAAATATCTAACTAGTTATGAACAATTTTTTTATATGTACTAGATAACTTTATAACTTATATGATAAGAGTATTTAATAATATTGAAATAGTCTATACCATGTTACCATCTCTCATAAAAGAGAATAATGATATATTATTCAGCAAATACTATTTCTATACGAGTTATAACACTAAAAAATATTTAAAAGGATATAATAAAAATGATATCTTATAACTTTTTATAATAATTGTCTAATATTGGAAAAAAAGAACTTACTCCTTTTTTTAATTCACTAGACATCAAAAATAACAAAACTTAATATTGATGAATATAGTGATTCTATGAAAAATAGTTTCCATATTAGAAGAAATCTATTTCATAATTCGTAATAACTATGGAACAGTTGCTTTATTTGAAAAAATAACAGATAGTAACTATAATCTAATGTCGACTCAGTATGATCGTTTATTCTATAGCTATGAAAAAAACTTTGACTTTATAAAAGAATATCGTAAGTTCAAAGAAAAAAATAATATGTACATATAAAAAAAGTTAACCCAAACCTTTTGAGTTAACTTTTCTTTTAACTAATTATTATTGTTCTAGTAATCTTTTCTGTTTCGTTAGAGTAGGTAACAGTATAAGTAATAGTATAAGTACCAGTCTCTAATTTATTAATAGCATTTTCTAAATTACTAATTGCTTTATAAGTATTACTATCACCACTTATTTCATATGTAATAGAAGTTCTACTATTTTTAGTAACATCTCTACCATTATATTTAGCAGTAATACCTTCTTCGGTATATTTACCCTTTTCTACAGTAATAGTATCTTTTATTGTCATTAAATGTAATCTTTAATTTCTGACTAATAATAGCACCATCACTCTTAACAGTAGTTTTCACCTCATCACTAGCATTAGCTTTAAAGTTCTGATATTCAGCCTTAACAACGATATCAATATTACCAGCACTAGTAGGCTTATATACATATTCATTTTCAGTAACAAAAGCAATCCTTTCTAAAGAACCAATACTATTCTTTATATAGATACCAAATCCTTGACCACCAAGAGTATTATTATTATAGTTTAGTCTAGCTTGCAAGTAATTAGCGGATTGTTTACCAAATACTGAGTTACTAAAGTATTTACTTAAATAAGTTTCATCTAATACATTAGGTGTTTTAAAATTCCAAGTTAGTTTATATCCATCACTAGTTTTTTCATTCTTCAAATTAGTAACAATAGGTAATTTAGCATATCTATCAGATACTTCAGTAGGTTGTGTACCTTTCTTAAAGTATTCTGTTACTTTCATATCATCTGGAGTATATTCACTAGGTAGTTTAGCAGGCCATGTTTCTTTTTCCACGGTTACTGCTACTACTGAAGAAGGCATTTCCCATTTCTTAGTTGTTTTAGGAATAGTTTTAATTACTGCTCTCATAACCTCATCTTTAGGAGCACTAGCACTGCCTAGATAATATTCTTTAGTTGTCTTCTCATAACCATACCATAATGCTACTGAGTATTCAGGAGTATAAGCAACTGTCCATAAATCCGCTACTGAACCCACAGGAATTCCTTTAGCAATACATTCAGCATCGGATAGGTTAGAAGTACCTGTTTTAGCGGCTACTGTTGAACCATATACTCTAGCACCACCATTGAAAGCATATTCAACAGCATATTGAAGAACATTATTCATTAAGTATGCAGTAGAATCTGACATAACTTTTTCTTTATCATAAGTAAAATCAACAGTCTTACCAGTAGAACGATATTCAATTTTAGTAACAGCATGAGTTTCAATATGATAACCACCATTAGCAAAACTTGCATAAGCCTCAGCCATATCAAGAGGAGTAACACCTCTAGACATACCACCTATTGAATAAGCTTCATTAAGTAGATTATCCCCACCATTACTATATTTTTGATAATTCTCATCTTTGTTACTATAAGCAATATCTATTCCTAAACCACTTACAAACGAAGCAATTTTTTTCTTATCAACTTGTTGGAAGGCTTTTAAAGCTGGAATATTTCTTGATACACTAAGTGCTTGTCTTAGCGTAATTAATCCTTGATATCCACCATCCCAGTTACCAATTTCAGGACCATTAGTATATGTCCATGGTTCATCATTAAATAGGGTATAAGTAGAAAAATCATTATACTCAAATCCTGGACCATAATCAAATATTGGTTTAGCGGTACTTCCTGGTTGTCTATATGATTGTGTAGCATAGTTCCAATCACCAGCTTTTCTATTTCTTCCAGCACCAATAGCTACGATTGTACCATCATTAACATTAGTAACAGCTATACCTGCTTGAATTTTATCATTAACCCAGCCAGAATAAGATTCACCATTTAATACATCATTAATACCATCTTGAATACTTCTATCAAGAGCAGTATATATTTTCATTGATACAAGAGAAGGATCATCACCAGTTTTATCTTTAACTTCTTGTATTACAGTATCAAGATATCCATCATATTCACCAACTGTAGAATTATTAGCAAGCATACTCTCAATACTAACAGCATTAGCCATATTTTTTTCTTCTTCAGTAATATAACCATGCCTATACATTAAGTTTAATACAGTACTTCTTCTTTTTTGAGCAGCCTCAGGATGCTTATAAGGTTCATATTTATTAGGAGCCTGATACATACCCGCTAGTAGGGCTGCTTCTGGTAAACTAAGCTCAGATACACTTTTACCAAAGTAGTATTTACTTGCTTCACCAACACCATATATTCTTCCACCTAAACAACTATCATTAACATACATTTCAAGTATTTCACTTTTACTATATTTCTTTTCCATAAAGAATACGGATAAGTAAACATCCTGGAACTTTCTAATAATCTTCTTAATCTTATTAGCTTCCAAAGTATCTTTCTTAGTCAAATTATTCTTAACGGTTTGCATTGTTAGAGTAGAAGCACCACCGGCATCATCCTTACCAATCAAGTTAAGAGCAGTAGCTTTTAAGAATCTAGCCATATCAACACCATTATGTTCATAAAATCTAGAATCTTCAGTAGCTATTAAAGCATCTATTAATACCTGTGGTAAATCGTCGTAGGAGACTGATTCTCTCTTCTCATCACCTAAAGTAGCAAAGATCTTACCATCTTTATCATAAACGACTGTCTGATCCTGATTTTTCAAAGCCTCTGGATCAAAATCACCAGTACTAATAACAATATATATCATAAAGGCCATCATGGCAAAGATACCAATAATAGCAAGGCCCAATAGAATAGTAAGAATTTTTTTCTAATTAAACTCTTCTTTGTTTTAGGATTAGTTTCCTTATCTCTACTACGAACATTTTTTTCGCTTTGACTTTTTTTCTTAGTACTTTTTAGCATTCTTATTTCTAGGCGTTTCATTACCATTCTTACTAGACCTCTTAAAGTCTAATAACTTAATTTTTCTTTTTCTTTTTTTAACTCCTTTTTCTGTCTCTAGAACTCACAACTTTAACTTCCTTTCTTTCAGATAAATTATTATCTTTCATATACCTTTTCTTTCTTTTTTTTAGTAACATTATAATATCATTAGATTTAAAGTAAGCAATAAATAGGGGAATAGTAACAATTAGTATCAATAATCCTTTTTGCTTTTAAAGACAATAATACTAAGTATTGTTATTAGAATAAAAAAAGTACACTAATTACTATTTGCATTTTCCAAAAATCAACTTATCAACATATTTAATATAATCTAATCTAGGAGCATACTTAATATCTATTCTATAACAATTATCTTCAAAGTAAGATAGAGGTATAGACTTTCTTTCATTATTACTAATAAAAATTAATTAAATCTTTACCATTTTAATATGTAATTCTTATTTAACGTACTAAACCTTACTATTAAAAAAACAATTCCACCATGTTTTATTACTTTCTTTATATATTCTATCTGATGATTATGTACATTATTAATAGTGAAACTAGTCTTATTTCTAGTTTCTTTAGCATCAAATTCAATATAATATCCTTTATAAACACCATTATAATCCAATGTCGAAGGACACTCAAAGAAACCATCAATTACTCGCATATTTTGATAATTAGTTTTAGTTATCCTAATAGGAGTAGGCTTCTTATATATTAATGCTATATCATATTCACGATAATATTTATTTGTCTCATTGATGTCATTTTCTAGTCCCATGCCACGATTAGCAAAACTACTATTAAAAATTAGTCCTGTAATTCACAAATATCACCTACTTAATTATACTATATTTTTCAAAAAATCTATATAAATAGATAAAGATATATAAATTGACATTCTTTTTTTATACCTATGTTATAGTAATCTATTTTATCTTATGCCCCGGGAGCCTATAGTCTTCCGGGGTGTGAGTAAGCCTATAGTCTTCCTCACAAATAATATTATATATAATAAATTAAGAACCATATACTATATAATAATCTCAATACTCGTGTATTCACCCCAAATATAATAAATATGGCTTCAAATAACATGACAAGACTATAGACTTGTCATAACTATAACAAAAAAATTAAAAAAAGCTCCAAAAAGTACTTGATATTTTTTTAATTTATGCTATCATATATAAACAAGAAAAAGGAAGTGATGTATCTCTTATAAATAAAATATTTTATGAGAGATATTTTTGTATCAGGAGGTGCCTTGATGATAGAGACTAATTTACCAGTATTATACTTAAGAGATGTAGTATTACTTCCATTTAATGATATAAGATTAGAGTTTACTAGTGAGTTAGATAAACAAACCCTTTCGCTAGCAGAAGCAAATTACGAAGGACATCTATTATTAGTAAATCTATTAGATCCGTTAGAGGAGACTCCTGATCTTGATAAATTATCCAAAGTAGGAGTACTAGGAAAAATAAAATCCCTAATCTCTCTACCAAATGGTATAACAAGAGTAGTTCTAACAGGCATAGATAGAGTTCAAATATTAAATATAACCAATAACAATAATATATTAACATCATTTGTTATACCAACTAAAGAATATGACTATGATGAAACAGAGGCCACCGCCTTAAGAAGAATACTATATCGTAAATTAGATGAATACATAGATATATCCCCATATATGTCTAATACTGTAATAGGAAGAATAACCGAAGTAAAAAACATCAGTAAATTATCCGATATCATTGTCTCAGAACTTCCTCTAGAATATACTGCCAAAATAAAATATATCGAAACTATTAACCCAATGTATCGAATAAAATATGTAATAGAGGATCTTTCTAAAGAAATAGAAACAGTAAGACTAGAGAATGAGATTGAAGACACCCTAAAAGTAAAATTAGAAGAAGAACAAAGAGAATATATGCTTAAAGAAAAAAACTAAAAATTAATCAAAGAAGAACTAGGAGAAGTCGATTTAAAAGGAAAAACGATATCGATAAAATAAGAACTAAAATGACTACTTTAGATTTACCAGAAAATATTATTAAAAGGTTAAATGAAGAAATCGATAGATATTCCCTAACTAGTCAATCATCACCAGAAGTAACCACCATCAGAACATATATAGATTGGCTTTTATCCTTACCATGGAATAAACTAACTAAAGACAATACCGATATCAAAAAGATAACTGAAGTATTAGATAGTTCTCACTTTGGCCTAGAAACAGTCAAAAAAAGAATAATCGAGTATATAGCGGTTCGTAAGAAAACCAATACCTCAAGTAGTCCTATTATCTGTCTAGTAGGACCTCCAGGAGTAGGAAAAACCTCACTAGCTAGTTCTATTGCTAAAGCCCTAAATAAAGACTTTGTCAAAGTATCACTAGGAGGTATCAATGATGAGGCCGAAATCTTAGGTCATCGTCGAACTTATGTAGGAGCCTCTCCTGGTAAAATAATCCAACAAATGAAAAAAGCCAAATCATCAAATCCTGTCTTTTTAATCGATGAAGTAGACAAACTAACCAAAGACTATAAAGGTGACCCAGCCTCTGCACTTCTAGAAATTCTAGATAAAGAACAAAACGATAAGTTTTGTGACAACTATATTGAAGAAGAATTCGACCTATCAAATGTTATGTTTATCTTAACCGCTAATAACATTGGTGGTATCCCAGCACCCTTGTTAGATAGATTAGAAATAATTGAACTATCTAGTTATACCATCTATGAAAAATTAAATATTGCTAAATATCATTTAATTCCTAATCTTTTAAATGATTATAAAGTAAAAAAATATTAAGTTCACTGATGCCGCTATTCAAAAAAATAATTACATACTATACCAAAGAAGCCGGAGCCAGAGACCTTTATCGACAAATAGACTCAATAATAAGAAAGGCTATTATAAATAATGATAAAGCATCAAAAAAATAATTATTGATACTGGTGATGTTGAAGCTTTTCTAGGAGCCACTAAATATAATATAACCATTAATGATACTAATACCAAGACTGGTATTGTAAATGGTCTAGCCTATACCAACTATGGAGGTAATATTCTTAAAGTAACTTGTACTTTATATCCTGGTAAAGGTAATGTTACCCTAACTGGTGCTCTAGGAGATGTTATCAAAGAAAGTATTTATATCGCTCTAAGTTACATAAAGGCTAACAATACTATGTTTAAAAATAGATTATAAAATATTCGAAGAAGTTGACTTTCACTTTCATATTGAAGAGGGTAGTATTCCTAAAGATGGACCATCCGCTGGTATTACTATAGTTACCGCTATTTTTAAGTTTATTAAAGAATAAAAATTATTTCAAATAGTGTTTCAATGACTGGTGAAATAACCCTAAGAGGTAAGATTCTCCCTGTCGGAGGTTTAAAAGGAAAAAGTTAATCGCCGCTACTACAAATGGTATTGACACTGTCTACTTACCGCTAGAATCATCTAAAGAATTCTCTATGCTTCCAAGTGAAGTAAGAGATAATCTAAATATTATTCTAGTTGAAGATTATGAAGATGTATATAAATCTCTATTCAAATAAAATATCACTTAATTAGTGGTATTTTTTTGTGCCCCTTCATTCTAAGGTATTCCGGGGTATGATGAAGCCTCAGGTCTTCATCATAAACAATCTTACTAATTATATTAATCAATTATATGAAGAAGAAATAAAGATGTTACTCATTTTGTAACATCTTTATTTAACACCAAAATCTTCATCTTCGACTTCAATTAACTTAAGTATTTCATGAGTAGTAGTAAATCCTGCGACTACCTTAAATAAACCATCTTGTAACATCGTAATAACATCCTTACTATAAACCAAATTACGAAGATTTTCTTTCCTCATACCAGCACTAATAGCATCTCTAACTTCTTGATTAATAAGAAGTACTTCTTGAATAGCAATTCTTCCCTTAAAACCATGATTACAATGTTGACAACCATTAGGATTAGCATCAAACACCTCATTTATATCAAGACCTAATACTGATTTAAATAAGTTTTTCTCAGTGACAGTAACAGGTCTTTTAACCTTACAATGGTCACACAACTTAACTGCTAGTTTCTGTGAAACAATACCAGTAAGAGCTGAGGCCAGTAAATATCTTTCAACATCCATATCTAGTAATCTTTCAATAGTATTAAGAGAATTATTGGTGTGAATAGTGGATAGTACTAAGTGACCTGTAATTGAGGCTCTAACTGCAATTTGAGCAGTTTCAGAATCTCTTATCTCACCAATCATTATGACATTAGGGTCCTGCCTTAAAATACTTCTTAAAACAGCGGCAAAATCCAGACCAATATCACTATTAACCTGTACCTGATTAACACCCTTAATATCCATTTCTACTGGATCTTCAACAGTTATTAAGTTAACACCCTCAACATTAAGTTTTTGCAAAAATGAATATAAAGTAGTACTTTTACCAGTACCAGTTGCACCAGTAACTAAAATAATACCATTAGGAAAACTAAGCATTTTAAGAATTTTATTATAATTAGTTTCATTAAAGTACAAATACTCAATACCCTTTAAACTCATGGAGTAATCCATAACTCTTATTACTATTTTTTCTCCTCTTTTAGTAGGCAATGAACTTACCCTCAAGTCCAAATCTTTACCATTAATTTTATCCTTAATAGCACCATCTTGAGGAAGTCTTGTCTCTGTAATGTTCATACCAGCCATTATTTTTATTCTTGTTGTAACATTCTGTTTTATCTCAAGAGGAAGAAAAGCATAATTATTAAGTTCACCATCTATTCTAAATCTGACTAAAATACCATCATCAGTAGGATCAAAATGCAAATCACTAGCACCAGCATTAATAGCAGTAATAATCAAAGTATTAACAGCATTAACAACGGGCATTTTAGAAAAATCTGTTCTATTAATTACCTTATAACTAGTATTAATAATATTTTGATTATTCATATTAGGTCTAGTTTGCATATTACTCTGACTATTTACATTATGCTTGTTTTTGTATATTACTATTATTAACATTAGGCTTAACCTGAACATTATTTTGATTATTAACATTAGGTTTATTTTGCATATTATTAGTTACTTGAACATTATTGTTTTGCATATTTTCCCTCTTTTCATTCTTCTATTGATTTTATTCTATTATTATTATATAATATAATTAACTAAATAGCAATAGTAAAAATAAGTATATGGTGATTTTTATGAGATTAAACAAAAAAGGTTTTATGATGGCTGAGGTAGTAGTAGTATCAGTAATAATATGTACAGCATTAGTAACATTATACACAGGTATAAATAGAGTATCTAATGCTTATAAAATAAGAAATAAATATTATGACATTAATGCCTTGTATATGGCAGAAAAAGGCTAATTTATATTTAATTAATACTAGTAATATTAATAATATTAATAAACTAATTACTAATAATAAATCGGTAAAAAAATATCTGATCCTAATCTAAACAATATTACCAATATCTATAAAAAGTAACAATAGTGATAGTACTACTAATATATATTTTTCAATGTATAATAAAAAAATAAGATAAATGATTTAACCAGTATAAATGGTATAAATGTTACTTTCAAAGATTTTATTACATATTTAGATGGCCATCTAGATTATAATGAAGAATATAATTATATAATAATATCTGAAATATGTAATGATAAAGATGATTGTAATTATTATGGATTAAAAGGTGAGATAAATGAAATTAAATAGAAAAAGGATGTTTAACAATAGAAATTATACTAGGAGCCACTATTGCCTTTGCTATAGCTTTCTTTCTAATGGAAATAACTATTAAAATGGTAAATGTAACTGAGGATAATTATAAAGACATTGTTGTCATAACAGATAATGCCCTAGTAATTAGTAATATTAAAGAATTACTAGATAATAAGAAAAATAACTAACATAACATGTAGTAGTAATACTTGTACAATCACCTATGATGATATAGATAACACTACTCATACTACTCATTTAGGCATTGATAATAGAAGTGTTATCTATAAAGAAAATACCAATTATTTATATGTTAAAGAATTAGATAAGAGTTTAAGTAATATTACCTTAACTAGCACCATAAGAGGAGATATAACCGGCGAAAATTAAAAAAATAATATTTATTTTAAAGATAACCGCACAAAAATATCTTTTATAGATAAAGATTATAGTATAATTATACCTATAGATATTAAGTAGGAGAGATATTTAACTTCTCTTCTTTTCTTCGACAAAATAATTATCTCCATGGATGTATAATAATATTGGTGATAACATGAAAAGCAAAATAAAAAAGATAATAATGCCAATTACACTAGCAGTATTTTGCGGCTTTCTCTGCGGTCGTTTAATGTTTAGTATCTATGAAGAGAAAGGAACTACTACTTTAAACTCTAATATAGTATATTTACTCGAAGACACTACTTACAATAACTATGATGATATGAAAGCTAATACCATTAGTGCTAATTATATCTATTATGAAGATAATGGTAAGTATAATGTAGTAGTGGCTCTTACCAAGAATTATGATAATATTACTAAAAATAGAAAAAAAGTATATAACAAAAGAATTAAAAAGTAAGTAAATATCTCATAAATGATAAAGGTCTAGTAACTACTTTAGAAGAATACGACAAAAAATTAAATAATAGTAATGATAATGAAGAAATAAAAAAAATAATTATTGATATGATAAACATTTATAAAGATAAAGAAGATATAAAAATGGCTAAAATTAGTTGACATTTCAGTCAATTTAATATAGAATTATATATGTAGTCACGGAGTAGTACTCAAGAGGCTGAAGAGGTGCCCCTGCTAAGGGTATAGAGTGGGAAACTGCTGCGAGGGTTCAAATCCCTCCTACTCCGCCATTAAGAAATTAAAAGATCCTAGTTTAATAACTAGGATTTTTCTTCTTTAAAAAAGAATAAAAATTATGTTATAATAACCTATATAAAAAAAGAAGGTGATTAATATGTTTAAAGAAGAACTATCATTAGTACCTCATTTACCAGGTTGCTATCTAATGAAGAATAAAGATAATATTGTTATCTATGTCGGTAAAAGTAAAAAAATCTAAAAAAATAGATTATCATCATATTTTCAAAGAGAACATACTGGTAAAACAAAGATGTTAGTAAGAGAGATAGATCACTTTGAATACATAGTAACAAATACCGAGATGGAAAGCCTTCTTCTAGAAATAAATCTTATTAAAAAAATATAATCCCAAATATAATATACTTTACCGAGATGATAAATCATATCCATATATTGAACTAACTAGTGATAAAGTACCGACTTTAAAAATAATAAGAAGAATAAATGTTAAGAAAGTAAAAAATAACCTCTTCGGCCCATATCCTAATGTAGCAGCGGCTCGTAAAGTAGTAGAAATACTAAATAGAATCTATCCATTACGAAAATGTAAAACTTATGAAAAAAGAGAATGCTTGTACTATCATATAGGCCAATGTTTAGGTTATTGTACCCATGAAGTTGATGAAAATAAAATAAAAGAAATGAAAAGTGAGATAATATCATTTTTAAATGGAAACACCAAAGTACTAACCGATCGAATTACTGAAAAAATGAAGATATCCTCTGATAATTTAGATTATGAGAAGGCTCTAGAATATAAAGAACTATTAAACTATATCAATATAACTACCGAAAAAAACAAAAGGTTGATCTAGATAATACTGTCAACATAGATGTAGCCTCATATTATGCCAAAGATAATTATATCAGTATTCAAATACTATTCATTAGAGGAGGAAAATTATTAGATCGAAACCGTAATATTTTTCCCATGATTGATAGTGAAGAAGAAGAGTTCTCTAAATACCTATCCGAATTCTATAATAAGAATGTTTCAATGCCTAAGGAAGTATTAGTTCCAGATAACTTAAATAAAGAAGTATTCGAAGAAGTATTCAAGATAAAATTCATAACTCCTATCAAAGGTGAAAAGAAAAAAATATTAGATTTAGCCTATGATAATGCTCGAATCTATTATGAGGAGCAAATGACTTATATTAAGAGAGATGAAGATAAAATAACTAATGCCTTAGAAGAATTAAAAACTAAATTAAATTTACCAAGTGTCTCTCGTATTGAACTATTTGATAATTCTAATCTCTTTGGAACCTTCAATGTATCGGGTATGGTTGTTTTTTTATAGATGGGAAACCCTCTAAAAACGACTATCGTAAGTTTAAGATAACAAATGATAAAAATGATGACTATGGTACTATGAGAGAAGTAATTTATCGAAGATATTTTAAAGTACTAAAAGATAATCTGGAAAAGCCTGATTTGGTAGTAGTGGATGGCGGTTTAGGGCAGATTAATGTAGCACGAGAAGTCATTAAAGAATTAGGTCTAAATATTCCTGTGTGTGGCCTAAAGAAAGATGATAAGCATGCTACTAATGTGCTGTTAGGCTTTGATCCAGTAATTGAAGTACCAATCGATAAAAGAAGTGATCTCTTTCTTCTTCTTACTAAAATGCAAAACGAAGTACATAACTTTACAATAAGTTATCATAAACAAATAAGAAGTAAAGGAGCTGTATCATCAATATTAGATAATATAGAGGGAATCGGCGAAGTAAGGAAAAATAAACTTCTAAAGAAATACAAAACAATAACCAAAAAATGAAAGAAGCATCACTAGAAGAACTAGAAGAAATATTACCAAAAAGATACTGCAATTACTTTTTAAGGAATTTCTAGATAATTATGATAAATAATATAATATTTTTTTTAGATATAGATGGTGTCTTAAATAGTGATAAATACTTCTCTAGTATCGAAGATAAAGAAGATACATATACTGACCCAGTAGCTAAACTCCTTCTAGATATTGATATGACTAAAGTAAAATTACTTTTAAAAGTAGTCCGCATATCCCAGGCTAAAATAGTTATATCATCAACCTGGCGAAGAATGAAATTGTATCCTTCTATCAAAGAAGCTCTAATAAATATTGGTCTTCCCATAGTAGGAGAAACCCCTTTTCTAGAGGGCCAAAGAGGTGAAGAAATAAGAGCCTATCTAGCAGATAATCAAGTAGATAACTTTTGTATAATAGATGATGAAGTATTTAAAGATTATCAAGAACTAGAAGATAATCTAATAAAAACTAACTTCTATCAAGATGGTCTAACCGAAGAAATCTGTCACAAAATAATAAAAAAATTAAATAAAGAGAGGAAGAAATAATATGAAGTTTGTTGTAGATAAAAGATTTTTTTGATAAAGTAGATAATGCATGTTTTGGCGTAATAATAGCTAGAGGCATTGATAATACCAAGGATTACCCATTTATCAAAGAATTATTAAATAAAAGAAATAAATGATATATCCGAAGAATATCAAGATAAGAAAGTAAAGGAATTACCAGAAATAGAATTATATCGAGAAGCCTTTAGAAAATTAGATATTAACCCTAATAAATATATGTGTTCTATTGAAGCCTTAGTAAGTAGAACAGTTAAGTCTAAACATATACCTAATATCAATCCAATAGTAGATTTAGGTAATGCCTTATCTCTAAAATATAGAATACCACTAGGTATCCATGACATTGATCGCTTTAGCGGAGATATTGAAATAAGACCCGCGAGCGAAAATGATAAGTTTATCCCATTTGGAGGAGAAGGTTATGATAATCCAGATGTTGGAGAAATAATCTATGTAAGTGGTAATGATGTTAAAACTAGAAGATGGACTTGGAGACAGGGAGAAAATAGTAAAGTAGATGAAACTATTAAAAATGCTTTTATACCATTAGATGGTTTTACTGTAAACAAAGAAAATATTTTAAAACTTCAAGAAGAGTTTAGCAACATCCTAACTAATATGGGAGTAGAATGTACACTAGGTTTTATCGATAAAGATCATAATACCTTTACTTTTTAATTTATTATATACACTCTAGATCCAATGTTCTAGAGTGTTATTCATAGTCAATACCTGTCTATGAATAATGTCCCATCCGTACTTATCATATATAAGTTATTGACATTTACTAGAAGACTTAACTAATTACTAATACAAATATGAATAAGTTTGTATTTCACCACGAATATAATATCTTACAATAGATAAAAAAGATGTTGACAACAACAAAAAATTAGCATATAATATGTTTATATTAAAACAAAGGAAAGAGACGGTATAGTAAAACGATTATAGAGAGCTAATGTTTGGTGAAAATTAGTATGAAGTTTACTATATAGATCACTCTTGATGTGTTTTTCTGAAATTAATATTAAGAAAGACCGGAAATAATTTCCGTTATCAAGTTAAAGTGCACTTATGTGAAGTAGGGTGGTACCGCGGTATATTCGTCCCTATAAATATAAGTGTTTTTTTGTTTTATAAAAATAAATAATAAGAAAGAAGGAAAAAAGTATGAATTATAAAGAGACATTATTAATGCCAGAGACAACCTTTCAAATGAGAGGAAATCTACCAGAAAATGAAAAACTACAAAGAGAAAAATGGGAAGAAATGGACCTATATAATAAGATAAGAGAAAAGAATAAAGGCAAAACACCATTTGTCTTACATGATGGTCCACCTTATGCCAATGGCGAAATCCATATTGGTCATGCTATGAATAAAATCTTAAAAGATTTTGTAAATAGATACAAAATGATGAGCGGCTATGATATGATTTATATACCAGGATGGGATACTCATGGTCTACCAATTGAACAAGCTGTCACCAATAGCGGTGTTGATAGAAAAAGTATGGGTAAAGCTGACTTTAGAGCTCTATGTGAAAAGTATGCTTATGAACAAATTGAAAAACAAAAGAAAGGTTTCAAAGAATTAAATGTACTAGGAGACTGGGACCACCCATATATAACATTACAAAAAGAACTAGAGGCTAGACAAATAGAAGTATTTGCTGAGATGGCTAAAAAAGGACTAATCTTTAAAGGATTAAAACCAGTATACTGGAGTCCATCATCAGAGTCTGCTCTTGCTGAAGCTGAAATTGAATATCACGATCGAAAAGATCCATCAATTTATGTAGCCTTTCCTGTAGTAGAAGGAAATGATACTGTAAATGTAGGAGATAACCTAGTAATATGGACAACAACACCATGGACATTACCATGTAATACCGGAATAGCAATTAGTGAAAAATTTGATTATGCAAAAGTATTAGTTAATGATAAATACTATATTGTAGCTAACGAACTACTAGAAGACTTAGCTAAAGAATTTGGTTGGGAAAACTATGAAGTAGTTAGTGTATTTACTGGTGATAAGTTTGCTGGAGTAAAATACAAGCATGTCTTCATGGATAGAATAGCACCAGTAATTGATGGTTTCCATGTAACTCTAGATGCTGGTACTGGATTAGTACATATTGCCCCAATGTATGGAGCAGATGACTTCATTATCGGAAAAGAGTATAATCTAGAAATGGTAAATGGTATCGATGATCAAGGCGTATTAAATGAGTTATCAGGAGAGTTTAATGGCTTATTCTTTGAAGATGCCAATAAAGCTGTAACAGTAAAGTTAGATGAACTAGGAGTACTTTTAAAATTAAAGTTCATTACCCACTCATACCCACATGACTGGAGAACTAAAAAACCAATTATCTTTAGAGCTACCAAACAATGGTTCTGTAGTATTGATAAAATAAGAGAAGACCTACTAAATGAACTAGAAAACAATGTAAAATTCCATACTGAATGGGGTAAAAAGAGACTATATAATATGATTCATGATCGAGGAGACTGGTGTATCTCAAGACAAAGAGTATGGGGTGTACCAATTCCAATCTTCTATAACGAAGACGGAAGTGAAATCGTCGACTATGATGTTATGATGCATGTAGCGGACCTATTTAGAAAATATGGTTCAAATATCTGGTTTGAGAAAGAAGCCAAAGATCTTCTACCAGAAGGATATACAAATCCAGCTAGTCCAAATGGTAATTTCACTAAAGAAGAAGATATCATGGATGTATGGTTTGATTCAGGATCTACATGGAATGGTGTACTAATAGAACAGGGATTACCATATCCATCAGATATGTATCTAGAAGGCTCAGACCAATATCGTGGATGGTTCAATAGTTCATTAATCTGTGGAGTGGCAGTAACAGGTAAAGCACCATATAAAGAATTAGTATCACATGGTTTCACTCTAGATGGTAATGGTAATAAAATGAGTAAGAGCTTAGGTAATGTTATCGTACCAGGAGATATGGTAAGATTACATGGATCTGATATCTTAAGATTATGGGTAGCCTCTACTGACTATACTGAAGATGTAAGAATAAGTGAAGACCTAATTAAACAAGTAAAAGAAAGTTATCGTAAGATTAGAAATACTTATAAGTTTATGTTAGGAAACTTAAAAGACTTTGATTATACTAAAGATAGTATTAAGTACGAAGATATGCCATATTATGATAAATATATGATGAATGAATTAAATAAATTTACTAAAAATGTACTAGAGGAATATAATAACTATAACTTCCAAAATGTCTACAAACTAGTAAACAATTTTGTATCATTCACATTATCAAACTTCTATTTAGATTTTACTAAAGATATTCTATATATTGAAAAAGAAGATTCATTAGTAAGAAGAAGTGTTCAAACAGTACTATACAATATTTTTAAATAATGAAGTAAAAACTACTTGCACCAATTCTTCCATATACTAGTGAAGAAGTATATAGTTTACTTCCACATACTGAAGAATCAGTACATCTAACAGATATGCCAGAAATATTAACATACTCTGATAGTACTGAAGTAGAAGAATTATTTAACTTATTCTTTGAATTAAAAAGATAAAGTAAATAAAAAAACTAGAGGAAGCAAGAAATGAAAAAAATTAATTGGTTCTGCTCTAGAAGCTGTAGTAAAAATTAACTTAAATGAAAAATATAATATTGTTAAAGAAAAAAACTAGGAACATACTTACATCAATTATTCATTGTCTCTAAAGTAGAATATACTACTAGTGGTGATGAAGTAGAAGTAGTAAAGAGTACTGGTGAAAAATGTAACAGATGTTGGAACTATGTTGATCATTTAAATGGCGATATCTGTGATAGATGTCATGATATAGTAAATAATTAATATTAAATACCATTCTAATTAGAGTGGTATTTTTTTATGCCCCTTCATCCTAAGGTATTCCGGGGTATGATGAAGCCTCAGGTCTTCATCATAAACAGTTAGTTACTTTATAAACAGAAGTATCTCAAAATATGTTTTTAATTAAAATAGATAATATTTACTTGATAACTAACTATTATCTATTTTTTTATTTGCTTTCTTAGTTAACTACATGTTAATAATCTGTTTGCTTTTTTTGTTTGCTTTTTTTCCATATTATTCAGTTTTTTTAACAAATTTCTGAAAAAAATGGCAAAAAAAAAAAAATAATTGTTTATATATAGTGAAAGGTGGTGTTCACATGAAAAACATAAATAAGAAATAAAGAAATCAATAGCGGAAGGAGGGGACAATTTGAAAAAAATAATGTTATTAAAGTTCAAAAATATTTTTAATAAATATTACTAATTTAAATAACAACGATTATATCTGTATATCAGATTTTATCAAATATAAGAATGTTAAATCGAAATCTGATGACATTATTAGAAATTGGTTAAGAAATAGAATTACTTTAGAGTTTTTAGGAACCTGGGAGATGATTTATAATCCAAAGTTTAATCCCGTCGAATTCGACGGGTTTAGAAAAAATGCTGGATTACATACATTTACATTAAGTGTCACAGAATGATGTAAAAAAACTAATGCAATTGGTATTTATTCAAAACGAGGTAAATACGGTGGAACATACGCACATAAAGATATCGCGTTTGAGTTTGCATCTTCAATTAGTCCAGTATTTAAATTGTATCTAATAAAAGAGTTTGAAAGATTAAAAGAATTGGAGAATAATAATCGAGAATGGAATGTTAAGAGAATACTAACAAAAAAAGTAACTATTTAATACATACAGATGCGATAAAAAAATATATACTTCCGGACAATGATTATCATAAAAAAATTTAGAATGGTTAAAGTATGCTGAAGAAGCAGATATTTTAAATGTTGCTATTTTTTTAATACCACCGCCAAAAAAATGGAGGGAACTTAATCCCAAATTATCAGAAACTTCTAACATTAGAGATCATGCTACGATAAATGAATTGACAGTTTTATCCAATCTAGAAACTCATAATGCGCAATTAATTATGGAAGGTAGAAATAAAAAAATGAAAGGTTTACTATATTAAGTGAAATAGCCAAATATCAATTGAATATTCTTAATAATGCTGAAACATTAAACCTATTGAGTAAAAAAAGTAACAAAACCAAAAATGCTTAATTTAAGAGGAGGTGAGATATGATAGAAGAAAAAAACATTTATTCCCTTATATTATGATAAAGCCTTTAAAGTGGTTTTTTTAATAATGCCAAAAAGAGAAATATTAAAAATTATTAAATGAACTTACTGACATTGAAATAAGCATCAATGCTAAACTAATAATTGGTAAAGAAATTGTCCCTAAACATAATGAAGGTAAATTATTTAGACATGATGCTATTATTATTTGTGATGATAATAAGTTTATTTGCGTTGAAATGAATAATAGTAGATATGGCTATTCACTAGATAGAAATATAATATATATGTTCAATTACTTATCAGATAATTTAAAAAGAAGGAATAAAAAAACTCCTTCAATTAAAGAACATCAAGCACGACTAATTAATTTAAACAATTTTGCTAATTATACCAAACAATTATATGAGGAAATAAATGCCACATATAAAGGATGTAACGAAATTGCTACAAAATTGTTTAAAATACATAACATAGATATTGCCAAAGCCTATGAAATAATGTATAATGAAGATGTAAGAAAAAGTCGGATGGCTAGAGTAGGTAGTATATTTAAAGCTACCAGTTTAGAAGAAATATCAAATTTATTAGGAGAGGAGATGCTTACTATGGAAGAAAAACAAAATCTATTAAATGCAGTAGAAACAGCAAATGATAGATATAAAGTAGATTGGATTGAAGATCTTAATCAAAGACTTTATGAACAAGGTGTAATAGAGTATTGCACAGATGAAGGAATAAAAGAAGGCGTAAACGAGGGAAAATTATCCATGATAAAAAACATGTTAAAGAAGAAATTTGATTATGCCATTATTTCAGAAGTATCAGGTAAATCGGTTAAAGAAATAAAACTGATCGAAGCAAGCATGTAAATTAAGAGAAGGGAATCTTCTCTTTTTAATTGCTTTACACATAATGTAGAGTCTCATTATAGAATACGAAAAATATTATCAAAATATTTCATATTAATTGACAAAAAGTGTTAAAAACTTTATAATTATACTAGAGGTGGTTTAGTGTGAACTATACAAATAGAGAAGTAGTAAGAAGATTAAAAACAATATGATATGTTTCTAAATAGTCTTAATTTAACTAATGATGAAATTCAAAGAGAAAGAATATGTGATCAATTAGATAAAAATTGAAAAAGCAAATATTATTAGATACTAATTCTGAATATGAAGAAGAGTATTTATTATTACTTAGCAAACAAAGTAGATTTATTGAAGAAGAAAAAGACAAGACTTAGAGATATCATATCCTTAATCACTAGTAGAAGAGAATATTTAAATAAAAGAAAAAATGAACATAAAAAGATTACTGGTTCATTAGTAGAACTTACAACCTTTCTAGGAGAAGATAAATTATCTTCCTTTAAAAGAAGGTTAGAAATAATTGAAAAATATGAAGAAAATAAAGTAAGACAAGAAGAACTAATTAGAGATATGAAAGTCTTAGATGTCAAGATAAGTGAAGCCTCTAGAAATGTTAAAGCTAATGCTAGATTAAATGAAAGTTTAGAAAAAGAAACTAATTAGTTTAGTAGGATTATCATTAGAAAAAAACAAGGACTATATAAATTAGTAGATAAAAAAAGACGAAATATTAAGAAAAATATTCGGAATATAAATCTGCTTATGTTCTAGCCAAAGATAATTTAAAAAAACAGCCAATGAACTAGGAGATAGTGATTATATATTAGAATGTAATACTATGCTTACTGATATTAGTTCGCTATATTTAAAATATACCGCTGATGTTAATATCATTAATCTAATAAATATATATGATAACAAAGTATCAGACTATGAAGAATTATTAGAAAAAAGGCAAAATATCGATGTCATTCTAAAAAATATCGTTGGAACTGAATTACATAAAGATATTAGTGATGAACTAAATAAACAATTTAATACGATAAAATTAGAAGGTAATGATATAAAAATTTATGAAACATTAAAAGAGACTAGAGATAAGAAGAACAAAGAACTATATGAAATAGATGAAGAAAACAATTCTAAAGAATTTAAAGATGTTCTAGAAGAATTAGTCAAAAATGAAAACAGACAAAAAGAAGAAAGAATAAAGAAGGCCAGAAGAGAAGAACAAGCCGAAAGACAAAAGAAAATAGCAGAAGAACAAAAAATTGAAGCCGCTAGAGTAAGAAGACAAAAACTAATTGAAGAAGCAAGGCTTAAAGAGCAATCTGAAGTAGCAGAAAAAATGAAAAAACTACAAGAAAAGACTGTTATTAAAGAAACAAAACCACTAGAGAGCCCATCTATATATGAAAATATTATTCCAAAAGAAGAACCAAAAAGTGATATAGATGAACCAATAAAAAATCCTCTTAAAGATAAAACACTAGAGGATTATCTAAAAGCAGGAGAAGATTTTGATACTGATGAATTATTTGAAAATACTAGAATAACTCCTAATAAACCACTTAAAGATAGTTTATTTAAAGATAGTGTTAAAAGCTTCGAAGAAGAGGTACCAATGTGGGAGCCACCACTAGAGAATATCAAAGAAGAGGAGCATGAGCCACTACCTGAAGTGTCATTAGACTTATTCAAAGAAGAACCTAGTGTAGTTAAAGCTGAAGTACCAGAAGTCAAAGAAGAAATAAAAGAACCAATTGTTGAAGAAAAAAAAGAAGAAAAGAAACCATCTAGTATATATGATTTACTAGAAAAATAATGAAAAATATAATCTGGAAAAACAACTAATACAGCAGCCCCAAGTAAAGACATTCCAGTTATTGGTAATAATAAACTAAAAACCAGAAATTATTAATGATAACAATATGTCATTTCCAGATTTAAAGAAGAAAGAGGGTGAATTATTATGGAAGGAAACTCTATAAAGTCATTAGAGGGTTTATGTAAAAATCTTTGAAATGAGAATAAAAACTCGATAAAGAAAAAAAGGAATCAAAAACTTCTAGCGAAGTAATTGATACTTATGAAAAGTATTCCAAAAAAATTGATTCTGAATACAATAAAGAGTTTGAAAAATAGAGATAAGAAACCTAATATCACCAGAAGTAACACTTGAAAAAGAAGAAACAAGATTAAAAAAAGATTAATAAAAATTACTTGAAGATCGTTTAGAAAAAAAGAAATGCATTAGAGGACCAATTCTATAGAACTACTGGTAACTATATTGACAACTTCCAATTAATTGTATCTGAAGATGAATTAGAAGATAAAAAAAGAAGACTAGATCTTATTTCTAAATATTTAACTACTAAGAATGAAATAGATGAAATAAATGAAGGAACTAGTAAACTAAAAAAATCATTAAATGAATTAGAAAAAGAGAAAAAAATCAGATTATACTGAAAAAAATAAATTAATGGAAGAAAAAAACTATATTCAACTTTGTTAAAATGTATCAAAAAAATGACGAATATTTTAATAAAATAAATGATGAAAAACTACCAAAAAAAGAGTTAGTAGTAGCTCAAGATAAAGTAAGAGAGAATGAAGAAACCTTAGAGGTAACTCTAGATAGTGTCAAAAGTTTAATGGAAAATGGAACTGATGGCGATTATGCTTCTTATGTTGAAGATGCTGAAAAAAAGTTACTATATTTGGAAGAATAGAGAACTAATCTTAAGAATATATGAACTAGTTATTGCTTTTTGAAGAAGAGTTTGATGCTATTGTAAGCAAAAAGAGAAAGTATTACAGATTTACTTGAGGATAGAAAAACATGCTAAAAAAATAAACTACATATTGATGATGCTGATGAATTACTAGACTTTGAAAGTCTTATCATTGAACAAAAAAAGATACTCTAAATAAAGAAAAAAAGAAGTACTAGATAACATTGTTAACTATGTAAGTAGAATAAGATTTAAAGAAGAAAGACTTAATGAATTAGAAGATATCATTAACTCTTATGATATATTAACAATACTAAGAGAATATGGAATCGTAGAAACTTATGATACTGATGTAGCAGAAGAAACTCCAGTTGAAGAGGAAGAAGAAATTACTACGGAAGATGAAGGAGAAGTAAACGATAATAAAGAAGAAAAAGAAACTTCTTCACTAGAGGATATCATTAACGATACCATTGATCCATATCGTATCAAAGAAATAAAAGATTATCCTAAAACATTAAATCTAGGCCTTGCCAAATTAAAAGCTGAGAGTGTTAGAGAAAATGTTAATAGAAAATTAAACCCAAAACCAAAAGAAAGCATTTTTGATGATTTTGCTAAAGTAGTACCAGAAGTAAAAGAAGAAGCCCCAAAACAAGAAGAACCGAAACCAGAACCTAAAGAGAAGCCAAAAGAAGAACCAATTTTAAAATGGAGCATCCCATCACTAGAGGATACTACAACTTTAGAAGAAATAAAATTACCTGAGAAGTCTATAGAAATACCTAAAGTAGTTGAAGAAACTCCTGTGAATAACAACATTCCTACCAAAGAAGAACTTCCAGTATGGACTACTACTGAAGAAAAAGCAGATATAAATAAAGTTGAAGTACCAGATAATTTTAATAATAATATGTTTTGGACACCAGTATCCGATGATAAATTAGAACATAATAATTTTTCCCAATATAAATAATATTGATTTCCAAACATAAACTAAGGAGGCTATTATGTTAGAAATAGATAAAGTATTATTACTAGAAAATGGAGAAGAATATCTAGTATTAGATAAAGTAACAGATAATGATATCATCTACTACTACATAGCAAAATTAAATGATACTAAAACAGATATTGAAAATAATTATAAATTAGTTACTATAAGTGAAGAAAACAATAATAAAGTATTAAAAGAAGTAACAGGAGTAGATACTCTAAAGAAAAATACTTCCATTATTTGAGAATACTCTATAGAAGAATTTATTCTTCTTTTTCTTTTGCCCCTTCAACCATAAACAAGTTTATGTTTTCCGTGGTATGAGTAAGCCTTTCTATAAAAGTCTTCCTCATAAGCAATTATTTGTTAAATGGCAAAAAAATATTAATATATAATGATGTACGGTAACGCCGAAAGGGTTGTTCTCTCCTTTTTTAAGTAAAATTAAGGAAGGGGTGATCTTATGTTAGAAAAACTTACTATAAAGGAGGTTTTGGCTAATGGAGCTTGTCCTAGCATTTGCTTGGATAACTTTAATTACACTGTTTTTTTTATAAGTAGTAGTAACCATAAGAAATACATTGTACCAATTTTTTGATGAGAAGTCACTAGTTTAATATAAAATTCATTTAAAGTAGTAAAAATAAATTAACTAAAGTAGATGAAATATTCTTCTTTTTCTGATATAATAGATAGAGCGGAGGGAAGTAATATGCAAAGATATTTTATCAAGAAGAAAGATTTCTCATTAGAAGATACCGATATAAGACATATCAAAAAAGTAATGAGAATGAATATCAATGACCTAATTGAAGTAGTCTATAATAATAAATTATATATATGTAAAATAACTGGTTTAGAACCATTTAATATAAAAAGTAGAAAGAGAAGAAACAGAAAACCAAAAACATCAAATATATCCCTAACAGTAGCAGTCTCTCTTGTTAAAGAACAAAAGATGGACTTAATATTACAAAAAGTTAACAGAATTAGGAGTATCTCAAATAATACCTGTCAGTACAGAAAGAAGTATAGTAAAATTAGATAAAGAAAGATTTGCCAAAAAGAAAGTAAGATGGGAAAGTATCTGTAAAGAAGCAAGTGAACAATCAAAGAGAACAGCTATACCCACTATTACTGATATAATGAGTATTAATGATTTAACTAAATTAGATTATGACTTAAAATTAGTAGCATCAACTAAAGAAAAAGAAAAACTACTAAATTACTATTTACAAACGATAGAAGATTGTGCTAAAATTATAATGGTGATAGGTCCAGAAGGTGGCCTAAGTGATAGGGAAGAAGATATATTATGTAAAAATGGTTATGATAGAGTATCTTTTGGAAATCTAGTGTTCAGAGTAGAAACAGGGGCTATATATGTATCTTCAATATTTAATTTTTATAGTAGTATGAGGTGTAATAATGATAAATTCATTTAATAATTTTTATAATAATCTATCTAGTGATGGTATCTTTTTCTTTTGGGTAGTAATCTTTTTATTTCTTTTTCTAATAGTGTTAACTATCATATTAGTATCAAAAAATAAGAAACTAATAAAACTATTAAAAGAAGAAGTAGATACTAATTCTGAAGAAAATACCATTCCTGAAAGTATTATTACTTCAAATGATGTTGTAGAGGATATTAAAATAAATAATTTAGAAGAAGAAAAGAAAGAAGAACCAGTGATAACTCAAGAAATACCTGAACCAGTAGCAAAGCCTAAAGAAGAAATACAAGAAAAAAGTTTATATCAAAAAAATGTTTTAAGAGAAATGTCTGGTCGTGAACAAACTTCTCCTATTCATATTGAGAAGAAAGAAGACTATGTTGCAAGAGAGACATTAGAGGATTTTGATTTCAGTAAATATGATAATGGTTTAGGTATGTCAGTTGAAGATGCTTCAGTATCTCCACTAGAGGATCTTCCAGATTATTATGAAGAAAATGATAATATGAAGTTTGCTAGTGAAATAGTAGATAAAATGGAAGAAGAAATGAAGCCATCTAACATTGAACTTACCGATTTCGAAAAAAAGCAAGAAGAAGAG
Organism: Bacilli bacterium; assembly: GCA_022009835.1. Classification (GTDB taxonomy): domain Bacteria; phylum Bacillota_I; class Bacilli_A; order RF39; family UBA660; genus CAG-302. The sequence continues at coordinate 1,207,450 of CP091726.1, read as the reverse complement.
GCTATTATCAGTTATGATGAATTACTAAAAGTAAAAGATAAAATATACAATATAACAGATGATGAAGAAACTGATGAATTTATAGATGAATTAAAAAAATTTTTAGATTAGATTTAAAAATAAGCATAGCAGTATGCTTATTTTTTTGACATTTATTTTATAAGTAATAGAGTATACTTATAATGGTGATAGTATGAAGGGAAAGATGAAATTAAAAAATACCAGTAAAAAAAGAATAAGAAAATCACTATTCTATCTAATAATAATATATATTATATTTTCTATTACTTTTTATTACTCATTAAAAAATAGTACCAAAAATAGATAATACCAAGTTTATAAATTTCTTACTAGAAGGAGGTAATAGTCATCTATTAACTGACCATAAAAATAATAGATATCATGAATACTAGTACCAAATTTCTCTTCAATATCGATATAAAAAATCCTAGTAGTATTTTAGATAAAGGAATATTAATGTATGGAAATAATGATAAAGTACTAGAAATATCACATAATGATGATTATAGCAATTTAGAAGAACTAAAAAAATAAGTTCCTATATTGAAGACCCTAATCCTGTTGATATCGATAACCCAATTATTTATATCTATAATTCCCATCAATTAGAAAAATTATAATAGTACCAATCTAGATATTTATGGAATAACACCAAATGTTATGATGGCATCATATCTTCTTAAAGAAAAACTCAATAGTAGGGGATTATCAACAATAGTGGAAAGTACCAATATGACTGATTTTTTAAATTTAAATGGTTGGAATTCTTCAGGTAGTTATAAAGCTTCACGAGTTTTTATCCTTGATAAAAAAAATAAATATAGTTCTTTGAAATATTTTATTGATATTCACCGCGATTCAATAAATAAAAATATCAGTACTTGTACTATTGATGGAAAAAATTATGCCAAAATTCTCTTTGTAGTAGGCTTAGAACATGATAACTATGAAGAAAATTTAAATACCGCTAGTAGAATAAATGAATTAGCCAATAAATATTATAAAGGTTTATCTAGAGGAATATATAAGAAAGAAGGACCAGGAGTAGATGGAATATATAATCAAGATATAAGTGGTAATTCTATTTTAATTGAAGTAGGAGGAGTAGATAATACTATTGATGAAGTATTAAATACAACAGAAGCCTTATCTAATATATTATATCAACTAATAAAGGGGTGAATTATGAATAAGAAAAAGATATGTAAGTTTGTTTTTATATGCTTATTTCTATCTTTTGTAGTAAGTTATGTCATTGAAAAGACTGGTTACTATGAATATAATTTGCAAAATAAAATGATTATGACTAATGAGGCTATGGAAAGATTTGAAAAAGATGTTAAAGAAGGAAAAGATGTACGAAGAGAAGATTATCTAGTAAGTACAGAAAAAGATTATACTAGTACTTTAACTAAAGGTACTAATAAAGTATCCATGAAAGTAAATACCCTTCTAAAAAAAGGAATAGAAGGTATGTTTAGAGTATTAGGTAGTTTTGTTGAAGATTAATATTATATGCCCCTTCAACCATAAACAAGTTTATGTTTTCCGTGGTGTGAGTAAGCCTATAGTCTTCCTCACAAACAATCTTGTTTGACTTTTTATAGAAAAATATGTTATAATATATGGCATCAAGGGGGGATATTATGAGAAGAGAAGACATGAATGATTTATACATAGAAAGAATGTATTTATTAGGTAGAGCATTATTAAAATATTTTAATGGATTAGAAATAACTGATGAAGAAGCCTATATGATTTCTAATTGTCAAGATAAAGATATAATGCCCGCAATTAGAATGGTACAATTAAATAATGCTAATCAAAATAACCATTTTGCAGAATCTACTACTAAAATTAAAAATTTGCAGGTTATATAAATAAACCAAAAAAAGACTAAATAAGGACTAAAATACTAGTTCTTTTTTCGTTTTTATAAAAAATATCAATATGAATATTGAAAATAGTATTATTTTATGATAAACTTAATTCGTAAGGTAAAGAAATATTGATAATTGGGTTGCAGAATTTACTAAAAAAAGATCCCAATTAATTCGCAAATCAACATTTTTGTTATGTTAGAGGAGGAGTTATATCATGAAAGATTATACAAAGAAACAAAAAAATATTAATAGTACTTGGAGTATCTCTATTTATTCTAATAGGATCAGGTCTTACTTATGCAGGATTAATGTGGGCTACATCTAATCCTATTAATATAGGACTAACAAGTGGATGTTTTGAAATAAATTATACACCAGGAGGAGCAATAAATAATGCTAATGTAGAAGTAATGAATGAGAGTACTTTGATAAGTAATAATAAGTTTACTATTACTGAAGGTATAGCCCTTACTTATGCTAATATAGGTATTAAAAAGTACATGTAAAAATAGAAGGATATGGTTCATTATACTTAAATGTAACAAGTTTATCTAGTGCTTTTACTACTGGAAGTAGTAAAGGATCACTTAAGTATGCCATTCTTAATAATACCAGTAGTAGTACTACCTTAACAGTCGCAGGTTTAAAAGGTCAATCATTTGATATAGTAAAAACAGGTACTATAACAAGTACAGGTACAGTAAATATATTAACTAAGCAATTAACAACATCACAATATAAATATTTAATAGTATTCTATATAGATGGTTCAAAGATAGGTAATGATGTAATAGGTTCAACATTTGCTGGAAATATCAGTGCAGATGCCCATCAAGGGGAATTAGATTTTGCTAAAGAGACATTAAATTATTTAAAAGGTTTAAATAGTACAATAACACTTGCTAATGATACACCAGACTTTACTAAAGTAAGTGGCAATAATGGTGGAAAAGGTGATGGTACTAAAGGTATATATAAAGCTGAAGATGACTTAGGTACTAGTTATTATTTTAGAGGAGCAGTAGATAATAATTATGTTAAGTTTGCTAACTTTTATTGGAGAATAATTAGAATAAATGGAGATGGCACCATTAGAATGATATATGCTGGTACTAGCGCACATGCTAATGGAGAAGATGAAACTGATAGTCATATAGGTGAAACAGCATATAATTCTAGTTCTACTGATAATACTTATGTAGGATATATGACAGGTAGTACTGGAGCAACAACCTATGCTAGTGCACACTCTAATACAAATAATAGTACTATAAAAGGAGTAATAGATACTTGGTATAAAACAAATATAGAAGATAAAGGATATTCATCATATGTAGCAGATGCAATATATTGTAATGATAGAAGTATAGCAAATGATAGTGCTACTAATTCTATGTTAACTAAAGTAGACTCATCTTATATTAACACAGGCTTAGGATATGGAATTAATACAACAGCGTATGGTGGATTTAAAAGAAACTGGGTAGATCATACTCCAAGTTTAAAGTGTCCAAATAATAATGATAAGTTTACAAAGAGTAGCACACTAGGAAATGGAAAGTTAACATATCCAGTAGCATTAATAACATCAGATGAGATAGTATATGCAGGAGGATCTGTATATAACTATAATACTAGTAGTTATATTGCTAATACAGAATTCTATTTACATACCCTTTCTTACTATTATTGGACGATGACTCCATGGGCCTTCTCGGACGAATATTCTAATGTGGATGCTTGGGATAATGTAGGTAACCTTGACGGGCGTATTGTTTATGATACTAACGCCGCACGTCCCACCGTTTCTCTTAACTCCGGCGCAATAACCGGAGGAAGCGGAACGATGAGTAATCCATTCACAGTAGGAACTTAATACCGGACAGTAATTAAAAAAGCCTTATGTTATAAGGGCTTAGATGATAAAAAAATCGTGATTTTAATTTGAAAAAAATTATTAATTTTTCTTATAAATGTTAAAATAAAAACTGATAAATTTGTCAATGTTAAAAGTTGATAATTATTATCAGTTTTTTTGTTATACTTATACTATCTCATAATAGATAGGAGTTGGTATAAGTTATGTGAAAAGATATTGACTTAATAAATATCATTTAGTACAATTAAAGAGAGGTAAGTTATGAAAAAGAAGAGAATATATATAGTTATATTAGTGCTTATATTGATTAGTTTGATATTACTTTTTAATAGATAAAAAAATACATATAAGGAATATAGTAAGAATTATTTTTATATGGATACATATATAAATATTAAGATTAATAGTACTAAGAGTAAGAAAGAGATAGATAATATATTTAATGATATAGATTATTTATATAGTAGTTATCATAAGTTAACTAGTAGATATGATAAGTATGATGGTATAGTTAATGTTTATTATTTAAATGAGATACTTGATAATAATGAAGAGATAGAGATAGATAAGAGGTTATCTGATATTATTGATATTGGTATATTATATTATGATAAGACTAATGGTTTATTTAATATTGCTTCTGGTAATTTGACTAGTATATGGAAAGTATTTATTGATAATTGTGATGAATTACCAAGTAATTTAGATGTTAATATTAATATTGATGATATTGTATTAGATGGTAATAAATATACTAAGTATAATGATGTTAAATTAGATTTAGGGGCTATTAGTAAGGGATATGTTACTGAGTTAGTTGGTAAGTATTTAGAGGATAATAATATTGATAGTTATATTATTAATGCTGGTGGTAATGTTAAGGTTGGTAAGGCTTATAATAAGGATAGTTATGTAGTAGGTATTACTAATCCTGATAATAAGAATGATATTTTTACTAAAGTTAATGTTAATAATTTATCTATTGTTACTTCGGGTAATTATCAAAGATATTGTTCTTTTAATGATAAGATATATGGGCATATTATTAATCCTTATACTAAATTACCTAGTGATTATATGAAATCTGTTACTGTTATTAGTAGTTCTAGTTTATTAGCGGATATTTATAGTACTTATTTATATTTACTTCCAGTAGAAGATGGTATGAAGATTGTTAATAGTACTAGTGATATAGAGGCTATTTGGTATATAGATAGTGATAAGATAGTGAGAAGTGATAATTTTAATTATGAATAAGAATGATATTAAGTTAATTATAATACTTATTGGGATTATGGTTATTATATTTATGGTTATTAGGTTTAGTAGTAAGAAGGGTAATGTAGCAGAAGTTTTTTATGAAGATGAAGTTATTTTGAAAATTGATTTAAGTAAAGATGGGGAATATACTGTTAATGGTTTACTTGGGGATGTTGTATTAGAGGTTAAGAATAATAAGATTAGGGTAAAGAGTGAGAATTCTGATAAACATATTTGTTCTAAAGAGGGTTATATTGGTGATAGTGGTAAGTCTTTAATTTGTTTACCTAATAAGATAATTGTTAAAATTACTAGTGATAATGAGATAGATGGGGTGGTTTACTGATGAAGACAAGGGATATTACAAAGATTGCAATATTAACTTCTATATGTGTTGTTATATCAATTTTAGAGAGTTTATTTACTTTTTATTGGGGATATTGTTCCTGGATTAAAAACTTGGTCTTGCTAATATTGTTATTATATTTGCTTTATATGAATATGATTTTAAGACAGCTTTTTTTAGTATCTATTATTAGGGTTTTTGATAGTAGCTCTTCTTAGAACGGGGTTTGGTATTAATTTTTTCCTTTTTCTTTATCAGGGGCTATTTTTTTAGTATTATTTTTTTATGTATATTTTTTTAAGAAGACAAGGTTATCTATTATTGGGGTATCTATAATAGGTAGTGTTTTTCATAGTATTGGACAGGTATTAGTAGGTATGTTATTGTTAGATAATTATAATGTTATTTATTATTTACCTTATTTATTGTTATTCTCTATTCCTACTGGTATTGTTATTGGTATTATATCTAAAAAGATGATTGATACAGCGGGTAGATATGTATAGGTGATAAGTACTTGTTAATTTTGGTTATTTATGATAAAAATTAATTTGTGTTAAAGGAGGGAACTTTTATGAGAAGTGGATTTGTTAGTTTTGTTGGAAGACCTAATGTTGGTAAGAGTACACTACTTAATAGTATATTAGGAAAGAGAGTGGCTATTACTTCAGATAAACCACAGACAACAAGAAATATGATACAGGGTATTTATAATGATAAGGAAACACAAATAGTATTTGTAGATACACCAGGTATTCATAAACCTAAAAGTAAGTTAGGAAGAGTACTTAATAAACAGGCTTATTTTACTATTAATGATGTTGATATTGTTATTATGGTTGTTGATATAGCAGAGAAGATTGGTACAGGTGATAAGTTTGTTATTGATATATTAAAGAATATTAAGGATAAGCCAGTATTTTTTTAGTTATTAATAAGATTGATAAGTTACCAAAAAGAAGAGATACTTAAAAAAGATTGATGAGTATCAAAAAAATTATATGATTTTGCAGAGATAATTCCTGTATCTGCAAGAAAGAAAGATAATACAGATAGGTTACTTGAAGTTATTAAGAATTATTTACCTGATAATATTAAATATTTTGATGATACAACGATTACTAGTAGTTCACCTTCTTTTATTATATCAGAGTTTGTAAGAGAGAAAGTTCTAGATTTGACTAGTGAAGAAGTTCCTTATGCTGTTACAGTAGTAGTGGATTCTCTTGAAGAAGATGAAAGAACGATGAGTATAGCCGCTACTGTGATAGTGGATAGAGAAAATTTAAAGAAGATTATTATTGGTAAGAATGGTAATATGATTAAGGAAATTGGAATAAGATCTAGAAAAAGAAATTGAGTCTTATTTTAATAAGAGAGTTTATCTTGAGTTATTTGTTAAGGTTGTTCCTAAATGGAGAGATAAAGAAAAGGTTTTTTTAAATATGATAGGTTATAAAGATTTTTTTGAATAAATAATATTAAAAGAGGACATTATATAACTAGGGTGATAATGATGAATAAGGAAGATCTTTGGTTATTATTTATGAAAAACAGGAAAAGATAGAATATTATTTGAAATATAAAAAGTCTTATGAAAAAAGAACTAGTCTTTATGACTAGTTTTTATGGTAATAAGAGATGGTGGTGTTATGGATAAGAAAATAAAAGGTATAATTATTAATGAATATCCTTTTGAGGATACTAGTAAGATAATTAATATTTTTTTACTAGTGATGGAATAGTAGGAGTACTAGCTAAAGGGGCAAAGAGGATTAAGAGCCCTTTCTTTGGCTCAACTACGAGATTTAGTTATGGGGAATTTGATATTAATTATAAGGATAATGGTTTGTCTATTTTGAAGGATGCTAGTATTATTAATAATTATAGTAAAATAAAGAAAGATATTGTTAAGATAGGGTATGTTACCTATATTACTGAGCTATCTTCAAAGGTATATAAGCATGATAGTAATAATAGAATATATGATTTGTATAAGAGTTCAATGGATAAGATTGATGAGGGGTTTAATCCAAAAAAATTATTACAATTATATTGAAATTACAATTACTTGATTATTTAGGTATTAGACCGATAATTGATAGGTGTGTTAGTTGTTCTTCAAAGAATGATATTGTAACGATATCTAGTTATTTAGGTGGTTATGTTTGTAAAAATTGTTTAGGTAATTTAAGAAATGAAAAGATTGTTCTTACGAAGACTGTTAAGTTAATTAGAATGTTTTATTTGGTTGATATTGCAAAGATTAGTAAGTTAGATATATCTGATAATGTTATAAGGGAGTTAGAGGAATTTACGGAAGATTATTATGATAGATATTCGGGAATATATTTAAAAAAAGTAAAAATATTATTAGATAGTGTTAAATAGAATATATTAGGTGATAATATGTTAGCATATAAATACTTAATTATTCCTTTTATGACTGCTGTTACATGTCAAGTTATTAAGGTTCTTTTGGAATATATTAGAACAAAGAGGTTTAATATTAATAGATTCTTTGATGGTATGGGTGGTATGCCTAGTACTCATAGTGCTCTTGTTAGTAGTATAACTACTATAGTATATATTACTTATGGTAATAATTCTATATTGTTTGCTATTTCTTTATTCTTTTCTTTAATTGTTATATATGATTCAATGGGAATAAGATATGAGAGTGGAGAGCAGGCTAAGGTACTTAATAAGTTATCTAATACTAATTTAAAAGAAATGCTTGGTCATAAACCTATTGAATGTTTAATAGGGGTATTATTTGGTATATTATTTAGTATAATATTTAATTTTATTATTTGTATAGGATAACATTGTTGTCCTTTTTTGTCTATTTATATTTATTCTAATTATAGAGAATGGTTAGTACTATTTAACATAGGGAGGATACTTATGATAAATAGTAATGGACTATCTAATAAAGAGGTAATAGAAGCAAGAAAGAAATATGGTAGTAATGGGATATTAGGAAAAAAATAAGAGTACTTTTTTTAGTTTATTTATTGAGACATTAGGAGACCCTATAATTAAGATATTATTGATAGCATTAGCAATTAAGACAATTTTCTTGTTTAAAGATTTTGATTATTTTGAAACGATAGGAATAGTTATGGCTATATTGGTAGCCGCTACTATATCAGCAATTAGCGAATATGGGTCAAATAAGGCTTTTCAGAGAATGCAAGAAGAATCTAGTAAGATAAGTGTTAAGGTAAGAAGAAGTGGAAGTATTAAAGAGGTGTTTATTGATGATTTGGTAGTAGGTGATATAGTAATATTAGCAAGTGGTGATAAGGTACCAGCAGATATTACTTTGATAGAAGGAAAGTTATCTGTAGATGAGTCTTCTTTGAATGGTGAAGCTAAAGAATCTTATAAGGAAGAGGTAAGAGATATTAATAATCCTCTCGATAATAATAAGGTATATAGGGGAACTACTATTTATGATGGGTATGCTATTGGTATTGTTACTAAAGTTGGGATGGATACTTTATATGGTAAGATGGCTATATCTCTTATTGAAAAAGAAGAGGATTCTCCTCTTAAGATTAGACTTACTAATTTGGCAAAGATTATTAGTAGAATAGGATATATTGCGGCTTTTTTTAATAGCGGTATCTTACTTGTTTTCTAAGATATTTATTTTAAATAATTTTAATTTTAGTATTATAAGTCAGATATCTTTTAATACTTTTTATTGGTTATTTATTAGAGGCTATGACTCTTGCTGTATCAGTACTAGTAATGGCAGTACCGGAGGGATTACCAATGATGATTACTTTGGTTTTATCTACGAATAGTAAGAAGATGCTTCTTAATAATGTTTTAGTAAGAAAGATGGTTGGTATTGAAACAGCAGGTTCTCTTAATATTTTATTTACTGATAAGACTGGTACTTTAACTAAAGGTAAAATGGAAGTAGTTAAGACAACTCTTGGTGAATTAAATGAATGTTATTCTAAGATAGAGTTTAGTGATATTTATCAAACTATTTTAGAAGAGGCTATTATTTATAATAATGAAAGTGAATATGATAAGACAACATATAATATAATAGGGGGTAATATTACTGATAAGGCTCTTTTATCTTATACTGGTAAGTATAAGGATGATAATATAGAAATTGTAGATAAACTTCTTTTTTTAATAGTAAGAATAAGTATTCAGTAAGTATTATTAAAAAAAGAATAATAAGAAGATTAAATTAATAAAAAGGGGCTCCGGATAAGATTATTAAGGCTTCTAATTTATATATTGATATTAATGGTAAGGCTAAAGTACTTGATAGGGAAAGACTTATTAATTATATAAATAAAGAAACTAGTAAGGGTCTTAGGGCAGTAGCGGTAGCAATATCAGATAGTACTTATGATATTACTAGCATTAGGAAGAATACTTTAGTAGGAGTAGTTTTTATTAAAGATGAAATAAGAAAAGAGGCAGTTGATGCAGTAGAGTTAATTAAAAGTGCTGGTATTGATATTGTAATGGTAACAGGTGATTCTTTAGGAACGGCTTCCAGTATTGCAAAAGAAGTTAAGATAGTTAGTAAAAGTGATGATATTATGCTTACTTCTAGTGAACTTAGTAAATTAAGTGATGAAGAGGTTAAGAAGATTATTCCAAAATTAAAAGTAGTAGCAAGAGCTCTTCCTGAAGATAAAAAAAGGTTAGTGGAACTTGCTAAAGAAATTAATTTAGTTACTGGTATGACAGGAGATGGAGTTAATGATTCGATTGCATTAAAAAAGGCTGATGTGTCCTTTGCTATGGGAAGTGGTACTGAGGTAGCTAAAGAGGCTTCAGATATTGTAATATTAGATGATAATATTCTTTCAATATCTAAGGCTATATTATATGGTAGAACTACTTTTAAGAATATAAGAAAATTTATTATTTTTCAGCTTACTATTAATTTAGCCGCTACTAGTTTGGCTCTTATTGGTCCTTTTATTGGGGTACCTAGTCCTATTACTGTTATTCAGATGTTATGGATTAATATGGTTATGGATACTTTAGCAGGACTTGCATTTTCTTATGAAGTTCCAAGAATTGAATATATGAAAGAGGCTCCTAAAAAGAAAGATGAATCAATAATTAATAGATATATGTTTAATGAGATTATTTTATCAGGAGTATATTTACTTATTGTTTGTTTATTGTTTTTAAAAACTTCCAATAATAAGAGACAGGTTTACAGATAATAGTCATTATATGACAGCTTTCTTTACTTTATTTATTTTAATGACAGTTAATAATCTTTTTTTACTGTTAGAACACATAGAATTAATATATTTAGTCATATTAACAAGAAGATTCCTTTTATTTTTAATTGTTATATTTATAATATTTGCTCAATTATTTATCGTTTATTCTGGTATTACAATATTTGGTACTACTAAGATAAATATGAAAGAAATATTTGTTATTTTTTTATGATATCTCTTACAATAATACCTTGTGATATTATTAGGAAAATATTTTTAAAATGGTTAAGAGGGGATACTGGGGTATAAAAAAATAAGATAACTATTTGGTTTTAGTTATCTTATTTTTTTCTTGGTAATCGATAATGGCTTCTTTTTATTTGTTCTAAATCATCTAGTTCATTATCTAATTTTTTTAGATTTTTTTAATTTGTATAGACATCATTAATGCAATAAAAAGAGAGACAATTCCATTTATTTCATTATTGGTATTTAGATATATGATAGTGTTTAATATTCCTATTATTGCATTAGCAGATGCAATAGTGTTTACTAATTTTAGATTTAGTTTTTATTATTCCTTTTTTTCTATTTCTATAGTTTTTTTAATCCATTTTCTAATTCTTCTAATGTTCCATGGATTACAATATATTTTTCGTCATTGTGAATTAATTTCATTTTATTATGCCCCCTTTTCAGAACTGATATGTATTATACTATTAATTTTATTTGGTGTCAATTGTTATTTGGTATATAAGTTATAGAAAAAGAATAGTTAATTTTGTAGTTAAAAAGGTTAAAAAGTAGTAAAATATGGAGAAAAATAAAGAAAAAAGCTCTAAATTGTTGACAAAATCATAAAATAATAGTAAAATCATAATCGGTACATTTGGTTGGAGGATATTAGATATTGGGACCATCTGATATTTGAAAACAAACTTATAAATATAAAAAAAGGAGAAGAAAAAAAGAATGAAAACAACATTTATGCAATCAAAAGAAACAGTTAATAGAACTTGGTATGTTATTGATGCTAAAGATATTCCTCTAGGAAGAGTTGCTAGTAAAGCCGCTACTATATTAAGAGGAAAACATAAAGTAACATATACACCACATGTTGACTGTGGAGACTATGTTATCATTGTAAATGCTGATAAAGTAGCATTAACTGGTAACAAACTAGAGGGAAAAATTTATTATGATCACTCTAGATATGTAGGTGGTTTAAGAGAAAGAACTGCTAAAGAAATGAGACAAAATTATCCAGTAGAAATGGTAGAAAGAGCTGTAAAAGGAATGCTTCCTCATAATAGATTAGGAAGACAAATGTACAAAAAATTATTTGTATATGCTGGTGAAGACCACAAACATGCTGCTCAAATGCCAAAAGTATTAGAAATGGGAGGTAACAAATAATGGCTAAAGAAAAAAGAAGTTTTTATGGAACTGGTAGAAGAAAAGGTTCAGTAGCTAAAGTTACATTAACTCCAGGTACTGGTAAAATAACTGTTAATGGTAGAGATGTTCATGAATATATGCCTTATGAGGTATTAGTAATGGATTTAAAACAACCATTAGTAGTTACTAATAACGAGAATACATTTGATGTTAATGCTGATGTTATTGGTGGTGGATTTTCTGGTCAAACAGGTGCTATCAGACTTGGTATTACAAGAGCATTACTAGTTTATGATGAAGATAATGAAGGAAGCGAAGATTCATATAGAAAGATTCTTAAAGCTAATGGATTTATAACTAGAGATCCAAGAGTTAAAGAAAGAAAGAAATATGGTCTTAAAGGTGCAAGAAGAGCTCCACAATTTAGTAAGAGATAATTTAAAAGAGGTTACATTAATTGTAACTTCTTTTTGTATGTAGTAATGGCTTATATATGATAGATATGGTTGATATATCATTTATAGACTATAGACTATAAATGACACTGGAAGACTATAGGCTGAAAGTGATAAAAAATGTAAAGAAATAGTAAAAAAATTTTATATTATTATTGAACTTTTTTTATTTGATTTTGTTATTATATTAGAGTGAGGAGATGATATGATGACAAAATATGTTTATGCCTTTAAAGAAGGTAACAAGGATATGAGAAATTTACTTGGTGGTAAAGGGGCTAATTTAGCTGAAATGACTAATTTAGGATTACCTATACCGCAAGGATTTACTATTTCAACAGAGGCTTGTACTAATTATTATGATAATGGTAAAGAAATATCTGAAGAGATAGAATCTCAAATCTTTAAAAGCACTAGAAGATTTAGAAAAAAATTACAAGGAAAGAAGTTTGGTGATATAAATAATCCATTACTTGTATCAGTAAGAAGTGGTGCTAGAGCAAGTATGCCAGGTATGATGGATACAATACTTAATCTAGGATTAAATGATGTAGCAGTAGAAGGATTTGCTAAAAAGACTGGTAATCCTAGATTTGCTTATGATTCTTATAGAAGATTTATTCAAATGTATTCAGATGTAGTAATGGAAGTAAATAAATCTTTCTTTGAAAAAATAATAGATGAATTAAAAGAAGAGAAAGGTGTTCATTATGATACTGAACTTACAGTAGAAGATTTAAAAGAATTAGTAAATAGATTTAAAAAAGTATATAGTGATCACATGAATGGTGAAGAGTTCCCTCAAGATCCTAAAGAACAATTAATGGGAGCAGTTAAAGCAGTATTCCGTTCTTGGGATAATCCTAGAGCTATTGTTTATAGAAGAATGAATGATATACCAGGAGATTGGGGAACAGCAGTTAATGTACAATCAATGGTATTTGGTAATATGGGTAATACTTCAGGTACTGGTGTTGCCTTTACTAGAGATCCTGCAACTGGTAAAAAAGGTATTTATGGAGAATACTTAATTAATGCTCAAGGAGAAGATGTAGTCGCAGGTGTTAGAACTCCTGAACCTATTACTAAACTAGAAGAAGATTTACCAGAATGTTATAAAGAGTTTATGGAACTTGCTCAAAAACTAGAAAATCATTATAGAGATATGCAAGATATGGAGTTTACTATTGAAGAAGGTAAGTTATATTTCTTACAAACTAGAAATGGTAAGAGAACTGCACAAGCTGCAATTAAGATTGCTTGTGATCTAGTAGATGAAGGTATGATTACTCCAGAGGAGGCAGTACTTAGAATTGATGCTAAGAGTCTAGATCAATTACTTCATCCTACATTTGATGCTGAAGAATTAAAGAAGAGTACTTCTATTGGTGAAGGATTACCTGCTAGTCCTGGTGCCGCTGCTGGCATGGTAGTATTTACTGCTGAAGAAGCAAAAGCATTAGGTAAAGGTGGTAAAGGAAAGAGAGTAGTACTTGTAAGACTAGAGACTACCCCTGAAGATATTGAAGGTATGGTTGCCTCTCAAGGTATTTTAACTGTAAGAGGTGGAAGAACTTCTCATGCTGCCGTTGTTGCTAGAGGTATGGGTACATGCTGTGTAGCAGGTTGTGGTGCTATTAATATTAATGAAGAAAAGGAAGAATTTACTTTAGGAGGTAAGACATTCCATAAGGGGGATTATATTTCACTTGATGGTAACACTGGTAAAATATATGCAGGAGATATTCCTACTAAAGAGGCTACTGTTAGTGGTGATTTTGGTAGAATAATGAAGTGGGCTGATGAATATAGAACACTAGGTGTTAGAACTAATGCTGATAATCCTAGAGATACTGCTAAAGCTATTGAACTAGGAGCAGAAGGTATAGGACTATGTAGAACTGAGCATATGTTCTTTGAAGAAGATAGAATACCTAAGATTAGAAAGATGATTCTATCAGAGACAGTAGAAGATAGAACAAAAGCTTTAGATGAATTAATCCCATTCCAAAAAGGTGATTTTAAAGCTATGTATAAAGAGTTAAAGAATCTTCCAATGACTGTTAGATACTTAGATCCACCACTACATGAATTTTTACCTACTTTAGAAGAAGATATAATTGCTTTAGCAAAAGATATGAATGTTACTGTAGAACATTTAAAGAATAAGATAGCAGAATTACATGAATTTAATCCAATGATGGGTCATAGAGGATGTAGACTTGCTGTTACTTATCCAGAGATTGCTAGAATGCAAACTAGGGCTTTAATGGAAGCCGCTATTGAGGTTAAAGAAGAAGATGGTTATGATATTACACCTGAAATTATGATACCTTTAGTAGGAGAAGAAAAAGAACTTAAGTTTGTCAAAGATATCGTTGTAGAAGTAGCTGAAGAAGTTAAGAGAGAATATAATTCTGATATGAAATATCATATTGGTACTATGATAGAAATACCAAGAGCAGCCTTAACCGCAGATGCTATCGCTAAAGAAGCAGAGTTCTTCTCATTTGGTACTAATGATTTAACTCAAATGACATTTGGCTTCTCTAGAGATGATGCTGGTAAATTCTTAGATGCTTATTATCAAAATAAGATATATGAAATTGATCCATTTGCTAAATTAGACCAAGTAGGTGTAGGACAGCTTGTTAAGATGGCCGCAGAAAAGGGCAGAAGTACTAGACCTGATATTAAATTAGGTATATGTGGAGAACATGGTGGAGAACCAACATCCGTTGAGTTCTGTCATAATATAGGACTAAACTATGTATCTTGTTCACCATATAGAGTTCCTATTGCTAGATTAGCTGCTGCTCAAGCTAAATTAAAAGAGACTATGTAATTATTATAGAACCTAAATAAGTTATTTATCTAGGTTCTTTTTTTATATGCACTATAAGTCTTACTATGTAAGTCTTATCAGTGTTATTTGGAGCCGTTGATCTCCAAATAAGTATCAACCATACTTATTATATTTGGGGTGAATGGTATAAGTAGTATTAAAAAAATAATAGTTATAGTACATAAATTATTTATAAATAAATATAATAATATTGTATACTAATTGACATTTTCATAAAAAAATGTAGTATATTTATATTGCACTTATTAGTGTGAAAATGTTTTTCGCTTCTGGATGGTGCGAATAATAAATGATTCCAGGCGACAATGTTTTTTTCGCTTCCAGGTGGTGCGACTAATAAATGATCCTGGTTGAAAATGTAGAATAACTTCATCAAATGATGGAGTTTTCTTTTTATTTTGTGATATATTATATATGGAGATGATGCCCATGGAAATTAAGACAGGTTATTTATATCATATTAAAGATGAATATTTTGATGTTGTAGATGATGATAGTTTAATGCAAAATCATGAAAAGGGTAAAAAGAGACCAACCTATTTTACTATTAAAGACAAAGATATCTTATGGTTTATACCAATAAGTTCTAAAAGTAGATAAATATCAAAAAAATAATTAATAAAAAAAGGTAGAACGTTATGGTTTTTTTGTAATACAATTATAATTAGGAAAATAGCAGACAAAGATGCTGCAATATTACTTCAAAATGCATTTCCTACATTAGAAAAGTATATAGATCATGTGCATACTGTTGATGGTGTCCCACTAAGTGTTCCAACTGATTTACAAAATGAAATTAAAAGTTTATTTAAAAAAATATGATTGGATTAAAGAAAAGGGGGACTGATTTATTTTTTTACAGATATAGATAAATTAAAAAAATGAAAAATGTTAAATGAATTAAAAATAATTTACATATTTTTTTCTTATAGTATTATTAATAATATCTCTAACTTTTTTTCTAAGGTATCTTTAGTAACAGGAGTATTACCATTACTTGTATGACTTTTTCCATTCTTTATTAAATGTATAACTACCATTAGTACAAAGAGTTTGTGCTATTAACATTATCCAGTTACCAACAGCATTTTGTTCAGTGCTAGATAGATTATCTATAAGAGCAAGCCCTATAACAAAGGCTAGAGTAGTCAATGCTTTATCTTCAATATTTTGATTATTCATAGTAAATTTTATTCAATAGGTGCATAAAAATAGTAAAAAAATAGTTAAAAATAATTATTTATCTTATTGACATAAGTACTTAAAAATGGTATACTTAATTTGTTCTTCAAGAAGGATGCTCTAACAATAGTAGATAGCATTTATCTTGTATGAAAAGTTAATATTTATATAGTAATGGACCCTTAGCTCAGTTGGTTAGAGCATCCGGCTCATAACCGGGCGGTCGCAGGTTCGAGTCCTGCAGGGTCCACCATAATTGTGCGGGTGTGGCGAAATTGGCAGACGCGCTAGACTTAGGATCTAGTGGTTTATCCGTGGGGGTTCAAGTCCCTTCACCCGCACCAAATAGTACTTAAAAGAGTTTGAAACAAAAACAAGCTCTTTTTTTGTACTATTTTACTCGAACTTGCTTAACTGCCAGTTATGAGTTTATAGTACTAAGAATATATTATAAAAACTAAAAAAAGACAGATATAAAAATTATTTAAAAATTATATTTGTCTTTTTTTCTATTATTTCAATAAGTTTTTTTTAGTACTAAAAACTAGGTAAGTGATTTTTTTGATAGAGCGATACCTATATATCTACTAGGAATCTTTTCTTTGATATTTAATTCATATAGTTCTTTATTCTTTAATTCTTTTTTTGTATATATTTCTTAGTTACATATCCAATACCTAGTCCTATTTTAGAAAATTCTACAACTAGAGAATAACTTGCTAGTTCTATATTAGGTTTTTAGAATAACATCGTTTTTCCTTAGCAATATTATCTAAAAAAATCCCTAGTATTAGAACCTTTCTTTTGCAATATTAAAGGATAATTGTTTATATCTTTTTAGTGATATTTCTTTATTAATTAATTCTTTGAATTTACTATTTACTACAAAAACAATCATTTATCTTCTGGCATTTAATTATTTCAATATCATTACCGTAATCTTTATTGTTAATATTTAATATTATTATATCAATTAATCCATTTTTTTAATTTAGATATTAATTCTGTAGTTAGTCCTGTTATAATTTGAATATCTATTTTAGGATATAAAGAGTGAAATTCTTCTAGAAAGGGTAGTAAGAATTCTTTTTGTTAAAGTAGTATTAATTCCAATTTTTATACATCCTGTTTCTAAGTTAATAAGATTGGTAAACTTCTTTTCAGCATTATTAATATATTCCATAGCTTGTTTAATATAGTTATAGAATTCTTTTCCTTCTTCTGTTAATATAACCCCTCTTTTAGTTCTTATAAAGAGGTTTCCTCCTAATTGATCTTCAAGATTCTTAATAGATTTACTAATAGCAGGCTGTGATATATTTAATTCTTCACTTGCTTTAGTAATATTACTATGATTAGCAACTACATAAAATATTCTATATAATTCAAAATTTATATTCATAATAACCTCCAGTTATGATAAACATAACAAATATGTATTTTGATTATATCACAAAAAGTATTATAATACAAGTAAAGAAAGGAAAAAGGTTTAATTTACATAAGGTGGTGAAGATATTATGACAAGAGTTTTATATCCGGGAAGCTTTGATCCTATAACAAAGGGACATATGGACATTATATGGCAAGCAAGTAATTTATTTGATGAGGTCGTAGTGGCAGTTATGCAAAATTATTCAAAAAAGATTTCATTCTTTTCTATAGAAGAAAGACTAGAAATGATTAAATATTTATATCGAGATATGAGTAATATAAAAGTTATATCTGGTAGTGGGGCGACAGTAGATGTTGCAATTCAAAATGAATGTAAGGCTATCATTCGTGGACTTAGAAGTTTAAGTGATTATGATTATGAAGTTACTATGCAAGAAATAAATAGAGAAATATCTAATAATATGATAAATACTATTTGCTTATTTGCAGATACTAAATATCAATCAGTCTCTTCTAGTATGGTAAAAAGAACTATTTAATCTTGATAAAGATATTATAAGGTATGTAGAACCTACTATTAAAGAAAAAAATGTTAATAAAAAAAGAGGAGTATAGTAAAAATGAGTGAGATAACAATTACACCACTTGGAACTATTTCTCCATATACTAAAAGGTAATATGAATTGCCCAGGAGTTTTAATAAATTATAATAATAAAAAAATACTATTAGATTGTGGCAGTGGAATAACTAGACTATTAAAAATTCCCTGATACTTTAGAAGATTTAAATGTGATAATTACTCATTATCATAGAGATCATTTCGGAGATATCGGAAGTATCTGCTACGCATCTTATGTCTATCATAATTTAGGATTACTTAATAACAAGATAAATATATTTTTTTACCCAAAAAAACGATTATGACTTCAATAAGAAATCTATAGTATCTAGTAAAGAGAGTTATGCCAAGTATTTTGATATAACTGATAGTTATTCATTTTTTTTATAGATGATTTAAAAAAATAACTTTTTCATGATAATAAATCTCATACCATAGAAGCATTTATGGTAAAAATTACAAAAATAAAAGATTTTTAAGATTATATATACTTCTGATATTGGTACTTCTAATCTTACTGATTTAATAAGTTTTTGTAAGGATGCAGATTTAATTATTTGTGAGAGTTCACTCTTAAGAAGATATAATTCTAATAGTAGTACACATATGACAGCCTATGATGCTGGGTTATTGGCAAATAATTCTAATGCTAAAAAAATTGTTATTAATACACTTTTTGGCCAGAAGAAGATAAAAAAATATATTTAGAAGAATCAAAAAGAAGTATTTAATGATGTAGAAGTGGCCGAAGAAAAATAAAACTTTAATTCTAAAAAAATAAGAAAGTGGTAAATAAAAAAATTACTGCTTTTTTTAAATTTTATATATGCCAAAAATAAAAAAATATGATAAAAATAATATATGTAGATATTTTTATACATAGGAAGTGGTAGTATGGATCAAGAAAAGAATTGGTAATTTAATAAAAAGAACTTCGTAAAAAAAGAATAATTTAACACAGGAAAAAGTTTGCAGAAAAGTATGGTGTAACATATCAAGCAGTTAGTAAATGGGAGAATGGTAAAAAAATATTCCTGATATATCTTTACTTAAACAAATATGTGATGATTATGATATTAATATTAATGATTTATTAGATGGTAAAAAAATAGTGAGAATAATCAAAGTAAAAAAAGTAAATAAGAAAAAAATAATATATATTTCATTAGGAGTATTATTACTTATATTAATAATAATTTTATTTATTGTGTTTCATGACGATTCTTTTTACTTTTTAAAAACAGTATCTTCAAATTGTTCTAATTTTTGAAATATCAGGTAGTATAGCTTATAATAAGAATAAATCATATTTATATATATCTAATATAGATTATTGTGGTGGTACTGATGATAATTTATATAAAAAGATTGAATGTATATTATATGAAGAACATGGTATGGTTAAAAAAACAAATAGGTAATTATACTTATGAAAAAGATAGTAGTATTAAGTTAAATGAGTTTTTAAAAGATGTAAACTTTAGTATAGATAATTTCGCTAAGGAATGCAAGAATATAGAGAGTAGTAATATAACACTAGAAATAAGTGCTACTGATGAAGAAGATAAAACTACTATTTACAAGGTTCCATTATCTATGAATAAGAGCTGTAATTAAACTCAACTTAGAGTTTA
This sequence comes from Bacilli bacterium, assembly GCA_022009835.1. Lineage (GTDB taxonomy): Bacteria > Bacillota_I > Bacilli_A > RF39 > UBA660 > CAG-302. Next base: position 1,187,289 of record CP091726.1, on the reverse strand, counting down.
GTTAATTCAACTTAAGTTATATAGTAAAAAAATAATAAATAATTTATACTGATTATGAGGTGAGAAAGTGAAAAAGAGAAAAATAATAATTATAATAGGAGTAGTTTTAGTTATAGCGTTAGGAGTTTTTAGGATATCTTTACTTAAATAAAGAAAAAATACCAATATTGATGGTAAGAAATTTGCTGAAGAGTATACCAGTGTTACCAAAGATAATGTCTTTGTTTATAGAAGTGCTGAAGAAATAATTAATATATTAGAACATGGAACAGGAGTAGTATATCTAGGTTTTCCAGAGTGTCCATGGTGTACTGCTTATGTACCATATTTAAATGAAGTAGCTAAAGCAAATGATGTAGATAAAGTTTATTATTATAATATTTTAAATGATAGAAAAGATAATACAGATAATTATAAAAAAATGGTAGATATTCTTAAAGATTATTTAAAATTTGATGAAGAGGGAAATAAGAGAATTTATGCTCCTTCTGTAATAGCGGTAAAAGATGGTGAAATATTAGATTTTGATGATGAAACAGCTTGGGATACTAAGGGCTATAAGACTCCAGAAGAATATTGGAAAAATGAAGACTTAGATGGTCTTAAAGAAAAACTTGCTAAGATGTTTGAAGATACTAAAACTAATATTTGTACTAGTGATTGTAATAAATAAAAAAAGACAAGTTAATACTTGTTTTTTTTAACCTAAAGATACATCTAATATCATCATAATAGAGAATCCTATTAAAGTGAATAATGCCATTAATTCTTTTCTTTTGTTTGTTTGTGATTCTGGTATTAATTCTTCTACTACTACATAAATCATAGCACCTGCGGCAAAAGAAAGTAAGAATGGTAAGAGAGTTCTTACTTTTAATACAAGTAAGGCTCCTAATACACCTGATATTGGTTCAACAAGTCCGCTTAGTTGTCCGAAGAAAAAGGCTTTTTTTCTACTTAGTCCTTCTCGTCTTAATGGAACACTAACAGCGGTACCTTCTGGAAAGTTTTGAATACCAATTCCTAGGGCAATCATAATAGCAGAACTTAAGGTTGCTCCTTCAATACCATAAGCAATACCACCAAAAGCAACTCCAACAGCTAAGCCTTCTGGTATATTATGAAGGGTTATAGAAAAGAATTAACATTATACATCTTTTTAGACTTGTTCCTTCTTTGTTATTATCTTTATTTTTTGCTATTTTCTTTTCTAATTTTGTAAATATTTTATCTCCAATAAATAAAAGCAATCCTCCTGATATAAATCCAATCGTTACTATAATCCATGGTATCATTTTAAGACTTTCTGCCATTTTAAGGGCTGGTTCAATTAATGAAAAGAAAGAAGCTGCTATCATGATACCTGCTGCTATTCCAAGCATGGCATCCATGATATTCTTTTTAACTTTTTTGAAAAAAAATACAATAGCGGCTCCAAGAATGGTTATACTGTAGGTAAATAAAGTAGCAAAGAAAGCAAGTAATATAGGACTTTGTTGTTCTAAAAATGTTAACATTATTAATCAACTCCACACTAATATATTATGATGTTTGTTTATTAGTGTATGGGCTAATATAATAAAAGAAGAGACTACATAAGTAATCTCTATATCTAAACAGTAATTTATCTTACTGTATTATTATTATATTCTATTTTTTCCTTTTTTTAATACATGTGAATATGAATATTATGATAAATACTATTAAAAGAGATAGAAGAATATATGGATAAATACTATCTAAATAGTAGTTAAAACTAGTATTATTTTTTTGAAGATATTAATAGATAATACGATGGTTATGATTATAATAATAAGATTTATTATTTTATTATTTTTTTTATTCGTTATAGTATCTTTGATATAACATAATGGAATAGTATAAGCTATAAAAAGAACTTAATATCCATTCAATAGATAAAAAATTTTCAATACGATCAATAAAACCAAAGATAGATATTCTTTTTAAGGTTATATAAACAGGGTATTGATATTGTAGTAAAAGATATTTGCCAAGACAGGCACTTGTCACACTAGACATAAAGAAAACCATAATTGTGGTAATTAGATAGGTTATAATGATATATTTAGTGGTTTTTTGATAGTTATCAATATTGCTTTTAGGTATTGTTACTAAACTACTTATTGGAATAGTTAAGATTAGACTATAGGTTAAACCCGCTATGAAAGGTTTATTGATACCATATTCTAAAAATAGGTTTTAAGTTATCTAGTTCTATTTCTGGAATTAGTCCAATGGTGGCTAATATAAATAATATAATGATAATGATGGTATATATTAAACTTGTTTTAGTAATAGTATTAATTCCTTTATTTATGGCATGATAACCAGTTAAAGCAAATATTATAGTTACAAGAATAATAGGTGTATCTGTTAAATATTGTGATATGATAAAGTTACTAGTGTTAAAGAGGATGGTAGTGGCTAATATAAGATATAGTATTATTAGAATAATATTAATAATAGTACCTAGAACTTTACCAAAGATTATTTTTGTTTTGATGTAGAGTGGTTTATCTATTTCATAATTAGATATATAGATAAACATTAGAAGTGGTACTAGTCCAATAATGGTCCCAATTATTACTCCAATATATGCATTTATGCCAGCAATTTTGATAGTAGTATAAGGAGCTATACCAATAGTACATGAGAATAAGATGAGAAATACGGTACTAGATAGTTCAAGATTATTTATTTTTCTCTTTCATATTTTAAGCCTCCTATTGTGTTTCCCTTTTTCATATAAATTTATAGTTGATGTTACTTCTAATTTTAATTTTTGGGATATATTTCTTCGTACCAATTGGTGCAATGTTGTTTAAAATATTTATAGTCAGTTTTATAGTATAGTTCTTGAAAACCAAATATGTCAGTATTATATTCTTCTCTAATATAATTAAATGTTTTTTTTATGTTATTTTCAATTTCTTTATTTAGGTTATTATTTAGTTTTTTTATTTCTTTTGGATCTTTTAAGCTAATATATGTATCTACTTCCTTAATTTTAGAATAACCCGATATTTTAACTTTAATGATATTGTTTTTTTAATATCTACTTCTCTTTTTACTTTTATTCTATTTGGTTCAAAGACGATATATCCATTATTATAATTAGTAGTTATTAAAAAAATTCACTTACCTTATTATTGATTATGCTTAATATTTTTGATTCTTCGTTAGTTAAATAACCTAGTACTTGGTTATCTTTAGTAATAGTAGTACCGCTTATTTCAACTCTAGATTTAGGAGTTGATGTTGTTATGTTTTCTTTTTCATCACCTATTTCTGGATTGCCATAGAGAGTCATCGATGGTAAGATGACTTCTTCATAGGGGTTTATATACATATTTAATAATTCATTTAAAGTTACAGGATAAGTTGTACCTAGAACTTTATTTTTGTAGTTCTAGGGATTTTAGAATATTTGAAGAAGAAAAAAACTTGTTAGAAGAGTTTGCAAAGTTATACCTTTAGTACTTTCTTCGGTTTTAGCAACAATTATTTTTATTTCTGTTCTAGTTTCAGGATCTCTCGTGAAATATTCTAATACTTCTTCGAGATGATTACTTACTACTTCTTCACTTAAGACAATTATTTCTAATTGGGCAGCATACAGTTGCCTTGGAGATTCTAAAACTATATTACGAAAGGCATTTTGTAGAGTAGATGCTGAACCACTATAATTTACAAATGGTGAATTATTACTACTTGAGGCATCTTGCTGTTTAATTGGATTTACTACTTCTGCAATTACATGGAAGTTATCATCTTGATAATCAATACTAACAGCGGTTGTTATACCTAATTCATTTAATTCTCGATAGTTGTAGCAGCCACTTAATATGGGTAATATTAATAGTAATAGGTATTTAATTTTTTTCATTAGTTACCTCCCTTATAATATTGTTTGTTAGGTATTTATTTCTTTTTGTTTCTTTTTAGTTAATGGGAATTTAATGATACTATTTTTTTATTTCTTCGGATATTGGTGTAAAAGGCATCATATATGATTTATTAAAGGATTTTTATACTACATAGATTGGTAATAAAAAAATATATAAAAATGATAAAGATACCAAAAATACCAATAGTTGTCCCACCTAGCATAAATAAAATACGATACCATTTAATGGCTGCGGTTAGTTCTGGTTCTACTATTACTAGAGCACTAATAGCGGTAATGGCTACTATGATAATCATAATGGGTGAGACAATACCAGCGTTAACAGCGGCTTCACCTAATATTAGGGCTCCTACTATAGAAAGGGCAGAATTAGAAACATTTGGAATACGATAATCGCTTTCTCTTAGTATTTCAAATGATATAAACATTAGAAGGGCTTCAAAGAAAGCTGGAAAGGGAACGGTACTTCTTTGGGAAGCAAAACTAGTAAGGAGTTCTAAAGGTATCATTTCTTGGTTGAAGGTTGTTAAGGCAATATAGACACCAGGAGTTAATATGGTTATAAAGAAGGCTAAATATCTTAATACTCTAGTTAGTGAATTATTGATATAATTGGCATCTTTATCATCTTGGGATAGAAAAAAATCATTTATATCAACGGGCATGATTAAAACAAAGGGACAATTATCTACTAGTATGACGGTTTTACCATTTAATAGAGCAGATACTACTTTATCTGGTCTTTCAGTAGTAATGGTAGTAGGAAAGATTGTTTTTGTTTCTTTTTCAATTAGATGTTTTAATGTACCGGAATCAGTAATACTATCTATTTCTATATTATTTAATTTGTTTATAATATTATCTTTTAATATCATTATTTGTTATGCCATCAATAGTTAGTATACTTATTTTAATTTTTTTGGTATATCTACCTAATTCGATATCTTTATTCCATAATTTATTAGTTTTTTTAATCTTCTTTTTATTAATCCTATATTGGTTTCAATATTCTCAGTAAAAGAATCCATAGCTCCTCTGATGGTTGTTTCGGTCATTGGTTTTTCAATACTTCTTGTTAGATTCTTTTTTACTTCTAGGGCTAGTGAATAATCATCTTCAATTAGAAGTATTACAAATCCATTATTTAGATATTTACAGATATCTTCATAGTTTTTTTATTTCTTTTAATTTTTGATATTACTTATGTTATTTTTTATGATATCATATAATGAATCTTTTCCTTTATATATGCTATCTATATAGTCTAAACTTCTATATATATAATTAGACATTTTATCTTGATCTGTTAATGCTTCGTTATATATTATATCTACTTTTATTTTTTTATATATATTTTTCTCTATATATTATATAACTACTATTATTAGTTTCTTCTTTTTAGTTTATTTATTATTTTATTATTCATTTATATATACACCTCTTTATTATTATGGTGCTTTTATGTTATTTTATTTATATTTTATACTTATTTTATAGTGATGGTTTATATATGTTTGTAATTTGATTGCAAAAAAAAATCTATTGTGCTATAATAGTCGATACTTGTGGGGGAAGATGTATGAATAAAGATGATATAACTTTTTTAACTGAGGAACAAATATATGGAGAAAATAGATTGAAGATATTTGAATTTGATCATATACATGCAGAAATAAGTGATTTTGCTATTTTATTAGGTGGAATTACAGAACTTCCTTTTGATGATTCTACTACTTTTTCATATAATAAAGGGTATTATTGGACTAAAACAATTACAGAAATTAATACTCACCGTATTAAAATTATAAATGGCTATGATGCGACTTATGATGATTACTCTTGGCTTAGATTTTATGGCTCTAGAGTAGTTTTACCATATTTAAGTATAAAATCATTTACTGAAAATGATCATTCATTAGAAAATGGAGTTATTTCTGTTAATTTTGGAATGTATCCCCAAATGGCAGCATCTAATGTTATATCTAGCATATTAGAAAATGAATTTTCTAAAGGAAAATTAAAAATTGTAGGTAAATATACAACAGATTCTATTTCTACAGAAGATGAAGATAGTTTCTTTAAAGCAAAGGAGCACTATGTATATGAATATAATGGAAATAGATATGTTAGAGTTGTAGGAGATGTTGGAACAGTAGGCAGTACATTATCCAATTCTTCTACAGTGTTGGCTAAAACTGGATACTGGATAAAAGTTGAGCCAATAACTTGGTTAGTAGATGTTAAAGCAGATGTTGCTATTTCAGAGAGAATATTATTTTCAGGTATACAATTTGCACATTATGATACTAGTATTGAAAGTTTTGAAGAAACTGATATTAAGATGTTTATGAAGAACTATTTTTTACCAGATATTATTTCAGATTTAAAAATACCTTTAACTATTAAAGTGGAAGAAGTAAAAGAAGAAGTTAAAGAAACAAGAGTTAAGCGACCTACTTTGAAGAAAAATCCTTATAATTTAGATTTTACTGAAGTAAGTGAAGAGGATATTATTAAAGGTGCAATAGAAAGTGGTGTTGCTGTATTCTTACATGGACCATCTAGTGAAGGTAAATCTGCTAGAGTTAAGCAAATAGATCCTAATTGTGAAATAATATATTTAAGAAATGCAACACCTGAAAGTTTAAATGGTAAAAGTGTCTATAATCAAAGTACAGGTGAAATGATAGATATTAAACCTTCTTGGCTTAAAAAGATAGAAGAAAAATGTACAAGTGAGCCAGATAAACTACACATAGTATTCTTTGATGAGATAACAAATGCTTTACCAAGTATTCAGGGTATAGCCTTTAATATAGTATTAGATAGAGAAGTAAATGGTATATGGAAATTACCAGATAATGCTAGAATAGTAGCAGCAGGTAATGATATGAAAGATTCGTTAGCTGCAAATCAACTAGCCGAGCCTTTATTTAATAGATTTGCTCATGTCTACATAAAAACAACAACTGAAAATTGGCTAAAATGGGCAAGCGAAAATAATATTCATCCAGCAATTTATGCTTACATCGCATTTAAAGGAGAAAAAGCCTTAAGAAGTGAATATAATGGAGAAAAACCAAATGCTGATCCGAGAAAATGGGAAATGGCATCAAAAATGCTTTATAAGGCGGGTAATCCAGAAATGCTTAGAAGTCTAGTAGGAGAAGATATAACAAAAGAGTTTGCAGTATTTTGTAATCAAAAAGTAATTACACTCGAAGATGTTTTAGATGATAATTATACGATTGATGATATGCATTCATTAAATACAGCCAAAAAAATATGCGATAATTATAGGATTAACACAAGTAGATGAAGATAATTTAATAAAGGTAAGAGATTTTATTATGTCTGTACTTGGGGAAGAGTATTGCACTTTATTTGACTTACAATGGTGTCATGGTGATGAAAGAAGACTTGAATTAATTGCTGAAGCAAAATTAACTAGGGGAAAAGTTAAGGTGATAAAATGAATAATGATGTAAAATTAACACTACTTTCTGAAGAAAACATTTGGGGTGAGAAATCTTTAGAAGTGCTAAAAAAATATGGAACAAAAGCGGCAATTACAGACTTATGTGTTTTAACAGGTAGTTATGTATATGAAACAATTGATTATAATGTAAAAGAAGATAGATCTTTAACTGGTAGAACTAGTTCTTTTTGGACTAGAACTGATGATGGCGATAACGATGCTTACCTTGTTGATGTTACTGGGCATATGGATAACCAATATAGATATTTACGTTGTTTTGCTGCTCGCCCAATTTTGCAATCTTCTGAAATCTTTTCTAAAATCTTTTCGAATAAAATGAGGGAATTTAATGGAGCAGAAGAAGTAGAGTATGGAGAATATCCTCAAAATGCTGTTGACTTAAGAATGCAAAATATACTAGAGTCAGAATATAATATGGGAATGAATAAGACAGGAAGAAGTTACACATTTGATTCTGTAAAATGTGATGATTACGATACAAAATTTAAACCTGTAACCTATGAAGAATACGAATATCAAGGAAAGGAATATATTCGCAAAAAAGCTAACTCTAATTTTAATGGTTATAGTTTTAAACTTTCAAATGGTGTTAGATATAAAGATGATGATTATGTTTGGGTAGAAGTATCACCAGTTAAATGGCTAATTGATGATAAAACAAAAAAACATTAATTTTCGAAAAAAAGCATTGGTTTCAGGAATAAGATTTCTTGATAGAAAAAAATTAATTATAAAGGTAATTTTAATAAAACAGAGATGTATATGTTTTTTTAAATAAATATATGGTAAAAAGATTTATTTCAAAAATATAAGTTTAACTCAAATACAAGATACTACTGAAGAGCAAAAACAAGTAAAGAAAAAAATAAATCCTTATGAATTGAAGTTTGAACGAGTAAGTGAGGAAGATATAATTAAGGCAGCAATAGAAAGTGGTGTTGCAGTATTCTTGCATGGCCCTTCATCAGAAGGTAAATCTGCTAGAGTTAAACAAATAGACCACGATTGTGAAATAATATATTTAAGAAATGCAACACCTGAAAGTTTAAATGGTAAAAGTGTATATAATGGATCAACAGGAAAAATGATAGATATTAAACCTTCTTGGCTTAAAAAGATAGAAGAAAAATGTGAAAAGGAACCAGATAGACTTCATGTAGTATTCTTTGATGAAATAACAAATGCACTACCAAGTATTCAGGGTATAGCCTTTAATATAGTATTAGATAGAGAAGTAAATGGTATATGGAAATTACCAGATAATGCTAGAATAGTAGCAGCAGGTAATGATATGAAAGATAGTTTGGCAGCTAATCAACTAGCAGAGCCTTTATTTAATAGATTTGCTCATGTATATATAAAAACAACAACATCGTCTTGGCTAAAATGGGCAAGCGAAAATAATATTCATCCAGCAATATATGCTTACATTGCATTTAAAGGAGAAAAAGCCTTAAGAAGTGAATATAATGGAGAAAAACCAAATGCTGATCCAAGAAAATGGGAAATGGCTTCGAAGATGCTTTATAAGGCAGGTAATCCAAAAATGCTTAGAAGTCTAGTAGGAGAAGATATAACAAAAGAGTTTGTAGCATTTTGTAATCAAAAAGTAATTACACTCGAAGATGTTTTAGATGATAATTATACAGAAATTGATATACAAGCATTAAATACAGCTGAAAAATATGCAACAACTATAGGATTAATACAAGTAGATGAAGATAATTTAGTAAAGGTAAGAAGTTTTATTTTATCTGAATTAGGGGAAGAGTATTGCTCTTTATTTGACTTGCAATGGTGTCATGGTGATGAGAGAAGACTTGAATTAATTGCTGAGGCAAAATTAACTAAGGGAAAGGTTAAGGTGAAAAAATGAATAAAGATGTAGAATTAACATTACTTTCTGAAGGACAAATTTGGGGAAACAGTAGTGAACCTCAATTAGAAGTAATAAAAAAATATGGAACAAAAGCTGCAATTACAGATTTATGCGTATTAACAGGTAGTTATTTAATCGAAGATACAGATTTTAATATTGATGAAGATAGTTCGTTAAAAGGAAGAACTGGTTGGTTTTGGACTAGATCTGATGATGACGATAATGATGTCTGCGGGGTCAATTTGAATGGTAATAGGTTCCTCAGATATAGGTATTTACGTAATGGTGCTGTTCGCCCAGCTTTGCAATCTTCTGTAATCTTTTCCAAATCTCCCCGAACAGAGTGAGGGGATACAATGGAACAGAAGAAGTAGAGTATGGAGAATATCCTCAATATGCTGCTGATTCAAGAATGCAAAGTATATTAGAATCGGAATATAATAGAGGCATGAATAAAACAGGAAGAAGTTATACTTTTGATTCAGTAAAGTACGATGATTATGATACTGGGTTTAAACCAGTAGCTTATGAAGAATATGAATATCAAGGAAAGAAATATATTCGTATAAGAGCAAACTCTGATTTTGAAGGAGGTAAATTTAAACTTTCAAATGGAGTTGAATATAGAAATGGTGATTATGTTTGGGTAGAAGTATCACCAGTAAAATGGTTAATTGATGATAGAGCAAGAATATTAATTTCAAAAATGGGATTAGTTTCTGGAATAAGATTTCTTGATAAAAGAACTAATTATAAAGGTGATTTTAGTAGAACAGAAATGAAGGAATATCTTGATAGATATATGATACATGATTTAACTCAGACAGCAACATTTACTCGTGTTCAAGATATGACTCCAGAAGAAAAAGAAAGGTTTGAAGAAAAAAGAAAACAAGTTGAAAAAAGAAGAAATCCTTATGGTTTGAAATTTGGACAAGTTAGTGAAGAAGAAATTATTAAAGGAGCAATAGAAAGCGGTGTTGCAGTATTCTTACATGGACCTTCATCAGAAGGTAAGTCTGCAAGAGTAAAACAAATAGATCCTACTTGCGAAATAATATATCTTCGTAATGCGACACCAGAAAGTTTAAATGGTAAAAGTGTATATAATGGATCAACAGGAGAAATGATGGATGTTCCACCAACATGGCTTAAGAAATTACAAGAAAAATGTGAAAAGGAACCAGATAGACTTCATGTAGTATTCTTTGATGAAATAACAAATGCACTACCAAGTATTCAAGGTATAGCGTTTAATATAGTTTTAGATAGAGAAGTAAATGGTATTTGGAAATTACCAGAAAATGCTAGAATTGTAGCAGCAGGAAATGATATGAAAGATAGTCTAGCTGCAAATCAATTGGCAGAACCATTATTTAATAGATTTGCTCATGTTTATATTAAAACAACTACTGAAAGTTGGTTAAAGTGGGCAAGTGAACATAATATACATCCAGCAATTTATTCTTATATTGCTTATAAGAAGGGTGAAACACTCCGTAGTAAGTATGATGGTGAGAAACCTAATGCTGATCCTAGAAAGTGGGAAATGGCTTCTAAAATGCTTTATGCAACAGGAAGTCCAGAAATGTTAAGGGCATTAGTAGGTGAAGATATAACAAGAGAATTTGTTGAGTTCTGTAATCAACAAGTTATAACATTAGATGATGTAATAAATGGGAATTATACCGATAGAGATATACAGGCATTAAATACTGCTGAAAGATATGCAACAACTATTGGATTATCACAAGTAGATGACACTAACCTAGAAAAAGTAAGAGGCTTTGTTGCAGGTTTAGGAGCAGAGTTTGGAGCAATTTTTGATGCTTTATGGACACATGGCGATGAAAGTAAGTTAGAAAGACTTGCAGAAGCAAAACTTGCTGAAATGCCTGGAGGAGGTATAAGAAGATAATGGAAAAACAAGAAAGAAATATTATTATCATATATTAAAGCAAATGTTGCACCTGTATTAGTTGATTTTATATCTGGTAAAGACTTAAATGGAGCAGTTGTATTACCTGCTAACATTGATGTTAAGGAATTAAATGGTCATTATGATGGGACAGATTTTATGCCTCCTAAATGGCTTAATGAAATATTAAGTACAAACGCCAGTAGAATATTAGTAATTGATAAAATTGATTCGATTTCTAAAGAGGAGCAATTAAAGTTTTTGCGAATTATTAGAACATAGGAAAAATATCTACATTTGAATTACCTAAAAAAAATTGTGTAATACTTGTTACTGCAAATGAAATAAATAAAGATAAGATAAGCGAAGAAGTATTCTCATTAGTTGCACGAATTTGAGGTGTAAATTATGAAATATGATATTGCGGCATTAAAAAGAAAAATGCTTGTTAAATATCCCTTTTTTTTGGGAGTGTAGTAGCAAGTGTAGGTTATAAAGAAAATAAAGATATACCAACGGCAGGTACAGATGGAGAAACAATATATTATAATCCGGAATATTTAGAGGGATTGAGTGTTGAGGAACAAACCTTTATATTTGCCCATGAAGTATGTCATATTGCATTCAATCATATATTAAGAAGTGAAGGTAAGAATCCTGAATTATGGAATATTGCTACTGATGGTGTTATTAATCAATTTTTAAAACGAGATGGTTTAAAAATGGCACCAGGTGTTGTTGATATGGCAGAAGCTATTAATTATGATGCTGAACAATTATATGAAAAATTATTACAAGAAAAAAACAACAAAGTGGACAAGGTAATAGTCAACAAAATCAACAAGGTAATCAGCAACAAAGTAGTGGTGGTAGTCAAGGTGGAAATAATCAACAACAACCTCAATCACAACAAGATAATGGAGAAACACAAAATCAAGAAAGTAAACAGCAAAGTAGTGATGGAGGACAAAGTGGTGATAATCAACAACAATCTCAATCACCACAGCAAGGTAATTCAGGTAGTGGAAGTTCACAAGAACAAAAAAAACAATCACAAGAACAGAGTGGTGGTGAATCTGGTGAAGATTCACAAAAAGAAGATAAATCAAAACAAGATGTTGGGCATGATACTCACAGTATGTGGGAACAAGCAGTAAAAAAACATAAAGAACAACAAGAAAAAACTGATAAAAAAGATAAAGAGAAAACTGAACTTGAAAAGAAACAGGGAGAACTTGAAAGTATGGGAGAAAAAGATGCTTTTAAAAAGAACCTTGAAGATAAGAAAAAACAGCTAGAAGAATTAAAAGAGGCAATTTCAAAACAAGCATCACAAGCAGGTACATCAACGAATAGAGATATTAGAACAGTTAATGATATAGGTACTGCTAAACCATTAATTGATTGGCGTTATGTTTTAAGAGAGGCAATTAAGTATGATGTTGATTGGTCTTATAAAAATGCTACATTAGAAGATGGTGTTGTAGTTGCTAATTTAGAGGAACAGCCAATGCCTGAAACTGAAATTGTACTTGATACAAGTGGCTCTATAAATGAAGTATTGTTAAAGAACTTTTTAAGAGAATGTAAAAATATATTAAAACACTCAAGAGTAAAAGTAGGATGTTTTGATGATGAATTTTATGGCTTTCATGATATTAGAACTGAGAAGGATATAGAAGAGATGAAGTTTGAAGGTTATGGAGGAACAGACTTTAACGTAGCTGTTAATGCTTTTACAAAGAGAGTAGAAAATAAAATAATATTTACTGATGGATACGCTGAAATGCCAAGTATGCCACTCAATGCAATATGGATAGTATTTGGAAATAGAAAAATTTATCCAAATGGTGGCAAGGTTATTTATATAGATGAAAAGCAATTTGAAAGGGTATATAATTGTAAAATTAAAATCAAGAAAAAATCAATAGTTTAAATTATTGATTTTTTTGATTTTTGTAGAATATACTACTTTATATTTGTAATTTGATATTACTTATGTTATTTTTTTATGACATCATATAATGAATCTTTTTCCTTTATATATGCTATCTATATAGTCTAAACTTCTATATATATAATTAGACATTTTATCTTGATCTGTTAATGCTTCGTTATATATTATATCTATCTTTATTTTTTTTATATATTTTTCTCTATAAATTATATAACTACTATTATTAGTTTCTTCTTTTTAGTTTATTTATTATTTTATTATTCATTTATATATACACCTCTTTATTATTATGGTGCTTTTTATGTTATTTTATTTATATTTTTTTATTTATAATGGATGTAATATTTAAAAAATGGGTATGGACAAAAATTTGACTTTTTAATAGTTAATGTGTTATAATTTACTTGTTTGTGAGGGGGAAATAAATATGACATTTAGAAAAAAATTATATTATATTGCTTTTAACTGAATATTTACTTAATAAGAATAATAATATTGCTATAGATAAAGACTTATCTTTATCTATAAGTACAAGAAGAGGTACTTTTAGAAATCAACTTGATTATTTGATGGATATTCCTACACTTGATTTTAGGGTATCTATATTAAAAGAAGGCGAAGTTATTTATTCTACTTTTTTTATCAAAAGATATATGAAGAATTAGATACTTTATTAAAAAAAGTAATCCTGAGCATATTAAAGCATTTATTAATAGAAAAGACTACTTAGGAAATGAGTATTCAACATATTCATATTATGATTTTTGAATTAGAACAAAAAAAGTAAGAATTATAAATGCAGCAGCAGGAATTGAGAGTGAAACATTAAGTTTTTAAAAAAATCCTAAAGTATTAGTCAGAAAAAAATGTTAGTAATAAATATAATGAAATAAAAACAAATTAGAACTAAGTAAGTATTTACTTAGTTTTAATTATGATATTTTTATGACTTTCATGATATTAGAACTGAGAAGAATATAGAAGATATGGAGGTTCACGGTTATGGAGAAACTGACTTTAATGTAGCAGTTAATGCTTTTACAAGTAGGGTAGAGAATAAAATAATATTTATGATATAATTTGGATAGTATTTGGAAATAGAAAATTTATCCAAATGGTAGTAAAAAATAAAAAAACTAACTTAAATGAATAAGTTAGTTAAATTACTATCTGGGACGGAATGTGGGAATCGAACCCACGTATAATGGAACCACAATCCACCGTGTTAACCACTTCACCAATTCCGCCATAAGACAATATCAATAATATCATATATTTTTGTTTTTTTTGACAAGTATTTTCTTTAAAAAATATTTAAAATATGATATAATACCATAGATGAAAGGAAGAAGTGTATTATGAAGGTTGCATTGATAACTGGTAGTTCTAGTGGTATTGGAAAAGAAATTGCTAGTAAATTGGCTAGTGATTATGAAGTTATATTACATTATAATAGTAATTATAATGAGGCTCTTAAATTAAAAAAATGATATTGATAATAAGTATAATAGGGAAACTCTTTTTAGTTAAAGGTGATTTATCTAATGAAGAAGATATTAATAATATAATTAATGTTATTTATGATAGGTATGATAAGATAGATGTTCTTGTTAATAATGCTGGTATTGCCATTGATACAATGTTTGAGGATAAGAATAAGGATAATTTTATGAAGATATTAGGAGTTAATCTTATTGCTCCATTTCTTTTATGTAAAAAAAGATTGGTTTAAAGATGAAAGAAAAATAAGGATGGAGTAATTATTAATATTAGTTCTACTAATGGAATTGATACTCCTTATGTAGAGAGTTTGGATTATGATGCCTCTAAAGCAGGACTTATTTCTTTGTCTAATAATATTGCTAATTATTTGGCACCATATGTTAGAGTTAATACAATATGTCCTGGATGGATTAATACTAATATGAATAATAATTTAGATGATGATTTTATTACTAGTGAGAAAAAAATAAGATATTATTGGGAAGATTTGGTGAAGCTTATGAGGTAGCTAATCTTGTTTATTTTTTTAATTAGTGATGAAGCTAAATATATTAATAATAGTATTATTAGAATAGATGGAGGTAAGAAATGTTAGATGATTTTATTAAAAAGTAGTAATATTGATTTAAAAAGAGATTAATGATAAAAATAGATTTTTATTGAGGAATATAATAGTGAGAAGGTTCTTAATGCTTTTATAGATAATGGTATTAGTGAGGTTCATTTTAATAGTACTACTGGTTATGGTTATAATGATATTGGTAGAGATAAGATAGAGGATGTGTATGCTAATGTTTTTAAGGCTGAAGCTGCTTTAGTTAGATGTCAATTTATATCTGGTACTCATGCTCTTACTACTTGTTTTTTTGGATTATTAAGACCAGGAGATACTCTTTTGTCTATTAGTGGAAAACCTTATGATACATTAGATAGTGTTATTGGCTTTAATGATAATCCTTCTTCTTTAAAAGGCTTATAATATTAATTATAGTCAAATTGATTTAGTAGATAATGATTTTAATTATAATAGTATTAGGGATTATTTAAGTAATAATAAAGTAAAAAGTAATTGAGATACAAAGAAGTAAAGGTTATAGTACAAGAGAGAGTATTGGTATTGATAAGATAGAGAAAGTAATTAAATTAATTAAAAGTATTGATAAAAATATTATTGTTATGATTGATAACTGCTACTGTGAACTTGTTAGTACTAAAGAACCTACTGAAGTAGGAGCAGATATTTGTGTTGGTTCACTTATTAAAAATCTAGGTGGAGCTATTACTTCAAATGGTGGTTATATTGTTGGTAAAAAAGAGTTAGTAGAATTATGTGCTGATAGACTTAATGTTCCTGGGCAAGGCAGGGAAGTTGGTCCTTCTTTAAATCAAAATAGATATATTTTAGAGGGATTATATTTTGCTCCGATGGTGGTTGCTAATGCACTTAAAACAGCGGTTTATACGGCTTATTTATTTGAAAAACTAGGTTATAATGTTAGTCCTAAATACAATGATGATAGAGCTGATATTGTTCAAAATATTATTTTTAATAATGAAAATGATTTAATTGAATATGTAAGAGGTATTCAGTATAATTCTAAAGTTGATAGTGGAGCTACAATTATGCCTTCAGAGATGCCTGGTTATGATGATAAAATTATTATGGCATCAGGTAGTTTTACTGAAGGTAGTTCTATTGAACTATCTTGTGATGGACCATTAAGAAGTCCTTATATTGCCTATCAACAAGGTTCTATTAGTTATAAATATGGTAAAATTATCGTTAATAGGGCTATTAAGAGATTAATTGATAATAAGTAGTAATATTATTATTTTGTTTTCATAAGATATTATTATGTTATTAGAAGGGAGGTGATGGTATGGATATGACAAATAAAGAAATAGATAGAGCATTTTTTATCTTTATGAGTAAATTAAACCATCCTAGTTATGAAGAATTAGAAGGATATGGTATGACTTTAGAGGAATATACAAAAACCTACTTTAGATACTTTAAAAAAATTAAGAGACTATGCCATGGATTTAAAATATAATAGAAAAAGTTAGATAATATTGTAAAATGCAAATAAAGTAGTAATTTAGGACTAGTAAAATTAAAAAAAATATTTTATAATATTTAAGTAGGAGGAAGTTATGAAAAAGAAACTATTTGCATTGGGGGTAATAGGATTATTAGTTTTAACTGGCTGTTCTAAAGGATATAAAGAAGGAGTATATACAGGAACCGCTACTGATAGTTATGGTGGTCAGAATAATACTGCTACTGCTATTGTAACAGTAGATAAAAATGGTAAGATTACTGATGTTAATTTAGATACTACTTATACTAAAGATGGAGTAGAAACTACTAAAAAAACATTAGGAGATGCTTATGGTATGTATAATCATCCTTATGGTTCTAAAATAGGTGAATGGTATACTCAAGTAGAAGCATTAGAAAAAAATGTTGTTGACAACCAAGGTTTAGATAAAATTACTTTAAATGATGATGGTTATACTGATACTGTAAGTGGTTGTACTATTAAAATTGATGCTTTATATGCTGCTTTAGAAAAAGCTTTAAAACAAGCTAAAAAATAATTTTAATTGTTTGTTTTAAATATGATATATAGAAAAAGGATACTTTTTGTATCTTTTGTATGATAGGAATTTGGGATTTAATATTATTTATATATTCTTTCTATTAGGTCTTTATTGTATACTTTTTAATATATATACATATATTTAATTAGGTGGTTATCTTGAAAAAAATATAATTAGAATATTTTTTTAATAATTGGATTAGTATGTTTTTAGTTTTTTTATTATACTGATAAAGTAATGAATATACTTAATAATAGAGATCCTTTAATGATTAAATTAAATGATATTAAGGATAGTTATGAAGTGTTACCTGTTAATGCTATTATTAATAATGATACTATTATACCAGGTATTAAAGGAATAGAAGTTGATGTTGATAAGAGTTATGAAGAAATGAAATTAGGGGGTATTTTTAGGGAAGAAGCTTTGGTATATAGAAATATTATGCCTAGTAATAGTTTAGTTAATAATATGGATAAGTATATTATTAGAGGAAGTAATAAGAAGAATGTTGCCTTAGTTATTATATATAATGATAGGGATTATGATAAGATTAAGGGTATTAATAATTTATCGTTATATTTAAATCATAATGATATTAATATTAATAATATTAAAAAAACTAAAGAATAATGAATTATATACTTATGGTAATAATGGAATATATAGTGATAGTATATTAGAAAATGATAATGCCTTAATTAATAGGATAAGTAATAATAGTTCTAAATATTGTTTATTTAAAGAAAAGAATAGTGTTTATTTAAATATATGTAATAGTAATAATATGATGGCAGTTATTCCTACAATAATAGGTAATTATAGTGATATTAAGAATAAGCTTAGTAATGGTAGTATTATATTACTTAATGATATAGATAATATTGATATTATTATTAGATATATTACTAGTAGAGGTTATAATATTGTTTCTTTATCTAAATTACTTACTGAATAGTTGACTTTATTTTTAATTATTGATATAATAGTGGTCAAAGGAGAATTGTATTGTAATGAATGATAATGGTAAAAGAAGAATAGTGTCGTTACTTTTGGCTACTAGTATAATAATTACTTCATTTGGTTTAACTAGTTGTGGTAAGAAAAGGGGACAGTATGCTACTAGTGAAAAAGCCTCTATTTATGAAGAAATTAAGAATGGTCCTGATGAATGGTTTTGTGATATTTTTGTTGAGGACTATAATGATAATATACTTGAGGGAGCAGAATTTATTCTTAAGGATGAGTATAATAATTTAATCGATAGTTGGGTTAGTGATAAGAAGGCTCATAGATTAATTGGTTTAGAAGATAAGATATATATTTTAACCGAAGTTAAAACTCCAGATGGTTATGTTATTAGTGGTAATAATTCTTGGGTTATTAATCCTGGTAGTGGTTATAGAAGAGAGATTCTTGGTATTAAGAATATTAAGAAGAAAGATTATAAAGAGAACGATGTTTATAATATTTTAAATACTGGTAAGAAAGAATATATTAATGATGAGTATTTTGTATTGAAGATTAAAGATAGTTATGATAATAAAAAAAGTAAAAGAGATCATTTAGAATATAGGAATAAACTTCCTAAATATATTTTATTAAAAGGTACACAAAGTGAGGCTGTAATACCAGAATATAGTAATACTATTCAGTATGAGTTTAATGATGTTACTTCAGGTAATTCTTTTAATACTACTAATGTTGTTATGACTTATAATGGTGATGGTTATTATTCTCTTCTTCTTTATAGAAGTTATCTTGGTATTAAGGGTAAGATATCTAATGATAATTTATTTATAGTACCTTTTATATGATTTAAGTGAAGAAGAATTTAAAGAATTAGAAAGCGAATTATCTGATTACCCTGATATGTTAGATAAGATATATTTTTTTATAATAATAAAAACAAAGACTTTGGTTAAATAGTCTTTGTTTTCTATTGTATAAATAATTATAATATGTTATACTTTTTATGGTAGGTAAGGTATTATTATGAGTAAGAAGAAAAAAAGGGTGTTGTAGATAAGTTATTATATTATTTTGTTATTTTTTTATTAGGAGCTTTTACTGGATATATATATGAAGTTGTTTTTTTATTATATGACACTTGGTATATTTAATAATTGGGGTGTTTTATATGGCCCTTGGCTTCCAATATATGGTGTAGGAGCTGTTTTGTTAAGTTTATTAAAGGGATTTAAAAAAAGAGACCAATATTATTATTTATTTTTTTAGTATATTGATAACTGGTTTATTAGAATATGTTGTTGGGTATATTAGTATTAATTTTTTTGATCAAAGGTTATGGGATTATAGTGGTTTATTTTTGAACATAGATGGTATTGTTTGTTTTAGAAGTGTTTTTTCTTTTGCTATAGGTTCTCTTATTCTTAATTATTTATTATTACCAGTAATTGATAAATATTTTAATAAGAAATATTATAATTATACTTATATAGTAATGTTTATCTTTATTATTGATATTATTGTTAGTAATATATATCGTAACCCTTATACTTTTTAGGATTCTCTTTTTATTAATACCAAGAATACTACCTAATATGGATATTATCATTAGTACTATATAATATATTATTGATAGGTAAGTAAATGATTTAGTTATAATACTTATAATTAGAAAGATAATAAGATATATACTACCATATTTTTATACCTTCTATATAACCTTTTTGATTTGATAGTTTTCCTAACTTATAACTACCAATAAATATACTTATTAATGGTATTAAGAGAAAGAGTATTTTTTTAGGGGTATACCACTTATTCTATTGAAATAATTAAAGATAGTAACAATAATAGAAGATATAAGTAAGATACTAATTGTCCAGATAGAACTTTTTTTAAATAATTTATCATCATAAATATCACCAATAAATATTATGTTATTGAATAAAAAAATATACATTAGGACATAATGTTAATGGTGATAATTATGACAATAGTAGTAGTTAGAACAGTATTCTTTTTATTTATTTATATTTTTTTAATATATAGAATAATGGGAAAGAGAGAAGTTGGTCAGCTTAGTATAACTGATTTAATTGTATCTTTGTTAATAGCAGAACTTACGGTTATTAGTATTGAAAAATTATAAGAATAGTATTTTATATTCTTTAATTCCAATAGTGATATTGGTATTACTACAATGTATTTTTGTCTTACTTTTAGTTTGAAAAAACCCAAAAATTTAGGCTTTTTTTCTAGAGGGTAATCCTTCTTTAATTATTAAGAATGGAAAAATTAATTATAATGAGATGCTAAAAACAAAGATATAATTTAGATGATTTATTAGTACAACTTAGGGATAAGGGATATCGTAGTATTGAGGAAGTAGAATATGCTGTGTTAGAAAGTAGTGGTACTTTATCGGTGTTTCCTTATAAGAAAGAGATTTCACCATTACCATTACCAATTATATTAGATGGTGATATTCAAGAAGATACTTTTGAAACATTTGAAAAAAAGATAAGAAATGGGTATATAATTTTTTTAGATAAAAAAAGAATATTGTATTAGAAGATGTTTTTCTTTGCCTTCTACAAAGATAAGAATATCTTTATTATTAGAAATGATGATTTATTAAAAATAGTAAAGTATCAAAAAAATGGTACTTTTTTTCTTATCTATAACATAAATTATGGTGAGGGGTGATATCTTTTGTCAGCATATAAGGAAATTGTAACCAAGGCAGTAGTAGGAAAAGGCAAGAAGTATTATAAAAATACTTATAAGGTAAATACTGATGCTATAGTTGATACTGTACTTGGTTGTTGGGTGATTAATCATCTCTTGGTTGTTGGTGATAACCATTGTAAAATATACTAATACCGAGGTTTCTATTGATATTTTTTATAAAATTACCGTGCTCAATATAAGAAAATGGAGGTAACTTTAATGGGAACAGTAACAACAAGAGTTAGTTCGTTTGGAAGGGTAAATACGACATTTTACTCATTATTAAAAATTTTTTTAAATGAAAAAAAGATGGAGAAAAATTTAGAAGTATGCGATTTTGGTTGTTTAGATGGATTACATACTATTCCGTTTCTTAAAAAAAGGATATCTAGTAGATGCTTTTTGAAATGAATGAAATATATATATATGGTGGACATATTCAAATGCCAATAATTTATGAAGATGGACAAGGTGTATTGCAAAGAAGAACAATGTATGGTGCAGAAGATAGAATTAATATAGAGGGATTACATGATGGAGTTAGATTATATAATAAAAGTATATTTGAATGCTGTAATAGACAATATGATGTTGTCTATTCTAAAAGAGGATTAAGTAGAAAAGAGTATTCTCATATACCTATGAAAAGAAAAATAGAAAAATTAAAAAGCTTGGTAAAAGATGATGGAATTATGTATTTAGAATATTTGATGTGGTTAGATGATAAAAAAATACAGATAACCTTAATCCTAATCAATATTTAAAAGCAATGTGAAATGGAGACTTATTTTAGAGAAGGATGGGAGATTTTATCATTAGTTGAAGATCGTAATTGTATTGTTGAGGATCCACATATTGGTAATCCAACTTTTCATAAGCATAGAGTGGGTATGATAATAGTACGAAAAGAAAAGAACTATAAAAAAGAACATTTTAATATAACTATAAAGGTATAGGAAACTATATCTTTTTTTGTTGCAGTAAAGGGGGAATAATTATGGCTGTATTTAAAATAGAAAAAAATAAAAATTTTACAATTATGAGTAATCATCATTTACAAGATAAAAGTTTGAGTTTAAAGGCAAAAGGATTATTATCTTATATGTTATCATTACCAGAAGATTGGGATTACTCACTAACAGGGTTGTGTTCTATATGTAAAGAAAATAAAACAGCTATTAGATCTACTTTAAAAGAATTACAATTGTATGGATATTTGTCAATAAATAAAATAAGAGGGAAAAAAGGCTATTTTGAATATGAATACTTAATATATGAAGTGCCTAAACAAATAGACTTGATTCCAGATATAGAAAATCGGTATATGGATGAACTAGATATGGAAAAATATTA
The DNA here is from genome assembly GCA_022009835.1 of Bacilli bacterium. GTDB lineage: Bacteria > Bacillota_I > Bacilli_A > RF39 > UBA660 > CAG-302. The sequence continues at coordinate 1,164,949 of CP091726.1, read as the reverse complement.
CACAAAAAAAGTACTAATATACAAATTGATAAAGACGATAAAAACCAATTTTGATAAAAAAATATAAATTATTTAACATTAGAGTTAATAAAAAAAGGATATATAGATGAGAATGATTCACAGATTTTTTTATTATAATGATTTATTTGAAGAACTATTAGAAGAAAAATGATTTCGTTGATTTAATAAAAAAATTATTCATTATATAGTACCAAGAGTTGTAAAAAACAAATTTTATGATGAAGAAGGATATAAAATAGAAAACAAATATGGATATATGAAAAAAATGCGATTTATAACAATATTAATAAATTAAACATAAATTCAGAAGAATTGTGGGAAGATGATTTGGTTTTTGTAACAATGAAGGGGGTTGATATTATGCCAAATAATAAATATTGTGAAAGTACCATAAAAGTTGGTACTTTTTTTAGTGGTATTGGAGCACCAGAAAAAGCGTTTCAAAGATTAAAAGAAGAAGGAGTTATTAAAGATTATAAATTAGAATTTTTTTCTGAAATAGATAAAAATGCAATAAAATCTTTTTGTGCTATTCATAATGTTGATGAAACATTAAATTTAGGAAAGTATTACAGATATTAAAGGAACCGATTTACCATATTGTGATATATGGATAGGTGGTTTTCCTTGCCAAGATATTTGCTGTGCTGGTAGAATGAGAGGTTTTGACTTTAAAAGTTCAACCAGATCAAGTTTAGGATGGGAAATGATAAGACTGTTAAGAGAGGTAAAGGTAAAAACCTAAGTATGTTATCTTTGAAAAATGTTGCTAATATAACTAGTAAAGCATTTAGTGAAACATTGAAATTGTTTAAACAGGATTTAATTGAATTAGGATATTCATTGCATGATAAAGTTTTAAATGCTGTTGATTATGATGTACCGCAAACTAGAAGAAGATATTTTTTAATTGCTATCTTAGATAATGACATAGACTTTAAATTTATTGATGGCAAAGGATGCAATAAAACATTATTAGACTATTTGGAAAAAGAATGTTAATGAAAAAGTATTATTTAACAGATAATAATTACGAAATTATTGATAAAAAAATAATATTTTATTTCATAACAAAAAAATAACTTAAATAGAACATACGATATAAATATAAATAAATATAAAAAAATGGTGGTGTTTGTGGAATTGATAAAGAATGTAAGTTTGCTCAAGCATCAAGAATTTTTTTCTCAAAAATGGTTATGCACCAACGTTAACTGCTAATAATACTGCTGATAATTGTAAAATTGTAGTAGAGGGGGATTAAAATGAGAATAAGAAAGTTAACATCAAAAAGAAGCTTGGAGACTAATGGGATTTAGTGATGAAGATTATGAAAAAAAGCATATAAAGTATGTGCCGAAACATATTTATATCATCAAGCTGGTAATTCGATAGTAGTTGATGTTATATATAATGTATTAAAAATCCATATTTGCATAAATAAGGCACTAGTAGGGAAATTGAATCTTTACTAGTGCTCTTTTTTTAATTTATAAAAATTATTTTTTTCTTTAAAAATTCTAGTAATTTAAGTTAGTTTGCTAAAAATCCATGTTATAATATTGTATAGAAAGAGGGTACTTTGCTTATGAAATATATTGGATCAAAAGTATTAGAATCTGAAAACTTAATTTTAAGGCCTACTAAAGAAGAAGATTTAAAAAGTTATTTGGAATATTCTATGTGATATTGATGTCGCTAAATATTATCTTGTTGGAAAAATTTAATTATGATTGGGAACTTGAGAAAAAAATGGCAATATAAGAAATTAGAAAGATCATTAAATAAAGATGTATTTCAGTGGTCAATAATTTTAAAAACAAAGAATGAATGTATTGGTCAAGTGAGTTGTCAAAATTCTTATGATGAAAACGGTAATAAAAATGACGATACTATAAGAGATGTTGGTTGGTTTTTAGATTCACGTTATCATGGAATGGGCCTTGGAACAGAAGCAGCTAAATTAGTGCTTGATTATATGTTCTATGAAGTTGGAATTAATAAAATAGAAACGTGTGCTGCAATAGAAAATTCTGCTTCATGGAAGATTATGGAAAAATTTGGTTTTTGCAAGTTAAATAAAACAAAGATGGTTAAATATACCATTCAGACTAAAAGAAACTGAGTGTTATTGTTATGAAATAACAAAAGATGACTACACAAGATTAGATGAATTAAAAAAATAGGTGAGTTTAATGAATTATATATTAGAAAAAAAGTAACATTAGATAAAAAAAGGAAGTATTGCATAACTTATTACAATTTGCTTTATATGATGGTAGTAAATATATCAAAAACGAATTAACTGAACATGCTAATTTTGAGTATAAATGGTTTGACAATTATTTTACTGATAATGATAGAGAAGCATATTTTATAAAAAATGATAAAACATATTTAGGATTTGTTATGATAAATGAAAATTTGAAATTTAATAATACTGGAAAATCAATTGCAGAGTTTTTAATAATACCACAGTATAGGAGAAAACATATAGGAAAAAAAGTTGCAATAGAAATCTTTGAAAAGTATAAAGGATATTGGGAAATTGAACCTATAAAAAATAGTAATGAAGCATATTCATTTTGGGAGAAAACAATAGAAGAATATACAAATGGTAATTATAATATAAAAAAATAATGAAACAGAAGAAATATTTATTTTTTTAATAACCAATAGAGGAGATACTATGCAAATAATAGAATATGATGAAAAGTATTTAGAAGATGTAAAAGACTTACTTGTAGAATTAGAAGAATATATATTAACTATTGATAAAGATAATTTAGATCAATTACATCCAGAATATAGAGATAAAATGGCTATTTTAGATTTAAAAAGAAATTAGCGTTAATGAAGGTAAATGTTATTTAGCACTTGAAAAATAATAAAGTAATTGGCTTAATAATGGGTTATATTAGAAATTATGATGAATATGACTATTTAGATTATAAGTGTCCTAGAAGTGGTGAAATATCAGAATTAATAGTATCTAAAAATACTAGAAGTAAAGGCATAGGTAAATGTCTTATGCAAAAAATGGAAGAATATTTAAAAAAAGCATAGGTTGTGAATATATATTTATTGATGTTTTTGCTTATAACGAAAAAGCTATAAAATTTTATGAAAAACTTGGGTTTCATACAAGAGGATTAATTGATATAAAAAAATTAAATAATGATAATAATTTTAAATGTGTTATTGCCACAAAAGATTTGATAATTCAAAAAAATGGAATGAAGAGATAAAAAATCACAATCATTCTGATGTGTGGAAAGAATTTAAAAAAAGAATCATTACGTAATGTTGATAATAGAATTGTTTATATGGGTCTTCTTAATGATAAAATAATTGCTGAGGCAACTGCAATTATATCTGAAAAAGATTTAGATATGCAAAACAAAGAAGATTTAGTAGGAAGTGGTAAAGTTTATTTATCAGCTTTTTAGAACAAATAAAGAATATCAAAAATAAGGGATATTTTTTTCAAAAACTATATAAATTTATGGAAAAAAAGATCTAAAAAGAAAAAAAGGATATAAAAACATTAACTTTAGGAGTAGAACCTAATGAAATAAGAAATATGCAAATATATTTCAAATGGGGATTTAAAAAGTTATATTAAAAACTGATTATGAATATTATCCAAACGGAGAAAAAAGTAATAGTTAATTATTATAAAAAAAGCATAGATAAAAAAATTTAAAAAATAAAGTTGAAATTGTGATTGATTTTAAATATATTATTATAAATTTTACTTTGAATCCGAAACAGAAGTGTTTATATAATCTAAAAAAATAAAACTTTAAATGTTTAATCATATAATTTAATATAAAAAAATTCCAAATACTCCACATTTTTAAAGACAAAATCATTGACTATAATGTAAAAATAATGGTAAAAATATTAAATGAATGACTTGGGGAAACATATTGTAAAAAAATGTTAGTTGTTTTTATAAAGATGGCTGCTACTGATGAATGGCTAATTAGGCAATATATATTTTCTATTTAAAAATTAATCTCAATAATTGGTATCTTATAAAACGTTGTGTTGTAGTTTGTGATGCCAATTATTTTTTATTGTATGTTAAACTTCAAGCTTGGAGGAAAGGATTGATATATGATATGAAAAATTTTGATTACAGGTGGAGCAGGATTTATTGGAAGTAATTTAGTTGAGAAACTTTTTAGCTGATAATCAAATTTATGTTGTTGATAATTTATCTACTGGAACTTATGAAAAAATTTAAAAAGAGTTTGAAAAATAATGAAAATTTTAAATTTTATAATATGGATATTACCAATAATAAAAATTATTAGTTTTATAAAAAGAAAAACTCATTTGATATAATTTATAATTTTGCATGTCCTGCAAGTCCACAATATTATTTAGGATTTCCAATTGAAACATGGGAATCGAGTGTTTTGGGTGTTAGAAATTTATTAAAAGCAATAGAAGGAACAAAAGTAAAATTATTTCATTCTTCTACTTCTGAAGATTATGGTGATGCGCTTGAAAATCCACAAACAGAAGATTATTGGGGAAATGTTAATTCAATTGGTGTACGAGCATGTTATGATGAAGGAAAAAGAGCTGCTGAAGCTTTAATTTATGACTATATTAGAAAATATGATGTAGATGTAAGAGTGGCAAGAATATTTAACACATACGGACCTAAAATGAGAAAAGAAGATGGGAGAATTATATCTAATTTTGTCAATCAAGCATTATTTAATGAAAATATTACAATTTATGGCGAAGGAAAACAAACAAGAAGTTTTTGCTATATCGACGATACATTAGATTTTATTTTAAAACTAATGTCATTTGATAAAAAAATACCATTTCCAATTAATGTAGGTAATCCTGTGGAGATTTCTGTTTTAGATGTAGCAAATATAATAAAAAAGACAGTAAATACAAAATCATCAATTGTTTTTTTATGGATGCAATGAAAGATGACCCTCAAAAAAGGAAAAACCAAATATCAATAAGGCAAAAGAAATTTTAAATTGGGAACCGAAAATAGATTTTAATGTTGGATTAGAAAAAACTATAAAATATTTTGCAGGTAGGAAATAAGTATGATAACTGTTGAAAGTTTAGAAATTCATGTTTCTAATCATTGCAATCTATCTTGCCGTGGATGTTCACATATTTCACCATTAGAGAAAAAAAGAATTTTTTTAAATGAAGAAAAATATGTATTTGGTTTTAAAAAAATTAAGTTCTGTTTTTACATTGTAAGGTTATTAGATTGCTTGGAGGGGAGCCAACCTTAAATAGTAATTTAGAAAAATATTGTAAGTAAAATTAAAAAGAAATAGGTATATCTGATGAAATATCTATTCCAACTAATGGCATTTTAATATCGAAATTATCTGAAAAATATTTTTAAATAATATTGATATCGTAGAAATATCTAATTATAATTACAATGAAAAAAATTTCAAAAAAATTTAATTGAATGGGCAAAAGAAAAAAATAAAGATAAAGTCACTACATACATATATTTATATGATTATTTTTAGAGAACCATTTTCATATCATAAAAAAATGCTAATAAACAATTGGTTGATGATATATATAAAAACATGTATTATATCCCAAAAATGGCAATGCTTTAATGTTTATGGTGAATATTTTTATAAATGCCCTCAATCATTAGCAATTTGTAAAAATATAGAAAATTGTAGTTTTGATAAAAATGGTATTAAAATTTTAGGTAATCAAAACCTAGAGGAAGAATTAGAAAAATACATTAATTCAATATCTCCCCTCCAAGCTTGTGATTATTGCTTGGGGACAGTTGGTAAGAAATTTAAGATTATGCAAGTTTCTAAAGAAAAATATAAAAAAGAAGCTGAAAAAAACATTGAAGAAATGTTAGATAAAGAATTTTTGAAGCAATCTTTAGAAGAAGATGTAGGAGATATGTTTACTGTAGGTAAAGTTTTAAAGTTTTAGGAGGTAAGATATGAATAGAGCTGTTTTAGTTGATGGAACAAACATAGATGGATTTTTAAGTAAGTATAATGTTATAACTTGTAAATTAAGAAATTCAAGAATCAAATCAAAGCAATTAGGTATTATGGAAATGCTTTTATCTAATTATGATTTAGATATAATTTTTATAAAAAATGGACCACTTAGTGATGTTAAGGGGATTGTTTCATTTTTCGTCAAAAAAGAGAATTGGGAAGAAGTACAAAATAGATTAAAAAATATTGGTTATTTTAATGAATTTTATTTTTTAGATTTTGATTCTATTGAACAATCAAATGACACAAAAAAATAGAAACGATTAACCCTTTGATTTGGAAAGGAAAAAAATATTCACTAAAAAAATTATATATACAAGATGAAAAAAATATATGATACACAATCACCACATAATAGAGAATTCAAAATTGTTTCATTTGATGGCGTTGAAAAACAATTAACAGGATATCGTGGAAATGGAACTGAGTTTGGGCGTAGAGCTTTACCAGTTGAAGATGCTAGATGTTTAGTTAATTTGTCAATGCCACATAATGAAAAAAAAATTATTGAACCCTTTGCTGGTGGAGGCGGGATTGTATATATGTATAAATATATAAATCCAGATATTGATATTACAAGTATAGATATTGATGAAACATTAAAACCAGGATTAGAATTTTATGGTTCGAAACATATTGTTGGTAGTTCAGCAAATGTTCATTTAAGTGAAAAATACGATGCTATAGTCACAGAAGTTCCATTTAGTGATAATGCAACAGAGCAAGTAATAAATTCATTTACTAATTTATATAATAATCTTACTGACAAAGGAATAATTGTATTAATGTGTGGGAAAAAAATCAAAAGCAAAGAAATTAGTGATTGCTTTTCTAGAGATCTTAATAGTAATTTGATTTTTTTCGAGAGAATTAAATAGAAAAAGGTACTGATGTTGTTATACAAATCTGGACAAAAAAATTTTTGAATTAAAAAAAGGAATTGAATGAAACAATAGAAAGTGTTTCAAAGACTTTTTTTAGATATGAAAAAAATAGAATTGATAAAGAATTAGTCGAAAGACAATTAATTACTTCAAGAACAAGAGCACAAGAATTAATTGAGTCTGGATATGTTAAATGTAATGATAAGATAATATATAAATGTAATTATTTAGTAAGTGAAAGTGATAAATTAGAAATTATAAAAAAATGATAAATTGAAATATGTATCAAGAGGTGGATTAAAAATTAGAGAAAGCTATTAATGAGTTTGATATAAATTTGAAAAAAATAAGATTATTATGGATATCGGTTCAAGTACTGGCGGTTTTTTTGTGATTGCGCTTTACAAAATGGTGCAAAAAATTATTGCAGTAGATGTTGGAACAAATTTAATGCATGAAATGTTAAGAAATAATCCTAAAATTGAATTGCATGAAAAAACAAATTTTAAAAACTTACCACATAATTATTTTGTTGATATAGATGTAATAACTTGTGATGTATCATTTATATCGTTAAAGCAAATAATTAAAAAAATATATAACGAAAATATAAGAGTGGATCTTATTTGCTTGATAAAGCCCCAATTTGAATGTGGTAAAGAACTAGCAGATAAATATAAAGGAATAATTTTTGAATAAAAAGTATTCATAAACAATTGATAAAAAGATTTGTTTTTATTATTTTAATTCTTTTGAATTTTTTTATGTTAAAAAAATTTTACTTTTTTTCACCTATAAAGGGTGGAGATGGTAATATAGAATATTTAGTACAACTAAGTAATAAGAACTGTACAAATAAAGAAGTTAATATTGATAGAATAGTTGATATTGCATTTAAAAGTTAATGGAGGATATATGAAGAAAAAAATAGTATTTATGTTACAAAATGGAATAGGTTTTGGTCATTTTAAATTAGCTTTAAATATTTCAAAAATACTTAAAAAGAAGAATGTGAAATATCCTTTATAACACAGGCAAAAATCAACTAGAATATTTGATGATTATGATTATAAAGTATATAATTTTTCCAATGTTATATACATTAAAAATCAAACAATGAAATTCTAATAATTAATAATATTTTTAGATGATCTTAGAAACGAAATACGACCGGATTTAGTAATAGAAGATACATATCCTGAAGATTTGTATCTAAATCTGCCATCATTAATGAATGTTTCTAAGATCTTATTATTAAATAGATTGAATAACTCAGAGTTTGAAAAATTACTATTTTAATGGAATTTTAAATCAATATAAGAAAAATCATTGTATTAAAAAGATAAAGAATGTTTTATTAATGAAATTACTTCCAAAGAGGTGAAAAATTTTTTTCTGAAAAACTCAACTAGGATGATATATTTAAGCGGAGTTTATAATGAACCAACAAAAAAAGTATAAAGCAAAGTGTAAGAGAAAAAAATATAATTTAAATAATTTTTGAAAAATATTGTTGTAAATTGCGGCGCCGGTGGATGGCATATTGGTTCTAATGTGTGTGAAAGCATTTTTTTGAAGAAGTTATAAAAATTACCAATAATTTAGTTGAAAAGAATGTAAACGTACAAACAATTTTGGTGTTAGGCCCATATAGTGATTATTTACGAGAAAAATTTAAAAATATAATAAGTAGTAATATTAAAATTGTTGATTTTGAAACAAATCTTGATGCTTTGTTTAATGAAGCTGATTTATGTATATTAAGACCTGGATATAATTCAACAATGGAAGCTCTTTTCTGGAAATGAAAAATATCTTACTATTGCCAGGAATTTCCTATATGGAAGATCAAGATGTTTGGTGTAAAGAATTAAAAATTGGAATATGGTATTGATTTTTTTAAATGTAAATAATTTGGAAAAAAACTTCAAGAAAAAAATAGAAAAAAATTGATTCTAAAAAAATATAAGATTATCAAAAAAAGCCTATTAATAATACTTGTAACGTTTCATATGAAATATTGAAAACAACAAAAGAATTGCCAGATGGTAATCATATTCACTTGGCTATTAATAATTTAGCTAATGATTACGAAATAGATTTAAAAAAAGGTTAATAAGGAAATTGATATTTTAAAAAATAAATAATACAGTTTTTTTCTTAATTGTGCTTTAGTTCTTAATATGAGCGAATATTCTCCGAAAAAAATATACAAAACTCTGATATATTTATTATAAATAATGATTCTAATATTAGTTTAAATAGATTAAGTTTCTATGATTCAAGATATAAAAATTAGTTATTCTGGTGCTTTATTAGTAGAATATAATGAAATAATATTTACTACAATCAAAAAAATTTGAAAAAAAGAATTAATTTGTATATTAAATAATACTCAAAAATTTTCTAACAATATAATAATTACTTTTAAAGAAATAAATAAAGTTGATTTTTATAGTAGCATTGATAATATAATGTATATTTTAAAAAAATACAATATTAATATTGATCCTTTTACAAAGAAAATTGAAGAGATGGTTCAAGAAAAAAGTAATAATTATAAATTTGGATACTATAGACCTGAAATAACTAAATTAACTTAGGTGGTGTAAATTATGAATAGAATTAACTCTTACGATATTTCAAAAATTATCTTTTTCACGATATAAAGGAATTAGAAGAAAATTATATTTCTCAAGTTAAAAAAACAAGAATATTAAAAAAAGTTAGACATAAAAAAATAAATGAAAAATGATTTATTAATAAATATTGAACCATATTATTTAAAGTCTGATAAATGGGATGAATTAAATAATATTTTAAAAACTAAAAAAAGAGTAAACTTTTTGGTTTAGAGATGATGATGTAGGATTTGCAAATGAGGAATTAAAAGAAATGCTATGTTTCTTTAATAAAAAAAGCATAAATTTATTACTTGCTGCTATTCCTAGTAAAGTAGATGTTTTTACGAAAGAAACATTATCCAAATTCAATAATTATCTTATTGGGCAACATGGATATAGTCATAAAGATTATTCTGATGTTGAATCAGCAGAATTTACAATTGATAGGGATACATTAATTGTAAAAAAATGAAATTGAATTAGGTAATAAAAATATTAGAAAAAAATTATTTGGAGAAAAAGTATATTAAAGTATTTATTCCACCATGGTTTGAAATAGATGATAATACTCACAAAAACTATAAAAAGAATTAAAAATACCTTGCTTTATCCAATTATTGGAGTAATAATAAAAAAATAAGTTTGGTATGAATGAAATTAATTGTCAAGTTGATTTGATAAATTGGGAAAAACGCATGGACTTTTTGGCGGAGAAGATTTTTGTATTAAATCAACTAATTAAAGAAATATCAAGTTGCAATGATGATTATATTAACATTGGTATATTGTTGCACCATGAAAGAATGGGAAAAATTGCATATCAATTCCTAGAACGTTTTTTAAACTTTATTGAGGGAAAAGCTAATATTGTTGACTTCAATACATTGTTAAATAATATTGAGGATAGAAATGATTAGTATAATAATACCAATGTATAACTCTGAAAAATATATTGAAAAATGTATAGAAAGCATTTTAAATAATTTATATAAAAATTTCGAAATTATAGTGGTAGATGATGGGAGTACAGATGATTCAATTAAAATAGTAAAAAAATACACGAATATTAAATTATTATATTCTAACCATGCAGGACCTGGAAGTGCAAGAAATGTTGGAATAGAAAACGCGAGTGGGGATTTTATATTTTTTCTTGACAGTGATGATACTATAAATCCTAATACTCTAAAAAAATCTTAAAGAATAATATTAAAAAATATGATATAGTGATTGGCAACTATAACATCATATATGATAATGGTGATATTGAATTATTTAAAACACCAACTGACTCTAAATTTAATAGTTTTTTTGAGTCAGTCACGGTTTGGAATCGTTTATATAGAAAAAGAATTTTTTTAAATAAATATAAAAATAAAAATTTGAATCAATATTTCAAGGGAGGATAGATTGTTTTTTTAGCAGAATTATATTTGCATAATCCTAAAATTAATGTTATATCAGATAATATATATAATTGGATGAGACATGAAAATGAAACACAAAAAACTTTAACACATATTAATGATGAGTCTAATTTTAATGGACAATTATATTGCATGCAAAAAAATTTAAGAGTTTATTAGAAAATAAAATTTCTGTAAAAAGATAGAGATTTATTAATTGAACATCTTCAATATAGTTGTATATATTTAAATGAAATTTTAAAAAAACAACATGTAAAGAGAAATGCGACATTAAATCTTTTGAAGAATTTATTTTTATCTTTAAAAATTTGATGAAAATATAGAATTGTATAAAAAAATATTTGGTAAGGAGTGGAACAATGAAAAAAATAATGAAAAAAATTTTTGAAAAAGCGTTTAACTGAAATGCAAAAAAGAAATAGATAAATTGAAGGAAGAATGTCAATATTGGTCTAAAAGAAGTAGAAGATATTGCAACTTTGACAATGAATAAAATGAGAGGGCCTTTTATCTCATTTGAATATCATTTGGCTGATCATTGTAATTTGAATTGTAAAGGATGTGATCATTTTTCACCTATAGCAGAGACTAAATTAACTGAATTTACACAGTTTAAAAAAAGATATAAATAGAATGTCTGAATTATTTGAAAAAAAGGCAAAGTCTATTCATATTTTAGGGGGAGAACCATTATTAAATCCTGAAATTAATAAATTTATTATAGAAACAAGAAAGTGCTTCCCAGATAAAAAACTAACTGAAATTAGAGTAATATCAAATGGTATTTTAGTTAATAAAATGCCAGAAGATTTTTTTGGGAAAACATTACACGAAAAACGAAGTTATACTTTCTGTAACCAAATATCCATTAAAAATTAGATTATGATTTAATGCATGAAAAAAAGCTAATAATTATAATGTGAATTTCGAATTTTATGACAATACTGATCAACAACAAATTTGGTATAATATAAAACTTCAAGAAGATGGTAAAAGAAATGCTAAAAAGAGTTTTTATAAATGTTTTGTAGCAAACGATTGTATTATGTTGAAAAATGGTAGATTGTATACTTGTACTTTAATTCCAAATATAGAACATTTTAACAAATATTTTAATAAAAACTTAGAAGTTTGTGATGATGATTCAATTGATATATATAAAGCAAAAAATAAAGAAGAAATTTTTGATTTTCTTGCCCATCCAGTTCCATTTTGTAGATATTGCAATCCGGATATAAAAGATTATTCACTTAATTGGGAGCCAACTACTAAAAAGATAGATGAATGGACATAGGTGTATTTATGAATAGTGATTTTTTTATTTGTTTTCACCGCAAAAACTTAATATAAAGGATATGGGTTTGAGTTTTAAAAAAATTATTGCAATGCAAGTAAATGAAATGATTTCAAGTGATTATATTAGTATTTATGATTATATAAATAATCATAATGACAAGACGATTGTTATTCCAGCTTTAGTTTGTGATGAATTTGACATTGATATTCTATATAATGAATTATTGTCTCTTGGTGTAAGGAAAGAAAAATATAAAAATATATACCAATGGATTATTTCTATGAGAATAAAAAAACTAACTAAAGAAAAAAATTGATAGAATATGATAATATTAACTATTTAAATTATTTAGAAATATGTATTAATGATTTTTTTGTAATATGAATTGTAAAGGATGTAGCCATTTTTGCAAATTTAGCACCTAAAGAATTTGAAGATTTTTGAACAAGTGAAAAAGTGATATTATACGTTTAAGACAAATATTTTCGCATATTGATAAAAATTAGAATTATGGGTGGGGAGCCATTATTAAATCCTGATTTAATAAAAATATATTGTTATGATTAAACAAAAACTTTCCATATACGGATTTAAGAATAGTGACAAATGGCATTTTTGTTAAAAAAATATTTCAAAAAGAATTACTTGAATGTATTAATGAAAAACGATGTGATGATTGATATATCAGTATATCCGCCATTAGTTAACAAAATGGATTCTATTATAAAAAAACTTAGAGAAAAAAATGTAAAAAGTTTTTTTATTGAAAAATATTGGAAAAATTCAAGCCTATTCTTTTTAAATAAGAAAAAGAATGTATCCATATAAAAGAATTACGTGATTGTAATTGTATAAATTTAAGGGAAGGATACTTAGCTAGTTGTCCATTAGTCTTTACAATTCAATATATAAATGATAATTACAATAATAAATATAATTATACAACAAATAAAATAAATATTTATAAAAATATCACAGCAAAAAGATATAAAAAAAGCAATTGAAAAAAAGCCTTTTTGAATTATGTAATTATTGTGCTCATTATAGAGATGATTTGAATTTTTTTGAATGGGAGCAAAGAGTGAAGAATTGTAAATTAGAAGATTGGGTAAGTGAGGAGTAGTTATGGCAATAAGAGTGTGTAAAGGTAAATATAATATTAGTAAAGATGATAAAAATAGATTATACTTTTTTTAGAAGTTGACGATAACAATAAATTTATTATAGTAATTGATAAAGATGAAAAAAACCAAAAATATTATATTTATAAGAATAAAAAAAGTATATAATAAGTTTATTAATTTTTGAAGATATATATACGAATGGGAAAAAAACATTTTTAAAAAAATTTAAAAAAATAGATTATTTACCAATTTTAAAAAGATAATAAAAATATATGGCTTTATATTTGATGATGATTATTTAAACGATGCTTTAAATAAAATTAAAGAATTGATTGTTGTATCAAAAAAAACAAACATATTTAAATTTAAATATGATGAAGCAATTATATATGGTTACAATGAGTTGACGTATTACTTAGAAAAAAATTATTTAAAAATAAATAATTTACCATATCAAGTAATTGCTGATGGACAATCCCCATTATTAAATGATAATAAAAAAATATTTTATATTGTATGTTGAGGGAAATTTAGGTTTAGCAATAAATGAATGTTCTTTTTGGAAAGCCCATGAGGAATGGCTTTTCGAATCTATAAAGCCTTTATATAAAAATTTATAATGAAATTAATCTATTAGATTATAATAAAAAAATTCAATGGATGAGATAGTTGAAACGATAGTAGAAAAATAAACCATTTATGATAGCAAGAGTTGGTAATACCGAATTAGCTATTGTAAAAAGAATATTTACAAAAAAACACATAAATTTAATTGATAACTATGATGACTTTTTGGCTAAATTATTTGTTTAGTACTTCTGGTTTTTTTGCAAAGAAATAATGATATTGTAGATAAATTTGCAATAGAACATATAGAAGCGATTAGAAATTGTGATTGTAATTTTTTATATGGTAATGATGAACTCGCAGAAGGGCTAAAATCAACACTTTTATATATTCAAAATGAAGAAAGATATAAATTGAAATGGGATGATTTTGCAACACCATATAATAGACTTGTTTCTGCATTTAAAAATAAAAAAGTCCTAGTGATTAGTCCATATTCAACTGATATACAGAGACAATTAAATAACATTAAGAATGTATATGGTGATACTATTTATGATAATGTAGTTTTTTTGAAACCTATCAAAGTGTTGAAACACAATTAGATAATACACTGGGATTTGATGATTATTTTGTTGCTTTTAAATAAAAATGAAGAAAGACATAGAGAAAAATGGATTTTGATATTGCACTGGTTTGTTGTGGAGCTTATGGCTACTTATTATCTAGTTATATTAAAGATATGGGGAAAAATTTCTATAGAATTATGTAGTTATTTACCAAATTGGTTTGGTATAAAAAAATTAAAAAGATATTGTACAAATTTAATGGTAAATAAAATTTGGAATTAAATTGGATTTTTTTCCTACTTCAAAAAATATTGAAATCAGAAAAAAATAGAGGATAATTGTTATTGGGAGTGATTTTTTTATGAAAAATTTTTAATATATTTATATTATCCATTTTACGAAAAAAACATTTAGCCGGTGGTGTTCAAGTTTGGTTAAAAAATTTAATAAGGAATATGCAATCAAAAAACAAAAATATAAAATTTCAAATTGTATGTCCTACAGGTACTATGTATGAATATCCAAAAGATATTTTTGTAGATCATTCGTTAGTAGATATGGAACAAGACTTCTTAACACCTAAAAATAATTTATGAAAATTTTAGCAAATTAAAAAAAGTATGAAGAAAAATGCAGATTTAATATGGATGATTGATAGAACATTTCCTATAAATTCGAAAAAAAGCCTAAATTATTATCTTTAAATACATTATGTTATGAGAGAGAATTGATGAGTATTTTTTTCAAAGTAATTGGGATAAAAATGGTTGTCTTAACTGATTTTTGTAAAAAAAGCAAGTAGAAGGTTATGTGAATAAGTCTGAATTATACGAAATTCCTTGTTATGTTGATCCAATCTTTTTAAATTTTGAAAAAAATACAAAAGTTTTAGATAAATATTTTAAATATAATCCAAAGTATAAATATATTTTTATTTCCACATAGACCAGATCCAGCTAAAGGACATATTACGGCAATTGATATTTTTAAAAAGAATTAATAAAAAGATGATTCTAGTTACAGATTATTAATACCTTTTACCACCTTTTGGCAAAAGCAAATTAATGTTGATAGAGAAAACGAATCTATTTTACAAATAAAAAAATATGTAAGCAGTCAAAAAAACTAGAAGATTATGTCATATTTCATAAATGGATAGATTATGAAGATTTACCTATTTATTACTATGTTGGTGAGTATACTTTGTTTTTATCTAAATTACCAGAAACCTTTGGATTAACACTTCTTAATTCAATTAGTGTAGGGACACCTGTTTTAAGTTATGGAGTTGGAGCATTAAATGAAGTTGTTCCAACTGGGAATGCACATTTTAACATAAATACGATAGAAGATGCTGTTAAAATTATAAGCAAAGGAAAAAATGAATGTAATATTAAGGGTGATAAAAATTATGTTTGTGAAAAAAATATAATTTAAATAATATATCTCAAAGTTATATAGAACTTTTTGAAAAATTAAAGGAGGAAAAAAATAATGGCAAAAAGTTAGTATTGTAACAGTTACATTAAATAGAGAATCTTTAAAAAATGCCTGTGAAAGTGTAGATAGACAAAGTTTTAAAGATTATCATCATTATGTATTAGGGGATGGAGTTTTACCAACCGAATATGAAAATGAAAAAAGAAGTACATTAGGGTTTTCAACACCATTAGGTGCAAAAGAACCTGGAGCCAATATGCCCAATGGTACACCAAATCCATTATTAAGATGGGCAATAAAAAATATAGATTTAGGAGATTATTTATGTTTTTTAGATGATGATAATATTTATAAAGATGATTACTTAGAAAAAAATGGTTAAAAATTTTTAGATGAAAAACTTGGATGTTGGTTTAGTATTATGTGGTGCAGAAGATTTAAGATATGAACAAAATATTGATGGCTATCCAGAATTAGGAAGATGTGATAACTCAGCATTTATGGTAAGAAGTGAAATTGCAAAATCAATTGAGTTTCCTCATGCGTCTATGGATAAAAATGTTGTACAAGATTGCGAATATATAAAAGAATGTTGTAGCAAATATAAATGGAAACATATTGATGATAAATTATTAATTTTTTTGGCGTAGGATTAAATCAACCACCAAAAAAAGAGGAAAAAAATAATGTATTTAGAGTCATGGAAGTTGCCACAAGAAGCATTTAAGCACGCTTATAACAAAAGAATATGAAAGGGCAGAAAAAAAGAATTTTTTTAAAGGCAATTAATGATTGTGATACTGATGCTTGGACTTTAAGAAAAACTTTCTGAATTATATTTAATAATCAATAAAAAAAGATTTAGCAATGAAATATTTTTAAGATGTGGGAAAAAACTTATATTTATCTGAAAAAGGAACATCATTTTGCAGTAGATTATTCATATTCAATTTATTTAAAAATTAACTAATCAAAAATTATAAAGATTTATTACAAAGCTCAATTATTGAGAGAGAAAAAGTGGCGTGAAAAAAAGAACCAGAATCGCTTGAACATTATTATTACTTATATTTATCTTATGCATTCATGGGAAATAAAGAAAAAAATGTAAAGAATATGAAGATATTATCATTAGTAAAGGGAAAGATGCTGTAATATGGGCATATCAAGATGTAGCTTGGAACTTTTTTTAGCATACAAAAGATTTATTTGATGTAGATTATTCAAAAAAATGAGTAAATTTCTTGGAGTAAATTAATGAAAGCATATTATATAAGCCCACACTTTGATGATGCAATTGGTTCATGTGGAGGGAGAATACATAGTGACTTAGTAAATGGAACTGATGTTTACCTTATTACGATTTTTTCTAAAGTAACTGGGCCATTTTCTGATTATGCCATTTTGCTT
Source organism: Bacilli bacterium (assembly GCA_022009835.1). Taxonomy (GTDB): domain Bacteria; phylum Bacillota_I; class Bacilli_A; order RF39; family UBA660; genus CAG-302. The sequence goes on along the minus strand of CP091726.1, from coordinate 1,147,542 downwards.
CATAATTATTGGAAACTTTCTGATCCGTTTAATGATAGAAAAAAATGAAAAATTTTTGAAGCATGCAAAAAGCTTGGGCATTAAAAACTATAAATCTAGAATACGAAGATGCTATTTATAGAAAAAAAGATAACATATATTTATATCCAAATGACGGAGATATTTTTTTAAAAAAATTGCTCCTGATGATAGTTTATTGTTAGAAAAAAATATATACAAATTTTTAAGAAAAAGATTTTCAAAAAGATGATAAATATTATTTTCCAATGTCAATAGGAAATCATGTTGATCATTGCATCGCTAACATAATTGGAAGAAAATTAAAGCGTGATGGATATAATATATTATTTTACAGTGATTTTTTTCTTATGAAGATTTTTACATCAAATAGAAAAAGAAAAAAAGGAAATATTTTATTTAACTGAAGAAAATATTAAAGCAAAAATAAATGCTGTTTCAAAATATAAATCACAAATATTTATGATCTTTGGTTCAATAGAAAAAAATTGAGGAATATTACAGAAATAAACTAAATAAGGAGGAAATATATTATGAATAATAAGTTACCATTAATAACCGTTATTACCATAACAAAAAAACAGACCAAATTTATTAGAACGTGCAATAAAAAAACAGTAAAAAGAGCAAACTTATAATAATATTAAACATTTAATAATAATTGATGATTGTCCTGTAACATTAAAGATGTTAGAAGAAAAATATATAAAAAAATGATTGTAATATCATTTGGGGAATATCATAAAAAGAGAAAAAGGATGATAAAAAGTGGCCCAAATGTTTTTAGCAAAATTAAGAACCAATGCAATTCACAAAATTGGAACAGGATGGTTTTCTTTTTTGGATGATGATAATGAATTTTATCCTGAACATATTCAAAAATTGTATAATTTTGCAATTAAAAATAATTGTAATGCAGTACATTCTTATAGAGAAGTAATGTATAAAGATGGCACTCCATATTTAAAAGAAGAATGGCCTTGGGGTAGAACATTTGAAAAGAAAATTGAAGTTTATAATCAAATGTTAAGTGCTGGTGTAGTAGAACGAAAAAGCAATATTTGGCACGATAAATTTGGCTATACTGTTGATACAAATGTATGGCTATTAAAAGCAGAATTATTTAATAACAAAAAGATTCAGAGCGAATATACTGAAGAAGATTATAATGAATGTAGACCAGAAGATGAGAAAATGATGGAATTATTAATAAATAATAATGTGAGAGTTATGTGTAACAAAGAAGTAACTGTTAAGTATTATTTAGGCGGATATTCAAACGAGACAGATGATCCAATTGAGGGCACAGTACAATGGGAAAAATAATAAAATTTGATACTTGTAAAAAAATTAATGGTTTTGTAAATGATTATATAAATATTCAAAAAAGAATATGAAAAAAACATAATGAGTCTATTAATAAGGATCCTTATGGTTCTATTAATAATCATTTTATGAAAGAATGTAAATATAAAGTAAGTATAATTATTTCTAGCTGGAATTGTTCTAAAACTTTATTGTTTACATTAAAAACAATAGAAAACACTTATATATGTAATAATTTTAATGATAAACTTGAAGTAATTGTGGTAGATGATGGAAGTGTTGATGATACTGTTAACATGATTAAAAACAAATACATTTAATTTTTGAATTAAATTTTATTAAACAAATACATTTGGGCAGAGCACAGGGTATTAATATGGGAGTTTCAAAAATCTAAAGGTGATATAATAATTTTTTTGCGACGCAGACATATTATTATTTCCATACACCATTGATGAAATTGTTAAAAGGCAACAAGATTTCTTGAATGAAGCAGTATTTTTTTGGTTTTTAGAGAAGATATTGATAATGTTCCAGAAAAAAAGTTGAAGATATAGTGCATTATATTCAAGAATTTAAGCCGAGTTTTTTTTGGAAAGATAATAGATTTATTTATGACTTCATTGGTAGTTGGGGGTCTAACATGATGTTAGAAACAAATTTTTTTGCAACTATATTCATGCATATTTGGGTGAGTAATAACATAAAAAGCAATTTATGACTGCTGGCAATTATATAGAATGGTGTATGGTTTTCTATTTTCTGTTAGTAGAGAAAATTTTTACAAAGTTGGAGGTTTTGCTGAATTTTTAGTAGGATGGGGATGCGATGATACATCATTTATCTCTTTATGTTTGGAACAAAATATAAAAATAATTCCTGTTCCTTCTGCACATTGTTTACATATTTATCATCCAATAAGAATGAAAAGTCAATGGGAAGATGGAAAGAAAAATGAGAAAAAGAATGTTTGATTATATATCGAAAGAAAAATAGAATTAATTATATGAATCAAGATTTTTTTCTTCTAGAATATTGTTTGAATATCAAAAATAATCATGATTATACTAAATTACCGATTATGATAAAAAGAAGTAAATTATAATACAAAAATTGGAAGAAGCTGATTATAATTATTTTTTTAGGAAATTTGCAAAAAAAGCTAAAAAAATTATATTTAAATATTATAAAAAGATTTAAGCTTAGAAAAAAATTAGAAAAATTTATTTGATATTGCAATCAGATTAAATGATAGTTATACATTTAATCTTTGCAAGGAAAAATGAATTATATTTACAATGTTTCTTCTATCATGTTGCTAACTATTATTTTAATTTAAATATGTGTTGCGTTGATGACATTGTTGGTTCTAATAGTTATTATTGCCAATTTTTTTAAAAAAATATTAATAAGAATGATTTGAAAGACAGAGCGGAACAATACTTTTTATGAAGAGCAATGGTACTTGTCTTATTTAGATTATTTTGCAATTTCAATATATGATAATAGTTATTTAGATAAATGTAATAAATGCTTAGATATTCTAAAAAAGGGAGGCAAACTATAAAATGAAAATAGCAGTTGCAGGAACAGGATATGTTGGATTATCAATAGCAACATTATTAAGTCAAAAAAATGAGGTGGTAGCATTAGATGTTGTACCAGAGAAAGTAGAAAAAAATTAATAATAAAAATTTCACCTATTAAAGATGAAGAAATTGAAAAAAATATTTTAAAAGAAAAAAACATTTAAATTTAAAAGGCAACTCTAGATTATAAAGAAGCATTTTCAAATGCCGATTTTATTGTTATTAGTACACCAACTAATTATGATGATAAAAAAATAGATTTTTTTTGATACTTCAAGTGTTGAAGATATAATTCAAAAAGGTAATTTTTAATGAATATAGATACAACTATGGTTGTAAAAATCTACTATACCAGTTGGATTTATTGAAAAATATAAAAAAAGAAATATAAAATAAATAATATTATGTTTTTCTCCAGAATTTTTTTAAGAGAAGGGAAGGCTTTATATGATAATTTACATCCATCTAGGATAATTGTTGGTGAGAGAAGTAAAAAAAGCAGAAATATTTGCTAATCTTTTTAAAAAGACTGCTCATTAGATGAAAATACACCCGTTTTATTTATGAACAGTACTGAAGCTGAAGCAGTTAAATTATTTGCTAATACCTATTTAGCTTTAAGAGTATCTTATTTCAACGAATTAGATACTTATGCCGAATTAAAAGGATTAAATACAAAGGATATTATTGATGGAATTTGTCTAGATCCAAGAATAGGAAGCCATTATAATAATCCTTCTTTTGGATATGGTGGTTATTGTTTACCTAAGGATACTAAACAATTATTAGTAAATTATGATAATGTACCTCAAAAATTTAATAGAAGCAGTAGTTAAATCAAATAAAAACTAGAAAAAAACATATTACTGATATGATTCTAAAAAAAGAAATCCAAAAAAATAGTAGGTGTTTATAGATTGATTATGAAAAACAGAGTCTGATAATTTTTAGATCTAGTGCTATACAAGATATTATAAAGAATTTAAAAACAAAATAATGTTAATATTATAATATATGAGCCTACTTTAGATAAAGAGCAATTTGATGGTTGTGTAGTTGTTAATGATCTTAATAAGTTTAAAAAAATGCATCTGACATTATTATAGCTAATAGATTGGATCAAAAATTTAATTGATGATTTAAACAAAGTTTATACTAGAGATATATACAATAATAACTAAAAAAATTTCTTGACAGGATTATGTGAAAAAACTTTCTTAAAGTGACTTTAACCATAAAGTAATTATTTTTTTAAAAAAAGCAACTAATCGTTGCTTTTTAAAAATGCCATCTATTGATAAATTATATTTTTTTACTATTTCATAAATAAATGATGTTTGAATTAATACCTTACCTGTTTCGTATACCGAATAACTTGAAGATGTAATATTTAACATTTCAAATATTTCTTTTTGCTTTAGACCGTTTCTTTTTCTCTAAAAATCTTTTAAAATTTTTGTCCTACAATGATTGGGTCTATTTTATTTGATGAGAAATTATAATTATTTCTTTTTTTTAGTCCTGTTATATAGTCAATACTTAATTTATAATAATTACTTAATTCAAAAAGTTTTCTTAATGGAATAGTATCTTTTCCAGTTTCCCAACCAGCATAGGTAGAACGATCAACACCTAAAATTTCTGCTATTTCTCTTTGCTTCATTTCTTTTTCTTCTCTTATTTCTTTCATTTTTTCAAATTTCATAATTACCACCTTACAATCTAATTGTCTAACAAAAATGTGGGAAATAACGATTTTGTGGGGCATATCGAGAAAAAATATGATATAATAGTATATGGATGTATTAGAAGGAGCGTTTTATAAATGAAAACAAAGAAAAAAAGTAGTATTGAAGTAAGTAAAAAAATAGTGAAAATGAAGATATTAAATTATCAAAAAGAGTTATCGATTTGTTTATTTGGTATCAGATAGAAAATTCAAATGCTTGGTTAAGAGTGTTGGAAAGTCAAGTAAAGTTTTTTTAGAAGAAAGAAGAAAAACAACTATTTGATAATCTTGATATGTGTTTATTTAAATTTCAAAAAGAAGAAAAATAAATGAAGAATTAGAACAAATTGAAAAAAAGAATTATTTAAACAATATGAAAAAATAGGCGAATAAGTTGATATAATGAATAAACTTAAAAGTGCTATTTCTAATAATAATGACATTAAAGAAGTTGATGATGACACATTACTTAGCTATTATGATTTATTATCATATTTAAAATTTGGTATTACATTTAAAAAAAGTTTCATATAAGAAATTTAATAGAGAAGTTATATATTTTTATGATGATGAGGGTAATTATATAATAGAAAATCAAAATGATAAGGATAATGTTTTTGATACTTATCTTAGTGAGTGTGAAAGTGATAATACTAAATTTGATAGAAATATTAAAAATTCTTGAAAAAAATAAATTTTAAATATGCTTAAAAAGAATTGAGGTTGGTGGTTAATGTGAGTAATGATTTAATAGTTAATATAATTCTAGTAATTCTTGCAATTTTATTAATAGTATCATATATGGTTTATGTTATTATTGATGAAAGAAAAAAATGGAACAAGAGAGAATTTTTTTCAAATATAGAATTTATTATGAAGTAGATTATTTTTTTATATATGGATATGGTTAAAAAAATGAAAAAAAGTCTTATTTAAGAAAAAAATTTGAGTTAGTATGTTTAAGTGTTTTAGTATTTTTTTAAGGAGAATTTTTTTATATGGAACAAGAATTAAATTTTTACATTACAATTTATATTATTTGCATTAACTGGATTAACAGGAATTGCTGTTTTAATATTTGCTTTAAGGAAAAAAGACAATACTCCATTTGATTGGGAAGCATTTGAAAGAACAGTAAAGTTGATGCATGATCAAACAGATGCAAATTTAGATATGCTAACTAAAATGAATAAACAAAAAGATAAGATTGAAGAAAAAATTAAAAAGCAAAGAAAAAAATATTAGGCATGAAAAATAGTAGATTGAGGAATTTATTATGGCAGATATGAATGAAAAAAATTTAAAATTATATTTTTTTTATAGTAATGCTAGTTCTTGCAATAATTTATATAATATATGTAATTATTAGAGTTATTTGCTCATTAATAATATTATATAAGATGAGTAAATAAATATTTTTATATACAAATAAAAAAGATTAATGTTTTAATTTTTACATTAATCTTTAATCTATTTTCTTGAAAGAACGATTCTATGTTTATATTTATCAAATGAAATATCTTTTGTTGAATAATTGTATAGATTTTCAAGTGTTATTAATTTATTTTGTAATTCTTGATCTTCATCTAAACATTTTAAATATAATTCAATAAATTCAGCTGGTGGATTTTTCTTTTTTTATGGCATTTCGATAATTATCGTTAAGCATTGTTTTTAATGCTTTGGTTCTTGACACGCCTGGCATACCATAATAAGAAAAAGTAAAAAAATCTTTTTATTCTTTCTAATGTTAGATGATAAACATGATTAGCATATAAATCTTTTTTTCTATCAAATTTTTTTCAAATCATCAAAAAAATTATTAATTATAGCTAGCTGTTCTTTTGCTGCATCTTCACTAAGTCCTGGCATAGGCAAAAGAATGAATTTGTTTAATATAATCTTGTAATTCTTTTTATTCTTCCATTTTTTTATCTAATATTATATTTCCATAGACAATCATTGAAACAACAGCATTACCTTTGATTTTTTTAAATTCATTAATAGTTTTTTTGATACATACTGTTTAAAGTCTTTTCAAAATATTCTATTCTAATTCCATCTATTAAATCAGAACCTCTTATCTCTTCTTTTTAAATTATTATTAAATATAATATGTAAATCAATATCAGAAAAACTGATTTCCGAACCCTGTTTGATTACTACCATAGAAAAATAATGCCCTCTATATCTTTTGCTTCTTAAGTACCCCATTTTATTCCCAAACTGCATAATTACATCTGTGAATTGTTGCATATTTTCTCCTCCTAATATAATTATAACACTTGAATTGTCTAACTACATAAATTTTACTTAAAAAGTCATTTTTTTTGCACAAAATGTTTCGTTTGTTAACATAAAAGTAATAATGGTAACTAATTTTAGTAAAATTATTGTCATTCGTTAATTATTGATGTATAATAATAGACCAATATGGGAAGGAAAATTAATTATGAAGAATTATATTAACCTTTTTTTGTCTAAAAAAATAAATTATGAAGTTGAGAATTCTAACACCTTTATTAATCACACAATAGATAATAATGAAAGGATTTTTAAAAGGGAAACTAGGCAACTAGATAATGCAAGATTTAATATTATTTTATTTAAATTAAAAATATCCTAAAAAAAGATAGATAATATAATTAATTCAAATGAAATAATGGAAGATCATTATGATTCAACTTTAATATTAGAAATTTTAGATAAAGATGAAAAATAAACTATATACTTTCTATGATTTACTTTTATTCAACTTGTAATACATTAAATGATGCAAATAATAACTATGATAAACTATATTCAATAATATATGCTTCTGATAATGAAGAAGATATTATAAATACAATAATAAATGCCCAAAATTAGTAATTAAAACAAAAACAAACAAAATTTATACAAAAACCTACAAAGTTTAAACACTATTTTATTGCAATTCACTTGTCAAGTGCTATAATAGAGTAAACTTGAAAAAAAGTATGTCTAGAAAGATATTTCTTAATTTAAGTTTTAAGTATTTTTTTGCACAAAAAAAGCTCTAAATTCGTTGATTTTAGGGCTTTTTCAGCGCTTTCTAATAGAAAATAGCAAAAAGTGCTTGACAATTCCTAATAAAAGTAGTAGAGTAAATCCCCTAATTAAAAAAGCGAGAGGTTTCTAAAGCGGCTTATTATTAGGAAATAAGTTTAGGTGGTGAAATCAATGAAAAAAATTTCAATGAGAGGAACAAATTATTATTTAACTAGCTTTAATTGCATGTATTTATTATCGTATTTATCTAATATTTTTCAAAAAGAGAAAAATTTCCCTAGGGCGTATTTCCCTCTTTTTTTCTTAATTAAGGCATCAGGGGGTTAGCTATGATTGAACCAATGGTATTAGAATTTAAGATTGATGATAGATTTATAGATCATCCATTATTATCCAAAAAAAGAATTATTAAAAATACGATATTGATTACTGTTATAAGAAAGTTGAAGAAGAAGTAGATAAGTTTATAAGTGCTCAAATTAATTATCCATTTATTAATGCTCCAACTATTACTTGCAATTATGAAGTGAGATATGAATGTTTTGTTCCAAAGAAGATTGATAAGGTAGGGAATTATGTTATTTCAAAAATTACAAAAGAAGAAGAAATAATGAGATTGTATAGTAATATTGTTACTTCGTTGAAATTCCTTAGTAAAAAAATGAATTTACATTTTTTTTCTTGAATGTTTATATTATAAGCATTCCGGTAACGAATTTATTAGAAAAGCAAATTCTTCAAGATTTTTATTAGATCAAATAAAAGGAAGTTGCGTTGTAAAAATGGCAAGAGCTTTAGATTGTGCAAAAGAGATTTAAATCAGTATAGTTATAAATGCTATGCTTTTTTATTTTGAGTTTAAAAAGTTCTCATTAAAAAAACAATATGGAAAGGAGAGAAAAATATGGAACAAGTAAAAAAATATCTTTATCTAGAGATTTAAAAAGACAATGTTATCTCTAGAGTAGAAGAACTTGGATTATCTAGTACATCGGAATATTTTAGATTACTTGCTGGATTAGATATTTCTATTCAAAGATATCAAAGTTTAATTGCATACATTAATCTATTGTATAATAGAATTAATGAAACACATCAAAAACTTGGTATTTATGCAGCACCATTAAGAGATGTGCCAATAATTAATATGCAAACCACATCTTAGGTGCTGACTTTTTTGGAAATCCATGTTAAAATTAATTTAACAAAAGGAGGGATTTCTTGTGAAAAGGAAAAAGATAATACCTCTTGTAAGTCTTATAGTTTTAATAGCATCGGGTATAATCGGTGCTACAATTTATTGTTTTAATACAGGAGATACAAATAAATTAAATAATGCTGTTGAACAAGAAACAGCTAAAGAAAATTTATCCAAGACAACTGATACAAATACAAATGATGATTCAATAAAAAGATGATTCTGATAATGAAAAAAATCAACAGGAAAAGAGAAAAACTATTAGTAAAGAAACTAATAGGTCTCAACCTAAAAGCAAATACAAATGAAAAAGAGAAAAATGAAGAAAAATCATCTTCAAATATTTCTACAAATAAACAAGATACTCAATCTTCTTCAAATACTAATTCTACAAGTAAAGAAGAACATAAAAATAATTTTACAACTATAGAGATACCAGATGAAGATAATAAAGATAATGTATCAAGTTTTGAAAATGATGAAGAATACATAAAATTGAAATCAACATTAGAGTTTGAAACTAGAGCAGAATGTCAAGCTGCTGCTGATATTATTGGACCTGAATATGCTTTGCAAGGTAATTTAAGGAATACTTCATGTAAAAGTTTTGCATATAAGGGAACAGTAATTGGATACAGATTGCAAATATGGTTTACAGATGGAACTTGGATATATAATAATTAATTACGGCACAATATTTATTGTGTTTTTTTTAAGGGGGAATAAAAATTTGAAAAGTAAATATAAATTTGCACTGATGTTTGTCGTTAGTGCTTTTTTTATGCTATTAGGTTGTGTCAATGTTAGTGCAGCAACACTAGTAGAAGGATCTATTGATGATGTATATTATACTCGTCGTGGTGGCGGGAAACCATATATGTCAGCTCAATATCATACATATACAATGGATGGAAAAACTGTATATTGTATTGAACCAGGAATTAATATAACAGTTCATGATTATAATGGACAAATAGGATGGACTAATTCTCCATATTCAGATGAAGTAAATAGAAAATTCAATTATATGGTTATTATGGGTATGATTATCCTGGCCATAATACATTAAGGTATAGAATGGCTGCTCAAGCACTTATATGGGAAGAAACAGGAGGACAAATTATTGAATTTTGGACAGAACGATATGGATATGGAAATTTCATAAATATTGATTATGAAAAAAATGAAATAAAGAAACTTGTTTCTACTCATTATAATCAACCAAAATTTACCGAAACTACTAAAACAGGTATTATAAATGAAACTATAACGTTTACTGATACTACTGGCTATTTATCAGATTATGCAGTGCATCAAAGTAATGGCGCTAATGTTTCTATAAATGGTAATAATTTACTAGTAACACCAACTAAAATAGGTGAAACTACTGTGATTTTAAAGAAAAAGAATGTATACGAATAATCCTACTACAATTTTTGTAGGAACAGATTTAAAATCACAAAAAATGGGTTATTTTGGAATAGATGATCCGTTATATGTTGCTGTCAAAGTTAATGCTTTAGGTGGTAAGGTTTCATTAGAAAAAATTGATTCTAAAACTTTATCTTATAAAACCATTAGGAGATGCTAGTCTAAAAGGTGCTATATATGGAATATATGATGAATATAATTCTAGAATTGGAGAAATAACTACAACTGGAAATGGTATAGTAACGAGTGATTATTTACCTAAGTTGGGCAAATTTTATTTGTTAGAAGAAAAAAGCAGTTTGGGCTATAAACTAGATTCAACAAAATATTATTTTGAAATCACAGAAAACAATTTAAATCCTAAAATAGTAGTTCATGAACAAGTTATTGAAAAAAAGAATTTGAATTATATAAAATGTTTTCTGATGGTGGCAAAAGTATGATTTTAAAAGCAGAGCCTAATATTACATTTGAGTTTTATTTAGAATCAAGTATGGAATTATATGAAAGTGCTACTACTGATACTACAGGTAGATTATCAGTGAAACTTCCTTATGGAACTTATATAGTTAAACAAAAAAACACTACTTATAATCATGAGAAATTGGATGACTTTAAAATTGTTATCAATGAAGATTCTGCTGAAAAAATTACTAAAGTTGCAACCAATGCTGAAATAACTGCTAAACTTAAATTAGTAAAAGTAGATAGTAAATCAAATAAAGTTTTGGTAAGAGATGGAATAAAATTCAAAATTAAAAAAATCTTGATACGGGAGAATATGTATGTCAAAAATATAACATATCCTAATCAAGAAAAAAATATGTATATTTGAAACTAAGGACGGAGTATTTATAACACCTTATGTTTTAACAACAGGTAATTATCAAATTGAAGAATTGGAAGAACAAACTATAGATGGTTATGTTTGGAATAAACAACCATTAAAATTTAGTATTGGTGAAGATAGTAAATATATTTATGATAAAGACTTTGGAGTTATGTTAGAAATTAAATTCTCTAATAAACAAGTAAAAGGTGAAATAGAAATAAATAAAAAGGGTGAAAAATTAATTATAGAGAATGAGACATTTAGATATGAAGAAATAAAATTAGATGGTGTTTACTATGACTTAATAGCTAATGGTGATATTTATTCACAAGATGGAACTTTGATTTATAAAGATAAGGAAATAGTAAAATCTTTTATTACAAAAGATGGCTATTATAAATTAACCGATTTATATTTAGGTAAGTATTGTTTGGTAGAAACAAAAACTGTAGGTAATCATGTACTAAATAAAGAACCATATTGTTTTGAAATAAAATATAAAGATCAATATACAGATATAGTTAGTTTAGTAATTAATTTAAAAAATTATCTTGGTAAAGGTGATTTTGAATTAACAAAAGTTGATTTATCTACCGGTAATCCTATTGAAGGAGCATTAATTGAAATATTCACAGAAAATGATGAGTTGATTTATAGTGAAAGAACTGATAAAGATGGAAAAATTTATGTAAAAGGTTTAGAAAGTGGCAGAAAATATAAATTCAAAGAAAGTGAGGCGCCAGAAGGTTATATTTTAAATGATAAAATACATGAATTTGAAATAAAAGAAAATGGTGAAATAGTAAAAGATACTTTATCTAATGAAAAAATAGTAATAGATGTTCCAAACACATCTGCAAACGATTATAAAATATTAATACCTGTGTCATTATGTGGATTAGGTATTATATTAATTTTATTATCAAAAAGATAAAAGAAAGAAAAAATAAAAGGGGGAAAATTATGAATAGTGAAAACAAATTTACTATAATTGGAAGATTAACTAAAGATCCAATGCTTAGAGAAACAGAAAAAGGAACAAAAGTAACAAATATTTGTGTTGCATGTGAAAGAGAATATAAAGGAAAAGATGGAAATAAAATTGTTGATTTTTTAGATTTTACATTATGGGATAAGAATGCTGAAAATATTTGTAATATTAGTAAGCAAGGATCTCTAATTTATTTAGAGGGCTATAATATTACTAAAAATTTTGGAACAGAAAAAGCCAATAAAGGCACTTAACCCAGTTGTTACATCATATAAACATCTTGCTTATTCACTTTCTAGTAAAGAAGAAAATAAAGAAACTAGTATAGAAGTGGAAAAATAATGATAGATAAAACTAAAGAATATTCATTGAATGAATTATTAAATATTTATAGTTTGTATAATATTGATTTTAAATATTATGGAAATAATAATAATGGAGAGTTAGAACTATATTTAAAGACTGATGCTGATAAAGTATCAGTCTTTATCTCTAATTTAAAAATTTCAAAAAAAGAATATTTAAAATTAACAGAAAAAGAAGCAAGAAAAATAAAGTTTATATATGACAGAGAGGTGAACGAATTGGAATTAGATGTAGTCGCTGTTGTTTTAAGAACTAGTGATATTAATATTCCAGCAGGTAGATATACATTAAGTACACTTGATAAACTAACAAAAGAGCAAGATTTAGAAGAAAGAGAAGAAACTGAATTATCAGATGGTATTGCTTATATTATTGTTGATAATAACACAGCATGTACTTTATATGACGATACTTATTTATTTAGTAAAGATGGCGGTGGATTAATAGCAAGTTTAAAAGAAAGAATAAAAAGTGAAAAAAACGATCTGATTCGCGATAATTTAAAACTAATATTAAATTATTATGATGAAACGAATGAAAAAGTATTATAAAAAAAGGGGGTTGGTTAATATAAAAAAAGAATAAGAATATATTTGTATCTATTATGAATGATATTAAAAAAATTAATCTTAAAAACATTAACTATAATGATTAGTTTATTTACTATGGTTTTATCAACAACAAAAGTTTATGCAGTTGATAAAATTGAAGGTGGTAATGTAACTATTGAAAGTTTAGGTTCGATTATTAAAAGTTTAGCAACAAAAGTTCAAATATTTGGCATTGTATTATCTTTTATAGCATTAGTAGTTTTTGTTATTCAATTTATTATTGGGGATGATGAGACAAAGCAAAGACGAAAAAAGAACAATATTATATACTTTAGGTGGTGTTGCTCTCTTAATATTAGTTCCTTCAATAATAAATTTTGTTATAGATACATTGGGGTAATATGCTACAAGTGTTAAGTATTAGTAGTGATATTAAATACGGAGTATTAGATATATTAAGAGGCATAGGTATTGGTATTGTAAATATTATATTTTCAACAATCGATACATTATATAATGTGGCACAGAAAATAAATAGTTTAAATTTTATAAAAATGTTAGAAAATATAGAGAATTCACCATTTACCAAAATATTTAATGCTTTCTTTATACTATCTTTTATAGTATTACTACTATTTTCAGTTTGGAAAATATCATTTAGAGTTTTAGATGCTGATAATAATGAACAACCTTTATTTGAAATGGTAAAGGAAATTATAAAGTGTGGTTTTTTGATTTTTAGTATATATCTTATATTTAATACTAGCATCAATTTAGGAATTAATTTATCTAATTCAATATACAATAGTTTTAATACAGAGAAATCTACCATAGGTGATAAGATGAAAAGTGCTTATTTAACTATTAATGAATCCTGTTATATGATTAAGGGTGGAGAAGATACAGATAAAGAAAATGTTAAAGATATAAAAGAATATTTAGAAGGTTATGCAAATGCAAATAGTGCGAATACTATGGAAGATTTTGAAAAACTAATTAGAAATAATACAATAACCGCTAGTGATGTATCTGATTCTGGAGCGTTTTCATATCGCTGTACTATATATAAAAAAGGATTATGGAATGACGGTCAAGATTATGCTTTTTCGTATAATTTTTTGTTCGGAATTATAATTGGAGTTATATTTTTATTTAGTATTGGTTTTGCTGTTTTAATGTTAGGGAGAAGGCAGTTAGAACTTGCTTTTCTGATGACAATATCACCACTTGTAATAGCAACGTCTGTTGGAAGAAAAGAGCAACGATCGGCTTTATATCAACAATTAGCTTCATTAGTTTTACAAGCAGGGGCAATGATGCTTTTAATAGGACTTACAGCTATTATGTTTAATGCAATTCAAAATAGTGCTGAAATAAACGGATTAGATTATTTTACTAAAACAGTTGCGCAATCAATTTTATATTTAGGTTGTGCAATGATGTTGATGACAGGGTGTACTTCACTTAATAGATTTATTGGAGATAATGTTTCCGCTAATTCTGGTAGAGATATGATAATGGCTATGAGAGGATTAACTGGTGGAATAGCAACAGGTGGGGCATTAGCAGCAGGAACGCTAGGAGCAATGAAAAACACTACTATTGGTGGTGTAAAAGCAGGAAAAGGTATTGGACAACTTGCTAAAGGTGGCATGCAGGCATTAAACGGAATGAAACATGGTTTAGCTAGTGTTAATCCTAAAGCTAATGCAAGATTATCAAAAGGTTTTAGCAACAAAGTAGGAAAAGGACTATCTCAGATGATGCAAGGACAAATGTTACAAGATAGTAAAAATCCTTTAGCTAGAGCGTATGGTAGAATGTTAGATGCTAAAGGTGAAAGTAAAATTCAAGATGCCGCTAAAAAATGGGATTTTGCAAATGATAAATATAATGTTGACTATATTAGAGGTGGAGTATCCTTAGCACAAGAAGGAATTAACAATATAAAATCAGGTTTTGGTGGAGCATTTGATAGCATTAGAAACATTGGTAATCCTAATAGTTTAAGATATAGAAATCGTTATAGAGTTAGAAACTATGGTAATGAAGGAGATAGTATTTAAAAGGGGGAATTTGGTTGTATATCACACTACAAAGTATAAAAAGAAATTTAGGATTATTTAATTTGGAACTTGAGGATATAATAATAGGATCAATATTTGGTGTTATATTTACTATCCTTTTTTTATTACATTTATATACACTTGCGATAATAGTAATATCCATTAGTATATTATCACTAATACCAATGGATTTTTCAAAATGTAATAGAATGTATAAATTATTTAGTCTATTTACAAAATTTATGTTAAAAAATAAAAATTATTATTTTTATAGAGATTAAAAAGGGGGTTGGTTTTTTTATAAATAAATTATTAGAAAAATTATATGAAATACAAAAAAAGAAAAAGAAGAAAAAAAGAGTAAATAAAATTAAAAAGTAATAAAAAAAGATATTTATTTGTCCAAAAAGTATTTTAAAAAAGAAAGTACAAAACTCTCAAAGTTTTACTAATATTAAATCTATTAATGATAATGGGACAATTTTATTAAAGACAGGAGAATATGCTATATTCTATAATGTGAATCCTGTTGATTTATCTCTTACAAGTGATAAGGAACAAAATACATTTTTTCATCTTTTATCTAAATTATATAGATTACCATTTACTATAAAAAGCATATAAGTTCGACGAGAAAAATTAATTTAAATATTAATAAAGGAAAAACTATTTAGAATTAATAAAAAAATACTATAGATGACGTGAAAAAAAGAATATATTAATAAATAATCATAATTTTATTGAGGCAATAGAAAATGAGAATATGACATCAGCTAGTTCTTATTATTTAGCAATTATTTCTAAAAAAACAAAGAAGCTTTGGAAAAAAATAAAGAAGAATTTGAACTTAATTGTTCTAATATTAGTCCTAAACTTGAAATAGAACAAATTACTAATAAGAAAAAAATTTAGTTAAGATATTTTTGTAATATGTATTTTTTTCAAATAACAGCTTAGATCAAATAATGTATTATGATTTTATAGATTTAATAACACCAATAAAGATAAATGAGGGTATATCCACTTTAAAAATTTGATGATGAAGAAATACAATTATTATCCATTAAAAATTATCCATTGTTTATTGAACATGGTTTTTTAGATAGAATTATTAATTTAGCAAATATTAAAGCATCAGTTACAATAAATGATTCAATAGAGCAGAATAAACTTTTAAATGTGTTAAATAGTAGTTTTAAAGCTGTTTTAGCAGATTATAATTCTAGTAAAAATTTGAGTGATGTAACAGAAATGCAAAATTTAATGAGTAATTATAAATTACTTATTGAGCAAATATCATCTAATGATGAAAAAATTAAAGATGTATCAATAGTATTAGCAATCAGTGGAGATAAAAAAACAAGAGAAGAATTAGTTAAAGAAATTAAAAGAAATGCTGAATTATATCAAGTTAAAGTAGAAGTTCCTAGAATGAAACAAATGGAGGCTTGGCAAAGTTATGATTTAACTATAAAAGGATTAAAAGACTATACAATGTATTTGCCAACACTTACATTAGCAAGTACATTTTTCTTTACAGAAAATTATCATAATGACTCTACTGGATGGTTAATAGGAGAAGATTCAGCTTATGGTCTTCCAATTTTCTTTGATCCTTTTCATTTGACTAAAAATAGAACAAGTCATAATATGGGAGTTATTGGAACGAGTGGAAGTGGTAAAAGTTATTTATTAAAATTACTTGCCATAAATGAGTATGCAAGAGGTACAAAATTATTTTTATTTGATATAGAAAACGAACTTCAAAAATTATGTGAAAGATGCGGCGGAGAACATATAGACTTATCAAGCAAAAGCTTAATTAATCCACTGCAAGTTAGATATATTATGACTGATGAAGATGAAGAAACATCAATATTAGGGAAACATTTAGGTTTTTTAGAAAATTTTTTTTCAACTGCCTTTGAAGATATTACGGAAAAGGAATTAGTTGTTTTACTTGATATAGTTGAAAAGTTTTATAATGAAAGAGGAATTACAAAAAAGACAACAATAGAAGAATATGAAAAAATGACACCTAAAGATTATCCAATATTTTCTGATTTATATGCTTATTTACTAGAAAGACAAAAAGAACTGTAATAATAAAGATTTATTAAAAAAATATTAGTAAATATAGAAGTTTTATTAAAAAAAGAATGGTAATAGGACAAGATGCAAATTTATTTAATGGAATAACTACAATTGACTTAAATAACAACTTAATTGTTTTTTTAATTTACAAGAATTATTATTTAATTCAAGTAGAAGATTAATTAATACACAAATGATTAATTTACTAACTTATTTAAGCAATGAAATAGTAGATAATAAGAAGAAAAAAATGAAAAAAATTAAATAAAGAACAAAAAAATGTTAATTATTTTAGATGAATTTCATAATTATATCGACGAAGATAATCCAACATTATTAAAATATTTTGATCAATTAAACAGGAGAGCCAGAAAGTATAAATTAGGCATAGTTGTAGCAAGTCAACAACCTACGGATTTTACTACAAGAACTAATATATTAAGACATGCTTCCGCAATATTTAACAATTGTCAGTATCAATTAACAGGTATGTTAAAAGATGCAGATGTTGAAGCAGTAGAAAAATTATATTCTAATACTCCGCTAACAGAAACTCAAAAAGCATTTTTAAGCAGAGCAAACCAAGGACAATTTTTACTTAATATAACAAATAAAAATAGATTAAGAGTTAATGTGTTTGCTACACCACTTCAAACTTATTATATGGGTGAGAGTGATGAGAAACCTATTATAGATAGAGAATAAAAATGTTTAAAAAATTACTAACCTTAAAAATAGGGGCTATATTGTTAGGAATATGTATGTTTTTTGTAATAATAATTGCCATTATCTCTGCAATAACAGGAACAGCAATAGGTTATGAAAATTTAAAAAGGCAGGTAAATGAAAATCAAGGTTCTATCGCGGTTGTTAATAACAATTTATATGCGGAAAGATATAGAAGCTTGTTAAATAAGAATCTTTTAAATAAAGGTTATGTAAGTCTAGAAAGATTAGTTTTCTATTTACAAAGAACACATAATATTTTGGATATAACAGAACTTAGTGATGATGAATGGAATAAAGCTTATATAGATAATTTAAATTTAGAAAAAAAGCAAATGATACCAATCAAAACAATTTGCAAAAAAATAAATAATGATTCTAGTTTACCTTTTTTTAATATTGAAAGTAATACAAATGCTAACGGTGTATTTATTGAAGTATTGAATTTATGTGAAACAAATGGTGAGGATATTATATTTTCTGATAATTATTCAGAAGATTATACTTATTTACCATTTGTTTTTCCTTTAAAGAATAATTTTACTATTACATCTATAGTTTTTGAAATTAGAAATGTAGATTTAAATTTATCCAAAGAAGAACAGGAGAGAGTTAATTATCATAGTGGTTGGGATTTTGCTGCACCATTAGAAACACCATTTTACAATATGTGTGAAGGAACAATTAAAAATATAGTTAATTCACAATTTAATGATTTGCCATTTAACCAATCTAATAATAGAGTAGGAAATTATGTTGTTGTAAGTTGTAATAATGGATTTGAAATAAATTATCATCATATAAAAGCAAATAGTGTGCCAAGCATGTATAAAGTTGGTACACCAATTAAAGAAGGTGTACTTCTTGGGAAAGTATCAACAACAGGGCTTAGCACAGGCTCACACTTGCATGTTGGTTTGACTATAAATGGTAAAAAAGCAGATGTTTTAGAGTATGTAGATTTTAATTATAAAAAAAGTAGGGGGTTATATGGTTTGTGAATATTTAGAAAATTTAAAAAATAGTAATAAATTAAATAATTATGTAATTGATTATTACCTTAAAAATGATTATGAAAGCATTGATGATGTAATAAATGATATGGAAGATTTGCAAAGATATGGATGTATTTCTGGTATGATTAATGACCTAATATATTACGATGATACAAATAGATTTTATGATGATTATAAAGAAGATATAAATTATTTGTTAAGTGATGTTTTATCTGGTACTGGTTATTCAATAGATGAATTATTTGGAGATAAATTTGACAAAGAAGATCCATTAATAATGGAATATTCTAATAAAAATCTATTAGCGTGGTTTGGCTTTGAAGAAACAGCGTATAGAATTTACGAAGAAATAAAAGAAAAAATAAAATATAGTAATTTTAATTATGAATGTTAAGGGGGAAAATAAATGTATAAAGAAGATATGGGATACAGAATAATGTATTTAAGAAAATATGTATGTGGCTATTCACAAAGAAGATTAGCAAAATTAGTTAATGAAGATATAGAAACGATAAGAATGTTAGAAGATGGTAGAATAAAAAATCCACAACCTAGTTTAATATTAAGAATCTCGGATGTCCTAGATTCTTTTTATATGCACTTTGTTAATAAAGAATATGAAGATGAATTTTTATATATTTTTTTAGATTGGGGAACAAATGATGATAAACAAATAAAAAAATATTAAAAAAATCTTACTCTAGCATTAAGTGATATTGTTATAAAATATAAAAAAATCATAACGGGGTACAAAAATGAAGAAGAGTAATGATTGTAATATGGGATGTATTAAAAAAAGTATCTGACCTAAATAATTTTTTTTCTGATTTAATAGATATGTATGTAGCAGGTAGTACTATTAATGGATATTGTTATAAAGATTATGATACGTTTTATAAAAAGTTAGATGAAGTTTGTTATATAGCAGAATGTGCATTTGATGAAACACTGTATAAAGATTATGTTAATGATAATAAAGAAAAAATGATTATGAAAGGCGGAATATCTACTTATAATTCAATAAAACAAGAATTAAAAGATAATTTTAAATTTGAAGAATATTATTATGAATATAAAAAGATGGTGTTGTTTACACTATACCATATAATGATTTTGATGATGAAATGATAGATTCATTTGTAAAAGAGGTTTTTTTCATAATATTGATTGGCAAACATCACAGTCATATATTTCAGAAATTGACTGGACTGAAAAACATTAATCATTATTATAAAGAAAAAAATTTGATAAGGAAAAAAAGGTGTAGAGTTATGAATAATAGTTATAATGAGTTTGAAGATATGTTAAATGAATTAAGTAATAAAAAAATAGGCGAATTAAGTATTAGAGAAATTTCAAAGTATTTATTATTAGCAGAAGAACTTGATTGGGTTGATACAAATGTTGGAGATGATAAAAATATTTTATGATTATAATAAAAAAACTTGTTAGAAAAATTTATCATATATATTGGAAGATTCGATATTTCGTTTGATTAATGAAGAAATATTATACAATTATGATTTGCATACAAAAACCAATGGATTTGGAAAAATAATTAAATAATAATGGGTGATGTGGTTATGACAATAAGTATTGGGGATTATAGTGTAGATAATATAAAAGTATTTTTGAAGATCACGAAGGCATTGATATTTTTTTAAATGTGATATTTTATATAACAATAAAAAATAGGTACTTTTTTTCTGAAGATTATATGTGTGGACCGAGTAATTATAATTTTAATAATAATTTTGATGAGGAACTTGCAAAGTTAAGAAAAAAACAGCTACAAGTTTTTTTAATAAATATTCTAATGATAAATTCTTTTGATGATGAGGACTTTTTTTATTTACTTTTTTTAAAAAAAGTCTAAAAAGAAGCTAATGATAAATTGAAATTAGATCAAAAAAATTATAATTGATACAGTTTATCCATTTGATTATACTATTGAAAAAGCAGAAATAGAAGATACAGCACCATTTATAATTGAGGATGATAATAATAAAAAAATTAGTATTACCAAATATATTAGCTTTTTAACTACAATATATCTGTTTGTGAGGAATCTGACTATGAATTATAAAAAAAGAATTTTTTTGACTTTTTTTAAAGTCAGCTGAAACACAGAAAAAAATTTTTAAAAGAGAAAAATTACAATTACTATATAGTAAAAAAATTTCTTATAATGAAAAAAATAGATTTATTATATGGAGATAATTTGTATAGAGGAGAAATAACATTTGATTCAAAATTAGAATATGAAGGATTTTATGATAAAGAGAAAGATGAGTTATATGATATTAATTATGATATGTATAATATCTTGGGTTTAGAATGGCGTTTGGATTCACCATATTTAAGTATGAGTAATTTAATAAATGAATTTAACCAAAAAGTTAAACAATATTATAACTGACTATGTTAAAAACAAATAAAAAAAGAGTTTTTATGAAGCTGCTAAAGATTACATTTCAGATATAGAAGAAAAAAAGATATTTATAATAATTTTTATAAATAATCTTAATTTGTTTGATTATGAAAGTCATTATGAAATAGATGATAAAAAAATTATTTTTAGATTATTTCATAAAAGGAGATAAATTACTATATGGTATTGCAAGTGATTACACAGAAAAAAATAAAGAAAGAATTGGTGAGATTTTTAAAAAGATAATGATGTTAGAAATAAATTATTAAGTGATATAAATAATAATTTAGAACATAAAATCCATAAAAGAAAAGATATTGTATCTGTGTTAAAAAGATAGTGAATATAAAAAGAGTTAATACTTTTTATATTTAAAGATGGTAAATATATGAATTTTAAAAATTGATACTTCCGCACTAGAACGTAGTTGGAATAGTAGTTATGTCTCACAATATTCAATGGATTATAAAGATAGAGAAAAGTTTGAAAAAGTATTTGGTTCAAGACAAGATTTTTAATTTGGATGACATATATAAAAATAGAATTTAGAAATAAATCTATTTATGAAGATACAAAAATTTAATTTTGATATTGTAGAAAATAAGGAAGAAGAATTAAGTTTATGAGTTCAATAACAGAATATAAAACTTATCTTTGGGACTATTTAAAACAGCATCATAATGTATCTAATCCTAAAAAAATTTTTTTTTCATTGTTTAAATCCAAATCATACAGATAATAACCCCAGTATGATGTTTACGGATAAATATAATATTTGTAAATGCTTTGCTTGTGGCGTTAGTTATGACATATTTGATTTGATAGGTTTAGATTATAATTTATCAAGTTTTTAGAGATCAGATAAAAAAAGCTGAAGAATTATATTTAGATTATGCTCCTATAAAAAGAGAAGTAAAAAAATGTAGTTGATAATAGTAATAAAGATTATACTAAATATTTTTAATGTATGTTTTTTTATAATAGAGATAAAAACAGATTATTTAGAAAAAAGAGGTATAACGAAAGAACTAATTAACAAGTATAAAATTGGATATGATGACAAAAGAAATTTAGTTATTTTTCCAATAAATAAGCATTGTTATTTTGGCAGAAGTACAGTTAATAATGATAAATTTAAAAGTGGCGGTAATAGTGATATTTGGAATGAAGAATATATTAATGAAAATACATCTATACTTTATATTACAGAAAGTATAATTGATGCTTTATCATTAGAAGTAATTGATTCAGATATAAAAGTAGTTAGTATAAATGGTATAACAAATACGAAATCATTAATATCTAGGATAAAAGGAAAAATAATTTTAATGGTATTGTTGGAATAATATTTGATAATGATAAATGGGGTATTAATGCGAGTAAGGAATTAAAAGAGGAATTAGCAAAAATAAATGTTAATTCCTTTTCTACATCGTTAGTAGCAAATTTTGCTGATGAGAAAAACATCAAAGATTTAAATCAAGCTTTAGTTGTGGATAAAGATAAATTAAAAAAAGTAATTATGAATATTTGAAAAATATATTAATTAGCAATAATAAAAAGCAAAGAAAAAAAGAGGGGGATAGCTTTGAATATTAATAATGAAGAATTAATTAAAAAGAAAAATTGCAGATAAGGATAAAGCAAATTTAAGATATAAAGAAAAAAATTAAATTAAATAAAACAACATTATGGAGTATAATTTTTATGTTGAACATTTAAATAATAATGATATAGAAAAATATTAAATTTACAAATTTAGAATATAGAAATGGATATGAAAAATATTTGTGTTAGTTATAATCCAAGTAATAAGAAAAATTTGTTGTATAGAGTATGATTTTTTTAGATACAAGAATTGTAAAGAATCTAAAAACATAAAAAGATTTATAAGTGGACTTGAAAAATAAATATAAATTAAATTTATTAGTTGGAGAAATAGAAAAGAGCAAATAAAGATTACATAAAAAGAATTAGAAGAGATTGATAATTACTATAATGAATTTTCAAATGCTAGCAAAATATCTATAAATGAATTAGAACTTAATAAGAATAATAAAAAAATGAATAATAGCATACTAGTTTTTTTATTATAAAAATAAGGAAATGATTAAATATTAGCATACCTTTTTACATACCAAAGTATGTAATTTTCGCAAGTGCGAAAATAGATTCGTGCCTCTTAAATTAAAAATGGAAGTCTTATAAAAATAAGGCTTTTATTTTGATTAGGCACGTTTCCCATATCCTGTTGAAGTTAAATAGGTGTAAAAATAAGTTGTTTTAGTAGAAAGTGAGGTTAAGAATGAATAAGGTTTTAAGTATATTGTTAGTTCTTTTTTCTATGATAGCATTACTATTAGAAAGAAGTTCTTGTTTTGAAATTATAGTTGTAGGGCTATTATTTATCATTGCATTAAGTATTGATAAAATTAGATTTAAAAAATAAAATCAAGGGGAGGTAGTTAGATGGTAAGATATTCAATTAATTTAAATAATCAGGATGAAGAATTGTTAAATGAATATATGAAAGAACATAAAAATAAAATTTAAAAAGCACTGCAATAAAGAAATGTATTGAAGATGCTATTATTAAAAAAATGATTTTTAAAAATTATATTAAATGATATTGATAAAAAAATTAATAGATTACTATATAGAGAAAAATATAGATAGAAAAATTATTAGAACAATTATTTAGTAATATGGGATTTCCAATAAATGAAAAAAATATCTGATGATACTTGCTTAAAAAGAATTTTTATAAAAACTAATGATGATTATTCGGGGAGATTTGGAATATGAATCAAGAAAAATTTTTATAAGAAGAAGCATTAATATTCCTAAAGAATTAAATCTTAAAATTGAAATGATGAAGAATGATTATTCATATTCTACAAAAAGTGATTTAATCATAGAATTGTTAGAATTAGGTATTATATCATTCTATAAAGAAAAAGATAGAGATACTAAAATAGATATAATGTTAGAACGACTTAATCTTTTTATTGGATAAGATAAATGATTGAAGATTCTAAAGTTGTTTTTTTATTACCCATCCTTATTATGCTGTAAATAATCCTACTAATAATTTAAGAATATATAAGAAGGCAAAAAACTCTAATAAATGGAGATATATTCAGTGTAAGACAAAAGAAGAATATAGAACCAAAATTAAATGAATATATTACTGGTTTTTTTATGAGTATTCAAGAAATAAAGATAAGGCATATACCTCAGTTAAAGATTATGTTAAAAACTAGTGATGATTCTTTATTTAATTATTTTATGGGTGGTAAAAAAAGTCAGAAGAAGTTATGTTAGAAAAATAATATGAAAAAGAGAAGAAATCGCTATGTTAAAAAGATGGAACATTTTTTTAAAAAGATAAAGATGTTCCTTTTAATGCAAAAAAAGATGGCGTAAGTATGTTGAGAATAGTAATATTCAAATGACTGTTTTATCTTTTTAATCAAAAATTATATAGATGAAAAATATAGATATTAAAAGAATTTCAAAAAGATTGTTGCAACTGATATTATACCTAAGTTCTTATCTTATTCTGGATATGTAAAAACCTAAAAGATAATTTAGAATGGATAGTAGCACTTCACTGTGATAGAGAAAAATAATTATCATTTTTCATATTTCATGGATAGAAAAAGAACAAATGTTATAAAAAAATAAAAAAATGGTAAGTTAGATCATAGAATTAGACTTAAAATTACTGATAATGAAAGAAATTTCTTAAAAAAAGACAAGTTGCCTTATCAATAGAAAGAAAAAAAGATTATAT
Source organism: Bacilli bacterium (assembly GCA_022009835.1). Classification (GTDB taxonomy): domain Bacteria; phylum Bacillota_I; class Bacilli_A; order RF39; family UBA660; genus CAG-302. The sequence goes on along the minus strand of CP091726.1, from coordinate 1,122,352 downwards.
ACTCCAACTTTAATAAAATTAGAAGATGAGCTTGCCGAATTAAAATCTTATTTTAATCCTAAAGATCATAATTTTACTTTAAGAAATATAAAAAGATCTAGAGTTAGAAGAAAAAAATAATTAAACTTGGCTTTTTTTATTAAATGAAATAAGAAGTACTAATAAAAAAATATATAAAAATATAATTCATTACCAAAAAAATGAAATTGGAAATAAAAATTAGATTGTTAACAAAGGATATAAAAAAAGAAATATTTAAAAATGATAGAGTTAAAAAAATCTAAAGATAAAAATTTATAAAAACTATTAATGAAATAAATGATATTTTTACTTGATATAGATAAAAAGAAATAATATATCTAATATAGGTTTTGAGGATGTAGTAAAATAATAAACTGATAAAAAGATAAATTAGATAAAAAGTGATTCTTATGTATATAACGCAATCGTTAATCATGCTTTATATAATTATAATTATTATTCTGGTAAAAAAATAAAAAAGAAAACCTTTTAGTATTGAAGATGTAATTAATCAAGTTGCTTATGATAATTACTTAAACGATTATAAGAAAAATTAAGACTGTTAAAAAAACATAAAAAAATATAATAAAGGAAAAATGTTAGTTGGAAAAAAACATATAAGAATAAAAATATTATATGCTTTAGATAGATTAGGATATGAACAAGATAAAGCAGCTGAAAAATTCTATGAAATGTTTGAAGATAATGAAAAAACTATGTCTTAATTAATAAAAACAGTAAAAATGTGTGGTATAATGGATATAACAACAAGGATTAACTTCTAGTATAAAGGAGTAGAACGATTATGAAAAAAAGTATTATAAATATTATTTTTATGCATGATTATTATGTTAAGTGTAGCAGGCTGTGCAAATATAAACAATTCAATTAATGACACAAATAATAATCAAAAAGCCAATGCAGAAGAAAAAGAAAATATCGTAGAATATTATAAATATGACGAAAGTATTAATTTATTTATAAATAAATACAATAATAAAAAAATACTCCAAGTATTACGAGTGATATGATAACAAAAAAAGCATATTGGAGGTAGAGATAGAGATAATATAGCAACTATTTTTTTAATGAAAAAGTTAGAAATAATACTCTATGGAAGTAATAAGTCTAATGAATTATATTCAATGAGTGTATATATAGGTTATAAAACCAAATGTTGATTCAACTAATGATGATTTTAAAGAACAATTTATTAAATATATAAAAAGTATTAGATGATTCGTTAACTGATGATGATATAAATAACTATTGGTCTGATATGATTGCAGAATATCGAAGTGGTTATAAAATTAATAAAATTGATATTACGCCTAATGTAATAAATGGAAAGTTAGAATATTTTAAGATGACTGCTAAAATTAAAAATTATGATAAATTAGATTTTTTTGATAATGATTATAAAATGAAAATAATTTTTGAATAATATATTAAATAGATAAGTTGGTGATTTAAATGGCTTATGATGAATTAAAAAAATATATTTGAGAAGCAAAGAAAAAAATAAAAATTTAAGTTATATAGTTTAGAATATATTGTAGAACAATTTGATGATAGTGTATTGATATATCCTGAAATATATCCGCAAAGAAAATCTAAATATTTTTCATTTGATGCTGTTATGAGTTATTTTACAGTATATAATGAACCATTGATTGAAAAATATTGATAGAATAAATATAATTGAATAAAGGTGTAACAAATGATTTTAAAAAAATAATAGTAGGATTAGTATTAGGTGTACTAGTTCTTTTTTTATATTCCTGTTGTGTTGTTGCAAGCAGGGAAGATAAATATATGGGAGAAGTAAATGAAGAACAAAAATATTAAAAAAAGATTAATAAAAAAATTAATTGATTCAGATAATTTTTTTGATGGAGAAATTAATGAAATATTAAATATAATTAATGATGTATTAACTAAAAAGCAATATTGATAATAATGATTTAACATTTATAAATAAAAATAAGAAAAATTTTATAATGATCGTATAGATTGTATAAAGGGTTGGTGTAATAATTGCAAATTAAGAATGAAGAAGAATTAACTATAATAGAAAGCAAAAATCTCGGTGAAGGTTGGTATTGGTATAAATATGATGATGGCACTGGGCATCTTGAATCTCCAGACAAAGAAAAATATATGAATTATGACTTATCAACTAATGAATATAAACTTACTAAAGAATCAAGTTGGGAAGTATTTCCTTTATCATATTATTATGCTGATGGTGCGGAATTAGATGAGTTTGATCCATTTCAATTTATGGAACAAGAAATATTAAAGTATAATTTACAAAAATCAAAAAATGAAGAGTTTATTTTATAAAAAGGAGTGATGAAGATTGAGTATATTACAAGAATATGAAGAAATTAAAAAAATATGTAGGAATAGAAAAAAATGGAATAGTATTGATACATATATTAAACATTACAAGCCAAATTTAAGATTAGATCAAATTATATATAATTCTTCTAATTGGATTGAATTTGAAAATTGGTTTAATAAAGAAATAAAGTTAGTTAATGTTAACGTTATTGATGTGTGGAAAACTGATTATGATGATTTTAGGTGCTTAGCAGAACTTAAAAAAGGTCAAATTGAACTTGGAAATATAATTGCAAGTTATGATGAAAAATACTATTAGAAATTTAACCAATAATTTAAATGGTAATCTTGAAGAAAAAAAGAACTAAAAAAATGCTATGGCAGTATTAGTAGCAAGTGATTTTGATAAATATTCCAATTTACCAAAAAAATAAGTAATTGTTCTAAGTTACTAATTGATATATATGATAATGTAGTTAGTTCAGATGCTAGTATGTGTCATATAGATAATGAAGATTGGAAATATTATTTAGAAGAAGGTTATACTGAAAAAGATATATTAGATCTAGCAAAAGAAATAAAAAAGAATAATTTAGAAGATGTTATTGAAATAGATAATGGAGAATACAAAATAATAGGATATAGTGATTTAGAAACTAAATTTATAGATGATAGAGAAATTAGTAGTAATAAAGAAATAGAAATGTAAGCGAATAAAAAGGGGGAAATAATGAAATTAATAACAAAAGAATTAGAAAAGAAATTTAAAAAGTATCCACTTTATAGTCAAGATGGATTAGGTGGAGATGCAAAAGTAATAGCTAAATTTTTTAATCCTGTTGGAGTGGGAACATGGCTAATTACAGAAGGTAATAAACTAGATAATGGGGACTATGAAATGTTTGGATATTGTCATTTGGGAGATGACTATAATGCGGAATTTGGATATGTAATGTTGTCCGATTTAGAGAATATTAAATTGCCTTTAGGAATGGGTATAGAAAGAGATTTATATTTAAAAGAAAATCAGACATTAATTGATGTTATGAAATCTAATGGAATGTCAGTTCCAGATTATTTAATTAATGATAATTTAGACTATATTAAAAAAATTGTAAAGACTATTCACTATTAAAAGACACTTTATCTGATAATGAGTTAATTGAAATAAATAGTGTAATAAAAGAATTTGATGATTATGTTTCAAACTTTGATGATGGACAAAAAGATATAATTAGTGAATATGAAAGCAAGTATGGAAATTATAATATTATAGATTGGTATGAAGGATTAAAATCAACAGAATCATTTTTAGAAGAATTTACACTTTGCAAAGGAGATGATCCTATTGAAAAAATATGATGCTTATTTTGATATGATTACGCCAATAAAATATTTAAACAATAAAGATTCTTTTACTATTGCTAGAGTAATAGATGGTTTACATTGCATAGAGTTAGATATATCAAATGGTGTATCTACAATAGAAAAGGGTATTAGATTAGAAGAAGATTATTGGGAAAGTGAAATCGAAGAAATTAACTGGTTTAATTTTGATATGGCAGAAGAAGAAATAGCAGATAGATTATGGAAATTATTTGATTATAATTTTGGAGAAGAAAAATGGAAAAAGAATTTTGATAATGAAGTTTATACTCTTTGCTATAATTCACTAGATGTTTTTTTAAAAAAATAAAAAAAGATGCTATTAAATTTTTATAATGAATGCTATTTGATGAGTGAGGGAGCAGAACAAAGCAGGTATGCTTCTATTTTATTTGATTTAAATAATAATAAAAACAATAGCTTTAGATAATGTAAGTAATGGATGTAATGATATTTGTATTCTTACAAGTGGTTATTTTGAAAGTCCCTTAAAAGTTAATTTAATAAATAAACTATCTGTTTTTGATAGTATTAAATATTATAAAGAAAAAATTTTACCAGTTCTTGATGTCTGCAATGAAGAAAATATTAGGTTTGACTGTAGAATACCATTTGAAGATTATGGTTCTGATAATGATATTAATATGAAAAAAATTTAACTAATCTTTATAGCAAAAATATTAAACAAAAAGAAATGTTGATTTTAATGATATTTATACTAATGAGATTTGTGATGGAAAAATATGAATTAAAAATTAAATGCTGATTTATCTTTAAAAAAATATGTGCTTGGGATGACTTTGATATAGTAGTTAATAATGTTGATAGTATAGAAGAATATTGTAATAAAAAAAGAAAGCGAAAAAGAATTATGAATAAGGAATATATTGAAAAAAATATATGAAGAAAAACAAAGATAAATTTTTTTAGATAATGGATTAGATATTATTTCTGCTAATGATTTAGAAGATTTTTTTAAAAGGAAATAATTAATTCTAATTTTATGTTTGATTTTTGATTATGATATTATTACTGATAAATTATTTGATAATGAAATAAAAAAATATCAGTAAATAATGGAAGATTTATAAAAATTAACTCAAAAATGCATTAGATAAGAAAAGAAGTGGACTAGGATTAAAAAAACTTTTTAATCAAGATGGAAATGTTGAAAGATGCGATTTAATTAGTGAAGAAGATTTTTGTAATGCTTATGAATTATTATAAATTTATCAAAGATAATGATATATATGATGAATTTATAAATGAAAAATGGAATTAATAATAAAGATAGTTTTGATATTCAAAAAAAGAAATTATAGAAATATAAAAAGGGGTGGTTAAAAATTAATAATTTTGAGATTATTAAAGAAACTAAAAATATTATATGAATATATAAACGATATTTTAGAAAAATGCTGAATTAGATATATCCAAAAGAAGAATTAAATGATTTATTAAATGTATCAAATACTTTAGAAAAAATATATAGTGATAATTATAAAAAGGTTGAAGATAAAGAAAATTTAAAAACAAATTGTGATTGTCCAAAAATGTCAAAACAAATTAATAATTAGTGATTTAATTAATTATAATTATTTATGTGAAAAAAATGTGATGAAAAACTTTTATTCTATTGAAGTGAATGATAGTAAAAAAATGGTATTTAAAAAAAGTGATAGAAATGAAAAAAATTAATAAAGAGTTTTTAATTTAGAGGTAAGTTATAACTTAGAAAATTAAAAAAAGATGTATATTGGTACGGAAAATAGTTCTGGTGCAAAATACATTTGTAATGATACGGATGATGTAAAAAGATGCTATAGAAAAATTATATATATGAATATTTAAATTATAATACTTATAAACTCAAAATTTGGGAAACTGATGAAGATAGAGAATTAGGAGAATCGTTTGAATACTTAGAATCATTTAATAGCGTAGATGATGCTATTAATAAAGCAAAGAAGATTATATCAAGAAATAATTATGCCTTTTATTGAAGTTATTGAAAATGAAACTGAAGAACTATTTTTTTCAACTGATGGTATTAATGAACAATATTATAGAGAAATAAATAGTTCAATGGAGTTATAAGATGAGTTATGAAATTGTAAAAAAAGTATTAGTAAAAAAAGAAAGATAAAAATATTTATAACAAGTGCTTCAAATAATGTAAGTCCTAAAAACATACTCAAAAATGGGAATTTATGCCTGATTCATTACATAACAAAGAAAAAAAGTGTCTAATAAAGAATTATATTTATTTCACGGAATAATAGGTGGAAGTTATAAATTAAATAAAAAGTGTTAATGAAAATTGGATTTATGCAGAAAAATAAATTTTATGAATATTGCAGAGAAAAATAATATAAGTACATCTTATATTTGGGAATTACCTTATTTAAATGATGGCGATATAAAAACTTTAAAAACCATATTATGAAATATTTAAAAAAATATTATGAAGAAAAAAATAGATGGAAAATACTATTTATCATCTTCTTTAGGGCAAATAATTAGAGTAAATGAAACGAATTTTAAGTATGTTCCTTTTATCTCTAATATTTCAAAAGAATGTAAAAGTTATAAAAAAAGCATATAATGATTATTGTAATATTTCAGAACAAAGTAGGGAAAAAAATATAATATTGAAGTAAAAAGAATATACGTTAGACAACAATAAGAATATCATTAATACAAAAAACAATGATTCTATGGAGTTATAGAAATAATGGATAGTATTAGATTTGAAAGTATGTCGCTGTCTATGTTTTTTTATTATTGGTATTAGTTGTTGGTTTAATTGTTTTTATTCTTTTAATAGAACCAAGATTATCAAAAAAGAAAATAAAAAATAATAATGAGCATGGATCAAGTAAGTTTGCGGATATGAAAGAAATTAAAGATAATATTAATAAGGAAGATTTAAATGATATAAATAAGGCAGGTTTTTCCTGTTTGGTATGAAAAAAAGAAAATAGTAAATTTAAAAAAATGTATATTATGATACTAAATCTCCACATTATATTTTAATTGGATCTACCGGAAGTGGTAAATCTGTAACGGTAAGTATTCCTATGTGTATTCAGTTTGCAACCGCTAAAGAAAAACATTCAGTAGTTATAACAGATCCTAAAGCAGAATTATTTAAAAACTACCGGTAAAAATATTTGAAAAATAATGGATATGAAATAGTTACAATTGATTTTAGAGAACCTACTAAATCAAATAAGATTAATATTATGCAGCCAATTATTGATGAATGGAAGGAACATTGTGTTTTTTTAATAAATACCTGATGTGCCTTTTTATCGTACTTTTGTTAAAAGAAATAAAATATCATTGAATAAAAATGTTTTCAACTGAAAAAAATATTTATTTCAAATAATGGATAAATTTAAACTTGAAGATTATATAGTAGAAACTTTAAAAAAATAATCAAGAAGATTTAGATAAACTTATGAAGAATAAAAAATATATAATGAAATAGAATTTGAAAAATTATTCAAATGATGAATTAAAAAAATATTTTTTTAAATAATTTATCTTATGAAGAATTACTAAATAAAAATTAAATATTATCAAAACGAAAGTTCAAAAACATCAAGCAGAAACAAATCATTTAGTAATATCATTAGGTAATTTAATATTTGCTGAAAAAAAGAAAGTAAAGATCCGTTTTGGATTAATAGTAGCAAACAATTATTTATTGGCATCACAGGTATCTTTTTTTAGAAGATTATAAAAAAAGGATTAATAGATGAAAAATAAAATTAATATAGCGAGTATTAAAAAAAGTTTCAAAAATTCATCACTTATCAAAGAAAAATCAATCATATTTACAAAAGAAATTTAAATACAAGAAGTTATGGAAATTTATCAAAAGATTATTTAACATCAATATTATCATCTGCTGAGAATACTTATAAAAAAGTATAACAGCTGTATTTGGTGAGAAAATGTCTATATTTGATGATTTGAATGTAGAAAACGTTACAAGTGTAAGTGAATTTAAATTTTCTGATATAGGCAAAAGACCTATTGCATTATTTATAATCGTTCCAGATGAAGATAAAAGTTATTATCAACTTGTTACCATAATACTTGGTATGTTAATAAAAGACGTAACGAAATTTGCTAATTCTAGAGAAAATAATGGTATATTACCTGTGAAAATTGAATGGCTATTAGAAGAATTTGCCAATATGCCACCTTTAAATGATATTCAAAGTTCAGTAGCAGTGGCCCGAAGTAGGGGAATGAGATATTTTTTCTTTATTCAATCATTTTCTCAGATTGAGCAAGTATATGGGAAAGAAACAGCAAGCATTATTATAGATAACTGTGCATTATGCTATTTAAAAACCAATAGTGTAGAATGTGCAGAAGTTATAGCTAAAAAAAGTTAGGAAAAATCTACGATAACAACTAGTTCTATAAGTTCAAGTACAGATCCTTTCAAAAATAGGTGCAAATAAAAACCACTTCTTTACTTGGAAGAGAGTTATTAACAGCTAATGAAATAATTGCATTAAAAATATAAAAACAATAATATTTCCTGTGTTTGGTAATCCGATATTTAGAGATACTTATATGTATAGTGATTTATATCCTCAATATAAAAAAATGTAGATATATGTGTAAGAAGAACTAACGTGTTAAAAAAAGATTGACAGATAATTATTATACAGTTGAAAAATTGAGAGAATCTTATGATAAAGATAATAAGAACAAGGAGAATAATATAACTAAAAAAATAATAGATAATAATCAAAGAAAAAAATAACTAATAAAGTTAAAAAAAGATAATGAAAAAAATGTTTCAAGTGAAAAATAAAGCTTTAGAAATATTAGACATATTAAAAAAATAGATTTGAAGGAAAAAAATTATAAATGAATTAGAAATGGATAATGTATATACTTTAGAGTTGGCTACATTATTTAATAAAAATGGATTTAAAAAAAGAATTAAAGAATTATTTAATAATGATATAGTAGTTGAAATAGCAACTAATAAAAAAATTAAAAAGACTATTATATCTTTTTGGCAAGAAATAGAAAAGGATAAAAATATATGAGAAGAAAGTTTAAAATGATAGGTCAAATTTTGATTGTTGTATCTTTTAGCATGTTGCTTATTTTTATAATGTATATAATTATTTTAAAGAAGAAAAAGAAGTTGAAATAGCTGATAATTATATAGAAGAAACAAAAGTAATTGACGATGAAGAAATTATTACTGAAAACGATGTTCAGAAGAAAGAAAGTATAAAGAAAGAAATAAACTATACAGCTGTTATAGAAATACCTAGTATCAATTTAAAAAAAGAGGTGTTGTTGATAGTACAGGTAATTTTAATTCAATTAATTATGCTATAAGTGTAGATAAAAAAATAGTGATTATCCGGATAAAGAGGGTAATTTTATTTTTGTATGCACATTCGGGTAATAGTAGCATTTCATATTTTAAAAAAATTTAAATAAAGTAGAAATTAATGATGAGGTTTATATTTATTATAATGGGGTTAAGTACGAATATAAAATATTTGATAAGTATGATATTGAAAAAACTGGCAAAGCAGAAATATATCTTACTAATACAGAAAAATATATAACATTAATCACTTGTAGTCAGGAACAAAAAAATAAGCAAATTGTTTTGATTGGAATTTTAAAGAATGAAGAGGAATATTAAAAAATTGTAAAAACTTATAAATTCATAAATTGATTTTTGTATTCATAAGTTTAAATAAAAAAAGGGGGGGAAAATAAACGTGACTAAGAAGTTAAATATTAATTTATATTATAATGATGCTGGAGAAACCATATTAGATGTGTTAATGAAAGATTTTAATGATTTTTTTTGAATGATTATATAAAAAAAGTATTAAAAATAACAAATTTTGGATTCATTTTTGACTGATTACGCGGTATAATATAGTTACACGGTAATTGATTAAAAAAGTCAATTGAATCCTCAAGAAAGGGAGGATTATGAATTACGATTGTTCTAATTATGGTGCAACATTAAAAAGATTACAAACCTGACGAAATAGCAAAAATATATTAGATTATCATTGGCTGATGAAATCAAAGCAAGTGATGAAAGTGAGAGTGTTACTAATCAGAGAAGGTTAATGAATGAGTTTATTGCTAGAAATGGTAATGTAGGTGAAAAGTGTAGAGAATTTGTAGATGATGGTGTTAGTGGTACTAATTTTGATAGACCTGGTTGGAAAGAATTACAAGAAGCTATGGAAAATGGCACTATCAAAGTTGTTATTACTAAAAGTTTATCAAGACTTGGTAGAAGTAATTTTGAATGTAGTTATTATTTAGATTGTTATTTTCCGGATAATAATATTAGGTATATAGCAATACAAGAACAAATAGATACAGGAAATTCAGAAAACTCAAATAATGAATATGCTGCATTAAATAATTTTATAAATGAAAAAGTATTCTAGAGATTTGTCAAAGAATATTAGAAGAGTTTATAAAAATCAAGCAATTTGCTGGAGAATACATGGGTGGTAAACCAGTGTTTGGATATATTAAGGATCCAAATGATAAACATAAACTAATTATAGATGAAGATGCGGCTGATATTGTAAGAAGAGTATTTAGTTTATATTTGGAATTACAGTCGCAAAAGTGCAGTTATGAAAAAAATTAAGTGAAGAAAAAAATTCCAATTCCAGAAGTTTATAAAAAAACAAGACGTGGATTGAAAGCACAATTTCCTTATGAATGGAATTATCATACAATTAGAAACATGCTAAGAAACAGAATGTATATTGGTGATATGGTGCAAAATGTCCACACAAAGAAAAGTTTCAGAGAAAAGAAAATAGTTAAGACTAATGAAGAAGATTGGATAATTGTTGAGGGAACTCATGAACCAATTATTGATAAAGATACTTTTGAGAGAGTACAAAATTTGTTAGATGCAAATTATAGACAACCTACACCAGAATATCAAAGAATTTTTAAAGGATTAATGTATTGTCATGAATGTGGGCACAAAATAGGCGTTGGTAATCCAAAAAGAGATAATCGTCCTATTGAAAAACAGTATGTTTATACTTATTGCAATTTTTATAGAAAAAATAGTGCCTATAACAAGTGTACTCCACATACAATGAACTACAATAATTTAGAAGAACAACTAATGGATATTATTTCTAATGTGTGTAAAAAATATATTGACTTAGTAGGGTATGAAGATATAGTTGAAAAAAGGAAGAAAACTCTATCAACATATACAGATACATTGGAAAAAGAAAAATTGGTAAATTAGAAATTGATATAAAAAAAGCATTGACCTAAAAAAATTGAAAAAAATTATATATGGATAGATTAGATGATATAATCTCACCTGATACTTATAAAAAATTGACAGATAAGTTCGAAGAACAGAAACAAAAGAAACAAAATGAAATAGATGAATTAAAATTAACTGTTGAAGAATATAAAGAAAAAAATTCTGTGGAGGATTTATTAGAAACACAAAAAAATAGTAAAAAGAATATCTTAAAAACTAGAAAAAAATCCACCAAGAGAATTAATTCTTAAAATTGTAGATAGAATTGAAATTCATCAAGATAAAAACTGTAGATTTATATTTTTAAACTAAAGCAACTGAATCAAGTTGTTTAAAAAAGGCAAAAAGTTATCACCAAAAACCATGACACATAAATTTTCTGGTTATGATGAAAATGGTAAAAATAATTATTAATGGTTCATTTGATGTTAATTTATGGTATTCTTATGATAATAATACTAAAACATCGGTTATGACAAAGAATATATCATATAATGAAATGGTTACTTTGGCACAAAAGGAGACAACGGATTCTTCAAAGAAAGATATTATAGTTAGATGCTTAAAGGGTCCTAGTTGTATATCTGCTAAAGAAGATGGTAATAGTATTAGTATTGATATCGAAAAAGAACTTGGTATTGAAATAGTGGGAGATACGAAAGTTAAAATTGCTATTGAAGAAACTGAAGAGCCATGGGATGATATATTTGATGATGTTGATGATAATACTGAAAAAGGAAATTGAAGATAATATTGATCCTAACTATATTAAAGAAGAGAAATAATCTTCTTTTTATGCCCTTCGTGCCTGTAGTCACTCTAGGGTTTTCTAATGCCTAAGGTCATTAGAAAGAACTATTTGGTTATCAAATAATTAAAAAAATATCAAGAATAGCCACTAAATAAGTAAATTTTAGTACTTTTTGGTTGACTTTCGTAATATTATGTAATATAATTAATAACGAAACGGAAAGAAGATTGTATTTATCTCACCCGATTACATATAGTAATGGGTAAAAGGCTGCATATATAAAATAACAAAATTATTAGGCTTTTTTATGGATAAATGGATACTTCTTTAGTATTCATTTTTTTGGAGGTGTTAGCTATAGCTACTTTAAAGGATAATCCTATCAATGAACAAATTAGATGTAAGGAAATGATGGTAATTGGACCAAATGGAGAAAGTCTAGGTGTTAAGAGTAAACAAGATGCTCTTACATTAGCAGGTTATGCTGGCTTTGATTTAGTTCTTATGAGTGATGGAGGTAATATGCCTGTATGTAAAATAATGGACTATAATAAGTTTAAGTATGAAAAAGAAGAAAAAAACTAAAGAGGCTCAAAAGAAACAAAGAGAATCGATGGTTGAAACTAAGGAGTTTAGATTATCAGTTAATATTGATATTCATGACTTTAATACGAGAGTAAATAATGCTAAAAAAAGGCTTTTGGAAAAAAAGGTAATAAGGTTAAAAGCAAGTATTAGATTTAAAGGAAGACAAATTGCTCATCCAGAACTTGCAAAAGAAGTATTAGATAGATTTTATAATGAAGTTAGTGATGTTGCAGAAATCGAACTAAAACCTAGAATTGAGGGTAGAACGATGTTTATGCAACTTACACCAAAGAAATAGAGGAGGGAATTATGACAAAAAGTTAAGAAAAATATAAAAATGAAAAACTCATAAAGGAACTAAAAAAAGTATTGAATGTAAGACAAAGTGGATCTCATTAGTAAATCTAGACAAGGTGTATTACATAATACTGGTAAGAATAGTGCTGCTAGAGCAAGTAGTAAGAAACAAGGTACTAGTTTAAGCAAAGCTGATTACAAAAGAATTAAAGATTTAATATAGGAGGGATAACATGACAAGAGTTAAAGGTGGCACTGTTGCACGTGCTAGAAGAAAAAAAGTATTAAAAGAAGCAAAAGGTTATTTTGGTAGTAAACATAGATTATATAAGACTGCTCATGAACAAGTAATGCACTCTGGTGTATATGCTTTTAGAGATAGAAAACAAAACAAGAGAAACTTTAGAAAATTATGGATTACAAGAATCAATGCTGGATGTAGAGAAAATGAAATTTCTTATTCTAGATTCATTGATGGTTTAAATAAAGCAGGTATTGAAGTAAATAGAAAGATGCTTAGTGAACTTGCTATTGATAATCCTAAAGCATTTTCTGATTTAGTTAGTATTGCTAAGGATGCTTTAAATGGTAAAAAATATACACCTAAAGAAGTAAAAGCAGAAGCTAAAGAAGAGAAAAAAGAAGTAGAGAAGAAAACTACTACTAAAGCTGCTGAAAAGAAAGAACCTGCTAAAAAAGCAGAAACTAAGAGTACTACTAAGAAGAGTACAACTACTAAAAAAACTGCTACTAAAAAAAGAGGAAAAATAATTTTTCTTCTTTTCTTTTTGGTTATATATTTGGTATAATAGTTATAAGTTAACTAAAGGAAGTGAAGATGATGGATGCTAAAAAAATTAAAAAAATGCTTTAATTAGACAAAAAGAAAATAATTTATCAGGTAATTTATATTATAAAACACAAATTGATTTTTGCTTATAATACTAATCATATTGAAGGTTCTACTGTTACACCTGATGAAACTGAAAGCATTTATGAAACAGGAACAATTTTAACTAGTGAAGATAAAGTAATAGTGATTAAAGATATAACAGAAACTAAAAAAATCATTTTTACTTTATTTAAGTATATGCTTGATACAATAAATGAGCCGTTATCTGAAGATATGATAAAAAAATATCATTTCATATTAAAAAAATGGTACTGTAGATGATAGTGATAGAGAGTGGTTTAATGTTGGTGAATATAAGAAACTTAAAAACTTTGTTGGCAATATAGAAACTTCACTTCCAAGTGATGTACCTTTAGATATGAAAAACTTAATTAGTTGGTATAATGATATTAAAAATAAAACAATTTTAGATATTATAGAGTTTCATGTAAGATTTGAAAAAATCCATCCTTTTCAAGATGGTAATGGTAGAGTAGGTAGAATGATAATGTTTAGAGAATGTTTATATAATAATATAGTGCCTTTTTTTATATTGAAGATAGAAATAAGAGTTTTTTTATATTAGAGGATTAAAAAGAATATCAAAAATAATAATGAAAAAAATTATTTAATTGATACTTGTTTAAATAGTCAAGATAATTATGAAAAAAATGGCAATTTACTTTTTTTAGAGGAAAAAAATAATTTTTTTCTTCTTTTCCTTTTTGGTTATATATTTGGTATACTTATGTTGTAGTTAGGATGTGGATAGATGGATAATTTCTTTAGTGAAAAGGAAATAAAAAAGAGTAAAAGTAATGGTGTTGTAGGAATACTTATCTTTCTATTTTTAGTAGTGGGAGGCTTATTATTTTACCTAAGTAGATATAGTACTTCTAATGATGAGAAAAAAAGAATTAATTAATAGTATTATGTCTTATGATAATAGTTATAGTTATGATTTTTTTAGATTATATTTATAATGAGTATGGGTATAAGGTAATTACTTCTATTAATGATGAGTATGTTAATAATACTTATGATTATAATAAATGGCATAGTTTTACTGGCAATACTTTAAAGGTATTATATGATAATTATAATGATGTATATAAAGATAATGATAGAATTAAAAATTATTGATAAGAAAGGTGATATTACTTTGAGTTTTGTTGGTGATGTTTCTTTAGCAGATAATTTTGATATTATGCCTTATTATGATGAAAGAAATATTGGAATAGAGGGTATTTTATCTAAGGAAGTAATAGATATTATGAAGAATTCTGATATAATGGTAGCTAATAATGAGTTTACTATAAGTAATAGAGGTACTCCACTAGATAAATTATATACTTTTAGAGCTAGTCCAGAAAGACTTAATATTTATAAAGAAATGGGTGTTAATTTAGTTAGTACAGCAAATAATCATATATATGATTATGGAGAAGAGGCTTTTTTAGATACTTTAAAATATTTAAAAGAGTATGATATTCCTAATGTAGGAGCGGGGACTAATATTGATGAGGCAAAAGCTGCTTTTTATTATATAGTAAATGGTTATAAGATTGCTTTTATATCTTCTACTAGAGCAGAGAAGAATATTAAAACACCAGGAGCTACTTCAAATACAGGTGGTACTTTTAGGTGTTATGATAATACTTTATTAAAAGAGACGATTAAAGAAGAAAAAGAAAAGGCTGATTATGTTGTTCTTCTTATTCATTGGGGACGAGAGGATTCTCATGAGTTAGAAGATGTTATGATATCTTCTGGTAAAGAATATATTGATAGTGGAGCAGATCTTATTGTAGGTAGTCATGCTCACTATCTTCAAGGAATGGATTTCTACAAAGATAAATTAATTGCATATAATTTGGGTGATTTTATTTTTTTAATAGGGAAACTAAAGATACTGGTATTTTATCAGTTAAAATAGATAAAGATGGTAAGATGAGTTATTATTTTATTCCTTGTAAACAAGATAATTATAAGACTAGTATGCTTAATGGTGATGATAGATTAAGAGTTATTAATGATATGAATACTTATTCTTTAAATGCTATTATAAAGAATGATGGTAGTATTAATATTAAATCATAGCCTGAAAATTAGATATCTTGTTAATGTGATTGACAAATAAAGGTATTTTTGCTATAATACTTGTGCTCTTGAAAGGAGAGATATTATGGATTATTATACTGGTATTAATATAAATGGTAGTAAAAGTATGCAATTTTGTGATTATATAGAAGTAACAGATGTAAATGATGATGTATATTTATATAATGTATATCATTCTAATAAATATGGTTTTTTTGCTTGATTTCTGACGATGAACCACTTATTAAGTTTTTTTACATATTAATAATTCTAGATTAGACTTTTTATTATGCTACCGGTGAAGTGAAAAATAGTGATATTGAGGCAAAAAGAATTAAAATTGATAGTCACTGGATAGAAAAGAAATTAATGGGTTTTAGTATTGAGGGAACATTACTTCAATATAATGATGAAATGGGTATGAAATATGGTTTAAATAGTGAAGAACACTATAATAAATATCCTAAATGTTATGGAAATAATGTTAAAATCAAGAAGAAGATTAAAGGGGAATAATTAATATTCTTCTTTTTAATTAAGTTATTGATAAATAATAATATTTAATATATAATATATTTTTAGAAAAAAAGGTGTAATATGAGAGAATTAGAAGAATATGCTAAAAATTAATAATATACCAATAATGCAAAAAATGGTATATTATATTTAATTAATTATATTAAAGAGAATAATATTAAGAATATATTAGAAATAGGGTCCGCTATCGGGTATTCATCTATTATGATGGCTAGTATTAATAGTGATATTAGAATAACTACTATTGAAAGAGATAAGGATAGATATGATTTAGCAGTATCTAATATAAAGAAATATAACTTAGATAATCAAATAAATATTATCTATGGAGATGCTGTAGATACTGATATTACAGGTATGTATGATTTGATATTTATTGATGCTGCAAAGGGTAAGAACATTTTCTTTTTTGGAAAAAAATATAAGAATAATTTAGTCAAAAGAGGAACTATTATTACAGATAATTTATCTTTTCATGGTTTAGTTGAAGATAATTCCCTTATAAGGACTAAAAATCAAAAAGGTATTGTAAATAAAATTAAAGATTTTATTTCTTTTTCTTGATAATAATGATGAGTTTGATACAGAATATATTCCAGTAGGAGATAAAATAGCTATATCTAAAAGGAGAAGTGATTATGAGTAATTTAGTAGTCATTCCTGGTAATAAGGAAGATATAAATAAAAATATTAAATAAAGATATAAAAGGTATTATCTTAGGTATTAAATCATTATCCATATATCCATTAGAACTAGATATAGATAGTATTATAGATATTAAGAATAATACTGATAAAAAAAGTATATGTTATCATAAATAAGATGATTCATAATAATGATTTAGATATAGTAAGAGAAGTTATTAATAAAATTAATGATTCTAATATTGATGGTATTATTTTTTTTATGATTTAGGAGTATTCAATATCATAAAGAAAAATGAATGTTAATAAAGAATTAATACTAAGTATGGAGCATTTAAATGCTAGTATTAATAGTCATTTATTTTATAAGAAGAGAGGTATTACTGGGAGTATAGTTACTAATGATATTACTTATAATGAGGTGTTAGATATTAAAAAAAGTAATACTAATATGAATATATTTTTATACTGTATATGGTTATTTACCTATCTTTTATTCAAGAAGATGTCTTATTACTAATTATTTTAAATATATTGATAAAGTAAGTAATAGTAATAGGTATTATATATATAATGATAATATGAAATATATGGTTATAGAACATAATTTTGGTACTATTATATATAGTCCATTAGTTAATATGATTAATGAAATAGATAAGTTGAGCAATATAGATAATTTAATTATTGATTTATCTTATAATAATGATATAGATATTATTGATAAATATTTAAATAAAGAACATATGGATAATACTTATACTGGCTTTTTTGATAAGAAGACAATATATAAATTAAGGGGTGGTAATAATGAATAAGATAGAATTACTTGCTCCTGCGGGTAACTTAGAGAAATTAAAGTTTGCTTATCTTTATGGAGCAGATGCCTGCTATATCGGGGGAAGAGATTTTTCTCTTAGAGCTAATGCTAAAAACTTTAGTATAGAAGAAATTAATGAAGCATGTAGTTATGCTCATAATCTTGGTAAGAGGGTTTATGTAACTGGAAATATTGTTTTTTTCATAATGAAGATATAAATGGTATTATAGATTATTTAAAGGAACTAGCTAAGGCTAAGGTAGATGCTATTATAGTTAGTGATCCATTAGTTATAGATATAATAAAAGAGAATAATATTGATTTAGAAGTACATATATCTACGCAAGCTTCTACTTTGAATTATGAAACAGTAGATTTTTGGAAGAAAGAGGGGGCTTCTAGAGTAGTTCTTGCTAGGGAATTATCTAAAGATGAAATAAAGGAAATAATTGATAAAACAGGTATGGAAATTGAATGTTTCGTTCATGGTGCTATGTGTTCATCTTATTCTGGTAGATGTGTTTTATCTAATTATTTTACTAATAGAGATGCTAATAGGGGTGGCTGTGCTCAAATATGTAGATGGGAAATGCCTTTATTTGATAAAGATAATAATGAGATAAAGAGTGATACTTTATTTACAGCATCTTCTAAAGATTTGATGATGGCTAGAAAGATTAAAGAAATGATAGATATTGGTATTGTAAGTTTAAAGGTAGAAGGTAGAATGAGAAGTAATTATTATGTAGCTACGGTTATTAATACTTATAGGGGAATAATAGATGATTATTATGCTAATAAATTAACAGAGGATAAATTAGATTATTATACTAAAGTATTGGAGCGTGTTGCTAATAGGGAAGCTGTAGTTCAGTTTTGGGATAAATTACCTTCGGTAAATGAACAATATTATTTAGGTAGAAATGAGGCTTCTAATCAAGATTTTTTAGGTATCGTACTTGATTATGATGAAGAAAATAAGATGGTTACTATTACTGAGAGAAATTATTTTGGAAAAAGGGTATAGAAGTAGAGGTGTTTGGACCTAATATAGAAACATTCTCTTTTACAATGCCAGAGATATATAACGAAGGAAATGAATTAGTAGAGGCTGCTAGACATCCTGAAGAAATACTTAAGTTTAAATTAGATAAAAAAGTATATAAAAATGATATGATAAGAGTAGAAATTAGTTAGTATTGGAATATAATATTAAAGTTAGAAAACTATTGACAAAAGGACTAAAAATCTAGTACAATTGTGAATTGTAATGAAAACCAAAAAAATTAATTGAGGTGATAAATAAAAATGAAAGATAATAAAGTTTATCTAACTGATGAAGGTTTCCTTGAGTTAGAAGAAGAATTAAATGAATTAAAAAAATGTTAAAAAGACCTGAAGTAATTAAGGCTTTAAAAAGAAGCTAGGGCACTTGGAGATTTATCAGAAAATGCTGATTATGATGCTGCTAGAGCAGAACAAGCACAAGTAGAAGGTAGAATCCAAGAATTAGAAAAGATTATGGAAAATGCTCATATTATTCAAAAGGGAGAAACTGATAAAGTATCTCTTGGTACTACCGTTAAAATTAAGTATGTAGATGATGATGAAATAGAGGAGTATAGGATTGTTGGTTCTAAAGAAGCAGATCCATCTAATAATAAGATTTCTAATGAGAGTCCTATTGCTAAAGCTATTATGAATGGTAAAGTAGGAGAAATAAAAAAAGTAGCATCTCCTAACGGAGAATATGAAGTAGAAATAGTTGCAATTTGTTAGGAGGTAATATATATGAAAAAACAAGTTAACTATAAAGTAATTGGAGAAGAATGGAAAGAGGCTAAAGATAAAGCATTCAATAAACTAGTTAAAAAAAGTTAAAGTTGATGGCTTTTAGGGAAGGAAAGGTACCTAGAAATGTTTTTGTGAAAAAGAAATATGGTACTGGAGATATCATTAGTGAGGCTATGGAAGACTTAGTTCAAAAAAAATATGGTGAAGTTATTATTACTGAAAAATTAGTTCCAGTAGTAGAACCTAAACTTGAAATAGTAAAAGCTGATGATGAAGGCTTTGAAGTTAATATGACATTTATTTTAGATCCTGAAGTAACACTTGGTGAATATAAAGGTTTAAAAGTTAAAAAAGATAAAGTTAAAGTAAGTAAAGAAGAAGTAGATCATGAAGTTGGTCATATCCTAGATAGATATGCTGAATTAGTATCTAAAGATGGTAAAGCTGAAGAAGGAGATACAGTAGTTATTGATTTTAAAGGATTTAAAGATAACGAAGAATTTGAAGGTGGAAGTGCTGAAGGTTACTCTTTAGAACTTGGTAGTCATTCATTTATTCCTGGATTTGAAGAAGGTATAATTGGAATGAAGAAAGAAGAGTCTAAAGATATCGAACTTACTTTCCCTAAAGATTATATGGCTAAAGAATTAGCAGGACAACAAGTAGTATTTAATGTTACTGTTCATGATATTAAAAAGAGAGTTATTCCTGATTTAGATGAAGATTTCTTTAAAGATTTAGATATGGAAGGTGTATCTAATAAGGAAGAACTTGAAAAAGTAGTTGAAGAAGAAATTAAGACTCAAAAAGAAAGAGATATCGATAATAAATTTATTGAAGATTTACTTGAAAAAGCTTCTAAAAATATGAAAGTTGAAATTGATGAAGAAATCATCGATGCAGAAACTGACAGAATGTATAAGAATTTTGTTGAAAGACTTAAGATGCAAGGTGTGAATGAAGAATTATATTTTGCCTATTCTGGTGCTAAAAAAGAAGATATCATGAAAGATATGAAAAAAGAAGCTAAAAAGAGAGTAGAATATAGATACTTACTTGAGGCTATCGTTAAAGCTGAAAAAATTGAAATAGAAGAAAAAGAAGCTAAAGAAGAAGTTAAGAAAAATGGCTGATATGTATAAGATGGCAGAAGAAGATATTATGAAAGAAATTGGTTCTTTAGAAGTTGTTAAATATGATTTAGCTATGCAAAAAGCTATTGAATTATTAAAAAGAAAATAATTAATAGGAGTGTTTTATGACAATATTTAAAGCGATAATTCTTGGAATTATTCAGGGAGTTGCGGAGTTTTTACCAATCTCTTCATCTGCTCATTTGATTATTTTTCCTTATTTATTAGGCTGGGAAGAATCGTCACTTGCATTTGATGTGGCTCTTCATTTTGGTACTATGATGGCAGTACTAGTGATCTTCTTTAAAGATTGGTGGAACTTGTTTGTTGGGGCTATTAAAGATGTAAAAAATAAAAAGAAATCTACTAATGGAAAGATGTTCTGGTATTTAGTAGTGGCTACTATTCCTGCTGCTATTGTAGGTTTCTTACTTGATGATATAATTGAAAGTGTAATTAGAAATAATATTTGGATTATAGCTTCTGCTCTTGCTATAATGGGTATGTTAATTTATCTAGGAGATAAATGGGCTACTCATCATTATAAAAAGAGAAAAAAAGTTTGAAGATATTACTTTAAAAAGAAGCTATTATTATAGGTATATCACAAGCCTTTGCAGTTATACCAGGTTTTTCTAGAAGTGGAACAACCATACTAGCAGGTAGACTTCAAGGTATATCTAAAGAAGCAATAACAAAGTTTACTTTCTTATTATCAGTACCAGTAATATGTGGTGCTACAGTACTTAAAGTAACAGATCTTGCTTTAACTAAAGAAGTAATAATTGGTATTATATCTTCCTTTGCTATGGGTATTATTGCTATTAAGTTCTTACTTAATTATATCAAAAAACATGACTTTTCAGTATTTGCTTTTTTTACAGGGTAATACTTGCATTAGTGGTATTTGTAAAAATTAATATTCTTTAAATAGAATATTAATTCTCTGCTGATTTAGTATAGTGGTAGTACAGAAGCATGGTAAGCTTCAGGGGTAAGTTCAATTCTTACATTCAGCACCAGATTGATGTTAAACTCGGACACATTATGATTTTAAGTAATAGATTACTAACTAGAAATATTTTCTTTGGAAGGTAAATTAAGACAGTGGAAACAAAAATAAAGATATTTATAATGAAAAAATCATAATTTATGGTATTATATATATAGATGTGATTTCTAACTAACTTGGTGGAAGGTTATTACATCTTTTTAATTATATTTCTATATTATAGACTTTTTCGTTAGAAAAATTGGTATAATATTTAACAAGGAAAAGAGATAAAAAGGTGGATATTTATTAGAAAGAAGGAGAAAAATATGATTAGTACAAGTAGTCATAATGATTGGCAGTCAGATAAATATATAACCTATTCTATCTCTGGTAATCGTGGAAAAAAGATGTTAATTATCAAGGAAAAATGTTATCCAGAATTAGCACCTAAATTATCTTTTTTTGAAAGTATGGCATAATAATATTGGTAGAATTTCTGAAGAAGAAAATAATAGATATTATGTACAAGAATATTGGAATCAAGTTTTATCAAAACTAGATCCCGAAAAAGTGTTTAGAGACCTTGATTATTCTGTCTTACTTTGTTACGAACCTAATACAGAGTTTTGCCATAGACATATTGTTGCAGCATGGTTTGAAATATTATTAGGTGTAAAAGTTCCTGAAGAAAAAGCAAAGGATTATCAAATAGAAGAAATTGATAGACCAGAATATATTAAAGATTATTTAGAAGATGCTATGAGATTGAATAGAAATATGCGAGGATTCAAATCATTGAGAGCATTATATTTATTTGAAAAAAAGGAGAAAAAGTTAGAAGCAAAGGCAGACAAATTAGAAGAAAAAAACCGGGAAATGCTATGATGATTATAGACAAATGGCTTGTTTCTTAAGATGTGATGCTGATATGGCAGAAGCTGAATATAGAGAATTACAAAATCAAAAAAAATTAATAAAAACACACAAAAATAAGTAATTTAATAAGGGCTAGTATAGATTTATTATTGTTAATAAGGAATACTATGCCCTTTTTTAGTAGAAGGCAGAAAAAATGAAAAAAGTAAATAATGAAAAAGAAACTATTATTAAATTGTATCGTGACAATATTAGTGAAATAATATGGACACATAAGATTTAAACAACAATACTTGATGATTTGAAGAACTAAAAATCACACTTTCGTGAATTAATTCGTGAGTTAGAATTTTTTAACTTTAAAAACATTTACTTTAATTCTTACATATGGTATGATATATATAGGTTATTTATATATAAGGTAGTAACTATCCGAGTTTATGTCTCTTTACATTAATAATGGTATTATTAAATGGAGAAAATTCTAATAGTGATATTAGAAGCAAGACTTTTTTTAAATCGTGTGAGGTTCACAGATAATATGTAAAATTTGTTTCAAATATCAAAAAAACTATGATATAATATATAATTGACGAGGGAGGTTTATTATGTTTGGAAAGAAAAAACAGAATGAGAAAAAAGAGTCACTAAATTTTAAAAGCGATAATTATAAATTGAATGATGATAATTATGTGACTAATAATTTAGTAGTTGCTAATTTAGAATATATATCAAGTGAACCAACGATGTATGGACCAATGATTAAACAAACAGAACAAAAATATATATTTGAATTATTAAATGAAAATGGAAAAATCAGATATAGAGAAATATTTACTGGATTTGTAGCCGATGCTGAGGAAAGCCATTATTTTGATTTACCATATGTTGTAAATATTGTATCTTTGAAAGAACAAGTTCCAGATGTTGCTGATAATATTCCAAAATATGGATTATTATTGGTATTAAATGCTGTTAATACTAAAAAAATATCGAAAACACTAAAAAAATAATTATAATTAATTGTGGCAATAAATATTGCTACTTTTATTTATTCTTTGGAATGTGATAAAATAGTTATAGAAAAAACGAATTTTAAAATTATGCAAGGAGGTTTTAATGAAACAGGAAATAATAAAATCAGAATTAGAAGTTAATGATAATAAAAATCAAAGTAATAACTATAGATAATAAAGAATTTATATCCTTAACAGATTTAGCAAGATATGCCGATAATGAAGAACCTAGGCTTCCAATTAGAGATTGGATGAGAAGTAAAGAAGTAATTTCTTATTTGGGTTTATGGGAAAGTATACATAATGATAATTTTAAAGGGGGCGAATTCGCTACGTTTAAAAATGAAGCAGGAAGTAATACATTTAAGATGTCACCTCAAAAATGGATAAGAGAAACAAATTCTATTGGAATTATATCAAAAATCAGGTAGATATGATGGTGGTACTTATGCTAGAAGTGATATTGCGTTTGAGTTTGCAAGTTGGTTAAGTCCAGAGTTTAAATTATATGTAATACAAGAATTTCAAAGACTAAAGAAAAAAATGAAGCATATCAAAATTAAAAATTGATTGGCATGCAAATAGAGTTTTTAGCAAAAAGTTAGTTATGTAGTTCATACTAATGCTATTAAGAGTGTAATAGTTCCTACTTTAACTGAAAAGCAAAAAAAATATGTTTATGCAGAAGAAGCAGATGTTTTAAATGTAGCTTTATTTGGTATGACTGCAAAAGAGTGGAGAGAAAGTAATCCAGAAATAGCAGATAAAGGAAATATCAGAGATTATACAGACCTACTTCATTTAGTAATATTAAATAACTTGGAAAAATATTAATGCAGAATTAATTGAAATGGAGATTCCACAAAAATGAGAGACTTATTAGGTTAAATAATATAGCTAGAAAAACAAATGAAACTATTAAAAAAATAACAAAAACTTTTAATAATTTAGAATATATGGAAAAATAAAGTAAATGATGAACAGACTTTAATAATGTGAATTGTGTAGAAGAAAAAGGCTGTAGTTTATTTTATGATACTAGATTGATATAAAGATTTAAACCTTTTTAGTTTTGATTTTCGTATTTTCTAAATAATCATTCATAATAATATATTAAAAAAATAAATCTATAAGAATGTAATTTATATTGATTTTTTCCTTTTGCTATTTGATACAATAAATGATATCAAAAGGAGGTTTCATATGGTTAATATTGATACAATTGATAAAGAGTTATATAATTCCATTTATGTATCTCCTAGAATAGGAGACTATAAAAGAAATATGGACTAGAATTAGAGGTAATAAAGAAATATTAAAAGAAGCAATTCAAGTAATAAAAAGATAAGTTTGGAGATAAAGATGTATTAAAAAAAGTCATTCAATAACAGAATTTATATTACTTGACTATGAAAAATGTTGATTCAAACATTTATCAAGATTTAATTAATACCATTTATTCAAATACTGATATAGCAAGGATAGTATTAAATGGTGCTTCAAATGGAGGAGATTCATTTTTATTAATGAGTTTATTTAATCCTAACCTAAAATTAACAGAAGAACAAAAAGCTTTTGCAGTAGATGAGGCTATGAATAAACTTGGAACTATCTGCTGTCAAGGAATGGAGACAGATAATTATCTTCAAAGACTATTACAAATAACTAGTACAAAACAGGCACATGGAGTAGGAACATTTGATATTAGGTACTATATATTAAAGAATTCTAATTGGACATTGGAAGAAAAACAAAAACTAGTTATGGATTTCTGGTATGATAATGAAGCCTATGATGAGTGTTTAAATACCTGGGAATGGGGAATCATAAATGATAATGCAAATTATAAAGATAATATGATACCTAGTTTAAATAGAGATAATTTATATGAATATACCTATGATAATTTACTAGACTTATATAAAAAGGAAAAGATCGCTACTAGAATATGGAATGAGATAGAGTTCTGTAAATTAATGCACAAGATTAGACCACAATCATGGGAATTAGAATACAAAACTAAGAAGAAATAGATATTAGTCCTATCTCTTCTTTTTATTATATAGTAATAACTAATATATGATATAAGTATGGTTGATACTTTAGTTTTAGACTTTAGACTAAAACTAACACTGTAAGATTATAAGCTTACAGTGCATATAATAAATAAAATATTATTAATTAATAGATTTTTGTTTCTAAAGATGTTATAATTATATATGTGGTGAGTTATGAGATTAAAAAATATTAAAGGTGCAAGTGAAAAGATATTAAAAGGAAAGTATTTTATTAAAGAACCCAATTTATATAGGGGTAAATGGAATACTTTATTTAATAATAATAATCCTATATATATAGAGATAGGGATGGGTAAAGGTAATTTTATTATTAAGAATGCTATAGAGAATCCTAATATTAATTATATAGGTATAGAAATGTATGATTCTGTTATATTAAGAGCAGTAGAGAAATCTAATGAATTAGAATTAAATAATTTATATTTGATAAGAATGGATGCTAGATTAATAAATGATATATTTGATAGGGAAATAGATTTAATTTATTTAAATTTTTTTCTGATCCATGGCCAAAAGATAGACATGCTAAAAGAAGATTAACTAGTCCAATTTTTTTGGCAAGATATGATGGTATATTTAAGGATGATAAGAGAATTATAATGAAGACTGATAATAGAGGGTTATTTGACTATTCAGTAGAATCTTTAAAAGAATATGGTTATATAATAAAAGATATTAGTTATGATTTACATAGGGATAAAGATAATATTATTACTACTGAATATGAGGATAAGTTTACTAATATGGGTATAAAGATAAATTATGTTGAAGCCTATAAGGAAGGTGATAATGATGAAAGTGTTTAATAAATTAGATATTAATCCTACTAATATGAATTTGTATAGTGCAGCGGTTACTCATTCTTCTTTTACTAATGAAAATCCTAGTTATCCAGATTATGAAAGATTAGAGTTTCTAGGAGATGCTGTATTAGAGATTATTATTAGTGAATTTTTATACAAGGAAAGACATCTAGAAGAGGGTGTTATGACAAGAATGAGAGCAACTTATGTATGTGAAGAAGCTTGTGCTACTTATGCTAAAGAAATTGGTTTAGAAGATGATATTAGGGTAGGTAGTGGTGAAGAAGTAAATCAAACAATACTAGCAGATGTCTTTGAGGCTTTTGTTGCAGCTCTATACCTAGATCAAGGATATGAGTTTACGAGAGATTTTGTTCTTAATATTATTATTGATTATATAGATAGAGGAGTAGATTTTTTTACATGATTATAAGAGTACTTTACAAGAACTTGTTCAGACAGTTAAAAAATCTATTATCTATGAAGTTATAGATGAAAAGGGACCTGCTCATAACAAGACATTTACTTCAATTGTTAAGATAGATGGTATAGTAATGGGTAAAGGTACTGCTGGTAGTAAGAAAGCTTCAGAGCAAGAGGCTGCTAGAGATGCTTTAAGTAAAAGAGCTAAAATTAATTAGGAGATATAATGAAAATACATAGAGTGGTAGTAGGTTATTTAGAAGAGAATTGTTATATATTAGAAAAGAATGGTAAAGTATTAGTAATTGATCCTGGTGATGAGATTGATAAGATTAGAACTGCTATTGGAGATAATGAAGTAGTAGGAGTACTAGTAACTCATAATCATTTTGATCATGTGGGAGCTTTATCTTATTTTGATAAGAGTATTATATATAGTTTTAATAATTTAGAAGAAAAAAAGAATATAAGATAGAGAATTTTACTTTTTAATGTTATATATAATCCTGGTCATAGTAATGATTCTGTTAGTTATTATTTTAGGGATGAGAATATTTTATTTGGAGGAGATTTTATCTTTTATAGAAGTATAGGTAGATGTGATTTAGAAGATGGGAATTATAATAAAAATGCTTATTAGTATTGATAAGATAAAGAATTATCCTAAAGATATGGTAATATATCCAGGACATGGTGATAAAACTACTTTAGGTGATGAAATTAAATATAATATATATTTTGAGAGGTAGTTATGAAAGAAGTTGTTGATATATTGATTAGTAATAATAATACTATTAGTACTATGGAATCTTGTACTGGCGGTGGTGTTAGTAATGCTATTACTAATATAGAGGGTTCTAGTAGTATATTTAAGTTTGGAGCTGTTACTTATTCTAATGAATATAAGATTAAGATGGGTGTTAATAGTGATATAATTGATGAATATAGTGTTTATTCTATGGAGACTGCTAATGAGATGAGTAAGAAGATTAGTGATTTTACTATTTCTGATTATGGTATTGGTATTACAGGGAAGATTAATAGGATAGATAATAATAATTTATTTGGTGAAGATAATAGGGTATTTATTAGTATATATGATAGGAATATGAATAAATTTTATAATAGTGAAGTTATTACTACTGATGGTAGTAGAAGTTATAATAAAGATATTATTATTAATAATGTTATAGAAATGTTACTTGGTATTTTAAAATAATACTGAGTTTTTTTATAAATATACTTATTATATATAAGTTATTATTATATATTAATGTATAATAATGGCTTGACAGTAATGTTGTCAATAAATGTAGATATATGTAGAAAAATAAAAAATAATATGATATAATTTATAAGAGGTAGAGTGTATGAAAAAAAGATATTATTTGTTAGTTTATTATTTTTTTTATCTTTTATGAATATATGTAATGCTAGTACAGTTAAAGGAAAAGTATATTGTCCTGATAATGATGAGCCGGTTAATTTAAGACCTAGTGTTAATGTAGCCGCTAATGATTCGTTAGTATGTAATTCTGAAGTTGAAGTACTAAATACTAATGCTGGAACTAATTCATCTTCAGGTTGTACAGGGCCTTTTTATCAAGTAAGACAAGGTATTAAGACAGGGTATGCTTGTAGCGATTTTATTAAAATTACGGAAACTCCTCTTGATGAGAGTGAAGGTAAGGTATTATGTATTGAGGATACTTCTCCTTTATTTATGTTTAGAGATTTAAATAGAACAGATAAAATAAATAATGGGGGACTTAGTTGTAATACTAAAGTTAAGATATTAAATACAAATGCTGGTAAAGATGGTAGAGGTACTTGTGCCACTAGTTTATATAAAATTAAATATGGTAATGATGAGGGGTATGTATGTGGTACATATATTGAAAAAGACTAAAGCTAATATAGATGTTGATTTTAATACTCCTGATTTAAAAAAGTATAGGGAAGAACTTAGTAAAATATTTCCAGAAAGTTATTTAGATGATTTAGTTAAGTTGCATACTTTATATCCTAATTGGAAATTTTTTTACCTTTTTTTCTTCTAATTTAGATTTTAATTATATACTTAATAAGGAATATGATGGTTATTATAAAGGATGGAGTCTAATTGAAGATTATTATGGTAATTTAGATGGTCTTAAGTCCACGGATAGTTGGTCATATAATTACTTTACAAATGTTTTTAATAATAGTTTTTCAGGTGGTGGTAGTAGATGGTATGCTGCCAGTAAAGATACTATTGCTTATTATTTAGATCCGAGAAACTTTTTAAATGAAAGAAATATCTTTATGTTTGAAGAGTTATCATATAATGAAACTTATCATACTAGAGAAGGGGTAGAATTAATGCTTAAGGGTACTTTTATGGAAGGTAAGTATGCTGATAGTGATAATTCTAAAACTTATGTAGATGCTTTTCTTGATGCTGCTTTAAAGTATTCTATTAGTCCTTATGTTTTGATATCGAGAGTTATTCAAGAAATAGGGGCAGGTGGTAGTACAATTGTTAGTGGTACTGTCAGTGGATATGAGGGTTATTATAACTTTTATAATATTGGTGCTACTGCTAGTGATGGTGATAAAAATCAGACAATAATTAATGGTCTTGAGTATGCTAAAAGAGAAGGTTGGAATAGTCCATATAAGGCTGTTGTAGGTGGTGCTTCATTTTTAGGAAATAATTATGTTAAGGTTGGTCAAAATACTGAATATTTACAAAAATGGGATTTAGTTGGTCCTGAGTATGTTGATCATCAGTATATGCAGAATATTCAAGCACCTTACTCTCAAAGTTATAAAACTTATAGTGGGTATAGTAAAATTAATATGTTAAATAGTGCTTTTGTATTTTATATACCAGTATTTAATAATATGCCTAAGGAAACAAAGTTTCCTAGTACTGGTAATCCTAATAATTATTTAGCTAGTTTAGTTATTAATAAGACTTCATTATTTAGTAGTCCTTCTAATGAAAAAAAGATTTTAATATAGAAGTAGAAAGTGATGTTTCTAGTGTAGAAGTTAGTGCTACTACAGTAGTTAGTGCTGCTAGTATAAGTGGACTTGGAACAGTTGCTTTAAATAGTGAAAATACTAAGATAGAATTAGTTGTAACAGCAGAAAATGGTAAGACAAGGACCTATACTATAAATGTTAAAAAGAAAGAGGCTCCTATTCCAGAACCTGAACCAACTCCTGATCCAGAGCCAGAAAAAGTTCTAGTAAGTGATGTTCTTAATAAGGCCGATATTAAAGTTAATGATAATTATTTATATGGTTTTGAGGTAGGTAGTGATATTAGTAGTATGTTAGACAAATTAAAAAATACAGGATTAGATATTATGATTACTTCTAGTAAAGATAAGGGATTAATTGCTAGTGGTGATAAGATTAAAAATTAAAAACTAATATAGAAGAAAAAAAGAATATGTAGTAATAATTTATGGTGATGTTAATGGTGATGGTAAGATTAGTTCTGCTGATTATATTAAGATTAAAAATTATATAATGGATGTTAAGAATTTAAGTGATGATGAAAAGGTATTTGCAGATGCTAATATGGATGGTAAAGTTAGTTCTGCTGACTATATTGCTATTAAAAATCATATAATGGAAGTAAAGAAAATAAATCAATAGGAGGTATGTATGAAAAAGAATAGTTAAATATTTTTAGTTTATTTGTATGTATGTTTATTATGTCTATTAGTTATGTTAAGGCTGCTGGTTATGATGTGTCTGTTACTAGTAATACTATAATTGTTGGTAATAGTGTTACTTTAAAGATAAGTGCTAATGATTTAGCGGGTAGATTTGATTTTTCAGTATCTAATAGTTCAGTAATTAGTATGTCTTCTAGTAATGTGTTTCTTGATAATGATAGTAAAAGTATAACAATAACTGCTAAAAGTGCTGGTACTTCGGTTATTACAATTACTCCTACTGATGCTACTTCTTATGATGGTGATGCCATTACTGGTAATAGAACAATTACTATTACTGTTAATAATAAACCAACTTCTAATCCTAATACTGGTGGTAATAGTAGTGGTACTTCTAATACATCAACACCAGTTAAGAAGAAGAGTAATAATAATTATTTATCTAGTTTAACAGTAGATGGATATAGTCTAGATAAAGAGTTTAAAAAAGATGAACTTGAGTATTCTTTAGTAGTAGAAAGTGGCACTGATAAGGTTATAATTAATGCTCAATTAGATGATGATAAAGCTAAAGTTACTGGTATTGGTGAAATTGCTTTGAAAGAAGAAGATAATAAACTAGAAATTAAGGTAACAGCTGAAGATGGTAGTACGAGAACTTATATTCTTAATGTTAAAATTGAAGAACTTAATCCAGTAGAGGTAACAATTGATAAGAAGAAATATAGTATTGTAAGAAAAGAAATTGATAGTATTAAAATACCTAATGGTTATGAGAAATCGACAATAAAAATAGGTGATGAGGATATTCTTTTGTTATAAGAATAATAAGACTAAAAAAATATTCTTATGATATTACAAGATGATAAAGGTAATAATAATCTTTATTCTTATAATGAAAAGACAAAGAAGTATACTTTATATAGTAGTTTAACTCTTGGTAATACTACTTTTAAGTATTATAGATATGCCTAGTAATTTAGTTCCTAAAGGATATACTAAAGTTTCATTTAAGTATGATGATACTAAATTAGAGGGATATCAATATATTGAAAGTAATAAAACTTATGCCGCTGATGATGGTGTTAAGGGTAGTGATTTTTACTTAGTATATGCTATTAATGAAAAGACTGGTGAAAAGGCTTTATATGTATTTGATAAATTAGAGGGTACTATTCAAAGATTTAATAGTGACTTAGTAAAGGCTTATGAAGATGAGAATAATCAGTATTTCTTATATATGTTAATATCTCTTGCTTTACTTGCGGTATCAATTATTGTATTATCTGTTGTTTTAATTAAACAAAAAGAAGAATAAAAAAATAAATTTGCTTAATATAATATAGTATCATTATAGTACTAATAATGACAGAGGGAAATATAAGGATTTATATTTCTTTCTTTAATTTATATATTAAAAACTATCTAACTTTGTGTAAAGTAAGATAGTTTTTTTCTTTTTAAAAATATTAAAAATATATATTATAATATATGTAAGAGGTGTTAAGATATGAAATTAAGTATTGGTGTAATATTTGGTGGTAATAGTTTAGAACATGATTTATCAATATTGACCGCTATTCAAGCTATGGATAATATTGATAAAGAAAGATATGAAATAGTACCTATATATATTACTAAGGATTTAACTATGTATACTGGTGGTATGCTTAGGTATATTGATAGTTATAAGGATTTTAAATTAATAGAGAGATATGCTATTAAAGTACATTTAGTAAATAAGAAAGGTAAGTTTATATTACAAAGAGTAAAAGGCATAAAAAGAGAATATAAAGAAATACATTTAGCTTTCCCAATGGTACATGGTAAAAATACTGAAGATGGTAGTATTATTGGATTTTTAACAACACTTGGTATTCCTTTTGTTGGTAGTGATATATATGCTTCTAGTTTATGTCAAGATAAGATATTTACTAAAGAAGTATTAGTAAGTAATGATCTTCCTGTTACTGATTATGTTCATTTTACTGATAGTGATTATAGATTAGATAAAGAAGATATTTTTAAACAAATAGATAAACTATCTTATCCACTCATTATTAAACCTGCTAGACTTGGTAGTGGTATTGGAATAGAAATTGTAAATAGAAAAGAAGAATTAGAATCTTCAATTGAAAAGGTTATGGAAGCTGATGATCATATTTTAGTTGAAGAATATATAAAAAGATAGAAGAGAGTTTAATGTAGCTATTCTTAAGAGTAAAGATAAACTTATTGATTCGGTAGTAGAAGAAATAGAGAAGGATGGTTTTTGTAATTATTATGATAAATATCATAAAGATGATGATAATGATGATAATTTTAAGAGAATATATCCTGCTGATATATCAAAGGCTCTTACTGAAGAGATATGTAAGACAGGAAAGAAGTCTTATAGTGCATTATCTTTAGGTGGAGTTGCTAGAATTGATTATATATATGATGTTAAGAAAAAGAAGTTATATATTAATGAAGTGAATACTATTCCTAATTTCTTTTCTCATCATTTATTTGAAGATAAGAATATCGATTATAGAGAATTACTTGGTATAATGATTAAAGAAGCTATTGATAAAATCCATAAAGAAGCTAAAATGTTACATACTACTGATGATATTATGTTTTCTAAAGTTACTAGTAAAGATGTAAGGAATATGAAATAATGTATGGTTATATAAAAGGTAATATTACTGATATTGAACCTAATTATATTATTTTAGAAAACAATGGTATTGGTTATCAAATTTATGTTCCTAATCCTTATGGTTTTATAATGGGTAGGGAGTATACTGTATATACTTATACTAAAGTAGCAGAAGATGAATATACTTTATATGGATTAAAAACAAAAGAAGAAAAAGAATTATTTTTAAAACTTATTTCAGTTAAAGGTCTTGGCCCTAAAATGGCTCTTCCAATGCTTGCAACCGGGTCTATTAGTATGATTGAAGAAGCAATAGAAACAGAGAATATTAATTATCTAAAAAAATTCCCTAAAATAGGAGATAAGGTAGCCAAACAATTAGTACTTGATCTTAAAAGGTAAATTAAATGTTATTAATACTGGTTTATTTAAAAAGAGAAGATCATACTAGTGAGCTTATGGCAGCTTTAATAGGACTTGGCTATAAACAAGCTGATATTAAAAAAGTCTTAAATAAGATTGATAGTTCTTTAGATTTAGAGATGCAAATAAAAGAAGCACTTAAGTTGTTACTTAAGTAGCTTCTTTTTTAAAACTTTCTATATAAGCCAATAGCTTTACCTAAAATAGTTATATCTTTAACTATAATAGGGATCATATAATCATTTTCTGGTTGTAATCTTATATAATCACTTTCTTTAAAATATCTTTTAATTGTTACTTGGTTTTCTTCATCCATAGCCACAATAATATCGCCATTTTTAGCTGTTTTACATCTTTCTACAATAACAATATCATTATCATAGATACCAGCATTAATCATAGAATCTCCTGATACTTTGATAGTAAATACTTCTTTTCTTTTTGGTAGAAGATATGATGGTAAACTGATAACCTCATTAGGTACTTCAATTGCTTCAATTGGATTACCCGCTGTTACTTTTCCTAGTAGTGGTACAGTAACAACATCATCATTTTTGTATTCATATTCATTAGGTACTTGTAATTCTAGTAAGTGATTACTAGTTTTTTTCCTCTCTTTAGGTATCCTTTTTTTCAATTAATTTTTTTTACATGTACATGAGCAGTAGCAGGCGAACTCAAATTAAAAATTAGTAGCTATCTCTCTAATTGATGGAGGATATTTCTTTTGAGCTGAATATTTTTTTATGTATTCAAGTATTTCTTTTTGTCTTTTAGTTAATTTTCCTTCTTTAGCCATAACGCTCTCCTTTCATTTATAATATTAACACATAAAATGTAAAATGTCAAACATTTATTCGTTAAAACAACATTTTAATATTGACACGAACATAAGTATGTGATAGAATAAAAATGTAAGGAGAAGTGATAGATATGGATTTTGTAAAAAACAATAAAGGAGTAATTATATTTTTATCTACTACTAGTGGTTATTACCTTAGTAGTAGTACAAAAACAATACAAAAAGAGTTTTTGATATAGAAAAACGATTATGTCTATCTGGAAAGATAGCTTTTTTTAATCTAATTATAAAAATATAGCATACAAGTGTATCAAAATTAAGTTATTATATTGACATTAAAATATGTTCATATTATAATAGGCACTATAAAGATTGGAGACACGATTGTATGATAAAAAAGCTTAATGTTTTTGTTGATGAAACTGGTGAGTTTGGATATGAAGAAAAGTCCTCTATTTTATATGGCGTGTCATTTGTATTTCATGAACAAAATGATAGTATTTCTTATGATTTAACAAAAATTAAATGATAGATTGAATAGAATAGGATATACTAATATGATTCATATGGCTGATCTTGTTATGCGTCGTGGTGAATATAGTAATTTTGATTTTAATGTTAGGAAGGCAATTTTTTTACGGCAATTTATCAATTTTCCAGAAAAAGTGCCTGTAAAAATATTGTACATTATTTATTGATAAAAGGTATACTACTACCAAAAAAACATTAAAAAAATCAATTATTTATTGAAATAAATAAAATGTTAAAAAAATAAACAAGGAATATTTTTAATAAGTTTGATAAAAATAGTTATGTATTATGATAATGGTCAAGAAGAACTTGGTACTATATTATGTAATTCATTTTCTATATTTGATAATTTTGAACATATAATTAATTTTTGATCATAA
The DNA here is from genome assembly GCA_022009835.1 of Bacilli bacterium. Taxonomy (GTDB): domain Bacteria; phylum Bacillota_I; class Bacilli_A; order RF39; family UBA660; genus CAG-302. The sequence continues at coordinate 1,087,071 of CP091726.1, read as the reverse complement.
AGAAAAGAGACTTTTTCAAGTTGCAGATATGTTGACATTTATAGATAAATATGACTATAAATACAAAAAAATAAATTATCTTTTTACAAAAAGGTGAGAAATATTTTTTTCAACCGAAGAAATAAGGAAAAATACTAAAGGAATTAAATAAAAAGAGATTTTCTAAATAAAAAAGAGCCAGTAATTTGACTCTCTTTTATGCGGCGCGTGGCGCCAACACGGGTTTGCCCTATAAATTAGTATTGGTAATTAATAAGGCAATATAAATGTAAGTAGCAATAAAATACTATTTACAATAATATATTATATGCCACTCCCAAAGAAATTATAACAAATAATTTAATAAATGTAAATGATTTCTTGTTTTAAATTTGTTTATAAAGTAAATAGTATAGATTTTTTTGCTGGATATTTGTTATAATTGTATTAGAAAGAAGGTAATATGAATGAAAGAGAAAGTAATGAGTGAGAAGACTGCTAAAAATGCTAGTAATTGTAAGTGCAATATTTCTTTTTATTAGTTGGTTTTGGTTTATATAAATTATTTGAATATCAAGGTATTGGTAAAGATAATTCTAGCAAGAGAATTAATTACGATATAAAAAGATTATGTTGATACTGTTCCAGTAGTATTTAATAATTATGGGAATGTATATAATAGTATTAATGTTTCTAGGGTTAATTTAAAGAATTTAAAAAGAGGATAGTATTAAAAGATTTTTATTTATGAAGAAGATGAATTAATTAGTTATATTACTAGTTATTATAATGAAATATCAAATACTAATAATTATACTAATGATAATACTGTTAGTAGTACTATAAAAATGCAAATTAACAATGCTATATTGTCTATATATTATGAACTTGATTTTTGATTTAGATAATAATATTATGAAGTATGTTATTACTACTAATATTGATTTAGCTACTGGTAAAAGTACTTACTAATGATGATTTTTTTAATGAAATATAATTATACTAAGAAGTATATAGCGGAGAAATTATATGAGGAAGATTTACTTATAAATGAAGGTCAAATTGTTATTGATAAGAATACTAATATTTCTCTTACTAAGAGTGATATTGAAAGAAAGAAAAATGAATATATAGATAGAATAATTTCAGAGTTTGATAATATAATTAAAGTGTATATAGAAAATAAATCTTTAACTTTAGTATATAATAAAAGGGATTTAAGAAATATATTTTTTGATAATAATTTTGATTCTGAAATAATAGTAAGATATTTAAAATAAAGAAAGGGTGATGTATATGGATGGAGAAGAAACATATGATGTAAGAGTATTACCTCTTGTTAAAAAAGTAATAGATGAAGATAGTGGTAAAACTAATATTGTTGAAAATCTATCTAGAATTGAAATTAAAGAAATGTCTTGTGAACCTAGAATGTTACATAGAAATAATGAAGGTACATTTTTTATGGAACTTCCTCCTACTTATCATGATACAAGAATTAAATGGACACTATTTTTATCTTTTATGATGATTTAAATAATGAAGAACAAGTTAAATATTATGATAGAACGGAGTGTATTCCTGTTACTAGTCTTACTGTATTAGAATTATCAAAAAAGAAAATTAGAAAGAAGAAATAATACTTCTTTTTTCTTTTGGCTAGCATATACTTTATTGGTGATAATGATGAATGAAATAGATAAGAAGAAGTATATGAGTATTATTAATAAGAATAAAAAAAGTAATGATAAGAAATGTAGTAATAGTAGTCATGTTAAAAACACTTTTTTTATAAAGTTATTTATTCTTTTTAATTGTATTTTTTTCTTTAGCTATTGTTTGTAAAGAAAATGATATGGTAAAAGATAAAATTGTTAAATATTTATATAGTGAAGATATTTCTTTTACTAAAATAAAGAAGATATATAATAAATATTTAGGGGGAATATTGCCAATTAAAAAAGAAATTAATACAGAAAAGGTATTTAATGAGAGTTTAAAATATAATAATAGTTCTTTATATTTAGATGGTGTTAAACTTGAGGTAGATGATAATTATTTAGTACCTTCTTTAAGTGAGGGTATGGTAGTTTTTATTGGTGAAAAAGATGGATATGGTAAAACAATAATAATAGAGGATTTAGATGGTATATATAATTGGTATGGTAATATAGAGAGTAGTTCTTTAAAATTATATGATTATGTAGAAAAGGGTAGTTTAGTTGGTGAAGTTAATAAATATTTATATTTAGTATTTAGTAAAGGTGATAAATATTTGAATTATGAAAAATATATTAAATAAAGTAGAGTTTCATTATACTTTTATTATTGTTGCTTTTGGACTTGTTATTACTGGTCATTTTGTTAATTTAATTATTTTTTTACTTCTCTTATTATTATTCATGAGTTTGGACATATTATTATGGCTCTTTTATTATCTTATAAGATAGATAAAGTAATAATATATCCTTATGGGGGATTTACTAAACTTAATACTAAGATTAATACTAAAAATAGAAAAATGATTTATTAGTGGCTATATCTGGTATAATTATGCAGTATATTTATTTTGGTATAATCTTTTTTTATATAGTAATGATATTATTAGAGAATATATTTATAATTTATTTTTTTATATCATAATAGTATGGTTATATTTAATTTACTTCCAATATATCCTTTAGATGGTTCTAAAATATTTAATTTATTGTTATCTAAGTATATTGGTTTTTAATCTTGCTAATTATATTACTATAGTTATATCTTTTTATTACTATTATAGTATTTGTTATTAGTAATAGTTATGAAAAATAATTATAGTATATTAATTATTATTGGGATACTTCTTAAAAATATGTATAGATTTTCTTATAATATAAAATATATTTATAATAGATTTATGTTAGAAAGATATTTATATAATTTTAATTATAAAAATAATAAAATAATAAATAATAAAAAAATAAAAATGTATAAAAAAATAAACATCATATATTTAATATTAATAATAATTTAATTGAAGAAAAAGGAGTATATAAAAAAAGTTTTTTTGAAAAAAAGCCTTAATTTATTTGACTTTAATATATATTTATGATAGAATTAAATTGTTTTTGAAGACGCCAAGTTGATTATTCTCAACCACATCGAAAAAGGTATAAGTTCAGTAATGACACCTTAAGAGTGTGTCTTAAAAATATATAAAGGAGGTAATGAGATGAAAGCAATTATAGAAACTGGTGGAAAACAATATTATGTATCTGAAGGTTCAGTTATCTATGTTGAAAAACTAGATGGTGCTGAAGGAGATAAAGTTGTTTTTGATAAAGTTCTTATGGCAAATGGTGTAGTAGGTAATCCTTATGTTGCTTCTAAAGTAGAAGGTGTTATTGTAAAACAAGGTAAACAAAAAGAAAATAACTGTTTTTTTAGATATAAACCTAATAAGAGATCTACTAGAATTAAAAAAGGTCATAGACAACCATATACTAAAGTAGAGATTAAGAAAAAATTAAATAAGGTGGTTTTTATGATAAAAGTAAAACTTACTAAGAATAATAATTATTATAAAAAGAATTATTATTACAGGACATGCTAATTATGATGATTATGGTAAGGATATTGTATGTGCTTCAGTAAGTAGTATGGTAATTACTTCAATTAATTCTTGTTTAGCTATAGATAATCAATCAATTATTTATAATGATGATAAAGGATTAGACATTACGATACTTAAAGATGATGAGGTAACTAATAAGATTATTACTGTAATGGTATCTAATTTATATGAATTAGAAAAAGTATATCCAAAGAACATACAAATTAAGGAGGAAAATAATGAATAGATTAATAACATTTAATATACAATTATTTGCCCATAAAAAAGGTCAATCATCTACTAGTAATGGAAGAGATTCTGCTGGTAGAAGACTTGGAGCAAAAGCTTCTGATGGTGAATATGTAACTGCAGGTTCTATCATTTATCGTCAAAGAGGTACAAAAATTCATCCTGGTGATAATGTAGGTAGAGGTACTGATGATACTTTATTTGCTAAAATGTCAGGATATGTTAAGTATTCTAGACTTGGTAAAGATAGAAAACAAGTTAGTGTATATGAAACTAAATAAACTTATTTAAAAAAAGTATTGACAACAATATAAATTATTGATATAATTTATATTGTCCGTGGGGAATTAGCTCAGTTGGCTAGAGCATCTGCCTTGCACGCAGAGGGTCAAGGGTTCGAGTCCCTCATTCTCCACCATTTTTTCGGGAAGTAGCTTAGCTTGGTAGAGCGCTACGCTTGGGACGTAGAGGTCGCAGGTTCAAATCCTGTCTTCCCGACCATTAGAGCAAAAGTAAGATAAACATATTAATTTATGTTTATTTTTTTCTTTTTGTATTGTAAATATAATTATTTTATGTTATTATTTATATGTAAGGTAAAGGAAAAAGGAGGCCCTAACCATGAAAAAAAAGTGAACTCAAAAATTATAAAAATGGGGGGTTGTTTATCTTATCATAAATAAAAAGAAATATAAATAAAATATATAAAGACTATGAAATAACTAATAGAAATATTAGTGATTTTTCATAGTCTTTTTTATGTGGAGGTAAGTTATATGGAAAAAGAAAAGAAGTTTATGATAATTGGAATATTAATACTACTAATAACTTTAGTAGGAACAGCAGGTACTTATGCTTGGTTTACTTGGAGTAGTACTAGTAATACTAATTTAACTATGTCAATTGGAGCATCATCTGATGTAATATTTAAAAATGGTAATGATATAAGTACTAATAAATTAGCACCAGTATTTAATTATACTGATGGAGAAAAAAACTAGTTTTATTATAACTAATAAAAAGTACTACTAGTTTTAGTTATAGAATATTATTAAATATTACTAGTATAGATAATGAATTAAAGAATAAATCATTAAAATATAAACTAGTATCAAATAATACTATTATAACTGAAGGAGACTTTAGTAGCATAGAAAGTATTAACACTTTATATAAAGGAAAAATTGTTTAAGGGTAGTAGTGATTATATCTTTTATCTATATATTGATGGTAATGAAGAAAAATGATCTTAAAAATAATAGGTAAGTCTTTGTCTGGTACTATAAAGGTAGAGGAAACACCTCTTTTGGCACAATATATAACTGATATGTATACTAATGCTACAAAAACGGCAAGTTCAATAAGCGATGGTATTACGTATAACTATGCAAGATCAATAAACTTAATGAATGATCGATTGGGAAGTTCTTCAGTAGGATTGAATGATGGTAATATTAGATATTATGGAGCAGATCCTAATAATTACATATACTTTAATTGCATTGATTATAACAATCAAACAAGTGATACTTGTGAGATTTGGCGAATAATTGGAGTATTTGATGGTAAGGTAAAAATAATGCGAAACGAAAGTATTGGTGCATATTCATGGGATAATAAGAATACTTCAACAGGAGCAGAAAATAATAATGGTAAAAACGATTGGACCACAGCCAGACTAATGAAATTATTAAACCCTAGTGATTATTATGCGGTTGATAGTAACGATAATGGAAATGGACAAAGCTTATATTGGAACACCAAAAGTGGAACTTGCTTTTCAGGACAAAATAATGCCACCACAGCATGTGATTTTACAAGTATTGGACTGAAAAATGACATAACAAAAAGTTTGATTATTGAAAATGATTGGAATATTGGTAATAGTCCTTCTGCTTTGTTATATGTATCACAAATTTATCAAAACGAAAGAGGAACGACAGTATATTCAGGAAGACCTATAAATTGGATTGGTAAAGTAACACTTCCGTATTTAAGTGACTATGGCTATGCTGTTGATTTAAGAAAATGCGGAGGTTATGTAAGCAGTTATTTTAATTCTTCATGTACTCTAAATAATTGGATGAAAAATATTATTACAAACAATGGTTCTAATGCAGGATGGACATTAACTGCAAATCCTAATTATTCTTATTATTCTGATTATGTTGATTCTGGTGGTAAATCAAATACTGATAAAGGCACTTATCCAAGTTATGAAGTAGTACCTACAATTTATTTGATATCCAATCTTAAAATTGATATTAATACTAATGGTTCCTTCTCAAATCCATTTAAATTATTTATTTAAGAAGATACTAAAAATATCTTCTTTTAATTAGTAAAATAAAAATTAGAGAGTATTTCACTATGAATATAATATACAAAAAAAATAAGTTCATGTTTTTAACTTATTTTTTTTTGAATAATACTTATTAAAAAAATTATTTTAATTAAATGTAGTAAAAAAATAAAAAAATTATGCTATAATATATTTAAGAGTAGAGTGTAATAAGATAAACTATATAAATTTGAGAGGAGGATTGTAAGATTATTTATATAAGTTTATAATGGTTAAGAAAGGAATATTATTATGAAAAATAAAAAAATAGGAATTATAACTATAATAGTTTTATTAGTAGTTATAATTATATGTGTAGTGTTTGTAATCTTACAAAAAAACAGAAATTTCTTCATATAAAAGAAGATGTTGATTCGTACAAAGAAAAAGTTAGTACATTAGAAAAACAATTAGAGAATAAGCAAAATGAAGAATCACGAGAATATGATTGTAGTTTTACACGAACATATAGAGTGATAGATAGTATAGATTATCCTTTGGCATCAGATGGGTTATCTTATATTGTTGTAGATGATTATCAAGGCTATGTTCCATTTGTTGTTGCTATTCCATCATCTATAGATAATTTAGAAACATATAAATATTATGAATTTACCTATCATTTGAAAGGAAAGGGATTAATAAATAATTTTGAGCAACTAAATTCTTATTTAATTTCTTCATTATTTAATAAATATCATGGTAATTCTTCATCAGGAACAGTATATGTTGAATTAGATATTGTTGAAACATCAAAAAAAGGTGTTGAACAAATACAAGAAAAACATATGTAAATAATAATTGAAACTAGAATAATTTAAGGTAATATTTACCTTTAGATTACTCTTTTTTTATAACACTTTAAAAATACAATATTAAATATTATATAAATAAAAAAAGTGTTCGGTTATAAGATCGTTGGATAGTATATTAAGATAAATAATATGAAAAATATTATTTATTTTTGTTATTTTATGGTATTATTATCATAGAGGAGAAATAGATATGAATAAGCCATTAAAGATTAATAGTAGTTATAAAATAGATTATAATATAGATACTACATTTAAAACCAGAATTAGTATATATTCCATTAGAAAAATAGATATGGAAATACATATAAGTATCTTGTTAAAGAAGGTGACTATGTATATAAAGGTCAAGTAGTAGCTATTAATAAGTCTTATGATTTTCCTATACATAGTTCGGTATCTGGTTATGCTGTATGTGGTAGTAATAAAATTATTAGTAATGGTAAGAAGATTAAATGTGTAGTAATAGAAAATGATTTTAAAGAAAAATATGAGAAGAGTAAGTTAAAGAAGAAAGATATATCTAAATATACAAAAGAGATGTTTGTTGATGATTTAAGAGAAAAATGGTATATCTGGTCTTGGTGGTGCTGATTATCCTACTTTTTTAAAGTATAGTATTGATAATATTAAATGTTTAGTAGTAAATGCTGTAGAGTGTGAACCCTTTGTATCATGTGATAAAGTAGTAGTAGCAAATTATGCTGATAATATATTAGAGGCTATTGATAATATTCTTGATATTATGAAAATACCTAGGGCTATTATTGCTATTTCTAATAATGATGTTAAGTCTATTAGGATGTTTAATAAGTATATTAAGACTTATCCTAATATTAGTTTAAGTTTAGTAGAGAATGCTTTTCCTAATGGATGGGAGAGGTTAGTAATTAGGAATACTCTTGGTATTGAGTATGATAGATATCCTAGTGATAAGGGTATTATTGTTAATAATGTATCAACAATATATGCTATATATGAAATGTTTAAATATAATAGGCCTCTTACTGAGAGAGTTATTACAATTACTGGTACTGGTATTAAGAAAAGAAAGAATGTTAAAGTTAAAATTGGTTCTCTTGCTAGTGATATAATTAATGAAATTGATGAATATAAAAAAATATTAAGAAACCTCTTTTTGTAGTAGGAGGTCCTATGATGGGGAAGAGTATGCCTTGTGATGATGTTGTTATTACTAAGGATGTTACTTCAATATTAGTAATTGATGATAATTTTGAAAAGAATCTTCCTTGTATTAAATGTGGTAAATGTACGATGGTATGTCCTGTGAATATAATGCCTGTTCTTATTATGGAAAAATATAGATAATATTGATAATTTAAATAAATTAAAATGTAATAAGTGTATTGGTTGTGGTTTATGTAGTTATATTTGTCCATCTAAAATAGAGGTTAGAGAGTTTGTTAATATTGCTAAAGAGAAGGTGAATAATAAATGAAAGAGTTTAAGGTAAGAAAGGGTAACTTTCTTAAGAGTAATAATAGCACTTCTAATATGATGTATACGATATTGATTACTTTAATTCCATTTATTATATATTCTACTTTTAAGAATGGGATATATCCTATTATTAAGGGATATGGTAATTTATATTTGGTATTTAAACCTTTAATATTTGTAGTTGTTGCTTCTTTATTTGGAATGATTACTGAGTATATTTATTATTATTTAAAGAAAGATAAAAAGAGATTTTTTTATAGTTTATTTACTGAGAGTTATGCTATTATACCAGGTGTATTTTTATCTTTAATAATATCTATTAATACTCCTATTTGGTTAGTAATAGTAGGTAGTATTATTGCTAGTTTATCTAAGATATTGATGGGTGGACTTGGTAAGAATATTCTTAATCCTGCTTTAACTGGTAGTTTATTTATTACTGTTATATTTTCTTCTTTAGTAGGAGGATATCTTAACCCTTATGAGGTAGATACGATAAGTAGTGCAACACCACTTAGTAATATGACTGCGAGTGGATACTTTATTACTTATGATAATTTAGTTAAACCTTTTGGTAATTTATTTAATTTTTTATTTGGAAATATTCCAGGTGCAATAGGAGAGACTTGTAGTATTTTGTGTATTATATCTTTTATATATTTAACTTATAAGAAAAATAATTAAATGGCGTATTTCTTCTAGTTATGTTGGTACAGTAGTGGTTATTAGTTTAATTATTTGTTTAACTAAAGGTATTGGTTTATGGTTTATTTTATTCAATGTATTAAGTGGTGGTCTTCTTTTTGGAGCGGTATTTATGGCTACTGATCCTGTAAGTACTCCTATTACGAGAAGAGGTCAAATAATAAGTGGTATTCTTATGGGTATTATTACAATGGGTATTAGGTATTTAACACCATTACCAGAAGGTGTTCTTATATCTATTCTTATTGTTAATATTATCACGGTCTTTATTAATAAGTTAAGTATTAAATTATATGGTAAAGATAATATTAGTAATATTATATTATTTAGTATTATTTTGTTATGTATTTTATTTTCTTTTGTAATAGGTAAGAATATTATTACTAAGCCATTAGATGATACTTATGAGATTTTATCTAAAGTTAAAGAGGGTAGTACTACTACTTATGAGGTAAAAGGTAAAGGTTATGCTGGTAATGGTAGTATTAAATTAAGAATTATATTTACTAATAATAATATTTCTAATATAGAGGTTATAAGTAGTCATGAGACTTATACTAATATGATATATGATAACAATTATTTGAATAAAAATTATCAGTAATCAGAATAATCTAGATAATTTAGATACTATTAGTGGTTGTACTTATACTAGTAAATATTTAAAAAGAAATAGTTGAAAAAAACAAAAAGAAGACTATGCTAAATAGTTTTCCTTTTTATCTTTTATAAAAAAATATCTTCTTTTTTTAATAGTGAGAAATATAGGTTAGAAAGTTTACACCCCTGAATATGATATCTTATAATAGTTTATGAATAGACTATAGGCTATTCATAACCATTAAAGACTATTATATAAAGACTTTAATGGCAATAATAAAGAATAAAAATAAAAGATAAAAACATTTACATTTATAATTATAAATGGTATAATTAACTTGAGTAGAGGATTGATAAGATGGCTAAAAAAAGAAGAAAAAAGATGAAGAAAAGAAAAAATTTGAATATAGTAATGAAGTAATAGGAATAATACTTATACTTGCTTCAATTATTGGGATAGGGGCTTATGGACCTGCGGGTAATTTTTATTAGAGCATTTGCTATCTTTTTTTAGTTGGTAATATTTATATTTTTTTATTAATGGGGTTATTAATATTAGGTGGTTATTTAATACTTAAGAGAAAGATGCCTAATTTTAGTAATTTAAGATGGATAGGTTTTTTTATATTATTGTTATATCTTTTTTTGGTATTATTACATGTTAAATATATTACTTTAAATACTAGTGAAGGTACTAAAATTATTACTGATACTTTTGATAATTTACTTAAAGCATTTGATGCCTCTTCAAATAAGGGAATGATAGATAGTTTAAGTTATTATATTTCCAATAGTGGTGGAGGTATGGTAGGAGCATTATTTACTTATTTATTTTATAGTTTATTTAGAGATGGTACTAAGATTGTTATTATTACTTTAATTGTTATTGGTATGATATTATTATTTAATACTAGTATTATTGATTTGATTAAGAAGATTAAAGTACCTAAAGTTAAACATGAAAAGAAAGAGAAGAAAGTAGAAGAAGAGGATGAAAGAATTATTCTTCCTAATAGAGAAATAGATAAGATAAATGATAAAGAGGTTATTAGTGAACCTGATATTCCTATTAAGTCTGCTACTGAAATGGTTAGTAGTAATGAAGAGGTTTTGGAAAAGCCAGAGATTAATCTTAATTATAAACTTCCACCTCTTAGTTTACTTAAAGTAGCTAAAGCTGGAAATGATAAGGAAAATGTTGAGGCAGTTAAACAAAATATTATTACTTTAGAGAAGGTATTAGCAGATTTTGATATTCCTGGTAAGATTAAAGAATGTCATATAGGTCCTTCTGTTACACAGTATGAACTTGAATTAAAGGCTGGTACTAAAGTTAATAAACTTCTTTCTATTCAGAAAGAAATAGCTCTTAATTTAGCTGCTAAAGATGTTAGAATACAAGCTCCTATTCCAGGAAAGAGTACGATTGGTATAGAACTTCCTAATAAAGTTAATTCTGCTGTTTCATTTAGAGAAATATTATCTAAATTACCTGCTCCTAGTGAAAAGAGTATTTTAGCTGTTGGTTTAGGTAAAGATATTATGGGTACTGTTAAATGGGCAGAAATTAATGCTACACCACACCTTTTAATAGCGGGTGCTACTGGTAGTGGTAAATCTGTATGTATTAACTGTGTTATTGCTTCTATTCTTATGAGGGCTAGACCAGATGAGGTAAAATTAGTAATGGTTGACCCTAAAAAGGTAGAGTTATCAATGTATAATGGTGTTCCACACTTACTTACACCAGTTGTTACTGATCCTAAGAAAGCTTCTATTGCTTTAAAGAATATTGTTGTTGAAATGGAAAGAAGATATCAGGTATTTGAAGATACTAAATGTAAAAATATAAGTTCTTATAACAAAATGTGTGAAACTAATACCGATTATGTAAAAATGCCATATATAGTATTTATTATTGATGAGTTAGCAGACCTTATGTTAGTAGCCGCTAAAGATGTAGAAGATTCAATTATGAGAATCACCCAAATGGCTAGAGCTGCTGGTATTCATTTAATTGTAGCAACCCAAAGACCTTCTACAGATGTTATTACGGGTGTTGTTAAAGCTAATATTCCATCTAGAATATCATTTGCAGTATCATCTTCAATTGACTCTAGAACAATATTAGATCAAACTGGAGCAGAAAAATTACTTGGTAAAGGTGATATGTTATTTAAACCAATGGGTGAGAATGTTCCAATTAGAATACAAGGTGCTTTTGTAAGCGATGAAGAACTTCAGAAGATAGTAGATTATACAATATCACAGCAGAAGGCTAACTATGATCACTCACTTACTGAAGATAAGAGTGGTAGTGAAAATGGTGATAATACTAAATATGATGATGGTTATGAATCTAAAGAAGAATATGATGATCCATTATATAACGATATTGTAGATTTTGCTATAGAATTTGGTAAAATATCAGCCTCTCTTATTCAAAGAAAATATCGTATAGGTTATAATAGGGCTGCTAGAATAATTGATTTACTTGAAGAAAGAGGTATAATTGGTCCACAAAATGGTTCAAAACCAAGAGAAGTACTAGTTAAAAAAGAGAATGATGATAGTGATTAATAGTTGCTATCTTTTTCTCTATTAAGGGGGATAATATGGATGATTTATTTATAGATTATTTGATAAGTAAGATGAGTTTGAAAGAAAAGATAGGTCAATTATTATATATTGATTATCGTAAAAACTAATGAAAAAAATAATTGGTATGACTAATGATTTTGAAAAAAATTACTTACTGAATATAAACCAGGAGGCTTTATTTTATTTAATAGTAATATAAGTGATTTTAATAATACAAAGAAGTTTATTAAAGATATTCAAAGTATTAATGGAAATAATATGTTTATTGGAATTGATCAAGAAGGGGGTAGTGTTCAAAGACTAGGGAGTAATGTTGGTTTTGAAAAAATACCAGCGGCATCTTTAATTAATGATAAGGAAGAGGCTTATTTATTAGGAAAAGAAGTAGGAATGGAATTATTTAGTATAGGGGTTAATATGAATATGGCCCCAGTTATGGATATATGGTCTAATATAAAAAATATAGTAATGATGAATAGAACATATGGAAGCGATCCTTATGAAGTTAGTGAAAAGGCTTTATCTTTTGCTAAGGGATTAAAGGAAGTAAAAATAATTCCTGTAGTAAAACATTTTCCTGGACATGGTTCTACTAATGTTAATTCTCATATAGATCTTCCAATGTTATATAAAACAAAAGAAGAATTATATAATTTAGAATTAATACCTTTTATAGCTGCTATTAAAGAGAAAATATCTTGTATAATGGTAGGTCATATCTTATTATCTAAATTAGATAAATATCCTGCTAGTACATCAGAAGTGATAGTAGATAAATTATTAAGAAAAAGAACTTGGTTATAATGGAATAGTAATGACTGATTCTTTAAAAATGAAAGCTCTTACTAAGTATTATACAGACTATGAAATATCTTATAGATGTATAAAGGCTGGTAATGATTGTATATTAATGCCTAATGATATTAGAATATCTTTTAATGCTATATATAATGCAGTAAATGATGGTAAGATAAGTATTAATAGAATAAATACTTCAGTAAGAAGAATCTTATCGTTAAAATTAGAAATGGGATTATTAGATAAAGAATATTTATTATATATAAAACAAAGAAATGCTTTGAAAAAAAGCATCTTTAAATATACTAAAACTAGTAACTTTTACTTAAAAAAATCACTAAAAAGGTTGATATTTTCTTAAAAAAATATTATATAATTAGTAGGCAGGTGAAATTGTATGATAATAGAATTGTTTGATTTAGTTATTAATAATAAAAAAAGATAATTATAGATAATGATGTAGTTATTAGTGAAGAATTGTTAAGTTCTAGTACAATTAGAAGACTTGAGAATGTACATTTTAGTGGTACATTATCTAGATTAATAGATGATACTTATGAGTTATCCGGAGTATTGAAAGGAACAATGATATTACCTGATGATATTACATTAGAAGATTATGAATATAATTTTACTAGTGAAATAGAAGAAAAAAATAGAAGAAACAAGAATAAATTATCAAAAAAACTCTTGATATTACAGAGGATTTATGGCAAAATATTCTTGTGGAGATTCCTCTCAAGGCTGTTAATGAAAAGAATAGGGATTTAAAACTTGAGGGTGATGGATGGCGACTAATTAGTGAGGATGATATTAATACTGAAAATAATCCTCTTAGTAGTCTGAAAGAATTATTGTAAGGAAGGAGTGAAGAAGATGGCAGTTCCATTTAGAAAAAGTAAGTAAAAACTAGAAGAAATATGAGAAGAACTCATTATAAAATTACCGCTAACGGACTAGTAGAATGTACTAACTGTGGTGCTAAAATTAGACCTCATAGAGCATGTCCAAAATGTGGATTTTATAAAGGAGCAGATACTTCTAAAAAAGTAGTTGAAACTAAAGTAACTGAAGAAAAAGCTCCTAAAAAAGCAAAAACTTCTAAAAAGACTGAAGAATAATGATAATTAAAAAGCAAACAATGATTTGCTTTTTTTCTTTAAGTGTGCTATAATACTTTGCATCAATGAGGGGGATATTATGGTTTTTGTTAATGATAAACAATTTTATGAGTTTTTAGATATGCTTTCTTTTTATTGGAGAGGGTAGTCAAGGAATTTGTTATTGTGATAAAAAAATAAGGTAATTAAAAATATTTCATGATTATTTTGAGGGAGAAGATATTTTATATACAGGTGAGGATATATTAAGATTTAATGGGATAAAGAATAGTACTTTTATTTGGCCAGAGGATGTTGTTTTTATTAAAGATAAAGTAGTTGGTTATATTATGTCTTATATTAGATTTAATAATTTATATAATATTAATCCTTTACTTATTAATTTAGATAAGTTAGAGGGGGCTATTAAAAAGACTTACGATGATATAATGATACTTACTGATAATGATATTGTTATGTATGATGTTGCTTATAATATTTTATATGGTAATGGTAAAATTAAGGTAATTGATACACTAGAATATGGTATTAATGCTGTTTCTTTTTGAGAAGAATAGAGCAAATATTGATTATGAGATAAAATTGTTTTTTTAGTAGATAATTATTTTAATAGTTTTGTTTATAATGATAGATTATTAAAAAGAGATGTATGATGATAGATTTGTTAGTAGTTTAGAGTTTTTTTAAAAAGCCTTTAGAGGTAAGTTATCTAGTTATTTAGATAAAGATGTAAAGACATTAAATACTGCTAGAAGATTAGTTAAAAAGAATAAATAATCCTAAGTATATTAGAGATTTATATGGAGATGATTTTAATGGATAAGATGGATAATATATTAGATTACTTTATGGGTACCAAAGCTTATACTTTATTTTTACTTAATTATTTTTATGATGATGTAAGAGATGACTTTATTTTAGATGAAAGAAATATAATGGCCGCTAAAGTAGGTTTTATTAGTAATATTTTACTCGGAATAAAAGAAGGGTTAGTAAGCCAAGATGAAAATGGTTCTTATTCTAGGTTGTATGAAAATGTACTAGAGGAATCAGTACTTGATATTGCTACTAAAAAGGATGATGGCTATGTTATAGATGGATATTATTTTCCTAATGCAGCTTCAGTTGTTACTGAAATAAGAAATAGAATAGCTCATGGTAATTTTGTTTTGGATTTAGATCATAATAGAATAATTCTTAATATAAGAGAAGATAATGTTAGTATTAATATCAATAAATTATCTGCTTTTTATATGTAATAGTATTAAATCATATATTAAATTAAATAATAGTGATGAGTATAAAAGAGATATTATTATATCAAGAAGAATATCTCCTAATAGAAAGAAACCTATTACTACTCCAAGTGAATTAAAGGGGTTACTTAGATCTTTTAGGAAAGTTGAGTTTACCCTAAAAAGAAAAGATGGCAACATAATTGAAAAATGCTATCAAAATTTACTAGAAAAAATTATAAAAGGTTTTAGTGGAGATGCCACTAAAGATAGTATTCTTTTTAAATGGCTTTAAAGAATTAGTTAAAGATAGATATGATTTTGATTGGAAATATGTAAGTATGAATAATATTGATTTTGATACTTATGCTAAAGAACTTATTAATATTGTTCCTAAAGATATTCCTTATGATAAACAGGTATATGCTATTGGTTTTTGAACTTCAAAGAAGGGCTGATTCTAAATATACTTATATGAATCCTATTATATCTAATATTAAAAACTTAGTTATGTTAGAGGAAATATATGAGAATGGTACTACTAATGGTAAGGTATTAGAAAAGAAAATAACTAAAGATGTTAAGTTATTATATAATAATTATGATTCTTTAGTTAGTGCTTCTTTTGCAGCATTTAATTCTTTATTTTTCTTATGCTATTGATGATATATATAAAAATAATAATAAGTATACTAATTTAGATAATAATGGTTTAGATTATAGTAAATTAGATTTAAGTGATATTAAAATAGAAAAATTATCAATAGATAATACTTTGTATAATACAATACTCGAGAGTATAAACGATAAGAAAAAAATTACTTACTAGTAAGATAAAAATTAATGATGTTAATAATAATATAAAGATAGTTAATAGTAAAAGGTAATACTAATGCTTATAATAAATTAAGTATTCTTCTTAATAATTTAATTAATGATAAGAATAATATTGCTAATGAAATAAGTAGTTTATATAATAAACTTATTAGTATAGAATCTTATAATAGTAGTAATTATGATTATTTAAGAAATGAGGCTATTATTAATGGTATTAGAAATTCTATAGCTCATGGTGATTATAGGGTAATATTCAATAATAATATTAGTGATACTCTAATAATATTTGAAAAATATATATAATAATGAAGTTACTTTTTAAGGCTGAAGTTAAAATATTAGATTTTATTGTTTTTACTAGGTTATAATAGTCCTGTAGTTATTAATTTTATTAATGATAATACTTTTTTTAAAGAAACTAGTAAAATAAATATTTAAAGAGGCTATCCTCTTTTTTCTATATTGACACTGATAGATAATAATAATATAATCTAAATAGAATGGAAGTGATATTATGAAGAATATTTTAGTAGGAGGAGTAGCTAAGAGTGGTAAGAGTACTTTTTGTGAGAGATTAACTGATTATAATCATATACCACTAGATTATTTTACTGCTTCAATGAAAAGAAACTTTCCTGAATGGGGTATTAGTAGTAATGTTATTATTGGTGATACAAGTAGTAAGTTATCTTTATTACTTAGTACAGTTACCTCTATTATTGATGATACAAATGAAAAGTTTATTATTGATTCTGCTCACATAATGCCTAGAGATATTATAAAATATATTGATACTGATAAATGGGATATATATTTCTTTGGTTATCCTAATATATCTAAAGAGGAGAAATTTAACTATATTAGAGAGATTGAAGATAATAGAGGATGGACTGGTAAGAGAAGTGATATAGAATTACTAGATACTTTAGATAAGCTTATTGCCATTAGTAGGCAGATTCAAGATGAATGTAAGTTATATAACATTAAGTTTATTGATACTAGTTATAATTTTAATGATGTTATTGATAAAGAAGTTAATAAAATTATTGACAAAGATAAAGAAAAAGTAATAAAATTATCTTAATGAAAGAGAGGAATAGACTATGAATAAGTTATTCAATTTAGTTAATTTAAATAGTTGGCAATTAGACTTATTTAAAGATAGGTCTATTTACTCATGGTTTGATTTAGTATAATTATAATACTATTAAATGTTACTGGTATAGACTTGTCTTAATAAAGATAGGTCTTTTTTGATAGAAAAGAGGAAATGATATGTATATTTTTAGTAAGCGGTGGTGCTTTTAATTAATTTATTTGGTTATATTATATAAATAGATATAGAAAAAGAGAGGATGATAAAAATGAAAAATATAATTTTAACTGGTGATAGACCTACGGGTAATTTACATATAGGTCATTATGTTGGTTCTTTAAAGAGAAGATATTTATTACAAGAGAAAGGTAATTATGATGAGTTTTATATTATGATAGCGGATGCGCAAGCACTTACAGATAATTTTGATAATCCTGATAAGGTAAGAAATAATATTATTAATGTTATGTTAGATTATTTAGCAGTAGGGCTTGATCCTAATAAGATTACTTTCTTTATTCAGTCAGAAGTTAGTGCTTTAACAGAACTTACTTTCTACTACATGAATTTAGTTACTTTGCCTAGAGTACTTCGTAATCCAACAGTTAAAAGTGAAATTAATGATAAGGACTTTAAAGATAGTATACCAGTTGGCTTTGCAGTATATCCTATTAGTCAGGCAGCAGATATAACAGCTTTTAAGGCTAATATTATTCCAGTTGGTGATGACCAAGAACCAATGATAGAGCAGACAAGAGAAATTGTCAGAAGTTTTAATAGAATATATAACTCTGATGTATTAAGAGAATGTAAATCATTATTACCAGATAGCATGTCAGAAAGAAGACTTGTTGGTACTGATGGTAAAGAGAAGATGAGTAAATCTTTGAATAATTGTATATATTTGAAAGATGATAAAGAAACAATTAGGGAAAAAGGTATTTAGTATTAAGACTACTTCTAGAAAAATAGAAGAGCCTGGTGTAATAGAAGATAATATTTTGTTTATATACTTGGAGGCCTTTTGTAATGATGAACATTTTAAGAAATATTATAATGAGTTTAATAATTTAGATGAATTAAAGATTGCTTATCAAAAAGGTGGTATTGGTGATGTTACTATTAAGAAGTTTTTGACTGAAGTTATTAATGATGAACTATCTCCGATTAGAGAGAGAAGAAAGAAGTATGAAAATAATCTAGATTATGTATATGAAGTTTTAAGAGAAGGTACTAAGAAGGCTGTAGAGGCCGCTAATGAAACAGTTAAAGAAGTAAAGACAGCAATGAAAATTAATTATTTTAATGAATAGTATTAATATTTAGTATATAGTTATAACTTATATATGATAGATATTATTGATACAGCAAGACTTTGACTTGCTATGAATAAATTATAAAAAAATTATTGACTAAATAAATAAATTATTATACAATAATATTGTATGAAAGGAAGAGATACTATGAGTAGATTTAATACTAATAATAAGTGTTGTTTTTAGGTCTATTTATGATAGGTCTATTTCTTCATGTTTAATTAAATAAATTAATGTATATGAAAAAGGACTTATCAATAATAGATAAGTTCTTTTATATAATATAGAAAAAAATATAATAAATAAGGAGGATATTATGGAGTTATATAATACATTGACAAGAAAAAAAGAAGAGTTTGTTCCTTATGAAGAGGGAAAAGTAGGTTTTTATACTTGCGGGCCAACTGTATATCATTATGCACATATTGGTAATATGAGAAATTATATAGGGCATGATATATTAGATAAAACACTTAGGTATTTAGGTTATGATGTTAAGAGAGTAATGAATATTACTGATGTTGGACATTTGAAGAGTGATTCTGATACTGGTGAAGATAAGATGGTTTCTAGTGCGAAGAGGAACATAAGAGTGTTATGGATATTGCTAAATATTATACAGATGCTTTCTTTAAAGATTTTACTGCTCTTAATTGTCTTATGCCTGATGTAGTTAGTCCAGCAACCCCTAATATTGATGAATATATTAAGATAATTAGTAAATTACTAGAGGATGGCTATGCTTATGAAGCTGGTGGTAATGTTTATTTTGATGTTAGTAAAGTAGAGGACTATTATAGGCTTACTAATCATAAAGAAGATGATATGGTAGTGGGCGTTAGAGATGGAGTAGACTTTGATACTAATAAGAGAAATCAAGCTGATTTTGCTTTATGGTTTACTAAAAGTAAGTTTGAAGATCAAGATTTAAAATGGAATTCTCCATTTGGAGTAGGATACCCAGGTTGGCATATTGAATGTACTGGTATTAGTTTAAAATATTTAGGTGAACATCTTGATATTCATGGTGGTGGTGTTGATAATATCTTTCCACATCATACTAATGAAATTGCCCAAAGTGAGGCTTATTTAGGTCATAAATGGTGTAATTATTGGTTTCATAATGAACATTTGATGGATGAATCTGGTAAGATGAGTAAAAGTAAAGGGGCTATTTTATCAGTAAGTAGGTTAATAGATGAGGGTTATAATCCTTTAGCCTTTAGATTTATGTGTCTTCAAAGTCATTATAGAAAACAACTTGTATTTTCTTATAATGTTCTTGATCAAGTAGAGGGTCAATATAATAAACTTATTAATAGAATATCTTTAATTAATGATGAAGGAGATATTGATGATAATAAGTATAATTATTATAATGATAAGTTTATTAAAGAATTATCTAATGATTTAAATACCGCTAATGGTATTACTTTTACTTTATGATTTAATTAAAGATAATAGTGTTAATGGTAAGACTAAGAGAGAACTTATTAAGAATTTTGATAAAGTATTTAGTTTAGATTTAATTAAAGATAATGCTTCTGTTGATAAGGAATTGGAGAAATATATTTTAAATAAAAATAGAAGAGAGAAAGATTGCTAAACAAAAATAAGAATTATGATTTATCTGATAGTATTAGAAATGAATTATTAAGTAAAGGTATTGAACTTATAGATACTAGAGAGGGTACTACTTATAAGATTAAGTAGTATCTTTTTCTTTATCCCCTTTAGCCTTACTATGTAAGTCTATCGGGGTATGAGTAAGCCTTAATGTCTTCCTCATAAACAATTTTGGTATTGTATTTATTTTTTTAGTTTATGGTATATTTAATATGTAATATAGAGGTAGGAGAAAAGATATGAAAGATTATACTAAAAAACAAAAAATATTAATAGTACTAGGATTAACATTATTTATTCTAATAGGATCAGGTATTACTTATGCAGCCTTAACATGGGCTACATCTAATCCTATTAATATAGGATTAACAAGTGGATGTTTTGAAATAAACTATACACCAGGAGTAGCAATTAATAATGCTAATGTAGAAGTAATGAATGAAAGTACTTTAATAAGTAATAATAAATTTACTATTACTGATGGTATAGCACTTACTTATGCTAATATAGGTATTAAAAGTACTTGTAGTATAGAAGGATATGGTTCATTATATCTAAATGTAACAAGTTTATCAAGTGCTTTTACTACTGGAAGTAGTAAAGGATCACTTAAGTATGCAATACTTAATAATACTAGTAGTAGTACTACTTTAACAGTAGCAGGTTTAAAAGGCCAATCGTTTGATATAGTAAAGACAGGTACTATAACAAGTAAAGGTACAGTAAATATATTAACTAAACAATTATCTAATACATCACAATATAAATATTTAATAGTATTCTATATTGATGGTTCAAAGATAGGTAATGATGTAATTGGAGCCTCATTTGCAGGTAATATAAGTGCAGATGCCCATCAAGGAAAAGCACCATACGAAGGTTTAGCTAAACTAATAGCTAAAGATACCTTTAAATCAACTAAAACAGTACCATTAAATAATGTAAACTATAAATATGATGATACCCATAAATTAATGGAAGACACTGCTGGTAATATAAGATACTATGGAGCAAGTCCTAATAATTATATATACTTTAATTGTTCTGATTATAGTAATCAAACATCTAGTACATGTGAAACATGGAGAATAATAGGAGTATTTGATGGTAATGTAAAAATAATGAGAGGTAGTGTAATAGGCTCTTATTCATGGGATACTTCAGATAGTAGTACAAACTATGGTTCTGGAGTAAATGAGTGGTCACAAGCTGATTTAATGAAACTATTAAATAGTGGTTATGATAGTGAAAGTGTCGGAGGAAGCTTGTATTGGAATGCTAAGGGTGGAACATGTTATAACAATTATGATAATGCCACAACATCATGTAATTTTACAAGTACAGGATTAAAAAATGATATAACAAGAAATATGATCGCAGAGACAACATATTATACAAGAGGATATGGCTCTTCACGTATATATGTAGATGCCATGTATGATAAAGAGAGAGTAAGTGGAACCGTAATGAATGCAACACCATCATGGACAGGAAAGATAGCTGTTGCCTATCCAAGTGATTATGGATATGCTGCTGATTTAAGCTTGTGTCAAAAACAATTAGGGTCTTATAACGATGCAACATGTACAGCAAATAACTGGATGAAGAATATATTAGGAACAAGCAGTAATGGATGGTTATTGACCCCGCAATCCGGCGGTGCTGCCTATGCGTGGTATGTGACTTCGTCCGGCGACTTCACCAACAGCACTGCCTATTATGCGCATGGGGTCGCGCCAGTCCTTTCTCTGACATCTGAACTAGATATCGGGCCAGGATCAGGTACGAGTAGTTCACCATATCAGTTATCTGTGTAACAGATGACTGATATGACAAGAGTGGTAGGAAGTACTAGAGTTATGAGTGTTAAAAGTTTATAAATTGTTTAATAGAAAGTCAGTTAAAAAGTCATAATTTTAAGATATTATGACTTTTTTTAATATTTATACTATCTTATAATAGATATGGATTGAAGAATTTGGTTAATACAATCAAGATGTTTACATCTTTTTTTGTCAAATTATAGAAAATATATTTACAAAGATAACTCTTTATAGTAGAATATAATCATAGAGTGGCACGAAGTGGAAGAAAGTGGGGGATAGTATGTTAATTGGAGAATATCATCATAATTTAGATGAAAAAGGAAGATTAATTATACCTTCTAAGTTTAGAGAAGATATAGGTAATGAGTTTGTAGTTACAAGAGGATTAGATGGATGTCTATTTGTATATGGAATGAACGAATGGAATAATATAGTATCTAAACTTAAAACACTTCCATTTACTAAACAAGATGCCAGAACATTTAATAGATTTTTCTTATCTGGTGCTACTGTATGTTATTTTGATAAGCAAGGTAGAATAAACTTGCCATCTTCATTAATTGATTATGCGAATATTAAAAAAAGAATGTACGATAATTGGGGTTAATGATCGCCTAGAGATATGGGCTACGGATAGATTTGATAATCTTATCAATGATAATATGGATAAGATATCTGAAGTAGCAGAGAATTTATTTGAAGGATTTGATATAGATGCATAAAACAGTATTATTAAATGAAGCTATAGACAATCTAAATATAAAAGAAGATGGAATATATGTTGACGCTACACTTGGCTTTGGGGGACATAGTGGTTTAATCTTAAAGAGAGTTAAAAGGGGCTTTCTTTTCGCCTTTGACCAAGATGAAATGGCGATAGAGTATAGTGAAAAGAAATTAGCAGAGATTGGTAGTAATTATGAAATAATTAAGTCTAATTTTGCTAATTTAAAGGAAGAGTTAGGTAAAAGGAATATTAATAAGATAGATGGCATTGTTTTTGATTTAGGTGTTTCCTCTCCTCAACTTGATATAGCAGATCGAGGCTTTAGTTATCATAATGATGCTCCACTTGATATGAGAATGGATAGAGATAAAGAATTTACTGCTAGTGATGTAGTTAATACATATTCCTATAATGATTTAGTCAGAATATTAAGAGATTATGGAGAAGAGAAATATGCTAGTAGTATTGCTAATAATATTATTAAGTATAGAGAAACTAAGAAAAATAGAAACTACATTAGAATTAGTAGAGATAATAAAGAAAAGTATGCCATATAAGGCAATGAGAGATAGCCATCCTGCTAGAAAGACTTTTCAAGCAATTAGAATTGAAGTTAATGATGAACTAAATGTTTTGAAAGAAGCTTTAGAAGAGGCTATATCAATGCTTAATGTAGGAGGAAGAATATCAGTTATTACTTTTTCATTCTTTAGAAGATAGAATAGTAAAAAGAAATATTTAATAAATATTCAAAAAGTTGATAGTAGTCTTAGTAAATTACCATTTATACCTAAAGAATATTTACCTAAATATAAGATTATTGCTAATATTACTCCTAGTAAGGAAGAAATAGAAGAAAAATAATAGAGCAAGATCATCTAGACTTAGAGTACTAGAAAAGATAGAGGATTGATTTATATGAAAAAAAGAAAGAATAAAAAGTTTACAAAAGTAGAAAGATTTTTATATAAGAGTTCACTTATGATTATTGTTTTTTTACTAGTAGGTATTGTCTTTACTAGTACAACAGTATCAAAGATGAATATTGAACTCCAAGAAATGAATAAAAAAGTAGAAAAAGCATCTGATACTAATCAAAGTTTAGCAATGAAAATTAATGAAATGGCTTCACTTGAGAATATTCAGAGTATAAGTAAAAATCTAGGTCTTGCTTATAATAATGAGAATATTAAGACTATAGAATAGGGTGATTATAATGAAGAAGGGTATAGTAAATAATGACAGATTTAAAGTTAATAAATTAGTTATTATTATTACCTTTCTTTTTATTTTTTTTGGTACTTATTGGTAGATTATGTTATTTATGCTTAGTAGATTATAAAGTAGGTACTTCTACCATAGCGGCTTTTTATTAAAAAAATAGAAATACAAAAAGAAGAAGTTATTATGCCAAAGAGAGGTACCATTTACGATATAAATGGAAATATACTAGCAGATGATGTTGTTAGTTATACACTTATTGCTTATTTATCAAATGAAAGAGTAGATGCTAAAGGAAATAAGAATTATGTTGAGGATATTGATGATACAAGCAATAAATTAGCGAGTGTTTTGGCTATTGATAGTGAAGAAATAAAAAATGTACTAACAAAAGGAAAAGAAAGTAATAAATACCAAGTAGAGTTTGGTAGTGCAGGTAAAGGACTTAGTGAACTTACAAAGGAAGAAATTGATAAACTTAATTTACAGGGTATTGATTTTATTAAGGATATCAAGAGATATTATCCTAATGGAGACTTTGCTAGTTATATTCTTGGATATACAGTATTAAAAGAAGATAAAAATAAAAATAAATGGATTACAGGAGAACTTGGATTAGAAGAATATTATAATGATGAACTTAAGGGTAAGAGTGGTTATATTACTTATGAAAGAGATAAGTATGGTTATAAGATTGCTAATGGTAGAGAATATGTAGAACCAGCAGATAATGGTAATGATATTTATCTTACTATTGATAATAATATTCAATTATTTATAGAGAATGCTGTTAAGGAAGCCCAAAATAATTCAGAAGCAGAATGGGTACTTATGGCCGCAATGGATGCCAAAACAGGCAAGATACTTGGTTATTCTAGTACACCTAGTTTTGATCCAAATTTAAGAAATATGACTTCTTATATTGATCCAATTAGTACTTTAACATATGAACCAGGTTCCACAATGAAAATATTTAGTTATATGTGTGCAGTTGATTCAGGTAGATATGATGGTAGTACTAAATATACTTCTGGTAGTAAGACATATACCGGAGAAGATGGAAAAGAAACAACAATATCCGATTGGAAAAAAGAAGGATGGGGAGAAATTACTTATGATCAAGGATTTGCTTTATCCTCTAATATAGCAGTTGCTAATATTGTAGAGAATGTTATTAATAAAGAAGAATTAAAAGCTTGTTACACAAAGTATGGCTTTGGTAAAAAAACTGGCTTTACAATGAATAGAGAAGAAGAAGGCAGAGTAGATTATAAGTATCAGATAGAAGCTGCTACTGCAGGTTATGGACAAGGTATTACTACAACTGCTATTCAACATTTGCAGGCTCTTACAATTATTAGTAATAATGGTGTTATGTTAAAAACCATATATTATTGATAGAATAGTAGATAATGATACAGGTAAAAACAATTTATACAGGTAAAAAGTAAGAAACTAGGTAATATGGTTAGTTCAGAGACAGTTACAAAAATGAAAGAACTTATGGCTAGTGTTATCAACGGAGATAATACTAATTCTACTGGTTATGCCTATTATATGGATGGCTATAGTTTAATTGGTAAAACAGGTACTGCCCAAATATATGATTATAAGAAAGGAAAATATATGAGTGGTAGTTCAGAATATATTTATTCTTTCTCAGGTATGTTTCCTGAAGATAATCCCGAAATAATTTTATATGCAGCACTAAAAATACCTAAAGATACTACTAATTATATTGCCCCAATGGTTAAAGAAGTAGAAAAGAATATTACAAAATATTTAAATATTGAAGAGGCTAATAAAGATAAAAGTGCTTATGAGATAGAAGCCTTCTACAACATGGATGTTAATACCGTAAAGAATTATTTAGATAGTAAAGGAATAAGAGTTCTTGTACTTGGAAATGGTAATAAAATTATTGATGTGTATCCTAGTATTAATAACACAATATATGAGGATGATTTAGTTATCCTTAAAACTAATAATATGAATAATAAAATGATTAATTTAATTGGTTATTCTTATAAAGAAGTCATAAATATATTAAAAATGTTAGATATTAATTATACTATAGAGGGTAATGGTTATGTATATGAACAGAGTATTTTAGAAGGAGAAGATATTTCTGATACTATTACTATTAAATTAAAAAGATAAGTATTAAGGGTGATATAATTATGGATGAAGAAACAAATGAGATATCTAAATTATTATATACAATATTAATTATATTAGTATGTATTGTATTAGGAGTATATCTTGGTAAAATATTAATGAGTTAAAGAAGTTATCTTCTTTTTGTATATTTTTTTATTAAAAAAATATCAATAAGAATATTGAAAAATAGTATTATTTTATGGTAAACTTAACTTGTAAGTGTAAAGAGAGGAGACCCTAACCATGAATAATATTAATTTAAATAGATTAAACAATGTTAACTACATGTTAACTCAAAATTATAAAAATGGGGGGTTGTTTATCTTACCATAAATAAAAAGATATAATAATAAAATAAATAAAGACTATGAAATAACTAGTATTAACTACTAGTGATTTTTTTCATAGTCTTTTTATAATGGGAGGAGTTATATTATGAAAGATTATACTAAGAAACAAAAAAATATTAATAATATTAGGAGTATCATTATTTATTCTAATAGGATCAGGACTTACTTATGCTGCTTTAACATGGACTACATCTAATCCTATTAATATAGGATTAACAAGTGGATGTTTTGAAATAAACTATACACCAGGAGGAGCAATTAATAATGCTAATGTAGAAGTAATGGATGAGAGTACATTAATAAATGGAAGTAAATTTACTATAACAGATGGTATAGCACTTACTTATGCTAATATAGGTATAAAAAGTACATGTACTATAGAAGGATATGGTTCATTATATTTAAATGTAACTAATCTATCTAATGCCTTTTCTACTGGAAGCAGTAAAGGATCGTTAAAATATGCTATATTAAATAACACTAGTAGTGTAAGTACACCTTCAGTAACTAATTTAAAAGGCCAATCATTTGATATAGTTAATGCTGGAAGTATTACTGCAACAGGAATAACAAAAAAATATTTACCAAACAATTAACTACTACTCAAGATAAGTATCTAATAGTGTTTTATATTGATAACTCATTAGTAGGTAATGATGTAATAGGCTCAACTTTTGCAGGAACAATAAGTGCAGATGCAAAACAATTAGTGGATACTCCAGATTATTGTTTTCCTGCTACTTATGATACTAGTAATATGACCGCTGCAATAGTAGGTTATAATTGTTATGAAAAATAATAATAATGGTTATGAACCGATTACCGATGCTATTAAAAATACCTAGTTATATTAAAGGTATAAAGGATATTAGTTTAAAGAGTAAACCAACAGATGAGGCTAAAAAAATTGTGCACATTACTTACCATATTTTGTAAGTAACTTTGAATTAAGTATTACAAGCGAACAAGCCCAAACACTATGTAATGGTGGAACCGTTAATGGAAAGACCCTAAAAACATTAATAACTCGCTATCAAAAACAATTTAAAAATAGTGATTTTGCACATGTCGGTATGTTTGATATAACTTATGATGATACTAAATATAAGGTTACTTCAACGGAAGGCTATGCCATTGATGTTAGCTTCTATGGATTTATAGGTGCCGATATAGTAGTACTTCCAAATACTTTAACAGCAATAGGTAATTATTCTTTTAAATTTTTTTCAAATTTTTAATTATATAATTATACCAAGTTCAGTTACAACGATAAATTCTAATGCTCTTGGAGTTTCAGATAACTTAAGAACAATATATAATAAAACAGGTCAATCATTTGATTGGTGTGACATTCTTGAGGGTACTACTAATACTTGTTCTATAGATACTTCTGATGGTGGAGTAACAGGAGTAGTTACATTGAAAGATAATAGATATGTAGTTATTACTAATTAAGAAGGTACGAGAGTATCTTCTTTTATATAGCTATATCTTAAATAATATAGCTAAATATGTCGAAAGTATTTACAAAATATATATTTATTGTTATACTTATAGTGAAAAAAATAAGGAGATTATTATGATAGGAACTCTTACTATAGATGTAACTAATGTTAAAAAAAGATATTAAAATGTTGTCCATATTATGATGATATTATTAATAGTGATGTTATATATGAAGATGAGTTATCAATAGATTTAATAGATTGGTATAAAGATTTAATATTCTCTTGTAATGGAGATAATGAAGAAGATATAAAAGTAGTAAGAGATATTGATAGATGTATGTATTTATATATCAATGATAATAAATATAGAAAAGAATTAAGAAAGATTATAGATTTATCTTTATCTAATGATAAAATAATTGATTCTATATTGAGATATACTAGTAAATATGAAGATAATGAAATATTATATATTACTAGTACTAAGTGGTTATAGAGGACTTATAGAGGTTATATACTTTATCATAATCTATGATATTAAAGATATCTTCTAGATAGTCTTTTCTTTTATTATAATGTTTTAAATAATAAGAGTGTTCCCATACATCAATAGTCATAATAGGAGTAAAACCATAATAGTAGGGAGTATCTTGATTAGAAGTATTTATAATCCTTAAGTTATTATCTTTATCTAATACAAGAAAGGTATAACCACTACCTTTAACTTCTAAAGCCATATCAATAAAGGTCTTTTTTTAAAATTATCATATGAAGTAAAAATATTTATTAATTATATTAAGAAAAAGGTATAGGAATATCTTTCTTTTTTTATTTGTTAAGATATAAAAAAATATAAACTATGATTTAGATAACCACCTAGATTATAGAGAATTTCATCACGATCTTCCATTGGAACAATATCGATATGTTTAGCTAAATAGATCGGAGTATACTCATATTTATAGTTATGTTTTTGTAAATATTTATTTAGATTATTAGTATAACTATCATAATGCTTGTTATAATGTAAATATAATGTTTTATCATCAATATAAGGTTCTAGACTAGTATAATCTAGATTTAATTTTTTATATTCCATAGTATCACCAGTATAAGTATATTTATTAATCCCATAATTTACCACATTTATTTGATAATTAGTCCATGAAGTAATAATATAATTTAATCATGAAAGGAAGTGGTAGATGAATAAAAAAATAGATAAAAAAATATTAATTATATGTTATACTATATTTAGGAAGTGATTATTATGTACAATATAGCTTTAGTTGAGGATGAAAAGATTTAAATGATCTTATTAAGACTTATCTAGAAAAAGAAGGATATAATGTTACCAGTTATTATAATGGTGATACAGCAATTAAAGATAGTAATAAGGATTATCATTTATGGATACTCGATATTATGCTAGGGGATGATATAAGTGGTTATGACATCATTAAAAAAAGATTAGAGAGAATAATAGTGATGTTCCAGTTATCTTTACTTCTGCTAGAGATAAAGATTTAGATAAGATTATTGGTTTAGAATTAGGAAGTGATGATTATATTATTAAGCCTTATTCCCCTAAAGAATTAGTACTTCGAGTTAATAATATAATTAGAGGAGTATATTCTAAAGAAAGACAAAAGATTACTTATAAAGATTATGTTATTGATTTAGATAAAAAGAATGGCTTTTTCTAGGTGATGAAGACTTATCGCTTACTACCTTAGAATTTGATTTATTATATATGTTTGTTACCAATAAAGAAAAATCTTTCTCAAGAGATGATATTTTAAATAATATTTGGGGAGAAAATTATTTTGGTACTGATAGAGTAGTAGATGATTTGATAAGAAGACTAAGAAAGAAAATGCCACTTTTAGATATAAATACAATATATGGATATGGATATAGATTATTATGAAAAAACTTACTCTTACTGAACAATTCTTGTTTATATGTGTATCTATTATTGTAATTGTCATAATATCACTAGGAATGGTACTTCCTAAAACACTTCTTCCTGTATATGAAGATAATTTATATAATTACTTAAGTCAATCACTTAATTTACTTGAAAAACCTGAGAATAATAGGGTAGATAGTGAAGTTGCCTATATTTATGTTGATAATGATAAGAATGTTTATGTATCTAGTAACTTATATGAAGTAGTTAAGGTAAAGTCTGTTAAAAATATATTTTTAAATGATATTACAGATGATGAGGGTAAGTTTATTAGAGGTAAGAATGTTTATTATTACAACACTAATAAGACAGAAGATATGACTAAGATTGCTATTACTGGTAGTAGTTATATTAATTCAATGAGAAAGGAAATACTTAAGATTATCCTAGTAGTAGTGGGTATTACATTTATTATAATATCTCTACTAGTACTTATATGGTCTAATAATTTAGTTAATAGAATTAAAAAATTTAAAAAGATAAAGTAGATAACATAAATAATGATGATTATGATCATAAGATGATTTATGATTATGATGATGAATTATATACCTTAGAGGTAGCTATAGAGAATATGAGGATATATTTGAAAGAACAAGAAGCCTATAAGAATCAAATGTATCAGAATATCTCTCATGATTTTAAAACTCCTATCACAGTTATGAAGTCCTATATTGAGGCTATGGAAGATGGTATTGAAACAAAAGAGAAAAACTATTAATATTTTTAAAGGAACAATTAAATAAATTAGAGGTTAAAGTTCACTCCTTACTATACCTTAATAAACTTAATTATTTGAAAGAAGAAAAAAAGAAAAAAACTTAATGATAGTTGTGATGTAAGTAAAAGTTATTCTTGCATCTGTAGATAAGTTCAGTCCTTCGAGAAATGATGTTAAGTTCTCTTTAGATATTGATAAAAAAAGAATACTATTTTTAGAGGTAGTTATGAGATGTGGGAAGCTATTATCGATAATATTCTTAATAATTTTATGAGATATGCTAAAACTTCAATTAAGATTACAGTTAAGAATAATAAGATAATATTATATAATGATGGCCCTAATATTGATAAAGATGTCTTAAATAACATTTTCACTCCCTACGAAAAAGGTGTACGAGGTGTCTTTGGTTTAGGCCTATCGATTGTAAAAAAACACTAGGATTATTAAATTATGATATTAATATATCTAATGTTAAGAATGGTGTTAAGTTTATTATCAATTAAAAGAACTCTTTAGGGTTCTTTTTTTTGTGCCACTTCAGCCTGTAGTCTTCCGTGGTATGAGTAAGCCTTTTTATAAAAGTCTTCCTCATAGAGTGTTTTTGCAGGTGTTTTTGACTTATATTAAGTATAAAAATATATGTAAATTTATAGTTTCTTCTAAAAAAGGGTTTTTTTGAAGAATATTTTATGGAGAAAAAAAGTTTTTTTAATGCGAGAAAAGATGTTTTTTTCTCCTCTTTTTTTCGTGGACAAAATACTTTTTTGATGATTTGCAATTAATTTAATAATTTGTTATGCTGCTTTCGAGGTGAAAAATAGTATGAAAGATGTAGTTAATAACTATTATGATGAAATTAAAAAAATGGATTAATAAATAATGAAGTATATAAGAAAGTAAAAAGACTATTCTAAAAAAATAGAAATGAACTTAGTACTTATTATAATGTTGGTAAATTATTAATTGAAGCCCAAGGTGGTGAAGATAGAGCCAAGTATGGAGATGGATTAATAAAAGAGTATTCATTAAAGTTATCTCAAGAAGTTGGTAAAGGATATTCAACTAGAAATTTGAAAAATATGAGAAAATTTTATCTGTTATGTGAAAAAGGGCAGACATTGTCTGCCAAATTAAATTGGAGCCACTATGTTGAATTATTATCATTTAATGATATTAATGAAATTAATTATTATATCAATACAACTGAAAAAAATACAATTTAAGCGTTAGACAGTTAAGAGAAAGAATTAAAAATAAAGAATACCAAAGACTAGATAATAATACTAAACTAAAAACTAATTAATAAAGAAGAAATGAGTATTGGCGATACTATTAAAAAAATCCAATAATTATTAAAAAAATAAATTAGGTATAGATAAGGAAAAATATCAGTGAAAAAGATATTACAAAGATTAATACTTGAAGATATACCATCTTTTTTTAAAAAAGAATTAGGTGAAGGATATTCATTCATAGAAAACGAATATAAAATTAAAAATAAATAATACGTACAATTATATAGATTTATTACTATTTAATTATATATATAACTCTTTTGTAGTTGTAGAATTAAAAGTAACTGAAGTAAAGAAAGAACATATAGGACAAGTAGAAGTATATATGAATTATATAGATAAACATATTAAAGGTATTACAAATAATAAAACAATAGGAATAATTGTAGCTAGAAGAGATAATCATTATTATATTGAATATTCTAGTGATAAAAAGAATATATACAAGAGATTATGAAATAGTATAGGGAGGTTTGTATGATAAATAACTATTATGATGAAATAAAAAAACGAATTAATAACTAATGAAGTATATAAAAAAATAAAAGATTATTCTAAGAATAGAAATGAACTTAGTACTTATTATAATGTTGGTAAATTATTAATTGAAGCCCAAGGTGGTGAAGATAGAGCCAAGTATGGAGATGGTTTGATAAAAGAGTATTCATTAAAGTTATCTCAAGAAATTGGAAATAAATATAACATAACTACATTAAAGAGAATGCGACAATTTTACTTAATAATTGAAAAAAAGGTGCCGCAATGCGGCACCAATTAAGTTGGAGTCATTACAGAGAATTATTACCAATCGGTAATATAAATGAAATCAATTATTATATTGAAACAGCAATAAGTAAGAATTTAGCATATAGACAATTAAGAGAAAGAATAAAAAATAAAGAATACCAAAGACTAGATAATAATACTAAACTAAAACTAATTAATAAAGAAGAAATAAGTATTGGTGATACTATTAAGAATCCAATAATTATTAAAAAAATAAACTAGGTATAGATAAGGAAAAATATCAGTGAAAAAGATATTGAAAAAGATTAATACTTGAAGATATTGAAGGTTTCATGAAGGAACTTGGAGATGGGTTTAGTTATATAGGCAGTGAATATAAAAATTAAAAATAAATAATACTTATAACTATATTGATTTATTATTTTTCAATATTAAATATAATTGTTATGTAGTTGTAGAACTAAAGGTAACTGAATTAAAAAAGGAACATATAGGCCAAATAGAAGTTTATATGAATTATATTGATAAACATATTAAAGGTATTAACAATAATAAAACAATAGGAATAATTGTAGCTAGAAGAGATAATCATTATTATATAGAATATTCTAGTGATAAAAGAATATATACAAGAGATTATGAAATAGTATAGGGAGGTTAATATGATAAATAACTATTACGATGAAATTAAAAAAATGAATTAATAAATAATAAAGTATATAAGAAAGTAAAAAGATTATTCTAAGAATAGAAATGAACTTAGTACTTATTATAATGTAGGAAAAATTACTTTCAGAGGCAAGAAAACATTATGGAAATGGTATAATAAAAGACTATTCTATAAGACTCACTAGAGAACTTGGAAGAGGTTATAGTAAGAGAAATCTATGGCTTATGTTAAAATTTTTTGAAGTAAAAGAAAAAGTGCAGACAGTGTCTGCAGAATTATCTTGGAGCCATTATGTTGAACTATTATCACTTAATGATATAAATGAAATTAATTATTATATCAGTGTAACTGAAAAAGAATAGTTTGAGTGTAAGAGAATTACGAGAAACAATTTAAAAAGTAATTAATGTAATAATAAATATATATGTTAGGCTCATATATGATAAAAGATATTGTTAGTTTTAAGACTAGAATTAGGCTTAAAACTATTTATGAAGACTAGAATTAGGCTTCATAAACAAAGGAAAAAAAGAGAAAAAAAGTAAAAAAATGGTTGTATAATTCTTATAAAAATATGGTATAATTAGGTAGATGTCTTTGGGAGGAGGAATTAAAATGGCTAAGAAGAATGAGAATAGAGTATTAGTTTCTTTAATGTGTGAAGAGTGTAAAAAAATATTAATTACACAGAAGAAAAAAATAAAAAGAACACTCCAGAGAAGTTGGAGTTAAACAAATATTGTAGACATTGTCGTAAGACTACAAAACATAAAGAAACAAAGAAATAGGAGGTAAACTAAATGATTAATGTTAATGATTTTAAAACAGGTCAAACTATTAATTATGATGGTAATTTATATCAAGTATTAGAGTTTAATCATGTTAAACCAGGTAAAGGAGCTGCGATTGTTAAAGCTAAACTTAAAAATCTAAGAACTGGTTCAATAGCAGAATATACATTTAATGCTGGTATTAAAGTTCCTACTGCTCATGTAGAAAAGCAAAAAATGCAATTTCTTTATGCAGATGGGGATACTTATAGTTTCATGAATATGGAAACTTATGAACAAGTTGAGTTAAATAAGAAACAAATAGAGAATGAAGTTAAATATCTTAAAGAAGGATTAGAGGTAATTCTTATATTCTTCGAAGGCGAAATGCTTGGTATTGAACTTCCTGAAAAAAATATCTTTTGTTATTACTAAAACTGAACCTGGTATTAAAGGTAATACCGCTACTAACGCAACTAAGGATGCTATTATTGAGACTGGTATGTTAGTTAAAGTACCTTTATTCATTGAACAAGATGAAGAGATAATTGTATCTACTAAAGATGGTAAATATGTATCTAGAAAATAGATACATTTTTTTTGTAAACTAATAGTTTATTTTCTTTACTTATTAAAATATATGTTTTATAATTAGTATGTGGTAAATATGAAGTATATAGATAAATATTTAGACTATTTAAAAAGTAGTAAAAAAAGTATAGTGATAAGACAATTCTTTTCTTATTATGATGATTTGATTGAGTATAGTGAATTTTTGGGTAATAATTTTAGAAATACTTTAGATATTGATTTAGATATTACTAAAGATTATTTAAAATACTTATATGATAATGGCATTAGTAAAAATTCAATATCAAGAAAACTAAGTAGTATAAGAGGCTTTTTATAATTATTTAGTTAAGGAAGATATTATAGATAGTAATTACTTTAATAGTATTCCTAATCCCAAGAAAGAATTATATTTACCAAAATTTTTAAATGATGAAGAGTTAAATAAGATATTTAGTGTATGTGAAGATGATACTCCTAATGGAGAGAGAGATACTTTAATTATTGAATTATTATATGCTACAGGTATTAGAGTTAGTGAACTTGTTAATATTAAAAATTAAGAATATAGATAGGATTAATAAAAGTATTAAAGTTCTTGGTAAGGGAGAAAAAGAAAGAATAGTTTTATATAATAATCATACAAGTAGAGCATTAGATAAATATCTTAATGATGGTTATTTATTATTTAATAAGAAGAATAGTGAGTATTTGATACTTAATCATAATGGTGGTAAATTATCAGATAGATATGTTAGAATGATTATTGATAAATTAGTTAGAAAGGCTGGCCTTGATATTAAGATAAGTCCCCATACAATAAGACATACTTTTGCTACGGATATGTTAGAAGAGGGAGCGGATTTGATGACCGTTAAGGAACTATTAGGACATGAATCACTTGATACAACAAGCATATATACCCATATTACTAATGAACAAATAAAGAAAACATATAATATGGCTCATCCAAGAGCTAAAAAAAGTAAGGAGTAATAATATGGCAAAAATTACATTTTTAAATATGGACCAATGAAATGTGGAAAGACAACAGATATCATAAAAACTTATTATAATTATAAAGAAAAGGATATGCATGTTTTGATTATGAAACCTGGTGATGATAAGAAAGCTGGTAGTAAGATTCAGAATAGAGCAGGAGCAGAACTTAATACTGATTATGTAGTGGGAGCAAGTGTTGATGTTTATAATTTGATTGCATATCATTTAATAGATAATAATACTGATTGTATAATTGTCGATGAGGCACAATTTTTGACACCTAAACAAGTAGATGAGTTAACAGAAGTAGTTGATATGTTTAATATACCAGTACTCTGCTACGGACTAAGAGCAGATGCTTTTGGTCATGCTTTTCCTGGTAGTTTGAGATTGTTTGAAGTAGCGGATAAATTAGAGGAACTTAAAGCTGTTTGTAAATGTGGAGAGAAGGCTACTTTTAATTTGAGATTAAATAGGGTTAATGGGGAATACCTTCCAGTATTTGAAGGTGAACAAATATCAATAGATGGTATTGATGCAGACTATGATTCGGTATGTAGACCTTGTTATAAGAAGTTAAGGAGAAAGTATGGAAAGAAGAAAGAAGAAGAGTAAAAAAAGAAACTTTTAATTATTTTATTAATTATAATTTTTATTATTATGTTTGGGGTAATAGGTTATGTTATTGTTAAAGAGACTAATGTTTTTACTTATAAGAGTAAGATTACTATTGAAGCAGGAGATAATGTACCACTAATTAAAGATTATTTATATAAGGATAATGATAAGACTAAGGATATAGTATGGAATGACAACTTTATAGAAGAAGGTAAAAGTATATAAACCTGGTACTTATAAGGGAGTATTTACTTATAAAGATGAAAAAAAAGAAGTTACTTTAATAGTTAAGGATAGTACTGCTCCTAATATAGATGGAGTACATGATATTGAAGTTACGGCTTTTACTAATAAACCTGATTTATTAGAGGGAATTACCGCTAGTGATAATAGTAAAGAAGAAATAGCAGTTACTATAAAAAGGTGAATATGATATTGAGACTGCTGGTGAATATAATTTGAGTTATGTAGCAAAAGATTCATCAGGTAATGAAACTATAAAAGAGTTTAAAGTAATTGTTAAAGAGAATGAGAATGTTAAAGTTAGTAAGACTTCTAAAGGGTATACGATTAAGAATTATTATGGCATTACTTATGTAGATGATGTAATAATTGCTAATAAGAGTTATTCTTTACCTAGTAATTTTGCTCCAAATAATTTAGTTACAATAAATGGTTATATTAGAGTGGTTGATTATGTTAAAACAGCATTTACAGAACTTGTTAGTGCCGCTACTAGTGTTGGTCTTAATATTTATCCATCTTCGGGATATCGATCATATAATGATCAAAAATATATTTATAATAATTATGTTAAAAGAGATGGGCAAGAGAATGCTGATACTTATTCGGCAAGGGCAGGTTATTCAGAACATCAAACAGGATTAGCAATTGATGTTAATAGTGTTGATATGAGTTTTGATAATACTAGCGAGAGTAAATGGCTTAAAGAAAATTGTTATTTATATGGTTTTATTATAAGATATCCTAAAGGAAAAGATAATATTACAGGTTATATGTATGAACCATGGCATATTAGATATATTGGTAAGGATATGGCTAGTAAGTTATATAATGATGGAGATTGGATTACATTAGAAGAATATTATGGTATTGATAGTAAATATAAATAGTTATGTAAAATTGATGTAAATGCTATTGCAATTATTGATAATATGTTATATTCTTATATTGTAAGGGAGTGTGATAATAGTGATTTATCCATCTATTGATAAAATCCTAAATATTGTTGATTCTAAATACGAACTAGTATATGTAGTAGCGGATAGAGCTAAACAAATGACTAGAACTGGTTATTATCAGAAACCAATTAAAGAGTATAAATGTGAAAAAAATATTGGAAGAGCTTTAGAAGAAGTTTATGAAGGGTTAATTCATATTGAGAAACATTAATGCTTCTTTTTTTCTTGAAAAAGAAATAGTTTTAAGGTATACTTAAATAAAGGAGTGATTTTAAATGTATATTTTGTTAGATACTTGCCAAAATCCGATGATACTTAGAATAATATATTTTGCATCGTTATTACTTGATATTGCTTTTGTATTGATACCTATTGGTTTAATTGTTATGATGATGGTAGACTTTAGTAAAGTTGTAATATCTGGTGATGAGAAGGATATAAAGAATACGAAACTAATAGGAAAAAGAGTTATTTATGCAATAGTAGTTTTTTGTATTCCATGGATAGTTAATGTTTTAATGGACTTTTTAGATGGAATTGGTCTGTCGGTTAGTTATAGGACATGTATTACTAATGCCAAAAGTGGTAGTTTTGATTATTATGATGAATTATTAAAGATCGAAGAAAAGGTAATGGAAGAACAAAAAAAGAATAATGTTATAGTTAAAGATAATAAAGATAATAATAGTGGTAATCATAAACCTAATACAAATATTCCTTCAACTGATGATGATAATGATAATAGTAATGTAACCCCTAGTACAATAAATAAAGGAGATGTTGTCTCAAAAGATCCTAGTAGTAAAGGAGAATCTTCTGCTAGTAATGGAAGTCTTGTATTAGCGGCTAATAGTTTAGTTAATACGGCTTTAGGAGAAGTAGGAAGAAATAATAATAATTTAAAATATGGTAATAGTTCTAATGCTTGGTGTGCTTACTTTACAACATGGGCTCTTAAGAATACAAAAATGAGTGATGGTAGTACATTATATAGTTATCTTAATAAGAATGGTTCTATTAGCGATGGTATCGCTAGTGGTCTTTGGCCAGCTTTTCAAGGCAATAGAGTAAGCGGACTTGGTTTTTACAAATCAAAAACTTATGGTGGTAGTTATACACCTAAAATAGGAGATATTATTTGGTTCCAATGGAAAAATGGCTATTGTCGAAATAATTATGGTAAATGGAATGGTAGTAATAAATGTGCTGATCATGTTGGTATTGTAACCAGTGTTAGTGGTTCTACTATTCATACTGTTGAGGGTAATTCTGGTAGTCCTGGTACAGTTAAAGAAAAAGAATATAATACTTCGGATGAAATTGTTATTGCTTATGGAACATTTTATTAAGGGGAGGCTAATATGAAGAAGAGACTTGGTAGATTATTTATATTATTTATACTTACTGGGTGTACTGCTAATTATAATTTAAATATAGAAGGTAATACCATTACTGAAAATATTTCTGGTACAGTATCAAAAAGTGAGTATGAGATAAAAAGCAGTGATACTAGTGAAAATGAAATATATAGTTTTTTAAATAACGATCAAAATGCTTTTTATTTGATAGTGATTCAGTTTATTTAAGAACAATTGATGATAAAGGTAATAAGATTAATTATAATTTTACTTATACTTATAATAATAATTTTAATAAATCTAATATTATAAACACTTGTTTTGAAAAATCATTTAATTGAAGAAAAATGACGAGTATTTATATGTAAGACTAAGTGGTAAATTTTATTGTAAATATGCCGATAAGATTAATATTAATGTTACTAGTAATAATGCTGTTATAGAAAGTAATGCTAAAAAAATAGATGGTAATGTTTATAAATGGACTATTAAAGATAGTAATAATATAGATATATTTATGAATATTTCTAAAGAGTTAGATTATAGTAGCGGAAAAGAAGTTAAGAAAGTTACTACTTTCCAGATAATTGGTTTTATTGTATTAATTATTTTATGTGTTATTACTTATATGATGTATAGAAGGAAGAATAATGATATATAGTTATTCTTTCTTTCATATTCTTTCTTTTTATAACATATATATTAATGTAGAAGAAAGGAATGATAAAATTATTATGGAAACAATTAAAGTTTCATCAAAGTCAAATCCTAATAGAGTAGCAGGAGCACTTGCTAATGTATTTAGAGAAAGGGGAGTAGTAGAAGTTCAAGCAATAGGAGCAGGAGCTCTTAATCAAGCCATTAAAGGTATTGCCATAGCTAGAGGATTTGTAGCTCCATCAGGTATGAATTTAGTGTGTACCCCAGCTTTTATTGATATTAATATTGATGGAGAAGAGCGAACTGCGATTAAGTTAATAGTAGAAGCTAAATAGCTTCTTTTTAATTTTTTTATTTATTTTTTTGTTAACTAGAAGTTAATTAATCGCTTGCTTTTTTTGTTTGTATTTTTTTAATTTTTTTAACAAAAATTCGGAAAAAAATTTGTTTATATATAGTGAAGGAGAAATTGCACATTATGATAAAATACAAATATCGATTATAGAAATAATCTTTAGGATAAGTAGGTGCTATTAACTATAATAAAGAAAGGAGACCAAATGTCAGAAATAAAAAAATAATAAAAATAGCACCCTTATATATAGAAGTATTAAGTTGATTAATTTAAATAATTTTTCTAATAAAGGAGGTATATTATTAGAAAAAAAGCCTATTTAGTCTATATAGCAGTTAATGAAATAGCTACTAATTTGTTTTCTGTATATAATTTGGATATTGTAAAAATGTAGAAAAATAATATATAATGAAAACAGTAAAGATAATATAGTGAGAATAGGAAGTACACTTACTGCTAGTACAATAGAAGAATTATCCTATTTTCTAGGAGAGGAGTTACCTAGTATGGATGAGAAAGAAGTGTTCCTAAATACAGTAATGGAAGCAAACAATAGAGAAATACTAAAGGCTTGGAATGAAGAGAAAAATCAGTATCGGGTAAATCTATTGAGGAAATAAAAGAAATAGAAAGCACTATGATGAGAGAGTAAATCTCTCGTTTTAAATAGTAAAACATCGGTTAGAAAGTATTTACTCTCAAATATGATATCGTGACTTCTATTACTAGACTATGATAATAATAGAGATCTAATACTTAATAATTAGACTGAAATAGTATAAAAATATTACTATTTTTACATAGAATAGAGAGGAAATATTTAAAAAAATACTTGACTAATATTTTTTTAAAAAAATGATATATTATTGTTGCTGGTATTTTTTTAGGTTTT
This sequence comes from Bacilli bacterium, assembly GCA_022009835.1. Lineage (GTDB taxonomy): Bacteria > Bacillota_I > Bacilli_A > RF39 > UBA660 > CAG-302. Next base: position 1,046,132 of record CP091726.1, on the reverse strand, counting down.
GTCGTGGACAAAACTTATATTAAATATTAAAAATGAAACACCAGGATATGTGTAAGAAAGGAGTGAGAAAATGCCTACAATTAACCAATTAACTAAGAAACCTAGAAGTAAGAAAGTAAGAAAGAGCAAATCTCCAGTATTATTAGTAGGAAAAAATAGTATTCCAAAAGAAACACACTGTACAAGTATCACCTCAAAAAAGAGGAGTATGTACAAGAGTTGGTACTACAACACCTAAGAAACCAAACTCAGCATTAAGAAAATATGCCAGAGTTAGATTATCTAATGGTATGGAAGTTACTTGCTATATTCCAGGAATTGGACACAATTTACAAGAGCACAGTGTTGTTTTAATTAGAGGCGGTAGAGTAAAAGACCTAATCGGTGTTAGATATCACATCATTAGAGGTACTTTAGATACTGCTGGAGTTCAAAATAGAAAACAAGGTAGAAGTAAATACGGTGCTAAAAAGAGAAAAAGAAATAATTAAATAATAAATATATAAAATGGAAGGAGGATTTAGACTATGAGAAAGAGAAGAGCAACTAAAAAGAGATGTATTAGCGGATCCTATATATAATTCTAAAGTAGTTACTAAATTAGTTAACCACATTATGAAAGATGGTAAAAAAGGTACTGCACAAAACATTATATATGATGCTTTTGATATAGTTAAAGAAAAGACTGGTGAAGAGGCTATGGTAGTATTTGAAAAGGCTATGAATAATATTAAACCTGCTCTTGAAGTTAAATCAAGAAGAGTTGGTGGAGCTAACTACCAAGTACCAGTTGAAGTTAAACCTGATAGAGCTCAAGCTTTAGCATTTAGATGGCTAGCTCAATATGCAAGACTTAGAAATGGTCATTCTATGGCTGAAAATCTTGCTAATGAAATTATTGATGCTTCAAATGGAACTGGTGCATCAGTTAAGAAGAAAGAAGATACACATAAGATGGCAGAAGCTAATAAAGCATTTGCTCATTATAGATGGTAATTATTACTGTAATAAATTAAAAAATGAAAGGAAAATGAATTATGGCTCGTGAAATAAGCTTAGAACATACAAGAAATATTGGAATCATGGCCCATATTGATGCAGGTAAAACTACTTGTACTGAAAGAATATTGTTCCATACTCATAAGATACATAAAATCGGTGAAACACACGATGGTGCATCACAAATGGACTGGATGGAACAAGAACAAGAGAGAGGTATTACTATTACTAGTGCCGCTACTACTGCATTCTGGAAGGGTTATAGATTTAATATAATTGATACTCCAGGACACGTTGACTTTACTATTGAAGTTCAAAGAAGTCTTAGAGTACTTGATGGCGCTGTTTTACTTATTGATGCTCAAGCAGGTGTTGAACCTCAAAGTGAAACAGTATGGAGACAAGCAAATGAATATGGTGTACCTAGAATTATCTTTGCTAATAAGATGGATAAAATGGGAGCAGATTTCTATTTTAGTTTAGGTACTATTAAAGATAGATTAGGAGCAAATACTGCTGCTATGGAACTTCCTATTGGAGCTGAATCTGATTTTAATGGTGTAATTGATCTAGTTACTATGAAAGCATATCACTTTGATGGTAAACAAGCTGAAGATTATACTGAGATTGAGATTCCTGAAGATATGAAGGATAAAGCAGCTGAATATAGAAATATATTAATTGAAGCTGCTGCTGATTTTGATGAAGATTTAATGATGAAATATTTAGATGGTGAAGAAATAGGTGTTAGTGAACTTAAGAAAGCTATCAGAAAGGGTGTATTAAAAGCAGAATTCTTCCCTGTTATGTGTGGAACTGCTTTAGGTAATATGGGTATTAAGTTACTACTTGATGCTGTTGTTGATTATTTACCTGCTCCTACTGATGTTGAAGCTATTGAATGTACTGATATGAAAGGAAACTTAGTATTAAGACATCCATCAGATTCTGAACCATTTACTGCATTAGCATTTAAGATTGCTACTGATCCATTTGTAGGAAGATTAACTTTCTTTAGAGTATATTCTGGTACTTTAAAGAGTGGTTCTTATGTACTTAACTCTACTAAAAATGTTAAGGAAAGAATTGGTAGAATACTACTAATGCACGCTAATCACAGAGAAGAGATTCCAGAAATATATGCTGGTGAAATTGGAGCTGCTGTAGGTCTTAAGAATACTACAACTGCTGATACTCTATGTGATGAGAAGAAACCTGTTATCATGAAAGGTATGGAATTCCCTGAACCAGTTATTACTCAGGCTGTTGAACCTAAAACTAAAGCAGACCAAGAAAAGATGGGTATTGCCCTTCAAAAACTTGCTGAAGAAGATCCAACATTTAGAATGCATACTGATCCTGAAACTGGTCAAACTACTATCTCTGGTATGGGTGAGTTACACCTTGATATTATCGTAGATAGAATGAGAAGAGAATTTAATGTTGAAGCTACTGTTGGTGCTCCAATGGTTGCTTATAGAGAAACTATTACACAAACTGGTGAGTGTGAAGGTAAACATATTAAACAATCTGGTGGACGTGGACAATATGGACATGTTTGGATTAGATTTGAACCAAATCCTGAGAAAGGTTATGAATTTGTTGATAACATCGTTGGTGGTGTTGTTCCTAGAGAATACATCTCAGTTATTGATAAAGGATTACAAGATGCTATGCAAACTGGTATTCTAGCAGGATACCCTATGGTAGATGTTAAAGCTACATTATTTGATGGATCATACCACGATGTAGACTCATCTGAAATGGCATTTAAGATTGCAGCATCACTTGCTTTAAAAGAAGCTAAAAACAAATGTAAACCTGTACTACTTGAACCAATAATGAAGGTTGTAGTTACTGCTCCAGATGAATATACTGGTGCTGTAATTGGTGACTTAACAGCGAGACGTGGTAAACCACAAGGACAAGAATCAAGAGGAAATGCTATTGCATTTACTGCAATGGTACCACTTGCTGAAATGTTTGGTTATGCTACTAGTTTAAGAAGTTCTACTCAAGGTAGAGGTAACTATGTAATGGAACTTGACCATTATGAAGAAGTTCCAAAATCAATTGCTGATGAAATCATCAAAAAATGGTGGAAATTAGTAAAAACACACTTTGAAAAAAATACAATAATATGATAAAATATATATTGTAATATTAAAGAAAGAGAGGAAATTAAAATGGCAAAAGCTAAATTTGATCGTTCAAAACCACACGTTAACATTGGTACAATTGGCCACGTTGACCATGGTAAAACTACATTAACTGCTGCTATTACTAAAGTTTTAGCCGCTAAAGGTGGAGCTGAATTTATGGATTATGCAAATATCGATAAAGCTCCAGAAGAAAGAGAAAGAGGTATTACAATCAACACTGCACACGTTGAATACCAAACTGAAAAGAGACACTATGCACACGTTGACTGTCCAGGACATGCAGACTATGTTAAAAACATGATTACTGGTGCTGCTCAAATGGATGGAGCAATCCTAGTTATTGCTGCAACTGATGGTCCTATGGCTCAAACAAGAGAGCACATCTTACTTGCTAGACAAGTTGGTGTACCTAGAATGGTTGTATTCTTAAACAAATGTGATATGGTTGATGATGAAGAATTATTAGACCTAGTTGAAATGGAAGTAAGAGAATTACTTACTGAATATGGATTTGATGGAGACAATACTCCAATCATTAGAGGTTCTGCTCTTAAAGCTCTTGAAGGAGATCCTAAGTATGTTAAGGCTATCGAAGACTTAATGGATGCTGTTGATGAATGGATTCCAACTCCTGAAAGAGATAATGACAAACCATTCTTAATGTCAATTGAAGACGTATTTACTATTACTGGTAGAGGAACAGTTGTTACTGGTAGAGTTGAAAGAGGACAATTAAAACTTAATGATGAAGTTGAAATCGTTGGTTTAAAAGATACTAAGAAAACAGTTGTTACTGGTATTGAAATGTTTAGAAAACAACTTGACTATGCTGAAGCTGGAGATAATGCTGGTGTATTATTAAGAGGAATCGACAGAAGTGAAGTTGAAAGAGGACAAGTTCTTGCTAAACCTGGAACAGTTCATCCACACAAAAAATTCAAAGCACAAGTATATGTACTTTCTAAAGAAGAAGGTGGAAGACATACTCCATTCTTTACAAACTACAGACCTCAATTCTATTTCAGAACTACTGATGTTACTGGTGTAGTTACATTACCAGAAGGAACTGAAATGGTTATGCCTGGTGACAATGTTACTATGACAGTTGAATTAATTGCTCCAATCGCAGTTGAAAATGGTACTAAATTCTCTATTAGAGAAGGTGGACACACTGTTGGTGCTGGATCAGTTACTGAAATTATTGAATAATTAAATTAAAGATACTCGTTTGGGTATCTTTTTTTGAATAAAAAAATAATTTTTTTAGCAATCTCTATTGACAATTGCTAAAATAGTGCTATAATTATAGATGTAAATACAAAAGGAGAATGATAGTATGAAGAAAAAAACAATTTAAGACAGAAAGTAAAAAAGAATATTAGACTTAATGATAAATAGTATATATACTAATAAAGAAATATTCTTAAGAGAATTAATATCTAATTCTAGTGATGCACTACATAAGTTATATTATTTATCACTTACTAATAAAGATATCAAAGTAAATAAAGATGATTTATTTATAAGAGTAGATTATAATAAAGATAAAAAGAACTATTACTATTAGTGATAATGGTACTGGTATGACTGAAGAAGAATTAGAAAATAACTTAGGAGTAATCGCTGAATCAGGTTCACTTAAGTTTAAAGAAGAAAATAAAGAGCAAAATGATGTTAATATAATTGGTCAGTTTGGAGTAGGTTTCTACTCAGCATTCATGGTAAGTGACAAAGTAACTGTAGAATCTAAATCTTATAAAGATGATAAAGCCACTATCTGGGAAAGTACAGGAGTAGATGGTTACACATTATCACCATCTGATAAAAAAGATAATGGTACTATTATTACATTACATTTAAAAGAAGATACTGAAGATTATAATTATAGTGAATTATTATCCGAATATAAATTAAGAGGTATTATAAAGAAATATTCCGATTATATTAGTTATCCAATTAAGATGGAAGTAGAAAAACAATAGAAAGAAAGAAGATAGTGATGAATATGAAACATATAAAGAAGTAATTACAATAAATAGTATGATTCCACTATGGAAAAAGAAATAAGAAGGATATAACTGAAGAAGAATACAATAATTTCTATAGTGATAAGTTCTTTGATTATGAGAAACCACTAGATGTATTACATTTTAATATTGAAGGTAATGTTAATTATAATGCCTTACTTTATATACCAAGTCATGCACCATATAACTATTATAGTAAAGAATATGAAAAAGGATTACAATTATATACTAACGGAGTACTAATAATGGATAAATGTAGTGAGTTACTTCCTGATTACTTTAGTTTTGTAAGAGGAGTAATTGATACAGAAGATATACCACTAAATATATCTAGGGAAACATTACAAGATGATAAAAATATTAAACTAATAGCTAAGAGTATTGAGAGTAAAGTAAAAAAATGAATTACTAGATTTACTTAAGAATAATAGAGATAAATATCTAGAGTTTTATAAAGCCTTTGGTATGCAATTAAAGTTTGGTATATATAACGATTATGGTATGCATAAAGATAAACTAGAAGATTTAATTATGTTCTATTCATCTAGTGAGAAGAAGTTAATTACTTTAGATGAATATGTAAATAAATTAAAAAGAAGAAGATAAGAATATTTATTATTGTGCTGGAGAAACAGTTGATAAGATAGATATGCTACCTCAAGTAGAAGGAATTAAAGATAAGCATGAAATATTATATTTAACTGATTATGTTGATGAGTTTGCAATAATGGCAATTCATGAGTATAAAGGTAAGACTTTTTGTTAATGTTACTAATGAAAGTACTGATTTATCTACTGAAGAAGAAAAAAAGAAAAAGATAAATAAAAGAAAAATACCGATAATAAAGATATGCTAGAAGAAATGAAAAAAAGTACTAGAAGGTAATGTAGAAGAAGTAAAAACTTACTAATAAACTAAAGAGTCACCCAGTATGTTTAACTACTACTGGAGAAGTATCCACATCAATGGAGAAAGTAATTAATGCTATGCCTACTGATGAAAAAGATTAAAAGCAAATGAGGTATTAGAAATTAATGCTAGTCATAAGATTGTAGATAAATTAAAAAGACTTATATAAGAATAATAAAGATGAGTTTACTAAATACACAAAGGTTATTTATTATGAGGCAAGATTAATCGAAGGACTTCCTATTGATAATCCTACTGAGTTATCTAATCTTATGTGTGATATAATGGCAAATAAATAATATAATTTTTAAAGGAGATGATTTGTATGTTGCCAAGTAGATTATTTTTTGATGATAGTTTTTTCAAAGGAGATGAAAGTATTAAGAGTGATATCTATGAAAAAGATGGTAATATTGTTCTAGAGATGGATGCTCCAGGATATACTAAAGAAGATATAGATATTTCTATTGATAAGGGTACTTTATCAGTTTCCTTTGAAAAAGAAGAAAATGAAGAAGAAAATAAGAAATATCTTCATCGTGAAAGAAAAAGTTATAGTAAAGTATCTAGAAGCTTTTATCTAGGAGACATTGATGAAGAAAATATTGATGCTAGTTTTAAGAATGGTATCTTAGTAGTTAGTGCTCCTAAAAATAGAAAGAAATAGAAACTAAGAAAAACTATTAGTATTAAAGACTCTAAATAGGGTCTTTTTTCTATTTATATCCCTCTAAGCCTTGGTCTTAGAGGGTTAACTAAAGCCTATGATAGTCTTTAGTTAATATATCAACCATATCTATTATATATAAGTTATTGGTATGGAAGATGGTTAGATTTGACAAATAGATTGAAATTTGCTATTATATAGGTGTGTTAAGGGGGAAATATGGCATATTATTTAACAGTAAAAAGACAAAAATAAAGATATATTAATTGATATATCTATGTTAGATGAGTTTATTAAGATGTCTAAATATAAGAATGGTGGTTATAGTTTAGAAGAAATAGATAATCTTACGATGTCTTTTTGATAACGAATATTTTTTTAAAGATGCATTATATAATAAAGGATTAATTGAACTTGATGATATAAAAAAAGAACTTACAATTAAAATCAAAAAGAAAGATGGACTTGAAAAAATTAGAAAAGGTCTTGCATATGGAGATGGCACAAAATATTTTGATGTATATGGTTTAAAGTTCATACTACTTAGTAAACAAAAAAAGATAAATATTTTATTGAAAAAAATTACTTTCTTATTATAGAAACAGTTATATTAATGGAATTAATGTATCTAAAAATGAGATATGCTTTAAATATTAATGATTTAAGATTACTAAATAGTGTTCTTGGAGAGTTTTTATATGAAAGAAATATCTAAACTTGATTCTAATACAGGCGAACTTAAAAATAAATTATAAGAATTTTTCATGATTTAGCAATGTTTATTTATGAATATGAACAAAAGCAAAGAAAAAGAATCGGTAGGTATTACTACAGAAGAAGATAAACTAGAAAGAAAAATTAGCTTTAGAATATCTTTATAATAGTTTTCTTGCTAAAGAGAGTAAATCCAAAGTAAAAAAACAAAAGAAATAGATGGTCAAATTAATCTTTTTTTAGATTAATATCTTGACCTTCTTTTTTTTAATTATGGTATACTTTAGATGGTGATATAATGGAAGACAAGGTTATAAAAAAAGAATAGATGAATTAATTAAGATTATTAATAGGGCTAGTATAGAATATTATACTAATGATAATCCAAGTATTACTGATCAGGAATATGATGATTATTATAGTGAATTACTTAGGTTAGAGGAGGCTTATCCTAATTTAAAGAGAGATGATTCTCCTACTTCGAGGGTAGGTGGTACTCCACTTGATAAATTTGAGAAGGTTACACATAAAAGTCCAATGCTTTCTTTTGATGATATTTTTAATGAAGATGAGATAATAGCTTTTGATGAAAGAATTAAGAAAACTATTAATAATCCTATATATACAGTAGAGCCTAAAATGGATGGTTTATCTGGTTCTTTGATATACGAAAAGGGACTTTTAACTAGAGTGGCTACCCGAGGAGATGGTGTAGTAGGAGAAAATATTACCGCTAACGGAAGAACAATTAAGTCTATTCCACTTCGCTTAAATAAAGATATAGATATTGAAGTAAGAGGAGAAATCTATATGAGTAAGGCTTCTTTTGAGAGAGCAAATAAAGAAAAAGAGAAGAATGGGGAGGCTTTATTTGCTAATCCTAGAAATGCTGCGGCTGGTTCTGTTAGACAACTTGATAGTAGGATTACTGCTAGTAGAGGACTTGATTTTATGGCATATTTTATTCCTAATCCTAAAGATTATGGTATTAAAACACAAGAGGAGTCTTTAAAGTACTTAAGAAAACTTGGTTTTGTAACTAATTATAAACTTAATACTGTAGCCCATAATGCAGAAGAAATTATTAAAGATATTAAGAAACTTGCTGAAATTAGAAAAGATCTTCCTTATGAAATAGATGGTGTGGTATTAAAAGTTAATAGTTTGGAAGATGAAGATAAACTTGGTTATACAGCAAGAGTTCCTAGATGGGGCATTGCTTATAAGTTTCCTGCTGAAGAAGTACTTACTACTTTAAAAGAAATTAAGTTTACAGTAGGTAGAACAGGAAGAATTACTCCTAATGCTATTTTTTCACCAGTTCATGTGGCTGGATCACTTATATCTAAGGCTACTTTACATAATGAAGATTATTGTATTGCTAAAGATATAAGAGTAGGAGATGTTATATCAATTAGAAAAGCAGGAGATGTTATTCCGGAGGTAGTTAGAGTTTTACCAGAGAGAAGAACTGGCAGTGAAGAAAAATTTAAGATGCTAGAGGAATGTCCAATATGTCATACAAGAATTGTTAGAAATGATAAAGAAGCTGATTATTATTGTCCTAATGATATGTGCCCTGCTAGAAAAATAGAGAATATAATTCATTTTGCTAGTAGACCCGCTATGAATATTGATGGTATGGGAGAAGCTATACTAGAAGATTTATATAATGAGGGATTTATTACAGATATTACAGATATTTATGATATTGATAGATATGAAGAAGAACTTATTAATCTAGAGGGTTATGGTAAAAAGAAAATTGATAATTTAAAGACAGCAACAACTAAAAGTAAAAGCAATTCTTTAGAAAAATTATTATTTGGTCTTGGTATTAGAAATGTTGGTGCTAAGACAGCTAAAATATTAGCTAGATATTATAAAAATATAGATAATTTAATGAATGCTAGTATAGAAGAACTTACAGATATTAATGATGTTGGACCCATTATTGCCAAAAAGTATTAGGGAATATTTTAGTAATGAAGATAATATTAGAATAATTAATAAACTTAAAGATATTGGAGTTAATATGAATTATATTAATAATTCTAATTATGAAGAGAAAGATGAGTTTATGGGTAAGACTTTTGTTCTTACAGGTACTTTAGTTAATATTACAAGAGATAAAGCTAGTGAGATTATTGAGAATCTTGGAGGTAAGGTATCTAGTTCAGTTAGTAAGAATACTTCTGCTGTTATAGTAGGAGATAATCCTGGTAGTAAATATGATAAGGCTGTTTCTTTAAATATTCCAATATGGAAAGAGGAAGAGTTTATTAGTAAAATAGAAAGTTAGAGGTGTTTTGCTATGAAGAAGATTATTAGTGAATTTAGAACTTTTATAGAGAGAGGTAATGTTGTTGATCTAGCTGTAGGTGTTGTTATGGGTTCAGCCTTTAGTAAGATTGTTACTTCAGTAGTAGATGATCTTTTTGATGCCAATTATTGGTATAATTATTGGAGGTCATGATTTTAGTAATCTATCTATAAATGTAGGTAGTGCAGTAATTAAATATGGTAGTTTAATTAACAATATTATTAATTTCTTTATTATTTCTTTTTTTGTATCTTTAATTTTTAGTTAAGTTTATTAATAAATTAACTAGTATTAATAAAAAAAGAAGTTAAGAAAGAAGAAAAAAAGTTGTTAAAAAAAGTGATGAAGTTATTTTTATTAGAAGAAATAAGAGATGAACTTAAGAAAAAGAAATAAGTTTATCTTTTCCTTTTTATCATACAATAAGAATTTATGCATGATAAAAATATTATTTTTTTATTAGATAAAAACAATTGATAAATAATTAAAAAAATATGATATCATTAATATGATAGAGGAGTGGGCTAGTGAAGATAAAATTATTTGCAAATGAAAAATTATATGAATTCTTTTTACCTAGTGAAGTATTTGGTAGTTATACTTTTGATGATGATAATTCAGCAGAATTTAAACTAATAAATATAGAAGCTAATAATGGTACTTGGTATTTAAATTCAACAAGGGCAGTTAAGGTATATAATAATAATGAATTTGTATACAATACTAAACTTGATGTAAATAAGTTTTATATATTAGAGAGAGATAATATCAAGTATTTAATATTAGTAGAAGCACTTATTGATAATACTTTTAAGAAGTATAAGTACTACAATAATACTAATTTAGTAGTGGGTAATGATAAAAAATGTAATGTTAATTATACTAATAATTATATTAACGGCGTTGTTTTTAATATTAAGTATAAGAATAATGTTTTAGTATTAGAAAAGAAGAGTGATATTCCAATATATCTTAATAATAATATTGTATATAAGAATATGGATATTACTAAATTAAATACTGGGGATGTTATTGAAGTATTTGGATTAAAAATTATCCTAGCAGAAAATATATTACTTATTAATAATCCTCTTGATCATGTATTTGTTAATAAACTTACGGCTTATTTAGATGATTTAGAAATACCTAGAACTAGTCAACTTATGTCTATGGAAATTAAAGAGAATGACTTATATAGTCCTAATAGTTATTTTGCTAAATCTCCTAGAATTAGAAGAATAATTACTAATAAGACTATTAAGATAGATGCACCTCCTCAAATTAATGATAATGATGAAATACCACTTATTTATTCACTTGGTCCAATGGTGACTATGGGTATGACATCAGCGGTTAGTTTGATTAATGTCGTTATGAAGGTTAATAGTGGGGAAACTACATATGGTAAGCAATGGATGCAACTTACTATATCAATTAGTATGCTTCTTTCTACTTTATTGTGGCCTTATTTAACTAGGCAATGGAATAAAAGACAAAAAAATAGAAGAAGAAGAAATAGTATTAAGAAATATAAGTTATATTTAAAAAGGAAAGAAAAAAAGATATAGAAGAAGAATCTAAATTACAGAAGGATATTTTGATAGAGAATTTACTTCCTAATAAGGAATGTTTAGATATTATTTTAAAAGGTAGAGTAGCATTATGGAGTAAAAGAATTGAACAAAAAGACTTTTTAACTGCTAGAATAGGAATAGGAGATTACCCTCTTGATGTCACAATTAGTTGCCCAGAAGAAAATTTTTCGGTAGATGATAATATTTTTAAAGGATGAGGCTATTAATTTAGTTAAGGAATTTGAACTATTAAAAAGATGTTCCAGTTGGTTATTCATTTCTTGATCATACAATTACCGCAGTTATGGGTAATAATTATAAAGTTCATAAACTACTTGAAAAATATTATATTACAACTTATTACTTTTTCATAGTTATGAGGATTTAAAAAAATTGTTATATTTACGGATAATAAGAATAAAGATGGTTGGGAATTTGTTAAGTACTTACCACATAATTTTGATAATAGTAGGCAGATTAGATTCTTTAGTACAAATTCTGATGATGCTAAAGAAATATCTAGTTACTTAGAGCAAGAACTATTTTATCGTAGATATGATGGTGATATGAATGAAGTTGTTAGAGAGTATACGGATTGTAAACCTTATTATTTGATTATTACTGATAATTATATAAATATTAGAAGACTTGATATTATGAAGGATATTACGGAAATAAATAATAATTATGGTTTTAGTTTGGTAATATTAGAAAAACTTAATGTCAAGACTTCCTAGTAAATGTAATAATTTTATTACTATTGGTGATAAATCTTCTTCGATACTTGAGAATGCTTATGAGAATCAAAGAACGATTAATTTTATGGATGAAATTGATTATGATATTAATATGGCAGATGTTTCAAAAGAAACTATTTAATATTCCAATTGAATTTGAAAAAAAGGAGGTAAAGAATTACCTAATACAATTACTTTCTTAGAAATGGAAGCTGTTGGAAAAGTAGAAGGCCTTAATATTATTAATAGATGGAAAAATAATGATCCGACAAAGAGTTTAAAGGCTGAAGTTGGTATAGATGAAAAATGGAGATACTATTTATCTTGATTTACATGAAAAATATCATGGTCCACATGGTTTAATAGCGGGTATGACAGGTTCTGGTAAGAGTGAATTTATTATTACTTATGTTTTATCAATGGCAATCAATTATAGTCCAGATATTGTTAGTTTTATTTTGATTGACTATAAAGGTGGTGGTCTTGCTGGTGCTTTTGAAAATAAAAATGCTGGCATTAAACTTCCTCATTTAGCGGGTGTTATCACTAATCTTGATAAAGCTGAAATATCGAGAACTTTAGTTAGTATTGATAGTGAACTTCGTAGAAGACAAGTTATTTTTAATAAAGCTAGAGACTTACTTGGTGAATCAACAATCGATATTTATAAGTATCAAAAGTATTATTTGGAAGGTAGACTTACAGAGGCTGTTCCACATTTAATTATTATTTGTGATGAATTTGCAGAACTTAAGAGTAGTGAACCAGAGTTTATGGATGATTTGATTAGTATTGCTAGAATTGGTAGAAGTCTTGGTGTCCATTTAATTCTTGCTACCCAAAAACCATCAGGAGTAGTTAATGATCAAATTTGGAGTAATAGTAAGTTTAGAGTATGTCTAAAAGTACAAGAGAAGAATGATAGTATGGAAATGCTTAAAAGACCAGAGGCTGCTGAAATTAAGAATGTTGGTAGATTCTATCTTCAAGTTGGTTATAATGAATTATTTATGTTAGGTCAATCAGCATGGGCTGGAGCTAAATATTATCCTTCTGATAAAGTTAAAAAGAATATTGATCATAGTGTTAATGTTATAGATGATATTGGCTATATTAGAAGAAGTATTGAGGCTGCTAGTAAAACTGAAGAGGCTCATGGTGAAGAACTTGCTAATATTCTTGGTAGCATTATTGAGACCGCTAATAGATTAGGAGTTAGTTCCAATAGTTTATGGTTAGATAATATTCCTAGTGATATTTATATTGATAATATTGTTAATAAATATAATATTAGTTTTTTTATAAGAATATAATTGAAGCTATTATTGGTGAGTATGATGATCCTAGTAATCAGAGACAATTTGTTTTTAAAGGTTAATTTAAATAATAATGGTAATACTATTATATTTGGTAGTGATGGTAATGATAGAGAAATGTGTCTTGATAGTATTATTTATAGTACTACTACTAGACATAGTACAAAAGAGATTAATTATTATATAATTGATTATGGTTCAGAAGCATTAAGAAAATTTAGTAATTTTCCTCATATTGGTGATATGGTATTTGCTAATGAGGAAGAGAAACTTAATAATTTAATGAAGATGATTAAAGATATTATTAAAGAGAGAAAGAAATTATTTATTTCTTATAGTGGTAACTATAATACATATATTAGAGAAAGTAAAGAAGAACTTCCTTTAATAGGAGTTATTATTAATAACTATGATGCTTTCTATGAAGGAAATGTTAGTGTTGATGAGGAATTTGCTTCCCTTACTAGAGATGCTTTAAGATATGGTATATTCTTTATTATTACTGCTAGTGGTGATAACTCTATTAGAAGAAAGATTAAACAAAAACTTTAATACAATACTTGCTTTAAGATTAAATGATGAAATGGCTTATAATTCAATATTTACTAAAATTAATAATCTTCCAAAGGATACTATTGGTAGAGGTTTATTTAAAACAGATAAGGTATATGAATTCCAAACTGCTGATATTATTGATACAACTAAAGAGAATGAGTATTTAGTTAATATTGGTAATAGGCTTAAAGAAATTAATAATTTTGTTGCTAGAAGAGTTCCAACACTTCCAGATATTATTACTCCTAATACAGTAAGTAAATATCTTAATGGTATTAATAGTGTTCCTATTGGTATATCTAAAAAAATAGTTTAGAAGTTGTTACTTATGATTTTACTACTTATCTTACAACTTTTTATTCTTGGTAGTTCAGTAAGTAATACAATTAATTTTTCAAGATCTTTATTATATGAAATTGCCAGTATTAAAAAAATATTCAGTTAATATTAGTTGATATGAATAGTGACTTAATAGATTTAAGAGGTATGATTAGATATTATTTTAATAAAAAAATCCTAATAATATTATTGATTTACTTATTGATTATATTGATAAAATAAAAGATAAAAATATTAAAAGTGTTATTTATTTTCAAGACTTTAATAAGTTTAAGATTAAAGTTGATGATAAGAAGTTAGAAGATTTCGTTAAGAGTATTAAGTATCTAGAAAATATTAGTATTATAATCGCAGATGATTATAAGAAGATTAAGAAGAGTGAATATGATACTTGGTATCGTAATATGCAGAATGATACTGATGGTATTTGGATTGGTACAGGTTTATATGATCAAAAATCTATTTAAATTAAGTAAACTTACAAAAAGAGATGAGTAATACTTATAAGAATAATTTTGGCTATATTATTACTGATGGTAGAGCTGATCTTATTAAGACTATTGAGTTAGAAGAATATAGGGAACAGGGTGATAATGATGAATAAGGTACTTATTAAATTATATGTTCCTACTTTAGGTGAAAATTATGATATTTATATTCCAGTTAATGAAATGGTATGGAAAGTTAATAGACTTATTGTTAAGTTAATTAGTGATATGTCTAATGATAACTTTAGTATTGATAAAGATTATGCTTTAATTAATATTGATACTGGTATGATATATAATAATAATGATATTATTATTAATACTGATATTAGGAATGCTTCAAGGCTTTTATTAGTAGAAATATAGAACTCTTAATTGAGTTCTTTTTTATGAAAATGTTTTAAATTGATTGACAACTACTCATTAAAGTGATATATTATATATCGAGCGGTACTTAGGAAACTTTCGAAGCCCTAAGTCATTTTTTTTACAAAATTGATAGGGGGTATTTATGAAAGAATATAAATCTAATGAAGAGTTAATTGATTATTTAGCATCTAAAAATGTTATTATAAAAAAATAGGAAAAGTGCAATTAAAAAAATAAACAAATATACTTATTATTCAGTAGTTAATAGTTATAAAAAAACATGTTTAAAAAGTAAAGATAATAAGTATATTGATAATGTTTCTTTTGATGAAATATATTCTTTGTATGAATTTGATAAAAAAATATTAAGATTATTTTTCTTAAAAATATAGTTTAGAAATAGAAAAATGTTATAAAGTCTTTAATGGCAAATCAGATATCCAAAGTATATGGTATTAAAAAAATTATTTAAATGTTAATAACTTTGATCAATCTATTTCTATCGAAAAAAACGACAGGCTTTAATTAATAAAAATAAACAATGAGGTTAACAAAGATTATAAATCTCATTCTGCCATAACTCATTATATTGATAGATATAATTTCATTCCACCATTTGTTTTTAACAAAAAAATATTAACATTCGGTGTAGCAAGTAGTTATTATGGTATCTTGAAACAAAGTGATAGACAAGCAATTTCAAAAACAATTTAAAAATATCAGATAAAATGTTAAAACAAATTTTAAAAAACTTAACTACAATTAGAAATATTTCTGCACATTCAGATAGACTATATAATTATACAAGTAAGTTTTACTTATCTTTTAATTTGATAGATAATATGTATAAGACTCCAAATAATATTACTAATTTATATATGGTGATTAGATGTATGGAAGTTCTTTTGGATAAAAGAAAGTATAGATCGTTTCAATCTGAATTAAACAAAGAAATTAAAAAAACTGTCTAAAAAAAGATAAAGTCGATCAATATTAATGTCATTTTTAAAAAAATTATGGGTTATCCTGTATACTTATTAAACTTAATACTATAATATTAATGAACGGTACTTAGGAAACTTTCGAAGCCCTAAGTCATTCAGACCTAGTTTCATTGAGACTAGGTTTTAAAAATATATTAAATGATATAATTTTGAAAAATGCAACTGGTATTATTTTTATATATATTTCATATATTTTACTAGGGTGATTGTATGCTTAAGAAGATGTCTATTAAAAAAAGATAATGGTATCTAGTACCGCTATTATATTGTTGTTAGTTATTTATTTGATACCAGATAATAAGAAAGATATTGATTTAAAGAATGATAAAATAGAGTATACTTATAATAATGTAGAGAGTACTATTTATTTAGTAGATAGTAATAATTATGTTGCTAGAACTTCTATTGCTACATGTAAATGTGATGGGGTTGATTTAGCTAAAGATTTAGTTAATGGCCTTATTATTGGTGGTAGTAAGAATAATATTATTCCTAATGGTTTTAGAAGTATATTACCTCCAGATGTTAGTATTTTGAATATAGAATTAAATAATAAAAATATTAGTTATTGATTTTTTTCTAAAGAATTACTAGAAGTAAATGAGAAAGATGAAGAGAAGATGTTAGAGGCTATTATTTATACTTTAACTAGTATTGATGGTATTGATAAGGTTATTATTAAAGTAGAAGGAGAAGTACTAGATAAACTTCCTAATAGTAAGAATAATATCCCAACAGTATTAGATAGAAGTTATGGTATTAATAAGATATATGATTTATCTAGTTTAAATGATATTATGTCTTATACTACTTATTATATTAGTACTTATAATGATAATAAGTATTATGTTCCTGTTACTAAATATGTTAATAGTAAAGATAGTGATATTGTAAAAGTTATTATTAAAGAACTTGGTAGTAGTCCGATATATCAGACTAATTTAATGAGTTATTTAAATGCTAATACTACTTTAAATGATTATGAGTTAGTAGATAATAGTTTATCACTTAATTTTAATGAATTATTACTTAATGAAGTAGATAAAAAACATATATTAGAAGAGGTTATATATACAATAAGCTTATCAATGGATAATATATATAATGATCTAGAAAGTGTATCATTTTTAGTAAATAATGAAGAGATATATAAAGTTAATATTAATGATATTAAATAGCATAATTTAGAAAAAAATTATGCTATTTTTATTTGACTATTATATCAACAAATGGTATACTTTATATAGAGTATACGAGGTGAATATAATGGATAAAGTAGATAAGAAAAATTAAAACTTATGGAATAATATTAGGAGTAATATTATTTGTTTTGTTAATAGCGGGTTTTTACTTATGCTAATCTTACTTGGAAGAGTAAAAAGTATAGTAATATCTGGTAAAAGTAATTGTTTAGAAGTTGAATCTGTTAAGGGTAGTGATATTACGGGTGGTAATTTATTATTACAAGATGAAAAATTTTATAATTTATAGGAATCAAATTTTTTTATTAATAATGGTATGGTAATTACTAATGTAACTGCTAAAATAAAGAGTACTTGTTCTATTAGTGGTTATATGACTCTTAACCTTAATGTAACTAATCTATCTAGTGCTTTTACTAGTAGTGGTAATAGTACTGGGGCATTAAAATATGTATTAGCATCTTATGATCCTAGTACTTATAGTACTATAAGTACTACTGCTTTATATGGTAAGGACTTTGATATTATTGATACTGGTAGTATTACTAGTACTGGTACTATTAAATTAGTAGAAGAGAATCTTTCTAAAACTGAAACTAAAGCTTATTTAATAATATTCTACATAGATGGTGATATGGCTAACAACGATGCAGGAAGTAATAGTACTAATTTTAAATCTAATTTAGAGGCTATAGTTACACAGGGAGAAGCTCCTAAAGAAAGTGCTGCTACATTTATAACTAATCTATATAATGCTGCTGCAAAAACTACTGTAACAAATAATAGTATTACTTATAATTATGCTACATCAGTAGGCTTAATGAATGATAGAAAGGGTAGTATGTCTACGGGTATAGATGCAGGTAATATTAGATACTATGGAGCAAATCCTAATAACTATATATACTTCAATTGTTCTGATTATAGTAATCAATCATCAAGTACATGTGAAACATGGAGAATAATAGGAGTATTTGATGGTAATGTAAAAATAATGAGAAATGAAATAATAGGTAGTATACTTTATGATAATGATAATGAAGATACTTACCTTCAATCGATAGCAAGGGATAACGATGGTAATAATAGCAGAGTTGAACTCTTAAAGTACAATATAAGTGATGATGATATAATAATAAAATTGGCTCCAGAAATCCCCAGTGGTATTGGACAAAATGATTACAGTAAATCATCACTACAAAAAAATATTAAATAATTATTATTATAATGGTTTAACAATATACAGGTGCATCGACTTATGATTTTACAAGTATAGGATTAAAGAATGATACAACAAGAAACCTAATTGATAATATAACTTATAATTTAGGAGGGTATAATGATAGTTCAATTTATTCAAATCAAATATATGGTTACGAGAGAGGAACAACAGTTCCTTCTGGTAATGCCACAACATGGACAGGAAAGATAGCTGTTGCCTATCCAAGTGATTATGGCTATGCCGCCGATTTAAGTTTGTGTCAAAAGCAATTAGTTTCTTACAATGATGCAACGTGTACAGCAAATAACTGGATGAAAAATATTATTACTAATAATGGTGCTAATTATGGATGGTTATTGACCCCGTTTTCCGGCTCTGCGAACCGTGCGTGGTATGTGTATCCGGCCGGCAACGTCAACGAAGACGGCATTGCCGTTAATGCGTATGGGGTGGCGCCAGTCCTTTCTCTGACATCTAAACTAGGTATTGGGCCAGGATCAGGTACGAGTAGTTCACCTTATCAGTTATCTGTGTAACAGATGACTGATATGACAAGAGTGGTAGGAAAAACTTGTCAAAAAGAGGCCTCTCTAGCGTTCGGCGCTCCGCTTGGGGCCAGGCAAGCGAAGCTTGTCTTCATGAATACTAGGTAAAAACGTTAGGAAGTACTAAAGTCATGAGTGGTAGAGAAGAGGCGGTATAGTTGGTATCAGCCTGCAAGCGGAAAATTAAAAAATGAAAAATGGATGGTATATGTTATGGAAAAGAAAAGTTTTATTATAGGAATTATATTATTATTAGTTATTATGGTAGGTAGTACTTATGCTTTTTATAAATGGAATAGTAGTGATAATATGGATGTTGATGTTAAGATAGAAGGGGCTACTGTTACATTTAATGGTGGTGATGATATTACTGGTACTTTGATACCTGTTAGTAAAAAAGAAGAGGGTATTAAGAAAGATATTAAAGTTAAGGCTAGTGCTGAAGGAGCTACTTTTAACTTATATATGAGTCTTACAACAATGACTGATAGATTAAAAAGAGGAATCTTTTAAGTATGAAGTTTATTATAATGATAGTTCTTTAGTTAAGTCTGGCAATTTTGGTGAGTATAATTCTAGTACTAATCCTAATGGTATTAGTTATGCTCCTACTGGAGTAACTAAAATTACTTTAGTTAATGGTATGGATATTAGTACTAGTAGTACTGATAAATATACGATATATTTATGGTTTGATGGTGAGAACTATGGTAATCCTGATACTATGCAAAATAATAAGGTATCATTTGATTTAACAGCAAGTGGTGAGAATGCTACATTAGCAGGTTAAAAAATATAATAAAAAATCCTTAAGTTAATAAACTTAAGGATTTAATATTAATAAGTGGTGTCCTGGGCGAGATTCGAACTCCAGACCGATCGCTTAGAAGGCGATTGCTCTATCCAGCTGAGCTACCAGGACATCAGACAATATAAATTGTACACCAATTAAATAAAAAAATCAAGTGTATTTTTGAAAAAAATTGCTTTTTTTTGTCTTTTTTTAGTTATAATCTTATTAGAGAGGTATATAAATGATGAAAAAAATAATAAACATACTATATTTTTTTACTTATGATATTTTTTTATTTTATTTTACTAAAGATAGTAATATGTTATTATTTACTATGAGCTTTAGTATGTTTATTATTTTTAGTAGTTTATTTTCTAGTACTAGTATTAAGGATAAAATAAATAAGTTTAATAATAATAAATATTATTATTCTAGCAATAAGGTATTTAAATATACTATTATATTTATATCTATTATTATACTTATGTTAATGTTAATTAGTTATTTATTTAGTTTATTAATTAATATTAAGGGTATTTCTTTAGTTAATATTTGTATGTGTATCTATTTATATACTAATGTTATTATGAAAAATAGAAGGAGAGTATATTAATAATAAAATTATTAATATCTATAATATAATTAATATTATATTAGTATTTATTAGTATTATACTATTATATAAAAGTATTTCATTTTGATAATTATATTAATATTTGTATTTTATATTTAATAAATATAATTAACTTTATTTTCTTTTAATATAATGTTTTACATATTTATTTTTTTAGAAAAAAATAAATATGTAAAGAAAAAGAGAAGAAAAATAAGATTAATTATATTAAGGAAGTTAAGGATTGTTTAATTACTGATAAGGTTAATACAATATTTAATATTATTAAGAGTTCTTATATTTATTTTTTTCGATAGTTATATTATATTTTTATATTAATTAATAAATATAATTATAGTTATGATACTATTGGTAATTATATTACTAGTATATATTTATATGGAATAGGAGTTATTTATTTTATTTATAAAAATTATTAATAATATTTATATTGATAGTTTTAACGAGTTAAAGAATAAAATAATTAATAAGAATGAATATAATATATATAATTTTATTAATAAAATAATTAATGTAATAATATCACTTATGGTATTATTAATAATTATATCTAAACCTATTAATAATATACTATTTAATGGTAGTACAATTAATATTATACTAGATGTAAGTTATTTATTATTCTTTTTATATATTTTATGAAGTTATTATTAATATTAATATGATATGTAATAAAGAGAAGAATGTTATTATTATATTATTAATAGGTTTAGCTATTTCTTTAATTACTAGTATACCTATTATTAATAGTTCGTATAGAATGGGTTATAATTTAGTTAGTGGTTCAATTATGAGTATAATATTAGGAATAACTATTAGTACAATAATAGGTATAATCTTAATTAGAAATAAATTAAAGTTATCACTTCTTGATAACTTTAATAATATATTAAATATTATATATAGTAATATTATATATACATTAATATTAGTATTATTTACTTTTATTGTTAAAGTAGATATAGATAAGATATTTAATAGTGTATTAGTAATAATATTTTATATATTTATTAGTATAGTATTTTACATAATAAAGAAAAAATTAATTAATAAAAGAGTGCAATAATATTGCACTCTTTGTGTTTTTATGGTATCATTATTCTAGTAGGATAGTGAGGATGGATACTATGAAAAAAGATAAAAGTAAAACATATATGATTATAGGAATTATAATACTTGTATTAGCACTTATAGGTAGTACTTATGCTTATTATAGGTATGTATTTGCTAATGTAAATGTAGATACTATTACCAGAGGGTTAGATTATTATATTACTTATGCTAAAGGTACTGATATTACTAATAAAGTATTAGAGCCTAGTACTGATTATACAGGAGGTAATAGTGTTACTGTTACTTTATATAAGAAAGATAATACTTATGATATATATGGGCATATATATTTAAATGTTACTTCAATAGGTACTACTTTAAGTAATAGTTCAGCTTTAAGGTATGCAGTAACTGATGGTACTAATGTAGTAACTAAAGGAGATTTAAGGGGAGTAACTGCTAGTTCTAAAATACCACTTGCTGTTAATATACCACTTAATACAACAAGTACTGAATATACAGTATATTTATGGTTTAATGATAATATTTTAGAAGAAACTTCTTCAGAAGGGCAAACTATATCAGCATCTGTTAGTTGTGAAGCTTCAATGAAAAAGATAGATGATATTAATTATTCTAGTATTGCTGCTTATAAAAATAAGTAATTTATATTTTAATTCAACTAAAAACACCTGTATCTTTTAAATGATATTACATATCAATATGATACAGCAAATAATCTAATGGCCGATGTAGATGGTAATATAAGATACTATGGAGGATCACCAGATAACTATATATACTTTAATTGTTCTGATTATAGCAATCAATCGTCAGATACATGCGAAACATGGAGGATAATAGGAGTATTTGATGAAAATGTAAAGATAATGAGAGATAGTGTAATAGGTTCTTATTCATGGGATACAAGTGATAGTGGTACAAACGCTGGTGAAGGAGTAAATAAATGGTCTCAGGCTGACTTAATGAAATTATTAAATAGTGGTTATGATAGTGAAAGTGTCGGAGGAAGTCTATATTGGAATGCTAAGAGTGGAACATGTTATAATAACGAAAATAATGCCACAACATCATGTGATTTCACAAGTACAGGTATAAAAAATGATACTACAAGAAATATGATCGCCGAGACAACATATTATACAAGAGGACATGATTCTTCGAGTATATATGTAGATGCAATGTATGATAAAGAGAGAGTAAGTGGAACAGTTTATTCTGGGCATTCAACTACTTGGACAGGAAAGATAGCAATACCTTATACAAGCGATTATGGATATGCCGCCGACTTAAATTTGTGTCAAACAATATTAGGCCTTTACAATAAAATGTTATGTGCAGCAGATAACTGGATGGCAAAAATAGTAGCACCAAGTTATGGATGGTTATTGACTCCGCGCTCCGATAATGAAGACTATGCGTGGTATGTGTATTCGTCGGGCTATGTCGACAGCAGCAGCAACGGCCATGTTTATCATGCGAGTGGGGTAGCGCCAGTACTTTCTTTAGAATCTGAACTAGATATAGAAACAGGAACAGGTACAGGTAGTTCACCATATCAGTTAGCTGTATAAGATGGGTATGAAGATATAAAAAAGAAATAAGAAGGTGAATAACTAATGGGGAATATAACTAATTATTATATTAAAAAAATAGAAATAATTTGATTAGTAATAGAGAGAGTTATATTACTGGTAATAAGTTTAGGATTAGTGTACTTAGTCCTAGACTTATTAGAATTGAATATAATGATAAAGGTTTATTTGAAGATAGAGCTACCTCTTTAGTTATTAATAGATTATTTCCAAAAATTTAATTATTCTATTGTAGAGAGTGAAACTATGATAGAGGTTAATACTGGAATATTTACTTTAACTTATGTTAAAGATAGTCCTATTAAGAGTAATGTTTTTATCTAGTAATATTAAGGCAGTTTTAAATGGTACTGATATTGAATGGCAATTTAATAATCCAGAAGCTAAGAATTTAAGGGGTATTAATTATTCTATTGATAGTATTAAAGATAAGATTGTATTAGATAAAGGATTATATTCTTTAGATGGATTTTTGTGTATTAGATGATAGTACTTCTTTAGTACTTGATGATAATGATACTTTTTATAGAAAGAGATAAGAATATTAAAGATATATATTTATTTATGTATGGTAAAGATTTTGATGGATGTATGGATGATTATTTTAAATTAACTGGTTATCCTAGTTTAATTCCTAGATATGCATTAGGGGCTTGGTGGTATAAGAATGAGAATTATAATGAGAGTAATATTGAAGAGTTAATTAGTAGATTTAATCATGATAATATTCCTATATCTATTCTTTTTACTAGGAGACCATTGGCATAATAAAGAAGATGGTTATACTCCTAGTATTAGTATGAAGAATGTTAGTGAATATTTAAATAGAAATAATATTAAACTTGGTGTTACTGTTAATCCTGATTTTTTTAATTACTAATAATAGTAACGATTATAAACTTGTTGGTAATTATATTAATAATAGTATTAAATTTATTCCTTTTTAGTAATGAAAAAGATAGGTTTATACTTTAATGTTTTAATTAATAATCTTGAAGCTAATGGTGTTAGTTTATTTAGTATTGATTATAATAATCCTTTAGATAGAATGAATTTATGGAAGATAGATCATTATCATTATGGTAAGATGGTTATTTCTGGTAAGAGAGGACTTATATTATCTAGAAATAGTGGTATTGCTAGTCATCGTTATCCTATTATATGGAGTGGCAAGACTTTAGTTAATTGGAGAACTTTTAACTTACTTCCTAGATATAATCTTCAAGGATATAATATGGGAATATCATTTATTGCTCATCCGATAGGAGGCTATTCTGGAGGTATAGAAGAAGATGAATTATATTTAAGATATATGCAGTTTGCTTGTTTTAGTCCAATATTTTTACTAGCTAGTGAGGGTGGTAAATATTATAAGAGAGAACCATGGAAATGGAGTCCTAATATTGAGAGTAGTATTATCTTTTATATGAATTTAAGATATAAACTAATTCCATATATTTATAGTGAAAGTTATAATTATCATACTACTGGTAAGGGTATTGTAAAACCTTTTTACTTTGATTATCCTAAAATATTAGATGAACCTAATTATAAAAATCAATATTTCTTTGGCAGAGAGTTCTTTGTATCACCAATTACTGAGAGAAAGAATATTTCTATTAATAGAGTTATTAAGAAGGTATTTGTACCAGATGGTATTTGGTTTGATTTCTTACAAGGAAAGAAGTATGTAGGTGGTAAATATTATAATAACTTTTATAGAGATGAAGATTATCCAGTATTTGTAAAAAGCTGGTAGTATTATTCCTACTAGTGATGATATTAAAGAAAATATTCCTAATAGTTTAGAATTATATATATATCCTCTTGATAGCGGTGAATATAGTTTATATGAAGATGATGGTAGTACTTATAATTTTGAACATGGTATGTATATGGTTACGAAGTTCAATTATTATTATGAAGAAAAATAATTATAATTTTAGTATTAAGAGAGTAGATGGAAGAAATCTTCTTAGTAAGAGAAATTATATTTTTAAGATTTAAAAAAATATTAAGAATATCAATGAGATTAATATTAGTGATACTTCTATTAAATATGAATGCTTATATGATAAAGATGATTTTATTGTTAAGTTATATGATGTTATGATAGGTAGAGATATTAATGTTAATATTAAAGGTATTGATACTATTGTTAGTTCAGTTGTATTAGTTAATGAAGAAATTAAAGAAATTTTATATGATATGAGTATTAATACTAATTTAAAAAGAAGAACTAGATAGGATATTATTTAGTGATATTGAAATTAGAAAGAAGAGAATACAAATTAGAAAAATTAAAGAGAAAGGGATTAGAAAAATAAATATATTAAAAATATTTATTAATTTACTTTGAGTATATTCAAAAAATATAGTATAATACATAGATATATGGAGGTAATAGGATGAAAGAAATACTAAATATAATGTTAGAATACATAATTTCTTATGCTTTGGGTTTTTTTCTTCTCTATTATCTTCTTTTTTTATTAGAAAGAAAAACTAAATATAATAAGAATAAAGTACCTGTTGAATATTATTATGTAATTAGTTTATATGGACTGAAAGAAAAAAAGATATTGATTATAAAAAAATTTATGTATATGACATTATTTGTTAATACATTTATTATAGTAACTACTTATATAATAGTATTTAAATTATTAGATAATTGGATATGGATGGTTATTTGTGGTATTGTTATTATTATACTATTAATAGTTATTTGTTATGGTATAATTGGTAGATATTATCAAAAGAAACAGAAGATAGAGAGAAGGAAATAATATGTATAATTTTAAAAAAAGATAGAAAGAAAAATGGCAAGAATATTGGGATAATAATGAAAGTTTTAAAGCTATTACTGGTAGTGATAAGAAACCTTACTATATATTAGTAGAGTTCCCTTATCCATCTGGTAGTGGATTACATGTTGGTCATGTTAGAAGTTATACTGCTCAAGATGCTCTTGCTAGAATGAAGAGAAGAGAAGGATATAATGTTTTATATCCAATGGGATGGGATGCATTTGGAGCACCAGCAGAACAATATGCTATTAAGAATCATATTCATCCTAAGGATGCTGTAAAAGAGAATATTAAAACATTTAAAGGACAAATGAAAAAACTTGGATTTTCATTTGATTGGAGTAGAGAGTTTTCTACTACTGATCCAGAGTATTATAAATGGACACAATGGCAATTTTTACAATTTTATAAACATGGTATGGCTTATAAAGCAACAATACCAGTAAATTGGTGTCCTAATTGTAAGACTGTTTTATCTAATGAAGATGCCGCTGGTGGTGTTTGTGAGAGATGTGGTGAAGCAGTAGTTCAAAAAGAAAAATCACAATGGATGCTTAAAATGAGTGAATATGCTGAAGATTTACTTACAGGACTTGATGATACCAATTTTAAAGAAAGAGTTAAACTTGGTCAAATAAACTGGATAGGTAAGTCTACTGGTGTTGAGTTAGATGTTAATATTGTTGGTGGTGGATCATTTTCAGTATTTACCACTTGTATTGAAACAGTATATGGTATTACTTTCTTTGTTATTGCTCCAGATGGAAAACTAATTAAAGAATTAATGCCTAGAGTAGAAAATAAAGAAGAAGTAAATGAGTATATTAAAGAAACCTCTAAAAAGTCTAGTATGGATCGTACTGAACTTAATAAAGGTAAGACTGGTGTAGAAATTAAAGGTATTAAAGCAATTAATCCTATTAATGGTAAAGAAGTTCCAATCTTTTTAGGAGACTTTGTATTAGGAGACTATGGTACTGGTGCTGTTATGGCTGTACCAAGTCATGATCAAAGAGATTTTGAATATGCTAAAGAACATAATCTAGAAATGGTTGAAGTAATATCTGGTGGGAATACTAGTGAAAAAGCCTTTGAAAAACATGATTATCTAGGTAAAGGATGTAAACTTATTAATTCAGAAGAGTTTACTGGTATGACCGTAGAAGAGGCTAAAGAAGCTATTACTGATAAATTAGAAAAAGAAGGCATTGCTAGAAGAGTTAATAATTATAAAATGAGAGATTGGATTTTCTCAAGACAAAGATTCTGGGGAGAACCTATTCCAATGATTTATTGTGATAAATGTGGATGGGTACCAATGGACGAAAAAGATTTGCCTTTATTACTTCCTGATGTAGCAGAATATGAGCCTACTGATACTGGAGAATCTCCTCTTGCTAAGATAGACAGTTTTGTTAATACTACATGTCCTCATTGTGGTGGTCCTGCTAAAAGAGAAACTGATACTATGCCTAACTGGGCCGGTTCTTCTTGGTATTTCTTAAGATTTATGGATCCACATA
The DNA here is from genome assembly GCA_022009835.1 of Bacilli bacterium. Classification (GTDB taxonomy): domain Bacteria; phylum Bacillota_I; class Bacilli_A; order RF39; family UBA660; genus CAG-302. The sequence goes on along the minus strand of CP091726.1, from coordinate 1,018,550 downwards.
ACGATAAAGAGTTTGCTAGTATGGATGCTATGAAATATTGGAATAGAGTAGATTGGTATAATGGTGGAATGGAACATACAGCTAGACACTTACTATATGCAAGATTTTGGGTTCAAATGTTATATAATTTTGGATTAGTTCCTAAAAAAGAAATGATTTGGACGAGAGTAAGTCATGGCATGGTACTAGGAGATAATAACGAAAAAATGAGTAAAAGTAAAGGAAATGTTATTAATCCAGATGATATCGTAAATGACTATGGAGCAGATACTTTAAGAGTTTATGAGATGTTTATGGGCGATTATGAGCAAGATGCCCCATGGAGTACCGATTCATTAAAAAGGATGCAAAAAGATTTATTGATAGAGTAATTAGATTAAAAGATAAAGTAACTAATGAAGAAGAATATTCTAAAGACTTAGAAGTAATTATTAATAAAAAGTATTAAGAAAGTAGGCTATGATTTAACTAATATGGCTTATAATACTGTTGTTAGTACACTTATGATTTTAGTTAATGCTTATGATGAAAAAGAGACTATTACAAAAGGAGATTACAAAGTATTATTAGACTTGCTTAATCCTATTGCTCCTCATATTACTGAAGAATTAAATGAAAGCTTAGGATACACTCCTATTTGTGATAGAGTATGGCCTAGTTATGATGAAGATAAAACTATCGATAATGAAATAGATATAGCAGTCCAAGTTAATGGTAAGGTAAGAGACACTATTAGAATTAAAAAAGATTCATCTAAAGAAGAACTAGAAGAACTAGCTATGAATAGTGAAGTTATCAAAAAATGGTTAGAAGGAAAAGAAATTATTAAAGTAATTTCTGTACCTAATAGAATTGTTAATATTGTAATAAAAATAACCTTAATTGGTTATTTTATTTTTTTACCAAAAATGTAAAAATGAAATTATTCCAAAAATGTAAAAATGGCTATTTATAAAGGCAATATTAAAAAGAGAAAAAAATATGTTTTAAAGGGCAATAGTATTAGAGGTAATTCTCTTTTTGTTTTCTATTGATATGATGGTGATTTTTATGATAAAAATTAGGTAAAGGAGATTATCTATGAAGTGTATTTTACTCAATAGACAAATTAATAAGTTAAAGATGATGAAAGGTGATACAAATGGAAATATTAAATAGAAAAGCAAGATATGATTATGAAATTGAGGATACTTATGAAGCAGGTATTGTACTTACCGGAACAGAAATAAAATCTATTAGAGAAGGTAAAGTAAATATTAAAGATAGTTATGCTATTATTAGAAATAATGAAATATATTTACTTAATACTCATATTTCTCAATATAAGGAAGGAAACATTTTTTTAATCATGATGAAGATAGAACAAGAAAGTTATTACTTCATAAAAAGAAATATTAAAAATTAAGAGATAAATTAGAAATAGATGGTTATACAATAGTACCTCTTAAGATATATTTTGTAAAGAATAAAAGCAAAAGTATTACTTGGAGTAGCTAAAGGTAAAATTATAATAAGAAAGAAACTATTAAAGAGAGAGATATTCAAAGAGAAATGGAGAAAAAGTTTTAAATATAGATAATGGATAATGTTATAGAGAAAAACTAAAAATACTAATAGGAGTATTTGAAGATAGTGATTTAATTAAGAAGTTAAAATATTATAAAGATTTAGTCATAGATAATAAAGAATTACTAGATATGATTAAAAAAATATAATAGTTCTATAGATGATTATGAAAAAAATATCTCTTAAAAAAAGAATATTAATAGTTATAAAGAATATACGGAATATATGAAATATTATAATGAACTCTTTTATTATGTTATGGATATTAATAAAAGATTTAAGATGTATACTGATGTAAGGGGTTGTCATAAATGAGAGTAATTAGTGGTTATTTAAAAGGAAGAAGTATACTTGGCTATAATACTCCTGGTACTAGACCTACGATGGATAGAGTAAAAAGAATCAATGTTTGCTAGTATTCAAAAATTATATTAATAAATCTATAGTTCTTGATTTATTTTGTGGTACAGGTAGTCTTGGCATTGAAGCAATATCAATGGGAGCTAATAAATGTTATTTCGTTGATAATGGAAAAGAAATACTTAAGTATTTAAATAAGAATATTGAAAATATGAGTATTAAAGATAAAAAGTATTGTTATTAATAAAGATTATAAAGAAGCCTTAATATATTTTTAAAAAAATAATAATATTAAGTTTAATATAGTACTAGTTGATGCTCCTTATAAGATGGAAGTAATGGAAGAAGTTATTAGTCTTATTAATAAGTATGATTTATTATATGATAATGGTATATTAGTATTAGAATATAGTAATGATAAATTAAAAAGATAATTATAATAATTTAAAAATTATATCGAAGTAAAAAGATATGGTGATAAATATGTAACAATTTATCACAAAGTAATTGACTAATAAGTAATTTTATGATAATATTATCTTATGAATAGAGGAGGATTAAAAATAATGAAAAAAATTAAATAGAAAAGGATTTACTTTAATAGAGTTACTAGCAGTTATTGTTATACTTGCTATTATCGTAGTAGTTACTGTACCTTCCATATTATCTTCAATTGATGATGCTAGGTTGTCTACTATTAACTCATTATCTAAAGAAGTTGCTACTTGGTATGATGAAAGTGTCGTTAAAGATGAAATGGCATTTGGTGCTAATTACATTCCAATATTAAAAGGTGCGAAAGCTACTTCTACTTGGCAATGTTTAACAACTGTAAAAGGTAGTGGAAATTCAATAGATAAACTATATGGTTTGACATCAAATGATATTAAATTAGATGGTAATGCTATTGCTGAAAATGGTACACCTACTGCAGCTAATTGCTCATCAATTAGAATAAATAGTGCAGGTCATGCTGAAGTATTATTAATTGGTAATCCAACTGGTAAATTCGGTTCAAAATATTCTTTTAGTACAGATGCTAATGGTAAAAAGTTTTAAGTAAATCAGAGGAATTATTCCTCTTTTTATTTTGACAAAAGTATAGTATAATTATATTAAGGAAGTGATAAATAATGAAATTAATAATAGGTAGTCATGTATCATATAATAATAAAAGTCAATTACTAGGAAGTGTAAAAGAAGCACTAAAATATAATGCAAATACTTTTATGTTTTATACTGGAGCCCCACAAAATACTAATAGAGGAATTATATTAGATGAACTTACTATGGAAGCATATAAATTAATGAAAGAAAATAATATTGCTTTAGAAAAAGTAATAGTACATGCACCATATATAGTTAATTTAGCTAATTTTAATAATTTTGATTTTTCAGTATCTTTTCTTATTAATGAAGTAGAAAGATGTAGTACATTAGGTATTAAATATTTAGTTTTACACCCAGGATCAGCAGTTAATTGTTCTAGAGAAGAAGCCATTAATAATATTAGTAAAGGTTTAAACTTAATATTAGATAATGATTATGATGTAACAATATTATTAGAAACAATGGCAGGTAAAGGTAATGAAGTAGGTAAGTCATTTGAAGAATTAAAAAGTATTATAGATGGAGTAAAATATCAAAATAAAATTGGTATATGTATTGACACTTGTCATTTAAATGATGCCGGTTATGATATGAGTAAGTTTGATGAAGTACTTGATTTATTTGATAGTATCATTGGTATTGATAAGATAGGTTGTATTCATGTTAACGATAGTAAGAATGATATTGGTAGTCATAAAGACAGACATGAAAAACATTGGTTTTTGGAACAATAGGCTTTGATAATTTAATTAAAAATTATTTATAATGATAGATTAGAAGGTATTCCTAGAATACTTGAGACACCTTATGTTAGTACTGAGGATAATCCTAAAGAAAAGATATATCCACCATATAAATATGAGATTGAAATGATTAGAAGTAAAGTATTTGATAAAGAATTAATAAATAAAATAAGAGAAGGTTAGCCTTCTCTTATGTTTTTAGTAAACATATCAATTTTATCTTTGAATTGTATATATAGATTTTCTATTTTATTATAGGTAAGAGGTTTTACTTTAAATTTTATTTCATTTAAGATATCTTTAGGATTACCATAGATGATAGTTCTATAATCATTTTTGATATAATCATATATTAACTTTGCCTCATCTTTATCAAGAGTAATACCCTGCTTTTCAGCATAATAAGTAATATCACTTACTTTTTAATCTATTTACATATTCGTTAATTAAATAAATATTCATAAATCACCTAATTTAATATATGTATATTTATTATAAATATGATATAATAATAAGTAAGTGGTGATAAAGTGAAGAGAATGATTAATAAACCAACTAAAACAAGTAAAAAGAAAGAGGTTAAGAAAAAGAGTAAGCCTATTAATAAGAGTAAAAAAAGATAATAGAAATATTCCTGAAATTATAGATAAAAAGATATGGATTTCTTATTGTTCTAGTAGCTATTTTTATATGTCATAATACTTGGTAGAGTTTTTTATCTTCAAGTACTTAACAAAATGATTACTATAATGAAAAAAACTTGCAATGTCTACAGAAAAAAACAATAGAGAGTAGTAGTGCTCCTAGAGGGAGAATATATGATAGAAATTATAATTTACTAGTAGATAATGAAGCAATTAAAAACTATTTATTATAAGAAACAAAAAAATATTAAAGCAGAAGATGAAATAAAATTAGCATATACAATTAGTGATAATATCGATATAGATTATTCTAAAAATTACAGATAATAGACTTAAAAACATTTTTATTATGCAGGTCATTATAAAGAAAGTAGAAAGAAGATTACCGATAAAGAATGGGATCTTTATAAAAAAAGAAAAACTTAATGACAATGATATTGAGAAATTAATATATGAAAGATTAGAAGATGAGATAAAAGAATATGATGAAAGAGATAAAAAAGCCGCTTATATATATTACTTAATGAATAAAGGATATTCTTATGCTGAAAAAGTAATAAAAAATAAAGATGTAACAGAAGAAGAATATGCATATATTAGTGAAAATATAGATAATTTAAAAGGATTTAATACCAAATTAGATTGGGAGAGAGTATATTTATATGGTGATACTTTTAAGAGTATATTAGGTAATGTATCTTCGAATAGTCAAGGTATTCCTTCAGAATTAGCAGAAGTTTATTTGAAAAAAGGTTATTCTTTAGACGATAGAGTTGGTATTTCTTATCTTGAATATCAGTATGAAGATTATCTTAAAGGTACAAAAGCTAAATATAGGTTATTATCAGATAATAGTTATGAACTTGTTAGTGAAGGTAAAAGAGGCAATGATATTGTTTTAACTATTGATATTGAACTCCAAAAATATTTAGAAGAGATGCTTGCTAATGAGGTTTATAATGCTAAGGGAGAAGCTGGAACTGATTACTATAATAGGTCTTTTGTAGTTATATCAGAACCTAATACTGGAGAAATATTAGCAATGAGTGGTAAACAGGTTCTTGAGAAAGAAGGTAGTAAGTATATCGTTGATTATACACCTGGTATTGTTACCCTTCCAGTTACACCGGGATCAGTTGTTAAAGGTGCATCAATGATGGTTGGTTACAAATATGGAGCTATTGATATTGGTAGTCATATTTATGATGAATGTTTAAAGATTAAAGATACACCTGAAAAGTGTTCGTGGAGAACGATGGGAGATATTGATGATATATATGCTCTTCAGTATTCTTCAAATGTATATCAATATAAAATTGCTATAAAAGTTGGTAATGGAAATTATGAATATAATAAGAGTTTATCAATTGATGATAATGCCTTTAAAAAGTACAGGAATATGTATGCAGAGTTTGGACTTGGTAAGAAAACAGAAATTGACTTACCAGTAGAAAGTCTTGGTTATATGGGCACTAGTAAATTACCTGGTCATTTACTTGATTTTTCTATAGGACAATATGATACTTATACACCAATCCAATTATCACAATATATTAATACTATTGCTAATGGTGGTAAGAGACTACAGCCTTATTTACTTAAAGAAGTATATAATTCTAGTGATAATGGTGATAAGTTTGGTTCTTTAAAAATAGAAAGCTAAAACTAATGTTATGGGTACTTTGTCAGTAGAGGATAAATATATCAATAGAGTAAAAGAAGGCTTTGATGCTGTAGTTCAAAATGGTCTTGGTTATGGCTATATGGGTAATTATACATATTCTGCTGGTAAAACTGGCACTAGCCAAAGTTTTATTGATACTAATGGTGATAATAAAGTAGATACAGAGACAATTACTTCTTCATTTGTAGGATATTCTCCTAGTGATAATCCAAAAATGAGTGTAGTAGTAGTATCTCCAGATATTAGTATACCTGATTCTAGTCAGTCAATGGTTACTAAAAGAATATCTGCTCAAATTGTTAATAAATATTTTGATTTATACAGTTAAAAATTTATATATAATAACGAAACGATAGTCATAAAGACTATCGTTTATTATGATATTAGGTTATTTTAAATCGAAAAAAGTAGCAGTTAGAAAGCACTTCACCCCGAATATGATATCTTATTAATGATTATAGATAGACTATAGGCTATCTATAACATGAAAAGACAATGAGACTTTTCATGAAACTATTGACTTTAAGACCATTTAGTGATAAGATAGAAGACAATTTCAAAAGGGAGGTTTTGTTATGAAATTAAGAAATATTTTATTTGGTATTATGCTTATGTTTATAAGTATAAATGTAGTACAAGCAAGTGATGAAACAGTAAGTTATTTTGATGTAAAAGGTAGTGATTTATATCAAATAAATAGTTCTAAACATATTAAGGGTAGTTCTATTCAAATGGCTTATAAAAAGAATGCTAATGGGAATATAATTTATTGTACTGAAAGTAAGAAGGCAAGTTTTCATTCTGATACAATGAGATATACTTATTCGAGAGAATTATCTGCTAGATTTGTATATGTAATGGAAAATGGTTATCCAAATAAAACAATATTTGGTGACAATGAAAAGGATTACTTTACTACAGCCTTAGCAATATGGTATTTAGTTAATCCTAATGATAGTACTTTTACTTATTTCAATTTAGAGAAAGGTACATATCGTGGTAATTCCTCTGATGTAGTTAGAGAAATGGCTAACTTAGTATATGGTTCCGCTAATGCTAGTTATAGTGATCCATATATTACTATTAATGTTCCTTCAAAAGATTTAACATTAAGTAGTGATGGTAAATATTATGTTAGTTCTAATATTAATATAAAAGGAAAAATGGTGTTTATAGATATACAGTATCTAGTGATAATAATAATGTTATTATTACTGATACTAATGGTAATGTTAAAAATAAGTTTAAATACAATGAAAGTTTTATTGTAAAAGTAGATGCTTCAAGTATTAGTGATAGTACTAGTATTAACATTAAAGTATCCGCTAACGGAACTATCAATAAAGCTTATGAATATAGTCCTAGTAATTCAAAGTATCAAGCTGCTACTATGTTAGTAGGAGAAGGTACACCAGTTAATGATAGTACTAATTTCAATATTACTATTACTAAAAAAACCAGAAATTAGTATTAGTAAGAAAGATATTACTAATAGTAAAGAACTAGCAGGTGCATCTTTAGAACTTAGAAATGAAAAAGGAGAACTTATTTATGCTTGGATTTCTACTGATGAACCATTTATTATCAAAGATGGTTTAGAGGCTGGTAAATATACTTTAACAGAAATACTTGCACCAGAAGGATATGAACTTAATAAAGAGAGTGTTACTTTTACAGTTAATGCTGATGGTACAGTAAATGGTGATATTGTTATGTATAATAAACCACAAGAGGTCGTTGAAGTACCAAGTACATCTTCATTTAAAACTATGACAACATCTTTAATAGGATTACTAATTATAGGATTTGGTTCTTTAGTAATCTATAGAAATTATAAAAAAAGAATGAAGAAGTTTAAACTACAAATAGCAGCGGGAGTAATACTAATTATGAGTGGTACTCTCGTTTTCTTAAATGATTATATTAAAGAAAAAAGGGATGTTGTATTTAGTGAAATGAATCTTGTTTTGTCCTCAATTAATACAGATAGCGTTGATGCGCCACCTACTGAAGAAGTAATTAATGAAGAGGAAGTACAAGCTCCTCCTACTAAAGAAGAAGTAGATTATGAGAGTTATTTAGGAATTATTGATATATCTAAAAATAGGATTATATAAAAGGCTTTTTATGATAAGGAATCAAGCCTTAATAATGTTAAGTTTAATTTATATGTACTCCCTGTTAGTGATTATCCAGATGTAAAAAATGGTAATCTCGTAGTAGCGGGTCATTCTGGTAATTATAATAATAGTTACTTTGCCAATTTATATAAATTAGAAGTTAATGATGAGATTACTATTCATTATAATAACAAAAGATTATATATATAAAATAGATAATATCTATAATGAAGAAAAAAACAGGTACAGTAAGAATATACCGAAAAAAAGAAATGAAACAACACTTACATTAATTACCTGTACAAAAAGATGATGATTATCATCAAACAATATATATTGCATATTTAATTAATAAATAAAAAGAAAGGGGTGAGAAAAATGACTTACTTATCAATAATAGAAAAAAACTAAAGATATTATTTAATATGATGTTAGATAATAAAAATAGTCTTAATATTTTTTTAATAGCGGTTATTGCTATTAGCTTATTATACTTTATAAAAGTTATTAGTTATAAAAAGAGTATAAGTTTAATATTAATTGCTTTAGTCATTACACTTATTACTAGTATTAGTACTAATTATAAAGTATTATCTAAAACCTTTTTGATAATTTTATGACAATTCTATTTAGTAATATTTACTTTCCATCAATATATGTATATTTAGTAATATTATTAATAAGTATGATAGTTTTTTTATAGTTAGTTTATTTAATACCATACTTAAGAAAAAGTTACAAAAATAGTTAATAATATATTCTTTATCATGAATAGTATATTATTTATAATTATCATTAATATAATTGCTAAAAAAACAAGTTAGATGTTTTTCTCAAATACCATGTATTCTAATATTAATTTAGTTAGTATATTAGAAATTAACATGATAATATTTCTTTTATGGATAGGTAGTTTAATTGTTATTTATACTACTGATGTAATTAGTGTCCAATTAGTTAATAAAAAAGTTAAGAAAAAAGAAGTTACAACTTCAGGTATAGAAGTATATAATAGTTTTATTGGTGATAGTACTCCTAATAATATTGAAGTAGATACTAGTATGGTAAATGATGATGTTTATAATACTAATGATACTAAAGAGACAGAAACTCCTATTAGTTATAATGAGAATATTGATAAGAAAAAAGTAATACGATACCATTTAATGATATATTAAGTGGTACAATGTCTCCTATTTATTATGAAAGCAATAGTCTATCAAATAATACTATTGAACATAAGAAAGTTATTAATCCAGAAGAGATATATGAAAAACAAATATGTAGAAGCTATCGCTAATGTTAATACAGATTGTTTTCAAGATATTGTTAATGATATTAGAGATAAAAAGTATTATAATTAGTAAACCAGATAGAAGTCGTCTTGCTGAAAGTAACTTAAAAACTAATACCATTAATTTAAATGAATTAAATAATGATAAGATAGAAAAATAAAGAAAAAAAGTTATTAATAATAAGATAAATATAGTAAAAAGAAACAATTAATAATAGTATTAAAAAAATGATTATAACATAGATGATTATAAGAAGATGATTAATATGCTTAAAAAAATATTAAAAAAACATTACTAAAAAAGTACTAATATTACTATTGAAGAGGCTATATCTATTAGTTTAATTAATAATTATAGTTTAGATGATTGTATTAAGTTTAAACAATTATTAGAAAGTAATTTAAATTAGTTACTTTCTTTTTTTCTATACATTTTGACTTACTATTATATTTCTTTTTTTCATAAATTATTGTAAGGAGGGATAGAATGAAAGATCCTTATAAGAAAAATAGAAGAAAGTAAAAAATGTATTTGTAAATGTACTCCTGTAATAGTGGGACCAACTGCCCGATGTAATAAATCATCTATATATATTTTTAAATGGTAAAGTTCCATATTATTTTAATATCCCTTGAATTTGTTGTTTCATCATAGCTTCCTATGAGAATTTTATCAATAAAAATCTTCAACAATTTCAATAGATAATTCTTCTATATGTCTGTACTTTTTTTAAAGATATTCTTTTTTTAGTTTTTTTACTGTTTCTTTTTGCTAGTGTAGATGATATTTCTTTCTTCACTATTTTTTTTGTCGTTCTTCTAACTTTTCGTTATCATCTTTATACTTATTCATTAATATTAAAAACTCTTTTTCTGGAAGTATCCCATTTGTACGATCTTCATATAGCTTTTGGAAAAATATGTACTTTTTACCTTGTAATTCCTTATTAATACTTTGTAATTCTTTTTTTCTAATGAATTTAATTTATCTTTTGTATAAATCTTGTTCTATTACTTCGTTTTGCATTTCTTTAAGATCATCTTCTTCATAAAAATTTCTTTTTAACATTTCATTCATTTTTTTCTAATATGAATTGATGTAGTTGATCTTCTCTAATAGAAGCTTTATTATCACAATTAGACCAGTTTGTTTTTTTATCTTTACAACATAAATATCCAGTACCATCAGATCTACGATTACCTGTTTTGGTAAATATTTGATTGCAATTAGAACAATACACTTTATTACATAGTGGGTGTACTGTACCACCTTTGCAACTTCTAGCGGTATTTTCTAATCTTTCTTGAACTGTGTACCATATATCTTTAGCAATGATTGGCTCGTGTGTATTATCCTTTCTAATTCTTGTTTCATCATCATTCCATACCACCGTGTGATTTTTGTAGCTAACTGTTGTTGATTTGAATTGTACCATATTACCTATATAAACTTCATCAGTAAGTAATGTTCTAATAGTAGAACTAGACCACTTAAACTTTTTTCTTATATTATGAATAAAGTCTGATTTTTTTATTTCATCTGTTGCTTTACCACAGATACTTATATAATAATCTTCGTGTTCTCTGTTTTCTTTTAGAGTAATTTCAAACTGATAATTAATAGTGTGAGTACGATCAAGTTCTTTTGGTATATGAAATAATCACTTTAGCTGTCTTTGGTATAACATCATTTTCATTTAATAAAAATACAATCATCTATATTAAAGTTATTAATATCAATATTATCATTTTCACTATAATATTTTTTTGTTCTATTATTAGTGTATTTCTTTTAATACAATATCACATTTATTATTAAAGTTTTTTTCATATCAGTAGTTATGTAATTAAAACTTACTAAATCTTTTAAGATATATTCTTCTTTATTAGTAAAACTTACATCTAACATATAAGTACCAGTTTTCTCAATATATCCATAATTTACATAATCCTTAATTACTGGTATTTTTTTAATTTACTACCATTAAGTAATTTGTATTCATAAGGACTTAATATTTTATCTTCATTTAATCTTCTTGCGATTTTATCAAGTCCAGTTCCTGATAAATACTCATCATAAATTCTTTTTAATAACTTCAGCAGATATAGGATCAATTATTAAATGATTTTTTTATTTTCTGGATCTTTCATATAACCATAAGTCGCAAAAACTTGAAGTAAGTTGACCGTCTTTTTCTTTTTTTGACTTTAATGTTTCACGAATATTTAAAGATGTATCTTCTAAATACCATTGATCCGTTAATCCTAGAATTTGACTTGTTTTTTTAGTTTCTTTTTCTAGCATTATCAATTCTATCAACTACTGTTATAAATCTTACATTCCATTCGTGAAATAAGTTATGAACGTACTTTTTCTACAAGTTCCATATCACGAGCAAATCTAGCTTGCGTTTTTGCATAAAAACAATATCAACATTACCGTTTTTTTACATTCTTCAATCATTCTGTTAAAATCAGGCCTTGTAGCGTCTGATCCAGACCAGTCATCATCATTGTAAACACCAACAACTTCCCAGCCTTGTTCTTCAGCATAATCCCTTAACATTATTTCTTGATTCTTGATACTTTGTGATAATTCTTCTTTTGATAGTTTGTTTTTTTATCTTCATCAGATAATCTTAAATATAACACCACCCTTATAATAGTTTTTAATAGTTTGTAATATACTCATAAAAAAATAACACTTCCTTTTTTTGATTATTTTTTTAATCGTAATTCCAAGCTAACTAAATTATAACGCGCTTTATTCATTTATACAGCCCCCTAAAGAGCGATTTTCCAATCTTCTTATATAATTAAAAATATTTTTTTATTAAATATTTTTTTCAAATCTTCTTTAGTGGGGTTTTCTATATTAGTGATAAATTCTTCACTATAATTGAATTTTTGTATAATTAATTTTTTCCCTTTTTTTATTCTTTTTTTTCTTCCAAATTAAACCCCCTTAATATAAATAAAAAAACTATAATTAATAGTTCCTAATTTAACTTATGAGATAAAAATTAAATTTGATAACTAAATCATAGTTTTAATATTGTTTATACATTATTGTCATAATGATAATTTAATTTATTAAATAAGTCATTATATTTTTAAAAAAATAAATCAAAATAATCTTTCTTATGAAATTTTTTTGATTATTTTTTTATATCTTTTATCAACTTTATTTTTTTCAATGTTTCTATATTGTTATTACAATTATCATACATTAAAAATTATTTGTACCAGATAGTTTTCGTCATCATCAATAACAACTTCAAGTTTATTAATTAAATCAGATGTACCATTTTTTTACTTTGAAGTTTTTTTAACTATGTCGTTAATTGCTTTTTTTCTTTATCACTTTTTTTAAAAAAAGTAAAACATAGTTCCATTGATATAATATTCATTTAGTATTTCAATAACAGCATTTGTCTTTTTCATAACTTCTTATTTTTTTCTTTTTTTCAATAAATGTTTTAACATTAAACATATTTGAATAATCATTTACAAAAATCATAATACATAGTAGCTAGTTCCATATTTTCATCACTCACTTTCTTATTTTTTTTAAATACAAATGGATTGTCTTGTAAAAACTATAACATCATATTTTTAACTCTAATAACTTTATTGCTTTTTTTCATAAATAGTTTTTTTACTTGAATAGGTTTTAATTCTCTAATTCCCGGTAGTTCTTTCAAAACATCAGCTTTACTAATATTATCATATACATATTCATACCTTAATAGTATTAATTCGCATAAAGTATCAGCATAAATTGCATTTATTCTTAATTCTTTAGCTTTGTTATAGTATTTATCCCAAGGATCTTTTTTCATATCAACACCGCCTTACAAAAAAATTATAACGCGCTATAAATATGTTTGTCAGTGCCTAAAGTGATAAATTATAATCTTCATATAACCCAAGAGGTATGTACTCAAAAGTTTTTTTCTTTTTCAATACTAAAAAAACTTATTAAAGTTATTAATAAATTTTTCTTCCTTTTGATGATATTAATTTAAAAGATTTTTTTCAACATCATTAAAAATCTGTTTTTTTATACCAATCATATAAATCAAATTTATCATCAAAGTCTGTATCTATTCCTATACCTTTACAAATAGAATACTTTAAAAAGTTCTTTCTCAAAAATCATTATTTGCATTATCAGATGTATAAATATCTAGCATAGATAAAAACTTTAATTCTATCATTGATACCTTTTTTTCAAATTAATAGTTTTATTTTTCTTTATCATAATCAAATTTATTTTTCTAAATTATTACAATAGTTAATTTTATATCCGTCAGCATATAATGCTTTTTACAAAAGAATTATATATATCTTGATAATCAAAAAAAGAAGTAATGCAGGTAATTCTAAACTTTTTATAATCTTTTTTTGTTCCATAGTAGTATCTTTTACAATCATACAATTCTATAATATTCATTCCTTTTTAGTTCTTTATGATCTAATGTAATACTTTTATCATTAGGATTATTAAGTTTTTCTTTTTCTTCATCAGTTAGTGAAGTATAAGGTAATATTTCTTCTTTATCATCATTTTTAACTTTTACAAATACATCATTATCTGGTGATAGTATATTAATCTTTTTAGCATTATTTAAAAATAGTAAATCCATTTTTTTCTTAAATTTATTTTCAGTACCAAGATCCAAAAAAAGAAAGGATATTGATAATCAATTAATAAAGTATTAAAAAAAGAATAATCACTATATAGCACAATGGTATCAATTAATCTTTTTAAAAATCATTATGACTATGGTAATTATTCAAAATATTTTTTTCTATATTTAAAGTTGTATCTTTAATTTTTTTCAAAGTCTTTTTTTGATGTATATTCTTTAATCAAATTAAGACTATTAATTATATCTATAATATCAACCCCCTTTAAAAAGTATAAAAAGACTAACTTTCGCTAGTCAATTTCTCATACTTATTTTTTTAAATTATTTATATTTTTTTATCAACATCAATTATCATTTTATTAAGTATATAATCAATCGTATTATTTGATATATCATTTTTTTAATTTATCAAAAATATGTTAAAGCAGAATTTTCATCATCAGTTTTATATCCATATATATTATGAATACAATCTGTTTCATCTAAATTCTTTAGAGATAAATAAGTAATATATTTATCTTTATTCTTATAACTATAAATATAAAAAGAAATAATTATCTTTAGTGGTTTTTATAATCTTTTTAAAAATTGTATTATTATCAGTATCAGTATTATCATCTAATACAAATTCAAAATCGCCATTTATAACTTTTTCAAATTCTTTCATTTCTTCAACTGATTCAAATTTTTGGACCGTCATCTTTGTTCCATTCGATTAAATTAATCTTATCATTCAAATCATTTAAAAATATTTATTTTGCTTTTTTTAAGAGCTTAAAAACTTTCTGACTTCATAAAAAAACATTTCCCCTAAATCAGTTAATGATTTCATTATTGCTATTATCTTACATTAAATATAAGTTAAAGTCAATCAAACAGCTATAATTTGATATATTTTCTTAAAAACAAAGCCCTGTACTAGCGGCTTTAGTGAGCTACTTTTACTACAAACACTACTAGAAGTAAGGTGTAGCGTATGCAAGTTAAAGTAAAATGGTTTAATAGTCAGTATCTTACTGACAATATAAATATAACACATTTTAATTAGTCTTGCAAGACTAATTGAGTGATTTGTCGTATTTTTGTCATATTTTTGTAAAATTATTCTTCTTTTTTTAATCATTCTATTTATATAACATTTGACCTTATAGAATAGAACATCTAAATCAGATATATTAATTATTTTTTCATTAGTTAAAGTATTTCTTATAACATCAATTATCTCATTCATTTCACATTCAAAGTAGTTGTCTGTTTTTTCTAAATTCTTTTCTAACTTTATTTAAAAAAATATTTCATATTCCATTAATTAACACCCCCTTAAAAATAAAGTTTTTTCAATATGTAATAAATAACATTTGTTGCTATACTATTACCGGCCTGTTTAAATAGTTGTCTATTAGACATACCAGTACTTTTAGCTTTATAAAAATCATCATCTGAAAATCCCATAAATCGCCAACTTTCAAGTGGACTAATTTTCTTAACAAAAAAACAATTATCTTTGTAGATAATCATTTTGCTTGTATCTTCAGTAGAGTTAGCGGTTAAAGTAGGACAATACCCATTCATAGACCATAACCTTGCAGTCTGATTATATTTTGATGAAGTATCACGGCCACAATGATTTTTACCGTCAACAAATCTATATAAATTTATAATATATTTTCTTTTTTTGTCTTTTAAATTCTGACATATCAATTTACTGTTTTTTTAGAATAGTTTTTATTTTTTTAACAAATTTCTCTAAATCAAATTTTTACTTTTTTTCTGATAATACCAAGTTAGGATCAATATCTTTTTTTCTAATAAATCTTTAAGTCTTAATTTAAGTTTTTATTCTTTCTGGAAAGTGATAAATATATTTACCCTTAATTGCAACTAAAAAAATATCTTTCTCTATTTTGAGGTGTACCATAATCAAGTGCAGTTAAAAACGTGATCGTATAATGAATAACCTAGATTTTTCTAAATCTTGTTTAAAAAAAGACTTAAAGGTTTTTTTCTCATTTTAGAATTAGTAATAGCAGCTACATTTTCAAATATAACAACCTTTGGTGGATTATCCATTTCTCTTATAAATTGTATCATCTTCCAACCTAGAGATGATCTAGTATTACTATTAAAATCAAATCCGCGTCTTATACCAGCCATAGATATATCTTGACAAGGAAAGCCACCAATCCAAATGTCGCAGTAAGGAATATTTTTACCATTTATTTTTGTAATATCCCCAAGATTATCTTTTTCAGTTTTATTATGAATAGCACAATAACTTTTTACCGCCCATTTATCTATTTCACAAAAAAATACTGATTCATAATTATTAATAATGCCATTGTCTTTTTAATCTCTTAAAAAGCCATTTCAGGACTACCAATACCAGAAAAAGAAAGTACCAACTTTAACATTATCTTTATTTAATTTTATAACCGGATAATTAAAAATTAAAAAAAGATTTATACTAGGATTGTTTATCCCCATTATCCTTTTTCTTTTTAGTAGGGTTAGCCCTTTTAGTAGGTGTAGTCTTTTTAGTTTCTTCCGGTTTAAATAATTCTTTTTCTATTCTAAAAGTGTCTAAATCAAAAAGTTCTAATTTTTGAAATTCTGGATTATCAATTTTTATTTCATCAACAATTTTATATTTTATAGGATAATCACTTATTTGTTTTAATTTAGTTTTGATAGGATCCATACGAGCTCTTAAAAATAATGCGTCGCCAACTTTAAAATTAATTAATTCATCAGTAGTAAGTAAATCTCTACCAGTTAAAGAAGTATCACTTGATAAATTAAAAATCAGCTTTGCCATATCTATTAGAAGATGATGTCCTAGTAGTTTTTATTGTATATTTTCCTAGTCGGTTTGATATTTCTCTAGCAGTATTATAATCATTTGTAAGAAGATAACATAAATTCATATTTGCTTTAATAGTAGTAGCTTGATCTCTATAATGTTCTTGTATCATTCCAAAATCTTGAACGACACCATATATTCTAATTTTTCTGGACCTTGCAACTGTTAGTTTTTTTGATAATTCGTTGATATGTATAGTATTACAAAGTTCTTCCAAGATTAAATTAACTCTAACATCTAATTCGCCATTAGGACTTTTTTGAGCTTCTTCTACTAAAGTCTGATAGACTTGATTCACAAATAAGCCACCTATAAAATGACGAGATAACTTTTCATCAGGTACTACCAAAAATATTGCAGTTTTTTTCTTGCCAATATCACGCATATTAAAAGAAGTTTTACTTGTTATATAACTTATACCAGTATCGCCAAATACTTTTAATTTTGAAGCCAATATAGAGAAGATAGTAGCTCTTGTTTCCCCACGAGCAAAATTACCAGCAGAATACAAGTTTTTAGCAGTATTACCGAAAGGCCTATCATCAAAATATTTGTCTAACGAGTTTTGATCCCCATACTTTTTAGCACCGTGTTCTACTAACAAATTATAAATAGAATGAAAATGTATTTGATTTTCATTTTTACAATCTTCAATTAAAGCAAGACATAAAGCACTTAATACGGAAGAAGATGATTCTTGCCAATACTTATCACGACTATTAACTTCTTCACATATTGCATTTGATAAGTCATTAACTGTTTCAACTTCTTTTTCAAAAATTGTTTTCCTTTTATAATATTGATATGCTAAAGTAAGAGGATTCCAAAAATCACTATTTTTAGTATCTCTTAAATTAATAACCTTAACATCATAATCTTTTTTCTTTAAATAATTATAAGTATATTTATATAATTCGCCCTTAACATCATTAATAATCATTGACTCATTACTATCAGCTAGATTAAAAATTAGTGGTAATATGACACTAACTGTTTTACCAGATCCAGTACTACCAACAATTAAGTTATGATTAGAGCTTGTATCAATATAGTATTTATTATTTTCTATTGCAACAACCATACCACCTGATTTATTTTCTTTACCAAATTTCCAAGTAGTAAAGTTATCTTTAATTTCTTTTATACTAGCAAATTTACTACTACCAAATTCATTAGAACTTACACGTTCTGGAATACCATTAGTAGAGTGAGAGTTCTTAACCTTAAAAATTATATTTATAATAAGTTATCAGCAAAAATGAAAAAGGATCTCTAAAAAGCAAGATCCCCATAATCATTTTTATCATTTAATATTATCTTAATTAATTCTATTAAATTAAAATTAAAAACTTAATTTAAAATTATTTTGAACTATGTTTATAAAATTCGGTAGAAAAAAAGATAATTAATAATAGAGAAATAATAACTACTAAACAATAGTTAAATTTCTTTAATTTTTAACAACCCCCTTTAAATCTCTTTTTCCTTGTAATTCTTTTTCTAAAATCTCTTGTAAATATCTTTCTTCATTTTTTTACTTTCAGATTCTAAAAAAATAATTAGCTTTTTTTAATAAACTGTTTAAATCTAATATTTTTATAAAAAGATTTATTTTTATAATTAGTATATTTTTCTTTTGTATAACCAAAGTGAGATAGTGATTTATAAAAAAATCAGTAGCATTTATATCTTCACTTGTCATTCTAACAGCAGTAAATACATTATCAACATTAACATCTAAATTTGATCTTTTAATCCAATCACTTAATAACTTTTTTTAATATCATTATCAGATAATTCAGCAAGACGACCAAGTTTATATAATTCTTTAGCATACTTTAAAAATAGTAGAGTTCTTTTTACAGGACGACTTTTTAAAATTCATATTCATTATATTAACTTTTAAAAAATTCTTTTTTTGTCTTTTTAATAAAGTCAGTAGAATTATAAACTTTAAAGTTATGTAAAATATCATTTCCTATTTTAGAATATAAACGTTTCATTTTTATTTTCTATATATTTATTATTTGCATTATTACCATATAACTTTTTGTTCTCTTTGTATTTCTTCTAAACTATGATAGTATTTTTTTCAAATTCATACTTGATAGTGTCGTGATATAAAAATTCTTTTCTATAACTTTATCAATTTCTTTTCTACAATAATCTAAATTCTTTTGAGTTATATTGAAGTCGGCCCCTTTTTGGTAGCTTATCATATAGATTCAATAAGTCTTTATTTAATGCTTTTCTATATTTACTACTAAAAAAATAATTCTTTATCAACTTTTGTAAAATTGTTTTTCTTATCTTATATTCCAAACCTAAAAATAAATAATCTTGTTCCTGATAAAAAAAGATTTATTATCTACTAAATAAGAAGCAATGTTACTTTTTAAATATTTTATAGATGACTTTTCTAATGTATCTTTTTTTCTTCTAGTTTCTTTTTCTCAAAAAAATAGTAATGTGAAGATGTGGATTATCAGTATCATTATGTTTACTTGCATACCACCGTGTATTAGTTAAGTCAAAATCATTATCTAATAAAAATCTAGGCATAATAGCTTTAGTCATCATATAATAATCTTGTTTAGTTTTAAGTCCAGATTCTAAAGCAAAATCTGGTGGGAATGAAATAACTAAATTCCACATTCTACCTAATTCATCTTTTTGGCAAATCTTTTAATATATCTTCTTTTTTTACATCTCCGTTTTTTTATCCCAAATGTAATTAATATCATTATCAATAGTGTCATCATATATTCCAAATTCTTTTATCAAACAATTCATCACTAGAAGAAAAGTCTTTTAAACTTTTTCCGTCAGCACCGTCCTTTGAAACATACTTACACCAACCACCAACTAACTTTTGAAAATTAACATCTTTCTTATAACGAACGATAGCTACTATATTACTACTCATCAGTCAGTTCCTTTTTATTTCTTAATTCACGAATATTTTTTAATACTTGTTCTCTTGCAACTTCTGTTATAGGGTGATTTACTAAATGGGTATTTAATTCAGATCTTGTCTGTGGTATATCAAAATATTTATAAGTCATATCATTTTGTAATATTATAGTTTCTATTCCTATATTATTTTTATTTAGCATAGTAAGTATTTTATAGAATTGTTTTTCATTAGCGTTTTGTGCTGTTTCTGTAATTAATTCGACCAACTTTTTGCGTATCTAACAACATTGACTGTTCTAAATAATCTAATAAAACTAATTTACAATACTCACTTAATTTCATATTATTTTTTTATCAGCTTGATCTTGTAATAATTTTTCTTATGTGGATCTCAGTCTGAAAGCAACAATATTTGAATTTTTTTATTTTCATTCATTATTTACTATTCAATATACAATCCAAGTTTTTCAAGTATATAATTTTTTTAATTATAATTTCTAAAGCAGTTTGAATTGATAATCCTTTTTCTCAATAATCTTTCTAAATGCTTCTTCCATTTTTTTGATCCACTTGTACTTTTTAAATAATTATATCATTCATTTATATAACCCCCTTTTATAAAAATAATAAAATTTTAATATAACAACTTAAATATCTTTATTTATTTTTTCCATTTCTTTATCACATAAACTTGCAACCTTACAAGCACATAAAACAAATACAATTAAAAATATTAGAATATTAATTCCTAAAAATAATTAAAAATAATTTCATAAAATCCTTTCTATCTTCGGCCAAGAGTTCGGCCATGTACTAACTTTTAAGTTCTATTTAAAGCAGGATAAATCCTGTTTACAAACAATTCGCCAGTGGCGAATTTTCCCTTATTTCATAAGGGTTTCTAAAAAACACAAGTGTTTACATTTCATCTTTTTGTTATACAATCGTTAACTTCTTACCCTTTGAAAAATAAGGGGTGTATAACAATCGTACACACTTTTTTTGAATATATATTTTTTTAGAAAAATCGCCACTTTTTGAATTGTTTTTGTCAAAAAGTTCGGCCATTAATTATTAAGATTAGGTAATGGATTAAACTCCGGTGTAGTGGGTAGATTACCAAATGGATTATTAAAACTTTTTAGAATTATAATCATATAAGATATAATCTTTAGCAGTTATTTTATTTTTAATAATAGTAGTGGGATCGGTATATTCAAACTGATTTGTTTTAGCATTATATACTTGCAAAACTAAATGCAAGTGAACCCCTGTTGCTCGACCAGTCATTCCCATAATACCAACTTGTTGACCTTGCTTAACTTCGTCGCCCACATTGACAGTTCTTGAATTTTCCTCTAAATGCCAATATCCAGATCTATAAGTAGTTCCATTTATTTTTATGTTCTATTAAAACATATTCAGCACCAGCACTATCAAGAGTACTAGCAACAACTTTACCGTCAGCTATTGCAACTATATTTTTTGTATTTACTGGGACAACATCTATACCATTATGTTTTGATTTTTCATTAGTAAATGGATCATCACGCAGTCCATAATCAGATGTGATAGTAAAGTTATTTGTATCAAATGGAAGTACAAAAGAAGTTTTATAAGTCATCTCTTGATTACCAAATAATGAAGTAAGTAAAGCTACAATTATTAAAACAATAAAAATGATAAATACAACTGGAAGTAGTGCAATTATCATTTTACCTTTCATTATGGTTGATACAATATCTTTAATTATCTACCGCCACCTTTACCAAATAATTCTTTTTCTTCTGGCCTTAAATGGACGAAGATAGGTATTCGTTTGTCGTGAGTAATAACAAATAGTGCTTGACCTTTACCCGCAGTTTGTAAAAATCTTCTTTCATTTTCACTTAATCTTAATACTTTTTGAAGTGAAATAATTTCTTCACTTCCTTGCGCCATAATGATTTGATAATCAGAATTATCAACAATAACTTGACCGTACCTAACTACTTCTGGTGAAGTAAAGTCAATCATATTTTGAGTACACACAATTAAGCTACCATTATATTTACGAATCCTTTTTAGAAGTTCTTTTTTTAAAAAATTCTAGTCCGTCTTTATTTTTCAGGATCAATTAATAAATGAGCTTCATCTACAATTAAAAATAACTTGTTCGTCTCTATTTTTGACTAATAATGTGCCAACATAAAGACAAGATATTAAAGAATTGAGTTCTTAATATAGTGTCATCACTATCAAGTAAAAGTATGAATATCAAATACTATAAAAATCAGAGTTCAAATCTAAATTAGAATAATTATTCCATAATTTACTATCAACACCGGTAGCCATTCTTCTAACAATAGCTTCTATTTTTTCTAAAGACTTAACTGTATCATCATTAATCCTTTTATCATTTTTTGCATTTTCTAATTCGTTTTTTATTTCATTATGAAAATCGGTAATGATAGGATAATCTTTTTGAAGATAACTTACTAACCTCAGTATCTAAATCTATGTTTTTCTTTTTATATGTTTTCAAAAGTAATTCTTCAATTTTAGTAAGTTCTAATTCTTTTAATTCTTTAAAAATAATATTTTATAAAAAGTTCTAAATGTTTGTAAGTGTTTTTATTACAGCAACATTATTATCTTCGTCATTAGCAGAATTTTTTTAATTTCTAGTGGATTAATAACAAAAACCTGATCCACTACCGCAATCTATCCAATTACCATTAAGAGTATTACATAAGTCTTTATATTCACGTTCTGGATCTACACAAAAATACGAGTTCGTTTTTTACCACCACCACGTGCAAAATTACCACGTAATAACTTTTTGATTAAAGTAGATTTACCACTACCACTTTTACCTATAATACACATATTTGAGTTTGTTCTTTTTATTAGTTCTTTTCCACAAATCAAATAATGTAAGACCGCCGTTTATGTCGTCGCCAAGTATTATAGAATTACCATCATCTTGTATAGATTCAAAAACAAAAGGAAATGAAGCCGCTACTGTCGTTGTAGGCATAGGTAGTCCAAAATTTTCTTGAAGTGGCATATCAAGAGTTGGTAAACAAGTTTTTAAACCTTGTTCTTGCTCGAATATCAACTGTGATCCACGAAGATTTAAACTACTTAAAAGCAGATTTTTATTTCTTTTATTCTTTTTGTAATTCTTCCAAACTTTCAGCATAAGTAAAAAAACACTACTGACATCAGTAGCATTTTTCATTTTCACGATCCATTTTATTTGTTAGTTTCTCATAATCTTCTAATTGATTTTTGAGTACTATTTGATCGTTTCTATCTTTAGAATTAATAAACTTACTTCTAGTTTCTGTCATTCCTTTTTTTAGAGTTTTATTAACTTCTATATTATCCATAGGATTAACAGAAATCATCATACGAGTATTTTTAATGTTAGATAACATACCTAACCAACTTCCCCTAGCATAAGAGGGGAAAGTATCAATTATAATACTTGTAGCGTATATATCTCCAAGTAATATGTCTTTTTCATTAAACTTCATTGCAATAGGTGCAATTTTTTCTTTTAATGTTTTTAAACTACTGTCTTGTCTAAATACTTCAAGTGATGAAGTAGGATTAAGATAGACAAATAGTAATTCTTTTATTTCATCAGTTTTAGCTTGAGATGAAGATAGACCTATATTAGATAATTGAGATACAATATCATTTATTTTAGATTTTAACAATTTAACATTGTCTTTATCTTCATCAATTAATAAATAAAATTCACGATTGTTTACTAAATTATTATTCATTATTGTATCAGCATATTTTATATCTTCTTCTAATAATTCTTTTTAATTTTATCATCAGTATTTTTTTAGATAAATATAATAAGTTTTTCTATGTGTTCTGATAAACTAATCGGCTTATCAAGAGCAAGTATTTTTAAAATGGATATTCTAAACTTAATAATACTTTTCTAAATTGAAATATTTTTAGATGTTTGTTCTTCATTAGAATATAGTTGAAGATTAATACTATTTACTTTTATAATACCAACAACTTTGTCATTATCAAGATATAATAAATCGTTCCAAACTTCTTTAAAAGGCAACCATTCAAGAATAGATTTATCAATCTTTTCCTTTTTATTCTTATTCAAAATAACCCCCAGATATTATGAATTACATATTTATTTTCATAGTGTTATAAGTATCATAGAAAAATACTATCTTTATTATCAGCACCAACTTCAAATAAGCAATCTAAAATTTCTTCACTAGACATCTTTGTAGCTATTGAATAATCTACTATGATATTATCTATATTTTCTACAATTCCATTATAATATGGTCGCCAATTTTTCATTTTTTTAACTTTGTTTTTTTGGTATATTCGTATATTTTTTTCTTTTGCTTTTTAGAAGTGTTATATACACTTCATCAAGATTCTTATTCATAAATTTTATAACCCCTTAAATTTTCATTTGTTTTGTTTCTTCAAATTCCTTGTTGGAAGTAGGAACAGAAGTTTTAATGTTATGATTAATAGATAGATCCTTATTATTAGTTATATTTATATTTTCTTGTTTTTTTCTTTATCTAAACCTTTATCTTCATTAACTTTATTTTTGACTATCTAATTTATCTTGTTTAATCATTTCTTTTTAGTTTATCCTTAACTAAATTTTCTATTTCTTTTTTTCATATTGTTTTTTTAGTTTCTATGATTTTCAATCATTTTTTTCTTTGGTATTTTTGATATGTTTAGGTATATTTAAGAAATCTTTAACCTTATCTAAAAAAATGTTTTTCTCAACTTCAATATCATACAAAGAAAAAGTAATATCTAAAAATTTCTTTACGAGACATTTTATTATTCATAGTATAATCAACAATAATGTTATGCAATCCTTTAATAGTGTTTTTCATAAGAAGTATTACTATTATCATTTAAAAGCTACTTTTGCTATGAATTTTTGTTTCTACAAGTTTATAAAGTACATCATCAACTTTATTATTCAATTACATACCCCCTTATTTAAGAATTATATTTCTTATATTTTTTTGACTTGTTCTAAATTTTAACATTTTTAATTAGAATACTTAAAAATATTACCATTACCATTAGGCATAGGTAGAGTTATTAAAAATGTAAGTATAGGAAAAAATGAGAATAAAAACACTTTTAATAAACCTTTTACCAAATAATCTAGCTAATAAATAACCAACAAAGATTGATATTCCTAAAAAAGATAATTTCTTTAACACCATAACCTTTAAAAAATCTCTCTTTTTAACTCTTATGTTCTTTGGTATTAGATACATTTATATTCCCCCAATCAACATTAGTTTTATATGTAGGTGTATCATCATTTAATGATGAATAACGATTATCCATAAAGTCTTTATATGTATCAATTCTTTCTGATAAAAGATGTAGTAGTATCCATATTGATATTATCACTTATATTACTAGATAAATCACTTACTTCAGGATCAGAAGAAGATATATCACTAGAACTATTATCAGGACTTTCATTATTAAGATTACTATTAGAATTATTATCTTCATTACTAGAAGAACTATTTGAAGCACTTTCTAAATTTGAAGATGAATTATCCATATTAGTATCAGCACCAGCTCCAGAACTATCACTATTTGAATTATCAGTATTAGAGTTTGAACTTGTAGAATTATCTACTGTTTTACCATATTTAGACATAGCGACCATACTTGTACCTAAAGCAGCTAGTGTATGTAATTCACTCATATTTGCACCAGCACCAGTATTTGCATTAAGTAATGCAGAAACTAATTGAGGAGAAGCTATTATAAATAATAAAGCACCTATGACAATTAAAATGACCGACATTACATAATTTGTTCCAGATGATACTTGACCGAAAACATTAAATAAGATACCTATACATAAGTATTGAACTGTCGTGACTAAAAAAGTACCCATAACACCCTTGCACCAAACTTCAAAAGCGTGTGATTTGTTCGACACTAAAGAAGTACATACAAAAGGTGCTATGGCCTTATAGAGAGCTAACTCTATAATCCTTTTAGCAACTTGTATTCCTATAAAGAAAAGAAGTACTACAACTACTAAACCTACCAGAAATATTGGAAAAGTACTAAAGCTATACTTATAAACACCACTATCAAATAAACCGTCATCTTCAACTTCGTTATAATCAGCGGTAAACCAGTTTTCTATAAAATATTTTTTATGTTCTTCTTTCATCTTGTCATCATCAGCAAAAGCATTAAGTATCATTGATGACATACTAGATTCAAAAGAAGTAGCACTAGCAGTATTATTTGATGATACAGAAACAACATACTGTGTCATTTTTGAAGATAAATCATAACCCCAATTAAATATAGGTGGAATTAAAAACATCATAACGACACAGAAAACAATACCTTTAAACACCCTAGTAGGTGAGCTATTATCATCTTGATTTACAAAGTATCTCATAATCAGTTCTAATATAACTTTTAATATTAACCAAGTACAAGCAACAATAATAGCAGATGAATAGATTTTATTTACATAAGGATTATCAAAAAATTTAAACTTCCATATATCATCAATTATTAAAAACATTCCGTCTAGTAGAAGTAATACACCTTTAGCAAGAAACCAGAAGATAGAACGGACAGCGTCCATTAACCAACTTGCCGATTCTTGTTGAACGACTAATACTTGTAGCATAATATTACCTATATAGTTTTAGTATAATCATTAACTAATTTGATTTCTAAACTTCCAATATCTTTAAACATTCTTTTAGTTATATAAATGGCGTTAGGTGTTAGTTTTCTTTGCCAAGCAGAATTTTTTGGAGACCATTTGAAACCACGAGATTTTAATTCATCTCTTGTTTTTTCGTCTGGCTTTTCATCAAAGAAAACTTTTACTCTCATATCTTCTTTATCAAAACTGACTTCGCCATTATCAAAATAATAACGACCTGTTTCTATGTTATCTATTTTATCTAGTGTTTGTAATCTATCTTTAACAGCTTTTCATATTTTTGATTAGAATTAGCAAGAACATAAGGTGGTAATTGTTCCGTTTTATTAAGTCTTGCTTTTTTTATTAAAAATCTAAATATGATTGATGTTTAGTTTGTAAGTATTCTAATTTTGCTTCTAGTTTTTCTCTAGCTAATGGATCATCAGAACTTATTGGCTCATTATATCCATTCTTATATTTTAATATTATTTCATCTTTTGAATAAGCATTTTTCAACATATTTTCAGTATTATCATAGAACTTATTTATTTTATCATTTATTTCATCTATTTTTATCCATTCTATCAGCAACTTTTTCAAACTTATTAGAATTATATTTTTGCTGGTCCAGCAACATTAACAGGAACAAAAATTAGCAGATATACTCAAATATTCATTATAAATATTTGTTATTAATTCTTTAAATTGTTCTGTCCTTTTTAACAATTTTTTTAATTGCTGTGGATTAAGAGTGCGACTACTAAAAAGTATCTATAAACTTTTTTTATAATCACTTTCAGCACTTTCTTTGATATGAGTACCACGATTATACATACTTTGATTATTACAACGCTCAATCAATTCATTATTTAATTCTATATTCATAAAAACCCCCTTAATTTTTTTATAAACCTTTATAATAACCAGATAACTTTTTTTATTTATATTTTCAATTTCAAATGTCTGTCTATCTATAATAGAATTAACATAAGCAATATCATTTAACTTTTTAAATCTTGTTTTATTAAAGTTCTTATATAATCAGACATAGAAATATCTAACTCTTGAGATCTTTTTCTAACTTCTTTTTCAAGTCTTTTTGAAATATAAAAAAATAAATTTTTGTATTATATCTTCTCATTTTTTTACCCCCTTAACTTTGCGACTACAATTAGTCTTTTTATTACCATTATTTTTTTACAAGTAATTAATGTTAATATTTTTTTCATTATCTACACTTTTAAAATAAGACATATCATCATCATTAATTGTATGTTTTTTTCTACTATTTCATAAATATATGTAGCTTTTATGAGATACAATTTTAATCTTATCGCCTACACTAGAGTAGTGCAAACTTTGAAATGTATTATAAACACTATGACCGGCAATTATGAGATTACCAAATTCATCATCAATTCCCGCAGAAGTACTTAATGTTCCAACTAAACCCTTATCTAGTGTTTTCTTATCTGTTCCAGAAGTTATTAATCTTTGAATACCAGATTTTAATTCTATATAACCAAGATAATTGTTAGTTAAATGTATTTCTTGTTTTTTAGGTGTTTCTACAACTTCTTCTGTTTGTTCTTCTTCATTGGTAGGTGGTGGAGTATCTTCTTCAAAAGATTGTTTTCGATTACTTGTTTTTGTTTCTTTATCTACTTTGTAATTACAATATATTTTTTTAAAACAAATAAGGGCTGATATTAAAATCAATATCAACCCCAAAAATTTGTATAATCTTATTTATTTTTCTCTTTTTTTGCATATATTAATAATCCTAAACCAAGAACAGCAGTACTAATTATAATAATTGAGCTAGTTAAATCAGTATTAAATGTTTTTTTGGCATTTCTACTTTTTCATTAGTCATAGTAGCTTTAACAACTTCGCCATTTTCTCTAATTTCAAAAATACATTTTTTTCAGTATTTAAAAATATAGTCAGGTGAAGCAGTTTCAACTTCTTTTAATATAGTAGCGTCCATATTCTAAATTATCAATAATGATTTTTACCGTTTTCATCAGTTAATCCAGAATAGATTAATTCGTCAGTATCAGCATTATAAATTTCAATTTTTAGTATTAGGAATAGGATTACTTGTTGATAAATCTACTTTAGTAAATTCTAAACTACCTTTGATTTTTCATTTTTTTCATAGTAGCTTTAACAACTTCGCCATTCTCATTAATTTCAAAAATACATTTTTTTCTTCATTTAATAAGTATGATGAATCAGAAGTTTGCTTTTCTAAAATATAGTATCTTTTTACCATTAGATAAAGGTAAATCTTTAATAATAACCATTCCTTTTATCATCTGTTGTATAAGTACCCATTAAAAACATCATCTTCTGTATAAATTGCTATGATTGTGTTAGGTAGTGCTTTTATCAGTAGAATAATCAGTTTTTAGTAAATTCTAGTGTTCCTTTTGGTAGATAATTTTTTTAATGTAAATGTTTTAGTAATAATAGGAGTATATTGATCCTTATATACTAATTCAAATTCATAAACATTATTATCTATTAAATGAGATAGAGAACTAGATACTTCTTTCAAAGTATATTTTTGAAGTTTCAAATTATCTAGTCTAGCATAACCGTTTTCGTCAGTAGTAATAGTTCCCACTAGATTATTGTTTTCGTCATATACTTCAAACACTACATTAGGAAGTGGTATTGTTTCATAGGTGTATTTACCATTTTCAATAACTAACTTTTTCGCCAGTTTTCTTTTATTTCAATAGCACCTTTAACTTCTTTATTTGTAAATCTTAATTCTAGTATTTTATCAAAGTTATCACTACTAATAATATTAGATTTCTCATTAATACTAAATCTTAATGGCTCACTATTCCATAGATAACCATTAATTCTTTGATCTACTTCTTCAAGTTCGTAATCGCCACTATTAAGTGGATATGGTGTAATTAGCATACCAGTATCATCAGTTTCAAATTCACAATAAGTTTTACTATTAGGGTAAGCTACTTTTTGACATACATACTTACCAGTAGATAATTCTTTAATTTTTGAATTTTTATACCAGCAATAGCAATTCTATTACCTGAATCATCAACTTTAATAATTTTTTTACTCTTGAAGTTATTTCAGCATTACTAAATACTTTATTAATAGTAGGACCACTTTCTGTTATTGAAAACTTATAATCATCAATCTTTTCAAAACCACTAGGTATTGATAATTGTCTTAAAATATAATCCCCAAATGGTAAAGTGAAGTAAATTTTACCGTCGCTATCTGTTTTTAAAGTTTTGATTAAATTATTGTTGTAGTCATATATACCAAATTCAACATTTACTTCTGGTGTCATTATTTGAGTTTTATTAGAAGCTACAACTTTTTGTTATTTCATATTTTCTTTCAATGACTTTATTACTAATATTTATATTAGCAAGTAAATTGTCTTTATCTAATTTAAAGTAATATTTTTCAGTATTTAGAACATAACCTTTTGGAGCTTCAAGTTCCTTAATGTAGAATACATTTAAACTAGGAAGATAATCACTTATTGCATAAGAATTATTATCAGTAGTTAAAGTAGTGATTAAATTATCATTAACATCATAAACACCAAATTTAGCACCAACTAAACTAGCTTGACCGCTTGGTGTAGTTGTACCAGTATTAGCGTCAGTCTTAATAATTTCAACACGACCACCTTTAACATTTAATTTAACTTTTGCTACTACTGGATCGTGTACGCCAAACATTCCCATTTTTTGACTTTTACTATCTTTACCTACAAAGATCATTGTAGGATTAGAAGTGTATGTTTTTCTTAATTAATGATACAGTAATCTCGCCAACAGCATTAGGAGTTATATTTAATGTATTTCCATTAATACTAGAAGTAGCATTATCACTTCTATAAATTTCATATCCAGATAATACACCAGTATTATCAGTAAATGATACTGTTTGACCTATGATAGCGTCTTTTGTTTCATTGTTAAAAAGAAGGCATTTTATAATGTGAGTTTACTAAAGACATTATGGCATTTCTTTCTTTATTAAGATTTATAAAACTACCATTACCATATTTTTCAGTCCAGAACTCTACGATTTGACCGCCTGTTGTTTCCCAAATTAGAGATTGAGCCGCAGCTCTATATCTTAAAGTTTGGTGTCCCGGATAGTTATATCCATAGTATCCAATTAATCCAATCTTTTGATTTATTTCATCAGAGTATGGTGAGTTGATATAACCAACCGCACCGTCGTAATCGTGAATAGTAATATTTACACCCGGCTCTATACAATAAGCAGCTTTACCGTCCATATCATATAGTTTCCATTGAGCCGACATATAAGGTTTTCCTCCACCACGACGAGTATAAAAAGTAATCATCAACCGGTGTTTGAACCAATGTAGCAGCGAAGACATTTGTAAAACCTACTAAAAAAATGAAAATGCACCAACTACTAAAGCTAGCACACTTTTTTTAAGTTTAATTTCAATTTTTCATTCCCCCTTTAATTAATATAAAAAAAGCGACCAAAAATTAATTGATCGCTTTAAAAAAATTTTATTTGTAATATTTATAAGTACCGTCGTTATAAAAAAATTTGTATTTTATAACCAACCAATTTACCATTATATGCAAATTGTTTGCAAGATGTATTTCTAATATTATCTGTATCAGATAAAGCAACATCAATACTATCAGTATGACATTTGTTAAATTCATCAGCTTTATAATCTACAAAAATTAACTAGATTATTATATTCGTCATCAACTTCAGGTACTTGTTCTATTACATCATTTGTTTTTAGTTTCATGAAATATTATTTATTTGTATTTCTTCATTTTGATTGGATTCTTGTTTTTTTGTTCTGGAATAGTATTTTTTTATTTCTTCATTTTTTTATTATTTATTACTTTGTTATTTGAAGTGTTATTTTCTTTAAGTTCTTCTTTAGATTCATTATCATTTATTATAGATGATATTAATTCTTCATTAATAATATTTTGCTTTTACTGTTTCTATATTTTCTTGAGCTACTGATTTATCACTTTTGAGTTTATTACTATTGTAATGAATACCCCTTACATAAGCACTTATAAAACCTATAAAAAAACAATTACTAAAAAAATACTTTTTAAAATTTTTTTCTTAACATAAGACACGTCCTTTCTTTACAAACACTATAACGCGCTTTTATACAGCGCCTAAAAATGAAATTTCTATATATTTTTTTATATTTTTTTTAATTCTTTTTCTGTTGAAATGTCATCTTTTATTGATTTTGAAGATAAAAAAAGTTATCCTTTCAGCAATTATAGAAATAACATTATCTTTACTTTGCAATCTACCTTTGACACCAATTAAATCGCCCTTGCGACAATATTGTGATGTAGTTTCAGCAATGCCATTCCATATTGCAACTGGGAAGAAGTCTGTTTCATATTCGCCATTAGCATTTTTAAATGGTCTTTGGACCGCTAGTGTAATATTTGATACTTTTCCTTTTTTTCAGTTTCTTTAAGTTCTGGATCATTAACAATTCTACCAATAATTAAAGATTGATTCATCATTCGCATACCCCCTTAAATTCTAAATTTAATCTTATTTTTTCTAATTCTATTAGAAGTTTCTTTAATCTATTTTGATCTAAAGAATTTCTATATCTTTTTAATTTCATTTTTTTATAAAATATGTTAAGTAAATTTTCTACAAAGATAATATCATCTAAACCGTCGATTATCTTTTTTTCAACAAAGTAGTTATCAATATCTCTTTCTACTATCTTAAAGTACTGACAAGTTTTTTTATAATTTCTTTTACAAGTTTGTATTGATCCATAATTTTTTTATTTGAAGTAAGCTAGAAGCCAATTAACAAATTGAACTACAACAAAAAAACACATACACCAGCTATTAGTGTTGTACGTATCTTACGAAGTGAAGCAGCTTTTTGATGATCTTCTGATGAGACCATATACATAATGCAATCTTTTTAAAAACAAAAAAAGCCCGTAGCACCAGCCACGAACATTTTTTTAAGTAATTAGTTGCGTCCCCAATTAGACGCAGAATATCATTTAAAAATACTATCCATTTAATTATATAACCCCCTTTAAAAATTTATAAGTTTACTAAATTTTTTTAATATATTTTTTTGTTTTGTTGTAATTCATAAAAATTAAATAGTTTAGTCAATATTTCTATATGTGCTTTCTTCAAAGATATTAATTATGATTCTAACTATATTTATAAAAAAACCAACCCCCTTAATTCTTTTTAAGTCAGTACTTTAATTTTTTTCTAACACCTCCAATCTAAATTAGTGCATTAAAAAAAGTGCCACTTGCGACACCTTATTTAAAAACACCTATCATCAAGACCAAGAGCGGATACGAATTTGATACAAGCACTTTTTGATATACCTAACTTTATCTTTACCATAAGATATTATATCCATAATTTCATCTTCATCTTTACATTTGTAAAAAAAGTAAGATCAAATACTTGTAATTCAATATCATTAAGTTTTCTTAAAGCTAAAGTTATTTTTAGACAATAATCTTTTTTTCTTCTATTTTTCAAGTTTTGTTTCTAACATCATATTTCTTAATACGCAGTTTTCTACAACTGAATTATTAACAGGTACAAATTGCTCATACCTTACACGATAGTCAGCTGTTATTTTCGGTAAAGAAATTTTATCATCAGTTCTTTTTTTAGATACTTAAATAACTTGAAAATATCTGTGATTATATTTTTTTAAGTTTAACATAATCATACATTAATAGTTCGTCCTTTCCTAAAAAGTGTGTTCTTCATATACTCATTCCCCCTGATCTAAATGTGTATCCAAAGTAAAAGAGCAACAGATACTGAAAGACAAAGTCTTACTAATACCTATTGCTCTAAATATCAATATTTTATTACTTGATTTATTAACAGGAAATTTTGGGGAAACAAACCCTACATTTTTATATTTTTTTACTAAATAAGTTAGCTTGATAATAAATGTAAGAAAAATGCAACCATCTATCCAATCCCCCTTTAATTGAAAAAGGAAGCAGTGCGTGTTAAGGCCATAGAAATAACCAAAAACAAAGGATACGTACTACTTCCTCAACATCATAAATCAAAAAAATTAAATTAATTGTTGACTATGATATACCAAAAATCTACCAAAAAAATCAAGTATTTTCAATGAATTTTTGCTTGAAAAAAATCAAGAAAAAAATGACTGAAACAATTAAAAAAATTGATATTTAGATATGAAAAAAACATTACTTCAAACATCAAAGTATTTCAGTTGATATTTGAAAAATAATGTCTCTCTGGATACATTTATTTCATATCTTAACATAATTATATCATAGCTTTGTTTATAGTCAATAAGGATAATTTGTCTTAAAAAAAGCGATAAAAATGTCTTGTTAAAATCTCGTAAACACTTGTAAACATTAGAGTTAATAAAAAAAGATACTTTTTGGTAATAATAACATATTGACAGGTATAGATATTTTTTTAGTGCAAAAAAACATAGTCTTGCAATACTAATTTAGTCTTGCGTGATTAACAGTTTCAAAGGATTAACCATTAAAATTATTATAGGTGGTGGTAATTATGAAGATAAATGACGCGATTGCTAAAAAAAGAATTAACGATTTATGTAATGATAAAGAGTTAGCATACAAATTAAATAAATCTGATAATCTATCAACAAATAAATTAGCAAGTTTAAGTTATTTAACTCAAAGCACAGCTCAACACTTAACTGACGGTAGAAGTAAAAATCCAAAAATTCTAACTATTGCTAGAATAAGCAGTGGATTTGGACTTAAATTAAAAGATTTTTTTGACGACCCTGTATTTGATGATATTGATTTAGAAGATTAAAAAAAACTGTAATGATGAAAAAAATTTACTCATTACAGTTTTTTTATTTGCTTTTCTTCAGTTCTTCCAAGTATCCAATCCAAAGAGTAATTTGTTATAGTGCTTATATTAATTAAAAATTTCTGAATTGATTAATTTTTTTCGCCTCTTCCATAACTTGCAAGAGTAGAAAAATGAATAATTCAGTTTTTCTCCCCATTCTCTTAAAGACAAATTCATATATTGTCGTATTTCTTTCAATCTAATACCTACCATATTCAAATCTAATGAAGTCTTTTTTTGGGAACATATTTTCTAACATTAGTTAACTTAAGCATATAATCAATATTAACCTTATGTATATCGGCTAACTCAATAAGTCTTTTTAGTTGGAATTGGTATTCTATTATGTTCCCATTCAGAATAAGTTGATTCATTAACTTTTAACATATCTGCAATTTCTTTTGATTTTTAGATCTTTTTTTCATACTTTAAATCTTCTAGTCTGTTATCATTCACATTCAAATTCACAATTAAATCACCTTGCTTCCCAAGGTTAATTTTTTTACATTTTTTTAGTAAATATAAGCTTTTTCTTCTCTAAATAAGCACAAAAATGTGGTATAATATTATTGCAGTACAAAAAAATTGAAATTAGGAGGTGTGAAATGAGTAGATATTCAGAAAAATAGTTTTGACATTACAAATATGAGTTTTTTTAAACATTCTGACAATTATAGCTATATCAGTTATTACATTGATAGTTTTAAAAATTTAATTATGATTTAGGTGTAATGTATTGCAATGCTAATGATATTCCTTTAGATTTTATTTTGCCTGTTAGTGGAGTTAGTTTTGTTGTTGGTATGACTATTACTTTATTTGCTTTTGAACTTATAGGTTTATATTACTTATGTAAATTATTAAAAAAGGTACCTTTTTTTAATAAAATATTTAAAACTCAAATAATGTAATGTGGTGGTTGGTATGAATAAAAAGGAAATGTTTGAAATAGTATTATGTGTCGTATTAGTAGTTTTAATGATAGTGTATAGTATTTATGTAATTTTGGATGAACAGGAAAAAAACAAAATATTATAAAAAAAGACTTTCTTTATTATGTGACTGATTGGGGAAAATACAATAAAATGGTCCAAAGGCAAAGAAAAATTATCACAAAGAAAAAGGTACAACTCTATTTATTAAAAGTTTTAGTATTTATGAAAGAAGTGTTTATATGGAAGGATTGACATCAATACAAATTGTTTTGTTAGGACTTGGTGGTATAGGAATACTAGTAGTTATAATTTTTTTAATTAGAGTTAATGACAAAGGATACGACTATGATAGAATTATAAGAGAATTAAACGAACAACAAGAAAAAGGATTTAGAAGAATTAAATGCTGGCAATAAAGAAATAGATAAAAATAGAAAGTGAAATTTTTAAAGTGCAAGAAAAAAACTGGGAATGAAATTGTTTGATAAATAACTATTTTTTTATATGGTAAAAATATTATTGAGGTTGATTACAATGGAAGAAATATTAGTAGATGAAAAATGGTTATAAACAATTCTTTGAAGAATTAAAAAGGCTTGAAGATTTAAGTCGTTCTAATTCAGCACTAGGTAGTGAAGTATATAAAGATGCTGTCGGTGATGGGTGGCACGATAATTTTGCTTTTGAAGAATCAATGAGGGAAAGCAGAGCAATAGCAAAAAGAATTGACGATTTATTATCAAAAAAACAATATTTAAAAAAATCGTTGATGATAAGGATAAAAAAAGGAAAATTTAGTTAATATTGGTGATAAGGTTAGTATTAATATAAAATATTCTGATGATGATATCGAAACAGAGATAATAACATTAACAGGAAATTATATCCCCAATACTACTAATGAAATAAATGAAATATCTTTAAACAGTCCATTAGGAAAGGCATTGTTTAAAGCAAAAAAATTGGGACATCAACATCTTACTTTGTTGGAAATTCAGAGATATTTATAACCATTTTGGAAAAACTTAACAATTAAACATATAAAGTTAATAAATAAAAATAAACTACATAAAGTACATTGAATATACACAAAATAGAGCTAAATGCTTGATTTTTGAAATAATGTGTGTTAACATATATGACAAATTTTGGGAGGTGTATGTATGGAAAAATATGGAACCAATCTATTTAGACCAAGACGGCTATAATGAATATCTTAAAAAAACATTGAAAAAAATTGAAAAAAAGCAATTCAAGCAAACAATATGGGAAGAAAAGAAGCATTTGATGCTGGTGCTGGTGACGGCTGGGATTCCCCAGAGTTTGAAGAAATAGAAAGAACCAATATGAGATTAAGTGGTGAATTACGTAATATGTATGAATCACTAAATAGAATTGTTATCATTGAGAAACATAACGATCAAGAAATAGTTGATATTGGAGATGTTATTGTAGCAGATATGATTTTCTCTCCAGATGATATGGAAGAAATGACATTTAAGCTAGTTGGTGCAAGTGGAGATTTCAATGCTGAAATTCAAGAAATTTCAATAAATAGCCCATTAGGAAATGCTGTTTATAAAAAGAAAATTGGAGATACTTGTTCTTATTCAGTAAATAACAGAAATTTTTCAGTTTTACTAAAACAAAAAATGGATTTAACAAAAGAAAATGGTGCCCCAGTAAAAAAATTAAAAAAATAATTTTTTATTGAGGTGTAATATGAGTAAAGTTAGCAATACTTTAACAATGTTAAGATTGTTAGAGAGTGGTAAAAAGTATTCAGTGAAAGAGTTAGCAGAAAAATTGGAAGTTTCGCCAAGAATGATAAAATCATATAAGGAAGAACTAGAAAAATGTGGAATATATATTGATACTATTCTTGGCAGATATGGTGGTTATGTGTATCATAGAAGAACATAATTACAATATATCTTTTGATTATTTAGATGTTGATGCAATAGAAAGTGTTATATATAAATTAGATCTTAAAGAACAACAAAAAAATTAAACATTACATTAGAAAAAAATAAGATCAATAGTTATTTATTCAGCAGATGAAAAAAAGAAATATTAAAATTGATAAAGAAGATTTACAGAAAAAAATATAATATTATTTCAAGAGCAATCCAAGAACAAAAATATATTAACCTTTAAATTTCACAACAAAGAGAGACGATTTCAACCCTTTTTCATTCACATATTATAAAGACTTTATTTATATTACTGGTTATTCAATAGATGAAAAATGATATTAAAACATTAAATTTAAGTGGAATTGATGATTTAAAAAAATGTGATTTTGTAAAAAAGTCACATTTTTTTAATGGTACGATATATCGCACCTATAACTGTTATAATCTTTCTTGAAAGGAAAGTTCCCCCTATGTTAATTTGTTGGGGGTAAGGTAGTAAGATGAATAATTTATTTGTTTCTCTATTATATCTTATAATTTCATTTTCTGCAACTTTGGTGATATATAAAAGATTT
The DNA here is from genome assembly GCA_022009835.1 of Bacilli bacterium. GTDB lineage: Bacteria > Bacillota_I > Bacilli_A > RF39 > UBA660 > CAG-302. The sequence continues at coordinate 980,532 of CP091726.1, read as the reverse complement.
GGAAAATTTGGATTATATAGTTGGATGTGTTTGTTGGTTGTTATATGTAATATTCAAACGATTAAACTATCAGAAATATTTGGATTAACAATTTCATTAGGAAATATATCATACGGAGCTTTGTTTCTTACAACTGATATTATAAGTGAAAAATACGGTAGAAGTTCAGCAACAGAAGCAACAAATTTAAGTTTTGTTTTTATGATATTATTTACTATTTTAATGTATCTATTTTTGCAATACACACCGTGTAATTCTGATTTTTCACAAAATGCTTTTGAAACAATATTTAGTTTTATTCCACGTATAACATTAGGAAGTTTAACCGCATATTGTTTTAGCCAACGCTGTGATGCCTACTTATATGAAAAGTTAAAAAAGAAATATAATAAAGTCTGGATAAGTAATAATGTCAGTACAATAATTAGCCAAGTATTAGATACTACTATATTTGTTTTAATTGCTTTTGTAGGAACAATGAAACTTAATGAAATTATATCTTTAATGATTACTATGATATTTTTTAAGTGGATCATAGCAATATTAGATACACCATTTATGATAATAACAACAAAAAAATAAAAAAATAATAAGGAATTGGAGTGATTAATTATGAAAAAAATGTTTATTAAATGAAGAACAAAAAAACATTAAAGTCAAATAACAAGATTGTAAAATTTGACTACGAGCATTATATTGACGCTTGTAAAGTTATGGCTGAGGAAATTAAAAATTACAACTTAGATGAAGATAATATAGAATTAATAGGTATGGCTAGAGGCGGTTTACCTATGTTAGTTACGTTATCACATTTATTAGGAATAAGAAGAGTGTCAATGATACAAACTCAAATGAGTAATTCAGATAATTGCCATGATTATGGTAAATTCAGGTATATGAGTGATAATATAGATAACTCTATGTATATTATTTGAAGACATAATTTACAAAGGAACAACTACAAATGGTGTTATTGATATATTAAAACAAAGAGGAAAAAAAGAAGTTCTTGGGGTATATTCTTTGATAATTGATAATGGCTTCAAAAGAAATTGAAATACCAAATAATGATGTAGATATTAAATATGTTTATGAAATAAATGAAGATGACTGGGTTTATTTCTTTTCTGGGAAACAGATTTAAGAGAAATAAAATAATAATTTAACATTTGGGAGGTGCTTATAATGATTGATATGAGAAATAATCCTATTGTAATTTCTGGCCCATCAGGTAGTGGAAAAATCGGAACTTATAGAATATATCGAAAAGGAATATCCGACTTTTTTTGGAAGCTACCGGAATAACAACTAGAGCTAAAAGAGAAATTGAAGTTGGAAGAATGTATTTTTGTTAGTAAAGCAGAATTTGAAAAATTTAATTTCAACAGATGGTTTAATAGAATATTGTATTTATAATAATAATTATTATGGAGTACCTAAAAAGCGAATTTGAAAAAAATTGAAAGAATATCATTTAATGTTTAATGTTGGCTATTCATCAGCAAAGGAAATTAAGAAGATGTATGAAGATACAACTATGATTTATCTTATGCCACCTACAAAAGAAGAATTGCTTCGTAGATTAGGAGATCGTGGGGAGGAAAGATATTTACTAGGTATTCAAGAAACTATGAATTATGCCTTAAAAATATGATTATTTATTGTTATCATTAACTAATGATATGAAAACAACAACAGATGACTTTATGGATATTGTAAATCAAAAGGAAGAATCAAAACAAAAAAGATTAATATTAGCTAAAAACAAAGATTTTATAACTAGCTTTTATAAAGGAAGGCACTAAAAATGATTTATGAATTGAATTTAGATGACAAAAATAGAAGTTAGTAAAATTAAAAAGAGTTTTTTTAGCAGATAACTCTGATTCCGATTATATGCAAAAGTATTGAATGGAATATAATAAGAAACGAAAAAAACAAAAATATTTTATATACTATGTTGAAAAATGAAGAAATAATATGGAGTTGTAATTTGCTAGAGAAAGAGAAAAAAATAATGTTAAATATTTATATGCACCACGAGGACCTGTATTAAAAAAATTCTAATTTTGATTTAATAAATTTATTCTTAAAAAAATATAAAAAGAATGGTTGGAAGTAAAGAAATACACAACACTTGTAATTAATCCATATATAAATGAAATAGATTTAAAAAAAGATTTCAAGCGAATACAATTATGCAATTACACAAAATACTGATTATAGTAATTTGCTTGATTCTTGTAAATTAGCAATTATGGATATTATATTTAATGAAGAAGAACTTATAAAAAAACTACCAAGTAAGTTTAGGCAAAAATACAAGAAGATCATATCGTAAGGAATTAACAAGTAAAAATTTCAAAAGAAGTAGATTTAGATAATTTTTTTACAAACTATATATTCAAACATCAGAAAGACATAAATTCAAACCACATACTATTGAATATTTCAAAAAACTTATATCAACTTATAATGATAACTTAATTTTTTTGGAAGTTTGGCATAACAATATTCCTCTAGCAATGAGTATTGATATTATTTACAATAATAAGTTAATTTATTTGTATGGTGTGAGTTCAACGGAAAATAGAAATCTATTAGGAATGTATAATATGCAATGGGAAGCTATTAAGTATTGTATTAATAACAAAATACCGAAATATGATTTTGGCGGAGTTTTCTGCGAAGAAGATGATATAAATAATAAAGATTATGGATTGTATAACTTTAAAAAAAGGTTATTGTTATAATGGATTTATTGATATTATTCCAGATATAACTTTTTACTTTTTGGAGGTAATAAAAAAATGATTAATGTAGTATTTGAAGGATCAACTGGTGCAGGAAAAAAACAACAATCATAAAAAAAAAGATATACGATAAAAAAATATAAAGTCGGAATAACAAATGACATAGATAAAAAGTTCCCCACTATATAAAGTTATTAAAGCAATGTTTGATGATAACGCATTAGTATCATTAAAAAGAAAAATTTTAACACATTAAGATATGAAACGTTGGTACAAGCAGCAGATTATTTATTTTTTTAAGAGAAAAAAATTATATAGTGAAAAATAATGATATAAATTTATTTGATAGAAATTATTGCTCTGTATATTCATATCAATCTGTATTATTAGAAAACAATATAAATAATTCACAAGAGTTTATGAATAATGTACTCTCTTGTATGAAGTCTGGTGAAAGAAAAATTGATTTACTGATATACTTTGATATAAATTTAAAAAAACATCATTAAAGCGTTCACAAGAAAGAGATAATAGAAAATTTACAAAGCAAGAAAAAAAGAAACATTTAAAAAAAGTTTAATGATAAATTAAAAGATTTTTATTAGATATAATAATAGTGAATACAGTCTTTTAGTTATTGAAAAATAATGATACAGAAGAAGAAATAATCAACAAAATAACGAAAAAAATTAACGAAATAATAGACGATAAAAAGAAAACAGAAGATGATAAATGGTATGAATTATACAAGATAGATATAGAAGAATTTGATAAACCTGATGATTATATTGAGTATAAACTTAAATATAAGAAAAAATTTATTAATAAAGTGATTCAATATGCTGAGAACAAAAAAGTAATTGAAATGGGTTGTGGTACTGGATTAATGGCAGGATATTTACAAAAGTTAGGATTAGATGTTATTGCTCTTGATTTAAGTCAAGCAGTTTTAAATTATGCTTGCGAAATAGCAAAACAATCAAATATTATATCCCCTTGTAAATACGAACAAGGTGATATACTTAATTTAAAATATAAACCAAATACTTTTTGATGTATCATACAGTAATGGTGTTTTAGAACATTTTACTGATGAAGAAATAATTGAAATTTTGAAGCAACAAATGAATATTTCTAAATATGTTATTTTTGGAATACCAAGCACATATTTTAATATGAATGAAAAAATGCTAGGTAATGAACGCGGACTTACATTAAAAGAATGGAAATCACTTATTAATAAAGCTGGTGGAAAATTGGTAGAACAAACAAGTTTTCACTACTACAAGTTTTATAGAAGAATATTTGAAGTAAAAAAATGGTTAAAAACCTAAAGCATTTTTGGTTATTTGTAATAGAAAAAGAAGTAAAATTTAAAAATGATAAAAACACAAAAAAATTACCAATTATATGATATAATTAAAGAAGGAGATGATATATATTTATGAAAAAAATAACTTATGTGACTGGAAATTGGTCTAAAAATAATGAGTGCTAAAAACATATTAGAGCCACTAGGAATTGAAGTTGACAATGTAAAAATGGAAACAACAGAAATTCAAGCTGATACTGTGGAAGAAGTTGCAATGCACTCTGCTAAAGAAGCAAGTGACAAATTAAAATGTGCGGTATTAAAAAACGATACAGGATTATACGTAGAAGCATTAGGTGGCTTCCCAGGACCATATACACATTATGTAGATGAAAGACTTGGCGAAGACGGACTATTAAAACTTCTTGAAGGAGTTGATAATAGAAATGCTTGTTTTATGGAAGCATTTGCATATTGTGAATACGGAAAAGATCCTATTGTATTTAAGTCTATTACCAAAGGAAAAAAATAGCAAAAAGAAAAAAATCTGGTACGTATGGTTGGAGTTGGGATTTCATTTTTCATACCAGACGGTTATGATAAAAACAATGGGAAATTATCCAGATGAAGAAAGATGCCACGTTTGGAATACCGATGCTTATACAGAATTAGCTGATTACTTGAAAAAAACAAGGAAGATTAATAAAATGGAAGAAATAGGTTGTCATTTTAAATTTGAAAAAAATAATTGGTAATATTTATCACGATACAAATTTACTACTAAGTTCTGGTAGAAATTGTCTAAAAATATATTATTAATGAAAGAAATATAACAACATTATTTCTTCCATATTTCTTATGTGAATCATTAAGTGAAGTTGCTATATCTGAAAATGTAAAAATAGAATTTTACCATATTGATAATAATTTTATGCCATTAGATATAGATGAAAACAAACTAAATGACACAACCTATATTTACTTTGTAAATTATTATGGATTATTTAAAGATAATATTCAAAAAATTATTGATAAATATAAATATGTAATAGTTGATAATACTCACGACTTTTTTTAATAAAGACAATTACAGTGTAGATGTCATATACAATTATAGAAAATATTTTGGAGTTCCTGATGGAGCTTGTATAGTTAGTAATGATTTAATTCCTAATTCTAAATACTCTAAAGGTAAAAAGTTTAGATAAAGTGATTGAGATGTTATCAAGAGATGAAACAGGGAAATTTTTTCACTATCCAACTTTTTTAGAAGCAGATAAACATTTTAGAAATGAAGATTTATGCTATATGTCTAATTTCACTGAAAAACTATTTACGTGCAATAGATTATGAAACAGTACTAAAAAAATAGATTAAGAAATTATGAGATGCTTTATGAATCACTAAAAAAATATAATCAATTAGATTTATCTTCGAAACAGTTAACATATATGTATCCACTATTTGTATCTGATGGTGAATCTTTAAGAGCTTACTTAAAATCTAATAATATCTACTCATTAAGGTTATGGGCTAATATAAATTGGAATGGTGCTAATACAGATGAAATAACAAAAGCAGATAATATGGTTTTATTACCAATAGATCAACGTTATTCAGATAATGAAATGGAATACATTGCAAGTGTAATTGATAAATATTATTCAAATAATCATAATAAAAAGTAAAAATTTTTAGTCAGGGGGAAATAATGAAAGAAAAAAAGAAGAAAAACATTTGACTTGGTTTCAAGTAATGAGGAAGTCAATAGTGTTTTTAAACAATATGAAATCAAACTCTAAAGTATATTTGAAATTGATAACAGGATTACAATTACTAGGTAATTTTGAAGGAAAAACAGAGATTGATTTCTACGATAAAATAGATGATGATAAAGAGAAGAAAATAAGACTTTGGTGTACTGATTCTGATGATAATCTATTTGTATTTTATGGATATTCTTCAGATAGAACTGATTTGCTAAAAAAATCACAAAAAGAGACAAACGAAGAAACGTTAGAATATGATTTAACTTTAGCAAAAAAAGTTTACTCTTAATTCTAATAATATAAATTTTACTAGATCTAATCAAATTTATGGCTTTAAATTTGGAAGATTAATAACTGATAGTAATAATTTTTTTATAGTTTGTTTTTTTAAGAGATGACATTGGTTATCAAATACAAGGAGATTTGAATACAAACATAGTAAAAAGAATTATTAAATGAATTAAATAAATTAGAAAAACTTGCCAAAAGCTCACTGATTACTTAAATATTTTTGTGAAAAGAATTTTTAAGTGTTAAAGATATACATTTCTCTATGTTATCAATATCAGCATTTAAAGATTTTGAAAACATTGGCTCTTTTCAAATAAATGATGAAAAGTCAAAGAGCTTAACATTAAAAATAAAACAAGTCAACTGGCTTGTTTTTATTTGTATTAATAAGAGAATATGCTTGAAATTACAATTAATTCTATTAGATGATTTATTTTATCGAGGAACTGGACCACCAGGAATAGATGGAGTTGCTGATAAAATAGTAGTTAGAAATACATATACAGGTGAAGCAGGTAGTTCTGCAAGAGTAATAGATAATAAAGTTAAAGATACTCATATATTAGACTTTGTTATTCCTAAAGGTGAAGATGGACAAAATATTCCTTTAAAATCAGCATATATAGTAACATTTAATGAGAATACATCTCCTCAAGGAATAGAAGTATTATCTAATAGTAATATACCCCTTAAAAAGAGTAGAATTAGATGTTTATAATTTAATAGAATTTGATCCAGTTAAAAAGTTTAATAAAGTTTAATTTGGAAGGCTATTATAAAATATATTTTACAGTTAGTGCTTATCCTGAAGTTCATGGTCAAGATTTTGATCCAACTAAAGATATTGTATCAGTAGGTTTTAGAGAAACAAATACTGACCATATTTATGTTGGCGTAGGAGAATTTGTCTATAACGGAGAACCAGTAGAATTATCAGCAACTGGTATAGTAGCAGTAGTGGATACAGCAGTTACATATGAACTTGCCAATCTAGGTAAGTATACAATATATTTAGAGACTCCCGATATTCAAAATATATCATCAAAATCATATTTTGCTAATCCATTAGTTACGATGGTTATAGATTATTTAGGAAAGCCAGTGGTGTAGACATGAATAAATATAAAGTTATCGTATATGCAATATGTAAAAATGAAGAGAAATATGTAGATAAATGGTATGATAGTGTTAAAGAAGCAGATAAAATATTTGTTTTAGATACAGGTAGTACTGATAATACAATTAGAAAATTAAAAGAAAAAGACAAAGTAGTAGTAAAAGAAGAAAAAATAATACCATGGAGATTTGATATAGCAAGAAATAAATCATTAGATATGGTAGATAAAAATAGTGATATATGTGTTTGTATTGATTTAGATGAAGTATTAATAAAAGGCTGGAGAAAGTTACTCGAAAAACATTGGAAAGAAGATACAACAAGATGTATGTATACCTATAATTGGAGTTTAGATAAAAACGATAAACCAATAATTAGCTTCTACTATGAAAAAAATTCATAGTAGGTATGGCTATAAATGGATATATCCAGTTCATGAGATTCTTACTTATGATGGAAAAGGAAAAATAAAAATAATAATTGAAGATTTAATAGTTAATCATTATCCAGATATAACAAAAAGCAGAAGTTCTTATTTACCATTATTAGAATTATCAGTTAAAGAAGAACCAAATAATGATAGAAATATGCATTATTTAGGTAGAGAATATATGTATTATGGTAAATATAATAAAGCAATAGATACCCTTATTAAACATTTAAAATTAGATAGTGCTACTTGGAAAGATGAAAGAGCAGCTTCAATGAGATTTATAGGTAGATGTTATACTAATTTAAATAGATATGAAGAAGCAATATTATGGTATAAAAAAGCTATTAAAGAAGCTCCTTATTTAAGAGATGGATATATCGAAATAGCCATATTATATAATTTATTAGATGATTATAATAAAGTTATTTATTATACTAATAAAGCCCTAAAAAAATAAACAAAAAAGGAAAAAGACATATATAAATGAAGTATTTAGTTATAATAGTACAGCCTATGATTTAAGAAGTATAGCATATTATTATTTAGGTAAATATAAAGCATCACTAAAAAATATCAAAAAAGCCATTACTATGGAACCAAATAATGAAAGATTTATAAGTAATAAAAAAAGATAATAGAGGATAAGTTAAAGTAATTTACTTTTTTTCTTTAGTTTATAGTATAATTAGTAAGAAGAAGAAAGTGGAGTTGTTATGGCAAAGAATAGAAAAAGAAAAAGAAGATTAAAACCTTTTACTAAGGGATTATTAGTTATTATACCTATTTTATTACTAAGTACTAGTTATTATGAATTTATTTATAAAGGAAAAATAATAGCAATAATATAACTATTAATGATAATAAAAATAATGGTAATAATACACTTAATGATAATAAAAAAATGAAGAAATAATTACTAGTAGTAATGATGATACAATTTCCGAAGAAATTGCCTCTGATGACTATATTGGTATTTTTAGAATATAAAAGCAACAAAAAGATTATCGATATAAAAGAAATAGTAGCTAATAAAGATATATATCCAGAAAAAAACTATTAGAAATGTTATCAAGAAATAATGATATGATTAGTTATATGTATGATTATGAAGATAAAGAAGGTCATGTATATATTGATAATGTCGGTAAAGTAACAACAGGAGAATACCCACTTCTTTTGCAGTATGATAAAAAGTGGGGATATGGAATATATGGTGATAGAGTAATCGCTATAAATGGATGTGGTCCTACCGCTATTGCAATGGTAGTAGCAGGACTTACGGGAAGAAATGATGTAACTCCATATACAGTTGCCAAGTATTCTTACGACAATGGCTATTATACTAGTGAATGGGGAACTAGATGGGATTTAATGACAATAGGGGCTAAATATTTTGGTATAGTTGGAAAAACACTTTTTACATTAACCAAAGAAAAACCTATTTAATGAACTTAATAATGGACATCCAGTTATTACTAGTATGAGACCTGGAGATTTTACTACTATTGGTCATTTCATATTATTAACAGGAGTAGAAGACGGTAAAATAAAAGTAAACGATCCTAATAGTAAGATAAGAAGTGCCAAATTATGGGATTATGATGTCATAGCACCACAGATAAAAGGTCAATGGACATTTAGTTTAGTAAGTTAAAAGAACTAGATTTCTCTAGCTCTTTTTCTTATTTTAGTAGTTGTATCTTTAATAGTAGTATTATCTGTATACTCTTCAATTGCAGATAGCCTTTTATATATTTGCTCTAAAGTAGTTCTTAAATTTTCATTTACTTTGTCATCACCATGTTCAGAAGTAAAATCAACATATTTAATTAATTGTCTAATTTCATCATCATAAGTATTAAGTAATTCTTCTACTTCTTTTATTAATTTCTTTCCTTTATTTATGTAATCTTCTTTATCTTTAGTATAATGTTTTATATCTTCTAAATCTTTTTTTAATATCTATAATACCACTAATTAAACCAATAGATACTTCATCAAATATTTCACCTTTGAGACCTAGTAATAAAAAATATACAATAGCGGCAAGTATCTCACTAAGCAATATGTAAAGTACTAGATAGCCTTTTGCTTATTATAACATCATTTTTCATTAACAGAAGTTCTAGTGATAATATAATAAATGTCGTTATATACATTCTCATAAGTTAAAGTATCTTTGGTTTCTTTTTCTTGTTTTCCATCAATACCTAATCCTTCAAAGTTAAGATTTAAGATATCTTCATTAGATAGTTCATTTGCTTCACCTAAATTGTAGGTGGTTACATATCTATAGAAACCACCAATTTTTTACGATATGGTTCATACTTCGTAACAATGATACCATCAGTATATTCTTCACTACCACCATAGAATGGTTCAGTAGTGTTTTTCACTATTATCTCTAGTATCATAAGTAGTAATAGTTGTACTTTTTAAACTTGAAGTTTCATTAGCGGCATGCTTACCTAAACGATAGGCACCACCAATTAAAGTTGTAATAATACTAGCACTAAGTATTATGCTTCCAATATTTTTGATATAACGAAGAGGTTTCTTTAGATTTATTACTTCTTCTTCATAATCACTGATATTATAATGAATTTTACTTATATCTTGTCCATATATAAATAGTTCATTATTTATTCTATCGTATAATGGTTTTAGCTTAGTTATATCTTTAGTTTCTTGCTTCTTTTTGATAGGATGTACTAAAAGAGATAATAGTTCATAATCTAAGTAATGACTATTAATACCATTTAAGTCTAAAGTATTTTTTCGATTAAATATTTCATTATTTTTTTAGGATCGTTTTTTTGTCTAGTTTATTTAGTTCTTTAGATATTTCTTTATCTAAATACATAGTATGAACTTCATCTTTTATTAGAGAATCAAACAAACTTTTTTTATTAAGTTTAATTTCTTCTTTTAGTAAATAATAAGTTACTTCATAAATACTATCTACTATATTACCTTCAGCAGAATAGTCTAGTGTATTAGATTTTTTTAAACTATTTAAAAATACTTATTAATTGTGGAGATAATTCTTCTAGCTCTTTAGATGTAATATTATTACTTTCAATGATATTTTTTTAATAGACTGGTAAATGAACTAACTTTCATATATACTTCATATTTAGATAATTCTTTTTTTCAATTATTTTTTTAAGTTATTAATAGCTTTAGAATAATTAGCTTCAAGATAGTCAACTACAAATGGTGTATCAAAACCTTTTTTTCTAAATCTTCTTTATTACTAGTACAACATTTATCTTCGATATTATAAACGGCATTTTCATAATTGGTAGTATCTAATCCTATTTCCTTTTAATTTATTAAGTATTTTATTTACTTTATATAATTCTGATTTATATACTATTGCTAAATCTCTTTCCATAAATATGTTCCCCCTTAGAAAGTATCATTATTATAACATTAAATTAATACTATGTCAAAAAAAAGAACCATAAATAAGGTCCTTTCAATGTTTAAATGGAGCGTATAGAGAAGAAGTCGAATAACTTTTTCTCATACCAATAAGTTAGGTAGTAATAACTACTAACTAATTAAATTATACTATATATTTTACATTTTGAAACAAGAAATTGTAAAAATTTTACACTATAATTATGAAATTTTATAGGAATATGGTATAATTGTAGTAGATATGGAGGTTATTAATTGTGAACGAAAAAGAAAATATTCAATTTATTATTAGCAATAATTATAATTTAAAAACAAATACTATAAAAGGCCCAAATGGTGAAATCATTGAACCATCAGTTTATTTAGATTCTGATATTCCAATGAACAAAGTTAGTGAAAGCCCTGAATTAACAAAAGATCAATTAGAAAAAATGAAAGAAACATTAGCAACTGAAATAAACAAAACTACAAAAGCAGTTTCCTACGATGATTTAATTGAAGTTGCTGTTTATAATTCAAGTGATGCTGTTAGAGAACAAGCAAAAGAAGAAATTATAAGAAGAATTTTATCTGGAGAAGTAAAGTATGATTTTGCTATTGGGCACGAAAAAACACCTGAACAAGTTGCGTTTCAAGTTTTAGATAACTTAGAAAGCACTAGAAGAGAATATTTACAATCAGTTGCACAAAATAAAGGTAATGTTAGATAGAAGTCATAGCACGTTTCCATTTGTGATAGCAAATGAAAGTGGTGATAGACTTTTATAAATATATAATTGCAATTTATTGCAATTTAAAAAAACATAATTATTGTTTGAACGATTAGTTCTTGCTTAATTATGTTTTAGGTTTTCAAAAGGGAATATTCCCTTTGCACACACCTATTGGCTCTGCCAATAGAGAAGTGTGTTTTATCTATTGGAAATAGATATCATTGACGAGCAATGCTCGTCTTTTTAAATATCAATATCTTTGTCATCATAATCTTTATCATAACTATAGTTTTGTTCATAAATATAATCATTTATTTCATCTTCTCTAGGTATTCCATCAGCAATATCGTGTAAATCTCTATCGTTATAATAATCTAAACTATGATAAGCAGTTATTTCTTTAACTACATCATCTTTATCTTTTTCAGTTCCTATATGGAGCAATTTGTTAAAGAATTTTTTTTAAGGTTTGAAGCATTATATTTAAGAAGTTATGAAGTTTTCTATTTTCATTCCTTAATTCTTCGTTTTTTTATGTTCTAATTTTTCTAACTTCAACTTCTACATTGTGTTTTTCACGTTCCATTTCACGATAATTTTTAGTATAGTCTTCTAGTTCTTTAAATAATGCTTGATTATTTGGCATATCTTTAATTACTCTTTTTGAGGTATTCATAAAGTCTTTGAGAGTATCATAAGTTTCTTTATCAATTTTAACTTCTTTACCAGTTATAGTCGGTTTTAGAAGTTTTTATTTTTTCTTCTAGTATTTCATAATCTCTAGTCATAAGGTGATTTTGTTTTTCCATGCGAGCATCTAATTTTCTTGTAAGTTTTTTAAATTCTTTAATAGAGATATGTTCATTATCACTATTTTTAATACCTCTTTCTAGTTTAAAGCCATTATCATTCATTCTTTTCCAATATTTGTCTTGAAGTTCACTAATATACTCGCCAGACTTCATATAATGCTTTTTAGAAATAGTATATTTTTCAGTATTTGTTCTTTTATCAAACTTCTTTATTAATGGAACAACTACGCAATGCATATGAGGTGTTTTTTCGTCCATATGAACAACACTATGTAAAACTTGCTCTTTAGTATAACCTAAATCTTCATAAACAAATTTCATACAAGTATCAGCCCATTTTTTGATATCTTTTTTACTCATATCTTTAAAGAAATCATTATCACTAGTAAACATTAATTCGTCTGCTACAACACTATTTGAATCATCTAACATTTTATCAAATGGCTTTCTTCGATCTTCGCGAGTTGTTTTTTGTTTTTCTTCATATTCTTTTTTTATAATCTTTAACTAGTTCATAATAACCTTTGGAATATCTATCATTAAGAGGAACAATTTCTATATTATTTTTTTAGACCTAGACATATCTATATCAGGATTAGATTTATAAGACTTTTTATCTCTTTTATTATGAGCACCAATTTCACCTAAATCTTTAAAGGGTATTTATCGATTCACTTCTAAATATTGCATAACTCATTATCTCTTAAAACCTCTCTAACTTTTTCAAAAATAACCTTTATAAACTTGCTTACCATTTGGTGCTATTACATTAGTTAAGTCAATAGTTATAATACCTAATTTTAAGTTTTTATTTTTATCAAATTTATCTCTTTCTAGAGCTATAAGTCTTATTATCTTTTTCTATTTCACAAGTGCTTGAAAATGTTATATCTCTTAAATCATCATCAGTATCTACTTCATAATAGTTAAGTTTATAATCACTTCCAAGAGTAGTGCATAATTTATCAAAGTATTTTCTAGCATTTTCTTTAGTTTTTGCTTCCCAATTCATACGAAGTGGATAACCATAATCATCTTCGAAAATATTGAAGTTATAAGGTATACCATATAAAAATATGATTATTTCTCATATCAGATAAAAAAATGATTCTCTAAAAATTACCACTAGTAATTTCTATTTCGATAAAGTCGATATATTTAGCAAATAATTTTTTTGTTTCTTTTTCTCTTGGGGTATTTAACCATTTATTTAAATTAATAAAAAAATAATTCGGGTTTAACAAACTCATCTATTTGTTGTTTATCTTGTAAGATAAGTAAATCATCAACTGTGAAACTTAAATTCTCATATTGCTTTTTGTTCTTGATATTTTTTTTAGTTAAGTCATTTTTTTATTAAATTCTATTTGTTTTATATCATTTTCAAAAATCTTCAATTTTTTTAAAAATACCTTTGATATAAGCATTTTTTTAATTCTATCTAATTGCTTATCTAAATCTTTTTATTTCCTTTTTCATAATCTATTTGTTTATTATCTAATTTAGACTTAATAAATGGCGTATAGTAATCATTAATCAATTCATCTTGTTTATTTAATTCAATTAAGAAACCTTTTTAATCTTTCTTCAATATCTATTTCACTAAAATAAGTTTTACATTTCTCACATTTATAGTAATAATACTTTATACCATTCTTTTTAGTTGTAGCACTTTCACCTAGAAAACAACCACATTTAGAACATTTAAGTTTATTAGTAAATAGATATGTTGCTGTTCTTTCATAATGTCTTGCATTTCTTTGTTTTTGATATTGGCAATCTTCCCATTTTTCTTTACTAACTAGTGGCTCAACGACATTTTCATAATATGTAGGGTGTTTTGTACTTCTTCCATGAAAATAATCACCTTTATAAATCTCATTTGTTATCATTCTACTTATTGTTGAATCTAACCAATTTGTTTTTACCTAAAAACTTTTTTTCTTTATTATAAATATTGGCAATAGTTTGATAACTTTTTCCCTCTAAATATAAATCATATAATCTAACTATTATGTCTCTTGTTAAAGGATCGGGTATCATTTTTTTATCTATTCTTTGATAACCTAAAGGTAAAGGTCCAGGAATATGACCTGCCTTAATAGCACCTACAAGTCCAAATTTAGTTCTTTCTGAACATTTCTCAATTTCATTTTGCGAAACACTAGTCATTATTCTCATAACCATTCTACCATTTGAAGTAGTAGTATTAGATTCATCAGCCATACAATCAATATCGCATTCATTGTCATTAACAAATTTCATAAGTTTTTCAATATCAAATACACTTCTTGTAAGTCTATCTAGTTTAAAAGCAACAATTACATTTATTTTCTTATCTTTAATATCTTGTATCATTTGTTGATATGCTGGTCTTTTATCATCTTTTGCACTTATTCCCTCATCAGCATATACTTTATAAATTTCATAACCTTTAAATTTACAAAACTCTCTTAATTTTTTTCTTCTTGCTCTGGTAAACTAAAACCCTCTCGTTTTTTTTGGTCTAATGTTGAAACTCTTTTATAAATACCTGCAACTTTCTTTTCTTCATTCATAAATCATCAACTCCTTTTTCTAACAAAAAGAGGTGTCAAAAGTATTAAGTGCTTAATACTACTGACACCTCTTAAAATCTAATTTAGAATAATATTTGCTTTTAAACTTGAATCTCATACTATTTAACCCCCTAAATAGACATAAGTCTTCTTGGTTGATTATTCTACCACAAAATTAAGAAATGTCAAATCATTGGCTTAAAAATGGCTTTTAATGTAGGTTTCAAAGTCTTTAAATTTTATTTTTTCATTATAACCATTAACAAATATGTCATCACATTCATCAAACATTAAATAATCAATATTATTAACTTTAATAATATGTGGCATTACATAAGCAGTGTTTGTTTCCTTAATACTTTTTGATATTCCCATTTTTTTAAAAAGTAGGTTTAGCACAAGCAAACTTACAAATCATTTCAACCTTTCTTTTTAGTTCTAAACTTATCTCTAATTCTTTAGTTTCTATTGTTAACATATAATCACTCATCCTTTCTTAAATAACAAAAAAACTAACTATTTCTAGTTAGCATTTATTACTCTCGAAATCTAAAAGTTCGAGTTTCCTATCATATTGGAGGACGTAGTCGGATTTGAACCAACGCTCAGGGAGTTGCAGTCCCGTGCCTTACCACTTGGCTATACGTCCAAAAGACAATCTAATTATAGCAGACTTTAATAAGTATTTCAATATATTTTATGAAAAAAATATAAAAAAAGTTGATAAAAAGGGATGTAATTATTTAAAAAAAGTATAGTATAATATATTTGTTTTGAGAGGGGAAGTATTATGGAAAGAATACAAAAGAAAATTGCATCTTTAGGTTATTGTTCGAGGAGAAAGGCTGAAGAACTTATTGTTAAGGGGTTAGTTGAAGTTAATGGTGAAGTGGTAACTAAACTTGGTACAACAGTTAAACCAGGAGATATTATTACGGTAGAAGGTAATATTTTAGATAGTAGTAGAGCTTATGAATATTATTTACTTAACAAACCTAAAGGAGTAGTTACAACGACAAAAGATGAAAAAAATAGAGTAGCAGTAGTAGATTTAATAGATACTAGTGCAAGAATATATCCAGTAGGTCGACTTGATTATGATACAACAGGAGCTCTTATACTTACTAATGATGGGGAACTTGCTAATTTACTTATGAGTCCTAGTTCATTAGTAGATAAAACCTATGTTGCCAAAGTAAAAGGTATAGTACAAATACCTGATATGCAAAAATTAAGAAGTGGTGTAATAATAGATGGAGTAAAAACCAAAAAAGCCCAAGCAAGAATTAAGAGTATTGATAAGAAGAAAGAAACAACAGTAGTTACTCTTACAATTCATGAAGGAAAAAATCATCAAGTAAAAAAGATGTTTGAAGTACTTGGATATAAAGTTATAAAAATTAAGAAGAGAATCTATTGGTAATTTAAACTTAAAAGGTCTTATGCCAGGAGAATATAGAACTCTTTCAATTAAGGAAGTTAAGATATTATATAGTTTATGTAAAAAAAGAGTTAGGTGTTTGTAATGCAATTGAATATAAAAAGAAGCTAGAGAAAAATAATATAACTAAAGTAGAAAGTAGTATTAATATTGATTTATCATTACTTAGCAGTTTAATTAATAGTTCCAAAGAAGAACTAATTATTGATATGATAAAGTCTAACCAGATTATTAATAGTTTTAATCCTCCAGTAAGAATAATGAATCTTATTATTAATTGTGCACTTGGTAAAGAAAATACGAATGTTCTTAAAGAAGTTTTTAATAGATAATGGTATTCCAATTCTATCATTAATATTAAGTGTAGCTATTGGTTATAATCAAAAAAATATAATTATTTAAAAAGAGATAGAAAAAGTAAAAGAAGTATTTATCTTTTGTAATGAGAATAATTTTACTGATGCTTTAAATATTAGTAAAAAGATTTAATGCCAAAGTTATCATTTCTGCTCAAAAAAATATCACTTATTAGTTATAAAAAAAGTTAATAGAGGATTTTTGGTGTAGAAAAATATTAATGAATTTAATGTATATATTGATTATCAAAAGAATAATAGTCCAATTTTAATTAGTATGGTATATAAGATATCATGTATTATTAATGCAGTAGTAGAAGAAATAAATAGTTATGATTTATCCCCTTTAGAGAAGATTATGTTTGTTTATGATCGAGTTAAGTATCGCTTATATGAAGATGATTTAGATGATATTAATAGTTCAAGAGATTTAGATAAAGTACTTAATGGTGATAAAATTGTATGTGCAGGGTATTCCAATTTATTTACAGCAGTATTAACTAGTCTAGGTATTAATTCAATCCCAGTAATTGATTTAAATATTAAACATCAAAGAAGTTTAGCATACATTAAGGATGCTAAGTATAATATAGATGGAGTATATGCTTTTGATCCAACTTGGGATAAGAGGAAGAGTAAAGATGATATTAATTATATTGATAGATATGATTATTTCTTGATGCCTCTTGTTAGAAGTATGAATAGTTGTTACTGTGAAATAAGCGAATTATTAGAATTAGATAAAGAGACAATCTTAAAGATAATTGATGGTAAAGATATGGATTCTGCACTTAAAGTATTAGATAGACTTAATATATTATTTACACTTGTTGATGCTAAATACATTCCTGATGACAAGTATTATGTAGTAGAAGAAATAGCAAAACAGTATGATCAAGTAATAGGCAAATATTATTCTAGTGAGATAAGCTTTGAAGATTTTATTAATCTATTATATAGTGTTAGAGTAGTAGAGTCCACTAGTGGAATGATTAATAATATAAATAAAGACAATATTAGAGAAACTTCAATTAAAAAGATATATGAATGTTAATAAGAAAAAAGAAAAAATAAAAATAAAGGACTAAACAGTCTTTTTTCTTTTTATACAACATACACTATAATAGGTGATATAGCATGACCAAAGTAGATAACTTTAAAGAATTTGTAAAGAGAAACCCTAAACTAGTAACTTATGTTAGGGATAATAAAAATACATGGCAAAATTTTTATGAATTATATGATTTATATGGAGAAGATGAAAATATTTGGAATAAATATTTAAATAAAGAAGATAAATTAGAAAAACACTGTTAAAAAGTAATAATCCTTTAGAAGGAATCCTAGATACAGTTAAAAATATAGATGCAGGTAAATTACAAGATGGTTTATCATCGGTCCAAAAGGCAATTGATTTATTTGGAGGACTTTTAATTAAAGATAAAAAAGAAGAAACATATAATCCTAGACCAGTATATAAAAGGTTTGATGACTAATGACTATAGAAAATCAAATTAGAATAGCAGGAGATCCTTTATTAACAAGATTTATTAGAGAGTATCCTATTTGGTATAAAAGATTAAATAGAAATCCTGATTTATTTAAAGATATGATAATGGATATGAAAGAAAAAAATATAAGTTAACTACTTCTGATAAGATTAATAATACTTTAAATAGTATTAATATGTTAAAGACTTTTTTTAGATGTATTAAAATAAAAAAATACCAAATATCTTGGTATTAATTTTTTTAAATCTTAATTTTTTTCATTTGATATATTAAATAACATTCCTACTAATATCATATATGATAATAAAGATGAACCACCATAAGAGATAAAAAGGAAGGGTAATGCCCATAATAGGAAGAAGTCCTATAGTCATACTAATGTTTTGAATCTGCTGGAAGAGTAATACAGAGATAATGCCACCGATAGTGAATTTATCACAGGTAGTAGTGGTTTTACCTGCTAAAGAGATGATTGTTATATCGAAGTAAATTAATAATGATACTAAGCAAAGTACTCCAATAAAACCAAAATTAGAAGCAAAGACCGCAAAGATAAAGTCTGTTTGCATTTCAGGAAAATAGATAGGAGTATGATTAAAACCATGTCCAAGACTACCTGCCGATCCGATAGCGGTAATACTATTAGTAAGTTGTAATCCACTAGAAGATGACCAATTTAGTATTCTATCCATACGATAGAAGAAACTGGTACCAAATATTTTTATAAATAAATCTTTATCTAAAAAGTATATTGATAAGAAAGCTCCACCACATATTAGGATAATTGCTAATATGGCAATAAACCATCTATTTCTAAAACCAGCAGTAAAGAGCATAACAATAGTAATAATAAAAATAAATAAGAACAGCTCCAGTATCAGGTTCAATAAAAGTAAGTATTGATGGTATACCAACTACAATAAGAACCTTTATCAAAAATCTAAACTCTTCATTAATATCATTATTCTTTTTTTCAGCATTAAAGTCTCCAATCATTCTAGATAAAGTAATTATTAAGAATATTTTCATAAACTCAGATGGTTGAAAACTACCAATATATGGTATAATAAACCAACATCTAGCATTATTAATAGGTTTACCAATAAATAATACTAATATTAAGAGGACTACTCCTACTAGATAAAAATATATAAGCATTGTTATATAAAAATTTATTACCAAAAAGTCATCATTGAATAAGCTATAGAAAAAAACCTATTACATACCATAGTATTTGTTTTAAATATAAATTTTGTAAATCACTAGGAAGTAGACTTCTAGTACAATAAATAGTTATTACACTAATAATACCAAATAATATAAGTGGTATTAAGATATTTTTTTCTACTTTAAATTTTGATTCTTTCTTCATAAAAATCACTCTCTTAATTATGATACCACAAATATTAAAAATAATAAATATAATTCTTATTATTTTCATATAATGTATTAGAGGTGAAAGTAATGAAAGAACTTCCTAGTATGTATCATAGTAGTATAAATAAAAGAAATTAATAATAATGAAAGGATATATTCTACTTTATATAATGATAGTAATATTATTAGTAATAAATCATTTATTAATAATAGAAATAATTTAACAGTAGAACAAAAAATTCAAAATATTTTTAATTCTCCTAATTACATATATAAGATAGATGTAGTTATCGTTACTGATAATAATAAAGTTAATAAAAGAATTATTGGTAAAAATAAAAATAATTTAATTACTATGGATAATGAATATATTCCTATTAATACTATTAGAGATATTAATATAGAAAAATAAATATTTCTTTTTTTATATTTCCTTTTTATATATTGTATTTCTTTTTTTATTTTATGCTATTATTTATATGTAATGTAGAGGTAGGAAAAAAGATATGAAAGACTATATAAAGAGGCAAAAAATATTAATAGTACTAGGAGTATCATTATTTATTCTAATAGGATCAGGACTTACTTATGCAGCCTTAACATGGGCTACTAATCCTATTAATATAGGATTAACAAGTGGATGTTTTGAAATAAATTATACACCAGGAGGAGCAATAAATAATGCTAATGTAGAAGTAATGAATGAAAGTACTTTAATAAGTAATAATAAGTTTACTATTACTGAAGGTATAGCCTTAACCTACGCTAATATAGGTATTAAAAGTACATGTACTATAGAAGGATATGGTTCATTATATCTAAATGTAACTAATCTATCTAATGCCTTTTCTACTGGAAGTAGTAAAGGATCACTTAAGTATGCCATACTTAATAATACTACTAGTAGTACTACCTTAACAGTCGCAGGTCTAAAAGGTCAATCATTTGATATAGTAAAAACTGGTACTATAACAAGTACAGGTACAGTAAATATATTAACTAAACAATTATCTAATACATCACAAAATAAATATTTAATAGTATTCTATATTGATGGTTCAAAGATAGGTAATGATGTAGTAGGAGCCTCATTTGCAGGTAACATTAGTGCAGATGCTCATCAAGGAAAGGCACCATATGAAGGATTAGCTAAATTAATAGCTAATGATACTTTTAGTTCAACTAAAACAGTAACATTAAATAGTGTAAATTATAAATATGATGATACCCATAAATTAATGGAAGATGTAGCAGGTAATATAAGATACTATGGAGCAAGTCCTAATAATTATATATATTTCAATTGTTCTGATTATAACAATCAATCCTCAAGTACATGTGAAACATGGAGAATAATAGGAGTATTTGATGGTAAAGTTAAGATAATGAGAGGTAGTATAATAGGAACATATTCATGGGATAATAAGAATACAGATACAGGAGCAGAAACAGCATATGGAAAGAATGATTGGAACACAGCAAGATTAATGAAATTATTAAATCCAAATAATTATTATACAATAGATAGTAATGATAATAGATATGGACAAAGTCTATACTGGGATGCCCAAAGCGGAATATGTTTTTCAGGACAAGATAATGCCATAACATCATGTAATTTTACAAGTACAGGCCTAAAAAATGATATAACAAGAAATATGATTGCAGAGACAACCTATTATACAAGGGGACATAATAATAGTAGTATATTTGTAGATGCTATGTATGATAAAGAAAGAGTAAGTGGAACAGTAGTAAATGCAACATCACCAAGAACATTAACATGGACAGGCAAAGTTGCTATTCCTTATCCAAGTGATTATGGCTATGCTGCCGATTTAAGTTTGTGCCAAAAGCAATTAGGTTCTTATAATGATGTAACATGTACAGCAAATAACTGGATGAAGAGTATATTAGCATCAAATTATGGATGGTTATTGACCCCGGAATCCGGCTATGAGAACGCTGCGTGGCGTGTGAGTTCGTCGGGCAGTGTCTACTACAGTGGCATTGCCTATCTTGCGTATGGGGTTTTGCCAGTCCTTTCTCTGATACCTAAACTAGATATCGGATCAGGATCAGGTACGAGTAGTTCACCATATCAGTTATCTGTGTAAGAAGGTACGAGAGTATCTTCTTTTTGGTGATGGTAAGTTTTATATTATTTTTTTCTTAAATAACTTGAATATATTTATAGATAATGCTATAATTATATTGTTGTTATTGCCCTGTAGCCAAGCGGTAAGGCATCAGACTCTGACTCTGACACGCGTTAGTTCGAATCTAACCAGGGCAACCAAAAGAAAAAAATAGCCCTATAAAGGGCTTTATTTTAGATATGGTTATCTATTGCAGGAATTACATCTATTTTGGTTACATCCATTACCCCAAAATAGAACAAAGAATATAAGTAATATTACTATTATTATCCAGTAAGCTCCTGATCCATAGCCGTAGCCATATCCATAACCTGGATATCCATAACCGTACATAGTAGTCACCAGTCCTTTCAGTATATTATACTATACTATGTGATAAATGAACATAATGGATACCTAATAATATAAAAAAATGAGGTGAAAATATGACAAATAAAGATTTAGCAGAATTAATATTTCCTAATGTTACTAAGACAGTAGAGGATTATGAAAAAATGTATCCAGAGAGAAATTTACCTGAAGGAGCAGCGGTTACAAGATTTGCTCCTAGTCCTACTGGCTATATGCATATAGGTAATTTAATGAGTACTACTATATGTTATGTACTTGCTAAGAATACTAACGGAGTATTTATTCTAAGAAATGAGGATACTGATAAGAAAAGAGAAATACCTGATGCAGTAGAGAAGATTAGAGAGACATTATCTGAATATAATATGCTTCCTGATGAGTATGAATATGATGGTGAAATAGTGGGTAATTATGGTCCTTATATTCAAAGTGAAAGAAAAGAAATATATCATGCCTTTATTAAGAGATTAATTGAAATAGGAAGAGCATATCCTTGTTTTTGTACAAAAGAGACATTAGAGGACTTAAGAAAAAATCAAGAAGAAAAAAAGATGAGAACAGGTTATTATGGTAGATTTGCTAAATGTAGAAATATTAGTATTGATGAAGCAATAGAAAGAATTAAGAATGGCGAAGATTATGTCATTAGATTTAAGTCTATGGGTGATCCTGATAAGAAATTTGTTTTTGATGATCAAGTAAAGGGTAGAATAGAATTTCCAGAAAAATGATCAAGATGCGGTTATTATGAAAAGTGATAATTTACTTCCAACATATCATTTTGCTCATTTAGTAGATGATCATTTAATGCATACTACCCATGTTGTAAGAGGAGAAGAATGGTTATCTTCAGTACCTCTTCATGTTGAGTTATTTAAAGCATTTAATTATAAGTTACCTAAATATATTCATATACCTTTAATTATGAAACAAGATGGTGATGTTAAAAGAAAGATTAGTAAGAGAAAAGATCCTGAAGCAAGTATGAGTTATTATAAAGAAAAAGGTTATCCTAGCTCTGCTGTTATCGAATCAATAATGACTATTGCTAATTCTAATTATGAAGAATGGAGAAATTGTAATCAAGATAAAAAGTTATTTAGACTTTAAGTTTTCTCCTAAAAAGATGTCAGCATCAGGAGCTTTATTTGATTTAGAAAAAAATTAAATAATATATCTAAAAAAATTATATTAGTAAGATGTCTAAAGATGAAGTATATAGTAATTTAGTTAATTGGTGTAAAAGATTATGATAAGGATTTTTTTATGAAATAATTACTAAATATGAAGAATATACTAAAAGATGTTTTTAAATATTGAAAGAGAACAAAAAGAAACCTAGAAAAAGATTATGCTAGTTATTCAGAAATTAAAAAAATCAAACATTTTATATGTATGATGAATTATATACTCCTAATGAATATGAATGGGGTAAGGTTAATGATAAAGAAGAAATTCTTAATATATTAAATACATATATGGATAAGTATTTTTGATATTTCTGATAAAGAAGTATGGTTTAATAATATTAAAGTACTTACTGATAGTTTAGGCTATTGTAGTAATATGAAAGAATATAAAGAAAATCCTGATAATTATAAGGGCAGTGTAGCGGATATATCTACAGTAATTAGAGTAGGTATTACTAGTAAGAGTATGACTCCTGACTTATATGAAATAATGAGATTATTAGGTAAAGATAGAATATTAGAGAGAATTAAGAACATTAAAGATGAACTTTAATTGTTCTTTTTCTTTTTTAATATTAATCTTCACTTTTTTTCTATAATGATGTTATAATCTTAGTAGGAGGATCGATAAGATGGAAAAAAAGCCAAAGTATATTTTACTAGAGAAATAACTAGTGATAGTTTAGTAAAGATTTATAATAGTTTAGGTATTGAGTTAAAAGGTAATGTGGCAGTTAAGTTGCATTCTGGTGAAGAAGGTAATCAAAATTATTTAAAGCCAGAGTTTGCGCACGATATTATTACTAGAGTAAGTGGTACTGTGGTAGAATGTAATACTGCTTATGTTGGTGCAAGAAATACAACTGAAAAGCATGAAGAATTAATGAATAATCATGGGTGGAGTAAATATTATAAAACAGATATTATGGATAGTGAAAGAGATATGGTTTTAGATATTCCAAATGGTATGATTATAAAGAAAAACTATGTTGGTAGTCATTTAAATAATTATGATAGTATGCTTGTATTATCTCATTTTAAAGGTCATCCGATGGGAGGATTTGGTGGGGCTTTAAAACAACTTTCAATAGGAGTTGCTTCGTCTTCTGGTAAGACTTATATTCATACTGCTGGTAAGACTACTGATGTAAGTAAATTATGGGAAAATTTACCTGAACAAGATTTATTTATTGAAGCAATGGCAGATGCTGCTTCTTCAATTCATAATAAGTTTAAGGGTAATATTGCTTATATTAATGTTATGAAAAATATGAGTGTAGATTGTGATTGCTGTGCAAAAGCAGAAGACCCATGCATTAAAGATATTGGTATTCTAGCTAGTTTAGATCCTATTGCTATTGATAAGGCATGTATCTATTTAGTTAGAAATAGTACTGATGAAGGAAGAGACCACTTACTTGAAAGAATAGAGAGTAGACATGGTGAACATATAATTGAATCTGCTGTTAAGTTAGGGTTTGGTACTTCTATTTATGAATTAATAAATATAGATAATTAAAAAAAGAACCTAATGGTTCTTTTTTTGCTATATCATTTATTTTAACGATTATTTTAATTATATTATATAAATATCTATTGATAACTAAATCATATGTACCAATATATTCATATACTTTACCTCCAAATCCCATTTTAAAGGTATAGTTACCATTCTTTTTGTCGGTATTTTTTTTATATAACCAAAGTTAAAT
This sequence comes from Bacilli bacterium, assembly GCA_022009835.1. GTDB lineage: Bacteria > Bacillota_I > Bacilli_A > RF39 > UBA660 > CAG-302. The sequence continues at coordinate 955,251 of CP091726.1, read as the reverse complement.
ATTTTATATCCTTCCTCAAGATACTTTTTTTAATAATTTCCCATTTTATTAAATGTGAAGAATAAAAAAATTAGCAAGATCTTTATTGTATGCTTCATCCATAAAAATATATTTCTCTATTATTCTTAATAATGATAATACCTCCAATTATGGTTTCATTAGCATATTTAGTATATAAATTAGTTGCTTTAATAATTTCATTCCTATATTTAGTTATCTTTTTATCAGAAATCATTTTTATTAATAAGAAAAATTTGTTTTTTTAACTCTGATATTTTTGCATAAGTTCATTTTAATCTATCGTTTCTTTCATCTTCAGTTTTTTTAGGATAAATCTATAGTTATTAACATATTGTTCAGGATTTATCTTAGCATAATATACTTCCACTTTAGTAGCATCATTATTAAAACTATTAATAATTTTAATTATTTTTTTCTTATCAATATTATTATTTAATTCTAGTAGTGGTTCTATATTATTGTTTTCATCTTTATAGATATTGATAGCTCTTCTAGTGGATAAATAAATATTTCTTTTAGTATTAGAATTAAATAATTTAAATGTTTCTGGTGGAGTATTCTCTGTTTCTAATATAACTTTTTTTAGGAGAATTCTTACTAGTTTTTAATAAATGATAAATCATCAAATAATTTTAGTATATTAGTATCATAATAAATTATATCATTATTACTATCAAACATTTTATAAGTAAATAAATTATCACAGGTAATATAAACATATTTCTTTTTTTCTTTAAATATTCTTTTTAAAGCATTAATAAAATCTTTTAAACAAATTATCATTATTATAATCAATTAAAAAAACTTCCTGGCACATAACCAATTCGGTATTTAGATATTCTACTTTCTAGAAGTAGAGTAGCCGCCATTAAAGGATTATCTTTTTCATTAATAAAACCTAAATAATAGATAATACCTTCTTTATAATGAGCATATTCTACAGTTTGCATATATGATCTAGCACTATGAAGTTTAGAATAATTTTTAAATTGTGTTTCAGTAAGTTCAATAATCTTCATATCTATTTCTCCTTCTTTTTTTAATTGTACCATATTTTTACCTTAAATTAAAAATATTATATTTTTTTATTTCAGATAACTTTTTGTTAAAAAAACAATGATAGTGTAATTAAGTATAATTATACTGTAATTTAATAAATAAAAAAGTGTCCGGTATTAAGGTTGTAGGTTGAGAAGGTACGAGAGTATCTTCTTTTAAATAGAGAAAGTATAAGTTAGAAAGTTTACACCCAAATATGATATCTTGTAATAGTTCATGAATAGACTGTTTATAGGCTATTCATGATAGGTAAAGACCTAAGACTTTACCTATAAAAAAATAACAAAAACTTACTTGATAAGATAAATAATTTATGATATACTTAATTTAAAGAATAGAGAGAGTGATACTGTGAGTATAACAAAGAAAGAAATAAATAAATTAGATGCTTATTTTTAGAGCATTAAATTATATATCAGTAGGACAGTTATATTTATTAGATAATCCATTATTAAAAGAAGAATTAAAATGGAGTCATATAAAGAAGAAAATAGTAGGACATTGGGGAACAGTACCAGGACAAAACTTTATATATACACATTTAAATAGAATAATAAAGAACAATGATTTAAATATGATATATATATCAGGACCAGGCCATGGTGGTAATGCAGTAGTATCTAATGTATATTTAGAAGGAACATATAGTGAAATATATCCTGAAGTAAGTGAAGATATTGAAGGATTAAAAAAATTATTTAAACAATTTTCTTTTCCAGGAGGAATAGCTTCTCATGCCGCTCCTGAAACACCTGGATCAATTAATGAAGGTGGAGAACTAGGCTATAGTCTATCACATGCTTTTGGAGCAGTATTTGATAATCCTACTTTAATAGCAGCTTGTGTAGTAGGAGACGGAGAAGCTGAAACAGGACCACTAGCAACTAGTTGGCATTCTAATAAATTTCTTAATCCTAAAAGAGATGGAGCAGTTCTACCTATACTTCACTTAAATGGTTATAAGATAAGCAATCCAACAGTATTATCTAGAATTAGTGATGAAGAACTTGCTTCATTATTATATGGATATGGTTGGAAACCTTATTTAGTACAAGGAAGTAATAATTATGAACTTCATAAAAGTATGGCTAATACTTTAGATAAGATTGTTAAAGAAATAAAAGAGATTCAATATAATGCTAGATATAATAATAAAGTTGAAAGAGTATTTTGGCCAATGATAGTACTTAGAACTCCTAAAGGATGGACAGGACCTAAAGTAGTAAATGGTCAAAGAATAGAAGGTACTTTTAGAAGTCATCAGGTACCCATACCAATGGAAAATGATGATGATTTAAAGTTATTAGAGAAATGGTTAAAGAGTTATCGCCCATGGGAATTATTTGATGATAATGGCAAACTTAAACCTTATTTAAAAGAATTAATTCCTTATAATAGAATGGGAGCTAATCCTAATAGTAATGGTGGTATTCTATTAAAAGAATTAAAGGTACCTAGTATTGATAAATATGCAGTTAATGTAGAACATCCTGGGGCTATTGAGAAAGAAGATATGCGTGTACTAGGAGAGTTTGTAAGAGATATAATTAAAGAGAATCCTGATAATTTTAGGGTATTTGGACCAGATGAGACAATGAGTAATAGATTATCACATGTATTTGAAGCTGATAATAGGTGTTGGTATTTAAATAAAAAGAAAGATGATGAGTATTTGTCTTCAGATGGTAGAATTATGGATAGTTATCTATCTGAACATACTTGTGAAGGATGGTTAGAAGGTTATATTTTAACTGGTAGACATGGTTTCTTTGCTAGTTATGAAGCCTTCATTAGAATAGTGGATTCCATGGCTAGTCAGCATGCTAAATGGCTTAAAGTAGCCAAAGAATTACCTTGGAGAAAAGATATAGCTTCATTAAATTATGTACTTACTTCAAATGTATGGCAACAAGATCATAATGGTTATACTCATCAAGATCCAGGCTTTATTGATCATTTAGTTAATAAGAAAGCTGATATCGTAAGAATATATTTACCTCCAGACAGCAATTGCCTTTTATCATGTTTTGATCATATTATTAAGACTAAAAATTATATTAATGTAATAGTGGCTTCTAAACACATGAGACCACAATGGCTTACAATGGAAGAAGCTAAGGAACATTGTGCTAAAGGTTTATCTAAATGGGAATTTGCTAGTAATGATAAAAAGGGTACTGATATAGTTTTAGTATCTATAGGTGATGCTCCAACATTAGAGAATGTAGCAGCTGTTTCAATACTTAAGAATTATCTTCCAGATATTAAGGTTAGATTTATTAATGTAGTTGATTTAATGAAATTACAACCTAGTAGTAAACATCCTCATGGTCTTACAGATAGTGAATATAATAAGTTATTTACTAAAGATAAACCAATTATATTTAATTATCATGGTTATCCTTCATTAATTCATGAACTTACTTATTTGAGAGAAAATTAAAAAAATATTAGTGTTCATGGTTATATAGAAGAAGGTACTATAACAACAGCTTTTGATATGAGAGTTAAAAAAATGAAATAGATAGATATCATATTGTTATTGATATTATTAAACATTTAGATATTGCTAAAAAGGATGAGGGTAAAAAGAATTATTAAATTAATGGAAGAAAAAAATTAAAGGAACATGATAGATATATTAGAGAATATGGTATAGATATGGAAAAAGATTAGATTATTTAAATGGGAGTAAGATATGGAAGAGAGATTTAATAATAAAAGAAATGTTATATTTAATCCTAATAAGGTTCAAAAATGGAATGAAGAAGAAAATACAATAGTAGCAGTTACTCCTGATTACATTGATGCTTTAGTAGAACCATTTACATACTTAAGAAAGACTTCTAGTGAGGGATATTCTAGTATGGAGGAGGTAGAAACTGCTAAAGAAGTAATGAAAAAAGAAAGACTTGTTAGGGTAAAAAAGTTAGAATTTGATAAAAAGGCTGGTTATGTTGGTATTGGTATGCTTACAATAATTACCTCTTTAGTTGTTGGTACTTTAATATTCTTACTTATTGGTAGTATTATTGGAGGAAGGTAATGAACTTTAATATATTAAATGAAAAAGAATGAGTTTAAATTAGGTACAATAATAACAGTATTTTCTCTTCCAGATGTTAAAAATGAAATTGCTTTATTTTCAATCGAGGATTATGATCGCAAAGATATGGCTAATTTAGAAGTGGCTTACATTATTAAAGGTAGAGATGGTTATGATTACCTCGAAGAAATAAATGATGATAAAGTATTAAAAAGAATCTATGAAAGTAGTAAAGAAAAATAATAGAGAACACTAAGTAATTAGAGTTCTCTATTTATTTCTAAAAAGATAAGTAAAAACTAGTGGTATTGGAAATATTTTTTTAGATTAACGCATATGATTATTGATATGTTAATAGAATGAATATTTGATAAATATTATTGCAAAAAGATTAGGTATTTTGTTATACTATAGAAAAGAAGGCATATTTTGAAGTAGGTGATGTAATGGAAATGTTTTATGTTTGGCTAATTATAGCAATTATACTTGGTATACTTGAATTAGCAACAACTAATTTAGTGAGTATTTGGTTTGTTATAAGTAGTTTGGTAGCTATGTTAGTGGCAAAAATTTACCGATAATATATTTATTCAGATAACTATATTTGTTTTTATTAGGAGTTATACTTATGCCTTTTAGTAAGAAGATTTATAATAAGATAAAGAGTAATGATACTAAAACAAATATAGATCGAATAATAGGAATGACAGGCGTTGTAACAGAAGACATTAATATAGATAGTATTGGTGAAGTAAAAGTAGATGGTAAGAAGTGGTCAGCTTATGCAGATTCTCCTATTAAAAGGGGAGAAAATGTAACTATACTATCAATAAATAGTGTAAAATTAAAAGTAGAAAAAGGAAAGGAATGATAGAATGGAACTTTTAATTGCAATTTTACTAGTAGTAGTAATCTTTATAATACCTAATATTAAGGTGGTACCTCAAGCGAGAAGTTATGTAATAGAAAGGTTAGGCAGTTATTTAACAACTTGGAATAATGGTTTACATTTCAAGATACCATTTGTAGATCGTGTATCTAATAAGGTTAGCTTAAAGGAGATTGTAAAAGATTTTGCTCCTCAACCAGTTATTACTAAAGATAATGTAACGATGCAAATTGATACAGTAGTTTATTTTCAAATTACTGATCCTAAACTATATACTTATGGTATTGAAGATCCAATAAATGCTATTGAAAATTTAACCGCTACTACACTTAGAAATATAATAGGAGAGTTAGAACTTGACCAGACTTTAACTTCAAGAGATATTATTAATTCTAAAATGCGTAGTATATTGGATGAAGCAACTGATCCATGGGGTATTAAAGTAAATAGAGTAGAAGTAAAGAATATATTACCTCCTAGAGATATTCAAGAAGCAATGGAAAAACAAATGAGAGCTGAAAGAGAAAGAAGAGAAAAAATACTTCAAGCTGAAGGTGAAAAGAAATCAAGTATTTTAATTGCTGAAGGTGAGAAAGAATCCGCTATTCTAAAGGCCGAAGCACATAAAGAGGCACAAATAAAGATGGCCGAAGGAGAAGCTGAAGCACTATTAAAAATGAAACAAGCTGAAGCTGATGGTATTAGATTATTGAAGGAGGCTAAAGCAGATCAGTCAGTACTTACTTTAAAGAGCTATGAAGCTGCTATTAAACTAGCTGAGGGCTCTTCAACTAAAATAATTATTCCATCAGATATGAGTGGAGTAGCTTCCCTAACTGCGGTAGCAAATGAACTAATCGATAAGAAGAAATAATGATTTTCTTCTTTTTTTCTTGTATTAAGTAGTATTTTGTGATAGTATATTTGATATGGAGGAAGAGATATGGATATTCCACTAAATTATATAATACTAGATTTAATGATTACTTTAAAAGGAAAAATAATAAAGATTTAATGATAAATAGAAAAAAACTTTAGTTATTTATTTAAAGAGAATAGTAAGTTTATTTAATTTTGATAAGGCCGTATTAGAAGATATGGTATTTGATTTTGACTTTAATAATGAATTATCTTTCTTTTTTTATCAGAATATAATGAATATTTTGAAATGAATGAAGATAATAATATTGTTTCAGTATATGATATCTCATTAGAGGAATTAAAAAGATTTACTAGAGGAAGAGACGATAAGTAATATATATGAAAAATGATTTAATAATGGATATTCATAATACAATTCATGATAATTATTCTTTTGCTAGAAATATTAGATATTAGAATAAATACGGATATATATAAGTTAATATATGAATTAGAATGTGAAATGGAAAAAGGAATATGTTAATTTGGGGTATGGAGATGTCTTTTATGAGATTGATACTAGTAGTGAAAGAAAAAGAATAAAGATATTAAAAACAATAATTAATACGATGTACATTAATATTGACAATAATTTAAGTAGCGTAGAGTATCGAAATCTTCATACTTATGCTAAAAGTATGGCCAGAAAAATGAATGGTGAAGAAAAAGAAATATTAATTCACTGCGAACCTACCTTTGATGATGCTATGCTTATAAATAATTCTATGGATAGGGCAATATTCTTTAAAGAACCCTCTTCTAATTATGTGTTAGAGGCAAGATTAGAGATGAATAATAAAAAGAGAAAAAAAGAAAGTATTTTCTTATAATGATATAATAAAAATTAAACTTTTTATTTAACATTTCTTAATTTATTAGATGATGAAATAAAAAGAACTAATAATGATGAATTAAGAGATGAATTAATTATTAGTAAGTATGAACTTATGTATACAATAGATGAAATATATGATTTAATGAATTTTAATAAAAAAGAAGAAGTTTTAAATATTAATAGTGATTATAGTTTTATTATTCCTATTGTGTACTTCTATGCTTTTGAAGTATTAAGCTATGATGATAGTGAATATATGGTTAATAATACTAAACAAAAAGATATAATGACTTATTTCTTTAATATTATTAAGAAATTATATATTGAAACTTATTATAAATTAACTAATAATGAAATGATTATTAATAAGATTAAGAATAGTTCTTTCTATGGTACTAATATGATAAGTACTAAATTATTTGATAATTTTATTCCATATAAAGATAATAAAAAAAGAGAATTAGAAGAAAGCATATCTAATCCTCTTTGTGTATATTTAAATAATTACTGATATAAATAAGTAAGGGCACCTCTTGATATTTAGAGGTGCCTCTATAATAAATCTATGGAGAGAACACCTTTTGACAATAAGGCGTTACCCATTTTTTATTATGAGTAATTTCTCTTTCCATATATACTATATTATATTTTTATTAAAAAAATATCAATAAAAATTATTGAAAATTAAATAATTTTATGTTAATATTTAGTATGTAAGGTAGATAAGAAAGGAAGGACAGTTATGAGAAATATGAATGTAGAAGAATATAAAACTCCCCACATAATACTGTCCCAAAATTACAAAAAGGGGGGGGTATTTATCTTACTGTAAATAAAAGATATAATAATAAAATAAATAAAGACTATGAAATAACTAATAGAAATATTAGTGATTTTTTTCATAGTCTTTTTTTGTATGGAGGGAAGTATATGGAAAAAAAGAAAAGAAGTTTATGATAATTGGAATATTAATACTACTAATATCTTTAGTAGGATCAGCAGGAACTTATGCTTGGTTTACTTGGAGTAGTACTAGTAATACTAACTTAACTATGTCAATTGGAGCATCTTCAGATGTGATATTTAAAAATGGTAATGATATAAGTACCAATAAATTAGCACCAGTATTCAATTATACTGATGGAGAGAGTACTAGTTTTACTATTATTAATAAAAGTACTACTAGTTTCAGTTATAGAATATTATTAAATATTACTAGTATTGCTGATGAATTAAAGAATAGTACATTAAAAGTATAAATTAGTATCAAATAATACTATTATAACTGAAGGAGACTTTAGTGGTATAGATAGTACTAATAAGTTATATGAAGGAGATTTATCTAAAGGAAATATTAGTTATATCTTTTATCTATATATCGATGGTAATGAAGAAAATGATCTTAATATGATGGGTAAGTCATTATCTGGTACAATAACAGTAACAGAAGCTACTGATACATATCAGTTAACTAATGAAGATGGAACTACTTATACACCATCATATAGTGGCTCTGGAACAAAAATAGTTAGATCAAGTGCACCTTTTAGTAAATTTAAAGAAGTAAGGGTAGATGGAGTAACTATAGATAGTTCTAACTATACATTAACAGAAGGATCTACAATTGTTACCTTTAAAGAGTCTTATCTAAAAACATTAAGTGAAGGAGAACATACATTCAAAATAATATCAAGCGATGGATTTGCTTTAGGAAAAATAACTATTGGTGGTTCAGTATCTGTAGCTCAAATGATTACTAACTTATATAACAATAGTAATAAAACAGCAATAACTAATAATAGCATAACTTATCAATATGATACTACAAATAATCTTATGAAAGATGTAGGAGACAATATAAGATATTATGGAGCAAGTCCAAATAATTATGTATACTTTAATTGTTCTGATTATAGTAATCAATCTTCAAGTACATGTGAACTATGGAGGATAATAGGAGTGTTTGATGGTAAAGTAAAAAAATAATGAGAAATGAGAATATAGGAATTATGTCTTATGATAATGACAATGAAGATACATATCTTCAGTCTATTGCAAATGACAATGGTGGTAATGAGGCGTTTTTAACGTCACCACTTATTTATGATAATTATGACGAAAATATTGTTATGCAGTTTATTGTTGGTAGTCTTAGTAATGGTCAAAATGATTATAGTAAATCGTCATTACAGAAAAATATTAAATAATTATTATTATAATAGTTTAAAATATACAGGTAACTCTACTTATGATTTCACGAATACAGGATTAAAAAATGATATTACAAGAAATATAATAACAGAGACAACATATTATACAAGAGGACATAACACATCAAGTATATATGTAGATGCAATGTATGATAAAGAAAGAGTAAGTGGAGCAGTAAATTCAGGTAATGCAACTACCTGGACAGGAAAGATAGCGATACCTTATCCAAGTGATTATGGATATGCAGCAGATTTAAGTTTGTGTCAAAAACAATTAAATTCTTATAAGGATGCGACATGTACAGCAAATAACTGGATGTTTAATATAGTTACTAATAATGGTACTGGCAAAGGTTCGCTGGTAACGCCGCAATCTAGTGATGTTGGAGATGTGTGGTGTATTGATTATGATGGTTATGTATTTTCTTCCAATCCTACTGGTTGGGGTGTATCAGATCCGTTTTTAATTACACCGGTCCTTTCTTTGATACCTGAACTAAGCATCAAGTTAGGAACTGGTACAAGTTCAGATCCATATCAGTTATCTGTTTAAGAAGGTACGAGAGTATCTTCTTTTAAATAGCGAAAAGTAGTAGTTAGAAAGTATTCACTGTGAATATGATATCTTATAATAGTTCATATATAGACTAGAATAGGCTATATATGATAGAAAAAGACTTTAGACTTTTTCTTTAAAAAATATTGACAAGATAATTAAAAAGTAATACAATTAGATAGACATTTGCTTAAGTTAATTATTCATCTTTAGGGAAAACTACATATATAATTGTAGTTTTTTGTCGTTGATAGAAGGAGGTTAGATTATGAAGATTGAAAGAGAAGAATGGGAAAGAGAGAGAAATTATCTAAATAAGACTGTTAGTTTGATTAGAAAGAAGATATCTAAGTTAGGTCAAGAGTTATATGATGATGATAGTAAAGTACTAGAGTTTAAGAAATTGATATGGGATACTCATACTGAGATGGATCCTAATGAAATGCGTAGTATGATGGCTGAATCTGATTTACAAGTAACAATAATGCAAAGTAAAGGCAATTATCTTCAGAGACTATTTAGAGTACAAAATAAACCATATTTTTGGTTCTATTAGATTTAAAGAAGATGATAATGAAGAAGATATTTATATTGGTATAACTCATGTTGAAGATAAACTCGATTACTATGTACATGATTGGAGAAGTCCAATATGTAGTATGTTCTATGATTTTGAAACAGGTCCTGCTTATTATAAGGCTCCATCTGGTATAATAAGAGGAGATATAACAAGAAAGAGACAATATATAATAGAAGATGCTGAGTTAAAAACATATTTTTTTGATAATGATTTAAATATTAGTGATAGTTTATTACAAGAAGTATTAGCGGAAGAATCTTCAGATAAGATGAAAAATATTGTTAATACTATTCAAGAAGAACAGAATAAAGTTATTAGAAATACTGAAGATAAGAACTTAATAGTGGAAGGTATCGCGGGTTCTGGTAAAACTAGTGTTGCTTTACATAGAATAGCTTTTCTACTATATAGAATACCTAATTTAACCTCAAGTAATGTAGTAGTATTTACTCCTAATAAGGTGTTCTCAGAATATATTTCTAATGTCTTACCTGAACTTGGAGAAGATAATACTTATGATATGACCTTCTACGACTTATTATGTCAGAATATTAATGAGTATAAAGATATTGAGAACTTTACTGATTTTTATATCTAGGTATTATAAGGGTAATGTTGATAATTTTGATATGATTAAATATAAACAATCTGATGAGATAATTAAAGATATTGATAATTATATTAATAACTTACTTAATAATATTAAATTTACTAAAGAACTAGAATTTGATAACTTTATTGAGATTGATATAGATGAACTTAATAATATGCTTAATTATAAGTATAATAGATTTCCTTTTATTTGAGAGAATAAAAAGAAATGGCTAAAAGAATTGCTAGTAATAATTATGATGGTAGTATAAAGAATGCTAGTTCTATTGAAAAGAGATTAAAAGAATTACTTAATACTAAACTTGATTTAAAAATATATTGTTAATGATTTCTTTCAAAGTAGTTATGCTAAGTATAAGGATAAGTTAAATGATAAGTATCTATATTATGAAGATGCTTGTATATTCTTATATATTAAGAGTTTACTAGTAGGATTTAATACTAATCATGTTATTAAAGAGATTGTTATTGATGAAGCTCAAGATTATAATAAACTTCAATATTTAATTATTAAGAAGACTTTTAAAACAAGTAATTATACGATACTAGGAGATACTAATCAAACTATTAATCCTTATTATAAATATGATTCTTTAGAAGAATTAACTAATATATTTGATAGTTCTAAATATATAACACTTACTAAAACATATCGTTCTACTTATAAGATAATTGATTATACTAATAAGATATTAGGCTTAAATCATATTACCGCTATTAGAAATGATAAAGCTAATGATATTATATTTAGAAATAATGTAAATAAGAATGATTTCTTAACTGATATTAATAATTTAAAGGGTATATCTAAGAGTATTGCTATTATTACTAAGAATGATAAGGAAGCTAATTATGTATATGATATGCTTAAAAGATAATATGGATATTACTTTAATAGATGGAGGAGGTCATATTAAGAGAGATTTAGTAATTGTTCCTTCTTATGTAGCTAAAGGATTAGAGTTTGATTCAGTTATTTTATATACTGATATTAATAATAAATATGAAGAAAAAGATAAGTATTTATATTATGTAGCTTGTACTAGAGCACAACATAATTTGATAATTTATAATAATTCTAAATAATGTTTAAACCCTTATTTTATAAGGGTTTATAATTTTGTATTTGACAAAGATTTCCATTTGTGTTAAGATAGTTGATGTCCGCTAAAAAAATAAGAGGTGTAGAAGTGAAAAACTATAGAATGGAAATTGCAGCACTGACTCTATTACTTGGAGTTCTATGTTTTGCATTTTACGATTGCAATATAAAGGGGAGCGAACAAGAAATTGTTTTGGAAAGTAAACTGTTATCTACTACAGTGATAAAGAATAAAGAAGATATTACCATGGATATGCTTGCTTTATCTAATGATCATATAGTAACAGTGGTTCCACTTAATATGAATAAACAAGAAGAAAATGAAATAGAAAAGATAGATGTTAACACAAAAGACTTAGAAGTTATTTCAAATAATGAAGTATATAGTATTAATCTAGCGGCACAAGAAGAAAGTACTCCATATAATGAAATAATATCTAATCAAGTTGTTAATTATGCTTTAAATTTTGTTGGAGGTCCTTATGTTTATGGAGGTAATTCATTAACTAATGGTACTGATTGTTCAGGTTTTACAAAACTTGTATTTGCAAATTATGGTGTATATTTACCAAGAAGTGCTTCAGAACAAGCTTATGCTGGTATACATGTTGATATAAATGATATTATGCCTGGTGATATTGTTGTATCGGGATATAATGGAATAGTTTGTCATGCTGCTTTATATATAGGTAATGGTAAATTAGTTCATGCACTTAATTCTGATGTTGGTATAGTAGTAACTAATATAGATATTATGCCAGTTATTGATGTTAGAAGAGTAGTTTAATTTTATTTAATATATAGATAACTATGAGATAATTAATATTTCATAGTTTTTATTATACTCTTTAATTATAAACAATCGCTTGTTCGTGTAGCAATTTCTTTACAAATACTTATAAAATAAAAGGATTATAAAGATGATAAAAAAATAGTCAAAAAAACATTGACTATGTAATAATATTAATATATAATGATGTACGGTAACGCCGAAAGGGCTGTTCTCTCCTTTTTTAAGTAAAATTAAGGAAGGGGTGATCTTATGTTAGAAAAACTTACTATAAAGGAGGTTTTGGCTAATGGAGCTTGTCCTAGTATTTGCTTGGATAACTTTAGTTACACTATTTTTTATAAGTAGTTGTAACCATAGGAAATAAAAAAGAGCACCCTCAGGGGGTGCTCCATATTACACATGGAGAGAACACCTTTTGATAATAAGGCGTTACTCATTTTTATTATGAGTAATTTCTCTTTCCATATACATTATATTATATTTTATAAAAAAATATCAATATAGATATTGAAAAATAATACTATTTTATGGTAAACTTAACTTGTAAGGTAAAGAGAGGAGGAACCCTTCATGAATATAAGATTAAGTCAAAAATTATAAAAATGGGGGGTTGTTTCTAGCCTTATAAATAAAAAGAGTTATAGATAAAATATATAAAAACTATGAGATAACTAGTATTAATTACTAGTGTTTCATAGTTTTTTTGTATGAAAAAAAGGAGTAGAGTTATGAGGAAAGTAAAAGTTAGAACATTATATCTGATAGCCATTATCGTAGGAGGTTTAGTAGGATTAGCAACTAAGTCTACTTATGCGATGTTTACAGCATCTGCTGAAATAGATAATCCAATATGTATGAGCGCTAATTTAACTAGTGAAGAAGAGACTATTGAAACAATGGAAGTAGTGGTGACTGCTGGTGAAAAGAAGATAGTACCAGTTACTATTAATAATACTAGTACTAATACAGTAGGTTATTCAGTATGGTATACTTCACCATCTGATGAAGTAGAGATAGGAATAAAACTATCTAATTCTGATAGTAGTAATTCAACTGGTACAATTAGTAGTAATGGTAGTAAGAAAGTGTATGTCCAAATTATTAATAATTCTTCGAGTAGTGTTACAATAACACTAGGAGTAATATCTAATAAGACTTCAAATGATATGACATTGATCCCTAATACAGAGTTAATCTTTAGAAATACTGCAGTTGAAACTATAACCAAATTATATACTAATGCTGTAAAGACAACAGTGATAAATAATAGCATTACTTATAACTATGCTACATCAGTAGGACTTATGAATGATAGAAAAGGTAGTATGTCTACTGGCATAGATGCAGGTAATATAAGATATTACGGAGCAAATCCTAATAATTATATATATTTCAATTGTTCTGATTATAGTAATCAATCATCTAGTACATGTGAACTATGGAGAATAATAGGAGTATTCGATGGTAAGGTAAAGATAATGAGAAATGAATCAATTGGAGCATACTCATGGGATAATAAGAAAAAAGATTCTACTTGGGGAACTGCAAAGTTGATGAAATTACTAAATCCAGGTTATGAATCAGAAACTGTTGGAGGTAGTTTGTATTATAATTCAGGAAGTGGTAATTGTTATTCAGGGCAAAAACAATGTTACTACAACATGCGATTTCACATCGAGTGGATTAAAAAGATAATTTTACAAAAAATGTAATTGCGGATCAGGATTGGAATATAGGGCCTACTAATCAAAAAGTATGTTAATGCAGAATATGAAAAATGAAGTTAAAAAAATACATTTAAGACATATATTGGTTTTGCCAAATGTAAGTGATTATGGGTATGCTACAAATCTCAATTTATGTAATGCTCTATTGGTAAATTATAGTAAGAGTGAGTGCAAGAATAATAATTGGATGTTTTATATGGCAACAGGAAGTAAAAAATTGGCATACTTTATTAATTATGCTAGTAATGTTGATGCTGATATAAGTGGCTATTTATTAATAAATGCTTTAACTGAAGGTGGTAATGTAGATGTATTTGATAATGATATAAGTGAAGCGATACCATCTACTTTATCTGATATTTTTCCAACATTATATTTATCTAATTTAGCCGCTATAAATGATGGTACAGGTACAAGTAGTGATCCTTATCAGTTAACTGTGTAAGAAGGTACGAGAGTATCTTCTTTTAATGGGAAAAAGTGTAGTTAGAAAGTATTCACTGTGAATATGATATCTTATAATTGTTTATGAATAGACTATAGGCTATTCATAACAAGATAAGACAAAGGCTTATCTTGCAATTTGACAAATAGATAGAAATTTGCTATAATAGAGAACGTCTTTTTCAAAAAGGCGGAAAGAAGTGAAAAAATGAAACCAAGTGGGCTCATAAGAGCAGGAATGGCTTCAATATTAACTTTAGGATTTGCATCATGTATATTTTACTATAGTGAAATTGATAAGAAAGATGAAATAGTATTGGCTGATAAATTATATAATCCAGCTATTTATAAAGAAGAGGTAGTTGATGTTCCTCTTCAAGAAGAAGTTAAAGAAGTAGAAGAAGTTAGAGAAGAAGTATATGATAATTTAACTATGGAAGAATTAATTAGTAAGTTAAATAATATCTTATCTTCAGATTTAACTGATAAGGGAGAGTTTTTTGCTAAATATAGTATTGAACTTGGAGTAGATCCTTATCTAGCAGTAGCTATTGCTATGCATGAGACAGGATGTACTTGGAATTGTTCTTATCTAGCAAAGACATGTAATAATGTTGGTGGTCAAAAAGGTTATGGTTGTGGTGAATATCAAGCTTATGATACATTAGAAGATGGTATTTATGGCTTTATTGCTAATATAAAGAAAAATTATGTTGACTATGGCTTAATGACTGCTGATGAGATGAATCCTAAATATGCTGAAGATCCAACATGGTCTTCAAAAAGTTAATAAATATATTGAAAAAAATTAGAAATAGCTAGAAAGATTACTCTTTCTAGTTTTTACTTGCTTTTTTAGGTATAATATGTTATAGTATTAACTACTTTAGAGGGGGAATATGGTGAAAGATATAGAATATATTAGAAGGGAAATATTAAATAATAGGTTATCTTACTATGAATTACTTAATTTATATATTGAATATTTAATATTAAGAAGAAAAGAGATGAATAGTCTTCCTAGTTATCGAAAGGATAGGGTATATTATAGTTTAAATAAGAATAGTAATTGTTATGCTTATGCTTTTAGATTTGATATGCCAGACTATTTTGAAAAATCTTTTAATAGAAGTGAAGCAGAAGGCTTTAGTTATTTTCCAGGATGTTTTAGTCATAATTATGATATTACTACAAAAGGAAAATTACTAGAAGCTTTATATAGTGATTTAGATATATTAAAAATAAATTATAGTAATTGTAGTATGAAAGATACTTATCAAGTAGCCCTTTATCAAGAGATGTTTTATGATAGAGGTGAAATGCCTGACTTTCATTTTTGGAGACAGAATAGTAATGGTTTATGGTCTTGTAAAGATGGTCAGGGTGGTAATATTATTAAGAGAGATGAACCTAATTGTATAATGGGTTATAGGCTAGTAAAGAAACTTACGATAGGGAGGTAATTATGGATATTAAGGATGAAGTTATTAATAATAAACTTACATATAATGAACTTTTTAGAATTATATATTAAGTACTTAAGAAAAAAATTACATAAACAAAGTAATATACCATCGTTTGATAAGGATTATAATTATTATATGAAGAATAGTGATTGTAACTGCTACTGCTATGCATTAAGATTAAAAAAATACCTAAATATTTTAGTAAGGCTTTTTATAAGACAACTGGTATTGTTTTTGATATTGATCCAGGAGTATTTTGTGGTATTAATGATATTAGTACTGCTAATAAATTACTAGAGGCTTTATATGGAGACTTAGATATTCTTAAGATAGATTATAGAAAAGTATTAGATAATAATCATCTATATAAGATTGCTTTATATCAAGATAGTTTTAATAATAATGCTAGTTCTATATATCCACCTGATTATCATTTCTGGAGACAGAATAGTGATGGTAGTTGGTCTTGTAAACAAGGATATGAGGGAATAGTAGAAAAGTCTTATATTCATACTCCTAATAGAGGCCATAAATTAGTTAGGGTATTAGATATTAATAGATAAATATTAAAAAGTAAATTGGTATAAAAATAGTAGTAATTTTATTTATTTTATGATAAAATTATTAATGATGAGGTGTAAATATGAATAATAAACAAAATAATAAAATCACAAGTAGAGATGTTGATTTTGCTAAATGGTATACTGATGTTGTAACAGCGGCTCATTTGGCTGCTTATTCTAATACTAAAGGTTGTACTGTATTTGAGCCTAATGGTTATGCTATTTGGGAGAATATTCAGAAAGAACTAGATAGTAAGTTTAAGGAAACAGGACATGTAAATGTATATATGCCATTACTAATACCAGAAAATTTACTTAAAAAAGAAGGAGAATTAGTAGAGGGATTTGCTCCTGAAGTAGCTTGGGTTACTAAAGGTGGTAGCAAAGAATTAGATGAACGTTTATGTATAAGACCAACATCAGAGACTTTATTTTCTGATTATTATAGAACGGTAGTTAGTTCTTATCGTGATTTACCTAAATTATATAATCAATGGTGTAATGTTTTAAGATGGGAAAAAGAAACAAGGCCTTTCTTAAGAAGTCGTGAGTTTTTATGGCAAGAAGGTCATACTATTCATGAAACTAGAGAAGAAGCTGAAGCTGAAACTTTAAATATGCTTAATATATATAATAACTTTTTTCATGATTATTTAGCTATTCCTAGTATTGTTGGAAGAAAGACGGAAAAGGAGAAGTTTGCTGGGGCTGAATATACTTATACAGTAGAAGCACTTATGTATAATGGTGTTGCACTGCAGTCCGCTACTAGTCATTATTTTGGACAGAAGTTTTCTAAAGCATATGATATTAAGTTTACTAATAGAGAAAATAAGCTTGAATATCCTTATCAAACTTCATGGGGTGCTACTACTAGGATGATAGGAGCTCTTATAATGGTTCATTCTGATGATTATGGATTAGTATTACCTCCTAAAATTGCTCCTAATAAGGTAGTTATTATACCAATAGGTAATGATTTAGAAGTAATGAGTTTAGCTAATGATTATTTAGATAAGTTAAAGAAAGAAGGAATATCTGCTTATATTGATAATAGTGATAAGACTCCTGGATATAAGTTTGCAGAAGCTGAAGTACTTGGTATTCCTGTTAGAATAGAGATTGGTAAGAGAGATTTAGAGAATAATATGATTACTTTAGTAAGAAGAGATACTAGAGAAAAAAGAGAAGTATTTACTAATACAGATATTATTCACGATGTTAAGTTATTACTTGAGGATATTCAAAGAGATATGTATGATAGGGCTCTTAGAAGAAGAGAAGAGATGACTTATACTTGTACTGATATTGAAGACTTTAAGGATATTATTAATAATCGTCCAGGATTTATAAAAGCTATGTGGTGTGGAGATCCTGAATGTGAGGCTAAAATTAAAGAAATTAGGGGTTGTAAGAGTAGATGTATTCCATTTAATGAAGAGAAGATAGATGATAAATGTATTGTCTGTGGTAAAGAGGCTAAAGAATTAGTTATTTGGGGTATTCAGTATTAAAAAAATATTTACAAAGATAGAGATATTTGTTATAATAAATAATGTGAAAGGATGATTACTATGGAAATGGCTGCTATTGTCGTATCAATATTATTAATTGCAGTAGTTTTACTACAAAGTGGTAAAGCAGAATCTGCTTCACAAATAATTCAGGGTGGAACTTCTGATTTGTTTGCAAATAGGAAAGAAAGAGGATTTGAACTATTTGTTACAAGATTAACTTATGTTTTAGGTTTTACTTTCTTTATATTATGTTTAATAATATCATTATAAGACTTAAAATATAATTTTAAGTCTTTTTGAATATTAAGAGGAGGTTAGTATGAAAGAGATAGTAATAGAAAAGTTAAAAGAAAATACTTCACTTACAATTATGGAAATTAATGATTTGTTAGGATTAACTACGATAGAAGAATATCAAAGTTTAGAGAATACTTTAGATAGTTTAGTTAGTGATGGTATTTTTATATTATAGTGATAAAAAAAGAAGAAATATCTTTTTATTAGAGAATAGTCATTTAGTAAAGGGAAATTTAATACTTAATGATAAAGGTTTTGGTTTTATTGATATTGGTAAAGATAGTAAAGATGTTTATGTTAGTAGAGATAATATAAATGGAGCTATGGATGGAGATTTAGTATTATTTGAATATTTAAATAAGGATATGAATAGACCAGAAGGGAAGATTATTAAGGTTATTAAGAGAAACTATGATCCTTTAGTAGGAGAAGTTATAAGAATAGATAATGATTATTTTGTTAAGCCTGATAAAAAGAGTGGTAATATTTATATTCCAAGAGATAATTTAAATGGAGCAGTAGAAGGACATAAGGTAGTTGTAGAGCCTTTGAAGGATGGTAAAAGAATAGGTAAAATTATTAAGATTATTGGTCATAAGAATGATGTTGGAGTTGATATTCTATCTTTTTGTTTATGAATATAATTTTAGCCCATCATTTCCTGATGAAGTAATAGAAGAATTAGATAGTATCCCTTCTTATTTAACTGAAGAGGAAATAAATAAAGAACTATCTTCTGGTAGAAGAGATATTAGAGATAGAGAAATATTTACTATTGATGGATCGGATACTAAAGATATTGATGATGCTATTTCTTTATCTATGACAGATGATGGTAAATATTTATTAGGAGTTCATATAGCGGATGTTTCATATTATGTTAAAGAAGGAACTAAATTAGATGATGAAGCTTATTTTAGGGGTACTAGTGTATATTTAGTAGATAGAGTAGTACCAATGTTACCACATAAATTATCTAATGGTATTTGTTCATTAAATGAGAATGAAGATAGATTTGCTTTTAGTTGTGAGATGGTTATTGATAATAAAGGTAATATTACTCATTATGATATATTTAAATCAATTATTCGTAGTAGAAAGAAAATGACTTATGAAGAAGTAAATAAATTACTTGAAGATAATAATCCTAGTGATGATTATAAGCCATTTGAAAAGACACTTAGATTAATGGAAGAATTATCTAAGATACTTAGAAAGAAAATGATAGGTAGAGGTTATATTGAGTTTGAAAGTACTGAGGCTAAAATTAAAGTAGATGATGCTTGTCATCCAATAGAGATAGAGGCTAGAGTACAAAAAACTGGTGAAGAGTTAATTGAGAACTTTATGATAGCGGCTAATGAGACAGTAGCTAGTTCAATTTATTATAAGAATCTACCTGGTATATATAGGGTACATGATAAGCCTGATGAGAAGAGATTAGGAGAATTTATGAAGTTTTTATCACTTCATGGCTATGTAGTAAATGGTAAGAGTAAGATAGAGTCTCCTAAAGATCTTCAGCATATTTTAAAGCAACTAGAAAATGTACCAGAAGTTAGAGTATTACATGATATGGCTATTCGTAGTCAAGCTAAGGCTGTATACTCTGATGTTAATATAGGACATTTTGGTTTAGGTAGTAAGTGTTATAGTCATTTTACTTCACCAATAAGAAGATATCCTGATTTAATTTTACATAGATTATTAAAAGATTATAACTATAATTATAGTGATAAGATAATAAGTGAAAGAAAAGAAGAACTTCCAGTAGAGAGTGAACATTGTTCTATTAGGGAACAAGAAGCTCAAAATTGTGAGAGAGATGTCGATAAGATGAAGAAGGCTGAATATATGGCTGATCATATAGGAGAAGTATATGAAGGAATAATATCTGGTGTTCAAGAATTTGGTCTTTTTGTAGAACTTGATAATACAGTTGAAGGCTTAATAAAACTTGAAACGATAAAAGGTGATTATTATATATATGATAGTGATATGATGGCTTTAATTGGAAAGAAAACAAAGAAAAAATATGCCTTTGGTGATAAAGTAACAATAAAGGTAGTAAGAGCTGATAAAGATAAGTCAGAAATTGATTTTGAAATATACGATGAGAAAGAAAAGGTAAATAAAACAAATAAAAAGCATAATAAATAATTAGGAGAGGTTTTGAATGGAAAGCAACATAATAACATTACTTAACATGAAAAAAAGAATAAAAATATTAAGGTTGGAAGAAATAGCAAAAAGAACTACTAGTAGAAGATATTGATAGATTTAATGAAGCTATTAAAAAGTTAGAAGAAGATGGTATAATTTATCGTGATAAGAAAGGTAGGTACACTTTACTTAGTAATACTACTTTAAAGAAAGGTAAAATTAAGGTTACTAAGAGGAAAGGACCTATAGTGGTATTTGATGATAAAACAGAATTAGATGTAGTATATAAAGATCATAAAGTATTAGAAAATCATGATATTGTACTAGTGGATATTTCAGGAGTTAATGCTAAAGTGGTTAAGATTCTTAAGAGGGAATATCATAATTTTATTGGTGAGGTTATTAAAGAAGGAAAACATTACCAAGTAGTTACTGATGATCATGAACCAATTATTCTTAATGATATTTATCCTATTGGTACTAAAGTATTAATAGATGGTAAGACACTTGAGGTAAAAGAAGTTCTTGGCCATAAAGACGATTTAAAAACAAGGGAAAAGGAAATTCTTGTTTTGAATGATTTTCCAATAAGTTTTAATGACGAATATATGGAAGAACTTAAAGAAGTACCTAATGAACTTACGAATAATGAAATTGATGCTTTAAAAAGAAATGGGATTAAAGATTTAAGGGAGGTACCTCTAGTTACTATTGATGGTGAAGAGACTAAAGATTTTGATGATGCGGTAGGAAAAAAGGGTAATAATATTTATGTTTCTATTGCTATTCCTTCTAATTATGTTATAGAGAGAGGTTCTATTTGGGATGAAACTTTAAAAAGAAGTATATCAGTATATCCTCCAGGAAGTGTAAGTCCAATGTTACATCAAGTTATTTCTAATGGAATAGCGGCACTTATCGAGGGTGAAGATAGGCTTGGTATTACTAGTCAAATTAAAATAAATAATGATGGTAAAGTACTATCATATAAAATAGTTCCTAGTATAGTAAATAATAAAAAGAAAATGTCTTATGGTAAAGTTAATAAACTTCTTAATGATCATATTATAGAAAAAGGTTATCTTGAACATACTGATATGATTGAGGAGTTATATAATACCGCTATGAAAGTTAAGGATTATATGTTAGATAATGGTTTTTTAGAGTTTACTAGTACGGAGATTGCTTTTATATTTGAGAATAATCAAGTAATAAATGTTAAGGCTCAAGATCATGGTAAGGCTGGAGAATTAATAGAGTTTCTTATGATTTTGAATAATCTAGTTATGACGGATTATTTTATTAAAAAAATAATTTACCATTTATAGCCCGTAACCATGATAATCCTAGTAATGAGAGGTTAAATAGATGGAATGGTCTTTTAAGAAAAAAAGAGGTTATAAAGTAGATAATCATAAGAATTATACAAGAGATGATATTAAGAAGAGTATTCTTACTTATAAGAATAGTGCTGAGAGAGTAGTACTAGATAGTGTTGCTATTCGTAGTCAGTCAAGAGCTAAATATGCTTCTTATAATATTGGTCATTTTGCTTTAGGATTATCTGCATATGCTACTTTTACTTCTCCTATTAGAAGATTACCTGATTTTATTAATCAAAAAGATATTTTTTTAGATGCTATTAAGTATGGTAATGATTATACTAGAAATAAATGGAATATTCTTTTACCTAAGTTAGCGGAGTTATCAACTTCTGCTGAAAAGAGAGCAGATAATGTAGAAAAAGAATTATCTAGAATTAGAGCTTCTGAATATATGAAGAATTATATTGGTTATAATTATGATGCTTTGGTATCGGAAGTTAGTAATGAATATATTAAGGTATTACTTCCTAATATGGTTGAAGGTAAGGTATTTATTAGCAAGTATGAATATAATTTAGATAAAGATGGTTTTGGTTTATATGGTATTAATTCTAATGAAAGAGTTTTAGTAGGAGATTCTATTCGTGTTAAGTTAGTTAAAGTTGATACTTATACTGGCGATATTACTTTTAATAGAGAGAGTACTAGAAATATAGAGTATACTTCTGGTAAGAAGAAAATTAAGAAAAGATAGTATCCTTTAAAGCCTAGAGTCTTTAAAGGTAAAAGGAAGCCTTAGGTCTTCCTTTTAAACAATATGGTTGTAGTGAAAGATTTTACTAAAAAGTGAAAAATCTTTCAGTAGAGATATGAGGTATATAATGAGAAGAAAAAAAGAAGAGTAAAAAGGAAAGAAAATTATAATATATATTATTATATTATTATTTATAGGTACTGGTGTATATGTAGGATATAATAAACAGCTTACTAGAGAAGTAATAAATGATGATAAAGTAATAGAAAATAAAGATAAAGAATATAGTCTTAATCTACTTATGGTAGGAGATATGTTAGTACATGATAGATTATATAAGGCTATGAAAACAGAAGATGGTTATGATTTTAAACCTGCACTTACTTATATTAAAGATATTGTTGATGATTATGAACTTGCTTATTATAATCAAGAAACTATCTTAGGAGGTACAGAGATAGGTTTATCTAGTTATCCAGCTTTTAATTCACCATATGAAGTAGGAGATGCTATGATTGATGCCGGCTTTAATTTAGTCAGTTTAGCTACTAATCATACACTTGATAGGGGAGAAAAAGCAGTATTAAATTCTATTAATTATTGGAATGATAAAACTTCGGTTTTAAGTGCAGGTTCTTATTTGAATGAAGAAGAGAGAAATAAGGTAAATATTAAAGAGAAAAATAATATTACTTATACAATGCTTAATTATACTTATGGTACTAATGGTATTAAGGTACCTAGTGGAAAAGATTATTTAGTTAATATATGGCCTTGTAATGGAACTAATCCTAGTACTGATACTAAATATCAAGAATATAAAGAGATAGTTAAAGAAGATATTGAAAGGGTAAGAAATAAAGTAGATATCTTAATTGTAGCGATGCATTGGGGAGTAGAATATACCCATATACCTACTGATTATCAAGTAGATATGGCTAATTATTTAGCTTCTTTAGGAGTTAATATTATTATAGGTACTCATCCTCATGTTATAATGCCTGTTACTTATATTGATGATACTTTAGTTATATATTCTTTAGGTAATTTTTTATCAGCACAAGAAACCAATTATGATAATAATACCACTATTGGATTAATGTCGATGGTTAAGATTACTAAACATATTGATAAAGATAATAATATTAGTATTAAATTAAGTAATCTTGATAATGATTTAATATATACTTATTCAAAAAAATAACAAAGATTATAAAGTAATACCTTTTTTTCTAATCCTGATATTAAAAACATATTTAGATGATTATGAAAGATTATATGATAAATATTCTAAGATAGTTAAGAATATGAATAGTGATATTCATGTTAAAGAATTAACTAATTAAAAAGCAAACAATAATTTGCTTTTTTTCTTTAGATGTGCTATAATACATAGCATCAATGGGGGAAGTTATATGAAAGAAGAAATATTAAGAATGTTATATGATAGATCAGTTAATAAGAAGATATTTGATAGTAAAGATTTAATGATAATATATCAAATCTTTGTTAATAATTATTATGGAATAACTAAATATTTAAAAAATATTTTAATTGAGAATAATGGTAATGTAGATGCTTTTTATTCAGGTAGTAGAAGACAAATAGTTATTAATATGGATATGGTAATAGAGGGATTAAAAAGAAGAGATAGAAAAAGTTATCTCTTAAAGATAATCAAATATATTTCTATTATAATATACAGTTACTTTTAATAAT
The DNA here is from genome assembly GCA_022009835.1 of Bacilli bacterium. GTDB lineage: Bacteria > Bacillota_I > Bacilli_A > RF39 > UBA660 > CAG-302. Next base: position 930,652 of record CP091726.1, on the reverse strand, counting down.
GTTTCATGAACTTCAGCATGTTAGACAAATATATAAAGCACAAAATAGTGGAATATTAGGTACTTTAATGTTTTATGGCAAAACATTAGGAAATCCTCCTAGTGAAGGAAATGAAACTGAGGAGTATAAGAGAATGGTAACTAATTTGTATAATAGAACTTATGAATACAATCCTTGTGAAAGAGAAGCATATATTGAATCTGCTAGAACAGTAAAGAGTATTATAGGAAGAGTTGCTTTTATTGATGTAAATATTTTAGACTATTTAAACCATTTAGAACTTAAAAGTTCATTAAAAGGTTATATTAAAGTATGTGATATAGTATCTTGTCCTAGTGAAATATATTTTTAGTATGATAGGTAATGAATTGATATGGAAGAATTTGCCATTTTATAGTGATAAAAACAAAAAAATAGTAAAGAATACAAAGAAAATATTCACATTACAAGAAAGACTTACTTATGGACTACCTATTGACTACAAAGAATATGAAAAGGTAGATAGAGAAAAAGAACGAGTTAGAGAAAAGATATTAAGAAGGTGATAGTATGCCAATTATAGATGGTATGAATAATGATTTTATAGAATATTTTCCATTAGAGGAATATGTTAAGAGAATAAAAATTATTACCTAAAGTTCTAGAACATTTAGAAGATACTAATAAAGAGTTTGATAATTATATGATAGAATTATCAAAAATATGATGAAGAATATATTATAAATTATTGGATATATTTATTATATATTGAACTTGTATCTAATCAAAAAATAGAAAATATTAGAAATGATGAAGACAAAAATATCTGATAAACAAATATTTTTTGATACATTAAATATAAATCATAAAAAGAATACATACAGTACATAATTTTATTACTGAAGGTGAACTTGCTCCTAGCTATAGTTATCGTAATGATGAGGCTAGAGTAAGTAAAATTAATCCTGATGGTAGTGAAACTATCTTCTGGAGAGGAGTATCCGCTACTGATGTTAATAAGTTTATGAATGACTTTATTAGAGTATATAAACAAGGCGGAACATCATCAATATATAGTAATCCTTTTCTTGCTAGTAGTTTAATTCATTTACTATTTTTAAGAATACATCCCTATGCTGATGGCAATGGAAGAACCGCTAGAATACTTCATAATATTAAGTTTACAGAAATGATTAATAAATTATATGGAACTAGATTAAAGTTAAGTCCTTTAAATATATCAGAGAGTATTCTTATTAATAAAAATTACTTATGTTAAAAAGAATTGATAACATTTATTTTGATATAAAGAATGATTGTAATGAAGAAATTAATGCTTGGTTTAACTTTATATTAGATATGGTTGATGAACAATTATATAAATCAATGAATATGCTTGATTATATTGGTACTACCAATATAAAAAAAGTGAGCATAAAAATAATATGAGATTATCTAGATTAAAAACATAGATAATCTTTTTTTGTAAACTAATAGTTAATTAACTTGCTTTAATAATTTTAGTATGATATTATTAAATTAAGCAAAAAAAGCTAGGGAGGATACAATGACAGAATTTGATAAAGAATATTTAAAAATTATTAGAGACAATATTAGAAAAAGGACAAGAAGTAGAAAATAGAACAGGAGTAAATACGATAAAAATAGATAAGTATGCTTTTCAGTTTGATTTAACAAAAGAGTTTCCTATACTTATGACTAAACAACTATTTTCGAGACAGGCAATAACAGAAATGTTATGGATATGGCAGATGGCTTCGAATGATGTTCGCAAGCTTCAAGAAAGAAATGTTCATATCTGGGATGAATGGATGGTAGACGCTGATGGTATTTACCGTATATATGAACCGGTTACTACAGATTATGATCCAAATAAAGAGGTAACAGTACTTGATCCTTATAGTGCTTCACTAAAAGATCCACTTGCTAAACAAAATCCTTTATTACCTAAATTAGATGAAAATGGTAAAGAGATGACAGCGAAAAGCTTAATTGAAGGCAAGAACATTAAAGAGGCAAAATGGTATGGTAAGGAATACGCCTATACAATAGGAACAGCCTATGGTTTTATAGTAGATAGATATGGCCATACTGATGATCTTATTTGGACTATAAAAAATAGACCTACCGATCGTAGAATGGTATACAGTTTATGGCAAAACGAATTTTTAAGAACAGCAGTTTTACCATCTTGTGTATGGTCAACAGAATGGAATGTTTATAAAGATACTTTAAATTTACAGGTTCATCAAAGGAGTTGTGATGTACCATTAGGACTACCATTTAATGTAACACAATATGCTACCTTTTTATCAATGATAGCACAAGTTACTAACTTAAAACCAGGAGTAATATCTTATTCTATTAACGAACCGCATATCTATGTTAATCAGTTAAAAGGAATAAAAGAACAATTAAGAAGAGGCAGTGTATATAAAAAGTTTTATTAGATTATCTCCAAGTAAATTAGAAAGTATAAAAAGAGATTTAGAAAAAGAAGATGCTTACTTTGGATGAGAAAAAGTGATGAATACTTAAGATGTGATGCCGATTTAAGAATAATAGATATTATTTTAAATCCAGTAAAACCAGAATTATGGCTTGATCCTAGTATTAATGACTTCTACGACTTTGATAATTCTATAGATTTAAAACACGCTAAAATTAAAAATTATAAACATATGGGAAAGATACAATTTCCTATAACTCAATAAGGAGGATACTATGAATAATTTAAGTTTAATAGCAGCAATTGGAGAATCAGGAGAACTTGGCTATAATAATAGTTTAATATGGAAAAATAAGAGAAGACTTACAATTTTATAAAGATATGACTATGGGAAAGAATATTATCATGGGAAGAAAAACTTTAGAGAGTATGCCACTAAAAGCCCTAATCGGAAGACATCCAATAGTACTTACAAAACAACCATTAGAAAATTGTACTAATGTTGATGTTTTTCATGATTTAGAAACATTATTAGAATATATTAGTGAAACAAATAAAGAGTTCATGGTAGTAGGAGGAGCCACTATTTACGAACAATTACTTCCTTATGTTCAGATAATGTATTTAACAGAAATTAAAAGAGAAGCTTATGCCGATACTTTCTTTCCATATATTGATCCAGAAGAATGGAATATCACAGAAATTGGAAACTTTTTAGATAATGATGTACCATATGTTAGAAATAAATATGTAAGGAAAAGGAGTAAGAAAATAAAATGGGAAAATTAATTGTAATTGAAGGTTCTTGCGATGGTGTTGGCAAAAGCACGCAATATAAATTACTAATAGACAGACTAATTAAAGATAAAGAAAATGTTATAACTACACATCATTTTCCTAGTTATGGTACATATCAAGGTAGGCCAGTTGAAGAATATTTAAAAGGAAATTATGGTAAGATATCAGAACTATCACCATACTTTGTAAATAGTTTATATGCTCAAGATAGAGCTATTACTTGGATAACAGGTCTTAAGAGTGAATATGAAAAAAAGGTAATATAATATTATTAGATAGATATACTACTTCTTCATTAATATACCAATCTTCAGTGATTAAAGATATTAAAGAGAGAGACGCCTTTATTGACTATGTATTTGATTATGAATATCATAAATTAGGTATTCCAGAACCCGACTTAGTAATTTTCTTACATGCTCCATTTGAAGTAGCCCAATCATTAAAGAAAAAAAGAAAAAGTAATGATGGTATTCAAAATGATATTCACGAAAGTGATTATAATTTTATGAAAAAAAGGTATCTGATACATCAATTGATATAGCAAAAAAATATAATTGGGCCTTTATTGAATGTTCTTTAAATAATGAGATGAGAACAGTAGAAGATATTCATGAAGATGTATATAAATTAGTAAAGAAGAGAATAAATTAATCTCTTCTTTTTAAAAAAACAAAAAAACATGATATAATAATTACAATGAGAGATGGTGATAAAATGAAAAAAATGTAAGAGCAGTATTTATGGGTACTCCTGATTTTGCAGTACCAATATTAGCCTCTTTAATAGAAAAAGTAAATGTAGTAATGGTTGTATCACAACCAGATAGAGAGAAAGATCGTAAAGGAAATACTATTTATTCTCCATGTAAAGAACTAGCTTTAGCAAATGGAATTGAGGTATATCAACCTTTAAAAATTAGAGAGGAATATCAAAAAGTACTCGATCAAAAACCTGATATTATAATAACTGCAGCTTATGGCCAAATAATACCAACTGAAATATTAGATTATCCAAAATATGGCTGTATTAATGTCCATGGTTCACTTCTACCAAAATTAAGAGGAGGAGCTCCTATCCACCATGCTATTATGAATGGTGATAAAGAGGCCGGAGTAACTATAATGTATATGGCTCAAAAAATGGATGCTGGCGATATCATTAGTCAAAGAAAAGTTGATATACCAGATGATATGACTTTAGATGAGTTATATTCAAAACTATCATTATTAGGTAGAGATTTACTTATAGATACACTTCCAAGTGTAATAGAGGGAACTAACAATAGAATAAAACAAAATGAAGATGAAGTAACATTTGGCTATAATATAACTAAAGAAGAAGAAAAAATTAATTTTAATGATACTTCAGTTAATATTCATAATAAAATAAGAGGCTTATCTAGTATACCCGGTGCTTATGGCATACTAAATAATAAGAGAATAAAAATATATAAATCTATAAAAAAACGGATATTTTATCTAAGGAAAAAAACCAGGTACCATTATTAATATTAATAGTGATGGTATATTTGTAGCTACTAACGATTATGTAATAAGACTTATAGATATTAAACTAGAAGGTAAAAAAAGATGCCTAGTAAAAAGATTTTATTAATGGAATTAAAAAAAAGATTATATAAATGCGGTATTTGAATGAAAGAAGAAAAAGAAATTAACTTTAAAAGGAAAAAAATTAAAAAGATAAGAGAGAAAGAGCAAAAATTAGAATTATTATTTTATGGTATCTTTCTTTCTTGCTATAATAGTATTTACTAGAATATTAAGTGGATATAATGATGTACCTAAAGTAACCGCTACTAAATCTTTTATTAATGAAATTACTGATAACTATGAATATAATATAGATATTAATATTGATAATAATAAATATAAATATTATGGTAAAAGACTAGGTAATAATATGAGTATCAATAAGGTTATAGATAATAAATATGATTACTTTTTATAAAATGGGTAATAAATATTATATCTTAGATACTAATGGTAATTATATACTAACTTCAGTAGAAGATATATATAATTATATAGATTATCGTTATTTAGACATAAGTAATATAAAAAGAATATATTAAATTAAGTACTAAAGATAATAATAATTATAATATAAAAAGTATCAGATATAATATTAAATAGTAATAACACTAATAATATAACAATAAGTATAGATGAATCAAATAATACTATAACACTCGATTATACTGAATTATTTAAAAATAGATAATAACAATTTAAATAAAAGAAATAGTAACTATTAAATATACAAATATAAATAAAATTAATTCTTTAGAAGAATGATGCCATTTTAAGTATATATTGTTAAAAAATGCATATAATAAAGTAAAAGACTTGACGTACGTTAAAAAGTACGTTATAATGTAAATGAGGTGAGAGAATGACTACTATTAACATAACTAATGCAAGACAAAGTCTATTTCAATTGGTATCTGATGTAAACAAAGGATTTAATCCAGTCAATATTATTAATAATAAAGGTGAAAAATGCAGTACTTATATCGGAAAGCGATTGGAGGGACATAGAGGAAACAATTTATTTAAATTCCATACCTGGATTTGTTGAAACTATCAATGAGGCAAAAAAAGAGGATAAGAGTAAATGCAAAGTTTACCAAAAAAAGGTGAAGAATGGTAGAATATAAAAATAATTTTTTTCTAAATTAGCTGAAAAAAAGATAAAAAAATTATTGAAACAAGCTGGTCTTGAGAATAAAAACTAAAGAACTACTTGACTTAATGCTAATCAATCCATATCAAGTACCACCACCATACGAAAAATTGAAAGGTAATTTAAGTGGATGTTTTTCCAGAAGAATAAGTTACCAACATAGATTGGTTTATATGGTAGATGAAAAATAATAAAGAGATATTCGTTTTAAGAATGTGGACTCATTATGATAAACTATAGATTGTTATATATTGACTATATACTATATATGGAAGGTACGAGAGTATCTTCTTTTAAATGGGAAAATATATGAGTTAGAAAGTATTTCACTCTCGAATATGATATCTTATAATTATTCATATACAGACTATTTAGGCTGTATATAACAAGATAAGACAAAGACTTATCTTGAAATAGAAGAAAAAAAGTATATCTTTTTTTAAATAATTTTGATATAATGTATTAGGAGAGTGATATAGTGAGAGTTATAATATCTGCAGGGGGAACAGGAGGACATATATATCCTGCTTTAGCAATAATAAATAAAATTAAAAAGAAAAAAAGAACCAGATAGTGAAATATTATATATAGGAACTACTGATAGAATGGAAAAAAAGATTTAATACCAAGTTTAGGTTACAAATATGAAGCCTTAGAAGTAAAAAGGATTAAAAAAAGAAAGATAACATTAGAAAATATTAAGACAGTTACATGTTTTATTACCGCTATTAAAAAGGCTAAAATAATAATTAAGGATTTTGATCCAGATATTGTAATAGGATGTGGAGGTTATGTAACCGCTCCTGTTATATATGCTGCTAAGAAATTAGGTAAAAAGACATTTATCCATGAACAAAATAGTGTTGTCGGACTAGCTAATAAGTTTTTAGCAAGATATACTGATAAAGTAGGGGTATCTTTTGAAAGTACTATTAAAGATTTTCCTAAAGATAAAGCTATTCTTACTGGCAATCCTTGTAGTGAGAAAGCTTTATCAATAAAGCCTACTACTAAAGAAAAACTAGGTGTAAATAAAGATAAAAAAATTCGGTTTTAATAGTTATGGGTTCACTTGGAAGTAGAAGTATCAATGATAAGATATTTAGTTTTGTTGATAAGTTTAGAGGTAAAAAAATTATAGTGTAATAATAGTTACAGGTAATAGTTATTATGACAAAGTAAAAGAAAGAAGAGTACCTGATAATGTTAAAGTTGTACCTTTTATTTATGAAATGCCATCGGTAATGAAGATAACTGATTTAATGGTTACAAGAGCAGGAGCTTCAACAATTAGTGAAATAACAGCTACTTTAGTACCATCAATATTTATTCCAAGTCCTTATGTTGTAAATAATCATCAGTATAAGAATGCTAAAGATTTAGTTGATCAAAATGCTGGTATTATGTTAGAAGAAAAAGATATGACAGATAAGAGTCTTATTGAACTAATAGATAAAAACTTTAAAAAGATAAAGATAAATTAAATGATATTAAGAATAATTTAAAGAAAAATAGGTATAAATGATAGTAGTACAAGAATATATGATATCTTAAAGGAATTGATAATCAATGATCGAAAAATTTTATTAATAATTATGAATATTATAAAAAAATATTAGTTTAAAAAAAGATATAATACATATAATTTAGAAAGTTATGCTGATTATTTAATATTTCCTACTAATGAGGAAGAACTAATTAATCTGCTTCAATTTTTTTAAAAAGAAAAGAAAAATAAAAATACATCATTCTAGGAGGAGGTTCTAATATAATACTTGCTAAACCTAATTATGATGTAGTAATCAAATTAGATCGAATGAATAATATCGAGATAAAAGACAATATTGTTGTAGCAGGAGCTGGTGTATCACTTATTAAACTCGCTAATTTATGTATGAATAATAATTTAGATGGTTTATCGTTTGCAGGAGGTATACCTGGTTTAGTAGGAGCTAGTACAGCAATGAATGCTGGCGCTTATAATGAAGATATGTCAATGATTGTGAAAGAAGCTAAAGTAATAACACCAGATATGGAAATTAAAAACACTTACAAATAAAGAATTAGAGTTTGCTTATAGAGATTCTTTTCTTAAGAAAAATAAAGATTATATTTGTACTGAAGTAACATTCAAAAATGAATTATAAAGATAAAAAAGAAATCAAAGAAATAATGAACAATCGTCGAGAAAGAAGAATAACATCTCAACCAGTAAATATGCCTACAGCTGGTTCAGTATTTAGAAATCCAGTAGGTTTATCAGCGGGTAAACTAATTGAAGATGCCGGCTTAAAAGGATATGTATATGGTGGAGCTAAAGTAAGTGAAAAACATGCTAATTTTATTGTTAATGAAGGAACTGCCACTTACGAAGATATAATAATGCTAATTGATTATATCAAAGATAGAATTAAAATACTTTATAATATTGACTTAATACTAGAACAAGAAATAATAAGGTGATGTATTATGCCGGAAAAAAAGAAAAATAAAGGTAAGGGTAAAAAAAGAAGACTAAAGATTAAAAAAAGATATTAGTTACTATCTTATTACTTACTATAATTATTTTTATCTTATTTATATTTAAAAAAAGATTACCAATTAGAAATATTTATATAATAGGTAATAATATATTATCTGATAGAGAAATAATAAAAAAATGAGTGAAATAGATAATTATCCCTCATTTATTGATACCAGTAGTAGAGAGATAAAAACAAAATTACTAAGAAATAATTATATAAAAAGAAGTAAAAAAATAATAAAAAAAGTTTTGGGGTAAAGTCTATATTTATATAACTGAAAAATAAAATACTTGCATTATATAATAATAGATTATTATTAGAAAGTGGAGAAGAAGTAGAAAAATATTTATAATATTACTACAATGCCTCTTCTAACTAATGATATTTCTTCTATTAAAGAACGCTTTGTAAGCAAGTTTTCTTTAGTTGATAATGATATCTTACTCAAAATATCAGAAATAAGTTATGTACCAAATGAAGTAGATAAAGAAAGATTTGCCCTAAAAATGAATGATGGCAATCTAGTCTATGTTACTTTAACTAAAAATAAATAAAAATAAATAAGTATAATAGTATATATTCAGGATTAGATGGTAAAAAAAGGAATAATATATTTAGATTCTGGTGATTATGTTGAAGTAAAGGAGTAAGTAGTCTACTCCTTTTTATCTATAATAAGGTAATAATTATCAATATTATTATATTTATTTTTTTAACTTCCTTTAAAGAATTATAATTATGAATCGTCCATAAGAATATTTCTTTATCTTTAATTTTATTTATTTTATTATTACTAATAAACATATAATTAGTAATAATAAAATCATAATTATATTTCTTATATAAAAGAGTAATAATACTTTTCTTATATTTAGTATTTAAATATTTAATTATCTTTTTATCAAAAAGAAGCTAAATAAATATTTTTTTATTACAATTATTAACTAATTCTAATAATTTATCCCCAAACACTTTATAATTATTGTTAGTTTTAATATCAATTAAAAAAATATTTTATTAGAGTTTATATCTAATATTTTTATCTAAAGTAGTAAGATATTTAATTTTAATTAAATCAATATAATTCATATTTTTCAATAATATTTCCATCAATATTAGAATTATGAGATAAAAACTATTTTATAATCTTTAGTAAGCCTAATATCAAATTCTACTCCTAAAGAATCCTTATTAAATAATGCTTTTTTTAATACTTAAATAACTATTCTCTTTATTTTCTTTAGAGGTAATTCCTCTATGAATTATATATTTCATAATTAATTTTATGAAAGGTATTGAAAAAATTATTTTTTTATGGTAATATTTAATCATAGGAGGATAAGAAAATGAGGAGTAAAAAATATTTAAAATTATTTATATTGATGATAGGAGTTATATTTATTGGAACAAATGCGGTAAAGGCTGATGTTCAGATTGATACTAATGGAGGAGACTATATAGAAATAAACGCTAAAAAAATTATTTTAACAATTGTCCCCTTAATATTATTAAGAAAGTAGATACAAATGGCAATGCAGTATTTTGTGCAGATCATGATATGCCACTTCCATTTGGTGGTAATGGTACATACACCTGGACTAGAAGTGGAACATCCGCTCAAAGTTCTGCTGTGGCATATATATTTGAAAACGCTGATACAAGCACAGATGTAGGTTACCTAATAGCTCAGTTTGCTGTATGGTATTTCGTAGATAATGAGACATTTAGTAGATATTTCAATTACCAAACTAGAAGTTACACTTATAGTAGTGGAGGCGATAACACTAAAGCTAATACAGCAAAAATAATGGATTTAATAGATGGTGCATTAAATGCTAGTAGTGGTAATAGCATTAATGTCACTGTTACCGCTGCCGATAAGAGTTTAAGCTTAACAAGTGATGGCAAATATTATATATCTAAACCAATTACATTGTCCGCTAGTGCAGATTCAGCAGTATCTATGTATAGAAATGGTACGGCTGTATTACAAGGAACTAATATTCCTACAGGTGCATTTGTTACGACAGATGCAAGTGCTACAAGTGGAAAAAATAGTATTGATGTAAGTACTTCAAAAGATGTAGTTGTCTATATTAAAGTACCAGTATCTAGTATAACTACAACTACTAATGTTACATTAACTTATTTAGTTAATGGTGAAATACCAGGTGCATCATATTACGAAACATCTAGCACATGGGAAGGAAAGAAAATACAGGATTTAGTTGTATACGATCCACAATCAACTTTTGACCGTAAAAGTGTTGCTTTTACAATAGATTTTGTAAAGAAAAATAAAGTTACCGTATCAAAAAAGAGTATAACAGGAACTAGTGAAATACCAGGAGCTACTTTAGTAATAAAAGATAGCAAGGGTGCAACTATTAGTTCTTGGGTAACTAAAAATACAACTACTTCAGTAGAACTTGCCGCTGGTACATATACATTAGAGGAGACTAAGGCTCCTGCCGGATATATTTTAAATAAAAATAAAGTTACTTTTGTAGTATCAGATGATGGTAAAGTAAAAGTTAACAATAAAGAAGTAACAGTAGTAGAAATAAAAAAATACACCTATTATAGTAAATATTTCTAAAAAGAAGTATTAATGGAAAAAAAGCGAGATTACCTGGTGCAAAAACTTACTATTAAAGATAAAGATGGTAAAGTAGCCAAAGATGTTAACGGTAAAGAATTAACATGGACATCTACTACTGAAGCAGCTAAATTCCAATTAGTACCTGGAACATACTTCTTATCAGAAGAAGTTGCTCCTAAAGGTTATGAACTATCTGAAACAGTAACTAAGTTTGTAGTAGGAGAAGATGGAACAGTAAAGAGTGATAATAAAAATGTAGACAATAATTTAATTGTATATACTAATACTCCAAATCCAGAAGAAGTAAAAACAGGAAGCTTCTTAATATACATCATTGTTATTGGAACATTATCTGCTGGTGCTGCTACTTACTTTGCACTAAAACATAATAGAGAGACTGTTTAAGGAGATACGAGAGTATCTTCTTTTTTAATGTTTTATTAAAGAAAATGAATAAAAATAGTTGTAATTTAATATAATATATGGTACAATTATATTCGTTATGGGATAATCCGCCTATTAAAGTATATAGTGATTATCTGAAAAAAAGAAAGGAAGTGTATATACGATGGACATTATTGAAAAAATAACTGCTAGTCAAATAAAAAAAGATTTACCTGAGTTCAGAGTAGGAGATTCTGTAGTTGTAGGATGTATTATTACTGAAACTAAAGGTGGAAAATCTAAAGAGAGAGTCCAAGACTTTAAAGGAACAGTTATTGCTAGAAAAGGTAAAGGAGTATCTGAAACTTTTACTGTAAGAGGAGAGTACTCTGGTATTGGAGTAGAAAAAACTTTCCATGTACATTCTAATAAAGTTGCTTATATTAAGATTGTTAAACCAGGTAAAGTTAGAAGAGCTAAATTATATTTCTTAAGAGACAGAAAGAGTAAGTATAATATTAAAGAAAGAAGATAATAGTTTTTGCTATTGTCTTTTTATTTTAGAGGTGAATTATGAAAAAAATATTATTAAAGAAGTATTACCATATATATTAATATTAGGTGGAGTTATATTAATTAGAAGCTTTATTATTACACCAGTCATTGTAAGTGGTAATTCAATGAAACCAAATTTACATAATGGTGAAGTATTATTAGAGAAAAAAATAGGTTATAACCATTCTTCAATTAAAAAGATTCGATATAGTAGTAATAAAGACAGGTAATGAAGAAATAATTAAAAAGAATTATTGGTATGCCTGGAGAACATATAAGTTATAAGAATAATAAATTATATATTAATGATAAAATAGTTAAAGAAACATTTAAATTTAGAAATACAGAAGATTTTTAATTTAGAAGAAATATGTAATTACACATCAATACCAGAAGGAAAATATCTTGTACTAGGAGATAACAGACCAATATCTAAAGATAGTAGAACAATAGGTTTAGTTGATGAGAAAGACATATTAGGAAAAGCAGTATATCGTATTTGGCCTATATCAAAATTTGGAAGTATCTAATAAAGATAGTCAATAGTAAAAATCATTTTATCTCCTATTCATAAAATAAAATGAAAGGAGGTTATTATGAATAATAACTGTCTTGATAATAAAATTAAAAACATATTAAATTGCGGAAAAAAGTGTAATTGTACTCCTGTTATAGTAGGCCCAACTGCCCGATGTAATAAATCATCTATATATTTTTTTAAATGGTAAAGTTCCATATTATTTTAATATCCCTTGAATTTGTTGTTTCGTCATAGTTCCCTATGAGAATTTTATCAATAAAAATCTTCAACAATTTCAATAGATAGTTCTTCTATATGTCTGTACTTTTTAAAGATATTCTTTTTTTAGTTTTTACTGTTTCTTTTTTTGCTAGTGTAGATGATATTTCTTTCTCCACTATTTTTTTGTCGTTCTTCTAACTTTTTCGTTATCATCTTTATACCTATTCATTAATATTAAAAAAACTCTCTTTTTCTGGAAGTATCCCATTTGTACGATCTTCATATAGCTTTTTGAAAAATATGTACTTTTTACCTTGTAATTCCTTATTAATACTTTGTAATTCTTTTTTTCTAATGAATTTAATTTATCTTTGTATAAATCTTGTTCTATCACTTCGTTTTTGCATTTCTTTAAGATTATCTTCTTCATAAAAATTTCTTTAACATTTCATTCATTTTTTTCTAATATGAATTGATGTAGTTGATCTTCTCTAATAGAAGCTTTATTATCACAATTAGACCAGTTTGTCTTTTTTTATCTTTACAACATAAATATCCAGTACCGTCAGATCTACGATTACCTGTTTTTTTGTAAATATTTGATTGCAATTAGAACAATACACTTTATTACATAGTGGGTGTACTGTACCACCTTTGCAACTTCTAGCAGTATTTTCTAATCTTTCTTGAACTGTGTACCATATATCTTTAGCAATGATTGGCTCGTGTGTATTATCCTTTCTAATTCTTGTTTCATCATCATTCCATACCACCGTGTGATTTTTTTGTAGCTAACTGTTGTTGATTTGAATTGTACCATATTACCTATATAAACTTCATCAGTAAGTAATGTTCTAATAGTAGAACTAGACCACTTAAACTTTTTTCTTATATTATGAATAAAGTCTGATTTTTTTATTTCATCTGTTGCTTTACCACAGATACTTATATAATAATCTTCGTGTTCTCTGTTTTCCTTTTTAGAGTAATTTCAAACTGATAATTAATAGTGTGGGTACGATCAAGTTCTTTGGTATATGAAATAATCACTTTAGCTGTCTTTGGTATAACATCATTTTCATTTAATAAAAATACAATCATCTATATTAAAGTTATTAATATCAATATTATCATTTTTCACTATAATATTTTTTTGTTCTATTATTAGTGTATTTCTTTAATACAATATCACATTTATTATTAAAGTTTTTTTCATATCGGTAGTTATGTAATTAAAACTTACTAAATCTTTTTAAGATATATTCTTCTTTTATTAGTAAAAACTTACATCTAACATATAAGTACCAGTTTTTCTCAATATATCCATAATTTACATAATCCTTAATTACTGGTATTTTTCAATTTACTACCATTAAGTAATTTGTATTCATAAGGACTTAATATTTTATCTTCATTTAATCTTCTTGCGATTTTATCAAGTCCAGTTCCTGACAAATACTCATCATAAATTCTTTTTAATAACTTCAGCAGATATAGGATCAATTATTAAATGATTTTTTTGTTTTCTGGATCTTTCATATAACCATAAGTCGCAAAAACTTGAAGTAAGTTGACCGTCTTTTTCTTTTTTTGACTTTAATGTTTCACGAATATTTAAAGATGTATCTTCTAAATACCATTGATCTGTTAATCCTAGAATTTGACTTGTCTTTTTTTAGTTTCTTTTTCTAGCATTATCAATTCTATCAACTACTGTTATAAATCTTACATTCCATTCGTGAAATAAGTTATGAACGTACTTTTCTACAAGTTCCATATCACGAGCAAATCTAGCTTGCGTTTTTGCATAAAAACAATATCAACATTACCGTTTTTTTACATTCTTCAATCATTCTGTTAAAATCAGGCCTTGTAGCGTCAGATCCGGACCAATCATCATCATTATAAACACCAACAACTTCCCAGCCTTGTTCTTCAGCATAATCCCTTAACATTATTTCTTGATTCTTAATACTTTGTGATAATTCTTCTTTTTGATAGTTTGTTTTTTTATCTTCATCTGATAATCTTAAATATAACACCACCCTTATAATAGTTTTTAATAGTTTGTAATATACTCATAAAAAAATAACACTTCCTTTTTTTGATTATTTTTTTAATCGTAATTCCAAGCTAACTAAATTATAACGCGCTTTATTCATTTATACAGCCCCCTAAAGAGCGATTTTCCAATCTTCTTATATAATTAAAAATATTTTTTTATTAAATATTTTTTTCAAATCTTCTTTAGTGGGGTTTTCTATATTAGTGATAAATTCTTCACTATAATTGAATTTTTGTATAATTAATTTTTTTCCCTTTTTTTATTCTTTTTTTTCTTCCAAATTAAACCCCCTTAATATAAATAAAAAAACTATAATTAATAGTTCCTAATTTAACTTATGAGATAAAAATTAAATTTGATAACTAAATCATAGTTTTAATATTGTTTATACATTATTATCATAATGATAATTTAATTTATTAAATAAGTCATTATATTTTTAAAAAAATAAATCAAAAATAATCTTTCTTATGAAATTTTTTTGATTATTTTTTTATATCTTTTATCAACTTTATTTTTTTCAATGTTTCTATATTGTTATTACAATTATCATACATTAAAAATTATTTGTACCAGATAATTATCATCATCATCAATAACAACTTCAAGTTTATTAATTAAATCAGATGTACCATTTTTTTACTTTGTAGTCTTTTTAACTATATCGTTAATTGCTTTTTTTCTTTATCACTTTTTTTAAAAAAGCAAAAACATAGTTCCATTGATATAATATTCATTTAGTATTTTAACAACAGCATTTACCTTTTTCATCACTTCTTACTTTTTTTCTTTTTTTCAATAAATGTTTTAACATTAAACATATTTGAATAATCATTTACAAAAATCATAATACATAGTAGCTAGTTCCATATTTTTCATCACTCACTTTCTTATTTTTTTAAATACAAATGGATTGTCTTGTAAAACTATAACATCATATTTTTAACTCTAATAACTTTATTGCTTTTTTTCATAAATAGTTTTTTTACTTGAATAGGTTTTTAATTCTCTAATTCCCGGTAGTTCTTTCAAAAACATCAGCTTTACTAATATTATCATATACATATTCATACCTTAATAGTATTAATTCGCATAAAGTATCAGCATAAATTGCATTTATTCTTAATTCTTTAGCTTTGTTATAGTATTTATCCCAAGGATCTTTTTTCATATCAACACCACCTTACAAAAAAATTATAACGCGCTATAAATATGTTTGTCAGCGCCTAAAGTGATAAATTATAATCTTCATATAACCCAAGAGGTATGTACTCAAAGTTTTTTTCTTTTTCAATACTAAAAAAACTTATTAAAGTTATTAATAAATTTTTCTTCCTTTTTGATGATATTAATTTAAAAAGATTTTTTTCAACATCATTAAAAATCTGTTTTTTTATACCAATCATATAAATCAAATTTATCATCAAAGTCTGTATCTATTCCTATACCTTTTACAAATAGAATACTTTAAAAGTTCTTTCTCAAAAATCATTATTTGCATTATCAGATGTATAAATATCTAGCATAGATAAAAACTTTAATTCTATCATTGATACCTTTTTTTTCAAATTAATAGTTTTATTTTTCTTTATCATAATCAAATTTATTTTTCTAAATTATTACAATAGTTAATTTTATATCCGTCAGCATATAATGCTTTTTACAAAAAGAATTATATATATCTTGATAATCAAAAAAAGAAGTAATGCAGGTAATTCTAAACTTTTTATAATCTTTTTGTTCCATAGTAGTATCTTTACAATCATACAATTCTATAATATTCATTCCTTTTTAGTTCTTTATGATCTAATGTAATACTTTTTATCATTAGGATTATTAAGTTTTTTTCTTTTTTTCTTCATCAGTTAGTGAAGTATAAGGTAATATTTCTTCTTTATCATCATTTTTTTAACTTTTTACAAATACATCATTATCTGGTGATAGTATATTAATCTTTTTAGCATTATTTAAAAATAGTAAATCCATTTTTTTCTTAAATTTATTTTCAGTACCAAGATCCAAAAAAAGAAAGGATATTGATAATCAATTAATAAGGTATTAAAAAAAGAATAATCACTATATAGCACAATGGTATCAATTAATCTTTTTAAAAATCATTATGACTATGGTAATTATTCAAAAATATTTTTTTTCTATATTTAAAGTTGTATCTTTTAATTTTTTTCAAAAGTCTTTTTTTGATGTATATTCTTTAATCAAATTAAGACTATTAATTATATCTATAATATCAACCCCCTTTAAAAGTATAAAAAAAAGACTAACTTTCGCTAGTCAATTTCTCATACTTATTTTTTTTAAATTATTTATATTTTTATCAACATCAATTATCATTTTATTAAGTATATAATCAATCGTATTATTTGATATATCATTTTTTTAATTTATCAAAAATATGTTAAAAGCAGAATTTTTCATCATCAGTTTTATATCCATATATATTATGAATACAATCTGTTTCATCTAAATACTTTAAAGATAAATAAGTAATATATTTATCTTTATTCTTATAACTATAAATATAAAAAGAAATAATTATCTTTAGTGGTTTTATAATCTTTTAAAATTGTATTATTATCAGTATCAGTATTATCATCTAATACAAATTCAAAAATCGCCATTTATAACTTTTTTTCAAATTCTTTCATTTCTTCAACTGATTCAAATTTTGGACCGTCATCTTTGTTCCATTCGATTAAATTAATCTTATCATTCAAATCATTTAAAAATATTTATTTTTGCTTTTTTTAAGAGCTTAAAAACTTTCTGACTTCATAAAAAAACATTTCCCCTAAATCAGTTAATGATTTCATTATTGCTATTATCTTACATTAAATATAAGTTAAAAGTCAATCAAACAGCTATAATTTGATATATTTTTCTTAAAAAAACAAAGCCCTGTACTAGCGGCTTTTAGTGAGCTACTTTTTACTACAAACACTACTAGAAGTAAGGTGTAGCGTATGCAAGTTAAAGTAAAATGGTTTAATAGTCAGTATCTTACTGACAATATAAATATAACACATTTTAATTAGTCTTGCAAGACTAATTGAGCGATTTGTCGTATTTTGTCATATTTTGTAAAATTATTCTTCTTTTTTAATCATTCTATTTATATAACATTTGACCTTATAGAATAGAACATCTAAATCAGATATATTAATTATTTTTTTTCATTAGTTAAAGTATTTCTTATAACATCAATTATCTCATTCATTTCACATTCAAAGTAGTTGTCTGTTTTTTTCTAAATTCTTTCTAACTTTATTTAAAAAAATATTTCATATTCCATTAATTAACACCCCCTTAAAAAAATTTTTTTCAATATGTAATAAATAACATTTGTTGCTATACTATTACCGGCCTGTTTAAATAGTTGTCTATTAGACATACCAGTACTTTTTAGCTTTATAAAAAAATCATCATCTGAAAAATCCCATAAATCGCCAACTTTCAAGTGGACTAATTTTTCTTAACAAAAAAACAATTATCTTTGTAGATAATCATTTTGCTTGTATCTTCAGTAGAGTTAGCGGTTAAAGTAGGACAATACCCATTCATAGACCATAACCTTGCAGTCTGATTATATTTTTGATGAAGTATCACGGCCACAATGATTTTTTTACCGTCAACAAATCTATATAAATTTATAATATATATTTTTCTTTTGTCTTTTTAAATTCTGACATATCAATTTACTATTTTTTTAGAATAGTTTTTTTATTTTTTTAACAAATTTCTCTAAATCAAATTTTCACTTTTTTTCTGATAATACCAAATTAGGATCAATATCTTTTTTTCTAATAAATCTTTAAGTCTTAATTTAAGTTTTATTTTTTTCTGGAAAGTGATATATATATTTACCCTTAATTGCAACTAAAAATATCTTTCTCTATTTTGAGGTGTACCATAATCAAGTGCAGTTAAAACGTGATCGTATAATGAATAACCTAGATTTTCTAAATCTTGTTTAAAAAGACTTAAAGTTTTTTTCTCATTTTAGAATTAGTAATAGCAGCTACATTTTCAAATATAACAACCTTTGGTGGATTATCCATTTCTCTTATAAATTGTATCATCTTCCAACCTAGAGATGATCTAGTATTACTATTAAAAATCAAATCCACGTCTTATACCAGCCATAGATATATCTTGACAAGGAAAGCCACCAATCCAAATGTCGCAGTAAGGAAGATCTTTTACCATTTATTTTTTTGTAATATCCCCAAGATTATCTTTTTTTCAGTTTTATTATGAATAGCACAATAACTTTTTTTACCGCCCATTTATCTATTTCACAAAAAAATACTGATTCATAATTATTAATAATACCATTATCTTTTTAATCTCTTAAAAAGCCATTTCAGGACTACCAATACCAGAAAAGAAAGTACCGACTTTAACATTATCTTTATTTAATTTTATAACCGGATAATTAAAATTAAAAAAAGATTTATACTAGGATTGTTTATCCCCATTATCCTTTTTTTCTTTTTTTAGTAGGGTTAGCCCTTTTTAGTAGGTGTAGTCTTTTTTTAGTTTCTTCCGGTTTTAAATAATTCTTTTTTTCTATTCTAAAAGTGTCTAAATCAAAAAAAGTTCTAATTTTTTTGAAATTCTTGATTATCAATTTTTTTATTTCATCAACAATTTTATATTTTATAGGATAATCACTTATTTGTTTTTAATTTAGTTTTTGATAGGATCCATACGAGCTCTTAAAAAAATAATGCGTCGCCAACTTTAAAAATTAATTAATTCATCAGTAGTAAGTAAATCTCTACCAGTTAAAGAAGTATCACTTGATAAATTAAAATCAGCTTTGCCATATCTATTAGAAGATGATGTCCTAGTAGTTTTTATTGTATATTTTCCTAGTCGGTTTGATATTTCTCTAGCAGTATTATAATCATTTGTAAGAAGATAACATAAATTCATATTTGCTTTAATAGTAGTAGCTTGATCTCTATAATGTTCTTGGATCATTCCAAAATCTTGAACGACACCATATATTCTAATTTTTCTAGATCTTGCAACTGTTAGTTTTTTTGATAATTCGTTGATATGTATAGTATTACAAAAGTTCTTCCAAAATTAAATTAACTCTAACATCTAATTCGCCATTAGGACTTTTTTTGAGCTTCTTCTACTAAAGTCTGATAGACTTGATTCACAAATAAGCCACCTATAAAATGACGAGATAACTTTTTCATCAGGTACTACCAAAAAAATATTGCAGTTTTTTTCTTGCCAATATCACGCATATTAAAAAGAAGTTTTTACTTGTTATATAACTTATACCAGTATCGCCAAATACTTTTAATTTTGAAGCTAATATAGAGAAGATAGTAGCCCTTGTTTCCCCACGAGCAAAATTACCAGCAGAATACAAATTTTTAGCAGTATTACCGAAAGGTCTATCATCAAAATATTTGTCTAGTGAGTTTTGATCCCCATACTTTTTAGCACCGTGTTCTACTAACAAATTATAAATAGAATGAAAAATGTATTTGATTTTCATTTTTTTACAATCTTCAATTAAAGCAAGACATAAAGCACTTAATACAGAAGAAGATGATTCTTGCCAATACTTATCACGACTATTAACTTCTTCACATATTGCATTTGATAAGTCATTAACTGTTTCAACTTCTTTTTCAAAAATTGTTTTTCT
Organism: Bacilli bacterium; assembly: GCA_022009835.1. Classification (GTDB taxonomy): domain Bacteria; phylum Bacillota_I; class Bacilli_A; order RF39; family UBA660; genus CAG-302. The sequence goes on along the minus strand of CP091726.1, from coordinate 910,134 downwards.
TTTATAATATTGATATGCTAAAGTAAGAGGATTCCAAAAAAATCACTATTTTTTTAGTATCTCTTAAATTAATAACCTTAACATCATAATCTTTTTTTTCTTTAAATAATTATAAGTATATTTATATAATTCGCCCTTAACATCATTAATAATCATTGACTCATTACTATCAGCTAGATTAAAAATTAGTGGTAATATGACACTAACAGTTTTACCAGATCCAGTACTACCAACAATTAAGTTATGATTAGAACTTGTATCAATATAGTATTTATTATTTTCTATTGCAACAACCATACCACCTGATTTATTTTCTTTACCAAATTTCCAAGTAGTAAAGTTATCTTTAATTTCTTTTTATACTAGCAAATTTACTACTACCAAATTCATTAGAACTTACACGTTCTGGAATACCATTAGTAGAGTGAGAGTTCTTAACCTTAAAAATTATATTTATAATAAGTTATCAGCAAAATGAAAAAGGATCTCTAAAAAGCAAGATCCCCATAATCATTTTTTTATCATTTAATATTATCTTAATTAATTCTATTAAATTAAAATTAAAAACTTAATTTAAAAATTATTTTTGAACTATGTTTATAAAATTCGGTAGAAAAAAAGATAATTAATAATAGAGAAATAATAACTACTAAACAATAGTTAAATTTTTTTTATTTTAACAACCCCCTTTTAAATCTCTTTTTCCTTGTAATTCTTTTTTTCTAAAAATCTCTTGTAAATATCTTTCTTCATTTTTTTACTTTTCAGATTCTAAAAAAATAATTAGCTTTTTTTAATAAACTGTTTAAATCTAATATTTTTTTATAAAAAAAGATTTATTTTTTTATAATTAGTATATTTTTTTCTTTTGTATAACCAAAGTGAGATAGTGATTTATAAAAAAATCAGTAGCATTTATATCTTCACTTGTCATTCTAACAGCAGTAAATACATTATCAACATTAACATCTAAATTTGATCTTTTAATCCAATCACTTAATAACTTTTTTTAATATCATTATCAGATAATTCAGCAAGACAACCAAGTTTATATAATTCTTTAGCATACTTTAAAAATAGTAGAGTTCTTTTTTTAACAGGACGACTTTTTAAAAATTCATATTCATTATATTAACTTTTTAAAAAATTCTTTTTTTGTCTTTTAATAAAGTCAGTAGAGTTATAAACTTTAAAGTTATGTAAAAATATCATTTCCTATTTTTAGAATATAAACGTTTCATTTTATTTTCTATATATTTATTATTTGTATTATTACCATATAACTTTTTTTGTTCTCTTTGTATTTCTTCTAAACTATGATAGTATTTTTTTCAAATTCATACTTAATAGTGTCGTGATATAAAAATTCTTTCTATAACTTTATCAATATCTTTTTCTACAATAATCTAGATTCTTTTGAGTTATATTGAAGTCGGCCCCTTTTTTTGGTAGCTTATCATATAGATTTAATAAAACCTTATTTAATGCTTTTTCTATATTTACTACTAAAAAAATAATTCTTTATCAACTTTTTGTAAAATTGTTTTTTTCTTATCTTATATTCCAAAGCCTAAAAAATAAATAATCTTGTTCCTGATAAAAAGATTTATTATCTACTAAATAAGAAGCAATATTACTTTTTAAATATTTTATAGACGACTTTTCTAATGTATCTTTTTTTCTTCTAATTTCTTTTTCTCAAAAAAATAGTAATGTGAAGATGTGGATTATCAGTATCATTATGTTTACTTGCATACCACCGTGTATTAGTTAAGTCAAAAATCATTATCTAATAAAAAAATCTAGGCATAATAGATTTAGTCATCATATAATAATCTTGTTTAGTTTTTAAGTCCAGATTCTAAAGCAAAAATCTGGTGGGAACGAAATAACTAAATTCCACATTCTACCTGATTCATCTTTTTGGCAAATCTTTTTAATATATCTTCTTTTTTTATATCTCCATTTTTATCCCAAATGTAATTAACATCATTATCAATAGTGTCATCATATATTCCAAATTCTTTATCAAACAATTCATCACTAGAAGAAAAAGTCTTTTTAAACTTTTTTTCCGTCAGCACCGTCCTTTGAAACATACTTACACCAACCACCAACTAACTTTTTGAAAAATTAACATCTTTCTTATAACGAACGATAGCTACTATATTACTACTCATCAGTCAGTTCCTTTTTTTATTTCTTAATTCACGAATATTTTTTTTAATACTTGTTCTCTTGCAACTTCTGTTATAGGGTGATTTACTAAATGGGTATTTAATTCAGATCTTGTCTGTGGTATATCAAAAATATTTATAAGTCATATCATTTTGTAATATTATAGTTTCTATTCCTATATTATTTTTTTATTTAGCATAGTAAGTATTTTTATAGAATTGTTTTTTTCATTAGCGTTTTTGTACTGTTTCTGTAATTAATTCGACCAACTTTTTTTGCGTATCTAACAACATTGACTGTTCTAAATAATCTAATAAAACTAATTTACAATACTCACTTAATTTCATATTATTTTTTTATCAGCTTGATCTTGTAATAATTTTTTTCTTATGTGGATCTAGTCTGAAAGCAACAATATTTGAATTTTTTTATTTTTCATTCATTATTTACTATTCAATATACAATCCAAGTTTTTCAAGTATATAATTTTTTTAATTATAATTTCTAAAAGCAGTTTGAATTGATAATCCTTTTTTTCTCAATAATCTTTCTAAATGCTTCTTCCATTTTTTTGATCCACTTGTACTTTTTAAATAATTATTTTTATCATTCATTTATATAACCCCCTTTTTATAAAAATAATAAAAATTTTAATATAACAACTTAAATATCTTTATTTATTTTTTTCCATTTCTTTATCACATAAACTTGCAACCTTACAAGCACATAAAAACAAATACAATTAAAAAAATATTAGAATATTAATTCCTAAAAATAATTAAAAAAATAATTTCATAAAAATCCTTTTCTATCTTCGGCCAAGAGTTCGGCCAAAAAATGTACTAACTTTTTAAGTTCTATTTAAAAGCAGGATAAATCCTGTTTACAAACAATTCGCCAGTGGCGAATTTTTCCCTTATTTCATAAGGGTTTCTAAAAAAACACAAGTGTTTACATTTCATCTTTTTGTTATACAATCGTTAACTTCTTACCCTTTGAAAAATAAGGGGTGTATAACAATCGTACACACTTTTTGAATATATTTTTTTAGAAAAATCGCCACTTTTTTTGAATTGTTTTTTTGTCAAAAAGTTCGGCCATTAATTATTAAGATTAGGTAATGGATTAAACTCCGGTGTAGTGGGTAGATTACCAAACGGCTTATTAAAACTTTTTAGAATTATAATCATATAAGATATAATCTTTAGCAGTTATTTTATTTTTTTTAATAATAGTAGTGGGATCGGTATATTCAAACTGATTTGTTTTAGCATTATATACTTGCAAAACTAAATGCAAGTGAACCCCTGTTGCTCGACCAGTCATTCCCATAATACCAACTTGTTGACCTTGCTTAACTTCGTCGCCCACATTGACAGTTCTTGAATTTTCCTCTAAATGCCAATATCCAGATCTATAAGTAGTTCCATTTATTTTATGTTCTATTAAAACATATTCAGCACCAGCACTATCAAGAGTACTAGCAACAACTTTACCGTCAGCTATTGCAACTATATTTTTTTGTATTTACTGGGACAACATCTATACCATTATGTTTTTGATTTTTTTTCATTAGTAAATGGATCATCACGCAGTCCATAATCAGATGTGATAGTAAAGTTATTTGTATCAAATGGAAGTACAAAAGAAGTTTTTATAAGTCATCTCTTGATTACCAAATAATGAAGTAAGTAAAGCTACAATTATTAAAACAATAAAAAAATGATAAATACAACTGGAAGTAGTGCAATTATCATTTTACCTTTCATTATGGTTGATACAATATCTTTAATTATCTACCGCCACCTTTACCAAATAATTCTTTTTTTCTTCTGGCCTTAAATGGACGAAGATAGGTATTCGTTTGTCGTGAGTAATAACAAATAGTGCTTGACCTTTACCCGCAGTTTGTAAAAAAATCTTCTTTCATTTTCACTTAATCTTAATACTTTTTTTGAAGTGAAATAATTTCTTCACTTCCTTGCGCCATAATGATTTGATAATCAGAATTATCAACAATAACTTGACTGTACCTAACTACTTCTGGTGAAGTAAAGTCAATCATATTTTTGAGTACACACAATTAAGCTACCATTATATTTACGAATCCTTTTTAGAAGTTCTTTTTAAAAAAATTCTAGTCCGTCTTTATTTTTCAGGATCAATTAATAAATGAGCTTCATCTACAATTAAAAATAACTTGTTCGTCTCTATTTTGACTAATAATGTGCCAACATAAAGACAAGATATTAAAGAATTGAGTTCTTAATATAGTGTCATCACTATCAAGTAAAGTATGAATATCAAATACTATAAAAATCAGAGTTCAAATCTAAATTAGAATAATTATTCCATAATTTACTATCAACACCGGTAGCCATTCTTCTAACAATAGCTTCTATTTTTTTCTAAAGACTTAACTGTATCATCATTAATCCTTTTTATCATTTTTTTTGCATTTTTCTAATTCGTTTTTTTATTTCATTATGAAAAATCGGTAATGATAGGATAATCTTTTTGAAGATAACTTACTAACCTCAGTATCTAAATCTATGTTTTTTTCTTTTTTTATATGTTTTTCAAAAAGTAATTCTTCAATTTTAGTAAGTTCTAATTCTGTTAAGTCTTTAAAAATAATATTTTATAAAAAGTTCTAAATGTTTGTAAGTGTTTTTATTACAGCAACATTATTATCTTCGTCATTAGCAGAATTTTTAATTTCTAGTGGATTAATAACAAAACCTGATCCACTACCGCAGTCTATCCAATTACCATTAAGAGTATTACATAAGTCTTTATATTCACGTTCTGGATCTACACACAAAAATACGAGTTCGTTTTTTTACCACCACCACGTGCAAAAATTACCACGTAATAACTTTTTTTGATTAAAGTAGATTTACCACTACCACTTTTTACCTATAATACACATATTTGAGTTTGTTCTTTTTATTAGTTCTTTTCCACAGATCAAATAATGTAAGACCGCCGTTTATGTCGTCGCCAAGTATTATAGAATTACCATCATCTTGTATAGATTCAAAGACAAAAAGGAAATGAAGCCGCTACTGTCGTTGTAGGCATAGGTAGTCCAAAAATTTTTCTTGAAGTGGCATATCAAGAGTTGGTAAACAAGTTTTTTTAAACCTTGTTCTTGCTCGAATATCAACTGTGATCCACGAAGATTTAAACTACTTAAAGCAGATTTTATTTCTTTTTATTCTTTTTTTGTAATTCTTCCAAACTTTCAGCATAAGTAAAAAAACACTACTGACATCAGTAGCATTTTTTTTCATTTTCACGATCCATTTTATTTGTTAGTTTCTCATAATCTTCTAATTGATTTTTGAGTACTATTTGATCGTTTCTATCTTTAGAATTAATAAACTTACTTCTAGTTTCTGTCATTCCTTTTTTAAGTGTTTTATTAACTTCTATATTATCCATAGGATTAACAGAAATCATCATACGAGTATTTTTTTTAATGTTAGATAACATACCTAACCAACTTCCCCTAGCATAAGAGGGGAAAGTATCAATTATAATACTTGTAGCATATATATCTCCAAGTAATATGTCTTTTTCATTAAACTTCATTGCAATAGGTGCAATTTTTTCCTTTTTAATGTTTTTTTAAACTACTGTCTTGTCTAAATACTTCAAGTGATGAAGTAGGATTAAGATAGACAAATAGTAATTCTTTTATTTCATCAGTTTTAGCTTGAGATGAAGATAGACCTATATTAGATAATTGAGATACAATATCATTTATTTTAGATTTTAACAATTTAACATTGTCTTTATCTTCATCAATTAATAAATAAAATTCACGATTGTTTACTAAATTATTATTCATTATTGTATCAGCATATTTTTATATCTTCTTCTAATAATTCTTTTTTTAATTTTATCATCAGTATTTTTTTAGATAAATATAATAAGTTTTCTATGTGCTCTGATAAACTAATCGGCTTATCAAGAGCAAGTATTTTAAAAGGATATTCTAAACTTAATAATACTTTTCTAAATTGAAATATTTTAGATGTTTGTTCTTCATTAGAATATAGTTGAAGATTAATGCTATTTACTTTTTATAATACCAACAACTTTGTCATTATCAAGATATAATAAATCATTCCAAACTTCTTTAAAAAGGCAACCATTCAAGAATAGATTTATCAATCTTTTCCCTTTTTTTATTCTTATTCAAAATAACCCCCAGATATTATGAATTACATATTTATTTTCATAGTGTTATAAGTATCATAGAAAATACTATCTTTATTATCAGCACCAACTTCAAATAAGCAATCTAAAATTTCTTCACTAGACATCTTTGTAGCTATTGAATAATCTACTATGATATTATCTATATTTTCTACAATTCCATTATAATATGGTCGCCAATTTTTCATTTTTTTAACTTTGTTTTTTTGGTATATTTGTATATTTTTTCTTTTGCTTTTAGAAGTGTTATATACACTTCATCAAGATTCTTATTCATAAATTTTATAACCCCCTTTAAATTTTTCATTTGTTTTGTTTCTTCAAATTCCTTGTTGGAAGTGGGAACAGAAGTTTTTAATGTTATGATTAATAGATAGATTCTTATTATTAGTTATATTTATATTTTTCTTGTTTTTTTCTTTATCTAAACCTTTATCATCAATAACTTTATTTTGACTATCTAATTTATCTTGTTTAATCATTTCTTTTTAGTTTATCCTTAACTAAACTTTTCTATTTCTTTTTTTCATATTGTTTTTTTAGTTTCTTTTATGATTTTTCAATCATTTTTTTTCTTTGGTGTTTTTTTGATATGTTTAGGTATATTTAAGAAATCTTTAACTTTATCTAAAAAGGTTTTTCTCAACTTCAATATCATACAAAGAAAAAAAGTAATATCTAAAATTTCTTTACGAGACATTTTATTATTCATAGTATAATCAACAATAATATTATGTAATCCCTTAATAGTGTTTCTCATAAGAAGTATTACTATTATCATTTAAAGCCGCTTTTTGCTATGAATTTTTTTGTTTCTACAAGTTTATAAAGTACATCATCAACTTTATTATTCAATTACATACCCCCTTATTTAAGAATTATATTTCTTATATTTTTTTTGACTTGTTCTAAATTTTAACATTTTAATTAGAATACTTAAAATATTACCATTACCATTAGGCATAGGTAGAGTTATTAAAAAAATGTAAGTATAGGAAAAAAATGAGAATAAAAACACACTTTTTAATAAACCTTTACCAAATAATCTAGCTAATAAATAACCAACAAAGATTGATATTCCTAAAAAGATAATTTCTTTAACACCATAACCTTTAAAAATCTCTCTTTTAACTCTTATGTTCTTTGGTATTAGATACATTTATATTCCCCCAATCAACATTAGTTTTATATGTAGGTGTATCATCATTTAATGATGAATAACGATTATCCATAAAGTCTTTATATGTATCAATTCTTTCTGATAAAGATGTAGTAGTATCCATATTGATATTATCACTTATATTACTAGATAAATCACTTACTTCAGGATCAGAAGAAGATATATCACTAGAACTATTATCAGGACTTTCATTATTAAGATTACTATTAGAATTATTATCTTCATTACTAGAAGCACTATTTGAAGCACTTTTCTAAATTTGAAGATGAATTATCCATATTAGTATCAGCACCAGCTCCAGAACTATCACTATTTGAATTATCAGTATTAGAGTTTGAACTTGTAGAATTATCTACTGTCTTACCATATTTAGACATAGCGACCATACTTGTACCTAAAGCAGCTAGTGTATGTAATTCACTCATATTTGCACCAGCTCCAGTATTTGCATTAAGTAATGCAGAAACTAATTGAGGAGAAGCTATTATAAATAATAAAGCACCTATAACAATTAAAATAACTGACATTACATAATTTGTTCCAGATGATACTTGACCGAAAACATTAAATAAGATACCTATACATAAGTATTGAACTGTCGTGACTAAAAAAGTACCCATAACACCCTTGCACCAAACTTCAAAAAGCGTGTGATTTGTTCGACACTAAAGAAGTACATACAAAAGGTGCTATGGCCTTATAGAGAGCTAACTCTATAATCCTTTTTAGCAACTTGTATTCCTATAAAGAAAAAGAAGTACTACAACTACTAAACCTACCAGAAATATTGGAAAAGTACTAAAGCTATACTTATAAACACCACTATCAAATAAACCGTCATCTTCAACTTCGTTATAATCAGCGGTAAACCAGTTTTCTATAAAATATTTTTTATGTTCTTCTTTCATCTTGTCATCATCAGCAAAAGCATTAAGTATCATTGATGACATACTAGATTCAAAAAGAAGTAGCACTAGCAGTATTATTTGATGATACAGAAACGACATACTGTGTCATTTTAGAAGATAAATCATAACCCCAATTAAATATAGGTGGAATTAAAAACATCATAACGACACAGAAAATAATACCTTTAAACACCCTAGTAGGTGAGCTATTATCATCTTGATCTACAAAATATCTCATAATCAGTTCTAATATAACTTTTTAATATTAACCAAGTACAAGCAACAATAATAGCAGATGAATAGATTTTTATTTACATAAGGATTATCAAAAAAATTTAAACTTCCATATATCATCAATTATTAAAAAAACATTCCGTCTAGTAGAAGTAATACACCTTTTAGCAAGAAACCAGAAGATAGAACGGACAGCGTCCATTAACCAACTTGCCGATTCTTGTTGAACGACTAATACTTGTAGCATAATATTACCTATATAGTTTTAGTATAATCATTAACTAATTTGATTTCTAAACTTCCAATATCTTTAAACATTCTTTTAGTTATATAAATGGCGTTAGGTGTTAGTTTTCCTTTTGCCAAGCAGAATTTTTTTGGAGACCATTTGAAACCACGAGATTTTTAATTCATCTCTTGTTTTTTTTCGTCTGGCTTTTCATCAAAGAAAAACTTTTACTCTCATATCTTCTTTATCAAAACTGACTTCGCCATTATCAAAATAATAACGACCTGTTTCTATGTTATCTATTTTTATCTAGTGTTTGTAATCTATGTTTAACAGCTTTCATATTTTTGATTAGAATTAGCAAGAACATAAGGTGGTAATTGTTCCGTTTTATTAAGTCTTGCTTTTTTTTATTAAAAATCTAAATATGATTGATGTTTAGTTTGTAAGTATTCTAATTTTTGCTTCTAGTTTTTTTCTCTAGCTAATGGATCATCAGAACTTATTGGCTCATTATATCCATTCTTATATTTTAATATTATTTCATCTTTTTGAATAAGCATTTTTTTCAACATATTTTTCAGTATTATCATAGAACTTATTTATTTTATCATTTATTTCATCTATTTTTTTATCCATTCTATCAGCAACTTTTTTTCAAACTTATTAGAATTATATTTTTGCTGGTCCAGCAACATTAACAGGAACAAAATTAGCAGATATACTCAAATATTCATTATAAATATTTGTTATTAATTCTTTAAATTGTTCTGTCCTTTTTTTAACAATTTTTAATTGCTGTGGATTAAGAGTGCGACTACTAAAAAGTATCTATAAACTTTTTTTATAATCACTTTCAGCACTTTCTTTGATATGAGTACCACGATTATACATACTTTGATTATTACAACGCTCAATCAATTCATTATTTAATTCTATATTCATAAAACCCCCTTAATTTTTTATAAACCTTTATAATAACCAGATAACTTTTTTTATTTATATTTTCAATTTCAAATGTCTGTCTATCTATAATAGAATTAACATAAGCAATATCATTTAACTTTAAATCTTGTTTTTATTAAAGTTCTTATATAATCAGACATAGAAATATCTAACTCTTGAGATCTTTTTTTCTAACTTCTTTTTCAAGTCTTTTGAAATATAAAAAATAAATTTTGTATTATATCTTCTCATTTTTACCCCCTTAACTTTGCGACTACAATTAGTCTTTTATTACCATTATTTTTACAAGTAATTAATGTTAATATTTTTTTCATTATCTACACTTTTTAAAAATAAGACATATCATCATCATTAATTGTATGTTTTTCTACTATTTCATAAATATATGTAGCTTTATGAGATACAATTTTAATCTTATCGCCTACACTAGAGTAGTGCAAACTTTGAAATGTATTATAAACACTATGACCGGCAATTATGAGATTACCAAATTCATCATCAATTCCCGCAGAAGTACTTAATGTTCCAACTAAACCCTTATCTAGTGTTTTCTTATCTGTTCCAGAAGTTATTAATCTTTGAATACCAGATTTTAATTCTATATAACCAAGATAATTGTTAGTTAAATGTATTTCTTGTTTTTTAGGTGTTTCTACAACTTCTTCTGTTTGTTCTTCTTCATTGGTAGGTGGTGGAGTATCTTCTTCAAAGATTGTTTCGATTACTTGTTTTGTTTCTTTATCTACTTTGTAATTACAATATATTTTTTTAAAACAAATAAGGGCTGATATTAAGATCAATATCAACCCCAAAAATTTGTATAATCTTATTTATTTTTCTCTTTTTTTGCATATATTAATAATCCTAAACCAAGAACAGCAGTACTAATTATAATAATTGAGCTAGTTAAATCAGTATTAAATGTTTTTGGCATTTCTACTTTTTCATTAGTCATAGTAGCTTTAACAACTTCGCCATTTTCTCTAATTTCAAAATACATTTTTTCAGTATTTAAAATATAGTCAGGTGAAGCAGTTTCAACTTCTTTAATATAGTAGCGTCCATATTCTAAATTATCAATAATGATTTTTACCGTTTTTCATCAGTTAATCCAGAATAGATTAATTCGTCAGTATCAGCATTATAAATTTCAATTTTAGTATTAGGAATAGGATTACTTGTTGATAAATCTACTTTAGTAAATTCTAAACTACCTTTGATTTTTTTCATTTTTTTCATAGTAGCTTTAACAACTTCGCCATTCTCATTAATTTCAAAAATACATTTTTTTCTTCATTTAATAAGTATGATGAATCAGAAGTTTGCTTTTTCTAAAAATATAGTATCTTTTACCATTAGATAAAGGTAAATCTTTAATAATAACCATTCCTTTATCATCTGTTGTATAAGTACCCATTAAAACATCATCTTCTGTATAAATTGCTATGATTGTGTTAGGTAGTGCTTTATCAGTAGAATAATCAGTTTTAGTAAATTCTAGTGTTCCTTTTGGTAGATAATTTTTTAATGTAAATGTTTTAGTAATAATAGGAGTATATTGATCCTTATATACTAATTCAAATTCATAAACATTATTATCTATTAAATGAGATAGAGAACTAGATACTTCTTTCAAAGTATATTTTTGAAGTTTCAAATTATCTAGTCTAGCATAACCGTTTTCGTCAGTAGTAATAGTTCCCACTAGATTATTGTTTTCGTCATATACTTCAAACACTACATTAGGAAGTGGTATTGTTTCATAGGTGTATTTACCATTTTCAATAACTAACTTTTCGCCAGTTTTCTTTATTTCAATAGCACCTTTAACTTCTTTATTTGTAAATCTTAATTCTAGTATTTTATCAAAGTCATCACTACTAATAATATTAGATTTCTCATTAATACTAAATCTTAATGGCTCACTATTCCATAGATAACCATTAATTCTTTTGATCTACTTCTTCAAGTTCGTAATCGCCACTATTAAGTGGATATGGTGTAATTAGCATACCGGTATCATCAGTTTCAAATTCACAATAAGTTTTTACTATTAGGGTAAGCTACTTTTTGACATACATACTTACCAGTAGATAATTCTTTAATTTTGAATTTTATACCAGCAATAGCAATTCTATTACCTGAATCATCAACTTTAATAATTTTTACTCTTGAAGTTATTTCAGCATTACTAAATACTTTATTAATAGTAGGACCACTTTCTGTTATTGAAAAACTTATAATCATCAATCTTTTCAAAACCACTAGGTATTGATAATTGTCTTAAAATATAATCCCCAAATGGTAAAGTGAAGTAAATTTTACCGTCGCTATCTGTTTTTAAAGTTTTGATTAAATTATTGTTGTAGTCATATATACCAAATTCAACATTTACTTCTGGTGTCATTATTTGAGTTTTATTAGAAGCTACAACTTTTGTTATTTCATATTTTCTTTCAATGACTTTATTACTAATATTTATATTAGCAAGTAAATTGTCTTTATCTAATTTAAAGTAATATTTTTTTCAGTATTTAGAACATAACCTTTTTGGAGCTTCAAGTTCCTTAATGTAGAATACATTTAAACTAGGAAGATAATCACTTATTGCATAAGAATTACTATCAGTAGTTAAAGTAGTAATTAAATTATCATTAACATCATAAACACCAAATTTAGCACCAACTAAACTAGCTTGACCGCTTGGTGTAGTTGTACCAGTATTAGCGTCAGTCTTAATAATTTCAACACGACCACCTTTAACATTTAATTTAACTTTTGCTACTACTGGATCGTGTACGCCAAACATTCCCATTTTTTGACTTTTACTATCTTTACCTACAAAGATCATTGTAGGATTAGAAGTGTATGTTTTCTTAATTAACGATACAGTAATCTCGCCAACAGCATTAGGAGTTATATTTAATGTATTTCCATTAATACTAGAAGTAGCATTATCACTTCTATAAATTTCATATCCAGATAATACACCAGTATTATCAGTAAATGATACTGTTTGACCTATGATAGCGTCTTTTGTTTCATTGTTAAAAAGAAGGCATTTTATAATGTGAGTTTACTAAAGACATTATGGCATTTCTTTCTTTATTAAGATTTATAAAACTACCATTACCATATTTTTCAGTCCAGAACTCTACGATTTGACCGCCTGTTGTTTCCCAAATTAGAGATTGAGCCGCAGCTCTATATCTTAAAGTTTGGTGTCCCGGATAGTTATATCCATAGTATCCAATTAATCCAATCTTTTTGATTTATTTCATCAGAGTATGGTGAGTTGATATAACCAACCGCTCCGTCATAATCGTGAATAGTAATATCAACTCCTGGTTCTATACAATAAGCAACTTTTTCCGTCAATATCATATAGATTCCATTGAGCTGACATATAAGGTTTTCCACCACCACGACGAGTATAAAAAGTAATCATCAACCGGTGTTTGAACCAATGTAGCAGCGAAGACATTTGTAAAACCTACTAAAAAAATGAAAAATGCACCAACTACTAAAGCTAGCACACTTTTTTTAAGTTTAATTTCAATTTTTCATTCCCCTTTAATTAATATAAAAAAAGCGACCAAAAATTAATTGATCGCTTTAAAAAAATTTTTATTTGTAATATTTATAAGTACCGTCGTTATAAAAAAATTTGTATTTTATAACCAACCAATTTACCATTATATGCAAATTGTTTACAAGATGTATTTCTAATATTATCTGTATCAGATAAAAGCAACATCAATACTATCAGTATGACATTTGTTAAATTCATCAGCTTTATAATCTACAAAAATTAACTAGATTATTATATTCGTCATCAACTTCAGGTACTTGTTCTATTACATCATTTGTTTTAGTTTCATTTTTTTTTGAAATATTATTTATTTGTATTTCTTCATTTTGATTGGATTCTTGTTTTTGTTCTGGAATAGTATTTTTTATTTCTTCATTTTTTTATTATTTATTACTTTGTTATTTGAAGTGTTATTTTCTTTAACTTCTTCTTTAGATTCATTATCATTTATTATAGATGATATTAATTCTTCGTCAATAATATTTTGTTTTACTGTTTCTATATTTTCTTGAGCTACTGATTTATAACTTTTGAGTTTATTACTATTGTAATGAATACCCCTTACATAAGCACTTATAAAAACCTATAAAAAAACAATTACTAAAAAAATACTTTTAAAAAATTTTTTTCTTAACATAAGACACGTCCTTTCTTTACAAACACTATAACGCGCTTTTTAAAAAAATACAGCGCCTAAAAATGAAATTTCTATATTTTTTTTATATTTTTTTAATTCTTTTTTTCTGTTGAAATGTCATCTTTTATTGACTTTGAAGATAAAAAAGTTATCCTTTCAGCAATTATAGAAATAACATTATCTTTACTTTGCAATCTACCTTTGACACCAATTAAATCGCCCTTTGCGACAATATTGTGATGTAGTTTCAGCAATGCCATTCCATATTGCAACTGGGAAGAAGTCTGTTTCATATTCGCCATTAGCATTTTTAAATGGTCTTTGGACCGCTAGTGTAATATTTGATACTTTTCCTTTTTTTCAGTTTCTTTAAGTTCTGGATCATTAACAATTCTACCAATAATTAAAGATTGATTCATCATTCGCATACCCCCTTAAATTCTAAATTTAATCTTATTTTTTTCTAATTCTATTAGAAGTTTCTTTAATCTATTTTTGATCTAAAGAATTTCTATATCTTTTTAATTTCATTTTTTATAAAAATATGTTAAGTAAATTTTCTACAAAGATAATATCATCTAAAACCGTCGATTATCTTTTTTTCAACAAAGTAGTTATCAATATCTCTTTCTACTATCTTAAAGTACTGACAAGTTTTTTTATAATTTCTTTTTACAAGTTTGTATTGATCCATAATTTTTTTATTTGAAGTAAGCTAGAAGCCAATTAACAAATTGAACTACAACAAAAAAACACATACACCAGCTATTAGTGTTGTACGTATCTTACGAAGTGAAGCAGCTTTTTGATGATCTTCTGATGAGACCATATACATAATGCAATCTTTTTAAAAACAAAAAAAGCCCGTAGCACCAGCCACGAACATTTTTTTAAGTAATTAGTTGCGTCCCCAATTAGACGCAGAATATCATTTAAAAATACTATCCATTTAATTATATAACCCCCTTTAAAAATTTATAAGTTTACTAAATTTTTTTTAATATATTTTTTTGTTTTGTTGTAATTCATAAAAATTAAATAGTTTAGTCAATATTTTCTATATGTGCTTTCTTCAAAGATATTAATTATGATTCTAACTATATTTATAAAAAAACCAACCCCCTTAATTCTTTTTAAGTCAGTACTTTAATTTTTTTCTAACACCTCCAATCTAAATTAGTGCATTAAAAAAGTGCCACTTGCGACACCTTATTTAAAAACACCTATCATCAAGACCAAGAGCGGATACGAATTTGATACAAGCACTTTTTTTGATATACCTAACTTTATCTTTACCATAAGATATTATATCCATAATTTCATCTTCATCTTTACATTTGTAAAAAAGTAAGATCAAATACTTGTAATTCAATATCATTAAGCTTTCTTAAAGCTAAAGTTATTTTTAGACAATAATCTTTTTTTCTTCTATTTTCAAGTTTTTGTTTCTAACATCATATTTCTTAATACGCAGTTTTCTACAACCGAATTATTAATAGGTACAAATTGTCTCGTACCTTACACGATAGTCAGCTGTTATTTTCGGTAAAGAAATTTTTGTCATCAGTTCTTTTTAGATACTTAAATAACTTAAAAAAATATCCGTGATTATGTTTTTTTAAGTTTAACATAATCATACATTAATAGTTCGTCCTTTCCTAAAAGTGTGTTCTTCATATACTCATTCCCCCTGATCTAAATGTGTATCCAAAGTAAAAAGAGCAACAGATAGCGAAAGACAAAGTCTTACTAATACCCATTGCTCTAAATATCAATATTTTTATTACTTGATTTATTAACAGGAAATTTTGGGGAAACAAACCCTACATTTTTTTATTTTTTTACTAAATAAGTTAGCTTGATAATAAATGTAAGAAAAATGCAACCATATATCCAATCCCCCTTTAATTGAAAAGGAAGCAGTGCGTGTTAAGGTCATAGAAATAACCAAAAACAAAGGATACGTACTACTTCCTCAACATCATAAATCAAAAAAATTAAATTAATTGTTGACTATGATATACCAAAAATCTACCAAAAAAATCAAGTGTTTTTCAATGAATTTTGCTTGAAAAAAATCAAGAAAAAAATGACTGAAACAATTAAAAAAATTGATATTTAGATATGAAAAAAACATTACTTCAAACATCAAAGTATTTCAGTTGATATTTGAAAAATAATGTCTCTCTGGATACATTTATTTCATATCTTAACATAATTATATCATAGCTTTGTTTATAGTCAATAAGGATAATTTGTCTTAAAAAAAGCGATAAAAATGTCTTGTTAAAATCTCGTAAACACTTGTAAACATTAGAGTTAATAAAAAAAGATACTTTTTGGTAATAATAATATATTGACAGGCATAGATATTTTTTCGGCACAAAAAACATAGTCTTGCAATACTAATTTAGTCTTGCGTGATTAACAGTTTCAAAGGATTAACAATTAAAAATTATTATAGGTGGAGGTAATTATGAAGATAAATGACGCGATTGCTAAAAAGAATTAACGATTTATGTAATGATAAAGAGTTAGCATACAAATTAAATAAATCTGATAATATATCAACAAACAAATTAGCAAGTTTAAGTTATATAACTCAAAGCACAGCTCAACACTTAACTGACGGTAGAAGTAAAAATCCAAAAATGCTAACTATTGCTAGAATAAGTAATGGATTTGGACTTAAATTAAAAGATTTTTTTGACGACCCTGTATTTGATGATATTGATTTGGAAGATTAGAACTTTTTGATTAAGTTCTTTTTTTAATTGCTAAAATTTATGTTATAATTAAACTATATATAATTTGAGAATTGTTATATCTGAAAGTAAAAAGGAAGTACGAAAATGAATATTGATTTTTGAAAAAATAATTATAGATTTAATGCTAGAGCGTCAGCTATTATTCTAAACGAAAAAGAAGAATAAAATTTTTATTATTTAAGGTTGAAGATGGTAGAGATTACTTTTTTTATTACCCGGTGGAAGAATTGAATTGTACGAAGATAGTCTAACTGCTATTAAACGAGAAGTAATGGAAAAATTAGGATATGATATTGACTTCACTCTTTGTTCTATACAAGAAAACTTTGTAATAAGAAGAAGTATTAAAATAATGCAATATACTTTTTTTGTTATAAAGGTGTTTATAAAGGTATTATTAATACTAATAAATTTGTTTGTAAAGACAATAACAATCAATATTTTTTTATTGGGTTGATATAGAAAAAAACTAAACAGTTATAAGGTATATCCAGAATCAACAATTAAATTAATTAAGTCGGAAAAAAATTAGAACATATTATTGAAAAAAACGGAGGTGTAATATGATTTTTATATAAGAGTGATAATTGGGAAGTTGTATTTGTAGACTGGTGTCAAGAGTTTGTTGGCGATTGTATTATTTCTTGCAATAAAGAAAGTCTAAGCGAGCTAACTACTGATGATTGGATTGAATTGGGAAAGTTAGAAAAAAAGAATTAGAAAGAGTTTCTAAAAAAATATTTAATGCTACTATGTTTAATTTTGCTTGTTTAATGAATAATGCTTACCGAGATAATGAAAAAAACCACACGTTCATTTTCACTTTATACCAAGATATAAAAAAATGAATTAAAAACTATTTAATAAAGTATATAAAGATAAACATTTCGGATATAATTTTTTTGGAAATGGTCCTTAAGCAAGTTCAAAAGTCAAAAAGATATTTTTTTACTAAAGAAGAAAAAAATTAAAAAAATATTTGAAATGATGAAAAAAAGAATTTATGAAATATAACTAGCAATTAAAAATGTTAATAAAAATAAAAAGAAAGTTTTGGTGATAAAAAAATGAAAACAACAATTTATTTAATAAGACATTCTGGCCCTTTTTGTTGATATAGAAAAACTATTCAGATTATAAAAAAATATTTCTTGGGCTGAATACAATAAAAAAATATGATTTTATCTGTTGCCGGTGAAGAAAAATGCCAAAAAAACTATGTAATGTGAAAGAATTAAATAATATTGATAAAATCTATGCGAGTAATTCATTTAGAGCAATAGGAACAGCAAAAATATTTATCAGAAAAAAATGATATTAAAAATCAATTTGGATAAAAAGAATTGATGAAAGAGAATTTGGTGTTGAAAAAAATAAACGATTTGCCATCTGATTTTAACAAGATTTCATTTGAGAACAAATTATTTAAAAATTAATAATGGTGAATCTTTAAATGATGTTGATAAAAAGATTTAAAAGCATTCATAAACGATTTATTAAATACTAATAAAAAAACAATAAAAATAGTAATTGTATTACACGGAATTATACTGTTATCCTATCTACAAACAATTTGTGATAAATTTGATTTTTGATGGTAAGACATTTAATATTCAGTTTAAAAAAATAATGTTATTTTTAAGTGGTACACCTAAAAAAACCCTAGCATTTATAAAATTGTTTTTTTTGATGAAAAATAAAAAAATATTGAAAAATGTTGAATATATAGAACTATAAAAAAAGGAACAAATTTTTGAAGTTCTTTTTTTAATTGTTAAAATCTATGGTATAATATAATTAGTCTTGCAAGACTAATTAGGAGCGTGTTATATGAATAATACTACTACAACTAAAAATGATTGCAATAAAGTAATGAATAAAATTATAGATTTATCTTTAAAAATTTCTAAATGAAGAAGCTAAAAAAATTGGCTTAATATTATATGCACTAAAATTTAAAAGTATGTGAATTACAAAAAAAGCACTTAATTGAAAAATAAACCTTTATTTTTTTCAGAAGAAAAAAATAATAGAATATAACAAAAAAATAGAAGACATTAATAAAGAAATATTTAATTGTTTTAAAAAGTTTAGAAGAAGAAATTGATTTAATTGCTTTTGACAGATGAAGTTATTGATTGTTAGATTATTAAACTTTATACAATAAAAAAATGTCAAATGTGTCAAGCAACATAAAAAGAATTTTTAAAAAAATATGGTATAATTATATTGTAGAATTGAGAGGTGTTTCGATATGACAACTATTTATTTAATTAGACATTCCAAAACCATTAAAAAGTTAATAACACTTTTTAATAATGATAACTTGCAAATCCAAAAATGAAAAAGTCATCTCTTTCAATTGACGGAGAACAAATAGCGAAAGAAAAAAACTAAATAAAAAAAGAATTTGAAAAATATTGATGTACTGTTTTTCATCAAATTATGTAAGAACAATACAAACAGCAAAAATATTTATCTGTTAAAAAAATGATATAGAAATTAATGTTATTAGTGATTTGGGTGAGAAAAATTTGGTATTAACTCTTGGAATGAATTACCAGAAAAATTTTTGAGAGAAAAACAATTTTTTTGATGAAGAATTTAAACTAAATAATGGCGAAAAATCAAAAAAAGAAGTTAGAGACAGGATGTACTCTACTATTATGAAAAATTTTTAGATGATAATCAAAACAAAAAAATTGCCATAGTCAGCCACGGAACAGCTATATCATATTTACTTAAAAAAATGGTGTAATATTGATATTTTTAGACGATAAGTTAAGATATAGTTTTAAAAAAATAGAATATTTTTTTGTAGGACATCTCGATTATTGCGAAACATTCAAATTGCAATTTGATAATGAAAAAGAAATTAATTAATATTGAAAAATATAAAAACTCGATTAGATAAAAAGTAAAAATAATAAGTTTGTAATTAAATATATGAAACAACAAATAAGTTTATATTCTATGGGAGGTGTAATGTCGTGGAAGAAAAAAACAAAAATGGTAGAAAAATTATATTATGACAATATCAGAACAAATTAATAAGCAATATAACGGACTAATGAGTAATGAAAAAAATATCAAGAGCTATTGAAATGTTTAGAAATTCTGATGACTCTTATGAAGAAATAGTAAAAAAAATAAACTCTTTGGCACAAACTGTTATTGCAAATTATAATGAAGAACAAAGAAAAAGATTTGATCCTGAATTAGTTAAAAGCAATCATACAGAAATATATGACAGATTAGAAATGTTAGTAAAAAAATTAAATGAAGCTAAAATAGATTATCAATTAGCAGGAGCTTTATGTGCCTATATTAAATATGGTGTAGAATCTAGTAGAACACATGATGATATTGATATTAACTTAAATGAAGATGATATTGTTAAGTTTAAAAAAAGATATGTGAAGAAATGGGCTTGCATTTTCAAGATAATAGATTAAATTCTCCAAGAGTTTTTAAAAAAATGGAATTCCAGCCGGAGAACACGAAGTAATCGCTACATTAGATGGATCGGATTTTTCACATTGGAGCATTTTTGTTTTGAAAGAAAAACTAGATGGAACAATAATTAATAAAGGTTATTATCATGATGAAAAATAATTCGCCTTGTTGTAGATGTGATATTATAAGTCCAGAACTAGCAAATGAAATATTCGGTCGTGAAGAAGTTGATTTTAGAGGACAAAAACTATTTATTACCCCACCCGAATATGTTTATAAACTAAAAAGTTATACAAAAAAAGATAAAGATTTAGCTGATATTATGTTTATGGAAGAAAGAATTGATAAGAGTAAATTGGAACGAATTAATGAACTATCTAAAAATCAGCAGAATAGAACATAACAAGGTTAATGTTTTTTTAAACAAAACTTTAATTATCATACTCATACATATAGGTCTGGTCATTCTGAATATGCTAGTGATGAAGAAATGCTACAAGTAGCAAAAAGCATGGGAATTTCAATGTTAGGTTTTAGTGAACATATACCTAATCCGGATTTAATATTGCCAGATGAAGATCATAGGATGCTATTATCTGAAGTTGATGATTATATTGCATCAATAAATAAAAATGAAACAAGAAAAATCCAGATATGACAATATTAGCAGGATTTGAAGCGGAATTTGATCCTATGAGAGAAGCATTTTTTTAGGTGAAATGAGAGATAAAGTTGATTATATGATTTTAGGTCAACATTTTATAACTCGTGGACTTCAAAAATGTACCATCAAAAAAATAATCCAAATTATCCTATTGAATATGCTAACATGGTTAGTAAAGCAATAGAAAGTGGTATATTTGATATTGTAGCCCATCCAGATTATTTTATGGAATTTAGAGATACAATAGTTTCAGAAGAAGATAGAAAAATTATTTGATGAAAAATGCAATACTTGCTAGTCAAATTATATGTGAAAAAAAGCTAGAGATATGGGAATACCAATAGAAATTAACTTGTCTCCCGCATTAAATAATCAAATTTTATCAGATGGAAATTTAAAAATATCCACATCCTACTTTTTTTGGAAAGTCGCTTCTGAAATTGATGGACTACAAGTTTTTAAAAGGGTGTTGATGCTCATGATTTAAGTGCATTTAAAAAAATATCGGTCAAGCACAACAACTTATTGGCAATGTAGAACAATTAGTTGGTGATAAATTAATTCGAGAAAGTTATAACCCAGTTGTAGCAAGACAGAAATAATCCAAAACTACAAGAAGCATATAGAACTCATCAAGAAAGTGCTTTAACTTTTGAAACTCACATGATAAGTCAAATTGTAAATGGTACTTTAGGCAGTGTTGAAGATGGTCTTGATTCAGAAAGTTTAGCAGTTGCAATCGGTACTTCTTTAAAATGAAGTTACGCAAAGTTGTGTTTATGAAGCAGATAAAAAAGATAAGTCAACAGTCGAAGAAATATCAACTATTTACGATTCCCAAGAATTATCACTAAAAGATAAAAAAGGAAAATTTGAAAGAAAAAAACAAGTAATTAATGAAACAAACCAAGTTCTTGCAAATCAACAAAGAGCAATAGAAAGTGCAAAAAATAATGTTGTTAATGCTATGAATATAGGTTGTGAAACCAAACACGAATATTCAAATATGGTTACTCAAATGACACAACAACAATCAACAACAAAAGAGAATCACAAAAGCACCTAAGAATTGAAGAACATATTACTAGTTTTCAACAAACTAAATCTGGTGAAAAAACATATTCTCAAAATATAGGACAAGCAAGAGTATTAACGAAAGACAATAATAATCACAATTCATCTAGCGGATTTACTGATACACTATTACTCGTTTCGATTGTTACATTTGTTATTGGTATAGCAGTTGGAATTGGATATATGCTATATAGGTTTGGTATAGGAGGTTAAGATTATATATGGTAACATTGCCATTTAATTTAGGTGGAATAATAAGGGATTCTATTGATGCTTATAGAAAACAAAATAATATACCAGAACCAGATGAGGTTAAGGCTTTAAGTGTTTATAGAAGAAGAGATACTTTTTTTAGAAGAAGAATTTGAATTAGTTAGAGAAATTACTATTGATAAAGAATCAATAGAATATATTGATTTATTTCCAAATATAACTTCCTTAACAATTAATGGAATTGCTGAGCTAGATGGAGCACAATTCAAACATATAATTGAAAAGTATCCTAATCTTGAAAAATTAATAATAAAAGGTCAAGAACAATTACAATTTTTTTAGATGTTAGTAAAATGAAAAAAATCTTAAACATCTAGAATTAGTATCTAATAGAAGTTTACATAGAATTGTAGGACTTGATAAAGTTGATAGTTTGGAACAATTAACATTTTATGATAATTCTACATATTTGAAAGAAGAAGAATTATGTGAGATTGTATCTAAGTTATCACAAAAATGGTACTCATTGTAATTTAGATGTTTTTATATATGCCTACTATGAATCAAATTGGAATATCTAACCCAGAAAAATTTTTAATTGGTGTGAATCAGTAGGATTAGGAATACATGGTGATGAACTTAAATATGAAACAAAAAAGAACTTGAAGAAGCAGTAAAAAAAGCACAAGAAATTGTTTCTCAACATATAAAAGCCAACAGATACTAATATACAAAAAAATATGCCATTTTATATCAATGGATGTGTGAAAAATGTAAGATATGATCATGAAGCACTCGATAATGGTCATAAACATACAGAGCAAGGTAAAAAGGTTGGTCAATTAGGTGGAACAAATGGAACTGTCAATGGTTTAGTTTATGGAAGTTGTGTATGTGAGGGATATTCTAAATCAATGCAAATGTTATTAAAAATTATGTGGAATACCATCTTTTGATGTAAGTTGTATTGCAGAAGATCCTAAATAAATAATGCCTTCATGGAATATAGATGGTAAAAAAAAGATGCATGAGGGTGATCATTCAATATTAAAAGTTAATATAGATGGTCAGTGTTATTATAGCGATGTTACTTGGGATGCAAATAGATTTCAACATGACAGAGAAAGACAATACTTTTTTTACTTTCTAAAAAAAGGATATAACATCAGATCATAAATTAGTTGGTGAAGATCGTGTTTTTTTGCAGCATTCAAAAAGTATTTCTAGCCAAGAATTTCAAGAATTAATGAAATTTGCTCAAGAGAGAATTAAGAGTGTTAATAAAGAATTGGAGGAAAAAGACTGAAATGGAAAAAAAGACACCTCAAGAGAGATTAACTGATATAAATAAGCAATTAGAACAATTAAGACAACAATATGGGGTTATAGGAAAAACAAATTGAAGATTTAATGATTAAAAAAATCAGCAATCTCCTATTCCAAATTACCAAGAACAATTAGCAAAAATTAATCAGTCAACGAGATGCAATTAGTTCTAGTATGACAACACAAAGTAGTTCTAAAAAAACTTATGAATGGGTTGTGCAAAAATGAACGAGAAACTGAACATAAAAAAATAAAATTGCACAAGTTGAAAGATTATTAGGAATTCGTATAACATCAAATGCAGGATTTGTTTATGATAATGAATTACAAGTTCCTAGATCAGTTTCAAAAAGATACTGCAACTTTAAGAAGAGAACAAGGGGCAATAAACAAGCAATTAGAACAATTATATTATGATGGTGAGTTAGATTTAAAAACATATAATAGTATGAAAATGGAAGTATTAAGAGAATATGATTCTATGGTTGCAAAAGCACCAAAACCTACTCAACCACCAACAAGAGATGAATCATCTTTTACTCAGCAACAGGAACAAAAATCCAACTCCAGTACAACACCCATATATAAATCCAGACGTTAGGGAAAAAAAGTTGAAGACAGAGATTTAGGTAAAAAACCAAAAATCCGACCCCAGCACAACATCCATATATAAATCCAGATATTAGAAAAAAAGTTGAAGAAAGAAAAATCTCAAACACAAGATAAAGAGCCAGATGATAGGAAAAAAAGTTAGAAGAACAAAGACGAGAGTTACGAAGAAAACAATTTGAAGAAAGAGCAAGAGCTATGGGCTTAGATTTGGATCAAATTGTTAACTTAGATAATTTATTTATGCAGCAAGAAATAATAGAACAACAAGCATTAGAAGAAACCGAAGAATTAGAAGAACATCGTGGTATGATGATGTAATTGGAGGAATTATTATGGATAGAGAAAAAAAGAAATATTAAAAAGTTTATAAAAAAATGAAGGTATAGATGGACTTAAAAAGATTAAATGCTACAAATGATGAAATTAATAAAATTGTTAATAGAATAGATGATAAAATTAAACAATTAAATATTGAGGCATTAGATATTATATCTAAGCAGCTAAACTACACTTTTCCATCTGATTATTGTGATTATTACTCATCACAGATTTCATTACATATTAAACCTAACTTATTAAAAAAATTAACAATATAGAAAAAAATGATTAGACACTTATTTTCTATGGATGAAAAATAGTAAAAACATATATTATGAAATTTCAAAAAGTTTGATTCTAATTATGAAAAAAACAACTTGTTCCATTTGCTGAACTTGAATTTGGTGATTTACTTTGTTTTGATAGAAATACTAATGATATAATATATTATAATCATGAACAAGACACTATAAGCAAAGTTGCAGATAATTGGCAACAATTAAAGGATATGCTTTATGAATAATGAGTTAGATATTTTTGTGTAAAAAAATAATGAGTGTGATTATACTAGAAATATTATTAGTTCAGAAGTGCTAAAAAAATGGCGGAAAAAAACAATTGGTATAAAGTTTGGTAATCAATTATCAGAATATTTATTAAAAGTATGGTTATTTAGGTTATAAATCAGTAGAATTGTATGGTATGAATTCTAATCAAGGATTAAATTCTGATTTGTTTGAGCAAACTATGTATTTGCATAATTCATTTGAAATAACCCAACCATATATTGCAATAGATAAAAATTCAAGATAGTATATATACACTTATTGATTCTAATGATAATATTTATATATGTGATTTAGAAAAAAATGTAATTAGAAATGTTAATATTAAATTATTTGAATATATTTTTAAAAAGATTTAAGGAGGAAATGAAATAAAATGGAAGAAAAAAATTTAATAAAGTAATTGAGTTATTTAAAGAAGCAACCAAAAAAAGATTGCTATAAAAATTGATTTAGTTGATGAGAATTCATCTATAACAGATGATAAATTAGGTGGTAAAACCATATTTGCCTATTGGAGAAGAATATCCAAAAAGATAAAGATGGAAATAATTTAGCATTATTATTACAAGTAAATTTAAAAAAATATAGAACTAGATGGTTATCCCAAAAAAAGGAGTGTTGGAAATATTTACTGATTCTAATGTTGATTACCCATGTCAATATGCTATTAGGTATTTTGATGAGGGATTAGAATATCAAACTGAATTACCAGATGTTAATATAAGTAATTATATTGTTGATAAATCATATAAAAATTAATTTAACAAAAGATGTGTGTTATATGCCAATAAATGATTATAGATTTATTAAAAACTTTTACACCAATAGTAAATAATGTATTTGAAACAGAGCTAAATAATTATGGTGAATTAGATGATTATTTTTGGCAATTTTGCATGGTATGATAAACTTCGTGATGGATACGAAAAACCACGCAATTACTTTTAGGCGGTTATGCCGATTTTACTCAAAAGCGATCCTAGATACGACATGAAAGAAAAATAAAGATGAATGTTTATTCAAATTAGATTCTTGGGGAAATCACGGTAAAATTTCAATTGGTGATTCAGGTATTTTTATTTGTATTAATTTCACAAATAGATATTGAAAAATAAAAAAATTTTAAAAAAATGCAATAGTTGATTGGGATTGTTGTTAAAAACAACTTATGTAAATAAAATTAATTAGGTGATGAATTAAATGAGTAAGTTCGTAAAAAGTAATGTATGGCACAACAAGTGGTGCTAAAAAGTGATTTTAACTATAAATTAAATGAAATAAATATTGCAAATAATTGGAATCCTAAAGCAACTAATGGTAAAGATTTTGGCGGATTTAACTATTGTAGTGAAGAATGTATTTTGAGATGGTTGCACCGAGGAGACACAATTTACGATATTGAAGTACCAAAAGACGCAGAAAAACATTAGATTAGATGGTGCAACAACAATATATAGAACTAACAAAAATAATTATAAGTAATCCAAGAAAAAGTTGATGATGAATTAGCACTTCACTTCTATAATATATCCAAAATACCAGAAAAATCATATTACAAAGCATTAGGCGTTGTAAGTATTATGAATTATAAACAAACTGCTTATGCAATATTTAGAGATAAAGTTAATAAAAATAATATAGATCAGGTTTTAGAAGAATGGAATGATTTTATTTCGCATGGTAATAAAAAAACGATAGAAAAAGATATGAATGATCTTATTAAAGAAATTGAAACCTATTTAAATGAAGTTAAATCAGATTTATTAATAAGTAGATTTGTAAATAAAGATCCATATATAAAGGATATTACTGATGATAAGGTAATTAATATAACTGGAGAATCCGGTAGTGGTAAATCAACATATACTAAAAAGTATCTTGATAATGACAATTACATAGTAATAGACACTGATGAAATAACTAAAGATACACCAACTAATAATAAAAAAACTGTATTGAATTTAGAAAAATATTTAAAAAGACAGATACAAAGGTAATATACCAAATATTTGCAGTGAATTTAGTATTATTTATAGTGATATATTAGAATATTATAAAAAAATACTGATAAAAACTTTAGTGATAGATTCGGCCCAGTTTAGAAATTTAATAACTGAAAAAAAGAAATAAATTTATTAAAGGGTAAAAATTATAATTATAAGAACTTCCATTGAAGAATGTTATAAAAGAGTAATAAACAGGTGGAAAGAAATAAATAAAAAAATTATACTGAAGAAGAAATAGATAAATACAAAAAAATAAAAAAAGTTGGAATGTTTGAATGGTATAAATCATTAAATAAATTTTTTTTAGAAAAATGTTGATAATTTAAAGGTGGTTATAAAATGACAAAAAGCAGAAATAAATAAAAAGAATATTTGAATTACAGTCAGATGAGGAAATTATTAAATTTGTAGATGAAAGATTGTCTGAACTTGAAACAAATAGTCAAGAAAAAACTGTCGGACAAAATTATACTGATAGTTTTCAAGACTATATATCACAGAAAACCCACTATAAAGCAGCCGAAAAATTTGATGATTCAGAATGTCCCGATTTAGTTTACGATGATAAAACACCATATATTAATTTGATTAAAGAAATCAAAAAGAGTGCTTGGTATAATGAGCTAACACTGGTTTCTACAATATTCTTCACTATTCATAATTATTTGCCAAGCGATGATATTGGATTAGGTAGATATTTAACTTATGCATCTCACAAAGGAAAAAAATTATCAATAAAAAAACAATTAGTAATAATGGCGTAGCTTTTTGCTCTGAAAAAAAGCTGGTATGGCTCATAATATGTTTAAATTTTTAGGCATTGATTCAGAAGTAGTTTGCGGTGCAAGAGGCTCTGAAATGCACGCATATAATTTTATTTATCCAAATGGATATGGAAATGAGCCTATGGTTTTATATGATCCATCTCACTTTGTAAAATTTTATCAAAGATAATAATAAATTATCTTTTTGGATTTTACAAAGCATTTAGGAAACAAGATTATGAAGCATTAAAAAATGGTACGCCAATTCAGATAGATTTATCAAAAACAGAAGAAACATATCGCAAGTTATATGGCTTTAATGGTCTTTTAGATGATTATAGTTTTGAATACGAAACACCAACTTATATTTATGGATTAGAAAAATGCTAAAAAAATTATAAAAAGTTCTAATCAAAGAAAAATAACCAATTCAACTATGAAAAAGGTTATTTTTTTAATATTAATAAAGAAATAAGGCTTGAAATTACAATTAATTCTATTAGATGATTTATTTTATCGAGGAACAGGTCAATTGGTCCTCAAGGAATACCTGGAACAGAAGGTCCAACAGGACCAGCCGGACCACAAGGCCTTCAAGGACTTCAAGGTATACAAGGTCCAACCGGACCAACAGGGCCAGCTGGTCCTACTGCTATTGAAACCTATGGTCGTAAATACAACACTAGTACAGATAACATTTCTTTAGAAACTAATATTGCCCAAAATATTCCACTTGGTAATAATGGACCTACTAACAAAATTACTACTGCTACTCAAAATACTCTTACAATAGCGGAAAATGGAGTTTATTTAGTAGAATATGGTTTTTCTGGAAGTTCAAGTACTAATGCTACATTGACTGTTGAAGTAAAACAAAATGCTAATGCAATAGGCAGTACTTCAATTGTTAAAACTGTAACCGCTAATAACAATACAGACTTTAACAGTAGTACTATTAATTCATTTGCCGTTGGCGATGAAATAGGATTAAGTATTAAGTCTTCTACTGCTGCAACAATAACACCTGCTAATGGAACTAATGCTTATTTAAACATTGTAAGAATATCATAATATTAATCAAATATTATAAAGCATCCTACTTATTAGGATGCTTTTTTTATTAAAATAGAAAATTATACTATATTAATTGACAATAACACATAAACATAATATAATTTACTTATTGAGAGTGATATGAAACAAAAATTATCATTTACTTAAAAAATATAATTATTAAAAAAATCAATGTATAGGAGTTATGAAAAAAGATAGCACCTTGTTGCCAAAGTATCTTTTTAGAAAACTTTTTATATAAAAACAATAAATAAGGAGGTCATAATGAAGAAAAATTGAAGATAAATATACTAATAATATTTTTGTGAAAAATATTAAACATATAGATGAATATGGAAATGAATATTGGTATGCTAGGGAACTTTCAAAAGTTTTTAGAATATAAAGACTGGAGGAATTTTTTTAAAAGGTTTTTAAATAAAGCAAAAAGATGCTTGTAAAAAAATTCTGGGTTTAATATAGATGAACAACTTGTTGAGGTCAACAGGTTGTCAAAAAGAAATAATAATGCCACTGCTAATATACAAGATTATAAACTTTCAAGATATATATGTTATTTAATAGTACAAAAATGCGGATCCAGGCAAAGAAGTTGTTGCTTTAGGGCAAACATATTTTTGCTATACAAACAAGAAAAACAAGAAATAACAGAGCAAGAATATGATTCGTTATCAGATGATGAAAAAAAGATTTTATCAAAGAAGATTAACAAGACAAGGTAATTATACTCTTCAAAAAGTTGCTTCAGCTGCTGGTGTTAAAAATATGGCTGAATTTCATAATGCAGGATATAAAGGATTATATAATGGTGAAACTGCTGATGATATATTTAAAAGAAAAAAATTACGATATAGAGAAGATATTTTAGATAATATGAATGAAGATGAATTAGTAGCTAATTTATTTAGAATAAATCAAACAAAACAAAAGCTTTTAAAAGATAGTGTCCAAGGAGAAAAAAAGAAGCAAAAGAGGTACATTATGAAGTTGGACAAAAAGTTAGAAAAGCAATCGCAGATATTGGTGGTATGATGCCTGAAGATATGCCAACACCTAAAAAGAGCTTAAAAGAATTAGAAAAAGAAAAGAAACAAATAGAAAATAATGAGAAAAAGCAACTAGAAGAAATGAAATAAAAAAACGAGAAAAACATCAGATGTAATAGATATTTACATAGAATATATCGAGCATAAAAAAATATTGAATTCAAAAAAGTAAGAATTATTTTTAATTGTAAAGAAAAAAATCGATAATGTGATTTAAAGGAGATGCAGATATGAATAAAATTGTTACTATTTGTGGTAGTATGAAATTCAAAGATAAAATGATGGAAGTTGCAAAAGAGTTGGAAATTAAAAATAAGTATGTTGTTATACAATGCATTTATAGTAATGATATATTTAGTGAAGCCGAACAACAAATTTTAGCAGATTTGCATCATACTAAGATAGAAATTAGTGATGCCATTTATGTAATTAATTCTAATGGATATATTGGCAGTTCAACAAATAAAGAAATTGAGTATGCTAAAAAATTAGGTAAGGAAGTAATGTATTTGGAACCTATAAGATAAAAAGTAAATGATTAAAAATGGATATTTATCAAAAAAGGAAAAAGCAAGAATTAGGATAAATTTTTAATAAAATTTTAATTTAAAATTGATAAGTGTATGAATTATGAAAAACTAAAGGAAAGGAGATTATTGATGGAAGATAATAAATTAATTATATATAAAAATAGTACAGGTAATATTGTAGTAGATGCTATTTATAAAGATGAAACTTTATGGCTATCACAAAAAGGTATGTCAAAAGTTTTCGATGTTGGAGTACCAGCAATATCAAAACATTTAAAAAATATATTTGAAGAAAACGAATTAGATAAAAATTCAGTTGTTTCCAAAATGGAAATAACTGCACCTGACGGAAAAAAATTATAATACTGAAGTTTATAGTCTTGATGCTATAATTGCTGTGGGCTATAGAATTAATTCTAAAAAAGCAACAGAATTTAGAATATGGGCAACAAAAATACTAAAAGAATATATGACCAAAGGATTTGCATTAAATGATGAACGTTTCATAAATGGAAATAAATATGATACGAAGTATTTTGATGAATTATTAGAACGTATTAAAACAATTAGAGTAAGTGAAAGAATGGCATACCAAAAAATTACTGATTTATTTATTGCAACAGCAGCAGATTACAATCCTAAGTCAGAAGAAGCGTATACTTTCTTTAAAATAGTTCAAAATAAGTTGCATTTCGCTATAAGTGGACATACTGCTGCCGAATTAATATATAGTAGAGCAAACTCAGATAAAGAATATATGGGACTAAAAAAATTGGAAAAAAATTCTCCTGATGGTTTAATATATAAATATGATGTGATTATTGCAAAAAATTATTTAAACGAAAAAGAAATGAATAATTTAAAAGATTTAACAAATATGTTTTTAGTTTTTGCTGAAGATGAAGCAAAGCAAAGACATGTAATGACAATGAAGGATTGGATAACTGCCACTGATGATTTATTAAAAATTTAGAAGAAAAAGAAATATTAAATAATAGTGGCAGTATATCTCATAAAGAAGCAGTAGAAAAAAAGCTGAAAAAAAGAATATGAAAAAAATTTAGAGTTATACAAGATCAAAAAAATACATTTCTTCAATGGATGAATTCTATAATAAATATTTAAATGAAAAATAGTGATAATGAATAAGGAAGTGATTAAAAATGGATATGTATCAAAAAAAGAAAAAAATTAGAGCAGAAAAAGAAAAAAATAACAATCAAGAAGAAAAAGTTAACTAAAGTCGGAATTAACTGGTATCCTGGCCACATGGCTAAGACTAAAAGAGAGATAAAAGAAAAAGATAGATTTAATAGATATAGTATTTGAAGTAGTAGATGCTAGAATACCATATTCTTCAAAAAATAAAGAGATTGAAGAAATGACTAAAGGCAAACCTAGAGTAATAGTAATGACTAAAAATAGATTTATGTGATAATGATAAGACAAATAAATGGATTAAATATTATGAAGATAAAAATTATATCGTTGTACCAATGGATTTAATTAATAATCCCAATACAAAAATAATATTTGATAAAATAAAACCATTAATAGATGATATAAATAAAAAAAGAATTAGTAAAGGACTAAAACCAAGAAGAGCTAGAATACTAGTAATGGGAGTACCTAATACAGGTAAATCCACTTTAATAAATAGATTAGTAGGCAAGAAGAGTACTAATGTAGGTAATAGACCAGGAGTAACAAAATCTTTAGAATGGATAAGAATTAATGATAAAGTAGAACTATTAGATACCCCGGGAATATTATGGCCTAAATTAGATGATGAAGTAGTAGCTCATAATTTAGCTAGTATGACCGCAATTAAAGAAGAAGTATTAGATAGTGAAGACTTAGCAATCTATATAATAAATAAAATGCTATCTGATTATCCAGATAATTTAAAAAAATAGATATAATATTACTAATACAGAAGATATCGTAGATATACTAGATCAAATAGGCAATAAAGTAGGAGCCATTAAAAAAATAATGAAACTGATTATGATAGAGTATACAAAAAAGTAATAAAAGACCTGCAAGAAGGATATCTAGGTAAAATAACATTTGATAATATAAAAAGAAAAAGAAGTATAGAAACAAACTATACTCTTTATTTTATAATATTACGAAGAATTCCATAAGATATAATGCTCTTAATAATACTTGCAAGAACAACCCCTAGCATAATATAAAGAAACGATTTCTTTTTATTCATATTAAGTAGCACGGCAAGTCCTGCACCTGTCCAAGCACCAGTACCAGGTAATGGTATTCCAACAAACAACATAAGACCAATATAACCATATTTTTTTCTATTTGATTTTTTAGATAGAATCTTATTTTCTATTTTATTAACAAACTTTTCAGTAACTTTAAATTTCTTTAACCAATTTAAGACTTTCTCTAGAAATAATAAAACAATAGGAATAGGAAGAGTATTTCCTATTATACTTATAATATAGCCAGGTAAGAAATCAAGTTTAAGAAGAGAAGCCGCAAGCAAACCACCTCTTAATTCTAATAATGGTAGCATTGATATAATAAATACCACCACTTCTTTACCAAGACCATTAAACAAATGAACTAAACTTTCTACCATATTTTCCATAATTTTTTTATCCTCCACTTCTAAATTATATCAAAAATAAATATAAATAGTAAATTATATTTTATCTATTTTACATTACTTAATTGATTTTTTTAGTAGTTATTATTGTATAATCAATATGAAAGGAATTGTTATTATGTATAAATTTAAAAAAAATATTCCCAATATAATTACGATATCAAGACTCATATCCCTAGTATTAGGTTTTATCTTTTTTATTAAAGATAATATCGTAGTATCTTTTAATATTATATATATATGGTGCAGTCTCGGATATGATAGATGGTTATCTTGCTAGAAAATTAGATGCTTATTCAAAAATGGGACAATATTTAGATGCTATTAGTGATAAATTATATTTCCTATCATTAATAATTATATTATTATTAAACAAAAAAATTATTTAATAATAATACCATTCATTATGGAAATAATAATATCAGTAATTAACTATCTAACAATAAGAAAATATAAAACAGTATTTACAGAAAGAGTAGGAAAGCATAAAACAACACTACTTATGTTAACCTTAATACTAGGAGTATTAACAATAAAGATAAATAACTTAAAAATATATGTATATATTATTTTTATTATTAACTACATATTTTCATATACAAACAATAATTGCTTATATTAATCAATTAAATAATAAAAAGTAATAAAAATAGTATTAGATTTAAAAAGATAAGAAAATACAAGAAAAAATAATAATATTATCAAAAGAATTTATACAATTTATAATAAAACCAGTAAAAATAATTAAATAGGAGGAAACAATGATAGATATAAATATAATTAGAACAAATAAAAGAATTAGTAAAAGAAAAATATTAAAAAAAGAAGTTTCAAGAGGAAAAAAATTACCATTAGTAGATGATATATATGAAATGGATATTAAATATCGAAAGATTAAAACAGAAGCTGATGAAGATAGAAGTAAAGTAAATACATTAAGTAAAGAAATTGGTTCTTTAATGAGAGAAAAAAAGATAGAGGAGGCCAATAAAATAAAAGAAGAAGTAACCTCTATTAAGAATAGAATACCAGAACTTGAGAAAGAAGAAGAATTTCTTGCTAAAGAAATAAAAGAAAAAATGATGAAGATACCTAATATAATAGATAGTACTGTTCCGGTTGGAAAAGATGATAGTGAGAATGTTGAATTAGAAAGATTTGGTGAACCAATAGTACCAGAATACGAAGTACCTTATCATGCCGATATTATAAATAGATTAAATGGTTTAGATAAAGATGCTGCTGGTAGAACTAGTGGTAATGGATTTTATTACTTAATGGGAGATATAGCAAGACTATCTAGTGCAATGCTTTCTTATGCTAGAGATTATATGATAGACAAAGATTTTATTTATTGTATACCACCATTTATGATAAGAAGTGATGTAGTAAGTGGTGTTATGTCATTTGAAGAAATGGATGCTATGATGTACAAAATAGAAGGAGAAGATCTATTCTTAATAGGTACTAGTGAACACTCAATGATAGGTAAATTTAAAGATCAACTTATTAAAGAAGATAAATTACCTATTACAATGACATCATATTCACCATGTTTTAGAAAAGAAGTAGGTGCTCATGGTATAGAAGAAAGAGGTATATATAGAGTACATCAATTTGAAAAAAACAAGAAATGATAGTTTTATGTAAACCAGAGGATTCAATGAAATGGTATAATAAAAATGTGGAAGTATACAGTTGAAATATTTAGAAATATGAATATTCCAGTTAGAACAATAGAATGCTGTTCTGGTGATTTAGCCGATTTAAAGGTAAAATCATGTGATGTTGAAGCTTGGAGTCCAAGACAAAAGAAGTATTTTGAAGTAGGTTCTTGCTCAACACTAGGAGATGCTCAAGCTAGAAGATTATCTATAAGAATAAAAGGAGAGGAAGGTAATTATTATCCTCATACTTTAAATAATACCGTTTTAGCAAGTACTAGAGCCTTAATAGCACTTATTGAAAATAATTATAATGAAGATGGTAGTATTACTATACCAGAAGTATTAAGACCATATATGGGTAATAAAGATAGAATAGTGGTTAAAGAATAGAAATATTATTAAATAAATAAAAGAAAATAACTATATTAAAAGAATCAGTTCAGATAAGAAGGTATATGGAATATAAAGTAAGATATAGTAAGATTTAGAAGGAAAAGGTGATTATTTTGAACAATAAGATGAGAAAGTTTATGATAGGTAGGTATGGAGTAGATGATCTATATAAACTATTATTAATAGTATGTTTTATATTACTAGTAATAAATTCTTTTTATAAATAATAATATTATTAGATTATTTGAAGTACTTTTTAATCATAGTAATCTTCTACCGCTTTTTTTATCTAAAAAAATATAAAAACAAAGAAAAAAAGAGAATGATGCATATCTAAGAATTAAAAAAATAAAAATATTGAAAGTATTTAATTATAATAAAAAAATAAATATAAAGATAGAAATACTCATATGTATAAGAAATGTCCTAAATGTAAACAAAAAAATAAGATTACCTTTTAAAAAAAGGTACTCATACAGTTAAATGTCCTAATTGTAATAATAGATTTGAAGTAAAAATGTAAGAAAGATGAAAAAAATCAAAGTAGAAGTAGTTAAATAATTATGAAATTAATCTCATTATTGAGATTTTTTTCTTTAGTAAAAATAATTAAAAAAATAATACTCTAAACCACTTGAAAAAAATATCGTTTTTTTATAGTATATTTATTTATAGAGTACGGAGAGTGAAATATGAATAAAAAGTTGGAGAAAAATAATACATAGTAAATCATTTCTAATAGCAATGATCGTATTATTAATTATTTTAGTAATATCAGCAGGAACTTATGCTTGGTTTACTTGGAGTAGTACTAATAATACTAATTTAACTATGTCAATTGGAGCATCATCTGATGTAATATTTAAAAAAATGGTAATGATATAAGTACTAATAAATTAGCACCAGTATTTAATTATACTGATGGAGAGAGTACTAGCTTTACTATAACTAATAAAAGTACTACTAGTTTTAGTTATAGAATATCATTAAATATTACTAGTATTGATAATGAACTAAAGAATAGTACATTAAAGTATAAACTAGTATCTAACAATACAGTAATGGCCGAAGGAGACTTTAGCAATATAGAAAGTAATAGTAAAAGCACTTTATATGAAGGAGAATTATCTAAAGGTAATATTAGTTATATCTTTTACTTATATATTGATGGTAATGAAGAAAATAATCTTAATATGATAAATAAATCACTAGTTGGTACAATAACAGTGGAAGAAAAACTAACTTTAGCTAAAAAAATTACTGATTTATATACAAAGGCTGCAAAAACTACTACAACAGTAAATAGTGTAACATATAATTTAGCTCCTTCAGAGGGACTTATGAATGATAGAAAAGGTAGTATGTCTACAGGTATAGATGCTGGAAATATTAGGTACTACGGTAAAACAAAAATTACTAAAGTTCCTGGATGGCAGTCGGATGAGATATTTTCAAAGTATTGTCCACCTAAAACCTGTTTTAATTCTGAAAGTACGTGTATAGATTTTCTTGTAAATAGTGTATTTGAATTAAGTGAAACTGAAGCAAAAAAACAATGCACCGAAGAAAAGGGAAAAATGTTTCTATGGCAGATCTTAATAACTATATATATTTTTAATTGTTCTGATTATAGTAATCAAACATCTAGTACATGTGAAACATGGCGTATAATAGGAGTATTTGATGGAAAAGTAAAAATAATGAGAGGTAGTGTAATAGGCTCTTATTCATGGAATAGTAGTGCAAGTGATATTAACTCTGGCTTGGGAGTAAATGAATGGTCTGAGTCTGATTTAATGAAACTATTAAATAGCGGTTATGATAGCGAAAGTGTCGGAGGAAGCTTGTATTGGAATGCTAAGAGTGGAACATGTTATAACGGAAAAAACAATGCCACAACATCATGTGATTTCACAAGTACAGGTTTAAAGAATGCTACAACAAGAGACTTAATAGCAGAGACAATATATTATACAAGAGGACATAACGATAGTGGTATAAGTGATATATATGTAAATGCAATGTATGATAAAGAAAGAGTAAGCGGAACCGTATATTCTGGTCATTCAACTTCATGGACCGGGAAAGTGGCAATACCTTATCCATCAGATTATGGCTATGCTGCCGACTTAAGTTTATGTCAAAAAGAAATTAAACCATTATAGTGATGCAACATGTATGGTTAGTAACTGGATGAAGAATATAGTTACTAATAATGGTGCCAATACTGGATGGTTATTGACCCCGTACTCGGATAGTGCGTACTATGCGTGGGATGTGGATTCGCTCGGCTTCGTCAGCAGCAGCGATGTCTCGGCTGCGTATGGGGTCGCGCCAGTCCTTTCTCTGAACTCTGAATTAGACATAAAATTAGGAACAGGTACGAGTAGTTCACCATATCAGTTATCTGTGTAGCAGATGACTGATATGACAAGAGTGGTAGGAAAAACTTGTCAAAAAGAGGCCTCCCTAGCGTTCGGTGATCCGCTGGGGGCCAGGCAAGTGAAGCTTATCTTCATGAATACTAAGTAAGAACGGTAGGAAGTACCAGAAGCATGAGTGGATGAAAAGAGGCGGAATAATTGGTATCCGCCTGTAGGCAGAAAATTAAAAATTGCAAAAATGGTATTAACACTTTGCGTGTTTACAATAAAAATAAATAAAAGAAGAAAAAGAGGTAAATAAAAATGAATGAAGAAGAAATGATGAGACAGAAGGTAGAAAAAGAGAGAAAAAGTAGATACTATTATTGCTTATTGTTTAATAGTAATACTAATAGGATGTATTGCAATATTATCTATTTTAAAACTTACTAAGAAAGAAGATGTAGTTAAACCTGATGATCATACTCCTAGTTATGCTACTTTGAATGATGTTGTAACTAATTTAAATAATTCTAATTTAGATGTTACTGCTAGTACTAGTAATAATGCAGTAGTAGTTACTACTAAAGATGGTAGTTTAAACTTAAATATTCCACTTGTTAATAACGAATTAGAGGTTACTTATAATAAAGATAATGAAGAAGTAGTTACTAATATATATAAAGAAATTACTACTAATTTATGTGTTT
This sequence comes from Bacilli bacterium, assembly GCA_022009835.1. Classification (GTDB taxonomy): domain Bacteria; phylum Bacillota_I; class Bacilli_A; order RF39; family UBA660; genus CAG-302. The sequence continues at coordinate 871,798 of CP091726.1, read as the reverse complement.
TCTATGGTAATACTAATGATATTTGTACTAGTGTAGTTAATAATATTACTAAAGATAGTACTGTTAATGGTATAAGATTTATTACTGAAGGAGATAATACTAAAGTATATATTAATTTACTTGCTAGTATTGATATATCTAGATATAAAGAAGAATATACTGAAGAGACTATTAAAGATATTTCTATTAATAATTATAGTTTAAATATTAATGATGTAAATGTAAGTAATATTGTTATTAATAATAGTGATACTGATATAGTATTTACTAGTGATCTTAAAAAAATAATAATAGTGATAAATATACTATTACTATAAAAATTATATGATGGGAATAATAACTCTATAGGAGAAGAATCTAAAGAGTATACTACTGAAGATAAACTAGAAATTAAATTTACTTATAGTGATAGTTTATTAAAAAGATAATGTTAAAAAAATATAGTATAAATATTACAAGATAAGGAGCAATTATGAGTACACATATTGAGAGTAAATTAGAAGATATTTCTAATGTAGTTCTTATGCCAGGAGATCCTAAAAGATGTGAGTACATAGCTAGAAAGTTTCTTACTAATTCTATAATAGTAAATAATGTTAGAGGTATGACTGCCTATACTGGTTACTATAAAAATAGAAAAGTAACAATCTTTCCATCAGGAATGGGATGTCCTAGTATGGGGATATATTCTTATGAGTTATATAAAGAATATAATGTTGATTATATAATTAGAATAGGTACTATGGGTAGTTATACTAATCTTAAATTAAAAAGATATGGTACTCGTAGATAATTCAATTACTAATTCTAATTATGGTAGATTTTTTTATGTAATTATCCTAATATTAATATTAATGGGGATAATGATTTAAATAATATTATTATAGATACTTCTAAAGCACTAGGAGATACTATATATAAAGGAAATATATATTGTTCTGATGTTTTTTATGAACAAAATAATGATTTTAAAGATAAAGTAGAAAAATATAATGTTCTAGGTGTAGAGATGGAATCATTTGCATTATTCACCAATGCTAAATTACTTGGTAAAAAGGCAAGTACTTTACTTATGGTAAGTGATAGTTTTACTTTTACTGATAAATTATCTAGTTTAGAAAGAGAACAAGGACTTGATAGATTAATTACATTAGCACTAGAGACTAGTTTAAAAATATAAAACTTGTACATACTATAAGAAAGAGGTGGGATGATGACATTTGAGACAATAAGTATGGGGGGATATAATCTCCACTTAATCAAAACGAACAAGTTTAAAACAATAACAATTGATGTAGATTTTTATAGACCAGTAGATAAAAAAGAGATTACAATAAGGAACCTATTGAAGATGGTACTATTAGATTCTAGTAATAACTATAAGACAGAAAGAGATTTAATTATTGAAAGTGAAAATCTTTATGATATTAAAGTATCTTCTAGTATATCAAGAATTGGTAACTTTAGTAATCTTTCTTTTCAGACAAAGTTTTTTTAAAATGAAAAAGTATACTGAAGAAAAATATGAATAAAGAATCTATCATCTTTTTTTCTTGATTTAATTTTTTTAATCCTTATATAAAAAGATAATTCTTTTTATAAGTATTGATAATCAAAAAGAATAGATTAAAAACAAGATATACTTAGTATTAATGATAATAAGATTAAGTATTCAATATTAAAAATTAATGGAAAAAGATGAAAGATAAAACCATATTCTTATAATACTTTTTGGTTATATTGAAGATATTGATAATATTACTGGTAAAAAGTTTATATGAATATTATAAAAAAGTATTAAAAAGAAGATCAAATTGATATCTTTGTATTAGGAGATTTTTCAAAGTAATGATATTAAGGATATATTTAAAGAATATTTTAAGATAGATACTTTTAAGAAAGATAATAAGAAAGTATTGGTTAAAGAACTTCCAATAAGAAAAAAAGAATAGTTAGATATAGGGAATATGATAAAAGTAAATCAATCTCAATTATTACTTTTATGTAGTTTAAATAATTTAACTGATTATGAAAGAAAATATGTAATAAAAATTATATAATGAGTTACTAGGAGGTAATTCTAATTCTATATTATTTAATACAGTAAGAGAAAAGCAAGGATACTGTTACTACATTAATTCTTCAGTTAAAAGCTTATGATAATATATTAATTATTAATTCAGGAGTAGAGGCTAAGAATATTGATAAGAGTATTAAATTAATTAAGAAATGTATGAAAGATATAACTAGTGGTAAGTTTAAGGATGAAGATATAGAATCTTCTAAAAAAATACTATTATATCCGCTATTAAAGCTAGTAGAGATAATCCAATATCGGTAGTTAATACATATTTTTTTCTAAGGTATTAGTAGGAAGTGATAGTGATGAAGAGAGAATAGAAGCTTTTAATAGAGTAACTAAAGATGAAATTATAAAGGTAAGTAAAAAAGTTACACTTCATACAGTATTAACATTAGAACCAAAGGAGGATGAGCATGGAGAAGATTAAAATTAAAAGAAATTAGAAGAAGATGTCTACTATGAAAAAGATGTCAAATGGTTTAGAAGTATTTCTTTATACTAAAGATGATGTTTATACTAATTATGTAACTTTTACAACTAAATATGGTTCCGTATATAATGATTTTTATTCCAATTGGAGAAGATAAAATTAAATCTTTTCCTAAAGGTATTGCTCATTTTCTAGAACATAAAGTATTTACAGAAAAAGAAGATCCTCAACCAATGGAGTTCTTTTGCTAAATCTGGTTCTATATGTAATGCTTTTACTACTTTTTAGAAATACTACTTATTTATTCTATGCTACGAATGATTTAAAAGGAAAAATATAAATTATTTACTTAATTATGTTCAAAATATTTATTTAACTGATGAATCGGTTGAGAAAGAGAAGGGTATTATATCAGAAGAAATACACATGTATGAAGATAGACCAGCAGAGGTTTTATTTGAAAAGGTAAGATTAAATACTTTAAATAGTAATCCTTATCGTAATAGTATAATTGGCACTGTAAAAGATATTGAAAGCATTACTAAAGATGATTTAGAGACCTGCTATTACACCTTTTATCATCCTTCTAATATGTTTATGGTTGTAACAGGATCTTTTGATCCTGAAGAAGTAATGAACTTAATAAGAGAAAAATCAAAAATAATAAAGATTTTTAAGGCTATGAACAAAAATAGTAGTAAAAAGATTTTTAAAGAAGATGATAAAGTAGTAAAAGGAAAAAAAGAAATAATTACAATGAATACTAATATTCCTAAAATTGCTTATACTATAAAAAGTGCCTCTAAAAAATATTAAATTAACCAGAAGACAATTACATTTATATATGCATATCTTATTTACTACTTTATTTGATGAAACTAGTACTTTTTGATGAAGAACTAAAAAAAGAAGGTATTATTAATAATACTACTTATATTAGTTTACTTAATACAGATACACATCTATTAATTACATTAGTTAATGAAACTAACAAATATAATGAATTTTTTTAGATAAACTTAAAGATAAATTAGATAATATAGAAATAAGTGAAAAAAAGACTTTAATAGAAAGAAAAAAAGTATTAATAAGTAATGAGATTTTCGCTTATGAAAAATGTTGAAAAATATTAATGATATTATTATGGATAGTATTATTTATAATAATGAATTAGAAGAAGATCCAATAGGTTTAATTAGTAACTTATCAATAAAAAGAATTATTAGATTTAATTAAAAAAATAGATATGTCTAATTGTACTACTGTTGTAGTAAAAGAAATAGATATATCTTTTTCTATTTAGTATACATTTGTACTATATGTATTTTTTTCTTATAAATACTTATAAAATAAGGCTTTATAAAGATAATAAAAAATAATCAAAAAAATACCTACTATGTAAAGATATTAATATATAATGATGTACGGTAACGCCAAATGGGTGGTTCTCTCCTTTTTTAAGTAAAATTAAGGAAGGGGTGATCTTATGTTAGAAAAACTTACTATAAAGGAGGTTTTGGCTAATGGAGTTTGTCCTAGCATTTGCTTGGATAACTTTAGTTACACTATTTTTTATAAGTAGTTGTAACCATAGGAAATAAAAAAGGGCACCCTCAGGGGGTGCTCCATTCCATAATGGAGAGAACACCTTTTTGATAATAAGGCGTTACTCATTTTTTTATTATGAGTAATTTCTCTTTCCATATACAATTATATTATATTTTTATTAAAAAAATATCAATAGATATTACGAGTGTTATCAGTTAGAAAGTATTTCACCCCGAATATAATATCTTATTATTATTTACTTATAGACAATTTATTGGCTATAAGTGACACTCTAATACTTTAGAATTAGAGTGAAATAAGTAAAAAAAGATATAGACATTTAATTATTAATATATTATAATTAATTAAAGGGAAAAATATATGATTGGAGGTAATAATAATGAAGATAGATGTACTAACATTATTTCCAAATATGTATGATAACTTTATTAATGAATCTATTATAAAGAGAGCAATAGATAAAGAATTAGTAAAAAAATAAATATACATAATATTAGAGATTATACAGTATATAAAAATAACCAAGTAGATGATTATCCATTTGGTGGTGGTGGAGGTATGGTTCTTATGTGTGATCCTATATTTAGGGCTATAGATGCTTTAAAAAAGGAAGATACATTAGTGATAATGATGACACCATCAGGTAAAGTATATAAGCAAAGTATAGCTTATGATTTATCTAAATATAAACATATTATAATATTATGCGGTCATTATGAAGGTTTTGATGAAAGAATTAAAACAATAGTGGATTTAGAACTATCTATAGGTGATTATATTTTAACTGGAGGAGAACTTCCTTCAATGGTAGTTATGGATAGTATAATAAGATTAGTAGATAATGTTATTAGTACTGAATCACTAGATAGTGAGAGTTTTGATAATAATCTACTTGATTATCCTAATTATACTAAACCTGTAGAATATCGCGGAATGAAAGTACCAGAAGTATTATTAAGTGGACATCATGAAAATATTAATAAATATAGGCATAGTGAGCAAATAAGATTAACTAAAGAAAATAGACCAGATTTATTAGGGGGTAGTCATGAATAATTATTATATAAGTAAAGATAATAAAACAGGAGAAGTAATATATTTAGAATATGATAAAAATGGTTATAAGATAACACCTAAAAATAAAAAGAAAGATGCTATTGAAGTAAATAAAATTATATTTGTATCTCCAACACTAACAGAGAAATTAATTAAGAAAAAAATTGATAGAAAAAAATAGAAAAAAACTATTATTAGAATTAAATATGATTGATATTAATAATGAAGATGATGATAGTAGTAATACAACAATGATTAGAAATATGCTTAAAGAATGTGAAAAAAATTAAGAATAAATATTATTAATAATTATAAGAAATATTTAGGTAATAGTTATAGTACTCTTACTTTAAAAAAATGCAAATTATAACTGATGGATATAGAGCAAAACTTGGTATTATAAGTGAGAGAAATAATCAAAAAAATATTAGCTAATATTTTTTTTAATCAGAGTTATGATGAAATGACAAAAGAAAGGTAAAGGTAGATAGAATGATTTTTATTAGATGGAAAAAGAAGTAAAAAAATTAAGTTACTAGAAGAATTAAAAGAAAAAAATAATAAAATTAGATGAAAAAAATTAGGATTAGTAGTTATTCAAGTTGGTGATGATCCTGCAAGTAATGTTTATGTAAGACAAAAAAATAAAATGGCGGAAAAATCTTGGTTATAATTTTAAACATATAAAAATTAAGTGAGAATATTACTGAAGAAGAACTATTAAATATTATTTCTTCATTAAATAATGATGACTTAATTGACGGTATATTAGTTCAAATGCCAATACCCAAAAATCTTAATGCTAAAAAAATTCAAAATGCTATTTTACCAGAGAAAGATGTTGATGGTCTTACTGATATTAATATGGGAAAACTTGTTCATAATGAACCAGCATTAGTAGCTTGTACACCAATGGGAATAGTAGATTTACTTGATTATTATAATATAGATATTGAAGGAAAGAATGTTGTTATTGTTGGTCGAAGTGATTTAGTTGGTAAACCATTATCAGCACTTATGACAAATAGAAATGCTACGGTTACTATGTGTCATTCTAAAACTAAAAACTTATCTTTTTATACCAAAAATGCTGATATTTTAGTAGCAGCGATTGGAAAAGAGAAATTTATAACTAAAGATATGGTTAAAGAAGGGGCTGTTTTAGTTGATGTCGGAATAAATAGAATGAATGATGGTAGTTTATGTGGTGATATTGATTTTGATAATGTTAAAGATATTGCTAGTTACATAACACCTGTACCTGGTGGTGTAGGTCAAATGACAGTAGCAGAGCTTGCTCTTAATACTTATAAGGCTCATATATTAAAGAAAAGCAAATAAAACTTGCTTTTTTTCCTTTTTACTTTTATTCATTATATGAGATAATATAAATAGGTGGTAAAATGAAAGAATATGTTTTAATAACTCCCAATAAGATTAAAAAAATAAGATAATTGAAATAGTAAGGATTAAATACTATAATTATAATATTAAATTTATGTCACTTGAGGATTTTATTAAGAAATATATATTTGATTATAATAATAAGACAATATATTATTTAATGAAAAGAATATGATATTAATTTAAGTTCGGCTTTAGTATATATAAATAATTTATATTATATTAGTGATAAATTAGATAATAATAAGATGAATATATTAAAAAGAAATGAAAAGAGTATTTAGATAATAATAAACTGCTTATCTATAATGATAGATTTAGAGAGTATATTAAGAATAAAGAAATATATATATATGGTTATGATTATTTAGATAAATATACTTTAAGTATTTTAAAAGATTTAAATTATAAAGTTATTGATTATAAATATAGAGATAATAATATTTATAATATATATGAATTTGATTATATTGATGATGAAGTAATATTTGTTATAGATAGAATATATGAATTACTTAGAAAGAATATAGATATAAAGGAAAAATAAAGTTAATTATAACTAGCGAATATAAAGAAGTAATATATAGATTATTTAAAAATATATAATTTACCAATATCAATAAAAAAAGAGAAGTATTTACTCAATAAAAAGTAGTAAAAGATGTATTAAGTAATTTAGATAATATCGATAATAATCTAGATATAATTAAAGATGATGATATTAAGGATAAAGTAGTTAAAGTATTAAATAATTATAGTTTTATTAATGATAAAGAAGAGGTTAGAGAATTAATTGTTAATGATTTAAAAAATACTTATTTAGATGAAGGTAGTAGTGGTATTAAGATAAGTAATATTAATGATTACTTTGAAGATGATGATTATGTATTTTTACTTGGTTTTAATAAAGAAAAATATACCTATACTATATAAGGATAATGAATACTTTAATGATAAAGAAAAAGAAATATTAGGATATGATACTAGTAATGAACTTAATATTAATAAGAAAAATAGAAGTTATTAAAAAGATAAAGAATATTAATAATTTAATAATTACTTATAAACTAAGAGATAATAATAATAGTTATACAATGAGTGATTTACTTATAGATATAAATATTATAAAAAGATTATAAAAATAAGTTATAATAATTCGGATATGGCTAATAAGATTCTTTTTGGCTAATAAATTAGATAATTTAGTTAAATATAATGTTAAAGAAGATGATTTAGATTTATTATATAGTAATTATAATATTCCTTTTATGAAGTATGATAATAAGTATCATAATATAGATAAAAATAAACTATATAAATATTTAGATAATAAATTACTTCTTTCATATACAGCGATTAATAATTATGAAAAGTGTAAGTTTAAATATTATATTAGTAATATTTTAAAGATTAATATTATTAATAATGATTTTAATATAATTATTGGTAATGTAGCCCACTATATATTATCTCATATTGATGATAAAGATTTTGATATTGATAATAGTTATAATAATTATTTAAAAAAAGTATTAGACCACTAACTAACAGAGAACTATTTATTTTTAAGTAATGTTAAAGATGAATTATCTACTATTATTAAAGTTATTAGAGAGCAATATCAATATATGTCTTTAGATCAAAGTATGAAAGAAAAAGAGATATATGTAAATAAAGATAAGAATATAAAAGTTACTTTTAAAGGGGTAATAGATAAGGTATTATATAAAGAAGAAGATAATAAGACTTATCTTGTTGTAATAGATTATAAAACAGGATCTAGCGATGCAATAGATTTAAAGAATATGGAATATGGTCTTAATTTACAATTACCAATATATTTATATTTATCTAGTAAAATGGATCTTAAAAAAATATTAAAGTAGTAGGCTTCTACTTACAAAAGTTATTTAATATGCCTTCGATAAATGGTACTAATGATTATGATGAAGAAAGAGCAAAAACTTTGAAATTAGAGGGATATTCAATAAATGAAGAGAATATTCTATCAAAGTTTGATAACAATTATAGTAATTCTAATATAATTAAGTCTATGAAAGTTACTCCAAAAGGATTTAGTTCTAATAGTAAAGTATTATCTGAAGAAGAAATTAATACAATGATAGATAATACTGATAAAAATTATTGATACCGCTATTAAAGATATACTAGAGGGAGATTTTTCTATTAATCCTAAGGTAATTAATGGTAAGAGTATTAGTTGTGATAGATGTGAATATAAAGAAATCTGCTACCAAAGAGAAAATGATATTGTTTATATAAATAGAGAGGAGGATAATAATGAAGTACAAGAATGATACGATGTATTTAGCTAATTTATATATTAATGATGAACTAGTAAAAGAGGGAGAAGTAATTGCTTATCTAGAAGATGAAGATATGTTTATGACTGTTGATAATTTATTAGCACATATTTTTGAACCACTGCTTAATAGTAATTTATCAGCTGAACAACTTAAAAAAGAAGAAGAATTAGCTAAGAAGGCATTAATACCATATCGTAATATAAAAAAAGATATGATGTATATTGATACTACTTCAATAAAAGAATTTGGTAGTAAAAGGAGTAGAAAATAATATGGCATGGACAAAGGAACAAGAAACCGCTATTTACACAGAAGGCACTAATATTATTGTATCAGCAGGAGCAGGCTCAGGTAAGACCGCTGTTTTAACAGAGAGAGTACTACAAAAAGTAAAAAAAGGTGTATCAGTAGATAACTTACTTATTCTTACTTTTTACTAAAATGGCCGCTAAAGAGATGAGAGAAAGAATAGGAACTAAATTATTAGAAAAATGGTTTTACTAAGGAATTATCAAAAACTTGATACAGCGGATATTACTACTTTTTGATTCTTATGCATTATCTTTAGTAAAAAAATATCATTATTATTTAAATGTAAGTAAAGATATAAATATTATAGATGCTTCAGTTATTACTTTATATAAGAGAAAGACTTTAAATGATATCTTTGAAGAATTATATAATAGTAATGATGAGGATTTTCTTTCTTTAATTAGAGAATATACTTTAAAAAAATGATAAAGATATTTTTTTGAGTTTATTTTAAATATTAATAATAAACTAGATTTAAAGACTAATAAAAAAATCATATCTAGATAATTATATTGAAGATAGATTTAATGAAACAACTATTAACAAAGATATAGATACTTATATTAAAGAAATAATTAATATTATTAATAAAAATACATGAATATTTAGAATATATAGATGATAATGATTATTTAGATAAATTATATCAAGTATTATCTCCACTTCTAGATAGTAATGATTATATTTCTATTAAGGATAATATTAATATTAAATTACCCCAAGCAAGAGGTGTATCAGATACTACTAAAGAATATAAAGAAAAAATTTAAAAAAAGGCTATTGATAGTATTAAAGATTTAGCTATTTATAAGGATACTATTGAAATAAAGAATAGTATTTTAAAGACTAAACCTTATGTATCTTGTATTATTAAGATTATAAAAAGCATTAGATATTAAAGTACAAAAATTATAAAGAAATATATAATTATTATGAATATTCTGATATTGCTAATTTAGCTATCAAATTAGTTAAAGAAAATAGTCAAATAAGAGAAGAAATAAAGAATAATTTAAATGAAATATTAATAGATGAATATCAAGATACTAATGATGTTCAAGAAGAATTTATTTCTTATATATCTAATAATAATGTTTACATGGTTGGTGATATTAAACAATCTATATATAGATTTAGAAATGCTAATCCATATATATTTAAAAATAAATATGATATGTATAGTAGTCATAATAATGGAATGAAAATAGATTTAAATAAGAATTTTAGAAGTAGGGAAGAAGTAATAAATAATATTAATTTGATGTTTAATCATATTATGGATGATTATTTAGGAGGAGCCTCCTACCAAAAGGAACATCAAATGATATATGGTAATCTTATGTATCAAGGTAATGGTGATAATAAAGAGAATAATAATTTTGAAATATATAATTATTTAAATGATACTAATTATAAAAAAACAATGAGATCGAGACCATTTGTAATAGCGGATGATATTAATAATAAAAATAAAGGATAATTATAAGGAATTTGATAAAGATACTAAAGGAGTAACAAATGTTAAATATAGTGATTTTTGTAATATTATTAGATAATAGTAAGTGATTTGAATTATATAAGAAGATATTAGAATATAATAATATTCCTACCTCAATAGTTAAGTCTATTAATTTAATTGATGGTGAAGTAATATTAGTTATTAAGAATATTATTAGTTTTATTATTAAAATTAAAAAGATAATATTATTGATAATGATTTTTAAGAAATTATTTATATCACTAGGTAGAAGTTTTTATCTTTAATATAGATGATAATATATTGTTTGATTATTTTTTAAATAATAATTATAAAGATAGTGATATTTATAGAATTAGTAATGAAATAAGTAAGAAAAATTGATTTTTATTTCTTTAGATGAAATAATTGATTTAATTATAGAAAAGTATGATTTATATAATAAATTATTTTTTTACTAGGAGATAATGCTTCTAATACAATTAGAATTTATAAATTGAAAGAAATTACTAGTAATTTAACTAATTTAAATTATGATATTTATGATTATCAAAAAAATATCTAGAAGATATTATTAGTAATAATTTAAAAATAGAATATAATATTGGTGATAATAGTACTGATACTGTTAAGATTATGACTATTCATGCTTCTAAAGGATTAGAGTTTAGTATCTGCTACTTCAGTGGTTTATTTAATAGATTTAATATAAGTGAAGCAGTAAATAGATATACTTATGATAATGAATATGGAATAATTATTCCATATAAAGATAACTTTTATTATAATACAATATATCATAAATTAGCTTATAGAAATTATATTAAAGAGAATATAAGTGAGAGAATAAGACTATTATATGTTGCTTTAACTAGAGCTAAAGAAAAAATGATCTTTATTTTACCTTCTAGTAATAAGGATGAGGCTTTTATAAGTGATATAATAGATAATAATATTAGAGAGAAATATAATAGTTTTGCTAGTATTATGTATTCTTTAGAGGGAGTTACTAAGAAATATTATAAAAATATTGATTTAAGTAAAATAAATATAACTAAAGATTATAATATGATTAAAAATAATAATTATCTTAAACTTATTAATAGAGTAGATGATAAGTTACTAGTGGATAATATTAATATTATAACTAATAAAGAAGAAGAAAAAAATCATTTTTCTAAAAAGAATATTCATATTATATCTAAAGAAGAAGAAGCAAAAATTAGAATATGGAAGAAGAGTTCATGAATTATTTGAATTAACTGATTTTTAATAATATAGATAATTTATATGGTAAAGATAGGGAAATAATTGTTAATTTCTTAAATAATATAGATATAAATAATTGTGATATATATAAAGAATATGAGTTTATTTATGAAGAAGATAATATTAATTATCATGGTATTATTGATTTATTATTAGTATATAACGATAGTATTAAAAATAATTGATTATAAATTAAAAAAATATTAATGATACAGCATATTTAAAAACAACTTAATGGTTATAAGTCTTATATTGAAAAAGTATTTGGTAAACCTACATATATATATTTATATTCTATTATTGATAATAAATTAGAAAAAAATTATAAAAAAATCTATATAATTATATTTTTTTGTGATATAATTATATAGAAGCATTTGCCAAATTAGTTTAGTGGTAGAACAAGGCCCTCGTAATGCCTAGAGGTAAGTTCGATTCTTACATTTGGCACCATAATCAGTAATTAAAAGAGTATATACTGGGTATATACTCTTTATATCATGTATAGAGAACTGTCATCTTGATAGATATTAGTGTTACCAGAGGACTTTTGTTCTAAGGCTCTAACTCTATTTTCAAGAGAAGTAATCCTATTATTTAATTCTATAATAGGGTTATTCATATTGTTATTCATACCATTATTCATATTAAATGGAGTCATCATATTATTTGGCATAAGAGCTCCTGGTGGAAGTTGCATATTATAGTTACTTTCAATCATACTACCAGGAATGTTCTGATAATAACCTCCATACATCATATCTCTATTTATCATATTTAATACCTTCCTTTATAATATTATATGAAAAGGAGATAACTTTATGTTATCTTTTCTTTTCTTTTAATACTAATGTTTTTCTAACAGGAAGTTCTTTTCCTTCTAAATCTTTATCTTCTAGTAGTGATAAAGAATTACTATTTATTTTTTTGTTTTATTACTTATTATTTCTCTTTTTTTATTTGTTTTAATACTCTTATTTTATCGTTATTATCAAGTAAGTAGAAATATCTAATAATTTTTATCTTCAGTATTAATAACTTCATTATCTTCATTAGTTGTTCTACTACTGGTTAATTCTTCACAAATAGTACAATCTATTAACTTCTCTTTACTAGTAGATAAGCCATTATTAGCCAAAGTATTTATAAGATTATTAATATTACTATTACTTCTTCTATTTATTTTTGTTTAACTTATCTTTCATTTTAGCTTTTTATTATGAAAGCAGAAGCAAAAATTAAAGACTATATTTCCTACTACAAAAAAATATTATACTAATGATATTAGTAGGAATACTAAATATATTAAAAAAATTAGAGCACTAATTAACATTTGTAACAATAATATAAGAGATTGACTTGATAGTAAAGAAATATGTGATACATTATTGTTATTTAAATTATAAATATCTTCAGATAAATCACTATTATATTTTATATCTTTCATATAATTCCTCCTTTGGTACTAAATATTATAATATATATAAATAAATATTGCAAGTATATTAAAAAAAGATGTTATAATACTAACTACCGGTGATATTATGGATAAAAATTAATAGAACTTATATATGTAAAGATAATACATATATAATAATTAATTATACTACTGATGAAAAAAATAAATAAGGATAAATTAATAGTATTAGATGAAATATTTAATAAAGAATATCATAATTTTAGTTTAATAGAGGTAACTAGAATTATTAGGACAATATTAAATACTACTGGAAAAACTTTTAGAATAACTATATCTAAACCTGAAGATATTTCTAGATTAGTATATTTTAGTAATAGTAAATTAATTAAATATATGAACATGGTAGAATATAATGGTAAGTTATTACTAGTAAGATATTCTACCAAAGGTGGGCTTATGATAACTGCTCCTGATGAAAAATTATATATTAGGTGAGTTAATTAAAGAAGAAATAACTAATATTAATATTTTAAGTAGTATAAATACAAATAATAAAGTATTGAGGAGGAAAAAATAATGAGATACTATAAGTTAGATAATGAAATGATATATTACCAATTAATAAAGGAAGTAAGACAACCTTACATATCAAAAAATAGGGTACAAGTAGAAAGAGATAAATTAGAATTTATAAGAAAAACTAATAATAAGTAATTGTGGAATAGTAAGACATGTTAAATGTAAAAAAATAGTACACCAAATCCTACATTAAATAAAGAAAAATATTTTAAATCTTACTCATGAAGAAATAAAAGCCTAATAAGGAATACATACTTGATTATGATGAAATTACTTCACCATATGAAGCTGAATTAATAAGTAAGATATTATCTTTTTGATAATGATGCTTTAGATGAATTATTAGATATAATTTATAGCAGTAATGCTTCTAGTAAGACTTTGTATCAAGAAAAAATAGATGAATTAAATCATAAGGTAACAATGAATTTAGAATCTATTAATTTAGGTAGTATACCAATTAATAAAGGATGTAAGGAAGTAACAAGAATTACTAATGAATTAAATGAACTAAAAAAATATGCTCATTTAAACGAAAATAAAAAAACCAGTAGGTTTCTACTACCAAATGCTAAAAGAAAGTTTTACTTTTGAGCCTATATCTTATATGACATTAGAGAGTCTTGATGAATTAGTATATTTCTTTGATGAAGAGAATATAGATCATAAAGTAGCAAAAATTAGGATTAAAACTAAGAAAACTGACAAATAAGTCAGTTTTTTTGTGTAAACTATCTTTAAAAATATATTAAAAATGTAGTACAATAATTATAGGTGATAGAAAGTGCATTCATATGTTGTTGAATATTTAAATGAAAAATGAGTTTAAAAAAAGAGATCTCTAAAAAAAGTATAATATGCTTGCTTATAAGAAATTAATTTTTGATTATGTACCGGCTCTAAGAGATGGTAATTTTGTTGGAGTACCGGTATCTAAAAATAGTAAGGAAGGTATAGTAAAGTATGAGTTAAAGTTACCTACTGACAGAATGTTTTCTAAAGTACATGGTGATATAATATTACATTATACTTTGTATGAAAAATCAAAAGTTAATAATGTTAGATACTATTACTCCAGAGGAAATATTATCTGAAGGACATCAAAAAGAATTGACTACTTATAAGGGTGTTATGGTATCTAAATCGCATGCTGATAGGGATATGTTTAAAATTAATTTATTAAATAGTATGAATAAAAAAATGGTTTCTTAAATATAAGTAAAAAGAGTATTAATTATTTTATCTGCTGTATTTGTTTTATTAATTGGTTTAATTATATATTTAATAGTTAAATAAAAAAATAATGGAAATAAATAATGGTACTTGGAAAGATGTAATATATTTAATATCTTTACTAGTGGGTAATGACTATATAATTAGAAATATCAAAATTAAAAAGAATATAATTCATGTCAAATAGAAGATAATAATAGAGAGTGGAGTATTGAAGATGGGGAGGTTTTGTTATTGGGTAAAAGTAAAGACATATCTTCAATGCCTAATAACGAAGTATATAATATTTGTGATTTAAGGAAAATATTACATAGATTACATGATAATAATGCCTCATTTATTATTGGTAATGATTTTTTTATTATCCTTATGGAATAGAATTATCTTATGATAAATTAGAAATACCTACAGATATGAATAATGTTATTTATTATGGTAATAGAGAAGATTATTTAGGAGTAGTAACTAAAGTGGTATATAATTATATTTTATGGAATGGAATAGAAGTAGATAATGAAGATATAAAGTATTTAAATAAAAGGAAATTAAAGAAGATATGCTAATATAACATATCTTCTTTTATATTTCTCTATATAATTCAGCATCTTTATATGGATCCTTAGGATCAATATAGTCAACAAATAATACACCATTTAAATGATCTAATTCATGCTGAAAAGCAATTGCTAAATCCTCTCTTACACGATATTTATGTTTATTGCCATTCATATCATAAGCTTCTACAGTAATTCTAGCATGTCTAGGTACAATACCTTCAACCTCTCTATTAACACTTAAACAACCTTCACCTTCACCAGCATATATCATTTCTTCTGAATAAGAAATAATTTTAGGATTAATTAAAAATATAATCATCAAACTTACCTTCACTTACTTCATAGCAAACAACAAAGAAGTTTTTTTATTGATACCCATTTGAGGGGCCGCTAATCCCATACCTGGTCTTAAGTCATATTTTTTTGATAATTTTTTTCTATTTGGGAATATCTTAAATGCTTTAACATTTCAGGTATTATATCTTTATACTCGTTACATAAAGGAAATTCTACATCAGAGTTCTTTGCTCTAACTCTAGGATCTTTCTCATCTAATATATCTTTAGTCCTAATCATAAACTTCATCCCTTTCTGTTTTCCAATATATTTTTATCATAAAAATAGTAAAAAAAGAAACAATATTTATAAAACTTATTGTAAATTATATTTTTTTATATGGAGAAAAAAATATTTCATAATTAATAATATTTATTTATAAAATGTGATGGTCTTATAAATGAATTGTTAGTGTTTTTATAAAGGATGGCAATTAATAATTATGGTGTGATACCAGACATTTATCTCTCATCTGAACTAGATACTAAGTCAGGAACAGGTACGAATAGTGATCTGTATCAGTTATCTGTATAACAGATGGCTGATATAACAAGAATGATAGGAAAAACTTGTGAGTATTAGACTTCCAAGTGGGCTTATGTCCTACTGATGGTATTAACATATTTATTTATGTTAATATAAGTTGTTCCTTATGTTAGAATAATCTTAGAGCGTTATAAGTATTTTCATCAACCTTACGATAATGCTCTAAAAAATGAAAAAACAGGTAATTTAATTATCTGTTTCTTTTATTTTTTATAAGGACAGTGCTTATGAAGGAATAAAAAAAGGGAATATATCCCTTAATTAAGCAGCAAGTCTAGTACCAATTATGATAACTAGTAAGATAAATAATACTAATACAATAGCAGCACTATTACCATAACCATAGTTACCATAACCATATCCATAACTAGGATATGAATAATTCATAGTATTAGAACATCCGCAACTACTACCAGTATTATATCCTCCTGAATATCCACCATAATAATACATAAATATACCTCCTTTGTGATATCTAATATATTTTACTCTTATATTATTTTTTTGTTATTACATATACCTAATTTTTAAATTATTATTGCATAATATTATCTAATATGATATATTATAAGTAGAAATAGGAGAGTGATAAAATGAATACTGATAGGAGACTACTACTTATATCAATAGTAGTTATATTAGGACTAATGGGGTGTAACTTATATTTACATCATGAAAATGATAAATTATTAAAGGAAGAAGTTAAGGTTAAGGATAATGATAGCATAGATAAAGAAGTATATTATGATTGTTCTTTTACTCAAACATACAGAGTAGTAGACTTACTAGATGGTTATGTAGCAGAAGTACCAGAAATGTCTTATGTAATATTGGATAAATTTCAAATACATGGAGCTTATGCTCATATAATAAGTAGTGAACAAAAGAAAAAATTAGAAGTAAATAAATATTATGAATTTACTTATTATTTAAAGGGAACTACTAAAGATAAGATAAACGATATTAATGATGTATTAAGCTATAGTAGCTTTAATAATCAAATTAAAAAGTGATAATAGTTTAAGTGTATTATTAGAAATAAAAGAAACCGATAAATTAGGAATGGAACAAATACAAGAGAATATTTGTATAGGTAAATAGTTATGAAGAAACTGGATAAAGAGGGACAAATATATATTTATAAGTATAGGGTATCAAAGTATACTGGTGCTATAACTAAAAGAGAAAAGATTGATATATTAAGATAAAAGATGGTTTATAAGAGATAAGTATTAATATTTTGGAATATAGTTGCATAGTTTTTTTACTAGGTGATTATGATGAAAAAAATATTAATATTTATCTTTTTATTAATGTCTATTCCAATGGTAAAAGCCGAAGTAGAGGATTTAGCCCCTAATGCTAAAAGTGCAATTATGATTGAAGCTTCGACAGGTGAAATATTATTTCAGAAAAATAAGGATGAAAAATTAGCCCCTGCTTCTATGACCAAAATGATGAGCATGATTTTAATCATGGAAGAGATAGAAAATGGCAATTTGAAATGGGATGAGATGATAACAACTTCAGAAAGAGCTTCTAGTATGGGAGGTAGTCAAATCTTTTTAAAGGCTGGCGAAAAAATGAGTGTCGAGGACTTGCTTAAGGGAGTGGCTATTGCTTCGGGAAATGATGCAGTAGTAGCCCTAGCCGAGCGAATAGCAGGTAGTGAAGAGGCTTTTGTTAAAAGAATGAATGCTAGAGGTAAAGATTTAGGTCTTAAGAATACAAACTTTGTTAATGCCACAGGATTAACAGCGGATAACCATTATTCATCGTCTTATGATATGAGTTTAATAGCCAAAGAATTAGTTAAACATGAAAAGATACTTGAGTTTACTGGTACTTATGAAGATTATTTAAGAAAAGACACAAAAAGTCCCTTTTGGCTTGTTAATACTAATAGATTAGTAAGATTTAAAGAAGGTGTAGATGGTTTAAAAACAGGGTTTACTAATGAAGCAGGATATTGTTTGACCGCTACTATGAAAAAAGATGGAATGAGACTTATTACAGTTGTTATGAAAGAAGAAACTGCTAATAAGAGAAGTGCTGATACAACAAAAATGTTAGATTATGGTTTTAATGTATATATGATTCAGAGTATTCTTGATGAAAAAAACGACCATTGAGAAAAAGAAAAAGTTGAATTAGGTAAAGATTTGATGACAGAAATTATTCCTAAAGAAAATATTACAATATTAAATAAAAAAAGAGTGATGAATTAAAAAAATATTACTTATAAAACTAATATTGATAAAAATAGTAGCTCCAGTTAAAAAAAGGTGATAAGGTTGGTACTATTGATATACTAGAAGATAATAAGGTTATATCTACTATTGATGCTACCGTTAAGAATGATATTGATAAAGCAAGTATTATAACTATTTATTTAAGAAATTTAAAAGAAATAGTAAGTGGAAATCTAAAGTTTTAGGTTTTCGCTTTTTCTTTTCATTTTATAACAATTTATTATAGTAATTTTTTCATATTTGTGATAAAAATGGTAAGGAGGTGTGAAGAAGTATGAAAGCAAATAGAACAATAACTAGAGAAACTGCTATGACAATACTATATCAAATATTTTTATTATAAGAAGAATAAAAATAAATTATTCTGTAGATAATGTAATAGAAGAGTACATGGAAAAATATTGAATTAGAAGATAGAAAAAAATAAATATAGATTTTTTTAAAAAAGAATTAATTAATGGTGTATTAGATAATATTGAGGATATTGACAAGAATATTCTTAAATATTTAGAGAATTGGACAATAGAAAGATTAGGATTAACTGATCAGGCTATTATTAGAATATCGGTGTATGAATTATTATATACGGATACACCTAATTTAGTATGTATAAATGAAGCAATAGAGTTATCTAAAAAGTATTCAGATGAAAAGGTATCTAAAATGATTAATGGTGTATTAGATAAGATATATCATGAGATAGAAGATAATAATGGATAATCATTATCAAGTATATGAATATAAAAAGATCATATAATGAACTAGTTAAAGATAGAACATTTACTCCGTTAGGACGATATAAAAGATTGTTTTTATATAAGTAAAAAGGAAATTATTTTTTTTAAAGAAGAACAAGATAGAATAAATTATGAGTTACTAGGAGATATTATTGCTAATAACTTAGAAATTGATCATACTAATTATCAACCATGTATAATAAAAAAACTACAACTAGAGAAATAAAAAGGATTAATATCTAAAGATTATCGTATACCAAACCATTTATTAATTAAATTTGATAAAAATACTAGGAAATAAAGATATGACATTAGATAATATATTAATATCATTAAATATATATTTTTAAAAGATTATCATAATAGGGAAGAAATAATAAAGAAAAATATATAATGATGTAATAAAGCATTACATGTTAGATTTATTACTAGGAAATATTGATAATGGTAAATATAATTATGAACTAATAGTAGGAGATGATAATGCTTATTTGTCACCATATACAGATTTTGGTATGATTTTTAATTTTACTAGTACTAATTTAAGAGTGAATAATGAAGTAGATAATTCTTTATATAATAATTTAAGATTATTACTTACAAATGAATTATATTATAAAGAATTTATAAAAAAATGTATAAAAAAATTACTCCTGAAAGAATGGAAGAATTACTAAAAAGAAGTAGAAGATAATAAAAATATATCACTAGGAGATAACTTTAAGAATATAGTGTTTTTTTATCTTATATGAAACATTATTTAATAATTGATGGAATAATAAAAGAAATAAATAAAGATAAAAAGAAAAAAAGGAAATAATAAAGAGAGGAGTAAATATATGAATGATAATTATATAACTATAACAGAGGTAAATAGGTATATAAAAAGAAATAATAAATGATGATTTACTTCTTAAAAAAAGTATATTTAAGGGGTGAAATATCTAATTTTAAGGCTCATTCTAGAGGACATTACTATTTTACATTAAAAAGATGAAACATCTAGAATAGCGGCTGTTATGTTTTCTTTTTAATAATAGAAATTTGAAATTTACTCCTTATGATGGTATGAAAGTATTAGTTACTGGTAAAATTGATGTTTATGAGGCTACAGGTGCTTATCAAATTTATGTTGAAGATATGGCTCCTGATGGAATTGGGGCTTTATATGTGGCATTTGAAGAATTAAAAAAGAAATTATTACAAGAAGGCTTATTTGATAAAGATAAAAAGAGAAAAAATAAGGAGAGTTCCTAATACAATTGGTATTGTTACTTCTCCTACCGGAGCGGCTATTAAAGACATATTAACGACAATAAAGAGAAGATTTCCGATATGTAATACAATCTTATTTCCGGCATTGGTACAAGGAGAGAATGCCGCTAATGACATAGCAAATAAGATAAAACTAGCTAATGAAGTAAAAGACATATATGGAATAGATACATTAATAGTAGGTCGTGGTGGTGGTTCGTTAGAGGACTTATGGCCATTTAATGAAGAAGTTGTAGCAAGAGCTATTTATGATAGTGAGTTGCCAGTAATATCGGCAGTCGGTCATGAAATAGATGTAACGATATCTGATTATGTAGCAGATTTAAGAGCAGCAACACCAACGGCAGCAGCAGAACTTGCCGTACCTGATATTAATACTATTATTACATATCTTAATACTGTAAGTACTAGAAGTACAACAGCTTTAAATAATATTATAAGTATTAATTATAAAAGATTAGATGCTATTAGAAATAGTTATATATTAACTAGACCAATTAGTATGTATGAAATAAAAAGAACAAAAAAACTAGATATTTTTAATTGACAATTTAAATAGAAGTATAACTAAGTTATTAGAAGATAATAAGATAAAAACTATATACTTATAGTAATAGTTATATATTAAATAATCCAGATATGTTATATAAATATAGTAGTCAAAAAAACTAGATCATATTATATCTAAATTAGAAGTATTAAATCCTCTTAATACTTTAAATAGAGGATATGCTATTATAAAAAAAGATAATAAAGTATTATCTAGTATTAAAAAAAGATTAAAAGAAAAATGATGTTATTAATATATCATTAAAAGATGGTGAAGTAACTAGTAAAATAATAAGGGTAGGTGAATAGAAATGGCTAAAGAAAAAAAGAAGAATTAACATTTGAAGAAAAAATTAAAAATTACTAGAAGAAATAGTAAAAAGAATTAGAAAGTGGTGAAGTACCATTAGATGATGCAATAAATAAATATACTGAAGCTATGAAATTAGCTAAAGAATGTTCTGATAAATTAAATAAAGTATCAGAAAAAGTAAATAAAATAATGACAGAAAATGGTAAACTAGAAGACTTTACTATTAGTGAATAAAAGAAAGAGGAACATTCCTCTTTTTAATTTTCTGCTTCCTCTAACATAGTTGTAATAAATATACCATACCCTTTAGTAGGATCATCTACAACTACATGAGTTACTGCTCCTACTATAAAATTATCTTGAATAATTGGACTACCGCTCATACCTTGAACGATACCACCAGTATTTTTAAGAAGCCTACTATCGGTAATTTCAAATAGAATATTTTTGGTAGTGTTCTTATTAATCCTTAAAATATTAATAGCAAAACTTTCAATGGTATTACCATCTATGACAGTAAAGATAGTAGCATTTCCTGTTTTAATATCATTCTCTTTTTGCTACTTTATATAGTTTTTTTATCAGGAATAGTACTAGTATAATTACCAAATATACCACTAGTAGTATTTTCTTTTACATTACCAAAGATATCACTACTATCGTATCTAGCGGCTTTTTCACCAGGTTTTCCAATATCACTTCTCGTTATGCCAGTAACGGTAGAACTATATATCTTACCATCTTTTATTTCTAGTTTTTGACCAGTGTTTTTTTCAATAATTTCATGACCTAAGGCTCCAAACAACTTGGTATTAGGATCAATAAAAGTAAGAGTTCCAACTCCAGATATACTATCTTTTACATAAAGGCCAGTTTTATAAATATTGTCACTAGATTTACTTAATTTTAGTGAGGTATCATTAGTCTTATTTCCTCTTAAATAAGTGATTTTAACATTACTTTTTATTATTACTATTTTCAATTACTTTAAGCATTTCTTCAATATTAATAACATCCTTATTATTAATTTTTAATGATTTTATCTCCTGCTCTTAGATTTGCTTCTTTAGCAGGATTAATACCATTAACTTCATAAGTACCAACAATAATAACACCTTTAGAATTAAGTTCTATACCAATATTTTCACCGCCCGCTACTATATAATCTGAATAGGCTAAAGCATAATTGGGTATAATAAGTAGTGTAAATATTAATGTAAGCAGAATATTGTTTTTTTATTTTTTTAAAAAAACATAAAAATACATCTCCTTCTAAATAGTATTCACAGACTACATTATTATTATTTACTATTATTTCTAAAGTATGAAAGATAAAAAAATTACCATCTTTGTATTCCTTGACAAAACCTAATTTTTATTATAAAATAATTACCTATGGAAGTGATAGTATGAATAATATTAATAATCAATTGGAGACTGCTAAATATAATTATAATTATTTTATTATGAAAATGATTATAAGAATATTACAAGAATGTTTTAAATTATCTTGTGTATTATTAATTAGCGATATATTTAATTATACAATTATTAATATAATAACTATTATTTATACTATTATATCATTATTTAGTATATACAATATAATTATTAATTATAATAATATAATTGAAGATATTAGAACTACATTAGGTATTGATAAATTATCATTTGAAATAGATGTAAATGTTATAAGTAACAATTTATTTAAAGGATTTTTTTAAGTTATGGAAAAATAATTTTTTTATGTTGGTGATATATTTCATAAACGAAGAATAAGTAGGGAATCTTATACTGAAAAGATGGTTCTTTATAATAGTAATAATGATAATTATTTGGATTTAATTAATGATAAAAATGTATACTACTGATAAAAAAGGAAAAAAAGATTATGTAATATCTAGTAGTTTAGAAATAATTGATATTAATGATTTAAAAGATGACTATCATTATCTTTTTAATTAGACATAATGATAGTCATATTAAGAAAAAGAAGAAAAAATTTAATTTTAAATAAAAGGAGAAATAATAATGAAAAAGAATGAAAACATTTATATTTATGAAGTACCATATTGGAAAAAGAAAAGTGAATATGTTGACGATAATATGGATATTGTATATAATATGAGAGTAGGGCATATAGATAAACATAATAGATGGCTTCCCATCACTTTAGATATAGCAAAAAAATAATTATGAAAAACTATTGCATGAAGAATATTTTTTAGGAGTAAGCGATGAAGATGCTTTCTTTACAATATTTGATATGGATTACAATAGGATACCTTTAGTAGGGGCAAAACAACAACCAAAACAAAGATTATTAAAAAGAAATACTAAATAGAATACTAAATAGTATTTCTTTTCATATATTTAACTAGGTGATAATTTTATGAATAATATAGTAATGGCATTTATATTATCCTTACTAGCGGGCTTATCAACGATGATAGGAACAATTTTTATTTTTATAAAGAATAAGAATACTAATAATATTGTTCTATCTTCACTAGCTTTTGCAGCAGGAGTAATGATATGTGTATCAATAACAGACTTAATACCAGAATCTATTAACTTACTAAATAGTAGTTTAACTGGTTTAAATATCATTATAATATCATTCCTATCAGTATTATTAGGTATAATAATATCAATGCTAATAGACTATTATTTACCAGATAAACCTAATATTGAGAATAATAAAAAACTATATAGAGTTGGTTTTATTATGGTAATAGCTATAGTACTTCATAATATTCCTGAAGGTATTGCTACTTTTATGGCTACTTCTAGTGATATTACATTAGGATTATCTCTATCAATAGCTATTGCTATGCATAATATTCCAGAAGGAATTAGTATATCAGTTCCAATATATTATAGTACAAATAATAAAAAAAGAAGGCTATTTTATATACAGGAATATCCGCTATTTCAGAACCTTTTGGTGCTCTTCTAGCATATTTATTTTTTTAAGAAATGTAATGAATGATTTAATACTTGGTATTCTTTTTTTTCCATAATTGCAGGTATTATGCTTCAAATATCATTCTGTGAATTATTACCAACCGCTAGAAGATATAATAATAGTAAAAAGATTATACATTTTCTTTTTTTAATAGGTGTATTATTCATGCTAATAAAGTTTATTTTTATAGAAAAAGCTTCTGCTGATGGTAGGAGTTTTTTTAAATTAAACATATTAAAAATATATTAAAGTTATATCATATACCATAACAATTGACAAAAGAACTAACTTATATTATACAATATTTAATTGTAATTAAGGAGGAACAATATGAACTTTTTAAAAAGACTATTTAAAAAAGAAAATAATAATGTAACCGAACTATATTTATCATTATTAGATTATAATATTATTCCTCCAAGTAATGACTTTTATAATACTAAAAGATAATCTAATATTATCTAGTGAATACAATAACAAGTATAGAGAAATATTATCTAATAGATGTAAATCTAGTATGGATTTAAAGTTAGATAATATAGATTTAAATATATATGTAAATATAATATCAAAAATTAACAATAGAATTACATAGTATAAGTGATATATTAAATCAAAGTGAAGATAGAAATAATATAAATCTAAATATAATAATTAATAAACTAAATTATTATAAAAGTATATTATCGGAATATAAAGATAAATCATTTATAAAAAAATAAAAAGTATTAGATAATATATTAAAAAAAGAAAAAAATATTGTTTCATAATAAAAAGAAGTATAATAGAAAGTGAAATATCTAATATAAAAGGTAAAAATATTAATATGTCAAAAACAATATATCAGGTATAGAAAAAAAGAATTAAATTATTATGATAGTTTTAGTAGTAATAACATACCTAAAGTAGATAATAAAAAAAGAATATTTATCTAGTATATATAATAGAGACTATAGATTTACTAAAGCATTAAAATTAAATATAGAATATAAAAAAGATATATCATTATCAGATATATGTAGTATAGAAATATTACTTGAAAACTATTTATACAATAATAAAGATTTATTATCTAAGATAAAGGAAGAATATAATACTTTATTAAATAGTAATATTGAAAGAAATAGGAAATTAAGAATAATAAATAATTTAATTAATAAATATATGGCTATAGATAAATTATATAAAGAAAAAAAGATACTATATTCTTAAATAAACTATTGGAATTAAAGTTTAATACGATTGAAGAAGATTATATAAATAATAGAGAAAAAAGTTAATAAATAGGTATTCATATAAAGAAGAAATAGAATGTTTTTGGAAATATTATATCAAATAGAATAGATAATATAGTTAGAGATAAAGATAAAAGAATATTATCTAGATATCAAGAATATTTTAAAGAATATGGTTTTATTATCAATGACTATGAAAGATTAATAAGAATATTTAAAGACATTATAACCACTAGAAAAAAACACCAAAAGATTTTTTTATGCAAAAATATCAAAATGAAAAAAAGAACATCTCATAGATAGTAAAAAAGATGGTACTTTTAATATAAAAGAAATAATATCTAATCCATTATATATAGGACTAATATTATCAATGGATAGTCCAGAAAAAAATTAATAAACTATATAAATAATTTTTAAGATTGATATAAATGATTGTTCTAGAATATATTTCTATAATGAGATATTTGAATGGGAAAATGAAGTACCTTTAGAGACAATAATTAGATTAATGTATGAAAACTATGGAACAACAGACAATAAAAAATATGCATATGAAAAAGCAACAATGAGTAAAGAAATGTATAATATATTTATACTACATTACTTGCTTATGGGTGAATATTCTAATGGAATAAGACATAAAAATGAATTATCACTAGAATCAATAAATGATTTTTATCAAAATAATAAAAAATATCAATATACATTGTATGAAGGAATAAGTGAAGTAAAAAGATACTAATTATTTTTAAAAGATTTTTTTCTTTTTTTAAAAAGAATGTGAAGAAATCCATTTTTCCAACAACGGTGAAGAAAAATTAATGTTAATCCTTTTCTAAGAAAATATCCATATCTTTGCAGCATATGGATAGATAGTAATATAACCGAATTAATAATGGAAAAAAATTAATATCTATAACTTTTTTTAACTCTTACAAAATAGACGCTATTTATGATAAAGAAGGTTTTAAAAAACTCTTTAGAGGAATATTACCAAATGAAAATATATTAAATTATGAAGACTATTTTTAATTATAAAGCAATATATTTTACTGATGTTAAAAGCCATCAACCATGTAGTACTATAAGAATACGTAATTATGATATACGTAAGTATATTCCTTATACTCTAATAAAATATGAAACTGAAAAGGTTTTAGATATAATGTATGACATTTTTAAAGAAAAACTAGGAATAAATGAAAGTTTTAAACTAACTAAATAAAATAATAATTACTAAACATATTAAAGTACATATCTTATATGTTATTATTAGCATTAGGTTTAATAATAATATTTTAAGTTTAGACCTTAAAGTGACTGAAAAAAACAATCTATTCTAAATAATTCGCAAAGATTAACTTATACTATACAATGTTTAACTATAATTAAAGGAGGAAAAACAATATGAACTTTTTTTAAAAAGACTATTTAAAAAAGGAAAAATAATAATGTAACCGAACTATATTTATCATTATTAGATTATAATATTATTCCTCCAAGTAATGATTTTTTTATAATACTGAAGATAATTTAATATTATCTAGTGAATACAATAACAAGTATAGAGAAATATTATCTAATAGATGTAAATCTAGTATGGATTTAAAAGCTAGATAATATAGATTTAAATATATATGTAAATATAATATCAAAAATTAACAATAGAATTACATAACATAAGTGATATATTAAATCAAAGTGAAGATAGAAATAATATAAATCTAAATATAATAATTAATAAACTAAATTATTATAAAAAGTATATTATCAAAAATATAAAGATAAATCATTTATAAAAAAATAAAAAGTATTAGATAATATATTAAAAAAAGAAAAAAATATTGTTTTCATAATAAAAAGAAGTATAATAGAAAGTGAAATATCTAATATAAAAAGGTAAAAATATTAATATGTCAAAAACAATATATCAGGTATAGAAAAAAAGAATTAAATTATTATTATAGTTTTTAGTAGTGATAACATACCTAAAGTAGATAATGAAAAAGAATATTTATCTAGTGTATATGATAGGGACTATAGATTTACTAAAGCATTAAAAATTAAATATAGAATATAAAAAAAGATATATCATTATCAGATATATGTAGTATAGAAATATTACTTGAAAATTATCTATACAATAATAAGGATTTACTAGATAAGATAATGGAAGAATATAATACTTTATTAAATAGTAATATTGATAGAAATAAGAAATTAAGAATAATAAATAATTTAATTAATAAATATATGGCTATAGATAAATTATATAAAGGAAAAAAAGATACTATATTCTTAAATAAACTATTGGAATTAAAGTTTAATACGATTGAAGAAGATTATATAAGTAATGGAGAAAAGTTAATAAATAGGTATTCATATAAAGAGGAAATAGAATATTTTGGAAATATTATATCAAAGAAAATAGATAATATAGTTAGAGATAAAGATAAAAAAATATTATCTACATATCAAGAATATTTTTAAGGAATATGGTTTTTATTATCAATGATTATGAAAGATTAATAAGAATATTTAAAAGATATAATAACTAATGAAGAAAAATAACTATAATACAAAAAGAAATATTAAATAGTCCATTATGTATAGGATTAATATTATCTATGAATAATCCAGAAAAAAATTAATAAATTTTATAAATAACTTTAAAAATACGTCCAAGTGATTGCCATAATGTTTATTTTTTTATGATGACTTATTTAAATGGAATAAAAAAAGTACCTTTAGTTACGGTGTCTAGATTAATATATGAAAATTATAGAGATTCAAATAATGAAAAGTTTGAATATACTGAAGAAATTGCCAAAGAAATACACAATACATTTATATTACATTATTTACTTATGGATGAATATTCTAAAGGGGTAAGACATAAAAATGAATTATCGCCAAAGTTAATAAGAGATTACTATCGCAATAATAAGGCATTTAAAGGTACTTTATATGAAGGAATAAAAGAAATAACTAAAAAGAAATCATACTGTAGAAGGGAATTTTCTTTTTATAGATTATATAAAGACAAAACCATCTATGAAAGTGCTACTATATGGAATTAATAATATAAACTTACCATCGACATTACAAAAACTAAATATGGATTATTTTCAAGTATATTATAATGCTATAAAATATTATCAAATAAATAGTAATATAGAAGAAATAATAGGTAGTTATCATTATGAAAAAAAGAAACCATTATAATATTTAATAATTATGAGAAAAATAAATGCACTTTATAATAGAGAAAGTTTTAAAAAAATTTATTTAGAGGAACACTCATTATAAACAGAGAAGGCTATATAGAAGGTTTTAATATAGATAAACTAGGTTTCTCTGAAGAAGAAGGCACATATGACGAGAAGTACGATTTTACAATAAACTTATCAGACTTAATAGATAAAAAGAATAGTTATTCCGAAGAAGAAATATTAGATAAATTATATGATACTTTTCATAATAGAAGTATTAAAGAAAAAAACCAGAACAAAAAATTAATTAAAAAAAGATAATAACTAATTAAAAAGTATATATCCCATGCTTATATATAATAGATATGGCTGATATATTGTTATTAGACCTAAGGCTAATAACAACACTTTAAGACCTAGACTTAAAGTGAATAAAAATATAAAAAAAGTAATTGACAATAATAAATAATAATTATATAATAAATATAGATTTTTCTATTACTATTAGTGACAGATAGTAGATATAAATAAGTAGAAAACGGGTAGTTCCGATAAAAACTAATAAAGAGCACATTAGTGAAATAAGGTGGCACCGCGGATATATAATATTCGTCCTTATATAATTAATGTGTTTTTTTCTATTATAAGAAAGGAAGATGTATATGAAAAATAAATATAGAACAATTTATTGTGGTGAAGTAACCACCAAAAATATCGGTGAAGAAATAAGAGTAGCAGGTTGGTTAGAACAAAAAAGAAATCTTGGTAGTCTAGTATTTATGACTCTAAGAGATGAAACAGGAGTAATACAGTTAATAAGTGAAGATATTGATAGTTTTAAAGATATAACTAGAGAAAGCACTATGACTGTAACAGGAGTAGTAAGACATAGAGCGGAAGGTATGACTAATCCTAATATGAAAACAGGAGAAGTAGAAGTATTAGTATCTTCTTTTGAAGTACTAGGAGTAGCCCAAAATGTATTACCATTTGAAATAAATAGAAGTACAGAAGCTTTTGAAGATACTAGATTAAAATATAGATACCTAGATTTAAGAAATCCTAAAGTACATGATAGAATACTATTTAGAACAGAAGTATTAGATTATATGAGAAAAAAATAATGAAAGAGATGAACTTTACAGAGATTCAAACACCAATTATAACAGCATCATCTCCTGAAGGAGCAAGAGACTTTATTGTACCATCAAGAAAGTATAAGGGAAAATTTTATGCACTACCTCAAGCCCCTCAAATATTTAAACAATTACTTATGTGTTCAGGATTTAATAGATATTTCCAAATAGCTCCATGTTTTAGAGATGAAGACCCTAGAAGTGATAGATTATATGGTGAGTTCTATCAATTAGACTTAGAGATGTCCTTTGTAGAAGATGAAGACGTTTATGCAGTAGGAGAGAGAATCTTCTACGACATATTCACTCATTTTAGTGATAAAGAAGTGTCTCCTAGACCATTTAGAAGAATACCATTTAAAGAAGCAATGCTTAAGTATGGTTCAGATAAACCAGATTTAAGAAATCCATTAGTAATTGAAGACTTAACTGATATATTAAGTAAAAGTACATTTGAACCATTTAAAAACATCTTTAATTAGAGGTATTACTGTTAAAAAAATATTGAAAAAAATCAAACTCTTGGTATAAGTCTATGGAAGAATATATGAAGAGTGTTGGAGCTCCTGCTCTTGCATATATTAAAGTAAATGAAGATATGACTTTTAAATCATCATTAGATAAGTTCTTAACTGATGAAATAAGAAAAGAATTAATAGATAAATGTAATTTAGAAAAAGGAAGTACTTTATTTGTACTAGCAGACTCTAAAAATAAAATAAATAAATTAGCGGGCCTTCTTAGAATTAAATTAGGTAATGAACTTGATTTACTAGATAAGAATAAATTTGAGTTCTGTATCATTAATGATTTTCCTATGTATGAATATAATGAAGAAGAAAATACTTGGGACTTTGGTCATAATCCATTTAGTATGCCACAAGGTGGATTAGAAGCTCTTACTGAAGATAATATTGAAAATGTTGTAGCTTATCAATATGACTTTGTATGTAATGGATATGAGATGGCTTCTGGGGCTGTTAGAAATCATGATATCAGAATAATGAAGAGAGCCTTTGAACTTGCAGGTTATACTGATGAAGATGTGGAAACGAAGTTTAGAAGTCTATATACAGCCTTCCAATATGGAGCACCTCCTCATGCTGGAATGGCTCCTGGTATTGATAGAATATTAATGTTATTAAAAGATGAAGAAAATATAAGAGAAATGGTAGCATTCCCACTAGGGGCTAATGGAGCTGATGCTATGATGGGTTGTCCTGGTGAAGTGTTTGAAAAACAACTTAGAGAGACACATATTAAAGTAAGAGATTAACATTAATTAAGGGGGATATATATGAATGGTATTTTAGATTTAGTTATTATCTGTAAGAGAAAAGAGACAAAAGATACTATTAGTTATATACCAGTATCAGCAGAGATTGGTGTATATGATGATAAGAATGAAATATTTACAACTAATGATGGTAAGAAATATCAACATGTAATCATGGGAGAAGAGATGGCCTTTTTAGGCAGAATCTCTCTTGCTGATTATTTGGAATCTTTTAATAAAGCATCAGAAAAGACCACTAAAAATAATTTCTTAAAGCAAGCAAGACATAATAAATATATTCTAGCCGAAAAAGAAGATGATAAAGTACCAGTTATCTTACAAACAGATAAGAGGGATAATAATTTATATTTAGATGATGATCTAATTACTTTTTTTTATAATAAATATTATCCCGAATCTGAAATTAATAAATTTATTATTAATAGAAAAAAATAAATGTTAGTGACGAAGAGATGAATATTAATGATGTCTACAAAGAATTAACTAGTAAGATAATTGGACAGGATGATCCAATCAAACAGATATTATCAACTATATGGAAACAATATAATAATAATGATAGATCTACTAATTACAATATATTAATTAATGGTCCTGCAGGAGTAGGCAAAACAACTATCTTTAAGTTACTCGAAGAATTATTAGGAATACCTTGTATAATAGTTACCGCTAAAAGATTAAGAGAAGATGGCTATTTAGAGAATCTTTTGTTAAAATTAATGGAAAAGACAGATTTTGATGTAGAAAAGGCTGAGACTGCTATTGTGGTAGTTGATAAATTAGAAGAGATATCCACTAATAGTAGGGAAAAGACATAATACTATTAGTAAATCTTTACAAGAAATAATTATTAACTTAATTGATGCAGGTACTTTTTACAATAAATACAATTAATAATGAGAAATATCGTTTTAGTGTGAATAAAATTTTTAATAGTGGGAATAGGTAATTTTAATAATAATGAAAAATTTAAGAAATACTCCTATTGGATTTAATACTGAAAAATAGAGGACATACAATGAGTACTTATGGTATTATTCCAGAACTTGCTAATAAGTTTCCTATTGTAATTGAGATGAACGCTTTAACGATGGAAGATTATATTAGTATTATTCGTAACTCTATGCTTAGTTCACTTAATATTAATAGAGAGTTTTTAGGTAAAAGAAATATTGATTTAGTTGTAAATGATGATGTTATTAATTATATTGCTAAACTTGCTTATGATAGAAAATTAGGGGCTAAAAGCATTAATGAGATAATTGAAACTTCACTTGCTTTAGCGGAATTTGAAATTGCTAGCAATCCTTCTTTATATGATAGCTTGATTTTATCTAAAGATACAATAACTGATAATAAAGAAAATATGTTTTAACAAAGAGAAAGAATGATTAATCTTTCTTTTTTTCCCTTTACAGCCTATCATAGATAGTCTTCCAAGGTATTTTTGAACCTGTAGTTTCAAAAATAAATGTTTATATATTATAATAGTATTGTTTGTTATAGAGACTATATTTAGGCTCTATAACACCTTCAGAGATACAGGCTCGGAAGGAATAAAGTAAAATAATTGTCAAATATAGATAAAGATATTGAATATTAAAATAGTCTATGTTATAATTAAGATACCTAGAGGATGCGATATCTTTAGTATAAAACCGACTAAAGATATTAATAGGGGAGCTAATATAATTTATGTGTTGAATGCTTGCTTCAAAGTAGGAATCCTAATTAAATTATTGTGCTGACCCACCTGTGACTTACGCCGCGGGTTTTATCTTACAGAATCGATCCATCTGGGCTTTTTTTATTTTACTTATTGACTTTTTCAGGTGGCTCCGCTATAATTTAATTATGTACGGTGGCTACCATCGGAATTTATGTCTGTGGACAAAGAAAAATCTTCTACGAAACAGAAAGACATTATCGTGAGGTAATGTAAGATGTACAACCCACCTGTGACTTATAAGTACACTGTGGGTTTTTATCTTACATTACTAGTCCATCTAGACTTTCTTTTATTATATTTTTATGATATACTATATTTGGTGATGTGAGATGGAGATTAAAAAAATAATACTACTTATACAAATGATTTAGTAAAAGATTTTTTTAAAAAGTATATTATTTTTGATAAGATAAGAGTTATTAGAATAATTATGAATATTTTAATTTTAATTTTAATAGTAAGATTCTTTATTCAGAAAGGATATTGAAAACAATAGATATAATTACTTTTTATCTTTGGTTTATTTGGAATAATAGAATTGAATACAGATATGATACCATATACTAATTATAAAAGATTAGAAAAGAAAAAAGATAGTATTTTTAAATACTAAGATTAAATATTTATTTAAGGAATATAATTTTATGTTAAATAGTGGTAGAGAGGAATTTATTAATTATAAAGATTTATATAAAGTAATAGAGAGAGATGACTCCTACTACTTATACATTAATAAATATAAGGCTTTTATTGTTGATAAGAGTGATTTTAGTAAGAAAGATATCCAAATACTTACTAATAACTTTAAAGATAAAGTATCCACCTACAAATACATTAAATAATGTTTGATCGAACTATCGCCTTAATTGGTGAAGATAATCTAAATAAAATAAAGAGTAAGCATATTCTAATAATTGGAGTAGGTGGAGTAGGTGGATATGCGATAGAGGCTCTTATTAGAAGTGGTATTCAATATATTACCTTAGTAGATTATGATAATATTGATATATCGAATATTAATAGACAAATTATTGCTAAAGAAAGTAATATAGGTAAATTAAAAGTAGATGCTTGGAAAGAGAGAATTAATGAAATTAATAGTGGGGTTATAGTTAAAAACTTTACCTATCAAGATAGATGAAAATAATATTGATACATTATTTGAAACCTCTTATGACTATATAATTGATGCCTGTGATACTGTTATAGTAAAGAAATTACTTATAAAAATGTGTCATGAGAGAAACATCAAATTGATTACTGTATGTGGTATGGGTAAGAAATTAAATCCTAATTTAGTTAAAATATGTGATATTAAAGATACTTCTTATGATCCTTTAGCAAAAAGTATTAGAAAATATGTTAAGGATGAAAAGATTAGCGGTAAAGTACCAGTAGTTTTTTCTAGTGAGGAGCCTAAAAAGAATGATAAGAATTTAGTTTCTTCAATGATGATGGTACCCGCTAGTGCAGGTATTAATGCAGCATATTATATAATAAATGATATTATAAAAGAGAATAACTAGGAAGTCGTTCTCTTTTTACATAGTATCTAATCGATCTATTATTTCTTTATATATCTTTTTCATTTTTTTATTATCTTTAGGAAGATAATATCTACTACCAAGAAGATTATCAGGTAAGTATTGTTGTCTTACATAATCATTTTTTTATAATTATGTGGATATTTATATTCATTTGAAGGATTTTTTAGATGATTAGGAACATCTCCTATATTTTTGGTACGAACATCTGCTAGAGCTTTATCAATGGCTACTTTAGCACTATTACTTTTTGGAGATAATGCTAGTTCAATTACTATTTCTGCTAAAACTATTCTAGCTTCTGGAAGTCCTAACCTTAAAGCAGCGTTAATAGCAGCATCGACTTTTGGCCCCATACTTGGATTAGCAAGGCCGATATCTTCATAAACGATAACAGATAACCTTCTTATAATAATATCTAAATCTTCAGCATCAATTAATCTAGCTAAATAGTGAAGAGCAGCATTAACATCACTACCACGAATAGATTTTTGAAAGGCTGATATGACATTGTAGTATCCATCGGCATTTTTATCAAAGAGACTATTAGTACGATTACTAATTTTAGTCAAGGTATCAATTGTTATTTTTTTATCTTCTTCAGAATAATAGGCTACCTCTAGAGTATTATAAGCATATCTTAAATCAGTACCAGATATATTAGCTAGATATTCTTTAGCTTCATCAGTAATGGTTAAACCTTCTAGATAATTAGATTCTATAGCTTTATCAATACCTTTTTTAATATCATCACTAGTTAAATCTTTAAGTTCAAACAACTGACAACGACTTCGAATAGCTGGATTAATGGCATGATATGGATTAGCTGTAGTCATACCAATTAATGTGATAATGCCTGTCTCTAGATATGGTAAAAGAATATCTTGCTTATCTTTATTTAATCTATGTATTTCATCTACTATTACAATTAAGCCGTTATATAGTTTGGCTTCTTCGATAACAATATCGAAATCTTTTTTGTTATTTACAACGGCATTTAATGTCCTGTATCGCATACCAAGTTCTTCCGCAATAGCGATAGCTATACTAGTTTTACCAATACCAGGATGACCATATAATATCATAGAAAATAACTTTTTATTCTTAACTAAATTATATATTACTTTATTTTCTCCTACTAAATGTTCTTGACCAATAATATCTGATAGTTTTTTTGGTCTTAATTTTATTGATAATAATTCTTCCATGTTATCACCACATTTCTTTTTAGTTCTGTCTTTATATATTATAACTTATAATTTAATTAATGTAAATAAAGATAGAAAAAAACTAGAGTCAAAGTAAACTCTAATTCTTCATTATTAATTATACATTTTATATTTATTAGTTAAGCTTAGTACTCTTTTCCTTTTTCTCTATTTAACACTTTCTCATCAGTATAATTATTTAATACATTATAAATGATATCTCCAATTAAGATAAAAATCTTCTTCAGTTAATCCTCTAGTTGTCATAGCGGGACTTCCTATACGAATACCACTAGCTTTCATAGGACTTAATGTTTCATTAGGAATAGTATTTTTTTATTTACTGTTATATTGACAGAATCTAATATTTCTTCGGCTTCTTTACCAGTTATACCAAGTGAGTTATATACATCAAGAAGAATTAAATGATTATCAGTACCTCCTGATACAACAGTCATACCCTTACTAATTAAATAATTAGATAATGCTTTTATATTCTTTAACACTTGTTCTTGATAAGTAATAAAAGAAGGGTCAAGTGCTTCATAAAAGCATTGAGCTTTAGCAGCTACTACATGCATAAGTGGACCACCTTGAATACCAGGGAAAATAGTTTTATTAATCTTTTTAATTATTTCTTCATTATTAGTTAATATTATACCACCTCTTGGTCCTCTTAAGGTCTTATGAGTGGTAGAGGTTACAACATCAGCATAATCAACAGGATTCATATGAAGATGAGCTGCTACTAAACCAGCAATATGAGCCATATCGACAAATAAGTAAGCACCAACTTCATCTGCTATTTCTCTAAATTTATCAAAATCAATCTTTCTTGAATAAGCACTTGCTCCTGCTATTATCATTTTAGGCTTTTCTTGTAAAGCTATTTCTCTAATATTGTCATAATCAAGATATCCAGTAGTAGGATTTACTTTATAGTCAACAATTCTATAATCGATACCACTAAAGTTAAGGGGATGACCATGAGTTAAATGTCCACCATCAGATAGATTCATACCCATAACAGTATCTCCATGATTAAGTAGGGCTCTATATACGGCCATATTAGCAGAACTTCCACTATGAGGTTGAACATTTGCATATTTAGCATTAAATAGTTTACAAGCATATTCAATAGCTAATTTTTCTACAATATCAACATTTTCACAGCCACCATAATATCTCTTACCAGGATATCCTTCGGCATATTTATTAGTAAAAACACTACCTTGAAGTTCTAAGATATCTTTAGATACATAGTTTTCACTAGCAATAAGTTCAATATTATTATTTTTGTCTTTCTATTTCTTTTTAATAAAGCATCTTTAATTAATTTATCCATTTATATCACTCTCTTTCTTTAATATTATAACTTATTTATAAATTAAAGTAAATAAATATTAAAAAAAGATAATGACAAGTTATCTTTTTGATATAATTAATAATAGTAGAGGAGGGTCTTCTTATGAAAGAGACTTTAATTTGTAGTTTAGAAAAAAACATCATATATATTATTTTTAATGATAGTAATGTTAGTTTCTTTATGCTTACACCATATAAAGAATATACTGATACAAATATTAGTATTAGACTTAAGAGTAATTATGATACTTATGATTTAACTAAAAATAGTTTAGAGGTAGTTACTAATGAATTAATTAACTATTATAGAAATCTTGATAATTATAATATTACTTTAATTTTACCAGTATTTTATGATGATGTTTTTAAATAGAATAAGAGTAGTAGATGATATGGAAATATATCAGAAGTTGGATAGGTATTTAGGTTATATTTTTAATACTGCTTATGCTTTTTTAACAAAGAACAATATTAAGGTTAATAATAGTATTTATGTCATTAATAATGATTCTTTTAATAAGTTTACTAATTGGTTTGTGGCTAGATATAATAATAGAATCGAATATAAAACAATACTTGATTTAGTTAAAGAAAATGGTACTTATAGTAATTACAATGTTATTGAGACTCCTAATATAAATTTTGTTGTTGGTAAGGATGAAGAGCCGACAATTGATAAAACGGTTGAGATGGAATTAGAGACATTTGATAGTTTCGCTAGAGATGTTATACCTGCTGATAGTGGTAAAAAAGCGGTTAAGAATAGAAAAGATACCTCAAGTGGTTTTGTCTCTTACATATTACTTGGAGTTATTACTTTTGTTGTTTCAATAGTGTTATTATATTTATTTATTAAATAAAAAAATAGTACTTACTTATCTAAGTACTACTGATAAAACGCCTGTTACTGAAAGCATTATTGCTAGAAAAAAGCATTATATAAGCAAATATTCTTTTTACTAAGATTTTTGCTTTTTTTTTCTTTTTACTCATATTTTATACACCTCTAAATCTATTATACTAAATATTAGGTATATTTTTCAATATATTTTAATATAATTTATTGGTGATAAAATATGAATAAGAAAATTAAATAGGGGACTAGCTATAATTATGCCAGATAAGAAAAATAAATACTTTTGTTTTATTTATCATTTTATTGGGAATAATATCTGGAGCTATCTTTTTAGTGGTATTAAAAGAGGTAGATCGTAGTTTAGTAATCGAAAAAAATAAATACTTTCTTTAATAGTATTAATACTAATAATATTAGTAATACTAAAGCCGCTACGGATGCTTTTATAGAAAATCTTATTTTTATAGTTTTAATATGGGTACTAGGTATGTCTATTATTGGAATAGTAATTAATATATTTTTAATATATTTAAAGAGTTTTATGATAGGATTTTCTATTTCATCTTTCTTTTTTTAACATTTAAGTATAAAGGTTTATTAGCAGCTTTTTATATATGTATTTCCTACTAGTATTATAAATATATTAGTATATCTTTTTACTTGGAGTTTATTCAATAATATTTACGATTAATTTATGGAAAAATTATTTTTTTATTAAAGATAGAGAATTAAATATGAAGAGATTTATTAAGAAAATATTTTTTTAGTATTTGGTATATGTCTTGTATTAATACTTATTTCTTCTTTAACTGAGGGCTTTTTAGTACCATCACTATTAAAAACTAGTGATAAAACTATTTATTTAATTAATAAATTGTGATATAATGTCCTAGTGAGGTGTTACTTATATGAAAACAGTAGTAATTGGAATGTCGGGAGGTGTAGACTCCTCAGTAGCCGCTATTATGCTGAAAAAAAAAGCTGGCTATAATGTTATTGGCTTATTTATGAGAAACTGGGATAGTACTATTAATAATGATTATCTTGGTAATCCTAATTTGAATAATAATATTTGTCCTCAGGAACAAGACTATAATGATGCATTAGAAGTATGTAAAAAAATAAATATTCCTCTACATAGAGTAGATTTTGTTAAAGAATATTGGGATTTTGTGTTTAAGTACTTTTTAGATGAATTAGAAAAAGGAAGAACTCCTAATCCTGATGTTATGTGTAATAAATATATTAAGTTTGATTTATTTGTTAAAGAGGCTAAAAAAACTAGGTGCTGATTATATAGCAACTGGACACTATGCTAGATTAATTGATGGTAAACTTGCTAAAGCAATTGACAAAAATAAGGATCAATCGTATTTTCTTGCCTATGTCAATAAAGATGTTTTTAAAGATGTTTTATTTCCTTTAGGTGAAATAGAAAAACCTAAGGTAAGAGAAATTGCTAATGAATATGGTTTAGTGACCGCTGATAAAAAGGATTCTACTGGTATTTGTTTTATTGGAGAAAGAAATTTTACTAAATTTTTAGAAAACTATTTACCTAATATACCAGGAGATATTGTTAATATTGATACAGGTGAAATACTTGGTAAACATATTGGTCTTATGTATTATACCATTGGTCAAAGAAGAGGATTAAATATTGGAGGTACTAAGGATCGTACTTTTGTAGTTAAAAAAAGATTTAAATAAGAATATTTTATATGTAGCTATTGGAGATGATAATAAATATTTATATTCTAGTACCGCTATTATTGAAGACTTTAATTTTTTAACAGATAAAAAGAGTTAATAAATGTACTTGTAAGTTTAGATATAGACAACCTGATATTGATATAGAAGTTGAATATCTTGATAATAATACATTAAAAATTAAGTTATAATGGTTCTAAAGCAGTAACACCAGGACAATTTTGTGTTTTGTATGATGGTGATATTTGTCTTGGTGGAGGAATAATTAAAGAGGTTAAATAATGTTTGGCACTGTAAGCTTATAATCTTACAGTGTTATTTTTTTAGTCTAATGTCTAAAAAAATAATATATCAACCATATCTATTATATATAAGCCATTCTTAAAGAAAAAAATAAAAAAGCACTAGTAATTTTACATTTTGTATGATATAATTGTAAATGTAAAGTTATATAAAAACTTAATAGGAGGCTAACAATAATGAATGTTATAGAAAAAATTCAATCTAATATTAAAAAAAGCTAATATATCAAAAGTAAACCTATCAAAATATCTAGGAGTATCAAGACAAATGGTTTACAACTATTTCGATAGTAAAGATTTGTCAAAACTACCTAATGAGAAATGTCAATTATTATTTGATTTACTTGATGTATCTTCAGAAAAAAAGAAATATTAGATATTGAAATAACTAATGATTATTTACAAAAAAATTGGTAGTAAGATTTTTTTGATAATAAGAAAAAAGCACTTCTAAAAAAAGAAGAGTTAATAGATTTTTGGTGGTTTAAGAAAAAAATGAAATAGAGATGATTACAGAAATTAGTCAAATGCTTAAAAAAATATCCTTATGGAAGAAAAAGGGTAGGGAAGGGGAAGCTTTTTGCTACTGTCGAATATGTTCATCATTTTATTGAAAATTTAAGTAGTACTAAAGAATTAAAATATTTATTAGGATTTTTCTCAAAAAACTTTGGATATACTGCTCCTGATAAATATGTTTTTGATGAAAATAATCAATTTGTTTTTGAAAGTATTATGTACTCTGCTATTACATTATATACTAATGGGGGAGCATCTCGTACAAGATTAGCAGAATCTCATAAAAGATGGGAAGCAATGTTAGAATCAAAAAAAGAAGAAAAACTTACTAGAACTCAGGAATTAAATACTGCTAAAATAAGAGCTTTAAGAGAACTTGGGATATGATGAAATAGATAAAAAGTAATGCTAGTGAAGTTTTTAGATAAAAATAGCAGAAATTATGGCTCAAAAATTTTAATTTATGTCCCCTACTTTAATTTTATTTGAAAAATAGGGAAGTGAACAGATATGATATTAAATTAATTTTTGAACTATTTAGATTATATAACTAATAATTATATAGTTAATTTTTTTTAAT
Organism: Bacilli bacterium; assembly: GCA_022009835.1. GTDB lineage: Bacteria > Bacillota_I > Bacilli_A > RF39 > UBA660 > CAG-302. The sequence continues at coordinate 830,410 of CP091726.1, read as the reverse complement.
ATATAAATGAATATAATTATAATATATATTAATTTATTATATAGTATTATATATTTATAGTATAATCAATAAAATTTAATAATATAATAATAAATACTAATTTTATATTATAATTTAAGCTTAACAACTATACTACTTTTTGATTAAATATCTTACTTCCTATAATTAATATTATGTTAAGTTCTATAAAAGAAGAAGATATAGTAAGAAGATTAAGTATATTATTCTCTATTTAGTAAATACTATAATTGGAGGTAATTAAAATGAGTAAGAAAAAAATAAAGATCTTAAGTCTAAATCAAAAAAATAATAATTTTTGATTGTAATTGTAATGAAACTAATTTAAATAATGAAGTTTCATGTGATTGTCATAAAGATAATTGTCATTGTACTAAGAAAAAAATAATACTAGTAACTTTGAAGAAAAAAAGGAGAATAGGTTTACCTACTCTTCTTTTAATTTATTTAATAGGGAAGTATACTCTTTAGTTATTTCTTCTAATCTTTCTTTAGTTTTGGCTTCATATCTAGTAGTTATATTAGGAGTTGTATTAGATTTTTCTAACTAAAGGCAAAACCATCATCATATAATACTTTAACACCATCTATAGTAATATACTTATAACCTTTGTTTTTACAGTACTCCTCTACTCTACTTACTATTATATCTTTTTTACTATCTTCTACTGGTATTTTATTTTCATCTGTAGAATAATATATTGGTATATTAAGTAGTAGTTCTTCTACTGTTTTATTTGTTTTTGATAGTATTTCTACTAATCTTAATCCAGCATATATACCATCATCATTACCAATAAATTTATCTCTAAAAATATAAATGTCCTGACATTTCACCACCAAAAAGGATAATTATTTTCTACAGATATTTTTTTAGTATAAGAGTTTCCTGTTCTAGTTTCTACTGGTTTTATACCTAATCTATTTAGTTCATCTTTTACAGCATTAGAACACTTGACATCGAAAAAAACCTTCTTTTTCAACTTTATTATAAATATCGCGCCATATCAAAATCATATATTTGTCAATAGGAACAAATTTTCCTTTATTATCTACTATTCCTACTCTATCACCATCACCATCAAAAGCAATACCACAGTCTGCTTTAAGTTCTAATACCTTTTCTTTTAGAATGGTAAGATTTTCTTCGACAGCAGGATCAGGATGATGATTAGGAAATGTTCCATCAGATTCTGCAAATAGTGGGATATATTCAATGTTAGCAGTACTTTTAAAAATATCTGATGCTACGATACTAGTGGTTCCATTACCACAGTCATATATAACTCTTAGTTTATTATTTCCCATATCAATATGATTATGTATCATTTTTATATAATCTTCTTTGATATCAGCAGTTTCTACAAAGCCATTTCCACTACTATAAGTGCCACTTATGATGACATCGTATAAAGAACTTACTTCTTTACCAAAAAAATATTATGAATACCGTTATAACTAATTTTAAAAGCCATTGTATTCTTTAGGATTATGGGAAGCTGTTATCATAACTCCGGCATGTATATTTAGTCTATCCCATGCATAATAATACATTGGTGTAGTAACAAGTCCTAATCTAATTACATTAATACCACCTTCAGTTAAGCCTTTGATTAAGTTATTTTCAATAATAGGACTAGATAGTCTATTATCATAACCTACAAGCATTTTATCTTTACCGAGCTCAGTTACCTTAGTAGCAATAGCTCTTCCAATATGGTATGATATTTCTTCTGTTATATCTTCATTCCATATTCCTCTTATATCATATTCTCTAAACATTTGTTTATTTAATTGCATATTAATCTCTCCTTTTTATATAATTCATAATTTTCTTTTTAATATATCAGTACTTACATTGGTATATATTTGAGTAGTAGTAATACTAGAATGACCAAGCATTTCTTGAATTGTACGAAGATCTGCTCCATTATTTAATAGATGTGTAGCAAATGAATGTCTCAATGTATGTGGAGTAATATTTTTATTGATACCTTTTAGTTCAGCTATATTTTTTATAATAAGAAAGAAACCTTGTCTAGTTATTTTTTTACCATGATTATTTAGAAAGATATTTTCAGTATAATAACATTTTTTCATACTATCACGATATTCATAAATATATTTTTTTAAATAATCTATAGCGAACTCTCCTACTGGGACAATTCTTTCTTTACTACCTTTACCAAAAACATTTAACATAACCATTATCTAAATCAATATCTTTTAATTTTAAAATCAACTAATTCACTTACTCTAAGTCCTGAAGAATACATAAGTTCTAACATTGCTTTATTTCGATAATCAAAAGCTGTATTAAGTGGTATATCTAGCAATTTATCTACTTCCTCTATTGTTAGAGTATTAGGTAATTTTCTTCTTAATCTAGGCTTATCTATCTTAATACTTACATCTTCAATATGATATCTTCTCACTTAAATATTTATGAAACAGTTTTTATAGATACTATCTTTCTTATTATACTAGATTTTTTTCATAATTATTTTTTTATCTAGATAACTTAAATAATCTATTATATTATTTTCTTTTTATATTTAGAGCATTATTTATATGTTTTTTTGTTTCTAGATATTCTAAATATTTATAAATATCTTCAATATAAGATTCTACTGTTGTATCTACTTTTTTTAGTTTAATAGCGGTTAATTCTATTCTATATTCATTTAATATTTCTTTATTTTTACTTATATTTAAACTATCTATCTTTATCATATTACCTACTCCATATAAATTATAGCATTTATTACTTATTTAGTAAACTTAATGACATTAATTTTACATTTATTATATGCACTATAAGCCTTACCATGTAAGTCTTATTAGTGTTAACTAAAGCCTTATATTAAGTCTTTAGTTAATATATCAGCTATATCTATTATATATAAGCATATATTAAATACTAAAAAAATAGATTATTATTCATAACCTATTTCTTTCTTTTTCTTTATTTTTAACATTATTATTTGTGGTAGTATTAACAACTTCACTGTATATTTCTCCTAGCAGTCCTTCTAGTCTTTCATTAATATCTTCTTCACCTTTTTAACATTACAATTATATTTCTAATTTGATTGTAAATATAAATTATAAAGAGCATTACAATAATTACCGCTATTATTATTGTTATTGTTTTTTTCATCTTCTTTTATAATACTATATATACCTAAAAACAATTGTGAAAAATTATAGATATTAATTCTGGTACATTAATTTCATTTTTTTCTTTGAAGGAATTAAATTTCTGTAATGTTCAATTAAATCTTTTTATCATCTTTTTCATTATATAAGTCATTTTCTTTTGAGTATATTTTTTTAATAGTATTAACTCTTCTTCGTATGCTTTTTTTGGAATAATTTATTCTTTTCATCTTTTTTTTAAAAATGTTTATATCTTTTTGATATTTTTTTAATTCAATTATTGTTTCTAAGAAAAAAATAAAAATAATTGTAAAAAAACATTTCTATAAAGAATGACATCTTAAAAAAATTATTTTAACTATAAAAACTAATATCACTACTATCATATATCTTTTTAAAGAGAAATTTGCTCATTTTATTATAAATGGTTTCTTTTTTTAAATTCGCTTTCAACTCTATTGTACATCTTATCACCGCCTAAATTATATAGTTACATTTACATTAATACCTTTTTGTTTATTATATTTGTTACAACATTCTTCTAATAAAGTAAAATTACAAAACATCCTTCAAATTTTTTACTAGCAAAATTATACTATTATTATCTATATATGTCAATAATTAAAATAAAAAGATTAGAGTTTAGTCTCTAATTTTTCTTCTTTAGCTTTCATTTTATTGTTAGATACATCATTTAATAAATGTTTATTCTGTTAGAAACAATACATATGATTTAATTATTATAAGTCTTATTGTCACCTAATTCATTTTTAATTCTATTTATGACATAAGTTTTTTCGTTAGGATATTTAGTATGAAAAAGTCATTAGTTTTTACTCCGATATCATTACATATTTTTTTAACTTTTAAATCACGATCTTTTTCTATTGTAGTTATTATGGCTTTGATCATTTAATTCTATTAGCAATAATAGTTCTTGATAATCCTTAGTAAAAAAATAGCAAAAATCAATATTTCTAAATAGTTCACTATAATATCTATTGTTATTTATTTTTTTTACTACCGCTGCTAAATTAAGTTGTGGCACAATTGTATAGTTATCTTCTAGTTCCTTCAGAATATTATAAAAACTTATATTCATAATCTGTCATTAATTTCTTTCTAGTATAAATTGTTTCTTCATTTTTTTAGTGTAATTAATGCTTTTTGTATCTTGTTGAATTAATCCCAAAAAGGTTAATATTTTATATATTACATTCATCATACTACCACTTCCTTTGAATATATAATTCTTATTAAAAAGTAACATAAATTAATAATTAAAAATTATTATTTATATTTTTTTGATATGTATTTATTTACTTAATAGTATAATGATTAACTAATAGTTAACAAAAAAACAACCAATTATATAATTGATTATTTATTACTAGTTCCATTAATAATATTTAGTAAGAATATGAATGGCCAAAAATAATAGATTAAGTATTAATTTCATTATATACAATGTTATTTTTAAAAAGGCCATAACAACAAATTTATTATCATACTCTTTTTACCTCCTTATTTATTAACTAAATAATATTTTTTCACTTTTATACATCTTATTAATAAATATCATTAATAAGATTATATATATAATTGATGATATAATTGTAATTATAATAGAACTAATATTAATAGTACCAGTAAGTATTTCATTAACTACTATTGTATGATTAATAATAGGTATAAAAAGCAAGTGCTCCATTAATATTTATATTTAATAGTTCTAAAAACATTGGTACACAAGTTATTAGACTAATTGGTGTAAGAGCTGATTGAGCCTCTTTAAATGTTTTAGTAAAACTTGCTATAGTAATACATATACCTGATATAAAGAAAGTATAGAATATTAGTATTAAAAACAATTAATGTTATTGTTTTTAATGTTGATATTAAATATAACATTATCATATATTGTAAAAAGTATTTTTTTAACATAATATAAAGATATTAGAGATAATAATATTCCTATCATGAGAGTAATTAAGCCAGAGGTGGATATTGCTAAATATTTACCTAACACTAGTTCTTTTCTGCCTATAGGAAAGGTAAGTATTGTTTCTAATGTTCCTCTTTCTTTTTCACCTGCTGTTGTATCAGTTGAAGTATAAATACTACTTAATGTTATAGACATTATTATAAAAGTGATAGCCATAAGAATTATTTGGTTACCAAAGACAGATTCTCCTTTTTATTTCATTAATATTATAATTAATATTATTATATACTTTATTTAAATCAATATTATTATCAATTAAATAACTTTGTCCTAAATAATTATTATAATTATCTAAATAACTAACAATATATGAAATAGCCATACTACCATCTTCACTTTGGGTATTAGTATAAATATTATAATTGTTATTATCTTTAATTATATAAGATATTATTTTCCTTTTTTTATCATAATCTTTTTTTATATTATCAATATTATCATAATATATAATATCTAGTTCTTTACTTAATAATTATTTCTCTATATTAGATAATGAATAATTAACTCCTACCACATATTTTTTTATCTTCGTTATTAGTGGTTATTTCTTCATATATATATGACATTAATATTACAAATATTGGTATAAATAATGGAGTTAAAGCCATCATAAGTAATGATTTTTTGATCTCTTATTATTAGTTTTAATTCTTTTTAATGTTACTATAATATTATTCATAAGTACCTCCTGTTAAAACAAAGAAAGCATCTCTTAAATTATTAGTATTAGTTTTCCTTTTTTTATATTATTAGGGGTATCTATAATAATTATTTTACCATTATTCATGAGTACTACTCTATCACAAATACTTTCTGCTTCCTCCATATAATGAGTAGAATATAATATACATTTATTGTTTTCTTTTTCTTTTTTTATGGTATCTAATATTACTTTACTTGATATAATATCTAATCCACTAGTAGGTTCATCTAATATATAATATTTAGGACTATGTATTAAACATCTAGCTATACCTACTCTTTTGGGTTTGTCCAGTAGATAATGATCCTATTCTTTGATATAAGAATGATGACATATCAAATGTTTTTCGTTAAATATTCTATTCTATTTTTTTAATATCACTTTTTATTCATACCATAATATTCACCACATATATTTAAAAAAATTCAAATGTACTTAAATCTTTGTATAATTTAGTATTACCAGTTAAAAAAAGCTATTTCCTTTTTTTATAGATAATTCATTATCTTTATAATTTAAATTATCAATTTTAATAGTACCTTTTAGTTGGAGTCATAATACCCGCTATCATCCTAAGTAATGTTGTTTTTTTCCAGCACCATTTGGGCCTAATATACCAAGTATTTCTCCTTCATAAGCATCAAATGTTATATCTTTATCGGCATAAAAATTCTAATTTCTTTTTTTCTTTACTTTTGTTTAACAAACTTTTTTTACATATATTTTCTACTCTAATCATAATAATCCTCCTAGTTAATTATATAATATATTAATGATTATAGCAATAATATAAGTAAAATTAGGAAAAAGATAGTTTTTTTAAACTATCTCTTTAATTTTCTTCTAATTTTACTACTTGCTATTTCTTTTTTTCTGTCTTTATTCTATTTTTCTATTCTATACTTTTAATTTATATAATGATACTATATTATTTAGTAAAGTAGTCATTACTTCTTCTATTTCATTTTGATAATTTATATTGTTATTTAATATTCTTATTAGATTATCTTTTTTTCTAATGTATTTCCATTTTCTTCTATAAAGTGTGATAACTCTTGTATTAATTCTAAATATAATTTAATATTTTTTTATTCTTTTGCTTCACTATAATTATTATTTATTATACTTTTTATATATATTTATAATTTCTTTTATGATATCTGTTTTTTTATTACTTCAGCATTTACTTCTAATAATATAGTATTTAACTCTTCTCTTATTCCATATACAAAAATCTTCTTTCTTTTATTATATGGCTTTTTTTAAGATAGGTACTTCTATATTTAAAAACATTTATACTATTACAATATTTATCTAATTTATTTTTTTCTCTTTTTACAAACATATTTAATAATATATTTCTATAGTATTCTTCTTTTTTTCATCTGGTAAAAAAATGGTAATATTTTATCATTTAACAGACTTATATCTTTATATAGTTCATTAGTATCTTCTGTTTGTTTTTCCATTTAGTTTATCTATACAAATATTTATTATATTTAGTATTTTCTCTATTTCTTTATCATTACTATTTTTTTATCTTTTGCTAATATTTGTTCTAATCTTATCTGTAATTGTAATTCTAGTGATTCTCTTCTATCTAATACTAATTCTTTATTTATATTTAGTTTATCTAAAGATTTATTATAATCTTCTATTAAATTATCTATATAGTTATATACTTCCTCTTTATTACCTAAATAATTTTTTTATCTCTTTTTTTCTAATTCATCTAATAATATATCTATTTTAGTTTTCTCTTTAGTAGTTATATCATTTTTTTATTTCTTCTTGCTCTTTTATACTTTGAAATATTTCTTTTTGACATATAATTATCTAAGTACCACTTTAATTCACTCTTACTAAAGTTGATATCTTCCTTTCGTGGTGAATCAAATCTCATACCACTAGGTAAACCTATTGTACTTATCATTCTTTTATTTTCTCTATCTACTATCCACATTATTTTTTGTACTTTAATCCATACATAATCTCCAGTTTTATATGTATATTTAAATTTTATATTGGAATATTCTTCATTTAATGTTACTTTTTAATCTAATATATTTCCTATTATTATAAATATATTCATCATATTTTACTAGATTTATTTTATTCTTATTTATACTATTATCATTGTATGTAAAAATGTCTTCCTGTCTTTTTTTAATTTATTCTTTTTGTATAATTCTTCTAGTTTACTTTTGCATTATTACTTCATCTGCGATAAATAAAGGAGATTCACCATATTCAGCAAACTCTATACCATAGTCATTTATAACTTTATATTTACTCTTAATTCTTTTTCTATATCTTCAGTAAGCGGAAGTACTGGAAGAATTGCTGGTTCATATGAACTAGCATATTTGCAAAAACCTTCGTTGCCCACAGGATCAGATATAAATGTATAAACAGTTGCATTTAAAATTCCAGTATGCTTAATCCAAAACATATTCTTATCATAGAGATTTCGACAATTTCCAGTTAATTTGGCGGCGTCACTTAAAGTAAATCTATCAGTGTATTTTTCTATTGATTTCGATTTTATCCCAAAAGGATAATGATTCCAATCTTCTTCTCCTAATAATGTTAACTTCTCATTCATTTTACCATCTTCTTTTCTTTAGTTTGTATTTTTTTCTGTTATTAATGTGCTATTAAACATTATGCCACTCCTTAAAAAGTATTATTTATGATACCACAAAAGACTTTTAAAAGCAAGAAAAAAAGTAGATTAAATGGTAAAAATAATGATTGCAACAAAAAGAAACTTATGATAAGATTAATACAGAAATCAGTGGCCCTAGGTGACCTTTTTCACTACGGCTGCTGGTTTTCTTTTATATGTAAATAATAAAGAGTAAATAATATTATAATTACTACTCTACTCCACCTATACAATTATCATATATCAACCTCTTACATTAATATAATATAAAAAAATCAATTGATATTTTTATTTACATTCACTATTTAGTTTTTTTATTCTTTTCATATAACCACTTTACTCAAACACTTTTTATTCTAGTAAAATCAACTTTTTTTCCTTCTTTATAATTATTAGCTAAATCTTCTAATTCACTAAATAATTCTCTTTTAAGTAAATCAATATACATAAATAAAAACCTCCTAATTTGATTTAGTTATATTATAGTTCCTTAACTTTAATATTACAACACTATCTTTATTTTTCAAGGTAATTTTACAAATATATATAACTATGCTATAATATATAACTACAAGGAGAGACATTATGAAAATTATGGAATTAAAAGAAAATGAACCATTAAAAGGTAATTGAAGTAATAAAACATTTGATTATTCCTGCTAGTCCTGGTAAAATAGATGAGGAAGAAAAAGTTATAGAAGATGAACGTATTAAAACAATAATAATTACTGATGGTGAAATTGAAAAAGCAAACTGAAGAGGCTTCTCAAAGTATAGATGAATATTATATTGGTAAATCTAAATATCATATGACTGTAGACACTTTAAAAAAACAAAAAAATATATATTTTAAAAAAATTATAGTTATGTTATAACCTACTTATTAGCAAAAAGAATTTATGGTTAAAGGCAGTGTTGCAGGTTGGCTTGATGTTATTAAAGATGTTTCAATTCATTTAGAAAAATAAAAAAATGACAAAAAAAGGCATTAAGAGAAGCTAAGAGATTTATTAAACAAATTAATGAGTGCAATGATTATACTAATTATTTATCAATATGGGGGACTACAGTTACCAGAAGATGAAGGACTAGAAAAAAATTTCTAAAAAAATGCATATACTTTAAAAAAGAACTAAATAAAATAATACTTAAGTTTAGAGACTATAGGCTCTAAACTTTTTTTCTAATGACCTTAGGCATTAGAAAAACCTAGAGTGACTATGGGCACGAAAGGAAAAAGAGAAAAAAAGTAGATAATTCTACTTCTCTAATAATATAGTAACTAGCCCATCATTAATTGAAAGATACTTTCATATCAGCACCAAAGATGCCTGTACCTACTTCTATCCCTTTTTCTCTTAATTTATTATTAAACTCATCATATAATACTATTGCTTTATCTCCACCTAGTGCTTTTATATAAGACGGTCTTCTGCCTTTAGAAGCATCTCCATATAAAGTAAATTGACTTATAGATAAAAATATTTCCATTAATATCTAATAAACTTTTTATTCATAATATCATTTTCATCCTCAAATATTCTTAAATTAATAACTTTATCTACCATCCAATCTATCTCTTTAGAACTATCTCCTTCAGTAAATCCCACTAATAACATTAGACCTTTATCGGACTTACCTACTATCTTATTATCTACTTCAACACTAGAATTAATAACTCTTTGTACTACTACTCTCATTATATTACCTCCCTTTCTACTTTCTGAACAAAAATTTAAATTTAATAAATCATTCATAAATTTTTTTCTAATATATCTTTATTTCCTACTATTACAGTCATTCTATATACTTTATATTCACTTTTTATTAATAGTAGCTATACTATCTATAATAATGTTATTAGCGGATGCCTTAGTTATTATATCTAATAAATTATCATAAGTATTTGTATATACTAATATATCTGATGGATATTTTTTTATCTTTTTAAAGTATTCCATTTAACATTAATTAATCTTTCATCAGTATCAGTAATATTATGACAATTAATTCTATGTACAGTAATACCTGAACCTCTAGTTATATAACCAATAATATTATCTCCTGGTATTGGTTTTACAACAACTACTTAAACTTGTTTTTTTATCTCACTAATACCTTCAACTAAAAACATCATTATTACTATTTGTTTCTTTTATAATAAGTAGTTTCATTTATTTTTAGTAGCTATATCTACATCTTTCTTTTTCAGTATTATTATTAGAAATAATTTTAATAATAGAATTAGGGGTATTTTTTTACCTGTGGCAATATTTATATAAATATCATTAACATCATTTAGTTTAAGTTCATTTAAGATAATTTCAATATTCTTATTAGATAAAAAAATTCACTAATACCAATATTTTTCTTTTTCTAAGTTCTTTCTCTAATAATTCAGTTCCTTTTTCGATATTTTCATCTTTTTTTCTAATTTACTATAATAACTCTTAATTTTGTTTTTTTGCTCCTGTTGTAACAACAAAAATTAAGCCAATCTTTGCTTGGTTTAACAGCATTATTAGTATTTACTTTAATAATATCTCCTGTTTTTTTAGTTTATAGTCTAATGTTACTATATTATCATTAACAATAGCTAGAGATACATGATCTCCTACTTCACTATGAACCTTATAAGCAAAGTCTACTGGAGTGGAATCTTTAGGAAGTTCTATTACATCACCTTTTGGTGTATAAACATATATAACATCGTTAGTTAAAAATATCTTTTTTTACTGAAGAAATAAACTCTTCTGAATTATTTGCTTCTTCATTTAATTCGATGATATTTCTAAATATTTGTAGTTTTTTTTGTTCCATAGCATCTTTTAGATGATTTTTTTCTCCATCCTTATGTTCCTTATATGACCAATGTGATGCTATACCATATTCTGCTATTTTATCCATTTCATAAGTTCTTATTTGAATTTCAAATAGATTACCATCAATACCAAAAAAACAGTAGTATGTAGTGATTGATACAAGTTAGTCTTTGGCATAGCAATATAATCTTTTAAATCTTTTTAGGAACTGGTTTATATTTAGAATGAATTAGACCTAAGGCTAAATAACATTCTTGCTCAGTATCTACAAATACTCTAAGAGCTAATATATCGTAAATATCATCAAATCTTTTTACCTTTAGACATTTTTATTATATATACTATAAATACTTTTACTTCTTCCTTTTATTTCATGGGGAATATTATGTTCATTTAATAAATCAGATACTTCTCCTATCATCTTGCTGATAGCGGCATCACGTTCTGATGATTAAAGCTTTTCAACTATATCAAAAATAAGCATCAGGTTTTAAATAACGAAGTGATAAGTCTTCTAATTCACTTTTTAATTTTATATATACCTAGTCTGTGTGCAACAGGAGTTAATATCTCTAATGTTTCTTTTGGCTTTTTTCTTTTGTTTTTCTACTGATAAAACATTGATAGTTCTCATATTATGAAGACGATGTGCTAGTTTGATGATAATAACACGAGGATCTTCTGATAAACCGACAAGAATCTTTCTTTGATTAGCAGCACTGGCTTCGGAATCAGAAGAGAAATTTAATTTATTAATTTTAGTTACACCATCTACTAATAAAGCAACTTCGGTGCCAAATAACTTTTCAATTTCTTCTTTAGTGGCATCAGAGTCCTCTATTGTATCATGAAGAAGAGCAGCAGCCATACAAGATGCATCAGCGGATATCTCAGTTAATATTAAAGCCACATTTAAGGGATGAAGAATATAATCATCTCCAGATATTCTTTTTTGCCCAAAATGTTTTTTTTCAGCATAATCATAGGCTTTTCTTATTAAATCAATATCTTCTTCATTATCATTATATTTTTTAAATCGTTCGATTAAATCATCAATAGTTATATTAATTGTTTTTTTACTCATATTAATGCCTCCATTTTTATTATATTAATTAGGCTTACAAGGTTGTCCTGTAAGCCTATATATTAGCAATTAATTCCCTTTATTTGCATTTCTTCTTTCTCTTCTTTTTCTCTTTTTTTAGCTTTTTGGTGCCTTTGATAATCTTTTTACCATCTAGAATTAACCATAAACTATTAGATATATATATTGAAGAGAAGACACCCGCTATAAAGCCTACTAATAAAGCAATATTAAAGTTTAATATTTCGTGTGATCCAAGTACAATTAGGCATATAATTGGTACAATTGTAGTAGCAGTAGTCATAAGTGATCTAAAAGAAAGTTAATCTTACTGAATCATTAACTAATTCAGGTAAAATCTTCTTTTTTTAGTTATGTTTCTTTCTTTATAATTTCTTCTTATCATATCAAAAAGTTACAATAGTATCATTAATAGAATAACCAATTATAGTAAGAATGGCCGCTATAAAGACAGAATCTATTTGTAATTTAAATATACCAAAGAAGATTATAGTAATTAAAAGCATCATGTATTAAAAGCAATAATTCCACTTATAGCATAATTAAATCTAAATCTAAAACTTACATAAATAATAATTCCAATTAATGATATTAATACTGCTAATATAGCATTTTTAATTAATTGTTTTTTTACCATATCAGATACTACATAGATATTTGATGTAGTATGATAATCTTTTTCTAAAGTATTTGATAATTCTTTAATTTCTTCTTTTGTTAATTTTCCTTTTATTACTATAGTAGTAGAATCTTTAGTTTTATCTAATTTACTAACAGTATAATTTTTTAAATCAATATCTTCAGTAGTGTTTACTGTAATAGAAGTACCACCAGTAAAATCAACAGCAAAATTGAAATTAGTAATTATTGAATAAGTAAGTCCTCCTACCAATACAAGTAATACTATTGGTAAAACTATTTTTTTCTAGATTTAACAAAATCTAACTTTTTGAATGGTATTCTAACTTCTTTAGCAGGAATAATTTTTTTCTTTGAAAGACCAATGAATAAATTAATTTTATTATCAAATACACCTGTATTAGCAAAGAATGCAATTACTGCTTTAGATAAGAATACTAGTACAATAATAGTTAATAGAATATTAATTATTAACATTGTAGCAAAGCCTTTTACACTAGATTGTCCTAGAATAAATAGAATTACCGCTACTATCATCGTAGTTATATTAGCATCTAAAATACTAGATAATGATTCTTTATTACCTATGGCTACAGCTATTTTAAGATTCTTACCTATTTTTAATTGATCTTTTATTCTTTCAAAACTGATAACTGAAGCATCGACTGCCATACCAATACCGAGTAACATAGCGGCTATTCCAGGTAATGTTAAGGTTCCTTCAATTAAATAAAATACTAGGAAAGATAACATGGTATATAGAATTAAAGCAGTACCTGCAATTAAACCACCAAAAATGATACATAGCAATCATTATTATTAGTACTAGTATTATACCAATAATACCCGCTACTAAAGTTTTATTAAGGGCTGCTTCACCATAAGTGGCCTCAACAGTACGAGATGATATTTCACTTAATTTTGTAGGAAGTGATCCAGAATTAATAAGTTCTACTAGTGAAGTAGCTTCTTCAGTTGTAAAATTACCTTGAATAATTACATCACTAGCAAAGGCTTTATCTACTCTAGCAGCTGATAAGCATCTTGAAGTCGATAAAGAACCACATTTATCTTTTTCTTTACTAAAACTATCAGTAGTCTCATCATAGTCAAGCCAAATAACAATAACATTATTATTCATATCTTTTACTTTACTAGTAACAGTATAAAATTTATCAGTATCTTTAATTGAAAGACTTACAGCGGGATGACCATATTGGTCAGTTGTTACTTTAGCAGCTCCTCCAAGTACATCCGATGTCATAAGTAAATTATCATTATAATCTCTAAATGATAATACTGCTGTTGAAGATATTACTTCTCTAGCTTCCTCTTTATTTTTAATACCTGCTAGTGCTATTCTAATTTTATTACTATCTTCAATTGATATTTCAGGTTCGTTTACTCCTAAAATATCTACTCTCTTTAAGATAGCTTTATAGGTATTATAAACCATATCTGAGGTAAGTTCATTACCATCTAATGGTTCTATTTCATATAATACTTCAAATCCTCCTTGAAGATCTAAACCATAATTAATATTTTTTTAAATATAGGTATACATAAATAGGCACTTCCCTAATAATGCAATAAATGTTATAAATACTCCTACTAAAAACCTTTAACTTATTATTCTTTTTCTTTTTACTTGTTTTTTTTATTTTTTTCATAATGCTTTTTCCTTCTTTCTAATTATTTATAATTGCTCTCTCTTCATTCTTAATATGTTCTTTAAGAAAAATATCTACTTTTTCAATATCGACATCTATTATATCATTGACCATTTCGGATATTGATAAATTTTTAGTCTTAATCCATTTATTTAATTTTAAATAATTCCATATATCACTAGCCTTTATGTAACCGTAGGTATCACTAATCATTCTAATTTTTACATTAAATGCACCTTTTAAATGGTTATACAATTCTACTTCATTGTACTCCATCACATCACCATAATAATTGTATCAAAAACTAAAAGAAAAAACAACCAATTTATGGCTGTTTTTCTAATTCTTTGTCACTTTTTGCAAATAACAATTCTATATCAATATCTAAAGCATCCGCTATATTACTAACTGTATCTAACGAAAAGTTCTTCTTACTATTTGGGGCTTCAATTCTCCTAATAAATTCGTGAGAGTACTCGGTCTTTTCAGCAAGTTCTGCTTGTGTTATACCTCTGTACTTACGATAACGCTTAATATTTCTAGCAACTACTTCGTAAATATCAAATTGTTTTTCTTTTCTTCTCTGCATAAGTCATCACCTTGACTATATTTTCTCACAAAATTAAACTTTTTTATGTAATCTATTTGTGTACATTTTATTATTTTTTTGCTAATTTATGCAGCAACTTGGTAATTATTCCTAATCTTTTTAAGGGCTTTTTTCTCATTTCTTGATACTTCAACTTGATTCATACCTAAACATTCAGCAACAGAAGCTTGGGTTCTATCTTCAAAGTATCTTAAGTAAATAAGTTCTTTATATGGACTTTCAAGTTTATTTACTTCTTCATTTAATAATAGGTAATCTATATTATAATAATCTTTATTATCACTTACTGTATCATATAATGATAGGTTATTATCACCAGCATAAATAACCCTCTCAAGACTATCTACTACTTGCATAGAATTTATAACTGTCTCTATTATATTAGGTTCTATTTCTAAAAAGGTTGCCAATTCATAAGTAGTAGGTTCTTTCATAAGCTTTTGACTTAAAAATATATTTTTAGCAGCATTTATTTTTTTGTATAAACTTAAATATTCTTTTGATACTTTGATATTTTTTTGCTTATTTATATAACTATATATTTCTCCATATATGTATTTATAAGCATAAGAAGAAAATTTAGTATTATTATTTTCCTTTTATAATTATCATAAGCCTTGATTACTCCTATTACACCTACTTGATATAAATCATCTTGATCATAGCCCTTAAAATATTTATTTATTATAGCATATATTAAATTACTAGTAGCTCCTACAACATCTTCGTATTTATTCATTAAATCATCCTCTCAAATACCTTGAAAGCATCGTACTCTCTATTTATTTTTAGGAATATCCTTTAATAGTTTATTTGTTACATTGAACTTATCGCAAATAATGAACTTATTACTAGTTTCTTCATATAGTTTATATATTTTTGTTTAGATATTTGATACTATAGCTATCTATTGAATACATATCATCAATATTCAAAACGATATATTTAAAATCTCTGTCAATTACACCTCTAATAGTATTTTTGTTCAGGTCTCCTTTCAATCTAATAAATAAGATACCTCTTTTGAACTCCATACTGGTCTTTAGCATTGTATTCACCTTCCTTTTATAATTTATCATATTTTTATTTTTAAATATATAGTTTCGACAAAACTAGCCAATTACTTCAATCGACATTATTATCTAATGCCATATTTACCTTAATATTCTTTTTAATATTATTTTAACTTGTGTCTTTCATTTGCACACCGCCCTTCATTATATATAAACAAAATTTTTTGAAAATTGAAATTTTTTTCCCAAAATTTGTTAAAAAAAGTTTAAAAAAACTTATAAAAAGCAAACAAAAAAAGCAAACAAAAATATTAACATCAAGTTAACTGGATAATAAGAAAAAAATCATCTTTATTATAATTATGTCTTTCTTTAGTAAAAAAACATATTTTTGAAGTACATCTTTGTACAAAAGAAAAAGCACTAAAAAAATAGTGCTTATAAAGTAATTTCTCCTAATCTAATTAATTCTACTACTGCTTGGGCCCTACCTTTAACAGATAATTTTTTTGCATCGTATTAGAAATATGGTTTCTTACAGTCTTTTTCACTAATATTTAGGGTATCTGCTATTTCCTTGGTAGTTTTATTTTCTATTAGTAAGGAAAATACTTCTTTTTCTCTTTTAGTTAATATACCTTTATTCATAAATACCTCACTTCCCTATAGGGTGGTATATATCTGTTCATATTATTGTATTCTAATTTTTTTAAATTAAGTGAGGTGTTTTTTTAACTATACTAATTATATTTTTACCGAAATATACATCTTATCATCAAATTCATTTTGTACTAGTCTCATTATCTTATTAGCAGTGCTTACTGAATTGTCACTACTATCAAGGATTACTCTAACATTATCACCATCTATTTTTACGAAATTTTCACAATTACATACTTCTTTAATTTTTTTACTTCTAGTGTTTCTTCTTTTTGATGCTCTATTATTTAGTAATTTTAATTCTTCAAAGACAGTATTTTTTTCCTCAGTAGTAATACTATTATCGGTAAGTTTTTCTCTTTTTAATTTATTTATTTGATTCATAACTTCAGTATCATCTTCGACTTTGAGAGCCGCTACTAAAGTACTTTCATCAGTATTTACGACAGTGTTATCTTTTGCTTTATTTTCTAGTTCTTTATCAAATATTTCATTAGGCATAGTTACATAATAAATTGACAATACTAATACTAAACTAAATAATGTTAAAAAAACCATAAATTCTTCTTATTTATCATATATATTCCTCTTCTTTCTAATTAAGTATATTATGATATCTAAAAAAATATGAAAAAGAAGAAGAATATTTTCTTCCTCTTATCCTTGTTTTTTGTCATAGTAATATTTGATTATAGTACCACTAGATAGTTCTTTTTCTAGTATGATACCGCTATCAGTGATAGTTTTTTTGAAGGTACCAGATAGACTCTCATCTTTAAGATTTCATAATATCACAGTATTTCCTTTTTTTCTATGTAGGTTGTATTTAAACATTCATTTTCTTTTTTTAAAAACAAAAACTTCATTTTTTTGCCTTTAATAGTAAATGAGTTATTTTTTTACCTGGTACAGTCATAACATTGCCAATAATATCAATAACTTCTTCTTTAGTTTGATTATAGGCCACTTCTATATTACTATTGTTATTCTTTTTTTGTTTATTAGAATAATTATTGTAGTAATAGTAATAATTACTATGGTAATAGTTAAAATAATAATTAATTTTTTTTCTTTTTTGCTCATATTTTACTCCTTTTATATATCTCGGCAAAAACCTGCTTGCCATGTACAATAATCAGCAGAATTACAATCTTTTTCACCTAATGAATTACAACATTTTACTTTTTACAGTAAAAACTAAATGACTTATATATTTGATTACAAGATACATTTATCGTAATAGTTTTATCAGAACCACCTTTAGCAAATAATCTAGATTGAAGTGTTGGTGAAAAACAATTACGATATTTTTCTTGATCAGCACTTTCACAAACACCATTTTTTTATTACGTACTTGCATACCGCCAATGGCTAGTAATTCACCATTATTATAAATAAGTTTTGATGGTAATGAACAATATGCCGTTTTACTTGAACTTCCACCACCGGAAGAACCTCCACCACCACTAGAAGGACATGATATATAATTACCTGCTGCATAACAATTATATGAATCAGTTGTCGATGCTGTAATCCAGTACCAACCATTTTTCATTCCATCAACTGCTACTCTGTCACCAGCATCGAATCCTGAACCAACTATCCTTCCTGATGTACTAGGTTTTGACCTACAATTAAGTCCAGTAGTTACTGTACAAGGTAAATCCGGTTCTGGTTCTGGTTCCGGTTCATTATAATACCAATGTGCAGTTAGTGTTAAGTCACTATTATCATTATACTTTGTGTATTCGGTATATTTAGTGCCATTATAATACCAACCTTCAAAATACCAATATCCACTTCTCGATGGAGTACATAATTTACCTAGGTTATTGCCTGGTGTTATTGTCTTTGTTTCCGTTGAACATCCTCTACCACCATTATCGTTATATCTTAATGTGTAAGTACTTTGCTTCCACTTAGCATATAGAGTGGTATTAGCATTTGTAGTAAACTTTCCTCCTGCACTATAGTTAGTACCACTACCATCAGATTTGGTGTTCCATCCATCAAATGTATAGCCATTTCTTGTCGGTGTGGAGGTTGTTAACGTTAAATCAGTATCATGAGTTTTAGTTTGCGCTGTTGGTGCTCCACTACCACCATTGGCATTATATGATATAGTATAAGTGTTTGGGCTCCATACGGCGTATAAATTAATATTTGGTGCATAACTATTAATCCAAGTATCTGCTACTCCACTTAAAGTGTTATAATCTTTTGTTACCGCATTTCTATTTTTAGCCCAACCAGCCATAGTATGACCAGTATTTGTCCAACCTTTATTGCTAAATTTTTGACCACTTACTCCATAAGTAAAAGTTTGTGTTGCTGTTGTACTATCAGAAGTACTTGCATTACGATGGAATATTACTTTAATTGTTTTAGCTTTAACTATTGGATAATATGTTCCATTAACATTGTTTTTATTAGTGTTAGCATTCCAACTACTAGTAGTAGCATTAGCGTTAGTATTCCATCCAACAACATTATAACCTAATTTTTCAATAGTAGGAGATTTAATACTACATGTACCAGAAATGTCCGCTAGACATATTTTAGTTATATCTGTTGTACCATTACCTATTTTATCTACTGAACCTTTTTTAAATATTGCTTTATATACATTAAAATCTTTTTTACTTTCGGCATAGTTATTACTCTTATCATAAGTTCTAGCTATAACATTTACTTTACCACTAGTACTATAAGTTAATTCAATATCTTTATTAGTAGTTTTGTACCAAGCATTACTATTTATATTAGTAGTATTATCATTATTACAATTAAAAGTATTATCGTTATTTAATGTACAACTACTTACATTTACATTACTAGTAGCATTCATACTAGATTTAAAATAATAATAACTATCTCCTTTAATATTATCATTATTGTAGGTAATCTTAAGTTTATTAGATAAATTGAAAGATGGCTCTATAATATCTTCTGTTGATTTAGAAATCGTATCTGAGCATGCCGTACTTCCGCCTTCAGTAGATGTACATATTCTAACATAGTAATCTGTATTATCCTTTAGTTTATCAAGATTACATGTATTACCAGATATAGTACCATTATGGTCTAAATTACCAGAGGTAGGCCATAACTACAAGTGCTTTCTTTTATTTTAATGTTTTCTCCTTCAATATCAGTAAAAGAAATATTAACAATTTCATCAGTATATGATTCTCCACCAGATAAGACTGGATGTTTTGTTATTGTTTCGTTTATAATATTACCAGTACATACACCATATATTATTTGTTCTTCGGTTAAAGAAGTATTTCCATCATTTGAAGGAATACCTTTAAGTAGTATAGGATTTCCATTAACTAAAGTAATATTATCTTTTTTAATTCCAACATAGGTATGAATATCAATATCTCCTAGATTTTTATCTTTAGGAAGAAGTCCTTTGTTAATGAGCTCTTCTACTGTTACACAAAAGTATTTACCTTCATACCCTTTTCTTGATATTGTCTTCCAATAATTATCGTCATTTTCTTTTTCAGCACTATATACTATAGTAGCTTTCTTAATGCTCTCTACTGATATACTAGCACTTTCTCCCCTAGATTTTTCGATTAGTTTAATTATACCAAAAACTCCTCCACCTACTACTAATGCTAGAATTACAATTACTCCTAGTAATTCTACTAAAGTAAATCCTTTCTTATTCATAATAAACCTACCTTTTATACTTAATATAAGTATAACTTATTTTTTTGTATTTTACAATAAAAAAAGTTCTCAATTTTGAGAACTCTTTATTATGTTTATCCTTGTCTTTTTATATAATAGTATTTAATTATTGTATCATTTGACAATTCCTTTTCAAGAATTATGCCATCATTGGTAGTAGTTTTTTTGAAAGTACCAGATAAACTTTCATCTTTAAGGTCTCCTAGTGTTACTAAATTTCCTTTTACTATACATGTTGTAGTTAAGCATTTATTTTCTTTCTTAAAGCAGAACTTAATTTCTTTGTCTTTGATAGTAAAGGAATAATTTTTACTTGGTATTGTAGTAATGTTACCCGCTACATCAATTATTTCTTCTTTATCTTGATCATATGTTCCTTCTATATCGTTCCTTCTATTATTTTTTTTATTTATTAAGATAAAAAAATTGTAAATATAGTAATAATCGCAATTATAATGGTCAAGAGTATGATTAATACTTTTTCTCTTTTTTTACTCATTTTAAGTTACCTCTTATTCTCTAGGTCTACAGAAGCCCGCTGACCAAGTACAGTAAGTTTTGTTTGTTGTAATACAATCATTATAACCAAGTGAACTACATGTCTTGACTGTTACATTAAAACTAAATGAACTATATATTTGGCTACATGACATTCTAATTGTAACTGTTTTATTGCTATAGCCACCACTAGATAAACTAGTTCCAAGTCCTGGATTAAAACAATTACGATATTTTTCTTGATTAGCACTTTCACAAACACCATTTTTATTACGTACTTGCATACCGCCAATGGCTAGTAATTCACCATGGATATAAGTAAGTTTTGATGGTAATGAACAATATGCCGTTTTACTTGAACTTCCACCGCCGGAAGAACCACCACCACCACCACTACTTCCACTACATGAATATGGTGGACTACCACCGTAATCTGATACCCAGCAGCCACTATAACCAGACGATGAGTCTGTTATGTATGTCCAGCCATCACTTCTACTTCCAATAGATACACCATCTCCTGTCATGCTATAACTTCCTAGTATATCTCTGCATCTAGTGCTTGCACAAGAACGACAAGAGGGATTACCAGTTATTACACATGGATAATCTGGTTCAGGTTCAGGTTCTGGTTCCGGTTCATTATAATACCAATGTGCAGTTAGTGTTAAGTCACTATTATCATTATACTTTGTGTATTCGGTATATTTAGTGCCATTATAATACCAACCTTCAAAATACCAATATCCACTTCTCGATGGAGTACATAATTTACCTAGGTTATTGCCTGGTGTTATTGTCTTTGTTTTCGTTGAACATCCACTACCACCATTATCGTTATATCTTAATGTAAAAGTAGTACTTTGCCATACAGCATATAAATGAGTATCACTAGGTGTACTTACTATCCATGCATCTGACACACCACTTAATGTAGAATATGTTACTACTGAAGTATTTTGTGTTATTCCCCAACCTGCTAGGATATAACCTGATTTACTCCAATTTTTATCACTAAACTTTTGATCACTTACTCCGTAAGTAAATGTTTGAGAGGCTGTAACTGTATCGGATGAATTAGTATTCCTGTGAAAAGTAACTTGTACTGTTTTAGCATTCCACATAGCATATAACGTTGCATTTCCATTAGCGGTATAATTACTTCCTGCTGCAAAATTAGTACCTGTTCCATCTTTTTTAGTATTCCAGCCATTAAATACATAACCAGTTTTTGTTGGCTTAATACTAGATAAAGTTAAGTTACTTCCATATGTCTTTTTCTGTTCTGCTGGTGCACCAAAGCCTCCATTAGCATCATACTTTATGGTATATGTATCTTTATTCCATACAGCATATAAATTAATATTTGGTGCATAACTATTAATCCAAGTATCTGCTACCCCACTTAAAGTGTTATAATCTTTTGTTACCGCATTTCTATTTTTAGCCCAACCAGCCATAGTATGACCAGTATTTTTCCATCCTTTAGCACTAAACTTTTGACCACTTACTCCATAAGTAAATGTTTGAGTGGCAGTTGTACTATCAGAAGTACTTGCATTACGATGGAATATTACTTTAATTGTTTTAGCTTTAACTATTGGATAATATGTTCCATTAACATTGTTTTTATCAGTGTTAGCATTCCAACTACTAGTAGTAGCATTAGCGTTAGTATTCCAACCTACTACATTATAACCTAATTTTTCGATAGTAGGAGATTTAATACTACATGTACCAGAAATGTCTGCTAAACACATTTTAGTTATATCAGTAGATTCCATCTACCTATTTTATCTACTGAACCTTTTTTTAAATATTGCTTTATATACATTGAAATCTTTTTTGCTTTCAGCATAATTATTACTCTTATCATAAGTTCTAGCTACAATATTTACTTTACCACTAGTACTATAAGTTAATTCAATATCTTTATTAGTAGTTTTGTACCAAGCATTACTATTTATATTAGTAGTATTATCATTATTACAATTAAAAAGTATTATCGTTATTTAATGTACAACTACTTACATTTACATTACTAGTAGCGTTCTTATTAGATTTAAAAATAATAATAACTATTTCCTTTAATATTATCATTATTGTAGGTAATTTTAAGTTTGTCAGATAAAGTGTATGTTGGCTTTTTTATTTCTTTGGTTGTATTAGAAGTATCAATACAACTAGATGAGTTCTTTTTAGTATAAGTACATACTCTTATATAGTGTAATTTGTTAGATGTTAAGCCAGTTAAAGAACATTTGTTAGTAGTTCCATCTACAACTACTTTATTTATATCATTATAATTACCGGAAGTTTCATTATTATAATAACATTCTGTTCTATCTATTTCAATATTTTTCTCCTTCTAGCCTACTAAAGGTAATATCATTAATTTCATCAGTAAATGAATTACCCTGAGAAATAATAGATACTGGATTAGTAATTTTTTTTCATTAATAACATTTCCTGTACATATACCATACAATTTTTTTCTATATTGCTTAAATTTTTCTATTTCTTCTAGTTTTATGTTATTTAAGAGTACTGGGTTATCTTTGGTTAGTGTTATTAGATCTTTTCTTATGCCAACATAAGTATGGATATCAACTTCTCCCAAATCTTTGTCTTTAGGAAGCAAGCCCTTATTGATAAGTTCTTCTACTGTTGCACAAAAGTATTTTCCTTCATAATTACTTATGGTCATTTCTTTCCAATAATTTTCATCGTTATCTTTTTCAGTGCTGTATACGGTAGCAGCTTTCTTAATGCTCTCTACTGATATACTAGCACTTTCTCCCCTAGATTTTTCGATTAGTTTAATTATACCAAAAACTCCTCCACCTACTACTAATGCTAGAATTACAATTACTCCTAGTAATTCTACTAATGTAAAACCTTTCTTATTCATAATATCCCTACCTTTATACTCTAATATATAGTATAACCTATTTTTTTAATATTATACAATAAAAAAAGTTCTCAATGTTTGAGAACTTTTTTGACTATCATACTATAACAGTAGTCTGTTTATCCTGTCTTAACAGTAACATGGTGTACTTCTGATATTTTTTTGTACCATCTTTTAACTTACTGCTAATTCTTCTTCTTCGTTTCAGTTTCTTTATTTCTTTTAAATATACGATGAAAAAGTATTCTTCCTTTTTCTTCTACTTTCTATTATTTATATTAGAAGTATCATAATTTATTTTCTATTATTTTTGATAACAATTTTCCTTAGTAATTTCGTGTTTTTTTCAGGAATGTTTCAGCTGTTTTTTTCAGCAGTTATTGATCTTTTCTTATTATATTTTAAATACTAGTAACAGCAATTGTTATACTAAACATTACTATTAATAATAAGAATATAATTATTTTTAATATCTTTTCTTTTTTCATATTCTACCCCTCTATTTCGTAACAATACTCTTTTTCATTTTCAGTGTAGAAAGTGCCTATTCTTCCTCTAAACTTAATACAATGCTTAGTATTATCAGTAAGATGTATTCGTATATACATTATCATTATTAGTATAATAAAATGAATTTATATAAATACTAGTATAATAGTCTACCCATTTTTCATTTTGACAATTTCTTCCTCTACCCTTGATCTACTTTTTAAAGCACAGTCTTCACTATATGCTTCCAAATACAAATTTATTCTTATCTAAATTAGTATTAATCGAAAGTGGTAAAGTAAGCTTTCTGTAGTAAAGTCAGCTTTCTCTATTATATTTATATTGCTTTTTGGAAGTTTCCACAGATTCAAGAATTAATATTTCTTTAAGTCCCATTGAGCATATAGGGTTAAATCTGCATCTTTACTATATGTTTCATTTAGATTAAACCATTCACCATGTCCTACACCTAAAGGACTAGTATTCCAATGAGAAAAAACATAATTTTCTCTCTTTGGTATTACACTACTTATTTTTATACTGGCACCGGCTTTCTTAGTTTGTGTAGCAGGTGCTCCAGTACCACCATTGGCATCGTATGTTATAGTATAAAATTTGTTTTTTTCCATACTGCATATAAATCAATTTTTGGTGCGTGTTTATCAATCAAACTATCAAATACTTTATTATCAACATCATATGCTTTTTTTCACAAGCATCATTTCTGCAAATGCCCAACCATATAATAAATAATCTTTTCTAGACCAACCATTTATTACTAAATGTTTTTGACCATTTACTCCATAAGTAAATGTTTTACTAACAGTTGTTGCTATCTTTGTGCACTGGTATTTCTATGGAATAGTAACTACTAATTGTTTTTACCTTTTTACAATTGGATAATAGGTACCACTGGTATTATTTTTTTATCAGTGTTAACATTCCAACTACTAGTAGTAGCATTAGCGTTAGTATTCCAACCTACTACATTATAACCTAATTTTTCGATAGTAGGAGACTTAATAGTACAAGTTCCAGAAGTTTCTGCTAAACATATTTTAGTTATATCTGTTGTACCATCTACCTATTTTATCTACTGATACCTTTTATTAAATATTGCTTTATAGACATTAAAAATCTTTTTTTACTTTCAGCATAATTATTACTCTTATCATAAGTTCTAGCTACAATATTTACTTTACCACGAGTACTATAAGTTAATTCAATATCTTTATTAGTAGTTTTTGTACCAAGCATTACTATTTATATTAGTAGTATTATCATTATTACAATTAAAAAGTATTATCGTTATTTAATGTACAACTACTTGCATTTACATTACTAGTAGCATTTCTATACTAGACTTTAAAATAATAATAACTATCTCCTTTAATATTATGCATTATCGTAGGTAATCTTTAAGTTTATTAGATAAATTGAAAGACTGGATTTTATAATATCTTCTGTATGATTTAGAAATCGTATCTGAGCATGCTGTACTACCACCTTCAGTAGAAGTACATACTCTAACATAATAAGGTGTATTATCTTTTTAAATTATTAAAACTACAAGTATTACCTGATATTGTACCATTTTGATTTAAATTACTAGAAGTAAGGCCATAACTACAAGTACTTTCTTTTATTTTAATATTTTCTCCCTCTATATCTGAAAAAAAGAAATATTAACAATTTCATCAGTATATGATTATTTCCTCCAGATAAAATTGGATGTTTCGTTATTGTTTCATTTATAATGTTACCAGTACATACTCCATATATTATTTGTTCTTCAGTTAAAGATTTATTTTCCACTCATTTCGAAAGGTGTATTTTTTTAAGTAATATTGGATTTCCCATTAACAAAAGTAATGTTGTCCTTTTCTGATACCAACATAGGTATGAATATCAATATCTCCTAGATCTTTATCTTTAGGAAGAAGTCCTTTATTAAGTAAGTTCTTCGACTGTTACGCAAAAATACTTACCTTCATAACCTTTCTTTGTTATTTCAGTCCAGTAGTCATCCTCCTCATTTTTTTCTGTACTATAGATAGAAGCTGTTTTTTTGATACTACTTTCACTTATAATAGATGCTTCATCTTTAGAACTGTTAATTAATTTTAATTATACCAAAAAAATACTACCTCCTATTACAAGGCCAATTATTACTATTACTCCTAGTAATTCTATTAAAGTAAAGCCCCATTTATTTTTTTCAAATATTTTCAGTTTCTTTTTGATATCTTTTTTTCTTCTTCTTTTTTTCTGATATCTTTCTTTATGTCTTTTTATTACATCCTTATTCATTTCACACCTTCCTATCCTATTTACAATTATACAATAAATAATTAAAAAAAGAAAGTCCTTTTTTTACTTTCTTTAATATATAGTTTTTGCTTATATATGATAGGTATGGTTGATACTTTAGTTTAAGACAATACTAGACTTAAACTAACACTGGAAGACTTAAGTTTACTTAAGACTGTAAGTGAACATAATAATCTATTCAACAGTTACTGATTTAGCAAGATTTCTAGGCTTATCGATATCACAACCTCTTAATTTTGCTACATTATAAGCAAGCATTTGCATTGGTACAATAACTAATAATGGATTTATAATTTCATTATAATCATCCACTACTATCTTATAATCAGAAAAATCTTCATCTTTGATGTTAGTAATAGTAATTATTTTGGCACCGCGAGCAGAAACTTCTTTAAGATTACTAATTGTTTTATCTTTAATGTCTTTATCTGTTACTATTGATACGACACCAAAGTCTTTATCAATAAGTGAAATACTACCATGCTTTAATTCACCAGCTTGAAAAGCTTCACTATGAATATAGGATATCTCTTTTAATTTTAGACTTCCTTCCATACTTAAATAGTAGTCAATACCTCGACCTAAATAGAAGACATGTTCTTTATCTTTTAATACATTAGCTATATTACTATAATCATATTCATCTATATATTTAGTAATTAAATTAGGTAATAGCTTAATGTCCTCTAGTAATTTAGGTTCTTCTTTTGTTCCTTTAATGGCAAGCAATAATAACACTATTATTTGTGCAAGATATGCTTTAGTAGTGGCTACTGCTATTTCAATACCTGCTTCAGTATAGATAACATGATCTGCTTCTCTTGCTATTGAAGAATCTTTTCTATTAACAATACCTAATGTATCTACATGATGCTCTTTAGCTAATTTAAGAGCCGCTAATGTATCTGCTGTTTCACCTGATTGAGATATTAAGATTACTAAGGTATCTTTAGTAAAGAAGTTCTTTTGATAACGATATTCTGATGCATAATATACATCAGTCTTTATATTAGCAAACTTTTCAATATAGTACTTACCTACTTGGCCAGCAAATGAGGCTGAACCGCAAGCTACAATATCAATATTTTTATATTTTCTGATATTATAAAGATCTTTTACTTGATTGTTTTCAGTATAAGTATTAAGTATTTTTTTACTACTTCGGCTTCTTCATTTATTTCTTTTTAGCATAAAAATGTTCATAACCATTCTTACTGATAGTATCAACATCTCCATCATATGTTTTTACTTCTTTAGTTATTGGTGTCCCATTCTTATCATAATATTTAATACTATTTTCTTTTAATACGACAATATCATATTTATTTAAGACAACATATTTATTAGTTACATGTAATATAGCAGGGATATCACTAGCTAACATATTACCATTATCTTCAGATACTCCCACTATTAAAGGGCTATCTTTTCTAATACCATAAATGGTATCAGGTTCATCTTCGTTTATAATATTGAAAGCATAGCTACCTTTAAAAATATCAGTTATTTTACTTAATACTTTAACCATCTCTTTTTTTCGCTATTATATAAATAATCAATATATGCCGCTGCTACTTCAGTATCAGTTTCACTTTTTAAATATATAATTTTTTTTCTTCTAATTCTTTTTAATACATCATAATTTTCAATTATCCCATTATGAACTAATGTGATTTTTCCTTGTTTATGAGGATGAGCGTTGGTATCATTGGCTCCACCATGAGTAGCCCATCTTGTATGAGAAATGCCTAAACTAGCAGCACTATCATAATTAAGTACTTTATCTAAATTCTTAATAGGACCTGCCTTCTTTAAAAATAGTTATTTCTCCATTTTTCTATATATGCTATACCAGCAGAATCATATCCTCTATATTCTAACGACTTTAATCCAGTCATTATATTTTTTTATTACATTTTTTTCTTCCTGCATAACCTACTATGCCACACATATTTACCTCTTTCCTTATATGTAATTATTACTTTGTTACAATGTTGATTTTGTTTTTTAATAATAATCTTATGAGCATATAAACCCAAAGCAGCATCCGCCGAATTTTCGATAACTACTTTCCTCGTCAACCATTATGGTTCTGGCGCTAGTTTATAGTTTACCTCCTTTTTACTTATAAACTTTCTCTTATAGTATATCAGTTTTTATACTATTTTGTAAACTTTTTTTGACGTAATTAGGTATTTAATAGAAAAAAATAACTAGTTAGCTCTAGATATTGTCTACTAGTTATTTATGATCTGATTTTTTTAGTATTCTTCGCTTATTCCTTTTTTTGATAGTATGATGTTGGTTTAATGATAGATTTTATAAAAATCTTTATTTCTTGCTAATATTTCTCTTACTTCGCGATATGTTGCTCCTTTATATTTTATGTCATCCGCGGGTACACCATAAGCTTCAATACCAAGAGAATTTGCAATATAAAGAGCTCTATATAAATGATATTTTTTTGAGATACTATTATTATTTTTTTAGCCTTTAATTGTTTTTTTGAACTCTAAATATACTATCATAAGTTGATACTCCTGCTGGATCCATGATAATTTTTTCTTCAGGTATATTATTTTCTAATAGATAGTTTTTCATTATAGTTACCTCATCATAGTCCTCTTTAGTATGATCTCCTGTTACTAATATTTTATTTTGAGTATTTATATTATATAGTTCAATGGCCTTTTTTAGGCGATCTTCAAGCATAGGACTTGGTCTTTCTCTTCTTACTGAAGCTCCTAATACGAGAATATAGTCAACATCTTTTAATTGCTGATACTCTTCTTTGATAATTATATTACTAGTCGTATTTAATATTACATATAGGTTAATTAGTAGTGGTGATAACACAATAATAGTCATTATAGTTATTAGTATTATTTTGGTTTTCTTTTTCATTTTAGCCTCTCTTATCTTCTGATTATATTATACCATATTTTTTTTATAATTTATGAACTTTTTTAGTAGAAAAAAAGAGACACTAATGTTGGCATATTATTTCATAAAGTTATGTATAGTGTTTCTCTTTAGTTTTCATTTATTAAATAATGATTCTACAATTAAATCTCTTGAATGCAAATTATTATTTTTTTACCTAGTAATAAGTTTTCATAAAAATTTAATTAAAAAAACTATTATCTTGTTTTTATATTTAAATAATTATTAAAATAATTACTTCTTACTAATGCATTTCTATAATAAACTGATTTTTTTCTTTGAACATAGTGTTATCTACATCATATCCAAGTGATACTAAATACTTTTCTATAAATAATGCTGTAGTTATAGTATTACCTTCTCTAAAAGGATGTATTTGCCATATTCTACTAGAAAAAAATCTGTTATATTATTAATTACATCAACTATATTCATTTCATTATAGTTTTTATTTTTCAAGTGTTATATCATAATCTAGTGATTGCTCCAATAGCTTATGATCACCATAAGCTACTAAATCATTATTTAAGAATTCTTTCATGTTTAGAAAAAAATCTACTTTTTCTAAATTCCCCGCAAATTCATAAACATCTTTAAATAAATATTTATGGATATTTTTTTATGTAATCTACTGATAGTTCAAAAATTATCTTCTTCTAATAATTGAACTATTCTAGTAGAAACTAAATCACATTCAAATTCATCTTGAATTGTTTTATCTGTTTTATCTTTTTTTCTATATAATATTGTTTTAACTCATGTTCTACTTCATAAATTGTTTTTTTCACCTATTACATTTTCTCGTAACAATTTTTTTCTAAATACTTAGATGGTTTTAAGTTATCAACTTCTTGAAGTCCAATAGCCATATCCCATTCTTGTTGTTTTACATAGTTTTTAGGTGTTTCTGTTTCTATATAATCATTTATACTTGAATCTAATTTCTCTCTCAGACATCTTAGTATCTCCACTAATAATATTATAACAAAAAAGTTGTTATTTGTCAGTATCATGCACATAAAAAAAGAAAGTTTAAAGATAGTTTCCTAACATAATATCTTTGATAAATCTAAAAGTCCTTTAATATAAACAAAAAGCGGAGCCTTTCGGCTCCTTCAGGGGGCATTAAGAATATCTTACTTAATACCACTATTAATGTATTATTTGCTTATTTTTTTCAATACTTTTTTTAATAATAATACTTAATAAAATTTAAAGTATAAAAATTAAAAAAATTGAAAAATTTTTGCTACCTAAATGCTACCTAACTTTCAATGATTTTTCGTGATAGTTGAATATACATTTTTAGTAGTTCTTGTTATTGCTGTATAGTAATTTTTTTATTTATTGAATTTCCAATTATAACAATATCCTTATCTACTGTACTTCCTTTAGCACTTTTTATAGTTTCTTTACATCCTTTCCAATTACTAATTATATTCTTATTATTATTTCCTGAATTTGTAGAATATAATAATGTATGATTACCATCATCATAATTTAAAAACTTCTTCATAAGAAATCATTTTTAAATTCACTATCAACATCAGTTCCATATATATCAATGTTTAAATTATTTCTAATCCACTCACAATTATTTTCTGGGCACCGATGACTTGTCTTTTTTTAATTCATCAGCTGGTAAATTTTTCAAACCATTTTTCCACCACCATTAATATTTTTGATTAACATCACCCAACAAAAAATCAATTTAATTGGAGAATTATAAAGTACTCTTGCAAAAATCCTCTATATAATTTTTTTCAAATCTTGGGCTTCATCAATAATAATATAAGAAAAATCTTTTATTTAAGATGTCAACAATTTCTTTTTGAATAATTTTTTTAATTAAATAATTTGACAAACTCTTTCTAAATTCATGAGTTATCCTTAATTCATTTTTTTATTAAAAAAATGTATTTAATAAATCCGATGCTATCATTAGAATTCATGTTATGTAAATCTTTATTAAGGGTATTGATAGTTATATTTAACCTTTTTTTGATTTATTATATAAATTTCCTTCTGAATCTAGTTTTATATTTGCAACTCCTTTTTTTGATAACTTGGTAAGGTTTCGGATTCAATATATTTTTATTCTTGAACCATCTGCTATCAATGGAATTAAAGAGGTAAACTTGGGTATAATAAAAACTTTGAAACAAAGAATCAATTGTTCTACTTAAAAAACCCTTTTATCACTAATTTTTTTCACAACACTATTAGTAAAAAGCCAAATATAACCCGGTTTTTTTATTTTCTTTTTAATATATCTTCAGATAAGGTCGTTTTTTTCCACCACCAGCAACAAACTTAATTACCCTCGAATTCATTTATTATATCCTTTATTATATGCCATTCTGATAAATCAACTTTATCTTCTATTAACTTTTCAGCAATTTCAGTTTTTTTCTATTTTTTTCTTTGCTATTTTTTTATTTCACTATGCTTTTTCATGTGGTTTCAATAATTCATCAAAAATTATTTAAAAAAACCATTATTATATAAATCGGTTTCTAAAGTATTGTCTACTTCCAATAACTTAATGTTATTTTTCTAAACATAAATTACTTAAATTGTTAAATCTTTCTGAATTTTTTTAAGTCATCAGATAATGATTTATCATTATCACTAATTACAATTACTCTTTTATTTAATAATACAGATAATTCTATATATGGTGCAAACATAATACCTGCAACATTAATAACTGTCCAATTATAATTTTTTTAGTATGTAAGTAGTTATTTAATAATAGTTCCTCGGTATACCCCTCAACCAAAATCACATTATTAGCTAACATTAATTCACTTCTTCCAGGATGCAAAAATATATTTAACTTATTCTTATTTGTTTATCACTAATACTGCTTAACTTTTCACCTGTGATATAAGTTAATTCTTCAATGTCAAGTTCATTTATTACTACAGGAGAATGTGTTGTACCTATAATCATAGTGTTTTTAACATTTCTCAATTCACGGATAAGTGTTCTAACTAAAGAAGGGTGTAAATGATTTTCTATTTCATCAATTAAAAATAATATTATAATTTTCATTTAAAGTATTTAAAAATTATATTAGCTATACTTTTTATATCCAGAACCGATTCTGTAATTATGTTCTTTGTCACCATCTACAATGTAAACTTTTTCATCAGACATCTTCGGATCAGATAGTTGTATATCTAATTCTTGATTAAATTTTTTTGCAAAAGGTTTTTGAAATTCGTTTTTTTACTTTCTATTTGTGCTTGTATGGCATTTTTTTGAATCTTGTTTAAGAGTCTTATACTTTTTCTTCTGAATCAATGAATTTTTGATATTCCTGTAATTAGACCATCTGTATAAATATCTTCTATTCTAGCAAGGGGAATCATAAAGACGTTAGGTAAATTCATGTCATTTCTCAATATTTCATAGTCTACAGGGCTTCCGTTAAAAAGACTTATTTCTTTAATATATCTACCATTTTGTGATTTTTTTATTAATACACTAAATCCACATTCAGATTCTGCTTTCTCATTTAAATAATTAAGACTAGGAATTGAATTTGCAACAAGTGCTACTTTTTATATTAATCGGAATGGAATCATCACTATTATTAAAAATCGCTTTTTATTAATTTTGTAATAATCATTCGTGATAGTTGAAAAAAAGCGAGTCTTATACCATCCAGTAGGTTAGTTTTTACCAGAATTATTATTTCCAAAAGATTATATTAATATTATTATCAAATTCAAATTTTTCTATTTAAATTTCTATAATTAGTAAATTCAATACTTTTAATCATATTTTCACACTCACTTTTAATGGAAATATTATATTCCTGATTTTCTTCTATTACACTCTCTACATAACATTTGACAATTCTCTGATGTTGTTTTACCACCAGCATGCCATGGTGTTATATGATCTGCTTCCATTTCTTCAATTTCAAAAATGTTCTTTACAATTACCACAGATTCCTTTTTGCCTTTCATATGCTTCTCTTTTTTGATTATCTGTAAATGTTCTTATACTTAAATACTTTTTCTTTTTCCTGTAATTAAATATAAATATATTCCTCTTTTTACTAGTAACATCATCATCTTGCATTAATTCATTGACTTTTTCTTCTAGTTTGTCCGAATTAAATCTTTGATCTTTGTATTCATTAAATAAAAGTCCCCAATCTAATCCTTTCATTTCTTTTCTGTAATTTGGAAATAATCTTTTAACCCAATCTACAACATCTTGATAATACATCCATAGTTCATTAGCATCTTCATCATGTTGATGTTCTGACATATAATCTTCTATTGTTTTATTATCCTTTGAAGCAATCCAATATAAAGGTTTTTTTCTAGATAATCTTGTCTAATAGTAGTTCCAGTCATATATTTTTTTCACCAATTTGATATGCTGGACAAGAAGTCTTACTAAAATGTCTTTTTGCATCTGTTAACCATTCACCAGTATAGATAGCATTTCTTAATTCTTGATCTGTCAATTTTTTTCACCGGCTATATTAATAATTTTAAACCAATCTTGTATCTCTTTATCATTTCCTTTGCAAAAATATATTAATAATTTGTAATTTAAAAATATGTCCCTTTTTCAGTTTCGGTAAGATTATGAAATGCCTTTGAATTAATAGAATATGAACCATCAACATATTCACATATACTTATAGTTCTTTTGTTGACCATCTAAAACTTCATAAGTACCATCTTCATTACATATCCAATACATAACATTTAATGGGAAATCATTATTAATACTATTAATAACCTCATTTCTTTGTTTTTTTCATTATAAACAAATTCTCTTTGATATTTTTGGTCTAATATTTAATTTACCATCATATCCAACAACACCATTTTTCTTCATCATTAACATATCCTTTAGCAACATCTCTAACTGATATTTCTTTTAATTTAATTTCCATTATTCATCTACCTCATCCTTTATTAATATAATTCTAGCATATGGTACAACGGGATGCCCATTTGTATCAAGCATATATAAATCACCATCAACCGCACCTTTATGTTGAATTTCTTTTCTATATTTTTTATGTTCTGGTTTATAAGGCTGTACACCAATTTCTAAACCAGAATTTGATATTCCTAACCCCAACAATTTAAACTGATTGGGATTATACTTATCTAGGAAAGTTATTGGAACCCCCATATACCCATCATAGTCTTTAGGTATTTTTTTGCATATGAATCAACATTTATAGCATCAAAGTTTTCATATTTCGGGTAATTATCTGGATTATAAGTTTCATATAAGATAAGTTTTTTTCATTATGCCTTTTAACTGGCAAATTAGTAAACCAACACGATGTTGCAACTCTTACCATCTTTTTGCCATTCTCTATCTTATGGTATTTTTCTGTATCATCTGGAACAAAGAAATACATTCCGACATTAAAATTGGTATAACCTGTTCTAATATTATCATCTTTAAATAATTTAAATATTTCTTTGTATGACAATGCATTTGTATTACCCATTATTATAAACTGTTTATTATATTCTACTAACTGTGCTACATATTCTCTAAACAAACTAAATGGTGGATTAGTAACCACTATATCTGCCTCTTTTTAAGAGTTTAATACATTCTTGACTTCTAAAAATCACCATCACCTTTTAATAATGATAAAGTATTTTTTTTTTTTTAATCAAATATTCAACATCTGACAAATCTATTGCTCCATCGCCATTTGAATCAGGAACTTCAGTAATTTCTATTTTATATGCTTTATGTGTACTCTTTCTTTGTATTTTTTTAAACCTTCTACATCAAATAAAGATAATTGAGTATAAGCTACAGGAGATGTAGCATAACAAGTAGCAATTAGTTTTTAAACCTAAAAAAATTAAAGTTCATCGCAAAAATATTTGAAAAAAATTTGATTCAAACGGGTCATCACAATTACAAAAATACTACCTTATCTTTAAATTCTTTCCTATAATTATTTAATTCTTTTTTTCTATGTCAGATAGTTGTGTGTAAAATTCATCTTTTTTTGCTTTATTAGCTTTTTCTTAAATCTTCATTTTTTTATTAGCCACTTTTATCACTTCCATTTCACTACTTAAATTAGTTCTCTAACTAATCTTCATTATCTTTTTAATACTTTTTTTCTACTTCGATTATTAATTGCTCTTTATTAGGAATATAATAAGTATATGTTGAAGTAAATAAGTTATTTGAAATACCATTTAAAAGCAAATTCCATCATTACATTGTCTTTTTCGGTACATAGTATAATTCCAATAGGTTTATTATCATATTCATCATTTTACTACTTGTTCATAATAATTTAAATATAAATTCATTTGTCCCAAATTCTCTGCTTTTCAAATTACTCATTTTTAAATCTATTAAAAACATATGACTTTAAAAAAATTTATTATAGAAAAACCATATCTACATAATAATTAGTATTATTAAGAGTTATTCTTTTGCTGACTTCCAACGAACATAAAAACCTTTGCCTAACTCTAGTAAGA
The DNA here is from genome assembly GCA_022009835.1 of Bacilli bacterium. Lineage (GTDB taxonomy): Bacteria > Bacillota_I > Bacilli_A > RF39 > UBA660 > CAG-302. The sequence continues at coordinate 793,955 of CP091726.1, read as the reverse complement.
AATCCTCTATATGTTTAATTAACTTACTCTCCAAATCTTTTTTTCTAGTAATGGCTTTTTGTTCTTTTATTCCTAAGAATTCAAATACATAAGGTTCTTTTATTAAATCACTTGGCTTTGCTAATACTTGTCCTTGTTTAGATAATTCTAAAACTTTTTCTTTATTTGGTTTACCATCAGATAGTAATAATCTTTCATATAGTGATGTATCTAGTTGCCTTTGTAATTCTCTTACACTCCAATGAGCATTGATACATTCTTTTTCATAGAAATTTCTTTTAGCATCATCTTTTTATTATTATCAGCTCACTATAATGAGTCCAAGTTAAATCAGAACTTATTTTTTCCAAAAATCAGGATATGTCTTATAAAAGATTCTCATATATTTAAGATTAGTGTAAGAATAACCTTTACCTAAATATTTTGTCAATTCTTTAGAAAGCCCTTTTTATTATTTCTTTACCATATTCTAAACGATTATTATACTCATTCTCATTTGAAACAATTATTCTACCAATATTCCAATAAACATAAATTATTTTTATTGTTAATTTCTTTTTGATAAATTATATTTTTACTTCATTTAATAATTCAGTTATTTCATGAAACATTTTATTATTTTCTTCTAACATAACGTTTCCCTTTTCCAATTGGTCAGTCGCGACTGACCAATTTAGTTAAGTGACAGCAATGACAGGTATTTTTTTAGGTAAGGTTCCCATGTTTTTTTCGTGTCACACGTGTCATTACTAATCAACAATGTCACTAACTTTAATATTATAATATTCTGCTAACGCTTTAACTACATCATTATTAAATTTTCTTTTTGCCGTTTTTCATATTTGTTATATGTAGATTTATCTACACCTAAATATTTTGCTATTTCTTCTTGAGTTTTATTGTTATCTATTCTTAGTTTTTTTAACTCTAAGTCTTACTTTACTTTGAATTTTCTTTTTCTTCATTTTTCAAAGTATTCTTTCATAGCATTTGGATTATGTACATCTATTGCTATATATTGTTCTTTATTATTCTTAACAGCAGTAGAATACATAAATAATTGATGTTGTTCTTTAAAAAGTTAACTCTGGCATATCTTCAAAAAATAATCAGATGATACTTTATAAAATTTTGATAAATCCCTTAATACTTGTAAAGGTATTGTTCTATTTCCAAGTTCGTAGTCTTTGTAGGTATTTCTATTAACACCAATTACTCCACATATTTCCTTTTGAGATAAACTAAATTGACTTCTTAGTTCTGCCATGTGTTTACCAATAACAGTATTAATTGTATCTTTTTTTCTATATTTTTTTCATTCACAATGCCGTCCTTTCGTAATTAATTATATCACAGATGGTGCAATTTGTCTATTTTTTTCTGTGAAAAAAATTAAATAATTTTAGATGTTGACAAAATACACCAAAGATGGTATATTATAATTATTAGGTGCAATATGGCACTTTTTAAATTACACTATTGGTTGCCAATTTACACCTAAAAATTGTTCTTTGACAATTTAGTAGTGTTGGAAATCCCCGATATGCCGACACTTAAAACAAATGCAAGGGAAATATCTCTATTGGCACGAGAGTTGTGGATAATCTAAAAATCCTCGTTACATATATGGGTAATTCTATATATACATCCTAAAAAGGGAGTTGTTGGTAACACTAAAAACCATCCATAGATAGGTTGCTATAAAAATAGTATCTATATTATAGAAAGTGAGGTGACTAAATGAATGCAAAAAGAAACTTTAGAATTAATATCAAAAACAATGGTGTAGTTTAAATGACTTAATTAAATTAACTGGTTTAGGTAAAAAAATAATGCTTCTAAATTAAAAAAATGAAATCAGAATTGATTTATTAAATAAGGGTTATCAACTACCAGCAAAACTATTACCAATGAATGAAGTTGTTAACTATCTAAAAAATTAATATCAATTATCTTCAAAAAAATGGCAAAAAGAATTTACTAATTAGAAAGGAGTTGATAAATTGAAAAACTATTAGTGAAATAAAAAAACAGCAATAAAAAAGATTTCATAGTAGATAACTTAATGAAATCCAATGGTTTATATTGCTTAGTAGCTAGACCAAAAGTCGGTAAGTCTTTACTCGCACTACAGCTTGCCGACTCCGTTGCTAACGGAACAACATTTTTAGGATTTAAAACAAATCCATCACCTGTCTTATATATTAGCACAGAAATGAGTTCAACACAACTACTTGAGCGAATAAACAAAAATGGATTTGCAACTAAATGATACAAACTTTTTCGTTGAAGAACAGGAAATTAACCAAAGAAAATTAAACTTAATGGACTTAAAATTAGTATTCAAGGAATTTAGTGAAGAGATAAATGGAAGATTAGTTATCGTTGATATGTTCTGTGGTATTGATACTTATACTAATTCTGATTTATCTAATTATCAGGATATGGGACAAAAAAAGTAATTCCAAAAATATAGAGAGATATGTAAAGAATATGGGTTAACTATATTATTAATACATCATTTAAATAAGAGCAATACAACATTAGGTTCTACTGCTATTGATGGATCTGTTGATGGTATTTTTTTACACTTAAAACAGATAATAATTTAAAAGATAAAATCTATTTAGAATATGAAAGCCGAGACTATCAAGGGCAAGAACTAATTTTAAAAAGAAACAATAATTTAAAATTTGAAATATCAGAATTTGAATCAAACGACTTAAACACCAACATTCTTATTTTCTTGAATTATGCAATTAAACATAAAAGAATTTACGTTTAATTGTGGAACAATAACAAGAGAATTAAACTTATCAATTACACCATCTACTTTTGGCAAGTTATTAAGAAAAAAATATAGATAACCTTAAAAAAAGAAGGATTACTTATTGAAGATTGCAGAGTGGGAAAAAGAAAGAAAAATACCATGCATATTATGAAGAGCCAATACAAGAAGATTTAAATATGCTTTTCATAAACTTTTTGTTAAAAAGTTTATAAGTAAAAAAATATAAACGTGACACGTTTTGTTGCGTAGCAATGAAAGTGGCGATAGTGAGTATTTTTTTACTACAATTACCAAATAAATATCTTATAGATAATTTTTTTTGGTAGTAATGTTTAATACATTTGCCTTTGCTTAGGCATTTGTTATTAAACATACATGGGGTTATTAGGGAGCTCCCTAATCTCACAATTGGGCTATGCCCTAGTGAGATAGGTCATTTATGACCTTTTCTACTAAAGAAAGATAAACAAAGGAGGTATTAAATGTACGATGGAAAACAAGTATTAAGAGTAGAAACAAAAATTTAAACAAAAAAAGATTTATATAATATTGGTATTGAAATGAGTAAAAAGAAAAAGGCACTGGAAATTATGATAAAGATAGACATAAATTTAATGTTGAATATATATCAATAAATGAAAAAAATCTATATCAGGAAGTAAAACAAATTTTAATAAAACGAAATATTGAATATTTAAATAAACCATCTACTAACGTACTAAATGGAATAACATTCACAAGTGGACCTGAATTCTTTGAAGCACTTGGTATGAAGTTTATAGATAGCGGTAGGACTTATAAAACAGGAAACAAAAAAGGACAAATTATTAAAATACCAGATATCAAGTCAACTGATGATATACCACCAGCAGTAAGTTATTATTTTGATTCCTGTATGGAATATCTTAAAAAAATTATGTTGGCAAAGAAAAATATAATTTTATCACAAATACATTATGATGAAGATACTCCTCACTTACAAGCATATTTCTTACCTGTTGTTAATGAAGTAAATAGAAAAATGCTATGTTAAAGATAAAAATGGGAATGTAATTAAAGAAGAATTTAAAAAACAAGATGGAACTGTTAGTTATATTCCTAAACTACTTCGCGATAGTGAAGGCAAAAATAGTATACGAAACAATAAAAGGAAAGTTTTTTTAAACAACGATCAGTTTTTGGAAAGCTAAAGGTGGAAAAAAATTCTTTTTGCAAAAAAATGCAAGACTCATTTAATAAATTTATAACTGAAAAAAAGGATTTAAATTAGATAGAGGTAAGATTGGTAGTAATATCCAACATCAAACAAAAATTAGAATATCAAATAGCAGAAAAATAAGGCAGAATTAGAAGAAATAATTAAAGAGAAAGAAAAATACTCTAAAAAAATTATAAAAGGTACCAAAAAAATGCTATTGAAAAATGCTAATAAATCCGTATCAAAAAGATATACTTAATCCAAAAAAAGAATATGTTGGGTTATAACAAAGAAGATGTAGAAAAAAATATTAGATTATTCTAAAAAAATTTAGAAAAAGAAAAAAACATTTTACAGGAACAAGAACTAATGAATAAAGATACAGAAATAAATAAACTTAATAAAAGAAAAATTTTATCTTTAAAAAAATAATGAAGAACTTATTAAAAAGAGATAATCTTATTAAAGAACAAAGAATAACAATTAAAGAGCAAAAAGAAAGAAATTATCAGACTTTCTGACCTAGTTGACATTTTTAAATAATAATATTAAAAAGTTTAAAAAGAGAAATTAAATAAAGAAATAGAATATTGGAAAAAAAGTTGTTTAACAAATTAGCAAGTGCGATTGATAAGGTTTTTAGAAAGAAAAACCAAAGGAATATGTAGAAGATTATGAAGATTTAGCAGATGCTATTAATAATGACTATTATGATAAAGATAATTATGATAATAATCTTGATAAAGAAATATAGAAAGGATTGATGATTATATGGCAGTAATATTACTTAATAAAAACGAATGGACTAAAGATGGTCGTAAATGGATTTTTTATACAAGATACAAAGACTTAAATGGAAACACGAAACAATATAAATCAAAGAAATTTTTTTAACAAAAAAAGGAAGCAAATGAGGCAGAGAGAATTTTTTTACTTCAACTAGATAAATATAGACCAGACAATGACATGACTTTTTAAAGACTTATATCTAGCATTTTATGAATATCAAAAAGATAAAAGTAAAAAGAAACCACTTTAAATACATATAAAGATAGAATGAGATATATGGCATTATTAGATAATATAAAATGTAAAGAATTTAATTTGCAACATTATGAATCTTGGAGAAAGAAAAATATTAGAATATAAACTAGCAAATAGAACAAGAAACTATATTTATAAATTTCTTAAAAACTATTATGAATTTTGGCACTAAGTGGTATGGTATTAATTTTAATGAAATATACCCTAAAATGATTAATTTTACAGATCCTAATGAAAGAAAAAAAGGAAATGGACTTTTTATACCTTTGAAGAATTCAATCAATTCATTTCAGTTGAAGATGATTTAAAAATATAGAACTTTCTTTAAAACTTTATATTTTTTTGTGGTCTTCGTAAAGGTGAAATAAGAGCATTAAATTGGAATGATATAAACTTTAAAAAAATAATACTTTAACTATAAATAAAGGATTGTCTGATAATGTAAATGGCAAAAGATATATAATATCAAGCCCTAAAACCAAAAATCTAGTAATAGAACACTACCCTTACCGAAAAGATGTCGTTAATGATTTAAAAAGGTTAAGAGAATATAATATGCAATTTACTAATTACAAAAGATTCTTGGTTTATATTCGGTGCTGATTTACCACTAGGTGATGATGCAATAAGAAGAAGAAAAAAATAAGAAATTGTAAATTAGCAAACATTAAACAAATAAGAACTCATGATTTTTAGACATAGTTGTGCATCACTACTTATCAACAATGGTGCTGACATAACACTTGTTGCTAAATTTTTTTAGGTCATTCTAAAAATAGACGAAACTCTAAATACCTACGCTCATATGTTTCAAAAATAAATTAACAAATATAATTGGTATTATAGATAGTCTAAATGATAATAATAAACAGGATTATGACTATGAAAATGAGTTAGAAGAAATCAACAATAAAGATGATTTTTGATATAAGTTTATAATTTAAAAAAACACTGGATTGATTTTATAGATCAATTCAGTGTTTTTTTATGTTTAATATATTAAAAAAAGAAAAAAATGCTACCTATTTGCTACCTAAAAGCATATTTTTTTAAAAATAGTAAATTCTCATAAATCCTTATATTTCCTAAAAAAAGTGGCCGGCACACTTTAATATGCCGACCTTCAGGGGGTTTTGGTTATCACACCTACATTTTACTTCGTAGCGTGTGGTCATATCTCTATGACATATTAATCATAATATATTTTTAAAAATAAATTACAAGCACTTTTTCATTTACTTTTACATTTTTACAAAAAGTGTAAACTAGTCTAAATTGTCAATCTTTTTTTTAATTCATTTAAGATTGGTTCAAATTCGGGATTAGTCTCAAAAAGTAAGTAACATATTTATAAATAAATCTGCATCTTCTTTAGCTTTAAGTAACATTTTAAAAATCTTTTTTTGATATTAGCCATCTTTAATCCTAATTCACCACTTTGTCTAGTGCCAAATAAATCCCCTTCTCCTCTAGTTTGAAAAATCATACTCACTTATTTCAAAAACCATTATTAGTTTTTTTCCATTAATCTCAATTTTTTTCTTCTGGATTTTCTGCAACTAGTATGCAATAACTTTGAATATCACTTCTACCTACTCTACCTCTTAATTGATGTAATGTAGATAAACCAAACATATTAGCATTAAAGATAACAATCATTGAAGCTGTCGGTACATTTACACCAACTTCAATTACCGTAGTAGAAATCAAAATATTAATCTTGTTATTTTCAAAGTTTCTCATTACTTTATCTTTTTCTTTAGGATCTAACTTACCATGAATAATACCTATTTTACTTATTTTTACCAAAGGCTTTATTCATTTTTTTCTTCTAAATCTTTAACAGATTCTTTATCATCATTATCATCAGTTTCAATCATTGGTGCTACAACATATATTTGATGATTAAGATCAAGTTCTTGTTTCATCATTTCTAATACAGAAGTTATTTCCTTATTCTTTTTAAATACTGTTATTACTTCTTTTCTACCACTAGGTTTACTTTTAATTTCAGAAATGGCAGTATCACCATATATAGTCAAAGCATATGTCCTTGGTATTGGTGTAGCGGTCATCGTAAGAACATCAGGACTAAGGCCTTTGCTTTTTAAGGTATCTCTTTGATTTACCCCAAAGCGATGCTGTTCATCTGTTATAACTAGTCCTAATTTTTTATACTTAACGGCATCTTGAATTAAAGAATGCGTACCAATTACTAAATCAATAGAACCATCCTCTAGCCCTTTATATATTTCTTTTTTTGTCTTTATTACTAGTACTAGAAGTTAATAAGGCCATATTTAGTTTGTATTTAGCAAATATTTTTTTGGCATCTTCATAATGCTGATTAGCAAGTATTTCAGTTGGAGCCATTAAAGCTGATTGATATTTAGATAGATAATTAGCATAGATAGCTATTAGAGCTACAATTGTCTTACCAGATCCTACATCTCCTTCAAGTAATCTATTCATTCTTTTTTTAATACTTAAATCATTAATAATATCATTAACAGCTTTGTCTTGATCTAATGTTAATTCAAAAGGCAATCCTTTGATAAATTTATCTAATTTATCTTTATCAAGATTTCTTTCAATAGCAGTACTATCATCACTCATTTTTTGTTTTAAATAATTTACTTTTTAAAAACATACATAAATAATTCTTCATATTTTATTCTTTGTCTAGCTTTCTTTAACAAAAAGAATATCTTCTGGTACATGAATATTCTTAATAGCGGTCTTTTTATCCATTAGGTTATATTTTTTTCTACAAGAAACCTTGGTACTAAATCTTCAACTTGATAATCTTCTTCTAGAGCAGATGATATAAATTTACTTATTTGTTTTACAGTTAAGCCTTCAGTTACATAATATATTGGTTCTATTTTAGCACCAGGTGGAAGCATGCCAAATCTAATATCTGAAGCTATTACAGCGTTTTTTAATTTATTATATTTACCTATGATAGTTACTTCTTTACCACTTTTTAAATCTTGATATAAGTAGTTTCTATTATATATAGTTACATTTAATATGTTAGTTCTATTGTTTATTCTAAATATCATTTTCTTTAAACTTTTATTAATAAAGATAACTGTCGGTTGTCCTTCAATAATACCATCTATTATTATTTTATCCCCATCATTTAAATTACTTATATCACTTCTTTTTATGATATCATATCGATATGGATAATAATTTAATAAATCACTTCTATCATAAATCTTTATTTTATTTAATAATTCTTTAGTCTTGGGTCCTATACCATCTATTGTTTCTAATTCTATCATATTTACAACTCCTAGTATAATTATATCAATATATTTCTAAAATGTCTATAAAGTTTACATATAGTTAATTTTATATTAAGATAAGCTTTTACATCTTATCTTATCATATACAGCCTATAAATAGTCTATATATGAACAATTATATGATATTATATTCACAGTGAATGCTTTCTAATATAGAATTATAATATAGTAAAAAGAAGATATTTTTAGTATCTTCCTAGTTTTTTAAAGTAAAATAGCCTGGTGTACTTGATGTATCTATTCTAGCATATGTTTTATCATCATAACTAGAATTATATTTTGTACCATTACCACCAGCCAACTTAGATGAACCAATAAACATTCTATCACTATTTGTAACTGCTGAAGTAATAAAATTATTACTTGCATATATTGTGGTTAAATTATCCATTACAGCAAACATATAACTCATATCAGTTACATTTGATGTATCAAAACTACTTATATCTAAAAGTGGTTAAACTATGTAAATCATAAAAACATATAACTCATATCAGTTACATTTGATGTATTAAAATTACTTATATCTAAAGTAGTTAAATTCTCCATGCTAGAAAACATATAACTTATATTAGTTACTTTTTGATGTATCAAAACCACTAATATTAATATTTTTTTTAACTTTTTGCTTTTACCAAGAATACTCCCGGCACCATTAAACATACCACTCATATCAGTTACATTTGATGTATTAAAATTACTTGCATCAATACTTTCTAATGATAAACAACCTGCAAACATACCGCTCATATCGGTAACTTCGTCTGTGTACATATTAGCTAAATCAACACTTTTTAGATTTATCATGTATTCAAATAAAAGAGCTCCATTTGTTAAATATACTTTTCCATTTTTGGTTGCTATATATATATCATATAAATCAAATCCATTATACTCACTTTTTTTCTGAGGATATTTTTAGAATATAAAAGGACTGAACCGTTTTTGTTCTCTAGATATATCGGTAGCATTCCCAACTCCTGTAGGAACTTTATCAGATTTAACAACATTAATCGTAGAAATTTGTGCTGCAATAATATTAGAATTTAAAAAAATTTAGAACCAACTTCAAAAAAACATCCTTCACCTTCATCGGGAAAAAGCTGCATTAACACACTCATTACCATTATAATTAACTGCATTAAAAAGAAGTATCATAGCCTTTCATATAATATTTTGCAAGTCCTTCTGATACTGTTATTGTACCTACTAGTGATTTGTTTATCATATTAAGATCATTTCTCTTCATTACCATCTATATATAAATAAAAAGATATAACTAATATTACCTTTAGATAATTCTCCTTCATATAAAGTGTTTTTTTACTATTACTTTCTATATTACTAAAGTCTCCTTCAGTTATAATAGTATTATTTGATACTAGTTTATACTTTAATGTTTTATTCTTTAATTCATTATCTATGCTAGTAATATTTAATGATATTCTATAACTAAAACTAGTAGTGCTTTTTATTAGTTATAGTAAAACTAGTACTCTCTCCATCAGTATAATTAAATACTGGTGCTAATTTATTAGTACTTATATCATTACCATTTTTAAATATTACATCTGAAGATGCTCCGATTGACATAGTTAAATTAGTATTACTAGTACTACTCCAAGTAAACCAAGCATAAGTACCTGCTGCTCCTACTAAAGATATTAATAATATAAATACTCCAATTATCATAAACTTCTTTTCTTTTTTTCCATATAACTTACCTCCATCACAAAAAGACTATGAAAAAAATCACTAATATTTCTATTAGTTATTTCATAGTCTTTATTTATTTTATTATTATATCTTTTTATTTATAATAAGATAAACAACCCCCCATTTTATAATTTTTGACTTAACTCTTATACTCATGGTTAGGGCCTCCTCTCTTTACCTTACATATAAATGATAACATAAAAATAACTTTAATTTTTCAATATCAATATTGATGTTTTTTGTAAAATATAATTATTTATGAAACTAGGAGAAAAAAAAGAAAAAAGAGTTATTAAAACTCTTAATAATTATCTCTATCTCTTAAAAATGGTGGAATATCTAGATCGTTATCTATATCTATATCGCTAGTACCTTCTCTGAAAATATCTTCTCTTCTAGTAGAGTTGAAACTATGATATAATGGTTCACTTTGGTTTTCAAATCCAGTAGCAATTACTGTAACAATTACTTCATCATTTAAATTTTCATTTATTACTGCTCCAAATATTGTATTAATATCTGTATTAGCAGCAGTTCTAATTACTTCAGCAGCTTCTTCTACTTCAAATAATGTAAGTGAAGTGCCACCAGTAACATTAATTATAGCATCAGTAGCACCATTAATAGAAGTTTCAAGTAGTGGTGATGATACAGCTTGTTTAGCAGCATCAGTAGCTCTGTTTTCTCCTGATCCTACACCAATACCAATTAAGGCATTACCTCTATCTTTCATAACGGCTTTAACATCCGCAAAATCTAGGTTTACTAAACCAGATACTGCAATTAAATCAGATATTGATTGTACACCTCTATGAAGTACATTATCTACTTCTCTAAATGCTTCAAGCATTGGGGTACTCTTATCAATTAACTCTCTTAATCTATCATTAGGTATTACTATCAAAGTATCTACATGCTTTTTTAATTCATCAAGTCCTGCCACAGCTTGACTCATTCTTTTCTTTCCTTCAAAAATAAATGGTTTAGTAACAATACCAACAGTTAATGCTCCTAGGTCTTGACTTATTTCTGCAACAACAGGTGCAGCACCAGTACCGGTACCTCCACCCATACCACATGTTACAAATACCATGTCAGCGCCTTTAATTGCTTCTTCAATTTCTCCTTTAGATTCTAAAGCAGCCTCTCTTCCTATTTCAGGGTTAGCTCCAGCTCCTAATCCATCTGTTAATTCTCTACCAATTTGTAGTTTAATTGGAGCAAGGGAATTATTCAAAACTTGAAGGTCAGTATTAGCTACGATAAATTCAACTCCTTTAAGGCCTGATTCTATCATTCTATTTACAGCGTTACAACCGCCCCCACCTACTCCAATTACTTTTATTTTTGCTAACTGATCCATTTCCAAACCAAACATATTATTCATTTTTAATCCTCCTTAGTTCCAATAAAGTTTCCAAATATTTTGGTAATACTAGTCTTCCCCTTTATACTCTTATTATTTGGATTTATTAGTAACTCTTCATCTTGCTCGTCAATACTAGAATACTCTCTACCTCTTACTTTTTAATTTATCAACAAAAATATTTTATTGTTCCTATTGAGGTAATATATTTATTATTTCTTGCTCCGAGAGTATCTTCTGTATATATTATAACATCTTTTCCTAGAATTTCATAGACTAAATTTTTTTAAATGCTCTTATTTCCGTTAATCCTCCAGTTATTACTATATAAGAAATCTCTTGTTTTGTCAATAGTAATATTTGTTTCTGGGCTAGCTTAAGTAATTCAGCTAATCTATCCATAACTATTTCTGTTACTTCAATCTGGTTTAATCGCATTACTTCACCAGCAGTATTTTTAACTTCATATACATCATTTAGTGCTATAAATCTCTTATGACTAGATGCAAACTTTTCTTTTATTTCTCTAGCATCAAAGATACTGATATTAAACATATAAGCTAAATCTTTATCGATATTTATTCCACCTAATTGAATTGTTTCAGTATTCATAAGTTTACCTCGATTAAATACTGATACAGTGGTAGTTTCATGGCCTAAATTGATAATAGCAGCTGTACTTTTATCTAGATTATCATTTCTTACTTCAAAGTAGTCTCCTAATGCGGATACGGTAATATCTACTACTTCTAATCCTGCTCCTTCTATTACTGATAGTACTGAATATACATTTTTTTCTTTGGAGCAGTAATCATTATTCCTTTTAATCCTAATTTCTTACCACTTTTACCAATAGCAGTATCTACTTTTTCACCATCTAATGTAAAGGTAAGTGGAATTACGGTAATTAGTTCATAGTCGTTGTCTACTTTTGAATATACTGATACTTTTATTAAATTATTTATACTATCAGTAGTAATTACTTCTTCAGTTACATTTATTTCACCAGTAACAAACATAAACTTAGAATTATAACTAGGAACTCCTACTATTACTCTCTTAATATTTATACCTAAATTATTATTTACTTCTTTTATTCCATCTTTTATAGAGTTGATGGCTAAATTAGGATCGACAATTAAACCTTTTTCTTATTCCTTTTTGATTTTTTTCTTCATGAATAGTAAGAATATTTAATTTGTCTTTAAAGTATTCTCCTACCACAATCTTAATTGTATCAGATCCAATATCAATAGCAGTATATATTTTTTTCACGATATCGACTCTCCCTAAAAATGATACAATTTAATTATATCAAAAAAAGTAAAAAAATGTATATTTTTTTTGTTTATTTTTTTATTATTTTCAATAAAGTCTTTGTCTTTACTGGTCATTTATAGCTTGTAATCTATAAATGATATGTCGAGGTATTAGTTTTATATAAACCATAACTATATGCAAAAAGAAGAATTATTTCTTCTTAAAGATTATTTATTTTTGCTATTATTTCTATTTCATTTTTTTCTATTCTATTAGTGGTTACTTCTAAATTATTTTGATATAGTTCTAATTCTTTTTATACAATAAAGATGATTATTTATTCTTTCTATTCTAGCTTTATTATTAGAATTATATGGTATTACTAGATTATTAATACTTCTATTTGTTTTATTTATATTATTAACATTACTATCAATATTATATAATAAATAAGTTCTATTTTTATCGTTGTAATAGATATCTTTGGTGTAATTATCATTAATATCTTTATATATAGTTAATATTTTATCTAAATAAGATGATAATATTATATAATTATTTCTTTCTATATCATTAATTTTACTTATAAAGTTATCTTTTTTTCCTTACCATACCAATAACTATCTATTTTGGTTATTTCTTTATACATATCAATATTATTTTCCTTTTATATTTATTTATTAACTCTTCTAGAATATTAATATTTTTTTATTTAATTTATTTTTTTATCTATTTTTTTATTTCCATATTAATTTCCTTCTAGTAAAGTATTGTATTCTATTCTTATATTTTTGAAGAGTTATTCTAATATTTTTCTCTAGTGATACTTATTTCATTTAGTATATTGTTATATTCTTCTAATGAAAATATTTGATTATTTATTAAAATAGTTTTAGTAAGTACTCTTTTATTAGTAAGTAAATTATTATATATATTAGTTAATATTCTATAGTCCTGCTCTAGGGTATATATTATCTTTCTATATCGATATAGTTCTTCATTAATATCCATAGTATATTTATAAACTATTATATTTTTATTCTTTCATTATAATCAATTTCACTATAAGTATTTATAATATTTTCTAGATAATCTATATATCCTTGCTTAGTATTTGAAGACTTTTTCTAATTTACTTATTAACTCTATATTTTTTTATTTTTTTTAAATTATTATCACTTACATATGCTTCTTCAAGAGAAGATATTGTACTTTTTATTTCAAGTATTGTTTTATCTTCTATTTCTTTATATAACCTTAGTTTATTTAAAAATAGTTATTAAAGAAGTAACATCTATTTTCATTAGTACCACCACCTTAAAAGTAAAAGTGCCACATTGACACTTTATTTATTTGTATACGATTGATTAAGATTTTCATCTGAAGTAATATAGCTTTGGATATATTCATTAAACTTATTAGCGAAGTTTGAATCATTTCCATCTAAATAGTTATATAATCCTTCTAGTGAAGCATTTATTCTATTTATATACTGTTGCATACTATTAGCGGCAGTTCCCGCAAAAAGCTGTATTTACTTTATCTCTTAAAGCCGAAGAGGCTCTTTTTGATTCAGTATCTAATTCAGCTTTTTTTGTTTTAATTTTATTCATTGCTACTTTAGCAAGTTCTGGATCCATTCCTAAAAAAATTATTATTCATTTTTTTATTCCTCCTTTTTATAAATTGCCACTCATTCTTTTGCTTTTTCTATCCAATCATTGTAAGTTCTTTCAAACTCTCTTGCCATAGTATCATAAGTTTCAGATACTGTTTCTTTAGTACTATTTATTACTTTAGCTAAAGCTTCCGTATAAGCAGTCGCATCTTCACCTTTCCATGCATCAGAAATTGCTGATTCTACTTCTGGAAAAGAGTTTAAGATATCAAGTAAATTACTCTTTCTTAATCTTATTTCTGCGGCTAAATCATTATAACCGCTGGCATTATATCCTATTATTGCCATTGTATCGCCTCCTATATTTTATCTAATATCATTTTAACATATTTTTATTTTAATGTAAATATTAAAGTTGTCTTATATCGTTTGGATCAATATAATTAAGATAATTATTAGCATTATCGTTAGTACTTTCCAGTGCTTGTCTTAATGCAGCAGCTTCATTACGATAACTTTCAACATCAGTTGGTACTTCGTTGCCATATAGGTCAGTATTTGAGGCACTATTACCTTCATAACCAATATGAACATCTATTCCACCACTACTAGGGTTATGTGTATTCCAAGTATTACCATATCTATTTACGATACTTTCACTAGCTTGGAGATACATATTACTAGGAAGAGTATATTGCCCAGATAAGGCCATTTTTGCTGCATTTCTTATCTTTTCTTTTTGTTCTTCAGTAGCTCCTGCTGTTACTGTATCAAAATCAGTATTGGCATAATCGCTTAAACCAGCATATACATTGTTTGATAAACTACATATTCTATCTCCAACGGTATCCCCTTTTCCACTTCTTGCTTGATTGTTCATAGCGACAGCAGCGGTATTTAGAAAGCAAACCATTCTTCATCTTCACCACTATTTCTAAATGATCCCCCTGTTTCTCTATATATTAAGGCCGCTAGCTTATCAACATCATATTCTGTATAGTTATTATTGGAAACCCTACCGGTAATACTTTCTATTTTACTTTCGGTAGATACTTTGTTGGCATTAAGAGAATTACTATAATTATTCCTTAATGATATAACATCATTATAATTTACTGCTTTAGAAATTGTTCTATTAACAATATCACCTTGTTTTTTCTTGCCTCTACCAAAGAGATTCTTAATTGTACTAAAAATTGATTTATTTTCTTTTTTTGCTTTATCATTAGCAAGTTTCATACTAGCCATTGGACCAAAAGCACCTGTCATCGCTCCACTTGCAGCGGCATTCATATTTTTTTTACTAGCTTTACTTACTATTTTTTCCCTATTAGCGATATCTCTATTTAAATCATAACTGATAGTTCCTGTATTTCTACTGTTTGCTCCACTACCAATACCAGTAGTTCCACCTTTTACATTTACTACAGGAATATTTAAAAATTCTGCTCCTAATGGTGCTTTGCTACTAACTGGATTATTTCCGGTGAATCTAACGGCCTCAACATGTGAACTACTGTTTGTTCTATTTGAAGAACTAGAATTATTTGTAAATCTAACAGCATTTACTTGAGAGGTATATGTTTTACTACCCGATGTATTACTACTGGAAGAATATCTATTTCCTCCAAAGCCACCACCACTAAACGATCCACCTCTTGAACTAGAATTAGAACTTCTACTTGAAATAGAAGTTGAACCACTTCTCGAACTAGAACTTGGGTTGGAACTTCTATTTGAACCGCTACTAGAACTTGAAGTATTGCTTCTAGTTGAACTAGAACTTGAATTGCTAGTAAATCTCACTGTTTTACTACTGCTTGAACTCTTAGTGCTACTAGAAGTACTTGTACTTTTAGATGTAGCATTACTTACAATACTTCCTTTCTTTGACGAAGAACTGGAAGAAGGTTTATATCCATCTAGCATTCTATACATATCATTATTAATGGCATTCCCACCAATTATATTTGTATTTTTTTATTTATGTTTTTTTCATTTTATACCTCTTTTTCTATTATTAGTAATATTT
Source organism: Bacilli bacterium (assembly GCA_022009835.1). Lineage (GTDB taxonomy): Bacteria > Bacillota_I > Bacilli_A > RF39 > UBA660 > CAG-302. Next base: position 777,616 of record CP091726.1, on the reverse strand, counting down.
ATAACAATATACTATTAATACACTATATAAGTAACTTTTAACATAAAAAAAGTTATTTATATCTATTATCTAGAACTCCTCTTTATTAATTTTTGCATGTACAACGGTTCTTTCAGTATCTGAATAGCAAGTACTTAAAGTTAATACTTTATCATTAATATTGATGTCTGTATTAAAGTTATGAATACTTCTTTCCTTAATAATATTTAAAAAAACTTCTCATATTCACTATCATTACTGAAATTAGTAGTAATATAGTATGTTTCCTCAGGTATTTTATATACAGAAAATATTTGCCACATAGTATTTTCAGTTTCAGTAGATAATCTTATTATGTGATTGTCTTTATTGTTATACCAATTTGATTTTAGTGTTTTAGAAAGAGATCCAAACATTGTCTTATCAAGTCTACTATGAGCATATAAAATATTATTTTTATCTGATAAAGTACTATTGTTACGATAATCTAGAAAAACCCAACCTGCCTCATTATAACTTTTATCATAAGAATGATTTAGATAATACTTATTATCTTTGCCTTGAACATAAGGATAATTAATATTAGTATTATTAACATTAATCCAACCTACAGTATCTTTATTTTTTTCTTTTAAAGCATTAATATCAACATTTATTAAAGGTTGCTTTATATAGTACCAATAGTCATTGGTTTCATCCTTATTTTCTGGTTCATTTATTAATTCGGTATTTTCATCATCCTTAGTTTCTTCAACTTTGGTATTATTACTTATATCATCAATAACACTCTTAGTATCTTTATTATCTTTAGCCCAAGAAAATATTTTAAACAAACTAAAAAGCTATTATAAGTAAAAAAATTATTAGAAAGGTGGTCCATACCCATCTTTTTTTAGATATCTTTTTCTTTTTTTACAACTATTTTTTTCTTTAACTGGTTCCAATTTTTTTCTTTAGATACTTTTTGTATATCTTCTGATGAAATATCTTTTTTTGTGTTTTTCTTTAACTTCAGTAGAGTTATTTAAAGATGCACAATCACTGGCATGTTTAGGAATATATTTTTTATCGTTATTATCTACATTCATACTATCACCATTATTATTGTACTAGATTTTTTAAGTAATGTAAAGTAAAAAGAATAGATTATAAAATTGAAGTTGTAAAATAAAAAGTAGACATAAAAGGAATGTGTCTACTTTTTTTGATATAATAAAAAGAAGAAAGGATAAAATAATATGAAAAAGAAAAAAAGAAAAAAATAGAATTTGGACAACTAAAGAAAAAGAGAAAAAAATTGTAATTCCAGTAATTGAATTTAAGAAAAACGTTACAACAAACATGCAGAGAATATGACATAAGTAGTGGTTTATTAAGCAGATGGATAGAAAAAAATATAAAAGCCGAGGGAATTAGTGGATTAGAAAAATAAAAAGGAAGCCAGGAAATCCAATGACAAAATATTTTACTACCAAAAAAATTTAATAGTAAGGAAGAAGAATTAGAATACGAAAATATGAGATTAAAAAAATTGAGAATGAACGATTAAAAAAAGGTTACATTGTGAAAGGAGATGGTTCAATTGTAGTATTCAAGAAATAAAGCAAAAAAAGAATTTGAAATAATAGAATATTTTAGTAAAAAAACTATTCCGTAAAAATCACTTTGTGAAATAATGAATGTTTCTAGAAGTGGATATTATAAATGGCTTAAAAAAATAAAAATATATTGAATCAATATGAATTAAATAGAAAACAATTAGGTGAATTAATATTAGATGTTCATAAAAGAAAACCCAGTTACGGATATCATAGAATAAGAAAAATTATATTAGATGAAACCGGTTGGGTTGTTTCTGATAATCTAGTACATAAGGTATGTAAATCATTAAACATCAAATCTAAAGCTAAACATTATAAATATAAGAAACCTGGAGAAGAATCGATTAAATTTTATAACGCAATAAATGGTAATTGGAAAACAACACGACCATTTGAAAAAATAGTTTCAGGCACAACAAAGATATGGTTTAAAAGAAAACCGTATGATTGGACGTTTTATTTAGATGTTTTTAATAATGAGATAGTTGGTTATGATGTTAGGGGATCAATGTATGGTAATGGTATATTAAATCATAAAAAAATGCCCTAAATTATATGCTGAATGAAAAAATTAAAAAAAGAGGATATAAAGACCTTGATACAATTTTTTTCACACAGATCAAGGTTCTGTATATTCCTCGGTGTCATTTAACAATATACTTAATTCTTATACTATAACACGTTCAATGTCGCGAGCCGGAACACCAACTGATAATCCAGTTATTGAATCTAAAAATGGTTGGCTCAAAAAAGAAATGTATATTGACTTTGACATAAATAATTATAACACAGTTCAGGAATTTATTGATGATATAGTTTATGATAACAATAATTTACGGCCAAGTTACGCTTTAAATTATAAAAACCCCAGTTGAATATAGAAATCAACTAGGATTTAATTAATGTTCTTTTATTGTCTACTTTCTATTGACAAGTTCAACTTTCGTCTATTCTTTTGATTATCTGTTTGCTCTTAATGTTCTTTTTCTAGATACTAGTGTAGCTCCTACTGAAGATACTCCTAGTAATGCAAGAATTAAAGCAAGATTAATATCGGAAGTTTTTGGATTTTCTTCTCCTGGTACTTTAACAAAATTCATGTAGATAACAGTATCCTCTGTTATTTCTTTAGTAAAGTCCATTTTGTTAGTTAGATTACTATCAGAATAGTATCCTTCGAATCTATATCCTTCTTCAACACTGCCTACTAATGCTTTTAATTCATTAATAGTTTCTTCATCAAATATAGTTCCTACTGGAACAATGATAACACCAGTAACTTCTGTCATGTCTACTACTTCTTTATCGATAATAGCAGCAAAACTAATTCTAATTGCTTCTTCATTAACTATTTCTTCACTGATGCTACTAGAGAATGCTCCTCCAAATACATTAACTACATTGTTATTTGTTTTAATGCTATCAGATAATTTAAGTGCCTCTTTTTCTTCAGCGGCTGTAAATACGCCACCTCTAATATCTATTTCTTCAGCAGCACTAGTAGTGTTACTACCATATTCTAAAATAGCATTTCCTTTTTCACTGATGAATTCTCCACCTTCAATGTGTAATCTAGCATGTCCATAATAGTTATTTAAATTAGTTTCTATTTGAACAGCAGCTCCTGATGGATTAATTCCATTGTTATATAGTGCTGGATTTTCATTACTTGCTCCTGTAGCAGTAAATGTTCCACCCATGACATTTATTTCACCAGCTTTAATACCAAGTGCAGAGCCTACACCTTTTACTTCTACTCCATCTTCGAAATACCAAGTACCATTACCAGCAGCGTAAATAGCACAGCCACTCTCTCCAGTAGCATTTACTTTAGCAGTTCCTTTAACAGTAATAACTGGTGCTTGTTCATGTTTGATATATCCATTTATTGTAATACCATTTTCAATAGCATTGATTGTTCCTTCAAATGTTACTTCTACTCCATAAGCATTATTTGTGTCTTGGAATACTGATATACCAGTTTCTCCTTCAAGAATAACATCCTTTCCTACATTTAATGCTGAATATGTAGCATTGATTGGGTTTTCTACTCCCCAAACATTTACAGCAACATGTTTTGCATGTTTGATAGTACCTTTACCAATAATGTTTAATGTACCACCGTTTACAGTAATTGATCTATGAACTGGTTTATTGGTAGCATCATTCCATGCTGGATTAGTACTGATTGAAAAGCCATTTAAATCTAAAGTAATAGTCTTTCCATCTTTTACCATTAAATCATTACTACCACCTTCATGATTTTCAATGTTAGCAGTAAGTTTAATAGTATCCCCATCTACTGCAGTGGCAAATGCATTTTTAAGTTCAGCATCAGTTCCTGCAGTTAGTTCAGCAGCCATTACACTAGGAACAAATAATGCAATAGCAGCCACTAGAAATAATAATTTCTTTTTCATTTTCTTTTTCTCCCTTTCTTTTATTTAGATAGTCTTCCTATCCTTAAGTTAATTATAGCATACTTTTAAATACTTTATCAAGTACTTTTTATTTTTTAATATGACTTTACACTATTATGACTATTTATGAGTAAGACTTACATAGTAAAGCTGAAGAGACAAAAGGAAAAAAAGAAGAATTACTCTTCTAATACTTCTTTATATTCAGTAATATCTTCAGTACAAGTAATAAATAAATCAAGTACTATTTTTAGTGGATAGATCTTCTTCATTTATTATTTTGATATCATTAATATCTATAATAGTAAAATATTTATCTAGTAATTTTTCTTTGGCTATTTCAATGGCTTTTTTACTAGCAGTTTCCTTAGTATAGGTATCATTTATTATTTTAGTCTCATATTCATCTTCATAGGTTAAAGAAAAAGGAATGAAATTATTATTAAAGATATATTTGATGTTACGTTCAAAGGTTTTTGTATTTATGAAAATCAAAAAAAGATATTCTTTTTATTTAAAAGATTAAAGACTAATACTTTTTTTCTTATTACCAGTATATAGTGTTTCATTATAAATATATGGATATTCTACTCTTACAGTATACCATACTTCACCAGTTATGGTTCCACTAGCGGACTTTTCAATAGTAGTGCTGTTAGGCAGAGTTATTTGTGATGAAATAATAGTCTCTCCTTTTTTTACATAAGTATTGATATTTTTAACTTTTTCTCCAGAATTAGCTACGATTGTCTTAATGACAGCATTTTTACTTGCTACTATATCATATATTTTATCACTATCTTCTTTTTTATTAATTATTCGTTCCTCTACTCTAACAGTGTACTTAGTACCTTCTCTAATTATTTCAAGCCACTCTATACTGTCTTTATTATCTTCAAGAATTTTTTTCTTTATTTTTTCTACTTCACTATATGATTTTACAAAATGATATTTTCTAATACCATTACTATATAATTCTTCATTTACTAATTTGATAATGTTTTTTTATTAGAATGAATCACTTCTATTTTTAAATATCATGTTTGATAAGATATAAATTGTTAATACTCCTACTAATAAAGATAAAAAGTAAAAAAAGATATCTCTTTTTAGTTCTTTTTAAGTAGTCTTAATCTTCCATAGTACTTGATTACTTTGACTTTATAGATAGTTTTTATATTTTTTTGTATCTTGACTAATTCTCGATAATCCACTATCAAGTGAGCTTCCTTATAAGATATAGGAATAACTTTTTTTCAATATTTATATTATTTTTTTGATTAATCTGTGAATAAAATTATTGATATTTTTTTACCTTCTACTTTTATTTTAATACTTCCTCCTAATGTATTTAATATTTTTATCTTTCATAATATCATACTCTTTTCTACATAAAGGTAATATTTTCTATACTACCTGATATTAGTATTTCATTATCCATCATTCTAGCAATAACTAGATTATTTCCTTTTATTTGATATATATTGTTATTATGTCTTATTGTTATTATTTTGGAAGTGAAGTCTACTATTTCAGTATAATTTATGATATCTAATTTGTTGTATTTATATATCATACTATACTTTTTATCATTTATATAATTATCTAATCTATTTAATATTTTCATAATAAAAATATATGTTTTTGGATGTTTAATTTATGTAAAAATATTTAGTTTTCTAGGTAAATGTAGTACATTTTTAGGATTATTTGTCATATCTTATATTGAATATAAATAAGGGGTGGATTATATGTGTAACAATGAAAACAATTCTTGTGAGAATTGCATTGCAGATATTCTAAAGGTTATCCTTATACTTCAGCAAAGCGTATGTCAAAATGACTGCTGCCTAGAAACATGTGATAGAGGCTTTTTAGGTCAAAATAGTAGTTTCTGCTACAACACTAGACCAATAGTGCTTTATACTTGTGGTAGTGGTAGTACTCCACTAGCTATGCCTATTAGTAAAGATCCAAGTATAACAACTACAAATACTGTCTTTAGACTAGAAAAATTAGATGGTAATTGTGCTACTTGCAGAGTTCTTGCTAATAACACTGATAGTTCTAGTGTCTTTCCTTACGAAGCAACTAACTCATTCTTTACTATTAATTTAAATTGTTGCTGTGTACTTAGATGTCTAGATGATACTTTTGTTGAAGGAATATAAGATAATAAAAGACTACCAAATTCAGGTAGTTTTTTTATTTTCTTCTTATTTTTATTTTTTTATTAGAATAAAGATTATTAATTTTATCTTGTTCTTTATTTAAATCTTTAACATAATTGATGTTTGTTAAAATACCTTTATTATCTGTTTTTATTTTTTCTTTCTTTAAAACTTCAATCTTGTTAATAATCTCTTCTCTTTCACTACTTTCAATATCAATTAGTTTATTAATATCTTCAATTTTTTTCTTGATTTTAGAAGGATTTGTAATAATACTAGCCACTATTCAAGTAATATAAGAAAATAATAAGCCAATTAACTCAATAGATAAAAATAGATCCTTGTGCTAATCCATTAAACAAAACTAGAACTACTATTAAAATAATATTTATAGTTGACACTCTCTTTAACCATCTATTAATATATTTATTTCTGAAATATTTTTACTTCATAACTACTATTTATATCTAATAGTTTTAAGATATCTTTATTTAAATATTCTAAAAACATTTTTCTAGTCTTAAGATGTCTTCAACATTATTAGTATATGCTCTTTTGCTCGGTAATGATGTTTTTTTGTATCAAATACTATTACATCATTTTTTTATCATCTGGTATGAAATATTTATCTATCATAGTTTTTCCCCTTTCGTGGTAATTATTATTATACTATATTTAATTATAAAAAGCAAGTATTATTGTAAAAAAATGTAAAGTATTATTGACTATGAATCAAAAAAATAAGGTATATTTATCGTAGGAGGATAAAGATATGGAAAGTTATGATGATAGATATAACGATATACAATTAGAGAGAATATTAAGAGAAAATGCTGAAAAGAGAACAGCCTATAGCAAATCAATTGGTACTAATAAAAAAACAAGTTATCAAAAAAGAAAGAAAAGTAATGGTAAACCTGCTATTCTAATTACTATGGCAGCTTTATTAGTAGCGGCTGGAATTAGTGCACCTAAGGTTATCGAGAGAGTTAATTATGCTAACGATTTAGAAAAAGCTACTGCTATTGTAGAAGAAATTGCTTATGATAATTTATCTAATACAGGATTAATTTTTACTGATCCAAATGGTAATTCTTCAATTAAACTTGGTGGCAATGACATTAGTGATTATAGTGTATTAAATAAAGGTGATGCTACTCCAGTAGAATTATATGCTTATGATAAGGCTTTAGAAAAAGCCGGCGATACTACTCATAGTGAATTTGAAAAATTAGTTATGGCTTCTAGTTATAATGATGGTACTTATAATTACATTTCATTTAGTCAATACTGTACAGTAAATGGCTTTACTGATAGTGAGAAAAATCCAAGTGGACTTGAATTTAGAAAATTTGCTAAAGATGAATTAGTAAAGTCTTATCGAAATGGTACAATCGATAATATTATGACACAAGTTATAGATGAAAGTAGAGGTAAATAAATGGATACTATTATATTAGATGATAATATTGAGTATTATATCATTAAAGAATTACCTATTGATAATGTTATTTATACATTATTTGCTAATATTAATGATAATACTGATATTTGTTTTAGAAAGACTTCTAGTGATAGTGAAGGAAATCTTTTCTACACTGGTCTTGATGATGAAAGAGAGTTCGATAAAGTAAGTAATTACTTTGCCAAAGAAATGCTAAAGGAAATAGACTAATGTCTACTTCCTTTTTAATTTTATACATTTAATTGATAAGGATCACTACTCGTACCTAATTCTGACCCAATACCTAGTTCAGATGTCAGAGAAAGGACTGGAACTACCCCAAACGCATCAGAAGCATAGTCGTCCATGTCAATGTCGACATAGCCGCTCGACGTCACATACATCGCTTGGTTCGCACTGCCGGAGTCCGGGGTCAATAACCATCCATAACTGCTTGTTCCTAATATATTATTCATCCAATTATTTGCTGTACATGTACTATTATCATATCCATATAAGTTTTCTTGACATAAACTTAAGTCTGCTGCATATCCATAATCTGATGAATAGGCAAGTGCAACCTTTCCTGTCCACGTTAATGTCCTTGTTGGAGTTGCACTAACTACTGTTCCACTTACTCTCTCTTTATCATACATTGCTCCTACAAATATACTACTATCATTATGTCCTCTAGTATAATACGTTGTCTCTGCTATTAGATTTCTTGTTTCTGCATTTTTTAAGCCTGTACTTATAAAATTACATGATGTTGTTGCATTATTACTTTTGTTATAACATGTTCCACTCTTAGCATTCCAATACAAGCTTCCTCCGACACTTTCACTATCGTATCCGCTATTTAATAATTTCATTAAGTCGGCTTGTGACCATTCATTTACTCCATAACCAGAGTTTGTACCGCTTGCACTACTATCCCATGAATAAGAACCTATTACACTACCTCTCATTATTTTTACTTTTCCATCAAATACTCCTATTATTCTCCATGTTTCACATGTACTAGATGTTTGATTACTATAATCAGAACAATTGAAATATATATAATTATTAGGATTTGCTCCATAGTATCTTATATTACCAGCATCTGCTCCTACACTACTACTTCCTTTTCTATCATTCATTAATCCTACTGATGATGCTAAATTATATGTTAAACTATTTACTGTTGTTGTTGTCTTGGTAGCATTAGTATATAAGTTAGTAATTAATTCAACTGCATTTAATTTTACTGTTCCTTGATGGGCATCAGCACTTATGTTACCTGCAAATGATGCTCCAATTACATCATTACCTATCTTTGAACCATCTATATAGAACACTATTAGATATTTATTTTGTGATGTATTAGATAATTGCTTAGTTAATATATTTACTGTACCTGTGCTTGTTATAGTACCCGTTTTTACTATATCAAATGATTGACCTTTCAAATTTGTTACTGAAGGTGTACTAGTACTAGTATTATTTAATATGGCATACTTTAGTGATCCTTTACTACTTCCAGTAGTAAAAAGCACTAGATAAACTTGTTACATTTAAATATAATGAACCATATCCTTCTATACTACAGGTACTTTTTATACCTATATTAGCATAAGTTAAGGCTATACCTTCAGTAATAGTAAATTTATTATTACTTATTAAAGTACTCTCATTCATTACTTCTACATTAGCATTATTAATAGCTCCTCCTGGTGTATAGTTTATTTCAAAACATCCACTTGTTAGTCCTATATTTATGTCACCACTAGACCAAGTAAGGGCTGCATAAGTAAGACCAGATCCTATTAGAATAAATAGAGATACTCCTAGTACTATTAATATTTTTTGTTTCTTTGTATAATCTTTCATATTTTTTCTCCTACCTTACACAAAAAAATGATAGCATAAAATAATTATATTTACAATATATTTTATTATTTTCTTTTTAATCTTTATAGAATACTTAGAATTACCTCGGTAATTATTGTTAGTATCAAAGTCATCTTCATCATAAGTAAATGCTGTTAATGTTATATCTTCTACTTTATTTATTGAGGTAACAGCAAATATCTTTATTGATGAAAGTATAGTATTATCTTCCATCTCTTCTAAGTGACTATAAAATCCATTAGGAGCATTAACATCATCATATAGATATACATAGAAATAATCACCATATCTATATATATCTGGTTCTAGAAAGTTACCCCCCTCTATAGTACCATCTTTTAGGGTATAAGTTATATTAAAACCTACTTTATAGTTATCAATATTTTCATAGTTATCATAATACTTCTTCCATGTATTTTTAAAATTAGTACCATCAATAGTTTTATCATCTGTTAAGAATACTTCAAAAGAACCAATATCTTCCATACTATTAAAATTAGCATAATATGTATCTTCGATTACTTCTTTATTATGATAATTATTACTAGCAGGAAATAATCCTAATTTAATAGGGTTATTATCAGTATATTCTTCTTTTGGTTTTTCTTCTTCATCATTCTTTGGTATATCTTGTACTTCTTTTTCTTTATTGTTTACTAGACTACATCCAGTAAGTAAAAGAATAAGTATTAATATTTTAAACTGTTTCATATAAATTATTTAACTCCTTTAGTATTATTTCTTTAGTTTCATCAATAAAATTTATAATATCTTCTATTTCAAAAAGATATCTTTTACCATTAGTGGCTTCCTCTATTAATATTCCTGTTTTATTAACTATTAAATATAATTTATCCATAGGTATTTCTTTAATAATATTTGGTATATATGGTATTTCTTCATAAAAATATCTTTAATGGAAAAATAATATTTATCTAACAATTGTTTATTTAAATTAGAATAATCGTTATATACATAATAAGTAAAAAGTATCATTATTATATTTAATATTAGTACCATCTAATTCTTTTAAATAATTACCATCTATTATCTTAGTAATAAAATATTTAAACCATAAATAATCTGTATATAGATGAATATAATAACCTAATACAAAATCATCATCTAAATAATTTTTTTATATTTAATTAAAAAAATTATTTATATTAGGAATATTATTATCTATATCGTCTAAAAAAATGACTATATAATTTAGATTCTCCTAATAACTTAGATATATCAGGAGCAATAGTTCCAATAAGTAATTCTCTACTATTTCTTTTTTTAAAGATTTATTTATTTCATTTGCTACACAAATATGAATTATAGAAGAAGCCATTATCTAGTACCTTTTCTTCCTTTTTCTTTTACATAATGAGATAATTCTTCTTCAGTATGTTTACCAAGAGCAATAGCCCTATTTAATTTATCTTCTGTACTAATATCTTGAATACTTCTAGAAGCCATTACTTGATACATTGTATTATCATTATCTGCTTTTTTAACAAAAAAACCCCATTAACATTATATATATTATCCTTAACATGCTTAAATACTATTCTTACCTGATCTCTTTTTTTAATTCCATTTATCTTACTAACTTTTTTTATTATTAGTTAAATGTTTTACTTCTGTCTTGGAAATCGTACCATCTTTAAATTTAAGAATTAAATCAAGAACAGTATCATAATACTCATGTGGAACATCAGACATATCACTAATCATTTTAGCCTTAGTTGGATTAGCAGGACTAGTGGAATAAACTAGTTTTTTATCATCTTTGATTTCTTTGGCTTCTTCCTCAGTTATTTCAACTTCATCATTTTCTTCGATAACAAAGTCATTGATATTGTTATAATATTCTCTAATAATTAGATATTTGCTTAGATTGATATAATAATCTCTTAATATTTCATTACGATTATTTCTTTTGAAAATAACATCATTATCAAGTAATAGTTCACTATAGGCCGCTAATTCATTGTTAAAGTTATTTAGTATAGAAATAATAATATAATTGAATTCATTATTTTCTAATTCATAACTTTTATATAAATCTAATAAATTCTCTATTTCCTCTTTATTAGTATACATAATAGTATTGTTAAGTTCCCTTATTATTCTATCTAAAGATGATACTCGATCAGGATATACTTCTGGTAATGGCATAACTTCATAACCTGACTTTAAAATGTATTTAATTTCTTTCTTATTTTTCTCAGCATTATGCATTTCAATTTTATTACCATTGCGATATGAAACAACACTCTTATTATGACACTCAATATCTAATACGCATAACATAGCCTCTCTTGGAGATATTTGATTAGATACTTCATAATAACTTACTATTCTTTTAAGATCAGGAATAGCATATTTATCAGTCATTGGTAATTTATATTTAAAACATTTTCTAGCAGTATAAGCAGTATTTACTGTATTTCTATTTCTGTTTATTCTATTTTTTATATCTTCTAATTCTTTTAATAAGTCACTATATTCTTTCTTTAATCTAGTTACATAAGTTCGATATTCATTCTTTTTGATTATAATGTGGATTTTGTAACTTTGATAATAATAAATAAAAAAATTATTGCTTGCTATATGATCTTCATATATACTATCTAATAATATTATTATAAATAATTTATTTTCCTCTAGTGATTCATAATTATCATTAAAAATAACTAAGTAATTCTTTATATAAATCTCTATTAATTAATTTCTTTTTGATATTCACCTTTTTAATATTCTATTCTCTTCAATATACTTATCTAGTAACTCTAATAGTCTACTATCCATGTTAATCCCTACTTTCTTACAAAAACAATTATAACATATCATAATAGAAAATTAAAAAGAACTATCATAGTCCTTTTTATAAATATTTTTTTATTTAAGTTCGATACCATCGATACTTGTTTTATAAATCCATTCTTTTAGTTCTGTCATGTTACCACTCTCATAGTATTTGATAAGTTTTTCGTAAAATGTTGGCTGATTTTCTTGCGCTATAGTAATAATTCCACATCCATTATCAATCATTATTTTATTTGCAAATAGCATAGCAACTCTTTTATTACCATCAATAAACATTTGTCTTCGCATTATATATAACATAACTTCAATGGCTATTTCTGTTTTGGTTTTTTCTTTTTGATTTAAAAGTTCTAATAATTCTTCTTTTATTTGACTTTCTATAGGAAAAGCCGGTTGCCATTTTGTACCACCAATATTTACTGGTACTATTCTAATTCGACCTAATTCATTTTCTAAAACCAACTTATCCATAGTTAGTTTATGAATATGGCATAGTGTCTTATAATCATAATCTATACCTTCATTTTCTAAAATAAACTCCCATGCGTATTTTAAATTATTTATAGCAATTATTTTGTCAACAGTAAGTCCATTTACTATACCACCATCATATATAGCTTGTGTTTCTGGATATGTGACCGCTATTCCTTCTAGGTTAGCACTTTTTCCAAATGTAATCTACTATATTTCTTTTTGCAATGAAAATGTTTTGCTCTCTCGTTAAATTAAACTTATTTTCCATTTGATATTCCTCCATAAATATAGTACTATTATATCATATTATAATGAAAAATATAAAAAGAACTATGATAGTCCTTTTATAAATATTTCTTAAGGCTCTCTACATAAGTTTCTCCTAATGTAGTAAAGTCTTCTGCTATTTCATGAACACTCTTATCTATTTTTTTATTATTTAATATTCTTCTTCCTTCAATTATACCCATATTAGTTCCTTTTAATTAATAATTCTGCTATTTTTAGATGTTGTTTCTTCTTTCATTGTCTTCATTTCTATTCCCCAATATGTCATCATTTTTTTCCATTGTATTAACTTTATGTGGTGTTCCTTCTTTATCATATTTAGGATAAATTTCTTCTATTCTATTACTAATTTTTTTATAACTTTTTAAGTTGACCTTCTAATAATTTTACTAATTTTTTTATCTTCTACTTTTTTTCTAAAAATATAATTAATGGAATATGCACCCATTAAAGCACCTTTATTTAATTCATCTAAAGCATTGATATCTTCTTTCATAAATCATCCTCCACCTCTATTATGTCCTTTAATATTATTTTTATGCTAAAAATATTTATGATGAAGACTAAAGGCTTCATCATACTCCGGAAGACTATTGGCTGAAGGAGCAAAGAAAAAAGAGTATTACTACTCCATTTATGTTCTAATTGGATTGAAATCTACTTCTACTGATACTTTATTATTTGTTTTTATACATATTAATTATAAATTTTAAAGTATTGATTAGATTGTCATCTTTCCGATATTTAATAATAATTTGATAATGATAAATGTTATTTACTTTAAAAATACTAGCCATAGATGGTCCTAATATAATAGTAGTAGTATTTAATTTACTTCTTAAATAATTTCCTATTTTATTGGCTTCTTTAAAACCTAGTTCATACTCTTTAGATGAAATACTAATTAGAGTTAAATAGTAATATGGTGGATATTTGAGCATCTTTCTAATCTGCATTTCTTCTTTATAGAAGCCAAAATAATCATGATTCTTTGATAAAGTAATACTATAATGATCAGGGTTATATGTTTGAACTATAACTTCCCCTCTACTAGTAGATCGTCCTGCTCGGCCAGATACTTGAGATAACAAATCAAAGGTATTTTCACTAGCTCTAAAGTCAGGAGCCATTAAAGAAGAGTCAATAGAAATAACTCCTACTAAAGTAACTAAAGGAAAATCAAGTCCTTTAGCTATCATCTGTGTACCTATTAAAATATCATATTGGTATTCACCAAAAGCATCTATTATTTTCTGGTGTTCACCTTTTTTACTAGTAGTATCAACATCCATTCTAACTATTCTTGCATCAAACATTTTATGTAATTCTTCTTCTAATTTCTCAGTACCTAGACCATAATCTTTAATATTAGTACTACCACACTTAGGACACTTTGTGCTTGGTAATTTTGCGGTACCACAGTAATGGCATTTTAAATTATTACTAGTTTTGTGATAAGTATAGGCAATATCACACTTAGGACATTTTTCAGTATAACCACATTCTTTACAAGTAATTATATTGGAATAACCTCTTCGATTAAGTAAAAGGATAATCTGTTCATGTCTATCTAATTTTTCTTTTATTTTGTTTTTTAAGGTATTTGATAAGATGAAGTTACCTTTTTTTATTTCTTCTTTCATATCAATAATAGTTACTTCAGGAAGAGTACTAACACTTGGTCTCTTGGATAGAACTAGTAATTTATATACTTTATTGCCCGCTCTTGCAAAGGCTTCTAAACTAGGTGTAGCACTTCCTAATACTACTGGACATTTATGATATTTACTTCTTAAAATAGCAATATCTTTAGCATTATATCTTGGATGATTTTCTTGTTTATAACTACTAGTATGTTCTTCATCTATAATAATAACTCCAATATTAGTAAATGGTACAAAGACAGCACTTCTAGTACCAATTACTATTCTAGCTTCGCCACTCGTTATTTTACGATATTCATCATATCTTTCGGTATCAGATAATCTAGAATGTAATACTGATATGACATTACCAAATCTAGCTATAAATTTACCTACAACTTGCGGAGTTAAACTTATTTCTGGTACTAGCATAATAGCTTCTTTACCTTGTTTTAATGCCTCTTCAATAATATTCATATATACTTCTGTTTTACCACTTCCGGTTACTCCATATAATAAAAAGGTATTGGAGGTGCCAAAAGATGTTATTACTTCATTACTAGCCTTTAATTGTTCTTCATTTAGAGTTATTTTTTTATAGTTAGTAGTCCCTTCATAATTATATCTTTTATCTTCTTCAAGATATATTTCTCCTAAGCCATGTTTTATTATAGTATTAATAGTACTAGTCATTTTAGTAATTAGAACATCACTTTCTTTTTAATTTACATAATATATTAATTTGACCTTCATATTTACAATTCTTAATATAATTATCTATCTCTTCTACAGTCTTAGTTCTTCTTAAGTACTTGTTATATTTTATTTTAATATTTGAATTAATTTCGGCTTTTAGAGCCTTAGGTAGCATTACTTGATAGGCAGATACTAATGAACATAGAAGTGTTTTACTCATATATTTACCTAATAAAATCATTTCTTCATTAAGTACTGGACTACTATCGGTTACATTAATAATGTCTTTTTATTTTATCTTTATCATAAAGAGGAATATCAATAATATTCATAACAAATCCTTCAAGTACCATATTACCAAAGGGTATTTTTTTACTCTTATACCTATTTTTTTTATTTTATCTTGTAATTGTATTGGTACATGATAAGTATAATATTGATCGACAGCTTTAGCACTTATTTGAGTTAATACTTCTATATACATTTATTTCCTCCTTATATTCATATTTTTATCATTATTAATGTTTAAAGTCTATAGGGTGATTTAAAAAAATATAGATTTATTTTTTTAAGATAGATTTGGCTATAAAGTTAGAAAATTACACGAAATCAAGATTTTAAATGAAAAAGATCGCCTTTTAAGCAGTCTTATTCTTTTTACTTTCGATAGCCACTCTTTGAACTAAGCCCATTGCTATCATTAAACATATTGTATAACTACCTCCATACGATAGAAATGGAAGTGGTACTCCTGTTAATGGCATTAGTCCCATTACACCAAATAGATTGACGATAATATGTGTTAATAAATAGGTAAATACGCCATAACAAAGAAGACTTCCTCGAAGATTACTAGCCCTTCTAGCAATTTGAATAATTCTAAATAAAACAAAGGCATAGGCACATATTATTATTATTCCTACTACCAATCCCCACTCTTCAACGACAATAGGAAAAATAAAGTCTGTATAAGATTCTGGTAAATATAAATATTTCTGAGTTGAAGAACCTAATCCCTGACCATTTAAACCACCATTTTTTTAAAAAGCAATAAAAACTATTACATAACTGATAACCAGTTTTTTTCTTGATATCTTTCACATGGTAATGTAAATTTAAATCTATCTAATTGATAATCTTTTTAAAAAAACTTGCACCAGTAGTAATAAGAACTAATACTACCAATAAGATACCACCAATAAATATCTTATTAAAAAAATACTTCTATTTTTTTCTTATCAATAGGTACTCCATAAAACATAATAATAGTAATTAAACCAATTATAACAGCGGTTCCCATATCTGGTTGAATCATAACAAGACCTACAATAATAAGAGCCACTATTATAGGCTTAATAATATTCCATTGGTTATCTAGTTTATCTTTGTTTCTTTCATAATAAATACTAAGATATAAAATAATACCTACTTTAGCAAACTCTGATGGCTGAATAGTAACAGGTCCTATCTTATACCAACTGACAGCATTTTTAGCAGCATGTCCAATAAAAGGAAGTCCAATTAAAGATAACATAATTATTGATATAATTATTATATCTAATTTTAATTTTTTTATAATTCTTGGTAGGAAAGATTATACAAAAAAAGAATGCTATCATACCTATTACTAAAAAAATAAGGCTTGTCTTATAAAATAATGATATGGACTATAATTATATCTCATATACGATCCCATTGATGAAGCACTTAATATCATTATTAAACCAAATACATAAAGGTTATTATTAGTAAGGGTTTATCTAATTTTGATAATGTTTTTTTCATATCTATCACTTTCCTATATTAATAATAGCATATTTTTTTATTCTTTTGAAAAATGTATTTTTGAATTATTTTACATATTATTTAATTAATTAAAGAAAAAAAGAGCCTAGATATATATTCTATCTCTACTACTCTTCTTTTTCTTTTCATTATAATATTTATCTACTAGGACAACCTTTTTATTTTTTAAACTTGATTTAGTATCAATAATTCTTTGATTAGTTGAACCCCTAAAAGGACAATCTAAACTTTTCTTTTCCAATACAAAAGGACCATCTATTAATACATCAATTAATTTTAAAAATTCAATAATATTATGATTTTTCTCTCCTAGTTTTAATAGTGCTTCATAAGTAAAGCCGGTATAACACCAAATATTCATTTTCTTACTTTTTAATATATTTAGCTATTTCAATACATTCATCCACTTGGTAGAAGGGATCACCCCCAGAAAAGGTGATACCATCTTGACCTTCTAATTCATCAATTTGTTCTTTAACTTCATCAATATCTACTAGAAAACCATCATCAAATGAATGTGTTTGAGGATTATGACACCCAGGACATTTATGAAGACAACCCTGAGTCCATAGAACAGTTCTTATTCCTTCACCATCAACGATGCTATCTGGCATCAGAACAGGACTTGCAAGTCTAATTTTCATTATTTATTACTCATTAATCCTTCAGTACCGTGTTTTACTCTATCTCTTTCTTCAGCTCTTTTACCATTGTTAAATCTATCTACTGTACCAACTAAATAACCAGTAATTCTTCTTATTCTTTCAAAACCAACACCCTCTCCTACTAATTTTTCTCTTTTTACTTCTTCTTTCATTTTAATTACCTCTTTCTTTATTTATTTAACAATTACAACTATTCTTATAGTCATTTACTCTCTCTATTGGAACACCTTCATAAGCTTTTCTACCACAGCCAGGGCAAGTATCACCAATAACACCAACATAACCACATACTGGATCCCTATCTACTGGATGGTTAATAGCGGCATATCCCATATCATTTTCATACATTAATCTAATAATTTTTTCAAATGCTTCTAAGTTATTAGTAGTATCACCATCTAACTCAATATAACTTATATGACCAGCATTAGTATATTTATGATATGGACCTTCCTTCTTAATTTTATTTACTATTGATATATTATAATATACTGGTACATGGAATGAATTAGTATAATATTCTCTATCAGTAACACCTTTAATCTTACCATATACTGCTTTATCAATATTAATAAATCTACCAGATAACCCTTCAGCAGGAGTAGCAAGTAATGTAAAGTTTAATTTATATTCTTTAGCATACTCATCACACTTATTTCTCATAAACTCAATAATTTCAAGACCTAACTTTTGAGCTTCATCGCTTTCACCATGATGTTTTCCAATCAAAGCTTTAAGACATTCAGCAAGTCCTATAAAGCCAATAGATAATGTACCATGTTTTAATATTTTTCTTAATCTATCATTAGGTTTTAACTTATCAGAATCTATCCATATTCCTTGTCCTAATAGAAATGGAAAGTTATATAATCTCTTATTACATTGAATCTCAAATCTTTCAAGTAATTGATCCTTTACTAAATCCATTAATTCTCCTAGTTCTTCGTAGAAGCCTTTCATATCAGTCTCATCATTTCTTACAATACCATGTTTAATACCAAGTCTAGGTAAATTAATCGAAGTAAATGATAAATTACCTCTACCTGGAGTAACAGCTTTATCTTCATCTACAACATTACCAATTACCCTAGTTCTACATCCCATATAACCAACTTCAGTATTATAGTCCCCTTTATAATAAGGTTTATTAAATGATGAATCCATAAATGAGAAATTAGGGAATAATCTTTTTGAAGATACCTTACATGATAATTTAAATAAATCATAGTTAGGATCTTCTGGATCATAGTTTACACCTTTCTTAACTTTAAATATTGATATTGGAAATATTGGTGTTTCGTTCTTGCCAAGACCAGCATCAATAGATAATAAGAAATTCTTAATAACCATTCTACCTTCAGGTGAAGTATCAGTACCAAAATTAATGCTTGAAAATGGTACCTGAGCTCCCGCTCTTGAATGCATAGTATTTAAGTTATGAACAAATGCTTCCATTGCTTGATATGTTTGTCTATCTGTTTTCTTATAAGCAGTTTCATAAGCCTTTTTAAATATTCTCTTTACTTCGGTACTTTCTTTATAAATAGGTTCAAATACCGTTATATCCAAATCAATACTAGTTAATTTATCGATTTCTTTCTCAATTCTATCCATATTAACAAAACTAATAAAAATCAGTAAAATCTAAAAAGTTCATATACAGCCTGTTTAAACATTTTCTTAAATGTTTTAAGCACTCCTGGTGCTAAATAATAATCAAAAGCTGGTATTGATTGACCACCATGTTGATCATTTTGATTAGACTGAATAGCAATTGCTGCTAGTGCAGAATAACTCATGATATCTTTAGGTTCTCTTAAATGACCATGACCAGTAGAAAAACCACCTTTAAATAATTTATTTAAATCTATTTGCATACAAGTAGTAGTTCCCATTGCTAAAATCCATATCATGAATATGAATATCTCCATTATCATGTGCCTCAGCAAATTTTTTCTTCATTAAATATGTCTCAGTAAATACTCTTGATATAGTACTACCAAATTGAAGCATTGTTCCCATAGCGGAATTACCATCAATATTAGCATTTTCTCTTTTACTATCTTCTTCATTCGCAGACTTAAGACCAAGTCCTTCAATACTCTTTTGAAGTTTTGCTTGTATTTTATCATCTCTAAAAGCTATACGAGCTGCTGCTCTTCTTTGACGATATTCTGAAAACGATTCATATACATCAGTATAATCATATTTTTTTCAGCATATCTTCAATTAAATCTTGTACTTCTTCTATTTTTTTTATCTTTCCCAGTGGTAAATATTCTTTAGCTATCTTTTTAATAACTGCTTGATATACTTTTTTTGAATATCTTTCTCACTATATTTTTTTCTCATCTTCAATTAGAATACTATCAAAGCCTTTCTTAATAGCAAGAGCAACTTTAGTTCCATCAAACTCTACTTTCTTACCATTTCTTTTAACAACCTCAATTGTTTCTAATTTTTCTTCTATTTCAATCATACTTCTTCCTCCTACCTTACAGATACCATTATATAGTCTAGAAAGATCTTTGTCAATACTTTTTGTTCGTATTTTTTTATTTTTTTACATTTTTTTCTATTTTTTTATTTTTTTAAATATTTACATTTTTTTCTTATTTTTTTTAATTTTTTTGTATTTTTTTATTTTTTTAAACATTAATTGTATATTATACCTATTTTTTTACCTTATATTATAAGGCATTGCAAAAGTTTTATTTATATAAACACTTGTAAATTATTTTTTTACTTTTTTTCTTATTTTATAAATATAATTGTATCTTAAAAAAATACAACTTTTTCTATTTTTTTTATTTTTTTCTAAAAAAAGTTAACTGTTCGTGTATTTTCTCTCTAATTCCCTATAAAAATAAGGAATTAAAAATATCAACTCTTTCGGCCGGTTTTTCGGCCGGTTTTCGGCCGATCGTATTTTATTTTTTTTTTAATAAAAAAATCTAACCACATTAGTTAGATTACAAATACAAATTTGGTACCAGCCAAGGGACTTGAACCCTCACACTATCACTAGTAGTAGATTTTGAGTCTACCGCGTCTACCATTCCGCCAGGCTGGCATTACTACTAAATTATATAATAATTTTAGTAGTTTGTAAATACTTTTTGCTTCTTTTCTTAATTACTTATGAATAAACATTGCATCTCCAAATGAGAAGAAACGATATTTATTTTCTACAGCATGTTTATAAGCATTTAATATAATATCTTTACTAGCAAAAGCTGATACTAACATTACTAAAGTAGATTTTGGTAAATGAAAATTAGTAATAAGTCCATCAATAGCCTTAAACTCATAACCAGGATATATAAATATATCTGTCCAGCCATTACACTCTTTAAAAGTATTATATTTAGTCATAATAGTTTCTAATGTTCTAGTAGTAGTAGTACCTACCGCAATTATATTTCTTCCTTCTTTTTTAGCTGTATTTAGAGTGTCCGATACTTCTTTAGTCATACTATAAAACTCACTATGCATCTTATGTTTAGTTACATCAGAGACTGCTACTGGTCTAAAAGTCCCTAGTCCTACATGTAATGTTATATAACAAATAGTAATACCTTTATCTTCAATCTCTTTTAATAATTCTTTAGTAAAGTGAAGACCAGCTGTTGGAGCAGCACTACTACCAATATTTTTAGCATATACAGTTTGATATCTATCTTTATCATCTAATTTAACTTTAATATATGGAGGAAGTGGCATACTACCTAATTTATCTAATATTTCATAGAAGATACCATCATATACAAAATTAAACTCTCTTATACCATCTTCACCTAGTGCAACACATTCACATTTTAATTCTCCATTACCAAAAGTAATAATAGTACCTATCTTTACCCTTTTAGCAGGCTTTACTAAGCATTCCCATCTATCTCCATTAATATTCTTTAATAATAACACCTCAATTACAGCACCTGTATCAGATTTTACCCCTATTATCCTCGCAGGCATTACTTTAGTATCATTAAGTACTAATACATCCCCTCTATTTAAATAATTTACTATATCATAAAATCTATCATCTATCATATTACCATTATTCTTATCTAACACTAATAATCTAGAACTTTCCCTATGTTCTAATGGTACTTGTGCTATTAATTCTTCAGGTAAATAATAATCAAAATCATCTGTCTTCATAATATTCCTTCTTTCTAAAAATATTATATAATAAATATATATTTATATCAAGTTATTTTATATCTTTATATAATAAAAAGAAGGTAATCTTATACCCTCTCTAACTATACACTTAATTGATATCTATATTATTTTGCGTCCACCTACAGGCGGATACCAACTATTCCGCCTCTTTTCATCCACTCTTAACTCTAGTACTTCCTACCGCTCTTTCTGAGTATTCATGAAGACAAGCTTCGCTTGCCTGGCCCCCAGCGGATCACCGCACGCTAGGGAGGCCCTTTTTGACAAGTTTTTCCTACCTCTCTTGTCTTATCAGTCATCTGTTACACAGATAACTGATATTATCAGAGAACACAGATAATATCAGTTATCAGTGAATTAATATTATCAGTGATTTTTAAAAAGAAGCCTTATAAATCAAAGGTTTCTCTTTTTCTTTTTCTCTGATAATGTATTATAATACATCTCACTGGCAATGGGACCAGTAAGAAAAGGAGATGATGTATTAATGAATACAAATTTTAAAACCCAAAAATTAGTAAAAATACGAAAAGAGGCAATTAAAATAGGATTTTCCAAAAAAATCATTATGGATAATTATCTATATATTTGGAATAGTTATATTAAATGGAAACAGGTAAATGATTTTTGTATATGATGAAAAAGAATATTCTGAGTTTTTACTAGAGTGTTATGGCTTTGATGTTGATACATTTTTCTAATAAGTCAACTAAATCATGGTTTCAGAATATGATGAGATCTAAAAAGAATATTAGATGACTTTGATAGTTACAAAAATTGTATAACTAGGAAAGTATTACCTGGAGAATTATACAATATTTATCCGAGTGAATGGGAAAGCATTTTTTTAACAATTATGAAAAAAATATTGTTTTGATGTTAGGCAAAATTCACAGATTACAGTAAAAAAATAAAGATTTTATATGCAAAAAAATATCTTCGTGGTTCTATCAAAACAAAGTGACAGACTTGTCAAATATAACAAAAATGAATATGAAATAAATAGTGGTTATCTATTTAGAAATAATAGACAACAAAAACAAAGTAACAATTTTATAAAAGATATTATCAATTCTATTACGTCAAAAAAATAATAATAAACAAGAAAATAACACCACATACATTTAGAAGAACAAGAGCTACACATTTATTAAATGCAGGAATAAATATAGTATATATACAAGAATTATTGGGACATGAAAGTATAACTACAACGGAAACATATGCAAAATTATCTTTACAAGCCAAATTTGAAGCTATAAAAAAAGCATCACCAGAATTAGTAAATGAAGATAAATATACAGATTGGAATAGTGACAATGACCTCCTTAACCAACTAATAAATTTATAAATGTTATCAGAGAAAAAGAGAAAAAGAGAAACCTTTGATTTATAAGATTTCTTTTTTTAAAAAAATCACTGATAATATTAATTCACTGATAACTGATATGGTGAACTACTCGTACCTGTCCCTGACCTAATATCTAGTTCAGATGTCAGAGAAAGGACTGGCACCACACCAGCAGCAATATGGACACCGGAGTAGCTGTTGTTGACATTGCCCGGTGAAGACACATACCATGCATGGTATGCATAGCCGGAGTGTGGGGTCAATAGCCATCCAGCATTGGCACCATTATTAGTAATAATACTCTTCATCCAGTTATTTGCTGTACATGTACTATTATCATAATTAACTAAAGTTTGTTGACACAAACTTAAATCGGCGGCATAGCCGTAATCTGATGGATAGGCAACAGCTACTTTACCTGTCCATGTTAATGTCCTTGGTGGTGTTGCATTTACTACTGTTCCACTTACTCTTTCTTTATCATACATTGCATCTACAAATATATTTGGTGTACTATGTCCCCTTGTATAATATGTTGTCTCTGCGATCATATTTCTTGTTATATCATTTTTTAAACCTGTACTTGTAAAATCACATGATCTTGTGGCATTATTTTGTCCTGAAAAGCATGTTCCGCTTTGGGCATTCCAATATAGCCTTTGTCCATGTCCGTTATCATTACTATCTATTGTATAATAATTATTTGGATTTAATAATTTCATTAATCTTGCTGTGTTCCAATCATTCTTTCCATATGCTGTTTCCGCTCCTGTATCTGCATTCTTATTATCCCATGAATATGTTCCTATTACACTACCTCTCATTATCTTAACTTTACCATCAAATACTCCTATTATTCTCCATGTTTCACATGTACTAGATGTTTGATTACTATAATCAGAGCAATTGAAGTATATATAATTATTTGGTGAAGCTCCATAATATCTTATATTACCATCTACATCTTCCATTAAGTTATTTGTAGTATCATATCTATATTTTACATTGTTATCTTCTACTAATTTATTAGGAGTAAACATATTAGTTATAGTCATTGAAGCAGAATAAGTACTTATTGCTGTTCTAGTAAGTATCTTTTTAGATTTAGTACTTGCTTCTAATTTTATTTGAGCATTAAATATTTTACCTAGTAATTTATCTTGATTTTTAGTTATATCACAAGTAGATAAATCACCAGTACATGCCTCACTAATCCACATTAAATAAACATAAGTATCTGTATTAGTAGTTAAATCTTGCTGAGTATTAGTAAGTACCAATCTATTATTTTCTTTTATATCAAATGCTGGAGAGAAGTTTCCTTCAGATAATAATGTTCCATTTTTATATAGTCTCCATTTCACATATTCACTCTTTAGCGCATTACTCATATCTATATTTCTTAAAGATATATCATAAATAGTATTATTAGGATTACTACTACTACCTGTTACCATAAACTTAATTTTTAATATTCTTTCATCAGTTACATCTACTCCAGTTACTAAAGTATCAGCAATAGGTAACATTTTATTATTACTAGTTACGGTACTAGTATTAGTACTATCATAAGTTATACTAGCAGTTATATTACCAGTAGTAGTATTTATTCCTATTGGATTAAATGTAGCTATTTTTAAAGCATAAGTAATACCAAATACACCTAATACTATTACTATTAACATAGCTATTAAAAAAACTTTATATTATTTTTTTATAAAACTCATTATTATCCTCTCCTATTTACATATATAATTATACTATAGATAGAATATTTTATCAATAATATTTTTTTCTATCTATTTACAAAAAAATAAAAAAATATAGTAATATTAATATAGACAAAAAGAATGAAAAGAAGGAATTATTAAATGAAAAAAATTAAAAATATTATTAATTATACTTGAAGTATTTCTATTATCAGGATGTAATATAACTAAAGATAGTATGGAAGATATTGAAATATATACTACTATTTATCCTATTAGATATCTAATTAATAGTTTATATGGTACAAATAGTACTATAAATAGCATCTATCCATCAGGAGTTGATCCAAATGATTTTAAAATATCTGATAAAAAAATAGAAGAATATTCTAAAACAGATTTATTTGTTTTTAATAGTTTAGATAAAGAAAGAGATATAGCAGTTAAAATGCTAAATAAAAATAAAAAATTAAAGATAATAGATGTATCTACAGGTATGACATATGATAATGATATAGCGGAATTATGGCTTAATCCTTATAATTATTTAATGATGGCAGAGAATACAAAAAAAGGATTACTTGAATATATTGATAATCCATATTTAATATCTAATACAGATGGTACTGGTATTGAAAAATAAATATGAAGAATTAAAAATATGATTTATCAAGATTAGATGCTGATATTAAAGAAAAAAAGTTAGTTTAGCAAAAATATAATACTGTCGTAGTAGATACTAATTTATTTAAATATTTAGAAAAAAATATAATCTAAAAAGTAATATCATTAGAAGAAACAGAAGAATTAAATGAAAATACTATAGATGAAGTTAAAAAGTTAATTAATAATGGTAGCATTAAGTATATTTATTCTGCTAGTAATAGTACTAATGAAACTTGTCAAAAAAATTAATTGATAATTATGGTATAGAATTAATTACTATTAATACAATGGAAACAATAGATGGCGGTATTACTAATTCAAATGAAAACTATATTACAATTATGAATAATAATTTAGAATTGTTAAATAAAGAATTATATAAATAATTAAAAAAAGACTAGACAAAATAAAAAAATGTAATATAATTATATTACATTTGACGGCGAGATAGCTCAGTTGGCTAGAGCATTCGGTTCATACCCGAAGGGTCGAGGGTTCGAATCCCCCTCTCGCTACCAAAAGGAAATTTACTCAAACTTTTTGAGTTTTAATAAACAACTAATTCAGAAATGGATTAGTTGTTTTGTGTTTAAGAAACTATCCTAACAAGAAACGATGGTATTATGGTAAATATTATTAAAGAAGAATTACCTATTAAAAAAAGTAAAAGTTGCACTATCGTGAATTAATTCGTGAGTTAAATTTTTTTCCTTTTTTTCATTTCAAAAAAATTTACTTTTTGTATTTACATATGGTATTATATAATATATGTTGCAAGAGATAAACATTCGTTAGTATAGATTATGATTAAAACTTTCTTCAAAAGTATTGCATTTTATTAATAAATAGTGTATATTATATATCGAGATGTGCCTAGGAAACTTTTTGAAGCCCTAGGTCTTTTTTTCATTTATAAGGAGGTAAAAAAATGGCTAAAGAATTTAAATCAACAAACGAATTAATAGAAATATTAAATTCAAAAAGGTGTATCTATAAAAAGATGAAAAATAATGTTAAATATTTAATCGAAAAAGTATTCTTACTATTCAATAGTAAACTCCTATAAATGGATATTTAAAACAGGAGAAAAACTATAAAGATAATGCTTCTTTTGAAGAAATATTTGCAATGTATAAATTTGATAAAAAAATTTAAAAAAATAATAATGCTTAAATATATTCTTGAAATAGAAGCTGTAATAAAAACTAAAATTGCTAATTTGTTTGCTGAAAAGTATGGATTAGAAGATTATTTAAATATTAACAATTTTGATTTAAAAAGATGATAATTCTAATTTAAAACATACAGAAAAAAACTAATTGAAGAAATTAAAAAAACGAAATTGATAAAGGAAATGGCAAACATGATGCAATAATTCATTATATGAGTAAGTATGGATTTGTTCCACCTTGGGTTGCTACTAAAATATTATCTCTTGGAACTATTAGTAAGTTTTATGGTTTAATGAAACAGCGAGATAGACAAGAAATAAGTAAACTATTTTCTATAAATGATAGAATATTAAAAAAATATTCTTGGTAATTTAACATCAGTTCGTAATATAGCAGCTCATGATGATAGACTATATACTTATAGAAGTACTTTCTATATTAGATTAGACAAAACTAAAAAATCTCCTGATAAAGCATTACATACAAATATGTACATAATAATTAAATCGTTAGAATTATTATTAGAAAAATAATCAAGCAATAGAAATGAAAAAGCCTAATCACAAAAAGAATTAGATATTTTAAAAAGATAATTTAACTTCAATTACCATTGATGAAGTATTAAAAGTAATGGGATTTGATATGCACTATTACATTGTATAAACATTAATTTATAGCATATAATAATATTGAAAAGTGCCTAGAAAAACTTTAGAAGCCCTAGGTCTTTTTTTCATTTATTTTATAAAAATTAACTAAAAATGTGTTAAAAATAAATTATATATAGTAAAATGAATTAAGTGATTAGCTGTTTATCAACTATTCCTAAAGTTTAGGATATACTGTTTATCCATACCATTTGATTTTTAAAGCCTTGATTGAGGCTTTTTTAATTGAAAAAGATATTTACCATGATAAAACTAATTATAACTGATAAGAGATCTGCTAATAGACCTACAATAAGAGAATATCTTATTTTTTTTATACCTACACTAGTAAAGTACATACTAATAATATAAATAGTAGTATCAGTAGAACCTTGCATAACTGAAGCAAGTCTACCAATTAAAGTATCAGTACCATACCTTGTTAAGATGTCATTTAATACTACTAGACTACTAGAACCAGAAATAGGTCTTAATATGGCTAAAGGAATTACTTCTGTAGGAAATGCTATTTTAATAAAGAGAGGCTTTATAAGATTACATATATAATTTATAATGCCACTATCAGTAATCATAGTAATAGCTATAATCATAGCAAATATCGTTGGAAATAAATTTATTGATAATTTCATACCCTCTTTTACACCCATTATAAAAAGTATCAAAAAAATATCTATTTTTTTATATATACCATAAATAACTATTATAATTACCACTAAAGGAATAAAGTAATTAATCATATTTTTTTCTCCAAATAAAATAGAATAATCGATCTAATAATATGGCTAAAAAAAGTTGATAAAAAAAGTAGTAATAATAGTAACCGGTACTATTTCTGTTGGATTAATACTACCATTAGCTAATCTTAAACTAATTACTGTAGTAGGAACAATAGTAACTGAAGCAGTATTTATAACAAGAAAAGTAATCATAGATCTAGAGGCTACATCACTATTATTATTTAATCTCTTAAGTTCACTCATAGCTTTTAAACCAAAAGGAGTAGCAGCATTACCTAGTCCTAACATATTCATAACTACATTAGAAGAAATATAACCAATTGCCTTATCTCCTTCAGGTATTTCAGGAAAAAGTATTTTTACTACCTTTGATAATTTATTAGATATAATATCTAATAATCCTGAAGCTTCCGCTATTTTCATAGTACCAAGCCATAAACACATTAATGGAACTATTCCTAATATCATATCAATAGCTTTACTACCTGATGATAACATACTATTAGTAATACTACCACTTCCATTTATTATGCTAAATAGTACTCCTACTACTATAAAAAATCCCCATATATAGTTAATCATTAAACCACTTTCTTATTTTAGCAAAGATATTATTATTTTTCTTTTTAGTGTCTTTAATAATAAAAATATCTTCTTCATATAAAAGATTATCACCCAGTAATATTTGATTAACCCCTACTTTATCATTATCATGATAATTATTCTTTTTTTCTAATATTATATGACTAATAAGAGCCTTTTTCCTCTTTCTTTAGAGGTATATAAATATCATTTTTAATATAAAAAGTATCATTTTTATAATAACTATCACCATATACTTTAAACTTATTTTTTTATTAAGTACCCTATAACCTATATAATTATCCTTAGCATAATTATATAAATCAATATGAGTATTCCAATCATCAGAATCCCTTATAGTAACCACTATTAAATCCATATCATCTATACTAGCAGTACTAACCAGTGTTCTTCCAGACTCTTCAGTATATCCTGTCTTACCACCAGTTATACAATCATACTTTAATAATTTATTTTTTTATTATTCCAAACATATGTCTTTTTATCAGTAGTAACTTTATATTTCTTAGTCTTGACTATGTTTCTATATCCTTCATATTGCATAGCATATTTAGTAAGAAGAGCCATATCATAAGTACTTGAATAATTACCTTCAGGTATTGGAAGACCACTAGGATTATTAAAAGTAGTATTTTTCATACCTATTTCTTTAGCCTTATCATTCATCATTTTAACAAAGTTATCAATATTTCCCCCAACATAAACAGCAATCGCATTAGCGGCATCATTACCACTACGAAGCATTAACCCATATAATAAATCTCTTAAAGTAATATGCTCCCCTACTTCAATATATATTCCAGAACCATAAGCCTTTAAAATACTATCATCTACTTCTACTACATCATCTAATTTACCACTTTCAATAGCAATAGTAGAAGTCATAATTTTAGTAATTGATGCTATTAACCTTCTACTATTCATATCTTTACTTACAAGTACCCTACCAGTTGTAGAATCCATTAATATATAAGAAGATGCACTACTAGTATTTGCATTAACTACAGGAATAAACATTATTAATAATATTATTACTACTAATACCTTTTTTTCATAAACTCACCTATAAAATAATATGAAAAAAAGAACTAAATTAGTCCTTTTTTTAATTTTGTTACATAACTATTAGTTCTTGTTCTAATATATCAATTATTTCATTTATAGCATGAATTGTATCATCAAAATTGATACCTTTAGTATATTCTAGTTTACTTTGGTAATCTGCAAATACCTTTCTTAAAGTATTACTTTCATCTATTATTTCAGCTACTTCTCTAAAACTATCAATATTAAAATTAATATTTCTTCTACTAAATGTATTTTCTATGGCTTTAACTAAATTTTTTTATCGTTAATCTCATTTCTATGATTATTCATTAACATATATAAATCATAAAAAAATCTTTTGCTCTAGTCGTTGTAATATTTTTACTAATAATACTTTCAAACTTTTCTGCAATAATAGTTTCAATATTGTAAGCCATGATATTTAATTTTTTTATTTTCAAAAAAATAGAATTGTATTCATACTTAATTTCTCTTGGTGTAATAATATCTCCTGTTGTTATTTCTATGAAAAAAATTAGTTCTTATTTTATAAAAATAACCCTTTTACATTTATTCTAAAACCACCATATTCATCTTCTAATCTAATATCTTTGATACTTACTATCTCAAAAACAAATATTATCATCAATTGAAGTAGATAATATTTCTTCAAAAAAATATTCCTAATAGAATCTATATTTAAAGGCATTCCTTTTAATGTAGCATCTAGATCTTTTGTAGTTCTTAAATCTTCTCCAATAATAGAAGATAACAATACACCACCTTTTAAAAATAATATTGTCCTTATACTTACTTTTGTTCTAGTCTCATCAAAAACATGTTCAAAGAAAAACATTTGATGAAGGTGATGAGCTAGATTATTATTTCCTTTAGATTTCTCTTTAATAATATTATTTAATTTATCCGAATTCACTTATAATAACACCTCCATTAACTCAACAACTTTGTCCTCTACATCTAATTTTTTAGCATATTTAATTAGTTTTTAAAAATGTCTTTATTTTTACTTCTAGCATATTCTTTTAAAGCTTTTGAGTAAATCTCTTTATCCATACTATCTTTTATCTTTAATAATATCACATAATGTTCTTTTCTATATCATAACATTTAACTGTTAAATTGTTAATTGTTTTAATATCAATAATTCCTAAATTAAAAAAATTTCTTCTTTGACATATTTAAGTGATACATTTTTTTATTATTAAGTAAATTACCATTATAATTGTATGGAACAGTAATATCATAAACTAATGGAATCCTATCGGACATATTATGCAAATATAAACTAGTTGCATGTGAATAACACATATTTTCTTACTACTTTTAGATAAAAATATAGAAATTATCGATTGGATATTCTGGTATTTTATAAACTCCAGTTCCAACCCTTTCTAATTTTTTTATAAATTACTAAATTGCTTAAAAATGTACTATTAATTCCTAAATTTTCTGTTTCACGTGCAGAGATATATCCATTATTTTCTCTAGCATAATTTAAAAATCTTATCATAATTTTTTTCATATACATTTTCCTTTTTTTCTAGGAAAAATTATATCATTATTCCTAGAAAAATGTCAATATACTTTTTGGAATAAATATTAGTTAGAAAGTATTCACTCTCGAATATGATATCTTATAATCTTTATAAAAAAAGTATTTAATTATTTTAATATTTATTATATAATAGATGTGGATGTGATGAAATGGATAAATTAGTTGTAAAAAATTAAAAAAATGAATTATATAGTTATTTAAGAGATAATCTAAATAAATCTAAAAAAATAATATCAAGTCTTTATTAAAAAAATGAATGTATATATGTTAATGATAAAATAGTTACCAAATATAATTATATAGTTGATGTAGGAGATATTATAACTATTGGTAAAAAAATTAATAATAATGATTTTAATCTTAAAATTATATATGAAGATAATGATATTATAGTTATTGATAAACCTAGTAAAATACTTACTATATCTAATGATAAAGAAAAAGAAAAAACATTATATAGAGAAGTATCTAATTACTTAAAAAGAGAAAAATAAAAAAAGGTATTTGTTATTCATAGACTTGATTATGATACTTCAGGAATAATTATGTTTGCTAAAAAAATCAAAAAGATTCAAAAAAATTATATCAAGAAAAATTGGAATAAACTTGCTAAAAAAAGAGAATATACCGCGATTGTAGAAGGAATAACTAATAGTCATGGTCATATTGAATCTTATTTAAAAATGTCTAGAACATTACAGGTATATTCCTCAAAAAATAATGATGGACTACTAGCTATTACTGATTATGAAAGAATTAAATATAATGATAAATATTCATTACTAAAAATACATATATCTACTGGTAGAAGAAATCAAATTAGATGTCATATGGCTGATATTAAACATCCTATACTTGGCGATAGCCGCTACCAAAGTAAGACTAATCCATTAAATAGACTTGCTCTTCATGCTAATAAATTAGAGATTATCAATCCACTTACTAATAAATTAATGATTTTTAATAGTGAACTTCCAAGTGAGTTTATAAATATATTTAACTAGTGAAATTAATCACTAGTTATTTTATTATATTTATTTATTAGCTAATCTACTATCTCCTGTTTTATAATCAATAATAATACCATCTTCAATATTATAAACAAAAACATTAAACTTAATACCTTGACCATTATCCTCGATAGAATAAGCCTCTATCTCTACTCCAGTAGCTAATAAATTATCCCCCTCAAAAACAGGAGTTACACGATATAAAACATGGTTATTTGTCTTTTTAATATAATCTGCTACTTTATTTTCAAACTGAAGCATTCCTTTAGTATTCATACTTCTAGTACAAGTTATCAAGTTTTGTGTATTGGCATTTTCTCCTGTTAACTGATAACCAATCAAGTGACATCTATTATATAAATATTTTCCATCAACATGATCATATTTTACAGTATGCCAACCAGTAGGCTTTACCATACCAATAGAACCCCTTTTTTCCGTAGGCATTAAATCAGTACTTATATTAGCTATAGCAGGTCCACATCTTCCTAAATAGTCTAATTTACTATACTTCTCATAACTAGTAGTGGTATAATCTTCTTCTTTAAAATAAGGATTATTATCATTTACTATAACATAACTATTACCATTATAATCTGGAATGTTATCAATATCGTAACTTACAGGATTATTAATTAAACTATATGTATATTTATAGATATCATCTTTATAACAATAGAATACTCCTAGTAAGATAGCCATAATTAAAATTAATATTTTATTCTTCTTCATATTTTTACCTCTATTTAAGTATATCATAAATTACTAATTTTTTTACTAATTATATTCACTTTTTTTGTATTTTTTTGTTTTATGGTTCACTTTTTTTGATAATAATATGATATAATCTATTTATATCTTATTTATGTCTCCGTAGCTCAGTCGGATAGAGCAACCCTCTCCTAAAGGGTAGGTCGCTAGTTCAATTCTAGTCGGGGACACCATGAATTTTGGTTCAAAAATTCATCTTCCCTTAATGTAGGGAAAACTACTACTTATGAAAAGGAATGATACTATGTTTATCATTCCTTTTCTTCAGTTATTATTTCATTTACTTTAATATCGTATTGATTATGCGGTATATTATTTAGTAAACACTTTTGATAGCAGATACCAATACGATAAATATCATGTTTTTGATAAAATCTATCATAGTAACCTTTTCCATAACCTATACGATATAAATCTTTAGAAAAACAAATACCAGGTGTTATACTTATAGTATTATTAAAATTAGTGACAATATTTTGAGTAGTTGGTTCTAATATATTATAGTTTCCTATTTCTAAATCATCTAAACTATTTATGTAATAGAAATTCATAGTATCACCTTGAACTTTAGGAACCGCTACTTTTTTTTAGTTTCTAGGAAATATTTTTATTAATTTTTATAGTATCTATCTCATCACTCGTGGATACATATGTTAAGATGGTGTTACTACTTAGTATTTTTTTGGATTGTTAATTAATTTAGTAAAAAATGATATAATCTTTCTCTTCTTTATTAGCAATATTTTTTTCTAATTAATTTATATTCTTTTTCTTATTTCGCTTTTTCATAATTATATTAAAAAGTATGTTTTTTTATAAAAACATACTTTGTAAGTCCTAAATATATAACAGCCGCTAGCAAGAGAAGACCAAGAATCAAGAAGAAAACTTTTAAACCAGTATGAGGCTTTTCTTCAAAGAAATCTTCTTCATCTTCAGCAAAATCTTTCTTAGTAAAATTAAATGATCCACTATAGAAGGTTTCACCTTCTTTTATTTTTTTAATCATAGTAACATCTTCTTTAACAATTGGATCAGTAACTATAGTATTATCATTTCCTTTTAGGTCTACTAAGATATCTAATGGAAGAGAATCAGTATTGCTTGGTGATTTTTTACTTTCAATAACTGGAGTAGATACTTCCATCTCCTCTTTATCTTCATCTTTAATATTAGCATCTTCTAGATTAGTTAAAAAATTAGTTTGAATCAGTTTTTTACCTTCGACAGCATTACGATTATTTACTTCGTTTTTAGCAGTCTCTAGTAGAACATTGATATCATATACCCTACTCTTATCTTCTTTAAGAGGTTCTTCTAATACAGCATTATCTCTAACAAATGTCTTTTTCTAATTCTTTTATTTTTTTCGATATTCATCCCTGCTAGAAATAATTTGCTTTTAAGCCATTTAAATCTATTTCATTAGAATTATCTGGTATTGGTAAATTATCTAGATTATTTATATCTTTATATACATCTTTATATAAAGATTCATTTCTTTTACTTCTTTTATAATATTCAGGATTATCTTTATAATACTTTTCCATTCTACTTTCCATAATATTACCTCTTCTACTCTATATATATAATAACATATTTTTTTAAATAAATAAAAAGATTTTATTGCTTTTTTTTTATAAAATGGGTTATAATTGTTATAGAAAGGATTGATAATTATGAAATTAAAAGTAAATAAAGATAAATGTATTGGATGTGGACAATGTGTTAGTATTTGTGAAGATGTTTTTGACTTTGATGATGATAGCCTAGCAAAAGTTGTTCAAACTCCTATTAAAGAGGAAAATATCGATGATGCTAATACTGCGAAGGAATCTTGCCCTACTGGTGCTATTGAAGAAGAATAATCTCTTCTTTTTTTATTAAAAATATTTTTAGCAATCTCTATTGACAATTGCTAAAATAGTGATATAATATATGTTGTATAAAAAGGAGGATGATAATTATGAATATGAATAATCCATTTGAAGAAAACTTACAAAAACCATTAGAAAAATATGGAAGAAATATAACTGATGCCGCTAAAGAAGGAAAAATTGATCCAGTTATCGGTAGAGATGATGAAATTAGAAGTATAACTAGAATATTATCTAGAAAAACAAAAAATAATCCTGTATTAATTGGTGAACCAGGTGTTGGTAAAACTGCTATTGTAGAAGGACTTGCCACCAGAATTATTAAAGGTGATGTTCCTAATAGTCTTAAAGATAAAACAATTTGGGAACTTGATATGGCAGCTTTAGTTGCAGGAGCTAAATATCGTGGTGAATTTGAAGAAAGACTTAAAGCTGTACTTAAAGAGGTTAAAAACTCTGATGGTAACATTATTATGTTTATAGATGAAATTCACATGATAGTTGGTGCTGGTGCTTTGGAAGGAGCAATGGATGCTGGAAATATGCTTAAACCAATGCTAGCTAGAGGTGAGATACATTGTATTGGTGCTACTACCTTAAATGAGTATAGAAAGTATATTGAAAAAGATGCTGCTTTGGAAAGAAGATTTCAAAAAGTTCTTGTTAAGGAACCTACGGTTATCGATACCATTACTATACTTAGAGGTTTAAAACCTAAATTTGAAGTATTTCATGGTGTAAATATCAAAGATAAAGCACTAGTAGCTGCTGCTACTCTATCTGATAGATATATTACTGATAGATTCTTACCAGATAAAGCTATTGATTTAATTGATGAAGCCGCTGCTACCATCAAGGTACAAATGGAATCTGTTCCTACTGAACTTGATAATCTAGAAAGAAGTATTATGCGACTTGAAATCGAAAAAGAAGCTTTAAAAAAGGAAAAAGATGATATATCAAAAAAATAGATTAAGTAATATTGATGAAGAACTATTTAATCTTAAAGAACAAGAAAAAAATCTTTAAGAAATAGATGGGAAGAAGAAAAAAACAGTCAATACTAAAAATTAGTAAGAAGAAAGAAGAAATTGATAATGCTAACTTTGCTTTTAGAGAAGGCAGAAAAATAATTATGATTTAGAAGCTGCCGCTAAACTTAGACATGGTACTATTCCTAGACTTGAAAAGGAATTATCTGAACTTGAGAAAAATTAATAAATCAGAAATATTATCTGATACAGTTGATGAAGAATCAGTAGCCGCTATTATATCAAAATGGACTAATATTCCAGTATCTAAACTTGCAGAAGGAGATAGAGAAAAAATATTACATCTAGAGGATAATATGAAAAAGAGAGTTAAAGGTCAAGATGAGGCTATTAAACTTGTTAGCGATGCTATTGTTCGTTCAAGAGCAGGTATTAAAGATCCTAATAGACCCATTGGTTCATTTATCTTCTTAGGTCCTACTGGTACTGGTAAGACTGAAGTAGCCAGAACATTAGCAGATGAACTTTTCGATGATGAAAGACATATGATTAGAATTGATATGTCGGAATATATGGAAAGTCATTCAGTTGCT
The DNA here is from genome assembly GCA_022009835.1 of Bacilli bacterium. Taxonomy (GTDB): domain Bacteria; phylum Bacillota_I; class Bacilli_A; order RF39; family UBA660; genus CAG-302. The sequence goes on along the minus strand of CP091726.1, from coordinate 740,756 downwards.
AGGTTAATAGGAGCTCCTCCAGGATATGTTGGCTATGATGAAGGAGGCCAACTTACAGAAGCAGTTAGAAGAAATCCCTACTCTATCATCTTATTTGATGAAATAGAAAAGGCTCACCATGATATCTTTAATGTTTTACTACAAATACTTGATGATGGTAGAATTACTGATGGTCAAGGTAGAACTGTTGATTTTAAGAATACGATTATTATTATGACTTCTAATCTTGGTAGTGAATATATTCTAGATGGCAATGATAATGCTAACGATATGGTTATGAGAGAACTTAGAAATACTTTCAAACCAGAATTCATTAATCGTATAGATGAAATAGTTATCTTTAAAGCTCTAAATAAAGACACTATCTATGCTATACTTGATAAAATAATTAGTGATGTTGAATATCGTTTAAGAGATAAAATGCTTCATCTTGTTGTTAGTGATAAGGCTAAAGACTATATTGTTAATGCTTCTTATGATGAAAAATATGGTGCTAGACCAATTAAGAGATTTGTTCAAAAGAATGTTGAAACTTTAATAGCGACCGCTATTATAAATGATAAAATTAAATATAATAGTACTATCTATATTGATTATGATGGTAGTAAGTTGATTCTAAACGATAAAGAGAGTTAGTAATAATTCTCTTTTTTATATTTAAAATATTTTAATTATGGAGACTACAGGCTCCATAATTCCTAATGAAGACTTATTTATAAGACTTCATAGGCAAAAGAAAAAGAAGATGTTACTCTTCTCTTAATATAATATTTAATTTCTTTCCTAGTACTTTTAAAATACCTCCTACTTTACTTGTAATTTGCTCAGTAGTCATAGTACTATCATTATTGCCAATTTTTACTCTTAAAGTAATAGACTTCTTACCTTCTGGAATCTTATCTCCATTATATTCTTCAATAAAGATAAGTTCTTTTACCATTGGTTTAATAATTTCTTTAATCTGCTCCCAAGTTATGTCGGTGTCTACTAGTAAAGATAAATCTTTCTCTACTAATGGAAATAATGGCAATCTAGTATATTTATTTGTTCTAGACATAAATGGTACAAGTTTGTCAAATTCTATTTCAAAGATGGCAATATTAGTTCTCTTGATACCAGATTCATTCATAGTTGGAACCGCTACTAGAGATATTGTTCCTACCTCTTCTTTACCATGATAGATATTTAAATAAACTTCTTTATCAGCCCAAGTTGGTTTTTTTCTTCTTGTTTAAAAAGTAATTTCTTCCATATGATTATAAGACGACATTTCTTCTAAAACGCCTTTTAATTCAAAGAAGATATCTTTTGGATCTTTACCTACAATAGCCCCTGATAACATTTTTTTATGAATTGGTAGTACTTCTTCTTCAGTAGATTCATGATATTCACCTTTTTTTCATATACTTCAGTCATTTCAAATATTTTAAATGTTTCAAAGTATCTTAAGTTTTTTTACTTACTACTTCAAGTAAACCTGGAACTAATGAACATCTTAATATACTTAATTCTGGTGATGGTGGTGTTGCTAATCTTTCACATCTATTTATATCTATTTTAGCAGCCTTAATATATTTTTCATCAATCCAAGGATATGTAAATATTTCATTAAAACCACATCTATAAGCAAGATATTCTCTTAATCTTCTTTCTAAAGTTACTTTAGGCTCATTAACACAATGAGTAAAATTAACTGGTAATGGTTTAGCCTTAAAGTTTTTCATAACCAAATATTCTAGCAATATCACCCATAACATCATCACGCATTGAAACATCCCCAGTACTTCTCCAAGTAGGTACTACTACTTTGAAAGTATTATTTTCATAATTAACACTATAACCTAGTCTAGTTAAAATATCAATTATTTCTTTTTCTTCTAATACAGTTCCTAGTCTAGTATCTAAAAAGTCTTTAGTTATTTCTACTAACTCATTTTTAGTTGGATTTGGATAATTGTCTCCGAAAGAAACAACCTTTGATTCTGGATATATTTCTTTAAATAGTTCTAATGCTAAAGCTAACCCTTCATCTACTCTTTGAGTATCAATATTTTTTTCATATCTAATTGAAGCATCAGTTTTTTCATCAAATCTCTTACCAGTATTTCTAATAGTGGCCGCAGTAAAATTAGCTATTTCTAATACTATTCCTTTAGTATCTGGTAGGATAGAATCTTTCTTACCACCCTTAATACCCGCTAGTGCCATTGGTTCTTTAGTATCACATATTACTAAATCATCAGTAGTAAGTTTAATGCTATTATCATCTAATAGTAATAATTCTTCATTTTCTTTAGCAGTTCTTACTATTATTTTTCACCTTCTACATGAGTTTTATCGAAAGCATGTAATGGTTGCCCTACAGCCATCATAACATAGTTTGTTATATCTACAATAGCATTTATTGGTCTCATACCCCCGTTTATTAATGCTGTTTGCATCCATAATGGAGATGGTTTTACATAAACATTATCAATTTCAACAGCAGAATATCTAGGGCATTTTGTTTTGTCTTCAATTTCTATGTCATATTTTTTTAAATTCTTATCTAGCTTTGCTTTTGGTAATGCTTTTAGTGGTACTTTATAAATAGTCGATAATTCTCTAGCTATGCCATAGTGGCCCCATAGATCTGGTCTATTAGTAAGAGACTTATTATCTATTTCTAATACTGTGTCGTTCATACCAATAACATCCGCTATAGAGTCTCCCACGGCACAAGGAATATCTGATAAATCAACAATTTCACTTTCATCTTTTGGTGGAAAATAACCTTCTAAATATACTTCAGTTGCTCCACAAATCATACCATAGGAAGTCTCTCCTCTCATTTTTGTTTCTTTTATTTTTACTAATTCACCTTCTCCATGCCAATAAACTTCTGCTCCTGGCTTAGAGATTACTACCTTTTCCCCTACATATAGGTTAGAACCTCCACAAACAATTTGAACAGGAGTCTCTTCACCAATATCAACTATACATACTTTTAAAGTGTCAGCATTTGGATGTTTTTTGACTTCTAGTATTTGACCAACTACTATATCATGAAACTTACTAGCGGTATCAATAACATCTTCTACTTCAACTGTTCTCATTGTTAAATCATAAGATAATTCTTTATTTGTTATATTCTTTGGTAAATCTACATATTTTTTTACCCAATTTAATGATACTCTCATTGTTTTCCTCCTTATTTAAACTCTTTTTAGGAATCTTAAATCCCCACTATGAAATAGTCTTACATCATCTATTCCATATCTCATCATTACTAATCTATCTAATCCAATATTGATATAGAACCCTGTCCATTCATTTGGATCTAATCCAGCACTTTTTAAGACATTAGGATGAATTACTCCTCCTGGCATAACCTCAATCCAACCATTGTGATTACATACTTTGCAACCTTTACCATCACATACTAAGCATTCCATATCTATTTCATATCCTGGTTCCGTAAATGGGAAGAATCCTTCTCTCATACGTACATTTACTTTTCTTCCAAATACTTTTTCTAATATTGTTTCAATCATTACCTTTCCTGAAGCGAATGATAAATCCTTATCAACAATTAAAGCTTCATATTGGAAGAAAGCTCTTTCATGACGAGCATCAGTAGTCTCGTTTCGATATACTCTTCCTGGATATACAAATCTAGCAGGAGCACCATGTTTTAATAAATAACGAACTGAGCCTCCTGTTAAATGTGGACGAAGACATAATCTTTCTTCCGCTGATTTATCCTCAGTTCCTTCAATCCAATAGGTGTCCATTGATTGTCTAGCAGGATGATCTTTAGGGAAATTTAAATTATCAAAAGCAAACTTTTCACTACTTATATCATTTTCACTATATACTTCAAATCCTAATGATAAAAAGGCATCATTTAAATCATAACACATCTGTGTAATAGGATGTAATGCTCCTTCACTAGGTAATTTCTTTCCTGGTAAAGTTATATCTATTTTTTCATCTGTTACACCGGTGTTATTTATAATTTCTTCTTCTCTTTCTTTTAGTTTTTCATCAAAGAATTTCTTTATTTCATTAGCTCTCATTCCTACTTTTTTTCTTCATTTCAGCATCTAATGTTCCAAGTAATTTTAAAAACATCAGTAAGTGAACTCTTCTTTCCCAATAATTCTCTTTTTGATATCTTCTAAATCTTTGATATTATTAGTTTCTCTTATTCTATCTAATCCTTTATTTTTTTATTTCTTCTAATTTCTTTCTAACATAATTTCCTCCTTATACACTTTCTAGAAGCATTATTACTTCTTCTTTAGTCAATTTCTTTTTCATACTCTTTTTATCTTCTTTAAATAGTCATTGTGACTTATGGTAAGTTCCTCTAGAGAATCATATACAACTTTATCAATATCTTTAACTCCATATTTTATTAGATATTTAATATTTAAGTCAGTATCAATATAGTTATTTTCCACTAGTGAAAGTACATAATCACTTTTATTTTTTTAAAAATCTTTTTTTATATGTTTCATTAGAGACATATCTAAGTAAATAATCTATTTTATAATTCATTTATCCACCTTCTTTTATATATTAAAAAAGATGATACCTAAAAGGACGAAATATTTCCGCGGTACCACCTTTCTTTATAACTAATGTTATACTCTTATAATCGATAACCTGATTAATGGTTAAAACTAAAGGGTGAATTCATATTAGATATTTTATTAGGCTTCCACCATTCCTAACTCTCTATTAAACTTCTCTAATATTACTACTTCCTTATTATTGTCTTATTTTCTATTTATGCATCTAAATAATCTCTTTACCTCAGTACTTTGATTAGTTAGAATATCTTTTTTTTCTTCACTATAATAACCACTACTAATGCTAGAAAGATTATAATTAAAACCATATCTATTTATATAATCTATTATTGCATATTTTAAATAATAGGCTCTTTTACTATCATCCATACTTTGCATAGCATAAAATGGTTCTATTTTAGCAAGTTTACGAATATGTTCTTCTCTCAATGAAGTACTATCATAAGGATATACCTCTTTAACTTCAATCTTTCCCATAAAGATATCATCTAATACCGTATTTAAAAGAGTTTGTCTATATTCAAAACGATACTTTGGATTATTAACTAATTCATTACATAGTATATCTATTACTTTAGCTGTTTGAGGCTCTGCTGCTAAAGTAGTAAATCTACTTAAGTTATCTAATCTGTATATATCATTATTTAAGTCTTTAGTAATTAAAAGACTAGCTAATGATGTATCATATTTAGCTATAGCTGAATATTCTATTTCTTTTGGATACATAGAACATACTGCGTGTGATATAATTTCATCTTCTTGAATATATTTAAACTCATGTCTTAATATACTATCCTTATTATAATAATTATTATATTCTATACATAAAGCCTCAATAGCTTTAGCATATAGATATAATTTGATATTACAACCAATATCTTGCATTTTATATAAATCATCCATCGATGGCATAAATACCTTTTTCATAACTAATTTCCCCCTATTAACTATATAGTCATTAAATCTTTTTCTTTATCTTTTAATTTTTCTTCAACTATTTTGTTATATTCATTTATTAACTCTTGAACTCTTTCGTTACCTCTTTTCTCTTCATCTTCAGGTAACTTTAAGTTTTCTAATGCCTTATTAGCATCTTGTCTTATATTTCTTAAGGCTATTTTTGCTTCCTCTGCTAACCCTTTTACTTGCTTTACTAATTCTTTTCTTCGATCTTCAGTAAGTGGTGGTATAACTATAAATACTACTTCACCATTATTATTTGGTGTAACACCTAAATTAGCTTCAAAGATAGCTTTTTCAATAGCACCTAGACAAGATCTGTCGAATGGTTTTACCGATAATTGCCTTGCTTCAGGAACAGATATATTAGCTAAACTCTTAAGCGGTGTTGGAGTACCATAATATTCTACCATTACTTTATCTAACATATTAGGATTAGCTCTACCTGCTCTTACATTAGTAAATTTATTTTCTAATGCTTCAATTGTTAACATCATTTTCTCTTCTGTATTTAAAATTATTTCTTCCATATTATCTCCTTTTTATATATAAGATATTTTATCACATTTTACACATTTATTCAATATGTTTAAAAAGAAATATTTATTCAATTTCCATCATTTTACCAATCTTCTCATAGATACCTAATCTTTCTTCTTCAATATAATCCATTTCCTCTTCTAATTCTTTTTCAAGAAATACACAAGAGTCTTCTTCTAATAAAGTTTCTATTTTATCATCACATACTTTTTAATTGTTCTCTTAATACTGATATAAGTAATTCTTTATCTTCATTATCTTTTTCTTCAAAACTTTTAATATTAGTTCGCATATTTATCTTCCTTTCTTCCTACTAGTGTAATTATAACACATTTTTGCAAAGAATATAACCAAAAAGCAACAAAAATAATAGTCAAAATCTTTAATATTTATATATTATATCATAAAAATTTAGCTAAAAAAACATAAAAAAATACCATGAAAAAGGTATTTTTTTAGATGCTTTAATTAACTTATTATTAATTTATATGGGTTATTAGCACTCCCATCAGTTGTTAAATCTAGTTTGACATCGGAAGACAAATATAATGTTGGTACTACTCCATAACTTGGATAAGCACCAAAATCATAATTTATTCTGGCAGTGTCTGAAATAAAGACAGCATAATATGAATAACCGCTCGAAGGTGTCAATAGCCATCCCCTATTGCTAGCATTGTTTATAAAAATATTGGACATCCAGTTATAACTAGCACAATTCCCATAGGCTGATAAATAACTTCCACATTCAGTTATATCTGCGGCATAGCCATAATCAGATGGGTACACAAGAGCTATCTTTCCTTTCCAAGTTAAGGGCCTTGTATTATTATAAACAGTTCCTGTTTCTCTTTCTATTATATATGCTTTACTTTGAAAAAAATAGTTATTTCATCGAATCCTCGAATAAAAAAATGTTTCTTCTGATATTAGACTTTTTGTTATATCATTTTTTTAATCCTGTACTTGTAAAATCACACGATGTTGTGGCATTACTTTGTCCTGAAAAACAGGTTCCACTTTGAGCATTCCAATATAGGCTCTGTCCATTTCCATTATCGTTACTATCAACTACATAATAATCACTAGGGTTTAATAATTTCATTAGTCTAGCTGTTGTCCAATCGTTTTTACCATTATTATTTTCTGCTCCTGTTGAAGTAGTTTTATTATCCCATGAATATGTACCAATACTTTCGTTTCTCATTATTTTTACCTTACCACCAAATACTCCTATTATTCTCCATACTTCACATGTACTTGAAGTTTGATTACTATAATCTGAACAATTAAAATAGATATAATTATTTGGGCTTGCTCCATAATATCTGATGTTACCATCATTTACTCCTACTGAAGAACTTCCTAATCGATCGTTCATTAAATTTACGCTCTTTGCAAAATTATACTTTATATTGTCATTTGTTAAAGTTTCTGCTTTTATATTACTCTCATATAACCATGTAATATATTTAGTAAAGTTGGATGGTGGTAGAACCATAGTCACTAAATTATATCCACTAGGAACGATTAAATCTCCTCCATTTTCATAACCTAATATTGTAATTAAATCTATTGTTTCTGAAGCCGATGAAGTATTTTCTAGATATAATTTTATGAACTTATTTTCTTCTTTGCTAATTAATCCCGTACCTGAACTTTCACTATCAAAATATACTTTCACTATAATATTAGTACTTTTATAACCCACTCCATATCTTACTGTGCCATTATTGGTATTTCTAATTTTATAATATATTATCTTGCTACTACCTGCTGGCACTGTAACAGAAGTATTTCCATTTAAGCTAACTATATAATCATCATTATCCTCTGCAACACTACTACTAATTGCATAAGTTTGATATAACTTTGTTATTGATAGTGATACTATTAATACTAATATTATTATAATTATTTTATTTTTCATAACTCTACACCTTTTCCATACAAAAAACTATGAAAAAAATCACTAATATTTCTATTAGTTATTTCATAGTCTTTATTTATTTTATTATTATATCTTTTTATTTATAGTAAGATAAACAACCCCCCATTTTATAATTTTTTTGCTTAATTTTTAGAATTAGTTTTATATTCATGAAGGGTTCCTCCTCTCTTTACCTTATTAATTAAGTTTACCATAAAAATTATTATATTTACAATATCCATATTGATATTTTTTTATAAAAAAAGTCAAATAAAATTGTCTATGAGGAAGACCTTAGGCTTCCTCGTACCACGGAAAAACATAAACTTGTTTATGGTTGAAGTGGCATAAAAGAAAAAAACTTAAGAATAAATCTTAAGTTTAATAATTATACTAATTCTAGAATAACTTCTAAAGCAGAATCTCCTTTTCTTTCAGATTTCTTAATTATTCTAGTATAACCACCATTTCTATCTTTATATCTTGGTGCTAATTCATTAAATACTTTATTAACAGCCTTACTGTCATTATGTAAGAAAGCTAATGCAAGTCTTCTTGATACTAAAGTACCTTTCTTACCATATGTTACCATTTTATCAAAACCTTTTCTTACTTCTTTAGCTCTTGTTTCAGTAGTAACAATTCTTTCATTTTCAATAAGTTGTTTTGTTAATGATGCTAACATACTTCTTCTGTGTTTGTTATCTCTTCCTAATTTTCTGTATGCCATAATTACCTCCTTATATTAATTTTTCATCTCTAAAGTTTAGACCCATGTCTTTTTACTTTATCCATAACTTCTTTTTAAAGATTTTTTTACCTAAGTTTCTAATCTTCATCATTTCATTTTTCTGATTTATCTACTAAATCTTTAAGTGTTAAAAATATTTGCTCTCTTTAAGCAATTATATGCTCTTACAGAGAAGTCTAAATCATCTATTGAAGTTTCTAGTATTTTAACACTAGGATCCTCACTCTTAGATATCATTAATCCTGTTTCATCAGCGATTGAGTTTAAATTAGTCAATATTTCAAAGTGTTCAATTAAGATTCTTGCTGCTAATGCTAAAGCTTCTTCTGGAGTAATAGAACCATTTGTCCATACCTCTAATATTAACTTATCAAAGTTATTATTTTGACCTACTCTAGCAGTTTCTACTTCATAGTTTATTCTTTCTACTGGAGAATATAAACTATCAATAGCTATTGCTCCTACTTTAGTTTTATCATTTTGTAATAATTTCTTATTATCATCCGCTACTACATAACCTCTTCCTGATCCAATAGTCATTTCCATATTAAGGCTTCCACCTTCTACTAATGTAGCGATTACTTGGTCTGGATTTAAGATTTCAATATCAGCATCGGGTTCAATATCACCAGCAGTTACTACTCCTGGGGTATTTTTAGTAAATCTAATTATTTTATTTTCATCTTTAGCATGATTCTTAATAACAACGCTCTTTAAGTTTAATACAATAGCAGTTACATCTTCTACTACACCATCAATTTTTTGAAATTCATGAGCAACTCCATCAATTTTTACTGAAGTAATAGCATCTCCTGGTAAAGAAGATAACATAACTCTTCTAAGTGCATTACCTAAAAGTAGTTCCAAATCCTCTCTCTAATGGTTCTAATTCAAATTTACCATAATGAGAATCTTTTATATATTCTTTTTACTTTATAATCTGGTTTTTCAAATTTTAACATCGCAAATTTCCCCTTTCCTAATTATCCACGTCTTCTTTTAGGTGGACGACAACCGTTATGTGGAATTGGTGTTTCATCTGTGATTGATTTTACTTCTAATCCTACAGTTTGTAAACTTCTAATTGCTGCTTCTCTACCTGAACCTAAACCTTTAACTTTAACGTTTACTGTTTTCATCCCAGCAGCAACTGCTTCTCTACCAGCAGCTTCAGCAGCCATACCAGCTGCAAATGGAGTTGATTTTTTGCTTCCCTTTACACCTTGAGTTCCAGCAGAAGCCCAACTTACTACATTTCCTTCTAGATCAGTAATAGTTACAATTGTATTATTGAAAGTTGAATGGATATGTACTTCACCAGCAGGAATATTTTTTTCTTAGTTTTTTTCTTTTTTTCTTGAATTATATTTTCCCATATTTTCCTCCTAATTATTTTTTTCTTATTAGCAACTACTTTTCCTTTACCTTTACGAGTTCTAGCATTTCTACTAGTTCTTTGTCCTCTTACTGGTAAATTCTTTTTATGTCTAGTTCCCTCATAAGAATTTATTTCCATCTTAGTTTTTAATATTTAAGTTAACTTCTCTTCTAAGATCTCCTTCAACTGTATACTTATCTACTTCTGTTCTTATTCTAGAAAGTTCATCATCAGTTAAGTCTTTTGCTTTCTTATTTAAGTCAACTTTAGCATTGTTAAGAATTGTCTTAGATAATTGTCTTCCTATACCATAGATATAAGTAAGAGATATTTCAATTCTTTTGTCGTTAGGTATATCTACACCTTTTAATTCTTGCCATTATTTTTTCCTCCTATTAACCTTGTTTTTGTTTGTGTTTTGGATTTTCACAAATTACCATTACTTTTCCATTTCTTTTGATTATTTTACATTTGTCGCATATTTTTTTTACGGATGCTCTTACCTTCATTATTCATCCCTCCTATTTCTTATTATATACTATACGCCCTTGTGTTAGATCATATGGCGACATAGCGATAACCACAGTATCACCTGGTAAGATACGTATGTTGTTCATGCGCATTTTACCAGAAACATGGGCAACTACTGTGTGTCCTCCATCTAGTTCTACTTTGAACTTTCCTTGAGGTAAATTGTCAATTACTTTTCCTTGAACTTCAATTAGTTCTTCTTTACTCATAATTATCATCTCCTGTTAGTATTTCATAGCCATCTTTAGTTACAATAATAGTGTGTTCAAAGTGAGCAGATGGTTTATTGTCTCTTGTTATAATAGTCCAGTCATCATCAAGTAAGTATATCTTTCTAGTACCTGAAGTCAGCATTGGTTCTACTGCTATTGTCATGTTTTCTTTTAGAATGATGCCAGTACCCTTTTTACCATAATTAGGTACGCCTGGATCTTCATGAAGATTGCTTCCAATACCATGTCCTTCTAATTCTCTTACTACTCCTAGTTTATGACTAGTAGCATATTCTTCAATAGCATTTGATACATCTCCTAAATGTACTCCAGCTTTAACTTTACTTAATCCTTCGTATAAAGCCTTTTCAGTATGTTCTAGAAGATATTTCTTCTCACTATTTATTTCTCCTACTGGATAAGTCCATGCTGAATCACCATGATAACCTTTATAACAAGCACAAATATCAAGTGTAACTATATCTCCATTTTTTAATTTTCTTTTACCTGGTATACCATGAACTACTTCCTCGTTAACCGATATACATATACTAGCAGGATACCCATCATATCCAAGACTTGATGGAGTAGCATCTCTACTAATAATGTAATCATGAGCAAGTTTATCTAGTTCACCAGTGGTAATTCCTGGCTTTATATAGTCTTTTAAATACTGATGTGTATCATATACTATTCTGCCAGCAATTCTCATTAGTGATAATTCATATTCACTCTTAATAGTAATCATTATTTAATTACCTTCTTTATCTCATCAAAGATATCCTCAGTAGTAATATCATCTACTTTTTATTCTAAGTAAATTACCTTTTATTCTCATAATATTCAAGTAAAGGATAAGTTTCTTTCATAAAAAGTATCAAATCTATTTATAAAAGATTCCTCATTATCATCACTTCTTGTTTTAAGTGATGAACCACAATTATCACAGATACCTTCTTTTAGTGGAGCATATTCTTTATTTATCAAATTATAAGATAGTCCACATTTAGAGCAAACTACTCTAGATAGTGCTCTTTTCATAGCAAGACTTTTATCTATATCAAGAAATACCACTAAACCCTCATCATAATTTAAATCTTTTAAAATATTATCATAAGTCTTAGCCTGACTAATATTTCTCGGATATCCATCTAGGATATAACCCTTTTTACAATCTTTAGCCTCTAGTCTTTTCTTTAGAAGCTTGGTAATAACTTCATCAGAAACAAACTCTCCTCTTGCCATAGCGGATTTAATTTCCATACCTATTTTAGAAGAGGCCGCTATCTCATTTCTTAAAAGGTCTCCAGTAGATATGTGAGGAATATTATATTCAGTGCATACTTTAGCTGATATGGTACCTTTACCAGCAGCAGGAGCTGCTACAAATATAATATTCTTCATTATCTTGCTCCTTTATAATTTCTATTTATTAAACTACTTTCTATTTGTCTACAAGTCTCAATAGCAACACCTACTACAATAAGTACTCCAGTACCACCAATTGATACAGATGTAGGTAATCCCGTATTTATAAAACTACTAAATACAATTGGAAGTCCAGCTATTACAGCTATAAATGTAGATCCTAATAAAGTAATTCTATTTAATATTTTAGAAATATATTTTTCAGTTTCTACTCCAGGTCTAATACCAGGAATATAACCACCATTTTTATTTAAGTTTTTACTTAATTCTTTAGGATTAATTTGCATATTTGTATAGAAGAATCCAAATACAAATATTAAAAATTATATATAGAATAAATCCAGTTGGGGTTGTATAATTAATATACTTTGTAACAAATACTGAGAACCCTGATTTATCTCCTAGTAAACCTGCTATAAAAGTTGGTATAGACAAGATTACTGATGCAAAGATAACTGGCATTACATTAGCGGAATTTAATTTAAATGGAATATAATTTTGTTTTTGCTCCATAAGCAGAAGCTGTTCTATTAGAATACTGAATAGGTATTCTTCTTTCTGAACATTCTTCAAATACTACTCCTACTACAATTGCTAGATAGAATAATACGAAGATAGCAAATTTTAAAATACCTAAGAATAGTGATCCTGTTCCATCAGTAATAAAAGTGCTAAATGTATCAATAAACATCTTTGGTACAGTAGATATAATACCAGCCATAATAATTAGTGATATACCATTACCAATACCTTTTTGAGTTATTTGATCTCCTAACCATAATAGAAAGGCAGTGCCTCCTGTTAAGATTAAAGCAATCTTAATATATTCAATAGTACCTGCTCCCTTTACAAACGTAAAGGCCATAGCAAATCCTTGTAAAAATGCTAATATGATACCTAAATATCTATTAATTTGATTAATTTTTTGTCTTCCTTGTTCCCCACTTTCCTTAAGTTCAGTAAAGTAAGGAATAATATCCATTTGTAATATTCCAGTAATGATACTAGCAGAGATATAAGGCATAACACCTAAAGCAAATATTGAAAAATTCTTAAGTGCTCCTCCACCAATAGCATCATATAATTCCCATAATCCTAAGCTTGATATAGCCCCCTTAGTTCCAGGTACAGGAATTGTTGTACCTAGAGCAAATATTAGAAGTCCAATTAGTGTAAAACCAATTCTTTTCCTAATATCTTTATTTTTAGGACTAAAGATTAATTTTAGATTTTTAAACATCTAAATCACCTCAGTTTTTCCACCAATAGTTTCTATTTTTTCTTGTGCACTCTTAGTAAATGCATTAGCTTTAACAGTTAATTTCTTAGTTAGTTCTCCACTTCCCAATACTTTAACACCATCTAGTTCTTTCTTAATTAGACCTACTTCTTTTAATAAAGCAATGTCTACTACTGTACCATCTTCAAATCTATTTAAATCAGATACATTAACAGTACTATATACTGTTCTAAATTCATAATTATTGAATCCTCTTTTTGATAATCTTCTAAATAGTGGTAATTGACCTCCTTCAAATCCAGGTCTTACTCCACCACCGCTTCTAGCGTTTTGTCCTTTCTCACCTTTACCAGAAGTTTTTCCAGTACCAGAACCAGGTCCACGACCTACTCTTTTTCTATTCTTAACTGAGCCATCAAGACTACTTAATTCATGTAATTTCATTATCTTAATTCCTCAACTTTCTTATCTCTTAAGTAAGCAACATGTTCTGGAGATTTTTGTGCTTTAAGTGCATTTAAAGTAGCCCTAGCAGCATTAATCTTAGTACTAGATCCTAAACTCTTAGATAATACATCTTTAACACCAGCTAGTTCAAGTACATCTCTAACAGGACCTCCTGCTTTAACTCCAGTACCTTCTTTAGCAGGTTTAAGCATAACTCTTACTGCTCCTTCTTTAACGATAATATCGTGAGATATTGTTCTATTATCAATTAGGTCAACTTTTATTAAATTCTTACTAGCAGCCTGTGTAGCTTTCTTAACAGCATCTGGCATTTCTTTAGCTTTACCAGTACCAAGACCTACTAGTCCTTTTCTATTTCCTACTACTACAGTAGCGGCAAATCTAAATTGTCTACCACCTTTAACAACTTTAGTTACTCTTCTAATTTCAATTACCTTATCCTCTAGATCAGATTTTGGTTTAGAAGTTCTGTTATTATTTCTAGGTCTTTTCTTATCAAATTTACGATTTTTTTATTATCGTTTCTTCTACCTTCAGTTTTAACTTCAGTGTTTTTTTAACTTCAGTATTAACTTCAGTTTTCTTATTTTCTTCCATATTCTTTCCTCCTCTGTTCTAGAATTCTAATCCGCCTTCACGTGCAGCTTCTGCTAAAGCTTTAACACGTCCATGATAAAGATATCCACCTCTATCAAATACAACGGTATTGATTTTTGCTTTTTTAGCTCTTTTAGCAATCTCAGCTCCGATTACTTTAGCAGCTTCTACATTACCACCATTTTTAAGATTTAATTCTTTTTCTAGTGATGATGCACTAACTAAAGTAACACCTTTAACATCATCGATGATTTGAGCTTCAATATTAGCATTAGATCTAAATACACATAATCTAGGTCTTTCACTAGTACCAGATAAATTTTCTCTGATTCTAGTATGTCTTACTTTTCTCATTTCATTTCTTGAAACTTTTTTTAATCATACCTATATCCTCCTATTTATTATTTAGAAGCTTTCTTTCCTTCTTTACGACGAATTTGTTCACCTTTGTATTTAATTCCTTTTCCTTTATAAGGTTCAGGTTTTCTTACTTTTCTTACATTAGCGGCAAATTCACCAACTTTTTCTTTATCAATACCTGATACTTCAATTTCAGTATTAGATATTCCTGTTACAGTAAGTCCATTTGGAACTTCCATAACAACTGGATGAGAATATCCTGCTGATACAGTAAGTTTATTACCTTGTACATTAAACTTATAACCTACACCAACAATTTCTAATCCTTTTTTATAACCTTCACTAACACCAATAATCATATTTCTAATATTAGCATTAGTAGTACCGTGCATAGCATGGGTAAACTTATCATTTTTAGTCATTTCTACTACTACAGTGTTATCTTCTACTTTTACGTTAATTCCTTTAACTAAATCTAAAGTAAGTTCTCCTTTAGGTCCTTTAACTGTAACAGTATTATTTTCTACATTTACATTAACATTCTCTGGAATATTTAAAACTCTTTTACCAATACGGCTCATTATTTCACCTTACCAGATATAAGCAATTACTTCTCCACCTAAAGATAATTCTCTTGCTCTTTTATCAGTCATAATACCTTTAGATGTAGAGATGATAGCAATTCCTAAACCATTTAATACTGTAGGTAATTCATCTACTCCAGCATATACTCTTAGTCCAGGTTTTGATATTCTCTTAAGACCAGTAATAACTCTTGTCTTTATTTTTATATATTTTTAATGTTAATGTAATATTTTTTTGAACTCCGTCACCATCAATAGTATAGTCTTCAATAAAACCTTCATCTTTTAAGATTTTTGCCATTTCTTCTTTTACTTTAGATGTAGGAATTACAACATATGCAGCTCTATTTTGATTAGCATTACGAATTCTTGTAAGCATATCTGCGATTGGATCTGTCATTATAAATCCCTCCTTCTTTTATTGTTGGGTTTACCAACTTGATTTCTTTACACCAGGTATTTGACCTTTGTATGCTAATTCTCTAAAACAAATACGGCAAATTCCATATTTTTTAAGTACGGCATGAGGTCTTCCACAAATTTTACATCTAGTGTATTTTCTAACCTTATATTTAGGTTCTCTTTCTGATTTAACAATCATTGATTTTCTTGCCATCTTATTATTCCTCCATTATTTCCTAAAAGGAACTCCAAGTTCACTTAATAAATCATAAGCTTCTTCATTAGTTTTTAGCAGTGGTAACGATAACGATATCCATACCTCTTACTTTTTTTCAACTTCATCAAATTTAATTTCAGGGAAAAATTATTTGTTCTTTAATACCGATTGTATAATTTCCTCTTCCATCAAAAACTCTTAGGAGATAATCCTCTAAAATCTCTTACTCTTGGTAAACTAATACTAATTAATTTATCTAAGAAAGTATACATATTGTCTCCCCTTAAAGTTACTTTACAACCAATTTTGTGTCCTTCTCTTACTTTAAATGAAGCTATTGATTTTTTAGCTGTAGTTTCTACTGCTTTTAATCCAGTAATTTTTTCTAATTCATTTACAGCATTTTCTAAGTTTTTAGAATTAACAGTAGCATCTCCTACTCCCATATTAACAACGATCTTTTCGATCTTTGGAACTAGCATTGGAGTAGTATAACCATGTTTTTCTGTTAAACTTGGAACAACTTCTTTAATATATTTTTCTCTTAGGCGGTTCATACTTCGCCCTCCTTCCAAATTACAGAACATTTATTAATTGTTCCTATCCTTTTTATTAGTTAATTTTTTTCGTTAGATTTTTTTTAGATATTCTAACTTTATTACCCTTACTATCTTTTTTTCAATTTTTTTACTTTTTGTAGGCTTTTTTTAGTTTTTTTGGATCTACTAACATAACATTAGATACATGAATAGCAGCTTCAGTTTCAATTATTTCACCATTACCACCATTATTTTTTTAGGCTTTAAATGTTTCTTAACTATATTAACACCTTCAACTATTACTTTAGAATCTAATATTTTAGTAATTTTACCTTCTTTTTCCTTTATTGGAACCAGATACTACTACTACTTTATCGCCTGTTTTAAGTTTCTTCATAATTCCTCCTTAAATCCTTATAGCACATCTTTTGCTAAACTTACAATCTTAGTAAAATCTTTATCTCTAAGTTCACGTGCTACTGGTCCTAAAATTCTAGTACCTACTGGACTCTTATCATCTTTAATAATAACACAAGCGTTATCATCAAATCTAATATAACTACCGTCATCTCTTCTAACTCCTCTTTTAGTTCTTACTATAACAGCTTTTACAACTTTGCCTTTCTTTATAGTACCATTAGGAGTAGCTTTCTTTACTGTAGCAACAACTATATCTCCAATATTACCTGTTTTTACTTTACTTCCACCTAGAACTCTGATTACTAATACTTCACGAGCTCCACAGTTATCTGCGACTTTTAGACGCGTTTCTTGTTGTACCATATTATTTCCTCCTTCCGACTAAAGAGCTTATAGAATAACAGCTTTCTCTATTACTTCTACTAGTTCATATCTCTTTGTTTTAGATAATGGTCTAGTTTGGGCTAAGCGAACTTTATCTCCAACATGTGCCATATTATTTTCATCATGAGCAGCATATTTTTTAGAATATTTAACTCTCTTGCCATATAATGGGTGTTTCTTATAAGTTTCTACTTTAACTGTAATAGTTTTTATCAGCTTTGTCAGAAACTACAGTACCAATTAATTCTTTTTCTTTCTTTCATATTCTATACCTCACTTACCCTTCTCTTCTCTCATTAAGAATAGTTTTAATTCTTGCTACTTCTTTTCTAAGTTCATTAATTCTAGAAGGTTTTTTTCTATCATACCAGTAGCTTTTTGCATTCTTAAACTGAAAAGTTCTTCTTTACATTCAGTAACTTTCTTATTAAGTTCTTCGGTGGTTAATTTTCTAAGTTCATTAGTTTTCATTTACTTCACCACTTTCTTCTTTCTTCACAAATTTACATTTAATTGGTAATTTGTGTGATGCAAGTCTTAAAGCTTCTCTAGCAGTAGCTTCATCTACTCCATCAATTTCAAACATTATTTTTCCTTCTTTAACAACAGCAACCCATACTTCAGGATTTCCTTTTACCTTTACCTTGTCTTGTTTCAAGAGGCTTTTTAGTTAGTGATAAGTTAGGGAATATATTAATCCAAACCTTACCACCTCTCTTCATATATCTAGTCATAGCTATTCTGGCAGCTTCTATTTGGTTAGCAGTAATCCATGCTCCCTCTTTTGCCATTAAACCATAACTTCCAAAATGAAGTTCAGTATTTCCTTTTGCTTTACCTTCATAAGGTAGACGGAAAGTTTTTCTATGTTTAGTTCTTTTTGGCATCAACATGAGAATTACCTCCCTTACTTAGTATTTCACCTTTATAGATCCATACTTTTACTCCAATTTTTCCATAAGTAGTATCTGCTTCAGCAGTAGCATAATCGATATCTGCTCTTAGAGTATGTAGAGGAATAGTTCCTTCTGAATATCCTTCACCACGAGCAATATCAGCACCACCAAGTCTTCCTGATACTAATGTTTTAATTCCTTTTGCTCCAGCTTTCATAGTGTTTCTGATTGCTTTCTTTTGAGCAACTCTAAATGAAACTCTATTTTCGATTTGATGAGCAATGTTTTGTGCAACTAGTTCTGCTACCATATCTGGGTTCTTAATTTCTACTACAGAGATTTGAACTTCTTCACCAACTAGTTTAGATACTTCTTTTTTAATTTTTTCAATTTCAACACCACTTTGGCCAATAATTAAACCTGGTTTAGCAGCATATACAAAGATTTCACATCTTTTTAGCATTTCTTTCAATAATAATCTTAGAAATACTAGCATTTTTTTAAATTTCTTATTTAAATATTTACGAATTTTATAATCGTTATTTAAATACTTAGCTAAATCATTTTCAGCATACCATTTAGATTCCCAGTCTTTATTGATTCCAATTCTAAGTCCTGTTGGACTAACTTTTTGTCCCATTAAAGTGTCCTCCTTCTTTTATTTTTCAGCCACTACTATAGTTATGTGACTTGTCTTATGATCGTTTCTACCTGTACGACCTCTTGAATCAAATTTGATTCTTTTAATTACTAATGCTTCATCTACGAAGCATGTTTTAACATAAAGATTTTCTTCCTTCATGCCAAAATTATTAACAGCATTTGCAGTAGCACTTTCTAGTACTTTAGAAATAACTCTAGATGCTCTTTGAGGTTGGTTAGCAAGAATAGCTCTTGCTTCATCAACACTCTTACCTCTTATTAAGTTAATAATAAGTCTTGTCTTTCTAGGAGATATTCTAACTGTCTTAGCTACAGCCTTAGCTTCAGTTCTTTCCATTTCTAATTCCTCCTCTTAAGAAAATTATTTCTTGTCTGATCCGTGTCCGCCAAACTTTCTAGTAGGAGAAAATTCTCCTAATTTATGTCCAACCATATCTTCAGTTACATATACAGGAATAAATTCTTTTCCGTTATGTACTGCAAAAGTATGACCAATAAATTCAGGAAAGATTGTTGAACGACGTGACCAAGTTTTTATTACTTCTTTCTTACCAGATTCATTTAATGCTCTTACTCTTTTTAATAGTCTATCAAAGACATAAGGTCCTTTTTTAAACTTCTTGCCATTTTTTAATCATCCTTTCTTTTTATTTTTTACGACGAGTCACGATATATTTATCTGACTGTTTCTTATTCTTTCTTGTCTTGTATCCAAGAGCTGGTTTACCCCAAGGTGTCATTGGTCCACTTCTACCTATTGGAGCTCTACCTTCACCACCACCATGTGGGTGATCATTAGGGTTCATAACAGAACCACGAACAGTAGGTCTAAATCCTTTATGTCTAGTTCTTCCTGCCTTACCTATTTTTACTAGTGAGTAGTCTTCGTTTCCTACTACACCAATAGTAGCTCTACAAGTACCTAAGATTCTTCTTGTTTCACCACTACCTAATCTAATTAAAACATATTTCTCTTCTCTACCAAGAATCTGAGCAGATGCTCCAGCACTTCTTGCTAAGCTTGCACCTTTACCTGGTTTTAATTCAATATTATGAATTACAGTACCAACTGGAATATTCATAATAGGAAGTGCATTTCCTACTTTAATATCAACATTTTCACCAGACTCAATAACTGTACCAACAGTTAATCCTTTAGGAGCAATGATATATGCTTTTTCTCCATCTTTATAAGTGATTAGAGCAATATTTGCACTTCTATTTGGATCGTACTCAATAGCAGTTACTATAGCAGTAACACCATCTTTTCTTCTCTTGAAGTCAATTAATCTATATTTTCTTTTTACTCCGCCACCTCTATGTCTAACAGTAATTTTACCTTGATTATTTCTACCATTAGTTTTTTTCTTAGTAACTGTCAAACTTTTTTCAGGAGCTTTTTTAGTAATTTCTTCACTTGTTAGTACAGATCTTTGTCTTGTACCAGCAGTCATTGGTTTATAAACTCTTATTGCCATTATATTTCCTCCTTACTAGTCGAAACTAATAGTTTCACCTTTCTTTAAAGTTACTATAGCTTTCTTATATTTACTAGTCATACCAGTATATTTTCCAACTCTCTTTTTCTTAGGATGAGAATTAGTTATATTTACTTTTTCAACTTTAACACCAAACTTCTTTTCGATAGCTTGTTTAATTTCAGTTTTATTAGCTTTATTTGCTACTTTGAAAGCATATTTTCCTTCTGCTTCCATATTAGCAGTTTTCTCAGTAATAACTGGTGCTAAGATTATATCTAAATAATTATTCATTATTTAAGCACCTCCTCTAGCATAGTTAATGCTTCTTCTTCAATTAATAAATTATCTGAAGATATTAAATCAAAAGTATTAATTTCACTTGGTAAAACAATTTTTACATTAGCTAAGTTTCTAGCTGCTAAACAAACATTGTCAGTAAGTTCTTTAACACATACTAATACTTTATGATTAGTAAGATTTAATCCCTCTAATAAATTAATCATTTCTTTTAGTTTTTATTAGTTTCAAATTCAATAGTAGATACTACTACTAATTCTTTATCTAATACTTTATAAGATAATGCACTCTTAAGTGCTAATCTCTTTTCTTTCTTATTCATTTTCTTTGAATAATCTCTTGGTACTGGTCCAAATACGATACCACCATGTCTATAATGTGGTGCTCTAATGCTTCCTTGTCTTGCATTACCAGTTCCTTTTTGTCTGTATGGTTTTCTTCCACCACCAGCAACTTCACTTCTAGTTTTAACCTTAGCAGTACCTTGTCTAGCTCCTGCCATAGCGGCAACAACTGCATCTTTAATTACTACATCATTTGGTTCAATATTAAATATGTTATCTTCTAATTTTATATCCTTTACCTTTTTCGCCTTTTAAGACTTAAAAACATCTATTTTTCTTAGACATAATTTCCTCCTTTATCATCACAATTATTTTTTTCTTTATTATATAGTAATAATTATTCTGCTGTTTCTTGTGATGTTTCAACACTCGCTAGTTCTTCATTAATAGTTTCCATAGTTTCTTCTGCTACTTCTTCAGAAGTAACTCCTTCTTCGTAAACTACTAATTCTACTGGTTCATTTACTTTATCACCAGTTTTAACTGAAGTTCTAACCAATACTAAAGAGTTTTTAGGTCCAGGAACACTTCCTTTAATTAAGATAACATTATTTTCTAGGTCTACACTAATAACTTCAAGATTTTGAATAGTTACTTGCTCATGACCCATATGTCCAGGTAATTTCTTTCCTGGTAAAACTCTCATTGGTAACAATGTACCCATTGAACCTACTCCTCTATGATACTGAGATCCATGACTCATAGGTCCTCTACTTTGATTGTGTCTTTTAATAACACCTTGGAAACCTTTACCTTTAGAAGTACCAGTTACATCAACCATTTCTCCTGCAGCAAAAGTATCAGCTTTAAGAACATCTCCTAAAGCATATTCGCTAACACTAGCACCTCTGATTTCCTTTAAGAAGCGCTTAGGTGTAGCATTTGCTTTTTTTAGATGACCAGTTTCAGGTTTATTACTTCTTGATTCTTTCTTATCAACTGTAGCAAGTTGGATTGCATCGTATCCATCTGTTTCTTTAGTTTTGATTTGTGATACCACATTATCTTCAACTTCAATAACAGTTACAGGAATAAGTTTTCCATCAGTAGTAAATACTTCAGTCATCCCTTTTTCTTCCTAAGATTCCTTTCATTTTTTCCTCCTATTAATTATTTTTTAATTTTTATATCAACACCACTAGGTAAATCTAAATGAGCAAGTGCTTCAATAGTTTCTTTACTAGGGTCTGTGATATCAATTAGTCTTTTGTGAGTTCTTTTCTCAAATTGCTCTCTTGAATCCTTGTACTTATGTACCGCTCTTAAAATTGTAATTTTTTCAATTTCAGTAGGTAATGGTACAGGTCCAGATACTACACCACCAGTTCTTTTAACAGTAGCTACTATTTTAGCAGCAGCACTATCTAGAACTCTGTGATCGTAAGCTTTTAATTTAATTCTCACTTTCTCCTTTGCCATTTTGTTGTCCTCCCTTCGCCTATATCTTGGTATAGACATAGCTCCGAACGAATTACCTGATAGCCCTTTAATTTATTTGACAACTTAACCGGGTGTATCAGCAACTTCGCACATCTAAGCCAGTCACACTTCTACAATTATACTCTATAATTATATTAAAAATCAAGTAAAAAAATGACTTTTTTTTACTTTTTTCAGATTATTTGGTATTTTCTAGGAAAAATCTATGGTTTTTTTCCTAGTTATTTATAGCCTTAGTCTATAAATAAGGTATCAATATACCCTATTATATCCGGTGCGAATGCCTTCTAGATGATAATACTTATCGATATTTTTAATAAAATTTGATACAATGTATTTGAAAAGAGAAATTACTCATAATAAAAAGGAGTAACGTCTTATTGTCAAAAGGTGTTCTCTCCATTATGTTCTAATGAAGCACCCACTAAATGGTGCTTATTTTTTATTTCCTATGGTTACTGCCACTAATTAAATATAGTGTAACTAAAGTTATCCAAGCAAATACTAGGAGAAAACAACCCTTTCGACGTTAATGTACATCATTATATATTAATATCATTACATAATAACAAATGATTGTCTATGAGGAAGACTTTTATAAAAAGGCTTCCTCATACCCTGAAAAACATAAACTTGTTTATGGTTAAAAGGGAGAAAAAAAAGAAGAATTATTTCTCCTTTATATAACGATAACCATCATATAGAAGCATATTCTTACTAAAAATAATTTTATTTTGAATAAGTTTATTTATACGATCTACATATTCACTAGTCATATTGCCAGTACTACCGGTTAAGCTATTATATCTTCCTTGATCAGTAATCCAAGATAAGTTATCTAATATAACTAAACCTTCACTATTTGATAATAAATCGGTACCTGCAAATAATCTAGCATCATATTTTATACCAAATAAGTTATAGACCGTAGGCAACACATCGATTGGCATACCTACTTTATCAATGTTAGTAGTAGGAATAGTGCTATTATAGACTATTAGAGCATTATGATTAATTTCAAAGTTACTATCTCTTTGATAACTAGATAATTCATTTATTTCATTTAAAGTAAGTCCATAAGGATAGTGATCCGCTAATAGGACAATGACAGTATCATCTAAAAATCTCTTTTTATTTTCCAAAGCCGTCATTAATCTTTCTAAGGCTTTATCTAGTTCAATTTGAGTTGCTAAGTAAGATTTAACTTTATCACTATATTTTAAATCTTTTTACTATATTCCAATTCTTACTAACAATACTATTAGCATCTTTATCATAATCTAAATGACCAGATACAGTCATATAATATGTCATAAATGGTTTATCACTATCTATATAATCATTTAAACTAGCCTCTATCATTTCAACATCACTTTCAGGCCAAAGACTACAATCAATATCTAATCCCATAGTACAAGCTTTAAAATTATCAAAACCTAATGACTTTAGATATTTATATCTATTTTGAAAATGTCCATCATGTGCATGATAAGCAAATGTATTATATCCTTTCTTTTTAAAAACAGTAGATAAGCCGTAAGGAAAAGAATTTTCTCCACTCTTCCATTTAGGTAAAACTGCATAATTAGGATACAAGCCAGTTAGTGATTGGGCTTCACCACCAATAGTAGACAAGTAATAAGGTACATAGAAATTATCAAAAGTAAAACTATTATGCGTTAATTTATATAACGTCGGAGTTAATTCTTCAGAAATAGCAATTTCACTAAAGGATTCTGCCACCACAAAGATAAGATTCTTTCCTTCGAATAACGATGTATATTCATTCTTTAAAGTACCTGGATTATCTTCAATGTAAGTTTTTTTATATCTTTATTTAATTTAGGATCAGATAAGTCTAAATCAAGAATGTTCTTTTTGAACACATTTAGTTCTTCTTTATTGTTATATTCTTTATATACTTCAATTACTTTAGTATCAAAACCAAAGATAGTTCTTTTTAATATCAAGAATCGTACTTGACATAATACCCATTTTTCTGAATATTTAAAAGCAACATTATCAACATTATAATAAAGGTCATATAAAGTAATATTCTCTTTTATCTTTAGTACTATCTATGTATAATTTATAAGTAAAGAAAGACAATGGTATTAAAACAATATAAGCAAGTAAATACTTTTTATTATCAATATTTCTATTTATTTTCTTTCTTAATATTATTATGATAATTAGAGGAATAAAAAAAGAGAATAATATATGGTAAGTTAGTTACTATTACTTTGATAGTTTCCCCTGCAAAGCCCATGGCTTGATCAGTTAGTTTAAAGCAATCTAAAGAAAAATAAGTCTGTAAGAACATCTTAAAAACAGCTTCTAAAGCATACCAAAAACATATAATACTATAGATTATATAACTAACTATTTTATTTACTTTTTCATGCCACACAGTCATTAGAATGGTCATTACTAGAGATATAAAAATACTATAAAGAATAATACTAAATATCTGCTCATGATTAAACGAACCAATAACTAATAGACCATAAGTTAATTCAAGATATAGTAATGTTATTAGATTAATAATATTTATCTTTAGTATTTTCTTCATAGTAACCCTCTTTTCTTATTTAAATATATTATTTTTTCTTATAATTATTATAAAATTCTTCTTTTAATTCTAAGAATTTATCTTCTTTAATAGCTTCTCTTATATCTTCCATTATTTTGATTAGAAATCTTAAGTTATGAATTGATAATAACCTTTGTCCTAAGGTTTCATCCGCTACTAAAAGATGTCTTATATAAGCCTTAGTATAATTTCTACAACATTTGCAATCACAAGTACTATCTACTGGTGTAAAATCTTCTTTATATTTAGCATTTCTTAAATTAATTTTACCATCCCTAGTAAAGGCATGACCATGTCTTGCTAATCTTGTTGGTAAAACACAATCAAACATGTCTACACCTCTTTCAACACCTTCAAATAAATCAGTTGGCTCTCCTACTCCCATTAGATATCTTGGTTTATCTTCTGGTAAGTATTTTATACCATATTCAATCATCTTATACATAGTTGGTTTATCTTCTCCTACAGAGGTTCCTCCTATTGAATAGCCATCAAAATCTAATTTAACGGTTTCTTTACAAGACCATTCTCTTAAATCTTCAAATTCTCCTCCCTGTACAATACCAAATAAACTTTGATTAGGATTATTAAAGACAGCCTTTCCCCTCTTAGCCCATCTAATAGTTCTTTCAACACTATTTTTCATATATTCATGAGTTACAGGATATGGTGGGCATTCATCAAAACTCATAGCAATATCACTATCTAATTTATTTTGTATTTCAATGCTCTTTTCCGGTGTTAGAAATAATCTTTCACCATTAATATGACTTTTAAACACTACACCCTCTTCACTAATATCTTTAGGCTTAGCAAGACTAAATACTTGAAAGCCACCACAGTCAGTAAGAATTGGCCCATCATAATTCATAAATTTATGAAGTCCTCCAGCCTTAGCAACAATATCTTCTCCTGGTCTAAGCCATAGATGATAGGTATTAGATAGAATAACTCCTGCTCCTATTTCTTTTATTTCTTCAGGATCTAATGTTTTAACAGTGGCCTGAGTCCCTACTGGCATAAACATCGGTGTCTCAAACTTACCATAATTAGTTTCTAAGGTTCCATATCTCGCTTTAGTATCTTTATCTTGATGTAATAATGTATATTTTATTTTTCATATATACCGCCTCATTTCTCTAATAATTATATCAGATATGAATATTAATGTAAAGAAAAAAAGTACTAGTAAGTACTTGTTATTCATGAATTTTTTTGATAAGTAATGTCACATCTTTAATAGCAACATTTGAAGTATTTTCTTCTCCTGATACACTAGTCATCACTTCAAGTATTGTGTCTTCATCAAATCTAAATAAAATAGTTTTAGAAAAATACATTTCATTTAGATTTCCTGCTAATAGTTCAAATGTTAAATCTTTAATAGCGGACCCTGCACTATCCGCTAGATAGAAAGTTCCACTATGAGTAGTATCTACTCCAGTTATATGTCCCGATAAATTAATTTCGTATATACCTGGTATTAATTCTACTTCAGTATCGTTTGGTACAATAAAATATTCACTAGGATTTGGTATTAACCAAGTATCATTAATTTCTAATGCCTTATTTTCTTTAGTATCATTATAGCTAGCAAAAAAAATACTATCGGTACTGCTAACAGAAACTGGCCCTGTTGGTCCTATCTCTCCTCTTTTCACCTTGAGGCCCTGTCGGACCTATATCCCCTTGTCTTCCTTGTGGGCCTCTTGGACCTGTCATACCAATTATAACAGGATTACACTTACATTTATTATCTTTATCCATATAATTATAAGGATTTATCATATCATTCCTCCTCTTATAATAATTTATGTAATAATATAATTTTGACTATAGGAAAAAGTACTAGTAATACTAGTAACTTTAATCTTATGTATTATTTTTTTATCATATTGTTTTTACCATTCGATATTTCTGATTTCTAGCATTGATACTATTCTTATTAGTGTATTTTAATTTTCCCTCACTAATTAATAGCTTAATAATATTGTATGCTACATATCTTTTTGATGTTAATTTTAAATGTTCTCTTATCTCTTTAGCTGTTTTTGCCTCGATACAATACACCAATGTTTCTTCGAGGATATCTATTACCTTAATTTGTGTATCACATTTCTTGATTTTTATATTTAACTTTAAAAATATTTATGACTTTCTATTATAAAATTTATACAAGATAAAAATAACTAGTATATTTCTAGTTATTCAAATAATCCTTTAATATCTTTTATATATATTTTTTTATCATTGATATCAATTTTATATATTAAATTATCATTATATGGTATTAAGTATTCTTTATCATTACCTTTTAATATTAAATAATACTGTTTTATCATATCTTTCTATATCAGTAATGATACCTTTATCATTATCTTCATATATAACATTTAATCCAATTAAATCTTCATCTAAATATTTATTATTATCTAGTACTATATCATTATTATCTACATAAACATACTTACCTTTTATATTTTAATACCTCATTAATATTACTATACCCTTTTTAATGTAATCATATCAAAGTTTTTATGTTTACGATAAGTATTTATTACTTCTATATCTTTTTTATCAATATATATTTTCATATTATTAATAAATACTTTATCTTTATAAGGAAATTTAGATAGTAATCTTAATTCTCCTTTAATACCATGAGTATTTACTATTTTACCTATTTTAATTAATGTCATATTTATCATCCATTTCATATAGAAGGATAGAGGCCGCTACTGCAGCATTTAAACTTTCTACTTCATTATTCATTTTTTTATGTATAAATATTTATCACATAAATCACTAATAGTACTAGACATACCTCTTCCTTCATTTCCTATTACTAAAGCATATTTATTATTAATATTTATATCTTTAATATTAGTACCACCATCTACTTTAGTTCCATATATTATATAATTATCTTCTTTTAGATTTTTAATAAAAGTAGATAACTCTCTTACCATTATATTAGTATGAAATATCATACCTTCAGTAGATCTTAACACTTTAGGATTATACATGTCTACTGTATCAGGACTTACTATAATAGTATCTATATTAAATGCTTTAGATGATCTAATCATAGTACCTAAATTACCTGGATCTTGAATATTATCTAATATTAATAATCTATTACCTATACTATCTTCTTTCTTTTTATTACATATACCTATAATACTAGGTATACTATCAGTACTAGATATCTTTTTCATTACCTCTTTAGTTACATAATAAGTATCTATATCTAAAGAAATATCTGTACTTTCAAGTACATATATTTCTTTTTTAATAGATTCTTCTTATATGCCTCATTTATTAAGTTCTTGCCTTCAATAATAAATGTATTAGTACTATCTCGATATTTCTTTTCTTTTAATTTACATATATCTTTAATTCTATTATTATTTACTGATGTAATTAACATAACTAAAAACCTCCTTATATTATTACTCAATACGAAATGGGTCATTCATAGTTCCATTACCACTAAGTATAGAGTACATAGTCCCATCATCACTAAGTATAGATGGGTACACTGATATTACTGGTCGTATTCCAATAGGATTAAGATTTAAACCAGCCATAGTATTTGAAGGTAATTTTGATGTTCTACTACTATCTATCGATGAGGAAAAACTTTCACCAAAACTATATATTGCCATATATGTATCAGCATTATATTCATAAGGTGTCATTGTCCAAAAGGCTGTATTATTTTCTATATAGCTGGCTAATGCTGATAGATCAGCATTAACTCCTGACATCCATATTTCATCCGCTGTTGGTAATCCTATTGGATATGTTAATTTTCCGTTACCAATAGAACTACTGATGGTAAATTTATCATTTTTGTTAGCACATTTTAAAGTTGGTGTCAGTGTACTAATTCTTTCAACATAATTATATGTTATCTTTCCTCCATTATATGTATCGCCAGCATTTATACCAATCATACTTCTATCATTGCAATACGTGGTGTCAGCAATAAAATCAGCATAGCTCATTAGGTTATCTTCATACCATGTATCAAGAACTGTTTTTATTGAACTGTCAGTTGTGTTTGAATTTGCTTCAGTATATGTTGAAGCACCAACAGTACCAGTCATATATCCTACATAGGTAATATCATCAGCAGCATCATTAAAAACATAACCATAATTTCCATTTCCATTTCCAAGAACTGTATCCCCTGGTGCATAATCGTCATAACCATTTTCATGTAGTTGGGTGCCTGCATATATTAGTCTTAATGTGCCATCACCATTTATTCTGATTATTCTCCAGTAGAAATCAGCAAAATATACATAATTATTTACTACATTTCCTCTAAAGTAATAGGTGGTGCCAAAATCATCAACAGATTCATACAAACCGTTTGTCCCATCTCCTTGTTCTCCAGCTGAAGTGGAAAAATCGGGAGTTATTGATGTATCTAAATTTATATCACTATTTAATGCATTTAATATTTTCAATGTTTTAGTGGATTCAGAACTACTAGGAATATCTCCTCCAGATGTTCCTCCACCTCCTGAAGTTACACTAGACACTAGTTTATACCCACTAGGTACTATTAAATTACCTCCATTTTCATAACCTAATATAGATATTAATCTTACTAAAGAATTTGATGTAGAAGTATTTTCTATATATAGTTTTATAAATTTACTTTCTGATTCAGTCATAGTACCAGTACTAGGACTTTCACTATCAGCATATGCCTTTACTATTATGTTAGTACCTTTATAACCCACTCCATACTGAACTGTTCCTTTATTATTATTTCTTATTTTAAAGTATACTGTTTTATGCCCATTAGCGGGTACTGTTATAGTACTATTATTATTTAAAGTTACAGTATAGTTATCACTACCTCCACTTATATTGCTGCTTATAGCAAATGTTTGGTATAGTACTGTTATTCCTAATACTATTAAGGTAATTACTAGTATTGTTATTTTTTTGTTTTCTTTGATATTTTTTTGATAAGAAATTAGATATTTTATTCATATAAGATAGCCTCCTATGTTACATATTAATTTTTATCATAAGTATATTATTTTTTTACAAGTTATTTTTCGATAAAAAAATACTTAAGAATTAGTTCTTAAGTATTTTTCTTATTTCTTTATAATTAGGATAATACTTACTTACTAAAAAAACCAAAAAAATCTTTTTGAATGATTAGGATAAATAAAATGAGATAATTCATGTACTATAACATAATTTAAGCATTCTATATTATATTTTTGATAGTTCTAGATTTAAAGTAACATTATGATTTTTTTATATTACATACTCCCCCATCTACTAGTCATTTTTTTCTTATCTTTAAATTAGGTGTTGGAATATTTTCTTCAAATAGATGGTAATAATAATTTAATCTTTCATTATATATATTTGTTATATATTTAGATAGATATTTATTTAGTGTTTTTTTAAATCTTTAGTATATATTTTATCATTTTTCTATCTCAGTATCTTTAAAAGCCATATATTATATCATAACTATTTCCAAATAATTTAAATATTTCTTCTTTTTTTAAATCTTCTTTAGTTAATTGTTTATTAATAAATGTAGTATTATTTTTTTATTAATTTATTGATAGTAGTTAAAGAAGTAAGATAATTAGTTGTTACTATTATCTTACTATCTTTTTACCCTTAAATAAGTATTTTTTTATTATTCTTTCTAATTATTTCAATAGGATATTCTTTATTATTTAGAATATATGTATTAGCGGAAGCCACCGCCACCGCCTCCTCCTCCGAAGGAACCGCCTCCTCCTCCGCCAGAAGAGAAGCCACCACCTCCAGATGAGTATGAATTTGCTCTATCTCTTGCCGTACTAGCTGCTCTTACACTACTAGTGGATATATGATTAATATATATTAATGTTCCATAATCAATATTATTATCTACTAGTACTTCAGGATATAAATTTTTTAATTGTTTTGCTACTTTATCAGCAGTTCCAAATAAATAAGCAAACATTAAATATTCATCCCAAATATGTACCTCTAATACTTCTCTAGTATTCATTCTTGAAAACTCATCTAAGAATAATTTTAAACCATATAGTTTAGTACTATCATCATAAATCATATCATCCATAATGTTCTTTCTTTTTACATTCTTCTTTAGTTTGTCTTTTATAAATATGATTATCTCTTTTTTTAATTTTTTTCTACTTCTACTTTATCTATTCTTTCAAACAAATTAAAGAATTTGGTATAGTGTTTATTACACCATTTTTTTCTAGTTCATTAGTTTCTAATATACCATCTTTACTAGCCTCATACATAACATCAAATAATTCTTTTTCTAGTGCATTATCAAAGGTTGGATTAAGTGTTAAATCAATACTACTAGTATTTTTATTAAATACTCCTTTTGTTTCATTTTTGAAAATTATTTTATTTTCTTTAACCCATTTTAAGATAATAGCTCCAAATATATTAGTTTCTTTATAACCAGTGAAAACATTATTATTTAATTTTACTAAAGTGCTAGCATAATAGATATCTTTATTACATGGTATATCTCTAAATAATGGAGTATTCTTTTTATCAATTACTTTATTATTTTTATAACCATAACCATTTACTATAGAACTTCTTATTGCTAAGATAATTATAAGTATTGGTAACCCAAAACTAAATATAAATGGCAAGATTCCTAATACCCAATCCCAAAAAGTTAATTTTTCACCAGTATAAGATGTTGCTCCATCATTAGCCATGTTTAGATAATCATCAAAGCTACTATCTAAGATAGTATTTAGAGTAAAAGTATTTTCAGGAAACTTAACAAGGATAGTCATATATTCACTTGATTCAACAGTATCTTCAGAATCCATTTCAATATAACCATCATAAACATAAGTTGGTGCCCCATATTTTCCATAACCCCATACATCTAAAGTATCACTATATTTGAAATCACTATATATTTTTATATATACTCTCTCGGGATTTGGTTTATAGTCATATGGAAATAGTGTCCAATATATCATCTGATAACCATCACTAGTATTAACAACAAAGTTACTTATATCGTAACTTAATGTATATGTATTTTTACCATATTTAGTGATACCAAAACATAACTCTACTCCGTTATTTATATAATTATAACCATTTTGATACTTCTTATCACTAAAAACTACCATTAATATTATAGTTATCATTATATGTATAGTCTTCACCATTTATTTTTACCTTGAAATTAGTTATCTCACTAGTTCCTAAGTTATAATATGGTTTATATCCTTCAGTTCCTTCATTTAAATTGGTCTGCCACTCTTCAGTTACATGAGCAGTTCCATTATTATCAACATAAATATTCATATCAATATTATATATTTCATTTGCTAATATAATATTTGGTATTAATAGTAATACTATTAAAAAAATAATTTTTTTCATAATTCACTCCCTATCAAAAAAGGACTTAATAATAAGCCCTAGAATTTAACTTGTGGATTTTCTCTTGCTTTTTCATCAGCCGCAAAGAAATCATATTTTTCAAACTTAAACATAGAAGCTATTATATTAGATGGAAACTGTTCTCTTAAATTATTATAAGTTAAAACAGTATCATTATAAAATCCTCTTGCATAACTAATTTTATCTTCAGTTTCTTTTAAATCACTCTGTAATGCTTTGAAGTTTTCATTAGCCTTTAATTCTGGATATGCTTCTGATAAAGCAAATAATTTATTTAAGGCTCCTGTTACAGCATTAGAAGCTTCTAGTTCTTCATTTATTCCATTAGCAGTAGTCATTTTATTCCTTGCTTCAATAACTTCTTTTAATGTTTTTTCTTCATGTTTAGCATAACCTTTAACAGTTTCTACTAAATTAGGAATCATATCACTTCTTCTTTTTAATTGTACATCTATTTGTGAGAATTGATCTTTTACCTTATTTCTAGCATTTACTAAACTGTTATATACCCCAATTCCATAAAAATACTAGTACTAGTAAAAACTCCTACGATTATTATGATAATTATTGTTCCAATATCCATTTTAATTTCCTCCTTCTTTTTATCATAATTAAATAATACCATATTTTTTTTATTAAATGTAAATGTTTATCTTTAAAGTTTAATATATTAAAACTTTAAACTTTATTTTCCTTATCTATAATAGTAGATGCCACTACTACTGCATCTGATGCTGCAGTACTTAATTGATAGTATTTCTTCTTAATTACATCCCCTACAGCATAAACATCTTCTATATTAGTCATATAATTAGAATCTACTAGTACATAACTATTATCCTTATCAACATTAAATAGTTCACTATTAGGAGTACTTCCAATAGATAAAAAGACTCCATCTGCTTTTTATAATATCTTTATTATTTATAGTTACTGATACTAGTTTATCTTCATTAATATTATAACTTGTTACATTACTATTAAATGTTACTTTTAATATTTTTTTAGTACTATTTACTTTATCTATTAAATATTTTTTTCACCAGTAAAAGTGTTTCCTCTATGAACTATCGTTACTTCTTTAGCAATATTTGATAAATATAAAGCTTCAGTAAGAGCAGATGAACCTCCTCCAACAACAACTACTTCTTTATCTTTATAAAAGAAACCATCACATAAAGCACAAGTGCTTATTCCTTTTCCTAATAATTCATTTTCTCTTTCAATACCTAGTAACCTGTGTTTTCTTCCAGTGGCTATTACTAAATAATCATATTCAATATTATTATTTATTATTTTTTTATTTAGATCAATATTATCTATCTTTTTTTTAATAATATTTTTTTATATCTAAGTCTTTTTACTTGTTTATATATATTCATAGCCAAGTCAGGACCAGATATACTTTCATAACCAGGATAGTTTTCAATACTTGGAATATTATTTAATACTCCTCCTGGTACACTACTTTCAATTATAAGAGGATTTATTCCACCTCTTTTTAAGTAAATAGCAGCAGTCATACCAGATATACCTGCTCCTAATATTACTACTTTATATTTTTCCATTTAATCCTCCTAACAACTATACCTATAATACCTACTAATATAAGAATTATTGATACTATTTGACTTATTCTAAATGTTCCTAAATACAAACTATCTGTCCTTAATCCTTCAATTATTAATCTACCAATACCATACCAAATAAAAATAAATAAATAGTAATAATCCTTTATGATTAAAGTTATCTTTCTTTCTTACTATCAACAGTATTATAAACCCTATTAAGCACCAAACTGATTCATAAAGAAAGGTTGGTATATAATATGAACCATTAATATACATACCCTTTATAATAAAGTCAGGTAAGTGCATACTTTTTAAATGCTCATAAGTAGTTATAGCACCATGTGCCTCCTGATTAATGAAATTACCCCATCTACCTATGGCTTGTCCTAATAATAGATATGGTATTAATGTATCTAGTATTAAATAGATATTTTGATTATATTTTTTTACTATAATAAATAAGATGAAGAATACCTGCTATGACAGCGCCATAAATAGCAAGACCACCTTCCCATACTTTAAAGATACTTATTAAATCATCTTTAAAGATAGAAAAAAATTAAATATTACATAATATAATCTTGCTCCTACTACACCAATAAATATTAATCCAAATATTAAATCTAATAAGGTAGTTTTTCCTAATCCGTTTTTTTCGGCTACTTTACCAGAAAAATGAATTCCTATTAGGATAGCACTTATTATTAATACTGAATACCAATAGATATTTATTGGTCCTATACTTACAAATACTCTATTCATTTTAATCACCATATATATAATATCATATTTATTTTTAAAAAAATAAAAAGTGAAATATGGTTTTTTTGTATATTTATTATTATAATATGAAAAAGAAGATAACTAGTACCTTCTTTATATTATGCATTTTATTAATAATTTACAAATCCACCATCATAAATAGTTGTTGAATCCGCTACTATTTTTGATACAATTGTTGAAACTTCGTTGACTGTTGAAGTTCTTCCACTTCCAACAGTGGTTCTAATTAATCCTTTACTATATGCTGTAACTGTTGACCATGTTGAAGCCTCGATTTTATTTCCATTTGCATCCATTGTAAATACATTTCTAAAAAATCCTCTACCAGTAATATCTCCTAGATTATATGTTGATGTGGTTGAACCATATATGTATAATCTCAATTGCGCTCTAGCACTATCTGTCCCATTATCTGTACCTTCTTTACAAGTTCCTTGTGCTTCACAAGCACATGTTGCATTTATTAAAAGTTTAATGGTGCCAGACTTTTCAGTAACGGTAGCAGAATTTATTTTACAAGTATCTGTTTCTGTAGTAGTATATGTTATCTTATATATTGTTTTACTTGTACAATTTGTATTACCTGAAGCATCTTTTGTCCATATATAGTGATTTCCATATGTAGTTACTTTTTTGCTTAAATTATAAGTTGTTCCGCTAATTGATGTCCAACTTGTTGGAGCAGTTCCACTGCAACTATTGGTTGAAGACGTGGTTATAGCATATCCTGCTAATGCTGTGTTATCTTTTAGTGTTGCTGTTATAGTATTACTATTTATTGCTGCTTTAGCAGATATATTGGTAATTGTTGGTTTCTTTGAATCTGTATTTATTGCATGAGTAAAACTTTTAGCAGCATTTAAATTACCAAATCTATCATTACAACTATTTGCTTTTACTGTTATAGTCTTACTTCCATCAGAAGCATGAGTTACTACTAGTGTATATTTTTTTGATTAATTTTAGTAAACGCTCCTTTAGTTCCTTCACTTATAGTTATATCATCAGAGGTAAAATTATATGTATATTCATGAAAGGTAAATGTATAAGTTACCGTTCTTGAAGTACTGGTATCTTTTGTTATAGTTACACTTGGTCCTGTTCCATCTCTATATCTTGAAAGTGTTAAAGCATTATTATTGTTACCACTTATATCGGTAAAAAAATATTTTCAGATATATCTACACCAAGGGTTGATGAAACCGCTACTCCAGATATATTTAGATTATATTTTTTATCATTAACTTTAGTAAATGTCCCTTTAGTTCCATTTGTTAATGTTATGCTATCGGTAGTAAAATTACTTAATCTTTTATTTGAAATAAAAGTATATGTTCCATTTACATCTGATGAAGCACTTTTAGCTGATATACGATCAGCATTCATATTTTGTTTTATTTCCGTTTCAGTAAGAGCCCTATTGTATATTCTTGCCGAATAAATCTTTGCATTTAACCAGCCATCTGTGTTGGGATTTCTCCCAATTATCATTTCTTTTGCTGTGTTTGGTGATATTACTGCATTAGCAATAGCATATGATTTAGTTACCATTCCATCTATATATATTTTTGCTGTCGTTCCATCATAAGTAGCCGTTATAGTGTGCAACACACCTGTATCCAAAGTTTCATCACTTGTTACATTTACTTTGGTTGTTCCATCATACAATCTAAACCTTGGTTTATGATCCGCAGCAAAATACAACGCTGTTCCAGTAGCAGATACATTATTAAAAATATTCGGATAAGTCATATTAAAGTCATTTATAATAATTGTAGCTTCCATAGTTATAGTGGTTAATTCAGGTAATTCTCCCAATGTAGCATAACTATCATTTCCATTAAAATCTGCCGATGTAGTATCCCAACTTGTATTTATCAAAGCCCCATCATAATTACCTGATAAATCTTTCCATGTAGTGGTATTTGATGAATGTGAATAGCCTGAATTATTATTGCCATCATAGTATCTTATTAAACCATCTTTTACTATCATATCTTGACCTGTTATTAATAATGTTGGAGATGTAGTATCAATATTAGTATCATTTATTAAAATCATATTATCTGATTTTATAATATTACCCGAATTAGATAATATACCAATAGTTACATTAGTAGTACTACTACCATTATTTTTTACTTGAATATATACTTTTTTAGTAGTACCATTTTCTATACTTCCAGTAGGAACAGCAGTATCAGTAAAATTATGTGTTACTCCTACTTCAATATCACTACTCTCAGTTATATAGAATGAAGCATAATTTAAAGTAGTATTACTTGTATTGTTTAGATTTATTACTGCTACCCTGATATCATTAGGCTCTATTTCAATATCTATTGTTTCAATTATATCACTTTCACTACTTAGAGTAGCATAAATAGTTATAGGATCCTTTATTTCAATAGTACTAGTAAACATAGCATAAGTAGACCCCACTCCTAGAAATATTAGTCCTATGGTTATAATACCTAATAAATATAATGTTTTAATTGATATTTTTTTCTTCATATTGTTACCTCCACTACAAATACAAAAAAGACTACGAAAAATCACTAATATTTCTATTAGTTATTTCATAGTCTTTATTTATTTTATCAATACTTCTTTTATTTATAAGGTTAGATATACCCCCCCCCACTCTATAATTCTGGGTTAACTGACAGTTAATTATTGATAACCTATTTATTATACTCATGAAGGGTTCCTCCTCTCTTTACCTTACATATTAAATATATCATAGACTGAAGATAAATACAATACCCAAATTGTTTATGAGGAAGACTTTTATAAAAAGGCTTCCTCATACCCTGAACAACATAAACTTGTTTATGGTTGAAAGGGATAGAGAAAAAGAAAGACTTATTTTAATCTTTCTTAATATCTTCTAACTTAACAGATACAATCTTACTTACACCAGACTCTTCCATCGTAATACCGTATAATATATCAGCATACTCCATTGTTTTTCTTCTTATGAGTAATAATAATAAACTGTGTGTTATCCCTATACTTATCTAAGTATTTACCAAAAGCCTCAACATTTGCATCATCCAAAGCAGCTTCAACCTCATCAAATAAACAAAAAGGTACCGGTCTAATATTTAGTATTGCAAATAATAACGAAATAGCAGTGAAAGTTTTCTCTCCACCAGATAATAAACTAATACTTTGTAATTTTTTACCAGGAGGCTCAGCCTTAATCTCAATACCAGTCTCTAATATATTATCTGGTTCAGTTAGTGATAATTCTGCTCTTCCACCTTTAAATAGTTCTCCATAGACATTCTTAAATTCAACTTTTACTTTTTTTCAAATGTCTCTAAGAACTTATCTTTCATAACAGCATCCATCTCTTTAATAATATCATATAAAGTATTTTCAGCCGCTAGTAAATCATTTCTTTGATTATTTAGAAAGTCATATCTTTCTTTTTGTCTCTCATACTCTTCGGGAGCATCCAAATTAACATTACCAAGAATTGATATATTGTCTTTTAGTTTTAATACTTCTTTTTTAGCTTCATCGATATCCATATCTAATTTATAATTTTCACTAGCAAATTCATAGGTCATATTATAATCATTAGTAAGTCCCGCTAATAAATTATCTAGTTTTACATCAATTCTATTGATAGTAATGTTTAGATTATTAAGTTCTCTCTCTTTCTTACTAGTAAGACTATTACTTTGATTTCTAGTAACTTCTAGTTCATTAATAGTATCGTTATATTTGTTTTCATTTTCTTTAAGTAATGCTATATTTTTTTATTTAATTCCGATATTTCTTCTTTTTACTTTATATAAAGCATTTATAAGATTATCTTCTTCACTTTCATTATTTGATATATTAGTTAAATCTTTTTAATTCTCTCTCCTTAGCCTCTAAAAGTAGCATTTATTAAGGTCATATCATTAGTAGCCATCTCTTTCTTACTAAAGAATTCTATTCTTTCTTCTTTATATTTATATAAACTACTATTATGGGTATTTATTTCTTTATCAATAGTATCTATTTCTTTTAATAGTTCTTTATTTTTTTGTTAGTTAAGATAGTTTGCTTTTTAGTTTCCTCTTCTATTTCATATTTGATAGATATCGGACTAACACTCTTTGTCTGACTACCTCCAGTTAGTGAACCTCCTACATTAATAACTTGACCATCTAAAGTTACTATTTTATACTTTTTATTTATTTTACTACTGATAATATTAGCCATTTCAATAGTATCAACGATAATAATGTTACCTAAAAACATTACTAATAATATTACTATACTTATTATCATAACTAACTAGTTCTGAAGCAATACCAATATAGCCATCTTCATTTTTGATAGTATTTAAAGTACTATCATCAATATATCTTCCTGTAATAACGGATAATGGGTAGAAGGTTGCCCTACCTAAATTATTATTCTTTAAGTAATAAATTAACTCTTTAGCAGTATTTGGGGTGTCTACTACTAGATATGAAGATGCTCCTCCTAAAGCAGTATTTATACATACACTATATTTAGAAGGTACTTCAATTAAAGAAGATATAACATTATAAATACCATTAAATTTAGGATTATCTAAAATACTCTTAATTTGTTTAGGTACTGATAAATTATTATTAAGATTATTCTCTAAGTAATCTATTTTATAAGTACTACTATCAATATCTCTATTATTTTTTTTAGTTATGATAGCATTAATATTATTCTTTTTTTATTTATTAGATTGTCGATTTTATTTTTTTGATTCATTGATGTTATTATTAATATTATTTATTTTATTATCTAGTATTTCAATATCATTATGATAATTAGTAAGTTTAGTTTTTAATACTAAGTATTTCTTCTTTTTAAGGTAATAATATTATTACTAATAAGAGATGTTTCTCCTTTATATTTGTTTCTTTCTTGTAATAATCTGATGTCTGAAGTTATTTTTTTTCTTCTTTTTTTAGTTAAGTCTATTAGGGATATTTGACTTTTTATTAATATTTTCTCTTGCTTCTTTTTAATTTGTCTTTATATTTAAGTATATCTATATCATAAGTACTAGTACCTGCTGCTGCTGAAGTTATTTCATTTTGAAGTTCTTCAATTCTTTTTTTGCCTTCTTGATATTCAAAATTTAGATCCTTAATTTCTTTAGCTATAACTGCTACTTCAATATTAGATAACCTATCTTTATATTCAATATATTTTTTTGCTTTTATGCTGGCTTCTTCAAGAGGGATTATACTACTATTTAATTCATTTATGATGTCATTTACTCTATTTAGATTTTGGTTAGTTCGATCTAGTTTTCTAATTGCTTCTTCTTTTCTTCTCTTATATTTTAAAACTCCAGCAGCCTCTTCAAATATTATTCTTCGATCTTCTGGTTTATTTGATAATATTTCATCTATTTTACCCTGACTGATAATATTAAAACTTTCTTTCGCAGTTCCACTATCAGTTAAAAGCTCAGTAATATCTTTTAATCTTACTCTTTCATTATTAATATAGTATTCATTTTCTCCTGTTCGAAAAGCCATTCTCTTTATTGATACTTCACTATAATCGATTGGAAGACTACGATCAGTATTATCAAATACTAAAGTAACTGATGCACTATTAAGAGGTTTTCTACTTTCACTACCAGAAAAGATTACATCTAGAGAAGTATCTCCTCTAAGACTCTTCATTGACTGTTCTCCTAGTACCCATCTTACGGCATCTACTATATTAGATTTTCCTGATCCATTAGGTCCTACTATACCATTAATATTTTTACCAAATTCTATGGATGTTTTATCTGCAAATGACTTAAATCCATAGGCTTTTATTTCTTTTTAAATACATATATTTCACATCCTACTTCTTTATTTTTAGCAGATTTTATAATAAAAAAATCTAGTTAATTTATACAAAAATGTCACAATTTGGTATAAGAAAAAAAGTACTCTATGTGTTAGAGTACAAATTTCATTTAGAATCAATAAAAAAACTACATATATTTTTACAAGACTTTCCATATTTGATTTAAATATATTTAATACTTCATTTTAATCACTCATTGGTGTACCAATAAAAATTATTTCTTTTTTATTTAAATCTACTTTAATTTTTTGTCCTAATGGTAATATACAGATTGGATCTGTATGACCAATGTTAACATTATATAAAATTGGCAAATCTGGTCTTCCAGCCTCCTCACATATCAATCTCTTATATACTTCTTTATACTCATTGTAATATATCTCATTTTGAGGTTTACCAATAAGTATACCATTAATTTCATCAATAATCCCTTGTGCTATTAGGTTTCTTAAATAATATTCAACATAATCCGGTGACACTTCATCTTCACTCGTTTCCAAAAATAATATTTTATTTTTCCATTCTTCCTTTTGTGGCCAAATTGATGTACCAACAAACATTGGAAATACATCTAAGCATCCTCCTAATAACTCCCCTTCAAAACTACCAGTGCCTTGAATTATTTCATAGCCATGTTCCTCAAGAGACATTTTTCTTTTTTGTGAATCATATTCTTCATTACTCCAATCCAAAAATTCACTTGTCCACTCTGGGCTAGAAGTAATAGTAATATCTTTTTTTATTATCAAATAAAACTTCTTCAATGTATTTTTTTGTATAATTGTGCATTTCATAATTTTCAGCAAATTGACACATTACACAAGGGCCATAATAGGATGTAACTCCAGCTTTGTACATCATAAAATGATTCACAGTTGTATCTGAATATCCCATAAATATTTTTAGGATTATTTTTTTAATTACATCAAAAATCTATATATGGTAATAATCTTATGGTATCAGCACCACCAATATTACAGATAATACCTTTGATATTCTCATCTTTTAATGCATCCATAAGATCATTTGCTCTTGCTTCTGGATGTTTAGTTAAATACTCACTTCCTTTTAATGCATTAGGCATGGTAATAGTTTTTAAGCCAAATACTTCTTCAATTCTTTTTTTTCCTTGCTCGTATCTATGTTTAAACATTTCATCTCCTGCTGTTCCACTTGAAAGACTAACAATTGCTACCATATCCCCTTTTTTTAATCTTGCTGGCTTTATCATTATTCACTCTCCAAATTCAAATATTCTTCTCTTGTTATTTCGTAGCAGTAACAATCTACTTCTTCAGTTAAAATAGTATACTTAACTTTTTTTATTTTATTAGTTCTATGAAAACCTAACTTTTCAATCACTATCCAAGATGCTATGTTATCAGTAGCAACACAAGTTTCTATTTTATCAATTTGTACTTCTTTAAACATATAATCAAGTACTGCCTTAGCAACCTCACTGCCATATCCCATACCATGATAATTAGAATCTAAAAACCAACCAACATCTCTTATATTATCACTATTTTCATTACCAAATTCATCATGACTTTTTTGACAGCTAGCCTGACCAATACATTTATTTTCTGATTTTAATATTATTGACCATTGAAATACATCTTCATTATTTGCTTTTTCTAATTTTTTTATATTGCCATACTTTTTCTCTTTTTTTCCCAATCATAATTAAATTTTCCTACAAGATAATTTTTTTGCCACTCTCTCATCACATAGAATACTCCAAATAACTTTTTAAATCTTCTTCTTTAGTAGGTCTTAAAATTAACCTGTCTGTTTCTAACATTCTTGAGCCTAAATATTTCATTTTCTTACCTCTTCTCTTTCTAAACTCGTCATGATATTAAATCCTATTTCTTAATCAATTTCATATTTCCATCCTGGCTTCCAATCACCTGTTTTACGCCAGTCATTTTCATTTGCAGTCTCCCAGCTTATATTTTTCGTAATAACCTCAAATGCCAGCTGAGGAGCCCTATGTGCTACAATACCTATTGTTTTTACCTTTTATATTCTTTTTAGTATATCATTAATAAAACTTTGTACTCTTACTTCAACATCTTTTAAAGACTCACCATTAGGAAATGGTACATCAATATGAT
This sequence comes from Bacilli bacterium, assembly GCA_022009835.1. Lineage (GTDB taxonomy): Bacteria > Bacillota_I > Bacilli_A > RF39 > UBA660 > CAG-302. The sequence continues at coordinate 697,742 of CP091726.1, read as the reverse complement.
TTTTCATAGACAATTAAGTTCTTATCTTCACCATCTAAATCTCCATAATTACATTCTCTTAATCTTTTATCTTGAATTTTCTTAACATTAGGAAAAGCAATATTAGCACTATCTATTGCTCTTATTAAATCTGATGTAAATATAACATCAAACTTAATATCTTTATTAACATTTCCTAAATTAAGAGCTTGTTCTTTTTCCAAGTTCATTAAGTTCTACTTGTTTCCAGCCAGAACACCTTTTACTAGCATTATCATAAGTAGTACCATGAACAAAATATATAAGTTCTGTTTTCATTTTTTCACCTACAATTCTATACTATCGACTATATTGCCCTCAACATCATAGATAGTAAATTTCTTTTTATCATAAATAGCATATGTTGGTTTGTTATCATTTCTTGGTAATGATATCGATCCTACATTTATATAAATCATATTTTCTTTCTTCTTAATATAAGGAATGTGTTCATGACCATAAACTAATATTCCGTTACGATTAAATTTTCTATCATATTCCAAAAATTATACTTATTTCCATGAGTAATATATATATCCAACCCATCAGTATTAATTAAAGATATTCCTTCACAAATAGGAAAATCGCTCGCTTTAATATCCACCGAAGAATCACAATTTCCCATCATACAAATTAATTTACTTTGGTATTTTGTTAAAAATTCAAGTACTTCACTACTATTAATATTATATTTATTACTATAAGTTGGACCAGTATAATATAGATCACCTAAACATACCAACATATCAATATTATCTTCTTCCATTACTTTATCTATTACATTCAAATTATTAGTTATTCCATGTATATCTGAAATAAATATAATCTTCATTATAACACCAACCTTTCAACTACTTATTATCTAATCACCAATATAAAATCTATTCTTATCATTATTTAAAAGTAATCTTATCTAAATAATCAATTCTATCTTTAATAGAAGTACCTCTTAAATTATTCTCAATATCCTCAAATTCAGTAGTAGTACTATCTCTATTATAAATATATTTATCGGTATCATTATACTCATATTTTTTTCAATATCTTCATCTAAGAATCTATGACAATCATCATGAATAAAGAATATACCTTCTTTTATCTTTTTTTAGCAGGACTTCCACCATATATAGTATTTGAATTATATTTTTTTTATTTGTTATTAAACTTTTTAGCTCCAATAACTGCTCCCGATCCTACCATAGCATTCTTTAATACCATTATTCCTTGACCAATCCAAACATGATCACCAATAAAAAAATACTTTTTACTTTGATTTATTCTTTTTCTTAGTATTAATATCATATATTATATGTGGATCTGCACTTCTAAAAACAACATTCAGGAGCTATCATACAATTTTTTTACCAATAAACAAATTAGTTTGTTCAGATATAACTATTTTTAACCCCTTTATTTATCCAAATATTCTTTCCAAAGTAAATAGTGGAATTATTATATAGTTTTATATCTACAGTTATTTTTTTTCTGTTGTTTTACATAAATATACTAGTGAATTATCTCCTCTAAATTCTATACTAGAATTAACTAAAGTTATTTCATCATTGATATATAAAAACATTATTACTACCTATAAACTTTACTTTAGAATTATCTAAATTAACATTACCTATTATTTTATTATTCTTTTCATCTACTATTTCTTTCATATTTTCCTTCTTTTCCACTTCAGCCTATAGTCTTCCGTGGTATGATAGAGCCTCTATAATAGTCTCTATCATAATATTTTTATTCCATTATACCATTCTCTATAAAAATAATACTTACCTACAAAATCTATATCACTATCTTTTTACCCTAATAAATGATTCATTAGGTAATCCTATTATTCTAGTATATTTACTAACTTCAAATACTTCGTCCATATATTCTTTATTATCAATATCAAAGTGAGGATATATATCTAAATCAATAAAACCAAGTCCTTGATAATCTACTAATTCATAGTTTTTTTAAAAATCATCTTTATATATTACTCTATCTGTTTGATTCATAGCACCTGCACTAGTACCAATAGTAATACCATTTCTATTCCTTAATATATTAAATAAGTTATATTCTATAATAGATTTCATTTCTAATTCTGGACTACCACCCATTAAATAAACTATATCTGTTTTTCTATATATTTATAAGCATCTTCTTTAGATACTCTATTATCTATTAAATGTACTTCTTTAAAAATTAATATCTATATTTTTTTAAATACATTAATAATTTCTTTAACCTGAGTATCATTTCTTTCATATTCATCAAATAAACTAGCTATAAAAAGTAATAGACATATTATTCTTAATATCTTCATTAATATACTTCTTTTGATTATCATTAAACCCTTTATCTCTATCTATTCTACTAAACATATAATTAATTTTTCATACTTACCTCCATTCATAATATCATTTTTATCATGATATATTATCAAAAGTAAACATTTTATAGTTTATTTAAAAATAATCATCACGAGTAATAGAATAACTAATTAAATCTGCTTGCTTTTTTTAGTAACTTTATCATATACTCTTTTTTTCTAAGAATACCTTCATACTTCATTCCTACTTTTTTTCTAATACTTTTCCGCTAGCGGAGTTTCCATCTACATAATAAGCATATATAGTTTCTACCTCTACTTCTTCGAAAAAGAACTTTATTATTCTAGTTAAAGCCTCAGTACCATATCCTTTATTCCAAAAACTTCTTCCGTAGCAGTGTCCTATTTCTACAGTATTATTATTAACATCAATATCTACTGCCCCAATTGTTCCAATAGGAACTCCTTCCTCTTTTGGTATTACCATCCAGTTATAAAAATTATCTTCCTTATAACTATTCTCTAAATAATTAAGAAATTTTATAGTATCTTCTTCTTTTTCATAAGCATCCCATCTTAAATACTTAGTTACCTCTTTATCATTAGCCCAATTATTAAACATAGCATTAGAATCACTAGTACTTGCTTTTCTAAATAGAAGTCTATTTGATTCTAACTCTACTGTTCCTATATTCTTCATATAAATCATCTCCTTTTTCTTTCTTCAATTTTTACCATCTTCTACTACAAAAATAATTATTAATATAATATATTTCATTATCTTTTTATTACTATACAAGAATCATTAGGTAAACCTATTATTCTATGTTTATAAGAACTATTAACTATTTCATTTACTTGCTTTCTATTATTAATATCAAAATGAGGATCAATCGTTATATCAGTAAAACCTAATCCTTCATAGAAGAATGTCTTATCATAATCATCATCTTTAGAATAATACCCTATCTTACCTAAGTTCATACTACCCGCAGACATACCAAGTAAGATTTTATCTTTAAATAATTCTTTATAATCTATTCTTTTTATTATATCTAATTGTATTAAAGGATTACCTCCAAATAAATATATAATATCTACTTTCTTTATTATATTTATCATATCGTTAATAGAAGTCCTTTCATCTATTAAATGAAATTCTTTAATACTATTAAACATACTTCTTATACCTATTTTATCACTAGTACCATCTATTAAAGTATCATTCTTACTATAATCATCACTAGCACAAATAATAACCATACTATTATATCTATCTAATTCTTTATTTATAACTTCTTTTATTCTAGAATTAAATCCCTTTACTTTATCACAACCACTAAACAATATTATCATAACATCACCTACTTTCTCTTAACTTTACACTTATTTAAAACTATTAATGGTATCTTCATCTCATCTTCAGTAAAAACCCGCATGAGTTGACTTATGAATATGACCTACATTTCTATACTTGAAACATTTATTACTATAGGCTAAAAGCAAAAATAATCTCCTAGTGAATCTCTAAAGTATTTATGTTCAGTACCATTACCTAATAACTTACTATTAATAAGTTCTTCTTTAGTCATTAATACAAAAATAATTACTAAAAATATTTATTAAATAGATAAACAAATTCTTCCTCTCTACCATCTTTGATTTTAAAACTACATAATCTTCCTTCAAAAAAAGACATCTCCATCAAGTGTATCAAATATATCTTTATAATCTTCTAATATAATAGTATAACAATTAATATGACCATGATCTGCTACTACAATAAGTAATGTATCATCAGATATAGTATTATATAATTCTTCTACTTTTTTATTAATCAACTCAAAATAATCTCTAGTCTCTTTACTATCAGTACCAGTAATATGCATAGTAGTATCTGGTTCAGGATTATATACATAAATATAATTTTTATCTTTAACATTTAAACTACTTTTAATTTTACTTATCATATCATCGATATCTTCATATTTATTTTTCATTAAATGGAGCAATTATTTTTTTGAATAATATTTGCCTTTTTTTCATTTATTAATTCACAAATATTTTTTTATACGGAAAAATATTTTTCTAGCTAATGATACACTATCAGCATCTATATCAGTATCTTTAATCTTATTAGTAAACATTGTTACTATTTTATTTTCTTTTTTAAAATATAAGTCCCAAGCAAGCCAACCATGTTCTACTGGTGTAAGACCAGTAAGCATTGATGTTGTTGAAGCAGTTGTAGTAGAAGGTACTACTGAAGATATTTCTTTTTAACATATTTCTATATAGAAAAACTATTTTCTCCTAATAATTTTTTTATTAATCTTGATCCCATTCCATCAAAACAATAAAAACAACTATATTTCTTGGTTTATATTCTTCTAATATTTTATCAATATCATCTAAAGTGTTATGATAGACATCAAGTTCAAAATATCTTCTAATACTAGATGCTAAACTAACAATACTATTATCATATTCTGACAATATTAATCTATTCATCTTATCCACTTCCTTTCTTTTAATATTTATCTTCATTTAAGATTACTGCTAATTCTAGAGCAAGTAATAATACTTCTTTTTTTCTTATCAAAAATTTATAAGACCTTCTAGACTTCTTTTGTCCCATACAGTACTATCTAGATTATCTCCGGCATAGTAAAAAAAGTAAAAATATTTCATATTTAATCTTTGACAAACCGAAGCAATTACTGTACCTTCCATTTCTACACAGACTGCTCCATTATCTTTAAAATATTTCATTTTATCTTTTGTTTCTCGATAGAAGGCATCAGTCGTCCAAGTAAATCCTTCAGTATAAACAAAAATTATATTCGTTTAATATCTTAATAAAAATCTTCTTTATAATCAGGATTAATTTGTATTGTTTCACTAGGTGAAACATAATGATAACTGGTTCCTTCATCTCTAAATCCTTTAGTAGGAATTATAATACTACAATCTTCTATTTTAGAATCAAGTACTCCGCAGTTTCCAAAAATAATAACTTTTTGAACACCAGCAGAATATAATTCTTCAATATCGCCGGCAATCCAAGGACCACTTACTCCTGCCATAAAGAAAAACTATTTCGATGTCTTTTGTATTTTATTATATAAATATTCCTTTCCATATTAGCACATGAAAAATATCCAACTTCAAGGGCACTATATTTTTCTATAACATCATCAAATAAATGTCTAGAAAATACTCCCACTGCTACCTTAGGTAACTTAATATTTTTATCTTGTCCTTCTCTAAATTTAATACCATGAGCCTTAATAAATCCTTCTTCTTCACTAAACTTAATCATTTTATCTACTTCCTTTCTTTTATTAATATCACATATAGAAAAAACCGAAGGCAACTATTCCATATAAGAATAGTGACTCCGGATTTTATTAATTATAAAATACGTGTAGGTTTTATCCCGAGATAGCTTTATATATCTCCTCACTTGTTATAACTATATAATTTATTTTTATGTTTTGTCAATCATTTATTACACTTTTTGTAAAAATATTTAATAGTTTCTTTTAGTGTATTATAATATTCTCATATAGGTCCTAACATTTACAACCGAGATCATTTATTACTCGCACCACTCGGAAGCGATTAACATTTATATTAAAGTATTCTTCTAAATACTTCTTAAAAATATATTTTATCATAGAGACTACAGGCTCTATGATACCTAATGAAGACTTAAGATTAACTTAAGGCTTCATAGGCAATTATGAATTTAAAGATTCAGTCTCATAAAGATTTCTATATATCTTACTACTATTTAATAATTCCTTATGTGTTCCTGTTGCTATTACCTTACCACCATCAACAACATGAATGATATCAGCATCAATGATTGTAGATAATCTATGAGCCACTATTACAATAGTATGATCATTAACCAAATTATCAATAGTCTTCTTAATATAATCTTGCGAATTATTATCTAAAGCTGAAGTAGCTTCATCAAATAAAATTACTTCACTACCTTTTAGATAAAGTTCTAGCAATAGATAGTCTTTGTTTTTGACCACCAGATAAATTAATACCAGATTCTCCAAGAATAGTATCGTATGTTTTAGGTAGTGTCATAATGTAGTCATCTAAATAAGCCATCTTACAATACTTTCTTATTTCCTTAAGAGAAATATTCTTATTGATTAACTCAAAGTTTTTCTTTAATTGTTCTATTAAAGACGAATGGTTCTTGTCTGATTATCGATATATGACGTCTTAAATCTTCTTCACTTAAATCTTTAATATTAATACCATCTAACAATATCTCCCCACTAGAGATATCAAATATTCTAGTAATTAAATTAAATAACGTACTCTTACCCTGACCAGAAGCTCCTACTACAGCAATCTTCTTATTAGGTTCTATCTTTATATTAAAATTATTTAATATATTACCCTCATCAGGATAATTAAAATTAACATCTTTAAATTCAATTACCCCTTTAACATTAACTAACTTCTTATTACCAAACTCTTCATCTTTATATAATCTATTCTCTAATATATCATTTACTCTTGATATAGATACACTAACCTTCTGATATGTCTGAGTTAAGTCATTAATATTCTCTATTAACCAAGTAAACCTATATACATAATAAGTCATAGCAATAAAAGAAAGTTAAACTAATCATCTTATAATATAATAATATAACACAAGTAGCAAATACTGAGCATTCTAATATTGATTTTAATAGTCTAGTCTTTATATTAAAAACTCTTCTGAATATCAATCTCTTTACTAGATTTATTATATATATCTTTTTATGATACTAGTCATATCACTAATTAGGTTATTTTTTTAATTCCTAATGTTTTTTTATTTCTCTTATACCTCTAATTGATTCAGTAGTTAATGAAGTAAACTTATCTTGTTCTTTTCTTCTTTCTTTATGTATATCTTTTTAGTAATGGATTATATTTCTTTAATATTAAGAATAATATTGAAACTATAAGTAGTATTTCTACTCCTACTATCCAAGAATTGATAAAAATATAGATTATGACAATTATTGATGCCACTAGTGATGATATCATATTAAGTAATCTACCAAAAGCAAAACTTAAAGTATCAGCATCACTTGTTATTCTGTTTATTATTTCTCCTGATGACATCTTTTCATAAGCAACTGAGGGTAAACATAATGCTTTCTTATAAGTATAAAATCCTAACTTTCTAGTTAACTTACTCTCTTCTTTATATAATATAGAATTAGCATAATGTAGTACTATTCCATCCATTGTTATTTCTAATACAAAATATATTCCTAGGAATATTAAGGCATTCTTTATATCAAGTATAGTAATAAACTCTACTACTTTACCATTTAGGTAACCAGTAAAGACCTCACATATTCCAGACATAAATATAATTATACTAGCAAATATTAATTTACTTAAATCTTCTTTAACTAATTTTTAATAGAGGTTTAAATTCTTTTTATACTCTTCATATTTCCACCTCCAAATAAAAGAACTACTTATTTATAAAGTAGTTCCAATTTAATATAATTAATTATTTTTTTACTTATTACAAAGTATGTGAAAAAAACATAGAAGAATCTCACTTTTTCTTTAAAAACTACTCTATCACTATTAAAAATCTTTTTAAACTTAAAGTCATCATCTTCATGATTTTTCACTCCTCTCTCTTTAAATTCAAATTAAATATACCATATTATTTTATGTATGTCAACCTTTTCTTGTTACATTTATTTTTTTATATGTCACTTCAGCCTATAGTCTTCCGTGGTATGATGAAGCCTACTTTAGTCTTCATCATAACATTTTTTAGTTTATCTAATAATTCTTCTAATATATTATTATCTACTATCTTAGTAATAGCAAAACACTTTTTACCTAAATCTTTAAATGAAGCACCAGAATGATATAACACTTTATTATCTATTATAACAAACCAATCATGAAATATATTAGTACTTATTATTTCTATATTACTATATTGTTTTTTTCATACTTCTCTTTAGAAATATTATCTATATTTTCTGTATATTTTTTTACTTTTACATTAATATTTCTAATAATATCAAATAATTTTTTTACCAGCATAATTATCTATTATAATTATTTCTTTTTTTGCTTTTAGATAATATATCTATAAGTAATGAATATGCATCATATATCTGTCCTTCATAAAAAATATGGTTATTACTTTCTTTTGTATTTAATTTATCAAAAGATTCTTGTAATAATTTTATATCTTCTGTATTTTTTTATAGTTAATTCATTAAAATACTTCTGTTCTATTAATGAAGTATTTATTATACTTTTCATTGCTACGAATGCATCCATTATTGCAATTGTTATAGAAGTTGCAAGCTTGCTCTTTAAAATAGTAGCAAGCATATATACACCTTGCTCAGTAAATACTCTCTGATTATATCTTCTTCCTCCGTGACCATTTATTTTTGAGGTCGAATTTTTCGACCTCAAGTTGTTTGTTTCTTTATCAGAAAGTTTAAAGCAATATCTTTCGGGAAACTTTTTCTATATTATTTTTTTAACTGCTTCATTTATTCTTTTTTTGTTTCTACATTATAGAGTTTAGCCAAATCAGAATCTAACATTACTTTTTTTTACCTCTAATTTCATATATCATATTTTCTATCTTTATATTATCACTTACCATTATATTGTTCATTATATCATCCTTTCTTTGATCTCTAAAAAGATATATCTCTTTTATCATTGTCTTATCGTTTATGATAATATAAATACATAATGATGTCAATATAAAAATACTATTTGTTAATTAACTTCTTTACATAAATATTCCTTGGACCCCTTTTTAAAAACTTCTACTACCAGTTAAAATAAAACCATCTTTAATTAAATTATTAATAGAATATATATTATCTGGATGAACAGTCCCAATAGCAATCTTATAACTTTTTACTTTTTAACATATTCATCTAGATATTTTAACATTTGATACTGAAGATTATTACCGACATACTTAGGATTAACAAACATTGGTCCATAATCAATAACTTCTTTATAATCTAAATCTAAATCAAATTTTTATCATATCTTCTTCATTAGAAGGAATACTCATCATAGAACATACAAAGTCATTATTTAAATAATATAACCATATTTTAGTTCCATTATCAAGTAATTCTTTTAAATCTTCCTTAGTGAAGTCTCCTAACCACTCAGGATACTGCATATTACTTTTAGTATATTCACGATATTCTATATATTTATCTAAATTAATATTATTATCTACACACTTTAAATCTTCTAACTTCATAACATTACCTCAATTTATTTTCTTAATATCAATTAAACCTCTAGTATGATAACCATGTTTTTCGTAGAAGTTAATTCCCATTTTATTATAAGCAAAAACTTCAATAGAAATATATTCACAGCCGATACTTTTTAAAAATACTCTTCTATTTTATTCATAAGTAAAGTACCAATACCACTACTTCTTACTTTCTTAGATACTACTAACTCTGTTACTTCACCACATTTAGGACATTTATAATCTAAATAATCATATTCATCATAACACCTTAAACATCCCATTATTAAACCTACTACTACATCATTATCTATTGCTAAATAACATTTGCCATTATTATTATTTACTTCTTCTAAATCTAACATAGCCATCTTATCACGATATTCAGGATGTAACTGATCTAGATTATCTTCATCAATACTAAGAATATATTCTTCTAGTTCTACTAGTAAATCCTTTACATCTTCTAAATATCTATCTTCATATTCAATTATTTTCATTATATCTCCTTTTCCACTTCAGCCTGTAGTCTTCCGTGGTATGATAGAGCCTATTCTAGTCTCTATCATAAAAATCTTATTTATTATTTTTATACTTATCTTTTTATCATTAACATAATAATGAGTATCATCATCATTAATATTCTTTAAATATATACTTCTTCCTATTGGACTATTTAATGATATTTCTTTAATCTTAGCATTATTATCTATCATATATTTACCAGTTAATTTAACAGTATATTCTTCTATATCATCTATATCATATATAACTTTTTATTTTAAGAATATCTCCTATATCTATTATATCATCAGAATTACTTTTTTTTATCTACTATTTTTTTAAATATTTTTTTCATCCTCTAACATTTTATTTATTCTTGAAGCAATCTTTCTACTTTCTCTCATGGTATCTTCAAAAGCAAAAATTATCATGCCATCCATCTCCTACTGCATCAGCATAGGACTCACTTCCTATGCTGGCAATAGATAAACTTATATCTTTCAATCTATTTAATTCTTCATAATACTGATTAAATCCATCAGTATCTACTAATACATCTTTCATAAACACCTCCTATGAACCTGTACTACTGTAATGTTTTAAACCTATTTTAAAAGATAGAAAACATGGTATTAAATATACTACTATTAATAATGGTGATAATAAATATAATGTATTATTAGATTTTCCTAATAGATAAAGTAAAGGATAATAATTAACTGAAGCATATGGAATAATAAAAGTAAATATAAATATAAAACCTTTTTCTAAATATTCCTATTGGATACTGAGCCATTTGTTTACCACCATCAGTTAATAAATTTCTTACTTCTAAGCCATGAATAGTAATAAAACAGTAGGAAGCCATTAATAAGAATATTCCAAAGAATAATATTATTGAAGATATAAACATTGCTATTATTAATAATATATTTATAATATTCCATTCTATATTCAAATGACTTATAGCAATAAAGAATATTATTAATGATTGAATAATTCTAGCTACTTTTTACAAAAATCCATTTCACTACATATTACTTGATATAATACCCCTCTAGGTCTTACTAATAGTCTATCTAAAGAGCCACCAATAATAAATTTATCAAACTTATCTACTCCTCTAAAGAATGTTTCATTAAAAGCAAAGCCAAAATGAATAATGGAAAAACATAATAGTACTTCATATAAAGTAAAAACCTTTAATATTATCAAATCTTTGAAATAAAGCGACTGTCATAAAGTAATAAGTAAAAAAATACTCCTATTTGGCTAATAAAAAGTCAAGATAAATGATAGACGATATTCTAACTGTGATTTTTAATTTAAGTTTCATTGATTCTATATATAACTTAACCACCTTGTATCACAGCCTTTCTAAGTGATACTCTTGATATTAAGTATCCTAATGATATTGTAATAATTATCCAAATAATAGAACCAATAATAAGGATATATCCTTCTTCTAATGGTATACTATTAGAATATATTCTAAAGGGAAAGTCTCCAATAAACCTAAAAGGAAGAAATTCCGCTATATGTTTTAACCATGCTGGAAAAAATGGTATCGGAACCGTTCCACCCATAAATATATCTGCAATTACACTATAAGTAGTCATAGCCCCCTTTTCATCTAAAGTAAACATTGTTAAAATGTGCATAAATAAATTTAAAGCTGTAACTAAGAATAATCCTAATACTAATGCTACTATAAATATTATAAAATTATTTATCGAATAAGGACCAGATAAATGAAATGGTTCTGGTAATGATATAGCAAGAATTATTAAAGGAACAAATCTAAGTAAAACTGCTACTAACCTTTTAGCTAGCATCTTAACATACCATTTAAAATAAAAATCTTGAGGTCTTACCAACTCATAAGCTAAATTACCATTCTTAATCATACTAAGTAATTCACTTTCTCTATCAAAAGGATATACCAAAGCAAATAATGCCTGATGAAGCCATAGGTAGTTAACAAGTTCTTGCCAGTTCATTGGTACATTACCACCACTTTCGTAGAAGGCTAAATATACCATAATAAATATTAAAGCAAAGAATATTTGAGTACATATACCCGCTATTGCTTCCATTCGATATTGAAGATTAGTTATAAATCTTAATCTAAAAATAACTTAAATATGATTTCATAATTCATAGTCCTCATATAATTTAAGTATTACATCATCAATACTTTTCATTATCTATTTCAATATCTTCAATATTATATTTAGTAGTAAGTTTACTTAAGAAATTAGATATACTTATTATATTAGAATCAATTATAAAATTATAACTATCTTCCTTCTTACATTTCTTCATAACACCTTTTACTTTAATATTGTCAATTTTATCCTTAGTAAATATCTTAATATTTTTTTATAACTACCATATTTAACTTTTTAATGTTTTTAATATTTCCATCATATAGTATCTCTCCATTACCAATTAAGATAATTCTCTTAGCCAATGCTTCAATATCATTCATATCATGAGTAGTAAGAATTACTGTTACTTTATTTTCTTTATTTATCTTTTTAATAAAGTCTCTTACTATCTTTTTAGATATAGCATCTAATCCTATTGTAGGTTCATCTAAGAATAATATTTCTGGTTTATGTAGAAGAGATGATGCTATTTCACACCTCATTCTCTCTCCTAAAGAAAGTGTTCTAACCGGTTTTTTTATTATTTCTTCAATACCTAAAAGTTCTACTAGATATTTCTTTGTCTTTTTGATACTCATTATTATCTATTTTATAGATATCTCTTAACAAGTCAAAAGTATCTTCCGCTGGGATATCAAAAGCAAGTTGACTTCTTTGACCAAAGACTACTCCTATCTTAGATACATATTTTTTTCGATCTTTAATAGGATCTAAATTATTTATTTTAATGCTTCCACTAGTAGGAAGAAGAATGCCAGAGAGCATTTTGATAGTGGTACTTTTCCCTGCTCCATTAGGGCCAATATAGCCCACTATCTCTCCTTTTTCAATTTCAAAAGAGATATTTTTTACGGCTTCTACTTCTTTGTATTCTCTTTTGAAAAATGATTTTAAAGCAGCCTTTAGTCCACTATTTCTTTTGGCTACTTTAAAAGTTTTTGTTATGTTATCAACTTTGATGAATGACATTTTAATATCACATCCTTTCTGACAACGCAAAAAAAGCCACATATTTCAAATATGTAGTTTCATCGAGCAATTAAATATATGGTTTTTTTCTTCGCAAATGTCATATTAAATATATTATATTAATTTTTTTATTTGTCAATAGTTTTTATATTAATTTTTTTACTTAATAATTTAGATAATGACTTAAATTCAGTAGATACTTCTAATTTTTTTCTTCATAATATTTACCATCTTGGTAGAAGCCTTTCAAAGCATATGCTTCTTTAATATTATGGGCTTTTACTTCACTAGTAATTATTCTATATTCATCATCAATTATTTCAATACAAGAACAATTACTTAACATTATGCCTACTTTATTTTTATATTTTTTTAATTCTTCTTTAGTAGATTCATATCTTCCATTTTTCATCAGTATGAGGAGTAATGTAAGCATCAATAAAAATTTAGACAATCTACACTACTAAAAAGTCACATCATTATCATTAGTTACAGAGTCTGAATTACAAGAATTAAACCAACACACTGCTCCAGCAGATATTCCACATAATACTTTACCATCATTATATGCATCAAGTAATACTTTATCAAATCCTGTTTTTTTCCATAAGTTAATCATTTTTTTAAAAGTATCACCACCACCTTCATAAATAATATCAGCCCATGCTATTTTTTCCTTTTTACTACTTCTATATTATCTAATTCAGTACTTTTTTTAAATCTCTACAATTACAACCAAACATATCCCCATATATTTTCTTCATTGTTGCAAAATAACCCTCTTCAACAGCATTATTAAATGGTTGGGCATGAACCATAAATAAATAATTAGGTTTATTTTTACCTGTTAATCTTATTATTTCCTTATCCATAGGTTCAGTTTCATATTCACGATATTTACCATTACCTAAATATCTTCCATTCTCTCCTCCACCTATAGCCACTATTTTTCTTAGTCATAATATCCTCCTTTATTACTACTTTATATTATATTTATAATCATTAATTTTTTTAATTTCTTATTTTCTTTTTTTCTAGTTCTTTTTAAACTTTTTATCTGGTGTAGGTAAGTCTTCTGGCATAGTGCCTCCTAATTCTTTAATAGTATTTCTTATCTTACTTCCAACTTCATAGTGAGTTTTTGTTTGCTTCACTTTCAGAATTTATATTTTCCCTTTTTTTAATTTTTGTTCCGTCTGTGATATTCTAAACAGATTAGCAATTAATTCCTCACTACCCATATTATCTAATATGTCTTCTCGATATCTCAATTTTTTTCTTTTAGCAATATCATCTGCTGTTTCACCATTATATAATCCTTTATATCCAGCATTATGAAATTTATCAAAGTTCTTAACACCAGCATTTCGTGCAGCAATATTTAATGAATAATTTCCTTTCTTTGTTAGATTTCTTTGATAAAATCTTTTTTCTTCTTCTGTCAAACTAGAATACTCTCTTTCTGTCAATTCCATCTTTCTAGTTTGAATAGCAAAGTAAGTTTGCCCTAAAGCAACAACTTCTTTTTTAGGATCAGCATTTTGTACTATTAAATAACATGCATAACGAGATAATTTATAATCTAATATAGTTCTTTTAGCTTCTTTTGCTAACTCTATCATTTTTCCCACTTGGGAAAAATGTTCTTCACATACATAATTACTTTTCTTACATGCTATTTTTGCATTGTTAATTACATTATTAAACTTATCCCATCTTTTTATATTCAAGTACCTTTTGTAATTCTCTGGCCAACCAATATTCATTATCAAACTCATCAATATGTTTAATATCATCAAACATCTTTTTCTGTATATTCTTTTATTTCATTCATCTAAAAACATCTCCTTCCTTTATAGTCAATATTTTTTTTAATTATAATAACCCCTTTTACTTTTGCATAATCATCTCTTTCTACTTTGGCTACTTTAATATTACCATCAAGTATTACTGATTTATGTTTTTCAGCAAGTCTTTTAGTAGCTTCTTCAGAGTTTTATAGATTTGTCATTCTTACTAGGAATAGATTCTATTACCCTAAACATTCCTTCTATATCAGTAACATCAGTCATACGATATTTACCATCAGTTGCCTTAAGTTTCAACTGTCCGATTTTTTCGGACACTTCACTTCCTTCCGAAGTTAATTGTTTCTTTAAGTCACTCCAGTATTTCCTAGGTCTAGCACTTCCAGTTAATACTTCAATAATATCAATAATACTAACATAATACTTCTCACTTTCTTTATCCCAGACTGTTCTAACTTTCTTATTATCAAATATTTTATTAATTAAATGCATTTTATCGTCTTTCATCATAACCCCCTCTTTTTCTTGCACTTTCAATATAACATATACAATATCTTTTAAGTCAATGATTTTTTTATACATTTATTGGTAATATTTTTTTACCGAAGAGAAAAAAAGTACTCTATAAGTACTTATCACCTAAAAATAAATTCATATACACATTCAGTTATATCAATACCATGTACATTAGAAGACTCTAATTCTACGACTTTACCACCCATTTTTTGATAAAATTCATTAGCTGTATTTTCTTTTAAACATCTAATAATAACTCTTTTATATCCAGCTTTTTTTAAACATATTAAAAACAATATTTAATAAGTTTAGTTCCATAACCTTTTTTCTGATTATTACTTTCTATATAGATAGAATATATTTCTTTATAGTCCTTATACTTAGTTCCTCTGGCATCTCCGTAGCAGATAAATGCTTTAACTATCTTGTCTTCTTCTAGAAGAACATAATTAGAAGTACCATTCCTTATAGCCTTCTTAATATTTTCTACTCTAGTATTATATTCACTTTCCTGTTTATCAAATACTTCTTTTGGGAAAACATTACTATAAGTACTTCGCCAAGAATTTAAATGTATTCTAACTATTCTTGCAGCATCACTTGTATTAGCTTCTCTAATCATATAAATCACCATTACTAAAAATATATTTCTAATCTATTATACTTACCCGTATACTTTCCTATATAATTATTATTAGTATAATCTTTTTACTACACTCTTCCAAAAAGACTCTGCTATTTTAGAATTAGGTACAGCCTTAATAGTCCAATTACCTTTATACATATCAAATACTTTTATTACTACTTCTTTACCTATTTTTATTTCTTTTTATAATTATTTAAAACAAATATTTCACTTATCTCATAATCATTATTCTTATTATCATCTATAAGGACAAAGCCTAATATATCTTTATCATTCTTAATAAAAATAAGCATAGTTATCAATAAAATATTTATATAAATTATATTCATACTGACATATATCAGAATTAAAAAGTAATAGGAAAATATAAACTTAAGTCATGTAAATATAATTGTAATAATCTTTCTAATTTATTTCTATCTTCTAATCTAACTTTTTTTCTAATTTAATATTCATATTATTCATTATATCCTCCATAATATTTTCTTTAGCCTCTTCAGCCTGTAGTCTTCCGAGGTATGAGTGAGCCTATGGTCTCACTCATAATATTTCTTTAGTTAATATCAATATATCATATAAAAATAAATAAAAGGCAATATATTGTTTTTTTAAAAGAAAAATAAGTACTATTTTAAGTACTTATCTATTATTTCAAATAATTTATCTTTATTGATTGGTTTTTAATAAATAGTCACTGAAGCCATATTTTTAGATATTCTTCATTATATTCATATTCATTATTTCTAGTTAATAAAATAACTGTTGTTTTGAAGTTCCTAATATCTTTAAACTTTTTTTCATAACTGTCATTCCATCTAATGGATACATTACCTCATCTAATAGAATTAAATCATATTTTTTTCTTTATTTCTTATTTTATCTAAAAGCTTCTTTACCTAATGATACATAATCTAATTCAATATTAGTATCTTTTTATTAGTTTCTTTATTATCTTTTTCAGTAGATATATTATCATCTACAAGTAAGACTTTTTTCTTATCATAAGCTGTTTCATATTTAACATATTTATCACTAGAAGTGTCCGCTATTTTCTGATCTAAAAACTATTTTTCATTATTGTTCCTTTACCATAATTACTGTTTGGTATAATAGTTCCTCCCATTAGAGTTATTAGTTTTCTAGCAGTATATAAATTATTTTTAATATTACTACCATCTATTTCTTCTTTTCTTTTGTAAAAAATACTTTCCATTTCATCAGGAGATATTCCTACTCCTGAATCTTCAACAGTAATAATAAGTCTTGCTACATTGTTTTTTATAATAGTATTAACATTAAGTTCAATATAACCTTCTTTAGTATACTTAATACTATTATCTAAAAATACTAGTTAAAACATTTTTTTTAAAACCAAGATTATCACCATATAGATATTCTGGTAAATCACTTGCTATATCATTTCTAAATGATATATTCTTTTTTTATTACACTTATCAGTATATTCAGTTACTAATTTTTTTAATAATAATTTAATATTATATTTATCATCATATACTTTAATACTAGCACTATCTATACTATCAACATCTAGTATTTCATTAGTCATAGTAGTAAATCTAGCAGTGTCTTCTTTTAATTGTTCTTAAACAATCATTTATATAATATCTATCTAATTTTTTATTACTCATTTCATCTATTATTTTATCAGTACTGATATTGATATCCTTAGTTATTAACCTGATATCATTAGTCATATTATATAAAAACATAGTCTTATCTTCGTTTGCATTATCAGATATTTCTTTAGCCTTATGATATTCTTCAATCATCTTAACATCAGGATTCTCTATTGTAAAATACATTAGGAAAGTAATAAAAGCATGAATTGGTGTTGCTAATAGTAATCCAGGATTCATATATTGAATATAAGATGCAATACCACCAACAATTAAAAAAATATAAGTATTGGAAAAAAATCTCTTATCTTTAATATTTTTTTAATATTCCTAATTAATGCAATAATACCTACAAAAGAATATAAGAAAGCCGAAAGATATATAATATTAACACTAGGTCCATAAGTATAAGCAATGTATCCATCATATTTAAAGTTAAGTGGTAAGATAAAATTCAAAGTAGTAAATATTATCATTAATACTATCGCTACATTTCTAACTACAGGTATATATCTTTCTTTCTTTTTTTAATATTAAGACATACAAATAGTACGTAGCAGAGTAATATAGTAATCCAAAGTTCTACCCCGAAAGAAAATAATCTAGCTACAAAAAAACTAACATTAGGTATTTCTTTATACATAGGTCCAACAAAAATCCAAAAATAAGTTCTACAATAAGTTCAAAGAATGATACACCAACAAGTATTGAATATACTTTATTTTCCTTTTACTTTTTAAATACTTTCTTTCTAAAATATACAGTCATAAGTAACATCGAATACACTATTGCTTCAATTAAAAAATAAATACCAGTATACATATAAACAACTCCTATCTATCATCTATATTAAGTATACAATTTTTTTACTTTTTTTACAAGTGAAAAAGAAGAAAAAACTATTTTAATTCTCTCTTCTTGGTTTTTACTTCTTCTTTAGCTAATTCTTCAAGTAATTTATAATCTACTTTATCCGCTACTGTTCTAGGTAATGTTTCTAAGAAAGTAATCGATTCTGGTATTTCATATGGCTTTAATTGAATAGTCTCCCCAGTCATTGGATTAGTAAGTGGTTTGTAACACATGTTTATTATATGATCACTTACTTCTTTAGTTGGAAGTACTCCATCTTTTAATACAACATAGGCTTTATTAGTGAATAATATGTCTTTATCTGGTTTTGGTACAACACAAGCTGCCTCTACTACATCAATTAATGATATTACTGATTGAATATGTTCAAGATATACTTTATTTAAATCTGATCTAATATAGTATCTAGAACTTCTTCCAGTCAAGGTGAAGTAACCTTCTTTGTCTAATACACCAATATTTCCAGTTTTTATAATATTCATTTTTTTTATACATAAACTTAGTTTCTTTAGTTTTTTCTGGTTCTTGATAATATTCTTTATATAGATGCTTACCTGCTATACAAAGCATTCCTTCTTCACCGTACTTTAGTTCTTCTAATGTATCAGGATTTACTATGATAGCCTTTGTTCCTACTAATACTCTTCCTACAGTTTCAGGTTTGTTTACAGATCCTACAGCCATAGTATTTGTCCCTACTGTTTCGGCATTACCTGAACCATTACATATAGTAACATCAGCATTATGTTTTTTAAAGAACTCTACACCCTCCATATTTTGTGATGGTGAAAGGAAATCTCCACCAGATACGAAAGTATGGATTGATGATAAGTCATCACCTACCTCAACATTTCTTTTTATTAATTCTAATAAGGCTGGACTACCAAATACATAATTTGGATTTTTTTACTTAAATAATATCTAATATTATCTTTACTTAAAAGTAGGAGCAAGAACTGCTACTCTACCACATATTAAACTCATAACTGTTGAAGTAGCAAAGCCATAAGGATATGTAAATGGTACACATACTAAACATCTTTCACCAACTTTTTGCTTTTTATTCTACCTGTATTCTTCATATAAATACCTGAAGCAAGTAGGTTTTCATTTGTTAATACAACACTTTTTAGGATTTCCTGTTGAACCACTAGTAAATAAAAATTAAAGAATCTTCTTTTCCTCCATATAATGTATATATTGGATTTTTTTATAGTATTTAGAAATACTTCCTATATCATTAAATGATAAGTCATCATTATATCCGTTAGCAGGTGTTATAATACTACTATAATTTTTTTAGTATTTATTTCATTTTTTTTATGTAAAGTAATTATATTTTTTTACTTTACTACCTTCTTTTATTTTTTTGATTGTATTCATTATCTTTATCATAATTGATAAATAATGTTGATTCAAATTCATTTAAGTATCCAAGCACTTCATCGATTGAAGACATTGCATTTATAAATGTAGTTATTGCTCCGATACGATTACAAGCAAGATATACTACTACTGCTTGATAGTAATTAGGCATGGCAACTGATACAATACTTCCTTTTTTAATACCTAATTCTTTTAAAGCTTTTGATAAAGTAATAGCATCTTTTAACATTTCATCATAACTTGCATTTAATTCTAAACAATCAATTGCTTCTTCTTTTTCTATAAAAAAATTACTTATTAAATTAATTGAATTGTATATACTCATATTTGGTATAATTGGATTTCTTTCTAAATAATTATAATCTCTATTATGAATATTATCAATAGATGGATAACCAGTTAATTCTTTCATATAAAACATCTCCCTTTTTTCACATGAGAGTATTATACTATAAAACAGTCAAAAATGCAAACATTTATTTCATAATTAGAAAAAATGAACAAGTTTTACATAAACTTATTCATTTGCTTCATCATTTGATTTACTTGTTTTTGTGATGGTGTTCTTCCCATCTGACTCATCATTGTTTTAATCATTTGCTCGTTGATAGGAGGATTTTTCTTTAATTCTTTTTTCATTAATTTTCTTGCTATTAGAAAGCCAAGCACTAATCCAACTACTAAGCCTATTACTATATATAATATATCCCAAAAGCATATTATCTTCTCCTCTCTATAGTTATTGTACTATTAATTTTTCTTCTTTTTTTGTAAAGTTTTTTTAGTTTAGATAACCAGAAATAATCCATATTTTCAAAAATCACAGACAAATAGATTGTTATTATAATTACTTATTTCATTAAAAAAACTCACTATAATTACCTTCTGTTTCGATCTTTATATTATAGTTATTTATTCTTAAAAACACTTTTTTTCAGTGGTATTTAAGTAATGAAGGTTATCTTTTCCTTTTTGTAACCATATTTTAATTTATATTCAAAATATATATATTCATTTAACATTATTTTTATTAAAGGGATTAGCTATTTCTTCTAGTACATGATATGTTTTTAATACTATCATAATCTTTTTGAATAGTATATTTCTTCAAATATTTTATACATTTTAAAGGGTTTATCTTTATACATATAGTTATAGTATTTATTAACATTAAAAAAATATAGTATGTCCTCATTATATATCACCTTTAATAAGATATCATACTATATTTATTATTTTTTTGTCGAATTATAAGTTATTCTTTATTTTTTTATAACTAAATCCATCATGTCTAATTCAAAGAAGTTCATTACTTCTTTTTCAGTGCCACTCTTTCCATAAGTTGTTACTCCTATAAAGTCTTCATCAGAAGTGATAAAGCGATACCAATTTGGATCATTTGATAATTCAATTACCATTCTTCGATAGCCTGATGGGAAAACTTGTTCAATATAATCACGATCTTGTTTTAAGAAAAGATTCATATTTGGCATTGTTACTACCCTGGCTTCAATATAATTTTTTAATAATTCTTCTTTGATATTCATAGCTAGTTCTACTTCACTACCTGTTGCTATTAGAATTACATCTAATCTTGTTTTAACTTCACTTATGATATATCCTCCTCTTTCAATTTTTTTAGGATTGGTATATTTCATAGTGTTGTTATGACCTCTTGGTAAGATTAGAACAGCTGGCTTTCCTTCTTTTAAGATATTTGTCCAACTGCCTATTAACTCTTTGTAGTCAGCAGGTCTATAGACTGATAAATTAGGAATACTTCTTAAAATTCCTAGTTGCTCTATTGGTTCATGTGTTGGTCCATCTTCACCAACTCTTATACTATCATGAGTAAAGATATAAGTTACTGGCAGATCCATCATAGCACTCATTCTAATTGATGGCATCATATAATTAGAAAATGCTAAAAAAGTACTACCATAACTTCGAATATTAGTAAGAGCAAGTCCATTTAAAATTGCTCCCATAAGATTTTCCCTGACACCAAAATTGATATTTCTACCAGCATAATTATCTACTGAAAACTCTTCTTTTCCTTTTAGATATGTTTTAGTACTGCAAAATAAGTCAGCACTACCTCCCATAAAGTTTGGGATAAATGTTCCTATTACATTCATTATTTGGTAATTTATATCTCTCATTGTTTTATCTTCAAAAAAATCTTACTAGCATCAACAACAGCATCAATATCTAATGATATTTTTTTCGTTTTCAATTACTAAATTTATTCTATCTTTTTTTCTTCATCAGAAGAGTTTGCTATATACATTTCATATTCAGAATACCATTCTCTATAATAGTCTTCAGTTCCATCTTTGATAAACTTTAAGGCTGCATTACGATCTTCTTCACTATAAGTAAAGGCTGGCCCTCCTTTTAGTTTAGTTCTTATTTGTTCTAAATCTTCTTTATCAAGATTTGAATGAATTCTATTAGTCCCTTCATATTTAGAATATTTTTCCTAATTTTGGTTTTTAATTTCAATTAAAAACAGGTTTCTTACTCTTTTTTTAGCCTTTTTCAATAGCATTAGATATTTCACCAATATTCTCACCATCTTTAACAACAATTACTTCCCAATTCATTGATGCAAAACGATCTGGAATATTTTCATACATTACTTTATCTAAATCACCATCAGCGGTTACACCATTACTATCATATAAAACAATTAGATTATCTAAGCCTAGATTACCCGCTAGTGAAGCAGCTTCATAGGAGATTCCTTCCATTAAATCTCCATCAGATACTAATGTATATATATTATAATTAAAAAAACAGTATTCTTTTTTTCTATTAAAA
Organism: Bacilli bacterium; assembly: GCA_022009835.1. Lineage (GTDB taxonomy): Bacteria > Bacillota_I > Bacilli_A > RF39 > UBA660 > CAG-302. The sequence continues at coordinate 674,759 of CP091726.1, read as the reverse complement.
GTACTTTCTAAATATTTTTCTCCAATAGCCATTCCTACTGATGTAGCAAAACCTTGTCCTAATGGTCCAGATGTTACTTCAATACGATTATTTAAATTATATTCAGGATGGCCAGTACATACTGATGATATTCTTCTAAAATTTTTTAATTCATCTAAATTGTATTCGTCTAATAAATAATACATTGTACTATATAAAATAGCACTACCATGACCAGCACTTAAAACAAATCGATCTCTATTACACCATGCTTTTCTTTCTAAATCAAACTTTAAGTGATATGCAAATAATGTATATAGTGTCGGTGCTATATCTAATGCTATTCCTGGATGACCACTACCAGCGGTATCAATCATATCTAACGCTAATAATCTTATATCATTTACTATTCTCTTTTCATTTAATTTCATATTCATAACCTACCTTATACCTTAATTCTATCATAAAAATACTATAAAAATAAAAAGAAGAAATGTTATTTTTTTCTTCATTATTATACTTATTTTTTTATGTAAATTAATATCTTTTAATTTATTAAATAATAATATTTCTTTTAAATACAATATCTTGATTATTACTATTAATCATATCAATAATATCATCTATATTATACCATTTTACATATTGTAATTCCTCTTTTTGAATACTAAAATCTTTTTCTTTTAAATCAGATATTACATAGTAAGGATACATATAATGATTATTATATTCCTCTATTACAAGATATTTAGGTAATAACTCATGTATATCTTTTTTTATTTATTTTAAGACCTACTTCTTCTTTTTACTTCTCTAATAGCGGTCTCAATAGGATTTTCATTATATAAACTATGACCCGCTATTACACCTAATTTATCAGGAGAAAAATCTTCTATTTTTTTACTTCTTCTTTGTAATAATACTTCATTATTATTATTTATTATATATATAGTTACTTCATTATGTAATTTATTTCTATTATGTAACTCTTCTCTTTCTAATATTTCATTGGTATTATTACCTTGCTTATCTACTACTCTTAATAATTCCATATTTATATCTCCTACTTTATTAATATATTAAATAAGATTGTTTTTCTTATATCTTATATCTTATATGTTATATGTTATCATAAATCTAGGATATTTGCAATAAATTTTTATTATATATTTTTTTGGCTTATATATAATAGATATGGTTGATATATTAGTTTGAGACTTATTTATAAGTCTTGAACTAACACTGGAAGACTATAGGCTTACAGTGAACACAATAAAAAGATAGTTACTATATACTAATAGTACTATCTAAGTAATCTTCTAGTAAAGAAGAAGAAGCAAGTAATGTATTATTAAAGTTTTTTAGTTTACTTAAATACTCTTGATATTTAGTATTATTATTTAATAATTTAGTTTTTTCTTCTACTTCCTTATCTAGTTCTTTATATTTATCATTATGATGATATTCTAAATATGTAGCTTCTTTTTGTAATGATTTTTATTTCTTCAATTAAGTCTTTAATATCTTTATCTTTATCAATTATATCTATTATTTGTTTATATTCTTTATATTCATTAGAATTATTAATACTATTAAATAATTCTTCAATACTACTTTCTATCACTTACTACTTCCCCTTCCATTGACCATGTTTTTACTTCAGTTATGCGAACAGGTACAATACTTCCTATGTTAGATGGGTCTCCAACTACATTGACTAGTTTCATGGTATCTGTATAACCCATTAGTTTACCACCTTTATCAGAGTAACCTTCAATTAATACTGGTACTATTTTTATCTTGATATTTTTCATTATTTTCTCTAGCATATTTATTAACAAGAGCATTTAATCTTTGTAATCTTTCTTCTTTTTCTTTTAATGAAATATTATCTTCTATTTTAGCAGCAGGGGTTCCTTCTCTTGGTGAATAGATAAAAGTATAGGCTAAATCATATTTTTAATTCATTATAAATTTCTAATGTTTTTTTCAAAGTCTTCTTCTGTTTCACCTGGAAAAACCTACTATAATATCGGTTGTTATACTAACTCCTGGTATTTTTAGCTTTTTAATTCATTGAAAAAGATTTTTTTATATTCAGAAATAGTATATCTACGATTCATCTTCTTTAGAATGTTATCTGATCCTGATTGAATTGGTAAATGAATATAAGGCATAATATTAGGATATGCTGCGATAACATCAATCATATCACTTGAGAAGTCCCAAGGGTGAGATGTTACAAATCTTACTCTATCAATACCTGTTTTAGCGGTGTCTTCAAGTAAATTAGCCATTGTATAATTTAGTTCTAAATCTTTACCATAAGCATTAACATTTTGTCCTAATAGTGTTACTTCTTTATAGCCTTTTTCTTTTAGACTTTTAACTTCTTTTAGAATATCTTCTGGTAATCTACTTCTTTGTTTACCTCTAGTATAAGGAACAATACAGTAAGAGCAGAACTTATCACAACCATATTGAATATTTACCCAAGCTTTAATTTTAGAATCTCTTTTTACTGGTAAGTTTTCTATAATACTACCTTCAATAGAATATACTTCAATATTTTGTTTTCTTTCTTTATTTATATTATCTAAAAGAGTTGGTATATCATAGATATTATGTGTTCCTAGAACAATATCAACCCATTTATATTTATCTTTTATCATACCTGATACAGATTCTTCTTGCGGCATACAACCACCAATAATGGTTATAATATTAGGATTAGTTTCTTTTTAATTTTTTTATTCTTCCTAAAAATACCTACTACTTTATTTTGAGCATTTTCTCTTATAGCACAAGTGTTAATTATAATGACATCAGCATTTTTCATAATTATCTTCTTTAGTATAACCTAAATCTTCCATAATACCTGATATATTTTCACTATCATGAACATTCATTTGACAGCCATAGGTTAAAAATAGTATATTTTTTTATTATGACCAATATTGTGAATAGAAGTTGGTACTTTATATTTGTCATATGATACTTCTGTTTTGGTTTTTTTTGTTCTTTTTTTCTTGCTTCAGTTAAATCTGGTAATCTCATTTTACTTCCTTCTTTCTAATATTTTTTTCCTTTACTATATAAATAGTTATATTCATTTTGAAACTTTTGATTTTCTCTCTTTTTATCATTTATGTATTCAATTATCTCTTTAGTTACACCCTCTAGTTCATAGTACTCTCCATCAGTAAGAGGATGACTTTGAAATAACTGCTGATAAGTTAGGTATTGATTATAAGAATCAACAAACCTTCTAGCGGCACTTGATGAATGAGAATAATAGTCATAACCCAGTCCTTCATGACCAATACTTGTACTACTATAATAAGCATTTAGGTAAGATACCGCTAGTACTTTGACTAATTTTTTTCATATTCTTTAGGTGGAATATTTCCTTCATAAGTTTTAGTTATTGTTTTAAATAAACGATCAGCATATTCTTTATTATATATACGATGATTACGATAGATATAGATTAAATTATGATCATGGAAATACTTTGGTGTAGTACTGTTTACTAGTAACATCGATTCCTGAACGATATTAGCGGATACTGATTTATCAGCAAAGGTACTCGGATGATAGTCAGGAGCTTTTTTTATATAGTTTTCAACCTTTCGATAAATTTCTTTACCACTATTATGAGCTTTTAAACTACTAGTAATTAATGATATTCTCTCTAACATTCCTATAGTTTTTTTAAATCAATATTAGTACAAGTATCAACCATATCATAAGTTAATCTATTTTTTTAACAGTTATAATCCCTCTTATTATTTCAAGACTATTGGTATCGATATTTAAATTAGAATCAACAAAAATAGCGATATAATAAGACATTCTTTTTTTAGTATTTGGTAAAAGTGAACATAAATTATTTGCTATATTTGGATGATATAAATTAATATTTTTTTTATCAATTAAATAAATGGTTTCTACTCTACCAAGAGCATCATAGAATGTTTGTGATTGATATGGAATAAGTGATGGTATATCAGTAATTGCTACATAATAATAGTAACTACCATCAGCATTTTTTACTAAACTAATAGCATCATCTAAACATAAGGCCTCTTGATCATCAATAGTTACAAAATTAACATCTAATTCTAATCTACCACTTCTATCAAAATGAAAGCTTTCCATCTCTTTAATAATAGCATCCTTAACAATAGAACTTATATTATATTTCTTTTCTAATTCAATAGTATCAACTTTATTTATATCTTTTAAACGATCCATTATTTCTTTGACATAATTTTTATCTTGATATTTAGATAATTTATCTAGGTATATAACTTTATTTTTTGATAGTTCTTCTTCTAGATTATGAATAAAGAGCATAATAACATCATAGAAGTAGTCTCGTTCTTCTTTATTTTTCTTCTTTTTAAATAATATTCTAATATGTTATAAAAAGATAGTTCTACCATCATTATCAGTTACTTTTAGAATATCATCTTTATATTTAATTATTAATTCGACAGTTTTTTTAAGTCTTTTTTTCTTTAAATATTAAATGACTATATAAATTATAGATATTAAAGTTGTCAGCCTTTTCTTTTTTAAGATTCATTTTTCTATTTAAATCAATTAGAGTTAGTTTAATATTTCTAAATTCGATAGTATTAATATTTAGTTTGGATAATTTATAGTTTACTTCTCTTACTTTATTGTTTATTATTTTATAATTGTCAGTACTTTGATTATCAATGATTTCTTCTATATTATATAGAATAAGATTTATTTCATCATAAGATGATATTAAAATGCTGTCATAGAAGATATCAAAAATAATGTTGATAGTGGCTTTAAAGTCAATATCTAGATATTCGTTTATTTTGTTTATATCTAATTCTCTCTCTGAGAATAGAATTCTTTTTAATTTCATTATATGTACTGCTCATAAAAATCTCTCCTAGTTTATTATATTAATTTTTTTCTTGTAATCGGTTAATATACTTAAAAATGCTTCACTAGGTATTTCTACTCTACCTATTGTTTTCATTTTCTTTTTACCTTCTTTTTGCTTGTCTAGGAGTTTTCTCTTTCTTGTGATGTCTCCTCCATAACATTTAGCAAGAACATCTTTACGCATAGCTTTAATATCACTTCTTGCTATTACTTTACTTCCAATAACAGCTTGAACTGGCACTTCAAACATTTGTCTTGGAATAATATTTTTTAGATTATCAACCATTCTTCGTCCACGATCATAAGCAAAATCTTTATGGACAATTAGGGATAAAGCATCTACTACTTCTCCATTTAGTAAGATATCCATTTTTACAAGATCACTTGGTTTATAACCAATTACCTCATAATCAAACGAAGCATAACCTTTGGTTGATGATTTTAATCTATCAAAAAAGTCATAAACTATTTCTGATAATGGTAATTCGTAGTGGATATTTACTCTTGTAGTATCTAAGTAATCAATACTTTTATAGATGCCTCTTTTATCCTGACATAGTTCCATAATCGGGCCTATATAATCTGTTGGTACCAAAATATTAGTAAAGATATATGGTTCTTTTATTTCTTTTATTTTAACACGATCTGGCATCATACTTGGATTATCAATAAAAATAGTAGTATTATCAGTTAAATTTATTTCATAATTAACAGATGGTGTAGTAGCAATAATCTCGATACCAAACTCTCTTTCTATTCTTTCAGATATTATTTCTAAATGCAGTAATCCAAGAAAGCCCATTCGAAATCCAAAACCTAAAGTACTTGATGTTTCGGGTTCAAAGGTCAAAGCGGCATCGTTTAGTTTTAACTTCTCGATAGCTTCTTTTAAAGCTGGATATTTATTTGATTCAATAGGATAAATACCACAGTAAACCATTGGTTTCATAGGTTTATAACCTGGTAATGGTGTATCCGCTGGATCATTTGCATCAGTTATAGTATCACCCACTTCAACAGAAGAAAGACTTTTTATCGATGCAGTGATAAATCCCACTTCACCTTCGTTTAAAACTTCTGTTTCATGTTCAAATGGAGTATGATAACCTAATGATACAACTTCATAAGAATCACCGGTAGTCATCATTTTTATTTTTGTCTTTTTAGTTATTTTACCAGATACCACCCTAACAAGAATAACAACGCCACGATAAGAATCAAAATAACTATCAAATATTAAACATTTTAGTTTATCATTGCTTTCTTTTTGGGGCTGGTACACGCTCAATAATTTTATCTACTAATTCAGGAATTCCTACACCTGTTTTAGCGGATACTTTAACTATTTCTTCACTAGTAAATCCAAAGGTGTCATATAATTCTTTTTCTACTTTTAAAATATCAGCACTTGGTAAGTCTATTTTATTGATTACTGGAATTATTTCTAAGTTATTTTCTAAGGCTAAATAAACATTAGCTAGAGTTTGTGCTTCTATTCCTTGAGTAGCATCAACAACTAAAATAGCTCCTTCACAAGCCGCTAGTGAACGTGATACTTCATAACTAAAATCAACATGTCCTGGAGTATCAATAAGATTTAACATATAACCATTATAAGATAATCTTACAGCATTTAATTTAATAGTTATTCCTCTTTCTCTTTCAATATCCATGTTGTCTAATAATTGTTCTTTCATTTGTCTTTTATCGACTTCTCCAGTATATTCTAAAATACGATCAGCAAGAGTACTCTTTCCATGATCGATATGGGCTATAATACTAAAGTTTCTTATTTTTGATGTATTCATTTATATCACTGCCTTCTTATAAATTATATCAAATATTGTAATAAATTAAAAGGTTAAATATTGTTTTTTTTATTATTTTTTTAAGAGAGGAAAAATATATAGAGAGAAAAAGTATCTAAACTTTAATTAAGTCTAGATACTCTTATTTTACTTTTTAGTTTACTAAAGCCTTTTTAATTTAGTTTTTCTTTAACTATCTTATTAACCAAAGACATGTCTGCCTTACCTTTTACTAATGGTGATAAACTTTTCATGATAAGTCCCATATCTTTTGAAGATGTAGGTTTTACCTCATTAAATACTTTATCAATTATTTCAATAAGTTCTTCCTCAGTTAATTGTTCTGGCATATAAGCTTTTAACACTTCAATTTCTTTCTTATTTTGTTCTACTAAATCTTCTCTACCAGCTTTAGCAAATTCATTTATTGAGTCATTTCTCATTTTTATTTGCTTAGATATAACAGCGATTACATCATCATCTGTTAATTCTTCTCTTGGATTCGGTTTAGCCAATTGCATAGCACCTTTAACCATTCTAATTACACCAAGACGAAAAACTATCTTTGCTTTTCATAGCTTCTTTTAAATCATTATTAATTCTCTCAGTTAATGTCATATTATCAACTCCTAATAATTTCTTTTATTTTTCTTTCTTGAGTTAATAGTGTTTTTCTTTTTTTCTTCTTTTAATCTAACTCCTGGCTTCTTATAGCCCTCTGCTCTTTCTTTAGCTTTAGAGAGATTACCGTTACGAGCTACTTGCGTTTTAAATCTTCTTAAAGCAAACTCAACATCATTATTTTTTACATTAACGGTTACCTTAGTACCTGCTGACATTTTATCCCTCCTTCCGCTTTTTTTCATTAAGATTATATCATTATTTATTTTATTTTACAAGCAGTTCGAGATATTTTTTTGATAAAATGTGACTTTTTTCGCTATTTGGAACGCTATCTTCCCTCACAGATAAGATTTTCTGCTACTGAAGGTCTTTGACAAGACCTTATCTACAGACATTAATTCCGATGGTTGCCACCGTACTATTTAAATCATTTTAGATGTCACACATTTTATTTTCAGTTTTACGACGAATAAAGTTACCTAATGATTCACCTACTTTGAATATTACTTCAATAGTTTTATAAATAGCAGTTAACATACTAGCTGTTAAGTCGGTTCCTCCTACTACTTTTTTAGTTTCTTCTTTTTGTTAATTCTATCATTATAATCTCCTTTCTTAATTACATTTTTTTAGGATTTGAGTAACCACTTAGTATTCCAGATACGAAAGCTATAATAGCGGTTACTACAGTTCCTATTAGTACAGCAGAGGCTCCACCGTTTATTTTTTGCATTTCACTTTTAGTTAATTCTTGCATATTTATCCTCTCTTTCTTAATATATAATTTATTATCTTTTTTTATTCTCTTTGATTAATTTTATATCTAGTGTTAAATTTTGATATTTATATTCTGATGGAAGGCTTAATTCTAAAGTTATAACTTGATATGTTGTCATATTATCAGTAAGATATTCTTTGTTTATTTCTTTGATATTATATTTATATTTTTTTGTTATCAATAAATAGATAATCATTTTTTTTAAAAATATATTTAATATCATTAAGAGGTATATATACTTTTAAATTGTTATCTTCAGCAACAATTGCTTTTACTTTGTAATATAGCCTATATTTAAAAATCATAGACATGGTAATTAAGGAAAGCATTATGATAATTATTATTAATATATAAACATATACAAAGTATTTTATTTTTTTCTTGATAGAATTATTTCACTATCAATATATTTATTCATTATTTACCTCCTCTATCGATTGAACTACTCCATTTTTTATTTTGATTATTCTATTATACAAATCACTATTTTCCTTACGATGTGATACTATAATGAAAGTCTTATTATGATAATAAGTAAATATATCTTGAAGTATTTCTCTTTCTAAAGTTATATCTATTTGATTAAAGCCTTCATCAATCATAATAATATTACTATTTTTTAATAAACTTCGAGCAAGTATTATCCTCTGTCTTTGCCCCCCTGACAGATTGATACCATTTTTCTTCTAATACATAATCATAACCTTGAATACTATCTTTTTACAATATCATCAATATGAAGTATTTTACAAATGTTTAGATAATCTATTTCACTTACCTCTCTACCCAAGATAATATTATTTCTAATAGTATCATTGAATAATAACTCATTTTGAGATACATAAGTAATACTTTCCCTTATATCTGACAAACTATAATCATTTATATCATAACCATTTATATATATTGTTTTTTTCGGTCCGCTTCTAAATACTTATATAATAGTTTTAATATTGTTGATTTACCACTGCCAGAAGAACCTAATATTAGTACTCTGTCATTATTTTTTTAATAAAAGAGATTTATATCATTTAGTACATAATATTTGTTATTAAAAAGTATACTTTAAATTTGTTATTTTGATATTACCATTTACTATTAATTTTCTTTTATCATGTATTTTTTCTTCTTCTACTTCAAAGAAAGTATTAGCTCTCTTGATGCTATTTTTAATGTAATGATATTCGTAAGATAAGTCCATGATATTACTTATGGGATATATTAGATAACTAGATAAGATGGTAATAGTAAGGTAATCTCCAGTTGTCGATATTCCATTCATTATATTTTTTTAAATATATAGTAATCAACTGTTATTAAACAAATATTGATAATCATTTCTTTTTAGAAAAAGTTAGAAGATTATTTAATTTATCTATATCAAAGGTTATATTTAATAGACTACTATAATCCTTACTAAATTTATAGATAATATTATCTTCTATATTAAGTCCTTTAATTGTTTCAAAAGTACTTACAGATTCAATAATAGTATTATTTAAAAATAGCCGTAGCCTCTTGTCTTTTTAATAGTTATGTTTTTTTGATATAATTATTAAATACTAATACTATCAAAAATATATAATATTTGGGTTATGATGAATATTATTAATACTTCTTTTTATTTTATAATATATTGTAATGGTAGCCACCATCAGAAGTAAGAAATCAAGAAAAAGTTGTTACAATTATCTTTGATATAAAAATTTTTTTAATGTAAGATAAATCGTTTATTTTTAGATAACACTTCCGATGATCTTCTATTTTTTTATAGTAGTTATAAGGAAGTAAAACTACTTTTAGTAAAAAGTATTTAATAATATATTTATATCTAATTTTTTTGACTAATATAGATAAGAATATGATTTCTTATATAGTTTGTTATATTTTTTTATTATATACAAAAATGGAAAACTGTTAATGTTACTATTATTAGATTATTTAGTTCTGTATCTATTATTTTTATCAAATATTATTTGGGAATAGAGACTAACAAGGCAAGATAAAAATTATTGATATTAAGGATAATATCATTACAAAGATAATATTTCCTTTATTATTTTTTTTAACACTTCTTTGATTAGTCTATTTGTGATATTTGGATCTTCTTCTAACGGAAGAGTCGATACTTTTTCAAATAACATAATATTGCCTGTCCATATGTTATTAAAAATCAAAAAAATATCAATACTCTGCTTTCCAATAGATGGATCCATTATCAAAAAGTTTATTATCTTTTAATTTTTATATACCACAATAAAATGAGTATAATTATTTTTAGTTATTTGACAAATAAATGGTATATTTATTTCTTTTATCTTTTCAATGTCATCAACTCGATAACTCCTGGTAGCTAGTCCAATCTCTTCAGATGCTTCTTTTAGATTATAAAAAAAGTTGTTCCTTCTTTAGTCGTTTTAGTTAATTCTATTAAACGTTCTAATGTAACATTACCACCATAATATTGTATTATCGAGCAAAGACAAGCAGCCCCGCAATCTTTGGCTCCATCTTGCAATACTATTAAATTTTTTTTCATTTTACCTCCTTGTTTAAATTATTTAGTAGCAGCTTTGATGGCTTTGCATAATCGTTCTGTTATTTCATTTATTCTTGCAAGATCTTCATCAGTTATTTGATCTTTAGTGTAACACTTTTCTATCACAGCATTTAAGACAATAGCATCTTCCTTGCTAATATCGACGGATCTATCTCCTACATAAATGCCTATGATATGACTTTCATCTTGATTGTTTAATCTTAAAAATTGTTATTTGATCCATATATTACCTCCTTTCTTAAATTATTTCTTATGTGTTTTTTTAACTCGTATCATTCATACGTAATTCCTCCCTTCACTATATATAAACAAATTTTTTTCTGAAAATTGTAATTTTTTCCGAAATTTGTTAAAAAAAGTGAAAAAAAGCGAACAAAAAAAGCAAACGATTTATTAACTTGTAGTTAACAAAAAAATTGCCATAAAAAAATTGAGTTTTTTTATAAACTCAACTTTAAGTAAAAATATTTTGTTTTTATTGCATTTTTTTCCTGAATAACTTTGTTCAAGATTTTCATCTGAAGTAATATAGCTTTTGGATATATTCATTAAACTTATTAGCAAAGTTAGAATCATTTCCATCTAAATAGTTATATAATCTTTCTAGTGAAGCATTTATTCTATTTATATATTCTTGCATACTATTAGTAGCAGTTCCCGCAAAAGCTGTATTTACTTTATCTCTTAAAGCAGAAGATGCTCTTTTTGATTCGTTATCTAATTCAGCTTTTTTAGTTTTAATTTTATTCATTGCTACTTTAGCAAGTTCTGGATCCATTCCTAAAAAAATTACTATTCATTATTCCACCTCCATTTTATTTTCTAATTTCCATTATTTGTTCTTTGTTTTTCAATCCAATCATTGTAAGTTCTTTCAAATTCTGCAGCCATAGCATCGTAAGTTTCAGAAATTGTTTCTTTAGTACTATTTACAACCTTTACTAAGGCTTCGCAATATGCAGTTGCATCTTCTCCTTTCCAAGCATCAGCAATTGCATTTTCTATTTCAGGAAAAGTACTTAAGATATCAAGTAGATTAGACTTTCTTGATCTTATTTCTGCTGCTAGATCATTATAACCACTTGTGTTATATCCAATAGTAGCCATATTTCCACCTCCTTTATTAGTAGCTATTCTACTATCTAATTTCATTTTATCATACTATTTAGATAAAGTAAAATAAAAATGTCAAAAATTGACACTTTTATTTACTTTAGACTATTTAATATGTCCTCACTTATTTGATTGGCATATATTTCATAAGCTTTAACATTTTTATTAATTATCTTATTGCCAAAAAAACATCAAAAATCAGATATTTCAGTAGTGAATATAGTTTTATCATTTGGCTTACCTTCATTTAAAGGATAAATAACAAAATCTTTATCTTGAAGACTATACCATGCTTTATCTACTAAATAGTGTTCTCCATAGTTTTCACTATTTTTATCAAAATTACTATAACCATTCATTATATACCTAGCACTTTGCCCTCTCATATTACTTGGTAATGAATATTCACCACTTAATGCTTTTTCCGCTACCGCTCTAAGAAGATTAATGGTACTTTCAGGAGCACCAACACTAGATGGATTGAAATCACCATAAATATAACTTTGACCACCTTCATACAATTCTGGTTTTAATGTTACAGCATCCCTAATAGCTTGAGCCATACTTTTTCCACTGCCTGCTCCACCATAGGCATAAGAATTGTTTACAATAGTACACGCAAGATTAAGTAAGGTAAAACAGTCTTTTTGAAAATTACCACTTAAACTACCACCAAACTCGTGCCATAATATATTTACTACTATATTAATATCTGCTTCAGTATAATTTCTATTTATTATCCTTGGACCACTGACAATTGGATCGTTATAATTGTCACCCGTTTGAGGTGATTGTACTTTAGTTTCCATGCTACTATCTGTTTGATCTGATATATCTATCCCTGAATTTTTTAATGATGCTAAATATTCTGCCATTGGATCTTTGATACCTTCTTTTAATGGTTCTTTGCCACTATCAGTTTGTTCTGATATATCGATATTATTAATTTTAGCGGTTTCTATATATTCAGTCATTGGATCTTTGATACCTTCTTTTAACGGTTCTTCACTACTATCAGTTTGTTCTGATATATCAATACCACGATTTTTTAAATCTTCGAAATAATTGGCAATAGGATCTGTTACTCCTTGTTTATTACCATCATTTTGATAACCATTTTTAAATAATTCTACTTCAGCATTTCTTCTTGCTGTTAATTCTTTTTCATAAATGGTTCCTGCTCCATTTACAGTACTTAAATATTTTTGATATAATTCTTCAGTATTTCCGAATTGCTTGTAGGCTGATGGAAAGTCGCTTATATTTCCAACACTATAGGCTCTTGATACTAGAGCATCAATTTGATTATCCGTTAATCCTTCAATATTATTATTTTTTAGTACACCTATTACATATTTTCTTTTATCTTCTAGTATGTCATTTGTCACTTTATTGATAATACTAACAGGGATTGTGTCTCCTTCAACTAAAGTATTTACATCATAGCCGTATTTCTTAAAATATTCTCCATTATATTTTAGAACAATACTTGGACCAATGCTCAATACCCCAGCGGTTTTGGAATCTACTACATAACATTCTTGACCATCCTTATAAGTTTTTGCAGTACACATTGATACTTTTTTAATAAAAGATAATATATCATTACATTGATTATTCTTTTGATATAGTTCATTTTCCGATATAGTTATTTTTCTATTAGTAGTATCTCCACCTATAGTATAAGCACTAGCACTTGTTAAAAAATCGAACCCTGTTCCTACACTAGTACCAGCACTTCTTTCTCTAACATTAATTGCCGTAGGAGTTATTTGTTCTAACTTCTTTTCATGTTCTTGATTATTTCTCTCGTTCATTTTTTCCTCCGTTACTTTTAATAAATTTATTGTATCATAATTTTTTTGATTTAATCAATTGTATTTATTTATTATCACTAATCATTTTCTTTTTAAATAGTATGATAGCTATAGTTATTGTCATTATTGTATATAATAAAAACTATTAAAGTTGATACTAGGATATTGTCATAGTTTTTATTTAATATACTTTTGGTAATATCTAAAGTACCTTTAAATGGTAATATTTTGCATATAGTATCAAAAGTTTCACTTACCATATCAGTACTAAAATACATACCACTAGTAAATGCCACTAATTGAACTACAATACTTGATACTCCTGATGATGATTTTTCAGTCGTAATAGTACCAATTAAAATACCTAAAGATATAAATAGTAGGGATATAGGTAATACTGCTAAAATTGTATATAGTATATTTATAGTTGGATTTAAACCGAGGATAATAGCCGCTAGAAAGAAGATAATATTTTGAAGAAATACTACTGGTACTACTGAAATGGTATAACCTAGAATATATTCTATTTCTTTCATTGGCGATACTCCTAACCTAGTGGTTAGTGATGTACTTCGATCTTTGGCCACTAATGAAGCTGTAAACATTGTTATAAAGGATAAACTAAATATAATAATACCAGGAGTGAAATTTTTCTATACTATATACTTTGCTTGGTATTTTAAATTGTTCAAATATATATAAAAAGAAATAATGGTAATATTAGAGAAAAGATGATACTTAAAGGATCTCTTATTATTTCCTTTAGATTTCTTTTAGCAAATGTTATCGTTCTCATTAGTTAGCCCCCTCTACTATCTTGATAAAGGCATCTTCAAAGTTCTTTGCATTAGTTTTTTTTATTAATTCTTTAGAAGTACCTAGTTCTATTAATTTTCCTTTATTCATTATTCCAATTCTATCAGATAAAATTTCTGCTTCTTCCATATAATGAGTAGTAAGAATAATAGTTATTTTTCCTTTCAATTTTTCAATTATATGCCATAATTCTCTTCTTGAAATAACATCTAATCCTAATGTTGGTTCATCTAAAAAAATAGTATTTCAGGATCATTTATTAGAGAGATTGCTATAGATAGTTTTCTTTGATAACCGCCAGAAAGTGTTTTTAGCCTTTTTGATTTAATACTTCTTCTAATTTAAAAAGTTTAATTAATTCATTTATTTTTTCTTTAGCTTTTTTTATTTCATAAATACCAGCCATAAAATAGAGATTTTCTAGAACAGTTAAATTCGGTGCAATAGCGGTCTCTTGAGGAGAAATATTTATTATTCTTTTGATTTTTTCACGGTCTTTTATAATATCTAAACCATTAATATTTATTGTTCCACTAGTAGGTAATATTAGTGTTGATATCATTTTAATGGTGGTTGTTTTACCTGCTCCATTAGTTCCTAACAATGAAAATAATTCTCCTGTCTTTATTTCTAAATTTAAATTATCTACTGCTAATTTATCTTTATATTTCTTAGTCAAATTATTTATCTTTATCATTAGTTCCTCCTAATATATTATTGGTAACAGCTTCTATTACATCTGATTTTATCAAAGCTATTCCTTTTTTAGGATCTGCTAGTACTATTAAAGAATCTCCCGGATTTATACCAAAGATATCCCTCACTTCTTTAGGTATTACTATTTGCCCTTTCTCCCCTACTTTACTTATACCCATATATTTATTTTTCTTCATATTTCTAATCATTCCTTTCCAAAGTTATACTAGTTATACTTTTTCATACTAATTATACTATCTATTATATATATAGTCAATACTAAAAATATTTATGAGAAAGACCTGAGTCTTTCTCATACCACGGAATACTATATGATGAAGTACCAAATAAAAAAAGAAGATTAATTTCTTCTCTATTTTATTTGTACTCCTAATAATGATATAATATCACTAGCTTGAAGAACATTTATTTTTATACCTTTTTAATGAATCAATATCAAAAAAACTATTCTTTCTATATTACAAGTAGAAAAAAATCAACATCTTTTAAATTAGTCCTAATAGATTCAGTTTCATTAAAAAGTACTATTATATAAACTTATATTTTTTTAATCTTAGATTCAGTAAATATACTATTACTAAAAATCACTATCTATTATCTCAATATTATTTAAACTACTAGTAAAAAAATTAGTATATTTAGAGTTACTACTACTAAAAAGAAACATCTTTTTAAACTACTATTAACAAAAAGAAGTACCAAGTAATTTACAATTATCAAATACTACTCTACTAAGTAATTTATTATCAAATACTTGATTAGATATATCACAGTCTTTAAATATTACATCTATTAAATCAACATTATCTAATTTTATATTACTAAAAATTAATATTATTAAAAAAATACAACTATCAAAAAGTTATATCACTAATTATAATATTTTCTTTTTATATTAGTATTATATAATTTATTACTAAAATCATTATCATTTATACTATCTATAATACTATATTCGACATAGTTTTTTATTTTAGGACTAACTATTTTCACAATTTCCATCCTTATATAAATAACAATCTCTATCATGTGAATATATTATACCAATAGCTTGAAGATAAGAATATATAATCGTAGTACCTACAAATGTCATGCCTCTTTTTCGTAGTTCTTTAGATAAATTGTCAGATAATTCAGAACTTACCATATTTATTTCATAGTATATTTTATTATTAGTAAATGTTAAAAAGATAATTCTTAAAACTTCCATATTCTTCTTTGATATCTTTAAATATCTTAGTATTATTAATACTAGCCTTTATCTTTAGTTTATTTCTTATAATATCTTTATTTCCCTCTAATTCTTTTATTTTGTCTTCAGTATAATTACATATTTTATCTATATCAAAATCATCATAGGCAGTCCTGAAGGCCTCCCTCTTATTTAAAACACATTCCCAAGATAACCCTGCTTGAAACATCTCTAAGATTAACATTTCTAATAGATAAGTATCATCTAGATTTAATACACCCCATTCATTATCATGATAATCTATATATTTAGGATTATTTAAATTACACCATTTACATCTATTCATATCTCTTCTCCTTTGGTAATTTATATTCTTCTAGGTTATGCCCTTCTATTTCTAAAAAGTACTATTTTATTTTTTTAATACCCCCTCCATAACCAGTTAATTTATTCGAGGCTCCAATCACTCTATGACATGGTACAATTATACAGATAGGATTTGCTCCGACTGAGCCTCCAACTGCTTGAGCCTACATTCTCTTAATATGATGATTAGCAGCTATTTCCTTGGCTATATCTCCATAAGTAACTACTTCTCCATAAGGTATTTTTATTCATAATATCGATTACTTCTCTTTGAAAGTCTGACTTATAATCTATCTTATATTCAGGAGTAAATCCTGGAGTTTTGCCACTAAAAATAAATATCCAACCATCTTTTTGGTTTCTTCAAATATCAGTAATTCTTGTTCTATATAGTTACCTATATATTTTCTACTATCAAAAAGAGTTTTTCAAAAATATAATCCTGTTAAATATTTACCATCACTAGTAAGTAATATATCATCTATCTTATCACTTGTTTTATATCTTGCTATATACATATATATCTCACTTCATTAATTATTATAACATACTTACCCTCTATTTTTTTACTAACATTATATAAGATACTCCTCTAGAAGCTATTATTTTATTATTTGGATTAATGGTATTATAGTTATAAAAAGTATATATTATTGATATCTTGATAATTTAAATGTTCATATATTATGGTATTTGACCCTTCACTTATTTCTAATATATCTTTCTTAGTATAAGTACTTCTCATTTCTTCATTTGCTTCTTTAGCAAGATTTTTTTATTCACTTCTTCTTTTTTTCTGTCACATTATCATTTTGATAATCAAAAAAACTATGGTACTACCACTAGGTATAATATTAGATATTATTTTAATAGTATTTTTTCAAATACTTCTTTATCTAAATAATAACTTATTCCTAGTAATGATACATGAGTCTTTTTTTATCTTTATCAAAAATTACTAGTAAATAGTTTATCTATCCAATTATTATTAAAATCTGCTCCTATAAAGGTTACATTATCTATAGTTATATTATTATCTTTTTAATCTTTTTTTTATCTCTTATTACTTCTTCTTTATCTAGTTCAAATACTTTTTATTTTATTATTTACTTTATATGCTGATGCGTCATAATCACTTGCTAGTATTGGATACTGTTTACCTTCTAACTTTATTTCTCTTTGTAATTTATCTTCATTATATATAGATCCAGCAAGTAGTGATGGTGCTAAGTTATTATTTACTATATACTCTACTGGATTATCTCCATTATAATCTTTATCAAAGTATTTTATACCCTGTTTCATACTATTATAAATCATAGTATACTCTTTTTTGGTTAATATTTTCTCTCCATATATATCGTTATATATTTTTGATATTACTATTTTTTTAGCGTGATATACTCTAGCAAATAGGCTTACTAGAGCGGTCATATTTTTTTATTCATATTTTATCCCTACATATATTTAATACTATATATTTTGATAAAAATACAAGTCTTGAATTTTTTTATCTATTTTATGGTAATATGAATATAGAAAAAGAGAAGAATATTTGATTATTTTTCTCTTTATTTTATTTTTAATTTTCTCTTTTTTTATAAGCACCAAGAACCTTTTTTAATACTGCTTTGGGTTTCATTCTTTTTGCTTCAGTATTAAAATTAACTTTAAATGAGCATATTTTTCTACAATGTTCGCATATTTCTATTAAAGTGAAATTATCTACATTCATAAAACTCCCTCGTGATGCAACTACTGTTATTACTGTTGCTAAATCTGGTCTCATCTGAAGGAAGTCTATTATTTTGTTTAAACTCTCTTCAGTATCGGAAAACTTATTTAGTGCAAAACTTATATTATAATCTAATGTTTCTAATTGCTCATCTGTGTAAAGTCTCATTATTAAATCATAGTTTAATAAATACTCTGAAAAAAACCTTTTATCTTGCATTAAATTATTTAATCTTATTTTTTTGTTTCTTCTGAATAGCTTTCTCCTTGACATAGTTGCATCAAACGTAATTGTTTATCTGTTGCTTTAATATATGTTTCATCTGTAAATGTATCTAGATTATTTTTTTATCAAATACATATTCTAATCTATTGAAACAAGAATCCCAAGTTTTTTTCAGATATTATTTTACAAATTAAATCATACTTTATATTGATTAGTTTTACAAATCTATCAATATATTTTTTTCTTTCTTCCTCAGGTAATTTTTCAATACTATTAATAAACCATCTAAATATATATCCACAAGTTTTAATCATTTTTATATATTCTTTTCTTTCAAATCTTGAAGATATTTCTTTATTTAAATATTGAAAAATCAATATGGTAGGAACTCCTATCAAACTTAATGTTTTCCTTTAATAAGTCATATAACAAACTTACATTATCATAATATAATGCAGCATAATATAGTGCAAAAGATAATCTTATCTTGTTATTTTCTTGGTCATCTACTATTGGAAGAAGAGTGTAAATCATATCACCATTTGGATTCATTTGTAGATTTTTAAAGTTGGCATTAATTAAGTCTTTTAATACAATAGCCATCTTTTTTTATCAATTTCCATTTCTCTTTCTTTCTCTAACTTAATCTCATGTTTTTACTATACCTTTAATTTCATTTAATGTTTTTTTAAAAACATAAATATCAATAAAATCATTTTTTTCCTATTTTTTTCCATAAAAACCTCCTGATACTATACATATCACTAAAGTAAGTAGTGATTGTTAACATATATTGTACCTTAGATTTAATTGTTTTGCAATATAAAATTAAAAAAAATCTACACAAATATAGATTTTCAAGTATTTTCATTCAGGATAATTTATTAGTCGCACCACCTGAGAGCGAGAAACATTGTCGCCTGGAATAATTTATTACTCGCACCATCCAGGAGCGAGAACATTTTCATATTAGAGCATTTCCTCAATGCAATAATAGTATATCATATTTTTTTCATTAACCTCAATTAATTTATGGTAATTTATAATTTTTTTAAGATTAAAAATAAGAACTATTATCTAGTCCTTATTTACTCTTTTTTTAATTTATCTGTATAACCTGCAAACTTTATTTTTAGTAGTAGATTCTGCAAAATGGTTATTTTTATATTTTTTTGCTATTATGTAATTGTACCATCTTAATTGCGGGTACTATTTCATTATCTTGACAATTAGAAATTATATATGCTTCTTCATCTGTTATTTCCATACCATTAAAAATATCTTAATAATGCTCCTCCTAGCATATATAATCTTTCCATATTTATTTTTTTCTATTTCTTCTCTTTTTCATAATTTATTTTCCTTTATTAATTAATTTATAGTTTATTTATAATATGTAATAAAACTTAGTATACTCTTTTACCATTTTCTACTTGTCTTTCTAGATTTAATAAAACTACCCCATCTTTAGTATCTACCCCTAGTACAAGCACTTCACTAGTAACATCTCCTATTTTCATTGGACTAAAATTAGTAACCACTATTACTTGCATATTTATTAAATCTTCTGGTTTATAGACATTAGTTATTTGAGCAGAAGTTTTCTTTATACCTAGTTCTCCCAAGTCTATTGTTAATTTATAAGCAGGTTTTCTTGCTTTTTCATTAACTGCTGCCTCTATTATAGTACCTACTCGCATATCTACTCTTTTAAAATCCTCTATCGTTATCATTTTACCTCTCCTTTATATATCACTAGTATATCATAATAATAGCAAAGTTACTAGAGAGTATTAAGATTCTTGTAATTGTTTTTTAGATTGTTCACTAAACTTTTTCTACATTTTTATTTTATCATAACTATTATTACAATTATTATTCATTATTTTTTTCTCCTTTCTCTATTTTATTCAATAGTTTTTAATATTAAAAAAACCCCCAATATATTTATATAATAAAAAAAGATTAGTTATATTTCAAACTAATCTCTATTAAATTATTTATTTTTTTCTAACTTATTATTAATGCCTAGATTTATTTCTAACCATAAAAAAAGAAATATCGGTCTTAATAAACCAAAAAGATAAGATATTAAATATAGTTAATATATCTCCATATTTATTTGTATGACTAATATATATTTTTATGTGATATTATTGTATCTAATATAAAAACTAATTATTAAACTAATTATTAATATAATAAATAAAAACTATTTCTAATTCTTTATGAATATAAAAAAATAAATACCTAAACAAATTGATACAAATGATAAAAATTCCCGATATAATACCCATTATTTTATTACCCGCTATTGAACCTAATAAATATTTATTATAAAAAAAGGTATCCAAGCAGTAAAAAGTATTTTTTTATATCCCATATTTTTACTCATACACATAATTGAAATACCTTCAAAGGTATAACTTATTACTATATATAATATAATGGCTACAAAAAAATAGTAATAAAAAAAGTATATAAAAAAATAATAATATATTCATAAGAACTATAACACTAAGTCCTCCCATAATATTCACTCCTCTACTAATTTTTCTACTTTATCTTTATTATTCTTAGACATATAAGCTACTATTAAAAATTATACCAATAAAAATTACATCCAATTGATAACCATACTAATAAACCACTACTAAATTTTTCCAAAATTACTTGTTTCATTTCCTGAAAAAAATGTAAATGCTAAATATAATAAATTTCTTAAAAACAATTAAGAATGTTTCTATTTTAGTTAGTTCATTTTAAATACCACATTTCTTTATTTTTTTGAAATTTTTTTAATCCACTTTTAACATATTTTCCTTTTTTTCTAATAAATTGTAATTTATTATTTATCATTTATTTCTTTTTAACAAATATTATTCCAAGTATTGCTGTTATAACAATAACCATAAGTGGAGCTACTTTTGAAATATACCCATTCAAACGAATGCCATAAAGTTCCAATTACTGACCACTCTGGATCACTATAATCCCATGATTGATATGGACTTCCTAATATTGCTAATAAGATAAATAATATTATTAAACATACATCAGCAACTATTAATGTATTAACTAACATTTTTCTCTTTTTTTGCTTTTTGTTTCATTGCTAATTGTTCATTAATGACTTCTAACTTTTCTGATATTACTTTTTAAATCATTTTTTTCTTTTTCTTCTATACTTTCACCTAGAATTTCACTAACGGGTGTTTCTAATATTTCTGATATAGTCATTAACATTTCAGCATCTGGTACAGATAAACCTGATTCCCATTTTGAAACTGTTTGTCTAACAACATGTAATTTGATGCTTAATTCTTCTTGTGAAAGTCCTTTATTTTTTCTTAATATTTTTAAATTATCTTTTAACATAATACACTTTCTCCTTTCATCAAATTCAGTTTATTATAAAAATACCCGTTGCCGCAAGCAATGCTTTTTAACATAACGATAAATTGTAATTTATCTTTCTCTTTATAATATCACTTTTTTTCAATATAATTTGAAATTCTATAATTTCATCATTACTTTTTACACAAATTGTTCCATTGTGCAATTCTATTATTTCTTTTGTTATTGCAAGTCCTAATCCTGTACCACCATTATTTGTTTGCCTTGATTCATCTCCTCTGTAAAAATTTATCAAATATTTTTTTCAAGTTTGTACTTAGGAATAGTAGCTCCTTTAATTTTTTTAAATACAATTTCTATATCATTTTCATTTTCAATCATATTTATTGTAATAACAGTATTTTCATAACTATAATTAATAGCATTTTTTATCAAATTTCCAAATGCTCTCGCTATTTTATCACCATCTGCAATATACATTAAAAACTTCTGGTTTATTTATATCTAACTTTAAATATTTTTTTCTTCTAACATTGGATAAAAATTCTTCTATTAACTGTTCTAATAACATTACCAAATCTATATTTGTTTTGTTTATAGGCATATCATTCAAATTGTATCTAGTTATTTCAAAAAAATTGATTAGTGAGATCCTCTAATCTCAATGACTTATCAAGTGCTATTTTCATATACTTATTTTTGCAACTCTTTAGATATTTCTTTTTTTCTTCATTAAGTAATGATAAATAACCTATAACTGATGTAAGAGGAGTTTTTTTAAGTCGTGAGCCATATACATTATTAAATCATTTTTTTCTTTTGTTCTGCTTCCTTTGCTCTTTTTTTGTACTTAAAAATATATTCATATTTAATTTTATTTAACTTTTTCCGAAAAATTTAGTCATTTCATTAGGTAATTCTATGTTTTTGATTATCTTCATTCAAAAATGCTATTTAATGATTTATATAATTTTTTTCTATATTATCAACTTTCTTAGAAAAAAATCTATATAAAGCAACCACTAAAAATAACTATCATGTATAAAACAAAAAAATAACCTCTTTACTATTAACACACCAATAATATAATTCGTAATTTAGTTTATATAAAGTATTTCCTAAAAAAATTCCCTAAAAAAACCAATCTAAAAACTACTACATAGAAAAATTATTGCTATAATGTAGTAAACTACAATTCTAAGAGTTAACGGACCTACTAATTTCATTTTTTTCTTTTAAACAATTCTTTTATTTTTTTCAATTTTATATCCAACTCCCCATACTGTTTTTTTATAAACTTAGGATTTTTTTGTATCTTCCTTCAATTTTCCTCTTATTCTTCTAATATGCACCATTACAGTATTATTATTTTTCTAAATATTTTTTTCTTTCCACACTTTTTTTCAAATAGTTCTTCTGAACTTACTACATTTCCTCTTTTTGTGCTAAATATAATAATATATCAAATTCCATAGGTGTTAATTCAACTTGCGTTTCATATAATCTACAAATGTGTTTATCTTGATCTATTTCTAATCCATCTATATAAATAATATTTTTCTTCACTTTTTTTCATTGTATTTTGTGTATCTTCTATATGCTGATTTTACTCTTGCCATCAATTCTAATGGATTAAAAAGGTTTCGTAATATAGTCATCAGCTCCCAAAGTTAAGCCTTCTATTTTATCTCTATCTTCAATTTTTTTGCTGTTAGCATTATTACTGGAAAAATTTAAGCCTTTTATCTCTTATTCTTTTTACATATTTTAAATCCATCAACATCTTTTACCATTACATCTAAAAATAGCAAAGTCTAATTTTTTTGGCTTTCTATACAATTTATTGCTTCTTTAGCATCGTAAAAATTTAAAAAAACATTGTAATTCTCATTTTTTTCAAATAAACTTCCACTAAATCTGCAATTTTCTCTTTCATCATCTAACACTAAAATATTCATTTTTTTCCTCTTTTCTATCTCTTGTATTTTACCATATTTATTTAATATTTTCTATAACTTTTTTTCAAATGTAAGGAAATGTTAAGATTTATTTAATCATTTCTTAAAAACTTATTTTTTTTCATTCAGTTCTATAATATAAACAGGTTACAAGAAAGAGGAGGAAATTAAATGAAGAAAAAGAATAATAATACTTTTTGATAATAATTTTAGGAATATATCTATTTTTTTTAGGAACACTTCATTTAACAACATATCTTATAATTTGAATAGATTTATTTCTAAAAATAACTAACTCTTCAGAATATAAAACAATCAAACAAGATTTAAATAAAAAAATTATTCTGGAATAGGACAAGAAAAAAAGTAAAAAAATAAAGATGGTTATTTCACTACATTTACAACTATTGAAAATCATAAAAAAACATATATTGAGTATAAACAAAATAATGATTCTTCTTGGAGTAATAATCAATATTGGGGGTGGCACTATGGCAGAAAAATGGTTGTGGTATTACTGCACTTGCAACCATTTTTAAGTGGATATAATCAAAAAAATATACTCCTGAAGATCTTAGACAAAAAAATATTATCCTGTATTAGATTATGATAAACTTTCAAAAAGAATTATCCAATACATTTAATATTAAAAAAATACAGATTTTTTTATTATGATAGTGTTCATTTGTCTAAAGAAAAATTACAAGAGCATTTAGAAACCAATAGACCTGTCTTAATTTGTGTATGGAATCAACCTCACGATAATCGTTGGACTACTGCATCACATTATATGGTTCTACTGGCAACTGATGATAAAGATATGGTGTATATTTCAAACCCTAACGGTGGAAAAAATGACAGCAAAAGTTCAGGTTGGTATAAATTTAAAGAAATAACTCCTTATATTGCAAAAAGCTTTTATATATAGAAAGTTATAATTAAAGACAGTTTTTATGCTGTCTTTATCTTGTCTAATATTCATAATTCTATCAACTCGACAAATTACTATTTATCTAATTAATTACTAAATTGTAATTTATCTTTCTTTATTTTTTTATCAGCATTTGCTCTTCTTTTTTTATTCTTAATATTAAACTATCAGGACTTTTCTTTTTCTTCAGTATTTTTTTGTCTGCATTAGCTCTTGCTTTTTATTCTTGATATCAAATTATTTGTATTTTCTTTTTTTATTCTTTTTCCATATAATTAACCTCCCTATAAATTACTATTTTTTTTCCAACTAATTACTAAATTGTAATTTGTATTATAATATAGCATTAACTACAAACGACAAAAACCAATGCTATAATTAAACTATAAATAGTATTTTTTTAGGATTCACATATAACACAATGACTGTTCCTATAAAAAAATCAATAAATCAATTATACTTTTTAAATCAAAATACCATATTCCAATGTGAAATGACGATATAAACATTACTGAAAGAATTAGACTACTTATTATCATCGATACTTTGTTTTTACCTTTAGCATACCAACAGACATAAAGCTTTAGTAACGGAGAAATCAATGTTATACCATACCATATCATCATGTATTTCATGGGATTAAAGCCACTAAAATAGATTGTGTATAAATGATAACTTGTTGTCATCCCTATAAAGAATAAAAATACATTTAAACTAGCTCTTAATGGCGTTTTTACTAAATACAGATATTGTTATAGCAATAAACAACCATATTCCAAATAGAGAAAAATACATTCCCTAAATCTAATATTCCTAATATGTTTTGCCACCATATTGTATCATCAATACTCATATTATCTAACCATTTAGAAAAATATGCCTAATATTATTCCTAATAAAAAAAGATTAAAAAAAGTATTTAAAAATTTTTGTTTTTCTATTTTTCATATTTTTTTATCAGGAGTTCTTATTCTATTTAAAAATTTCTTTCATAAAAATCCTCCATACAAATTACTATTTATCTAACTAATTCTATAATGTCCAACTATATCATCACGATATTCTAAAAATATCTTCTTCATAATATCTTTGATAGGGATTAGCATGATGAATAATAAAAAGTTATTCCTTTTTTTTATTTCTGTTATCTGATACTATTCCAATATGTTTTTTTAAATACAATAATGTCTCCACCTTGCCACTTATCTATTTTATTTATATCAGTAGTGAGACTTATAGCATTATTATCTAAATATTTTTTTAAATTTTTGAACTCTTCTAAAAATCTATCTTTTTTTATCAATACTATCTATATTATATAAATCTTTATTGGCTTTAATATCTTCGTTTACTAATTCCATTAAATCATAGCCTGCATCTTTTAGGGCAAAAGCTACTACATCAGTGCAAACTCCGTATTCATCATCAGGATAGCCTGTAGTATAATATTTACTGTTATATTTAGGTTTTGTTTTTATATAATCTCTTGCATTATTTAATATATCTGTTTGATCATCTATACCATCATTATCTTTATCTATCTTACTCTTATAAGTTATTATATTAAAAATCTTTATTTGTATATTTCTTATGAGGAATATAATTTAAATAATATAATACATATAGAACTATAATTATTAATATTACTATTGCTGAAGTAGTAATAATTATTATTTTCTTTTTCATTTTTCTCCTTTTTTATTAAGCCAACTTATAGTATCTTTTATAGTATCTTTCATATCTCTATTTTTTTTATATCCTAACTCTTCTTTAGCTTTTTTATTACTAAAATTAGAATTAGAGGATAATGTGTATAATGAATACTTTGTAAAGAGAGGTGTTTGTTTTTTTAAATTATAATATGCCTCAAAAAAAGGTGCTATTATTTTTGCTAAACAAATTGGTAATACTATTTTTTTTTTTTTATACCTTGTACATCACATATTAAATCTGATAGTTCTTTAATTGTTATATATCGATTTGATAAGATATAACATTCTCCTTTATTATCTTTTTTTAGAGGCTGTAATAATAGCGGCCGCTACATCTCTAACATCAACAAAAATCATATCCTCCTTTTTACTGTGGCAAATAGTTTTCCATTTGATACTTCTCTTACTAACTCAGTTAAATGGCTATTACCATAATCATATGGTCCTATAATTCCTGATGGATGAATAATACAAGCATTTAAGTTTTTATATTTTTTTAACTGCATTCATAACATATTTTGCTGCTTCAGCTTTTGGTTTTTGGCATATAATCCATGAACTTCATTAGGATTAAAAATCTGTTATCTCTTCTATTAAATCATTATTTTTCTTTCTCTGGAATGGCATGTACACTACTAATATAAATAAGTTTGGCTTTTTGTTTCTAGTACTTTTATCTACTATATTTTTTTAGTACCATTAACATTTACATTATAAACAAGTGGATTATATTTAGTCTTTATGTATACAACTGCTGCACAGTGAATTACAAATACTTCTTTTCCATCTATGTTTTCAAAAAGAGGTAATAAGGTTTCTTTCTTTGTAACATCTCCATAATATATTTTACATTTTAATTTTTTTCTAATGATTTTATTGATTCGCCATTTAAAACGAAAGCTCTTATTTCATTATTATCATCTTGTTCTAACGTTCTTATAATATTATTTCCTAAAAAAAGCCATTTGCTCCTGTTACGATATAGATTTTTTTCATATTTTTCCTCCTATCTAATATATTAGTGAACTTCTATATATAATTATATCACTGATTTTATAAATTAAAAAAAGAGCTAGAATGCATCTAACTCAATTATTTTTACTCTATACATCTTCTTCTCTCATCATTCTTCATATCTAACTTCACTCATATAGTTAAATCCACTTAAGAAATAATCGTATTGATATTCTCTTACTCTATTTTCCATAATATCATTTATTGGTATAAGAGTTAAATCTTTTAATACTATATATTTATAGGTAAAAGTTAATACTTCATCATAATATTTAGTTAACATATTAATTTTTTTACTGTAGTAACAACTGTTTTATTTAGATCAGGATCAAAAATAACTCATTAGTTCATAAAAAGGCTTTATCTGTTTTTTTACTATTCTTTCATTATATATTCTAATTACTTTTTTTCACCTTCATAATTACCACTTACTTTTTTTCAGTAGTAGGATATTTTTTTCATTGCCATAATTCTTACTATATAAAAATATTATCTTTTTACATAAACATAATTAGACATAAAAATCATAATCTATTTTTTTACCAAGAAATTCTGTTGAATATTCCCATTTTAGATAATCACTTAAACTATAATTAGCTTTTTAAATACATATCATAACTATCATTTATTTTATTATCTGTATTATTATCATGTAGTGTATATATAGTATCATTATAATCATAAAATTTTATATCTGGTCCAGCATCAGGAGTAATATTCATAACTTTGATATTTTTATCTACATCATATACTTTTTTTATAATTAAATTTTTCCACTATCTAATTTTTTTCTGGATTAAAAATATATATGGAATTATTATTTATAAAGGAGTATTTATTAAAACATGTATCTTCGTTTAATATTTCTCCATCAGTTAATTTTAAATACTTTTTATCTGGATATTTCTTTTTTAGTTCTTCTATGATAGATGTTGCCTCTTTAGGTGTATATTCTATCGGCATTGGTTTATTACTTATTATAGCAATAATAACCACCATAGATATTAATATAACAATTCCTATAATAGCATAAATTATTTTTTTATTCTTCATATCACACCTACTTTTCTATATATCCACTTGTCTTTTGTAAGTACATATCGTCAGTTACTGGTTTATATCTTTCTCCATCATATTCATCATTAAATCCATTATATGCCTTATATATTTCATTTGTTTCAGTATCATAAACTCTTTCATAACCAAGTGTGGCATCACTTTGTTTTTGACTCATAATATCAAAAGATGTATTTCTTTTATTCCATGAATCCATTATTCCATCGCTTATCTCATTACCTATTGCTCTAATTTGTTGGAAGTTTTTCATGACTGCGTCTTGTTGTTGATTAAATCCATTTATAAATGTATCTGTAAAACTAAGTGAAGAACAAATTGTATTTAATGTATTTTCCCAATCAATAAATTCATCTTTTTGGTGTAGTAATAAAAAAATCGTATCATATACACTTAAATATTGTATATCTATTTGTTTACCTGAAATTATATTTTCATAAACATAATAAGTACCTACATCATATACATAAGCAGTAAATATTCCTTCACCTTCTTCTGCCATTTGCATCTTTAAATGTTGCCCTTTAACATATCTCCACCTAAACTGCCTTTTACCTAAATTCTCACTTACAGTAAAATCTGTTAAAGTTGGAAATGTAAATAGAGCTGTATTATTTAAAGTTCCTATGTCATTAAATATTTTATAAAATCCTTCGGTATCCTTAGTGGCTATTACACTGGTTTTGGCAAACATATCATTTGGATAATATTTTTTTGTTGCCATCTTTTGGCATCTTCTGATTTATTATAACCTTCTGTTTTTCATATTTAAGAAAAAAATTGATAAAGTGGTTTATCAGGATTATATACTTTAATTGTATAATGAATATAATCTCCTAATGTATCTACTTTCCATCCTTTTGGTATCTTCATAGAAAACTCATTTGTTTTATAATCTTCAAGTTCTATTTTACTGGCCTCTGATTTTTACTATTTTTAATGTTTTTTTGTCTGGATTATAAAATAGTCCTTTACCATTATCTCTAGTTAATAAAAAGAATACCTCCTATTACTATTAAAAATAACTACACCTATTATAATAAGATTTCTTTTTGAAATATTTAATTTTCCAATCTTAATCATATCGTTTCTCCTCTCTATTTTATATTATAAATTAAAAATCTTTATTAGGACAATAGACTTGTCTTAAAAAAATCATTGCTTTTTAGTGGAAAGTTATTTTTTTATTATTTTAAAAAGTATAGTATAATAGTGTTTAAGGAATGGTGGATTATGAAGTTTAAAGAAGTTTTTAAATAAATATTTGAAAGAATTAAATTGTTCATCAAAAAAATTATCGAATGAATCTGGACTATCTGAATCAGTTATAAGTAGATATAGAAATGGTGAAAGAACTCCAGTAAAAAAATAGTGAACAATTAAACAAATTAACTAAAGCACTTTTTTTAATATTGCTAAAGATAGTGGTAAAAAAATAAATATACTCTTGATAAAAATAGTAAGTGATTTTTAATATTGCATTACCAAGTGATGACTTTGACTATACTACTTTTTAGTAATAATTTAAAACACTTTAATAACATCACTAAACATAAATACTCATGAAATGTCTAAGTATATTGTATTTGATGCCTCGCATATTTCAAGAATTAGATATGGTAAAGCTAAGCCATCTAATCCAGTAGAATTTTTCAAATAAAAATATGTTCTTATATTTTTAAATAGATATAAAAAAATCCAGATGATATAAATAATTTAATGATGATTATTGGATGTAAAAAAAGTGATTTATCAAATGAAAAAAATCTATAGTACTTTTATTTAATTGGTTAACTAGTGAAATAGTTCCTGTTAAAAAGTAAAGTATCTGATTTTTTTACATCATCTTGATTCATTTAATCTAGATGATTATATAAAAAGTAATAAAATTTGATGAATTAAAAGTTCCTAGTATCCCTTTTTATAAAGCAAAAACAAAACATTATTATGGTATTGAAGAAATGAAACAAGGCGAACTAAACTTTTTTAAAGGGACTGTTTTATCTAAATCTAAAGAAGATATATTTATGTGTAGTGATATGCCTATGGAAGATATGGCTAAAGATATAGATTTTAGTAAAAAAATGGATGTTTGCTATTGCTATGTGTTTAAAAAAAGGGCATCATCTAAATATTATTCATAACTTAGATAGGCCTTTTAACGAAATGATGCTTGGTCTAGAAAGTTGGATTCCTATTTATATGACTGGTCAAATATCTCCTTATTATTTAAGTAATCTTAAAAATAATATATATAATCATTTAAACTATGTATCAGCAGCAGCAGCTTTATCTGGAGAATGTATAAATGGTTTTCATAATAAGGGGATGTATTATTTAACTACTAATAAAAATGAAATTGAATACTATAAAGAAAAAAGTGATTTACTTCTAAAAAAAGCTAAACCACTTATGGAAATTTATAGGGAAAACAACATAAAAAGAATACCATTTATTTTTTTTAAAGAAAGAGGAAAAATATAGAATGTGATAGAACAAGATATATTTCTTCATTACCTTTATTTACAATTAGTGATGAATTATTAATTAAAATCTTAAAAAGAAATAAACTTACAAAAGAAGAAATTAATAAGATAATCAAATATAAAAAAATAACGAATTTAAATATATGAATAGTATTCTTAAAAAAAGAACAAAGTATTTGATTATATTTATGTTATTAAAGAAAAATGAATTTATAAGTGATACTCCTTCCCTTTCATTAAATAATTTATTCATAGATAAAACAATTAACTATACTTATAAAGAATATATCGAACATTTAAAAATTAACAAATGAATATGCTAAGAATAATAAAAAAACTATAATATCTTAACTGAAAAGGATAAAACTTTCAAAAAAATATAACGATAACTATTTTAAAAAAATAATCATGTCATTATTTCAAAGAATTCTAATCCAACAATACATTTTGTTATTAGACATCCTAAGTTAGTTGCCGCTATTGAAAGTTTTTAATCCTCTTGTAAAAAGAATTATAATTTGTAATATTAATTATTTTTAATAGAGGATTAGAAATTGATCTAATCCTCTTTTTTACTTATACAAATAAAGTGTCACTATCCCAAAGTCATGTAATGCCAGCTATTATTAATATTAATATTTTGTATTTATTTTTTTTACACTTTTTATATTTTGTAATTCGAATCTATATTTTTTTGTTTTATTTCTGGATATTTATGATGATCTACTTCTGATATAAACATATTATATGGTCTTATATATAGTTTATTATCTCCGTATAAAAGCTCTATATATAACATATTCCTCTTCTGTTTCACTATTTATTGCTATATCTTCAACTAGATATAGGTCTCCTTTAAAAATGTTTATATATTCCTTTGATTTTTTTATTTTATTCATATATTTTTTTCACCTCTTAATATTTTTTTATATTTAACTAAATAATATTGGTATATTACCATATAGTATTATTCTTAATATTCCTATTAATATTAAATGTAATGGATAATATAGATAGAAGAACCATTTTAACCATTTTATTTTTCCTCTTTCGCCATTATATTCTTTTAAAAGAGGATATACTAGTACTGCAAATAAAGATATTACTCCATATATTTTATTTACAAAGATAAATGATATTAAGGCATATAATGATAACCATAACATCATTGCTTTCATTTGTT
Organism: Bacilli bacterium; assembly: GCA_022009835.1. GTDB lineage: Bacteria > Bacillota_I > Bacilli_A > RF39 > UBA660 > CAG-302. The sequence goes on along the minus strand of CP091726.1, from coordinate 642,385 downwards.
TATTTAAATTACCTCTAGCAGAATACATAGATAGTATACTCATTACCGCTATTGAACTAAAGTCAGCAGGAAAAGCTATTATATTTATTAGTATTACTAATATCCATTTTTGATATTCTTTTAATTTATTATTACTATTGGCTATATATAATGCTACTACTGACCAAGCTAGTGACCACATAATACTAGTTTGATTAAAGACACTACCCGTAGTAAATGGTATATAATTTATACCAAAGGCAAAACAATAAGCAAAGTGTGATATTATAGCAAAGATAAATAATCTTGTTATATATTTTTTTAGATTCTTAGTATAATAATAGCCTTCACATATAAAGAAAAACATAATAGGAGCAGTCAATCTACCAATAACATGTAATATTATAGGTACAATATTATTTTGCATATTAGGATAAAGTAGATCTGCTAGATGATCTATTGTCATAGCTATTATTGCTATTATTTTTAAATGATTTGAATTTAATTTTTTCATATTGTCCTCCTAATTATCTCTTAGTGTATACTTATAATTTAATACTTTATTATTATCAAAGTCATAATCAATAAGTAATGCTCCTATTTCATTACCTTTATAACAAAGTGATGATATATATTCTTTACCATCTATTATTATTAAATCACCAAATGTTTTTATATAGTATATATCCATCAAAAGAACTATTTAATGCATTAGTAATAGTGTTATTTTTCATTTACAATGATATCTAATTCACTACTATATTTAGATGTAGTAAAGTCTCTTCGATAATCTATTAATGATCTTAATATATATTTAAATTTATTATCATTCATAAAGTTATCACTTATTTTTTTATTTTATATAAATCAATTAAAGTATCTATGATAAAGATAGTATCATCATTACCTGAAGATAATATTTTTAGTTCTATTTGATAAACTATTTATTATTTTTTCAGTCTCTTCAGCAGTATACCCAGCTTCTAGCCATAGTTTTTTGAAGTAAGCATCACTACTAAAAAACCATTCGTTTAATTCTTTAGTACCACATATATATTCTAATGCTTCAAGTATTAATGCTGCTGGTGCATATGCTTCTAGTTCATGAGTATAATACTTTCCCGAATATAATTCAGCTCCTGCTTCAGTTATAAAGTTTGTATCTATATATATTGGAGTGCAACTACTATCATAACCTTTTTTTACTTCATACTTATTATTACAATTATATAGATTATATATATTATTGTAATTATTAAAGGAAAAATTGGGTAAAGTGTGTAAGTTCATGATATAGAGTATAGTTATCTTTTTCTTTTAAACTTACTTTAGTACCATAATCAGTATATGTTGCTCCTACTCCAGTACCTAAATCATCAGCATAAGTAATATTTAATTCTTTTTAATTTATTTAATAATCTTAATTCATTTAAATATTCTTTATTACTTATTATTAGATCAAACATATCCATTACTTGTTTTTTTATATTCTAATAAATTATTATTATTTTCTACTATATAAGCATATTTTTTTAAATAGTTCTTCATTATCTTTTTATTTTATCTTTCATACTATCTAGTCTATATTTATCTATTACTTCATCTATATTTATATCTACTTCTTCTTTAGCATCTATATTTATTTCTTTCTTAGTACCTAGTTTATAGATATATGTATTAAATAAACCTACAGCAATTATTTTATCTTTATCTATAGTAATATCATCATATATATTACTAGATACTTCTTTACCATCACGATATATTGTTTTATTTAAATTATCATCTGATACTATACAGTAATTTTTATAAGGACAGATTATACTATTTATATTATCTATAATCTTATTTAGATTACTATCCAATATAATATAAGTTCCGTCAGTAGTATTATACTCTAAATAAATATTATTACCTAGATAGGATACTTCATTACTCTTATCTTTCTCTTCACCTTTACTATTATATAATTTATATTTTGTTACTACTCCATCTTCATCATAATTATAAGTTACGATATAATTTCCTACTTTAGATATATAGTCATTAGTTATTACTTTATTATCTATATATAATATTTGTTCTTTAATATTAGAACCTATTATTATATTATTAAATACTTCTTCATAATAAAGCATACATTTATCTACAATAGTATTATTTTTATTATCTAGTAGTTTACCTCCTACTTCACAATCTTTAGTACTTAAATGATATTTTTTATTTATCTTTGTATTATCTTTATATATTTTATTATTATATATATACATCTTTTTATTATCTTTAGTAATTATATAATTTTCATCGATACTAACATTAGATATTACTACTTCTTTATTCTTCATATTATAGATATCATAAGTATCTTTTTGTTTTATAGCTATATATTCTATAGTATCATTGTTTTCATTAAATAGAAAGTAATCATCATAACCTTTATATAATACTTCTTTAGTAGTTAAATCTATTAATACATTATTATCTTTATTTTTCAAATGTTAAGATTAAGATATCATTAATAATATTACTACTATAAAGTTTATTATTTATATAGTTATCTACAAGTAAGTTATCTGAAAGTTCATATACTTCTTCCATATTACTATTATATAATTTATTATCTATTATTATATAGTTTTTTTATTATTTAAATAGACTGTTATAGCAAAAAAGTACCTTCTTTTTATTTCATTACCATTTTTGATCTACTAGTAATACTTTTTTTTATTATTTTTTTTATTATTATATATTTATTATTATATATTTCATAGAAGTCTTCTTCTCCTAATTCTTGTTCTGATAATTTTTTTATTATTATAGTCATATACTACTAACTTATTATCTTCTTTCTTTAGATAGAAAGAATCTCCTATTGATATATCTGTTTTTAGGTATTGTTATTATTTCATTTATATTTAGTCTTTCCTCTATATTATTATTATCTTTTTTTATTACTAATAAATATACTAATATACTACTTATTATTAATAATATTGTTATTGTTACTCCTAGTAATATTCTATTCTTTTTCATAGTTAAACTCCTTATTTCTTATATAATTATTATATCAAAAAAATAGAATATTTCATCTACTTTATATTAATTTTATTTATTTCCTAATGAGCTTATAAGCTCATTAGGGTGATAAGAAGCCTATGGTCTTCTTATCAAATATTTTTATTATTTGGCTTATTTTTCGGCTTAAATTCGGCTTATTTTTCGGCTTAAATTCGGATTATTTTATCTTTTTCTAACGTATCTTCACTTATACTATATCTTATTTTTTTAACTCTAACATAATTATCTCCTTATATATATTATACTATATAAATTATAATTTTAATACATTATTTATATCTTCTTTTTAATAATATCATTATCTTCTATATTACCTATTAGTAATGGAGAATTAACATCATGATTATGATAATTTTCTATTACTTTATTCTCATTATAATTAGCATAACAATACTTGCAAAAGTGTCTACAACTATTATATACACCTATATCTACCATATTAACACATTTGCAATATTTACTACCTCTTGAAGTCCAATTCTTATAAGATTTACCAGTTAATTTATAGGCAAGTGTATGTGATAAACATTCTTCTTTTATAAAGCCATATTCTTCTAATGTTTCTTCTTCAGCACAAGTCTGTACTGTCATATTATTTTCTTTTGCTATCCTAGAGAATGATTCTCCTAGTAACTTATAATCTTCTTTAGTAAATGGTTTTATTTTTAAAATATTATTATTCTTTCTAACATTCTTATAGTCATCTATAAATGATACTATAATATGTTTTACATAACCATTTAATGTACTACATAGTTTATTAAAAAGCTTTTTATATGATATTCTATATTATATTTATCACTTAAAAAAATATTGGATCATATCTAATATATATATTATCTATACCTATTATCTTAGATAACTCTTTTACTCCTTCGATTATATCCCTCTTATCTATAACATTAGGTTCTATATCTTTATTATAGGGAGTTATTGTTATATGAAATAGTATTGGTTTATCTATTTCTTTTTATTCTATCTATTATTGGAAGAGGATTCTTAGTACAAAAAAACTATTAAATCAACATCTTCAAAAATATATTTCATTTACTAAGTGATAATTAAAAGGATTTCTTACCATTACATATCCTTCTTTATATCTATTCATAAACCACTCAGTATAAAAAAAGCTACTATATCAGTTCTTCCACTTACATTTAATATCATACTTACATCACACATATATTATAGCAAAAAAATACATAAGTTTTAAACTTATGTATTTATATTTTATCTTTTTTTAAATAAACTTCAAGTAAATCCGCTATTTCTTTCTCATCATCTACTACTAGAATATTTGACATAATACTCCCTTCTTCTAGTATTTTTCTCTTTAATTATTATAGCATATTTCTTTTTTTAATAAATCTTAATATTTTCTTAATTTAATAATATTTTTAATATATTTTTTTAACTTATATATGATATGTATGACTGATACCTTATTGATAAACAATTTATTGACTAACAATAACACTGTAAGAATACAAGCTTACAGTGAACATAATACTATTTCAAAGTAGTATCAATATTATTTAATAATTCGTTAACTTTATTAAAAAAACTTTAGATAAGTGGTAACCGTCCACAAAGACATGACTAACAGTTATATTTAGTGATATCTCATACCTATCACCATTCTTAGTATACTTACCCCAGCAGATACGAGGTACAGTTTGAGAATGAATATCTTCAGGAATAGGATGATTTATACCAGTAAATGTTGTCCATGGAAGACATGTTATATAATATTCATTCCAATCATTAGTAAGATTATAACTCTTATCATTTAGTTTAGTCTGATACTTAGCTTTATCTATTTCTTCTTTAGCTAATTCGTAGAAATCTTTATAGTTATGTTTATTCTCAAAACGAACATTTTCAAAGACTTCACTTTCAGTCATTACAGTAATAGCGGGATTTATATCTTCATAAATGATAGGTTGATTATCTACAAATCGCATTCTTAATTCATCAACACTATTTAGAGCATTTACAACAATATATAACATATTGATAAAAAAGGACTGATTATTTTTCTTGGTATACTCTACAAGAGAAGTTACATCCATAGTTACAGTAAGACCATAAGTCGGATTATTAAAAGTTTTAAACCAGTCATAAGTTTTCTTACGAGGTGATTTAGTAATATCAATTTTTTCCATATTATTCATACTATCTACCCACAAATTGAACTTCAATATCTCCTAGTCCACCACTTAATGTTATGGTATTAGGACCACTTCCAACCACTTCATTATCTTTTACTTCCTGATTATCTATTGTAACTTTACCAATACCTTCATTTACTTTAATTTGATAGTTAGTAATAGTTCCCTCTAATGCTAGTTTTAAGGCTCCTACACCAGTATCTATCTTAGTATTACCAGTTAAGACCGCTGCTACATTAGTCTCACCTACACCAATATCTAAATCTAAATCATTTATTATTCCTTTATTTATTGTAAAAGAACCTGCTCCAGTATTTATATTAGCTCTATTAGTATTGATATTATTTATCGTAGTACTACCAGCTCCTAAATCAAGTATTAATTTATCGGTACTTATAGTATCAATATTTAAAGTACCTGCTCCCATATTAATATCAAGAGTATCTATATCTGTTGGAATAATTATAGTCACTTCATATTTATTATTTTTATGCCATTTATGTTTTTCTTCTTTAATATTTAATTTATTTCCTTCTTCACTAGTAGTTATTTTACTATTATTGGTCTCAATAGTTAGTTTATTACCTCTTTTAATAGTTAGACTACTATAGAATAAATCAATATTGATATCATTTATCGTAGTATTTATTTCACTTATCTTACTTTCTGTTACTGGACTATTACTAGGCCTAAAGGAATCATACACAGCATAAATACCTTGTAATATTCCCGCCACTATAGTAATTGCAAGAAATAAGGCAAAGGCCATCGCTAAATATTTAATTATTTTTTTACTGGTATTCATTTAATTTCAACACCTCCAAACATACATAAGGCATTTATATATATCGTTTTTTGGTTATCGTTATTAGACTTCTTATTAGTAACACCGCCAAATAATGATGTTGACTTTACTTTAACATTAACATCTTTTGGTATAAGAATATCAATACCTCCAAAAAAATACTTGAAGCATTTATAACAACATCTTTATCTATATTAGCTTTTTCTTAAATCTAGTTTTAAACCTCCAAAAAAATAGCGGTTAAATCTGCTCCTTTTAAAAATCTTCATTATTTAAGTCAATATTCTGGCCTGAAAAAGGCTGCAAAAAATAATCGTTATCTTTGTTATTTTCCTTATTTATTTTCTTTATCTCTTTACTAACTTTACTATTAAAAAAATATCTTTAAAGATAAGAGATAAGCCCACTACTACAATTACTAATGGTAATAGTAAAGTCCATATTTTATCAAAATCAATTATATCGTTTATTCCTAGTAAAAGGGCTACACCTATTAAAATACCAATAATGTTACCTGTTTTTTCTGAATTAGTAAATAATCCAATAAAACACGGTACTATTATAAATAGTGTCCACCATCCATCAAATAAAAGGTCAATATTAGTTAATCCTAAACTATTTGTTCCAATAATCACTCCTAGTACAACCAAAATTATTCCCCATAAAACATTTTTAAAATTATTCATTTTCATCTCTCCAATCTTTTTTATTTTCTAATTTCCATTTGTTATCTGGATTTTCGTGAACCTCACACGATTTGAAATCGCATGCTTCTAATATCACTATTAGAATTTTCTCCATTTAATAATACTATTATTAATGTAAAGAGACATAAACTTGGATAGTTCCTACCCTATATATAATTTAATTAGATAAGTAATAATTCTATTCCCTTATCTAGTATATTGTTCGCAGCATTATAATCTCTATCATGTATGCTATCACATCTAGGACACTGCCAAGTTCTTATACTGTAGTCTTTTATTTTTTTATTTTGATAGCCACAGTTATTACATAACTGACTAGATGGATAATATCTACCTACCTTTATTAATCTTCTTCCATACCATCTTGCTTTATATTCTAACATATTAATAAACTTAGATATAGATATATCCCCCAAGTACTTTGGCTATATTCTTATTTTTGAAACATTTCTTTAACATTTAAATCTTCTACTACTATAACTTGGTTTTCGTTTATAATACTAGTACTTAATTTATGTAAGAAATCATTTCTAACATTATTACATTTATCATATAGTTTATTAATCTTATTTTTCTATTTTTTTATAATTATTACTACCTTTCATTTTTTTAAAGAAAGACTTTTTTTGAAATCTACCTATTTTTATCATAAGTATTCATTAATTCTTTAGGAGCATTATATATGTTATTAGAACTATCATGAACAAAAATTACTAACTCCCATATCTATTCCTACTATGTAACTATTAGTTTCTAACTTTTTTTAATTTCTTTTCTAACTAATATCATTACTTTATATTTATTATTACTATATTTTTTTATTGTAGCATTAATAATAGTACCTTCTACTTTTTCTATGTACTTTAGCGGGTACTTTACCTAATTTAGGTAATTTAATGTAATTATCTAATACTTCTATATTATTATTAGTATAATTAGTTTGATAAGATTCTCCTTTGTTCTTCTTTTTAAATCTAGGTTTACCTCCTAATTTATTCATATATCTTTTTATAAGCATTATCTAAATTATAAATAGCATTAGTAATAGCAAATTTATCTACTTCTCTAAGCCAAAGGTATAATGCTTTTAACTCTCTATTACATATATTATTATTAGTATACTTTTGAACTATAGCCATTACTATTAGAATAGTCTAAAAAAATAATTATAGATAAATCTACAGCATCCAAAAAGTTTTAGCAAGTAAAAACAATTTGTTCTTCATTAGGAAAAAAATCCTAAAACTATAAGTATACTCCATAAATAACACCTACTTCCCCTGATTAGAAATATATTCTTTAATATTTTCTTCTAGTGTATCACTAACAGTAGCAACAAAATAAGAAGGATTCCACATATGTCCACCATACAATTCTTTTTTTAATTCTGGATATAATTTAAATAATAGTCTTGCACTTGTACCTTTTAATCTTTTTACAATAGTAGGTATATAATGCTGAGGCTTACAACTAATTAACAAATGAATGTGATCTAAATCTGTATTAATTTCTATTATTTTAAAATCCATTTCTTGAGATAGTAATATAATTATCTGAAAAAGTGAATTTTTTACACTATCAGTTAATATTTTTTTACGATATTTAGTACAAAATACTATATGGTACTCTATACCATATACATATCCTCTTCCTTTAGAAATAATCATATTATCACCATAATAATCATACCATATGTAAGTATAAAAGTAAATGCTTTTGGAAGCAAAAAAAGGAAAAATCTAACTCACGAATTAATTCTAGGGAAGTGCGATTTTTAGTTCTTCAAGTAGCATTAATGCTTGAAACTCACTTGATAATAGTTCTGATATTTGTTTATCATTTAATTTTATTGTATCAGAAGCAAGAAGTGCCGCTATTCCATGCGTATACATCCACATCTTAATATGAAATGATTTAATATCTTTATCATCTAGTCTTGTACTTAATTTGATTAGTTTAGATATTTTTTCAAAGTTTTCCTCATCTTTAGATATGAACCCTTCAGGTAGATAAGTACTACTAGTCATAAAGAGAATTTTTAAATAGATTTTTTTCTCTTCTCTAGCAAACTTAATATAGTTTACTCCTATCTGCTTATAATAAGAAATAGTATCACTCATATTTTTTTCATAATGTATTTATAGAAGTATTTTTTTCTATCTTTTTTTATTTAGTTCTTTTTTTAATTCTTCAGAATTACTAAATTGATAGTATATCGGTCTTATAGAACTATTTAATTCTTTAGCAATTGTTCTATTACTTACTTCTTCTAAACCTTTATTTCTTGCAATAGTAAAGGCCGCTTCTAATATCTTATCTTTAGTTATTTTTGTTTCCTTAGCCATCTTTACTCCCTTCTTAATTATATTGTATCACATGATACATTATTTGTATATAGTTATTTTTTATTTAGTAAAAAAAGACTAGTTTTTTTGTCAACTAATCTTAACTTACTTTTATTTTATATGGATTGACACTAGTTCCAGTAGTTGTATCATCTAATTCTACATCTTCTATAAGATGGAGAGTTGGATAGATATAATAATCCACTATTGAAGGCACCTGGCTAAGGTTCACACTCCCTTGACAATACCACTCTATTCTAAAATTAGTATTTGAAGGATTTAATAAATATGTAACTTTGTTGTCAATTATATTAGACATCCAGTTATTTGCTGTACATGTTGCATTACTATAAGAACTTAATTGTTTTTGACACAAACTTAAGTCGGCAGCATAACCATAATCACTAGCATAAGGTATAGCTATCTTTCCAGTCCATGTTGTAGCATTACCAGAATATACTGTCGTACCTCTTTCATAACTATATATTTGATTTGCATATATATTTTCATCATTATGACCTCCCAAACTATAAGTAACTGTCGCAATCATATTTCTTGTAATATCATTTTTCAGACCTATACTTGTAAAATCACAAGATTTATACGAAGGATATCTATTATTATAATAGCAATTACCACTTTTTCCATTCCAATATAAACTATTGTTTGCTTGTATACTAGTATTATTATAACCATCCATATCTTCTTGATTATCATAACCAGCATTCAATAATCTCATTAGTTTGGAAGTTGGCCAATTATTATAACCAACCCCATATCCAGTATCATCATCATAATAACCTATATCATTATCGAAAGAATATCCTCCTATACTTTCATTTCTCATTATTTTTACTTTGCCATCAAATACACCTATTATTCTCCATAGTTCACATGTACTTGAAGATTGATTTTTATAATCAGAACAATTGAAATATATATAGTTATTTGGTGAAGCGCCATAATATCTTATGTTATCACCTACATCTTTCATAAGATTATGTGTAGTATCATATTGATAACTTATACTATTATTTGCCACAGTAGACTTTTCACTATTTATATATAAGTTAGTTATCATTTGAGCAGCACTAGGTTTTTTAACATTTATTTTTCCTATGGCAAAGCCATCATTAGATATTATTTTAAGTGCATGTTCTCCTATACTCAATGTTTTTAGATAAGACTCTTTAAAGGTAACTATTGTCGATCCTTCTGTTAATGTATAATCAGAACTATCTACAGTTACTCCATCTACTTTTACTTCTTTAAACTTATTAAGAGGTGCACTTGATCTAACTACTTTTGAACCAGAACCATAATATGATGGTGTATAAGATGTTCCATCTTCATTAGTTAACTCATATGTAGCAGTTGCTTCTGCTACTGTTATAGTACCAACTAGTGATTTATTTATCATATTAAGATTATTTTCTTCATTACCATCTATATATAGATAAAAAGATATAACTAATATTACCTTTAGATAATTCTCCTTCATATAACTTATTAGTATTTTCGATATTACTAAAGTCTCCTTCAGTTATAGTAGTATTATTTGATACTAGTTTATACTTTAATGTTTTATTTTTTTAATTCATTATCTATACTAGTAATATTTAATGATATTCTATAACTAAAAACTAGTAGTGCTTTTTATTAGTTATAGTAAAACTAGTTTTTTCTCCATCAGTATAATTAAATACTGGTGCCAATTTATTAGTACTTATATCATTACCATTTTTAAATATTACATCTGAAGATGTTCCAATTGACATAGTTAAATTAGTATTATTAGCACTACTCCAAGTAAACCAAGCATAAGTACCAGCTGCTCCTACTAAAGTTATTAGTAGAATTAATACTCCAATTATCATAAACTTCTTTTCTTTTTTTCCATATAACTTACCTCCATACAAAAAAGACTATGAAAAATCACTAATATTTCTATTAGTTATTTCATAGTCTTTATTTATTTTATCTATATTTCTTTTATTTATAGTAAGATAAACAACCCCCCCATTTTATAATTTTGACTTAATCTTATATTCATGAAGGGTCCCTCCTCTCTTACCTTACCAGTTAAGTTTATCATAAAAATAATACTATTTTCAATATCCATATTGATATTTTTTATTAAAATTGATACAATGTATATGGAAAGAAAAATTACTCATAATAAAAATGAGTAACGCCTTATTGTCAAAAGGTGTTCTCTCCATTAGTGTTAATGAAGCACCCCCTAAAGGGTGCTCTTTTTTTATTATATATTACACCCCACTCATTTTAGAAGAGACGTAATTATAATATTTATTTTAAATCATTACTACCAAATGGATACGGACATAAGTCCTCTACTGTATAAGTTTCTTTTTCACCATCATTACTATATAGTATTATTTCAGCATCTCTACTAAAGAACTCACTAATAGTTTGTCTGCATAAAAAACATGATGATGATATTTTAGGACTATCACACATAACATATAATTTACTAAAAATCACCTTTTTTTATAACCACTTGCAATAGCAGTACAAATAGCTACTCTTTCAGCACAGATAGTGGCTCCATAAGAAGCATTTTCTACATTTACTCCACCAAAACTTTTTCCATCTTTCATTAAGCAAATACTTGCTACTTTAAATCCTGAATAAGGACTATAACTATTTTTTAGTAATCTTTTTAAACTTTCTTCCATTACATACCTCCTAGTAAATTAATTATTTTAGGCATAAAAATTATTATTCCTACGATTAGTGATACAATAGCCATTAGAAAAACAGCAAAGGCCATAATATCTTTTACTTCTCCTGCTAATTTATTGTATCCTGGACTTACTAAATCAACTAGTCTTTCAATAGCGGTATTTATTATTTCAGTTACTAATACCAATCCTATAACAATAATTATTATTATAAATTCTGTTTTTATTTATTTTTTTAATAAATATGATAAGATTAAGGCTATTATTCCAATAAATATTTCTCTTTTAAAATTATCTTCATTGATATTTATAAACTTAAAGCCATTTAGACAATCTTTTACACTACTACTAAATGTTCTCTTTCCCTTTTCTCTTGATAGCATAGTGTCCTCCTGATATTATCTATTTATTCCATATTCTTTTAGTAATTCTTCCTGAATACCAAACATTTCTTTTTCTTCATCTTCAGTCATATGATCATAACCTAATAGATGTAATACTCCATGAGTAGCTAAAAAGCATACCTCTCTTTCTCTAGAGTGATTGTACTCAATAGCTTGGTCATAAGCAACATCAATAGCTATATATATATCTCCTAGTAAACGAAAATCTTCATAAACGATATCTTGATTATCTTCTAGAGCAAATGATATAACATCAGTTACTCTGTCTACCTTACGATATTCTTTTATTTATTTCATGAATTCTTTCATTATCTACAAATATTATATTAAATATAGCAGTAGGTATTTCTAATTTTTTTCTACGACAAACTTCATATATTCTTGTAATTTATCTATTTCTTTTTATTTCTTTATTACTTTCATTAAATATTTCAAACATATTATCCCCCTATCAAATTAAATATATTTATGTTAAATGAATATATCATTGCTAGTACTAGTATAATTATTATTAATATATCTAATACTGTATCATTTTTTTAATACTTTTTACTTTTATTTCTAATAGCATCTATTCCAATATAAATTAAGAATCCTATAATACCACCTAATAAATTTAATATGATATCATCTATATCAAATACTCTTCCAATATAATATTGAACTGTTTCTATAGTACCTGATGCTATTATAGTAAGAATAGTTATTACTCCAAGTTTTCTATTTTTTTAATAAGTATGATGATAAAAAAACCAAATGGTATAAATAATATTATATTACCAAGAACATTTTTTTATAAACTTATTTGATCCTATACTATATCTAAATATTTCTTTAAAAAGGTATAAAAATTAGATTCTCCATAGTTTATATCTTGAAATGTTACAACATGGAATAAACATAATATATATATTATTGCTAATAAATATATTATTTCTTTATGTAATAAAAACACTTTTTTTATGTTTAGTTATTAGATATGTTATTCTTAAACTTGATATTATAACAGTTATTATTATTAACATAGGCCAAACATCTGGTAATACTTCCATTATTGCTTCTTTTATCACAATACCATCTCCTCTTCTTACTACATATTAATTATATCTTTTTTTAGTCTTTTTTTACAATATATTTTTATTTATTTTCTATAATATAGAAAAAACTGATAATAATTATCAACTTTTAACATTGACAAATTTATCAGTTTTTTTATTTTAACATTTACAATATTTTTTTAAATTTTTTTAAATTTTCCCCCTAAAGGCGGATACCAACTATACCGCCTCCTTTCATCCACTCATGCTTCTAGTTCTTCCTACCGTTCTTACTTAGTATTCATGAAGACAAGCTTCGCTTGCCTGGCCCCCCAGCGGATCACCGAACGCTAGGGAGGCCTTTTTTTGACAAGTTTTTCCTACCATTCTTGTCATATCAGTCATCTGCTACACAGATAACTGATATGGTGAACTACTCGTACCTGATCCTGACCCGATATCTAGTTCAGATGCCAGAGAAAGGACTGGCGCCACCCCGCCCGCAGCATAGGCAAAGTTGTAGAGGCTGACGTAGCCGGACGAATGCACACCCCACGCACTATCCGCACCGCCGGAGTTCGGGGTCAATAACCATCCATAATTTGGTGCTAATATATTCTTCATCCAGTTATTCGCTGTACATGTTGCATCATTGTAAGAACCTAATTGCTTTTGGCACAAACTTAAGTCTGCTGCATATCCATAATCACTTGGATAGGCAACTGCTACTTTACCTGTCCATGTTAATGTCCTTGGTGGTGTTGCACTAACTACTGTTCCACTTACTCTTTCTTTATCATACATTGCTCCTACAAATATACTATTACTATTATGTCCTCTTGTATAATACGTTGTCTCTGTGATCATATTTCTTGTCGTATCATTCTTTAATCCTGTACTTGTAAAGTCACATGCTTTTGTACCATTGTTTTTACTACTATAACATGTTCCACTCTTAGCATTCCAGTATAGACTTCCTCCAACACTTTCACTATTATAGCCACTATTTAATAGTTTCATTAAATCAGCCTGTGACCATTCATTTACTCCATAACCAGAATTTGTACTACTAGCACTACTATCCCATGAATAAGAGCCTATTACACTACCTCTCATTATCTTTACCTTACCATCAAATACCCCTACTATTCTCCATGTTTCACATGTATCTGAGGATTGATTACTATAATCAGAACAATTAAAATATATATAGTTATTTGGGCTTGCTCCATAGTATCTAATATTACCAGCATCTATTCCAGTAGACATACTACCCTTTCTATCATTCATAAGTCCCACTGATGAAGCTAAATTATATGTTATATTATTTACTGTAGTTGTTGTCTTTGCAGTATTAGTATATAAGTTTTTTTAATATAAGTAACTAAATTAACACTAAAAATCAAGTTCTGTATTAGGTATTAATGTCATATCATTTGATGTCTTATTAGATATTACTCCTAATGTTATTGTAACACTACTTGTAGAATTATTAATAATTTGGACATATACTTTCTTACTACCATTACTACTTATTGTACCAGTTGAATTACTACTATCGGAATTAGATAGTTTTATTCCTATCTTTACTTTATCAGATGGTGAAGTATACCATACTGAATAACCTACTGTATTAGTACTAGTATTATTAATAGTAACTGGTACTGTCTTCTTTTCACCAGCAGTCACCACCACTTCCATTGTTTCAATAGTCTCTTCTTCACTAGTTAAATTAGTACTCATACATATTGGATTATCTATTTCAGCAGATGCTGTAAACATCGCATAAGTAGACTTTGTTGCTAACCCTACTAAGCCTCCCACTATAATAGCTATTAGATATAATGTTCTAACTTTTACTTTCCTCATAACCATACTCCTTTTTAATAGAAAAAGACTATGAAAAATCACTAATATTTCTATTAGTTATTTCATAGTCTCTATTTATTTTATCTATATTTCTTTTTATTTATAGTAAGATAAACAACCCCCCATTTTATAATTTTTGAGTTAATTTGTAGTTAACATTATTTAATCTATTTAAATTAATATTATTCATGGTTAGGGCCTCCTTCTTTATTTATCTAAATCGTATTTATCTAAATCATCCGCTATTTCAAGTTGGGATTTTATTATATTTTTTTACTCTATTTTTTTATACAGTAATATTCTTTTTTAATAACATAGCTTCATGTTCTGTTTTTTCAGCATTTAATAATGCTTCATGTACTATAGCATTGGCATTATTACGAGCTGCTTCCACTATCATGTTAGCTTCTTCTCTAGCTAGACTTTTAATTCTATCAGATGTTTCTCTAGCGGCCATTATTGCTTCAGTTACTTTTTATTTCACTTACTTTCTCTTCTTTTTAATTTATCTTCTAATGAAGAGATTTTTGCCTGTAACATAGCATTTTCATTATTTAATTTTTCTAATCTTTTGATAACAATATCAATAAATCTATTTACTTCTTCAATATTGTAGCCTTCATTAACTACATTAAATCTCTTCATAAAAAGTCACCTACTTATCTACCATTCTAAATCTGGATCACTTTTCTTTTTTCCTTTTTCATCTTCTTCAGTGATTGAACCTTCTACATTTACATTTTTAGGAGTACATAAGAATATTCCTCCACCTATTTTTTGAAGATCTCCTCCAATTGCATAAACGGTTCCACTTAAAAAATCTACTATTCTTTTAGCTTGATCGGGAGTTACTCTTTTCATGTTTACTACAACGGTGTTTCTTTTCTTAAGATGATCTGCTATTTGTTGACTTTCAGAATATGCTCTTGGTTCTAATAAAATCATCTTTCCACTACCACTTGGAATAGTTACTTTTTCTGCATCGTAGTATTCGTCTTCACTTACTTCATCCATAACTTCTTCAGTTACAAATTTTTTTAATTTATTTAGTGCCATAAACGACCCTCCTATTCTCTATAATTTTATCATATTTTTTTATAAAAAACAATAACTTTTTTTATTTATTACAATTTATTCCATTAACTTCATAAGAAAAATGTCTTACTATCACAATTATATGTCACTGTAACAGTACCATTTACTTGTTCTTTTGTTATTGGATTTGTTACTGGTCCAGTTATTTTTCCAGCATCTATTAGTGTTTGAAAAGTAATTGTTTTAACCACATTGCAATCAAAACCTAATTCATATTTATTTTTCATTTACATACATCTTAGTAGAACTTATAATATTATCTTTTAACTTTTTCGCACATACTAACATTATTTTTTTATCAACAAATAACATTACATTTGGTATTAATATTAATGATAATATTGCTATTATTACAATTACTAATATTACTTCTATTAAAGTAAACCCTCTTCTATTCACAGGTATTACCACCTTCACTACCATGACATCTTGTCTCAATAAGATTACCTGTACAATTTATTTCACCAGTATTATATTCTTTATTTTTATATAAATATTGAATACAATTATTATTAAATGTATATTTACCTGTATATGGTGCTTTATATGGATAAGTTATTGTTTGGTTAATTGGTAATGTTATATTAAAATCATATTTATTTTCAATATCACTAGCAATTGTATCTAGTCTACTCTTTTTAGTTCCTAATAATGTTAGATAAGAACCTGTTAATAATACAAATAATATAAGTAATCCATATAATACACTAGTTATGGCAAAGCCTCGATTATTTAGTTTCATAATTCCTCCTAGTAAGTTATTATTTTTTTATCAGTAGTAATTAATTTATCTTTGTCTTTTTCTTTAACTACAATAGTATCTGGATTTCCATCTGATATATATTTAGTTGTTTTTAATATACTATTAAATACCATATCGATATCAAATTCTTTACCATTATTATCATAAGCACGGCATCTTTTTAGGAATGTTTTATCAAAATCTTTATTAAAGCATGATACTTCTGGTTCCCATCCTACTCTTAAAGCAGCTTCTGTTTCATATGTTTTATTGTTATAAGTACTAGATAATACATATTTAAAATTATCATGACTTTTTACATAAGGACTTCCAAATGGTAATGCTATTATCTTGACATACTTTCCTGGTATTACTTTTTCTAATTCATCATATACATAAGCTATTTCTTTTTTTGGACTCTATCACTACTTGATTTTTTTAATATCTAGATGAGTTTGAGTATGATTTCCAATATCATAACCATTTTCTACCATCCATTTTAATATTTTATCATTATATTCACTTTGATTAAAGATACCACCATTTACAAAGAAAGTAGCAGTTACATTAACATCTTTGTGTTCTTTTTTAAATTCTTCTAATATACCTACAGCACTATTTTTATCAATAATAATATTATCATTATCATCTAATCCTGTTACTCTTATATTATCTTCATTTCCATCATCAAAAGTAAGAATTATTGGACTTTTTCCATAACCAGCGGTTACTTTTCCATTTATATAGTCTTCTAGTCTTATCATTTCATAACCATTTTCGTAATAGAACTCTAAATCTTTTTTAAAAGCTTCTGGTGTTCTATTATAGCCATCTTTATCTACATTTCCTCCTACTGTTCCAGTACTATTTTTAGTTTTATCTCTAATTCCATGATACATCATAATAGGTACTCTACCTAATTCATTTATACCATCACTAGCTAATTTTTCTTTATCTAATTTTCCTAATGATACTTCTATCGTTAATTCAGTAATATCTTTTAGACTATCACCTTTTTTAATACTTTGACTAATTATTTTATCTTTTTCAATAGTATCACTATAATCATAATTGATATTTATTTTAATATTTTTTTATCTTTAGCAAATGTATTTGCTTCTTCTAGTGTGTTTAGTTTTTATCATAGTATTTTTTTATCTTCTTTTTATAATATCTTTATCTTTTTTTATTTAATAAGTAGTATATTCCTACTCCTACTATAAGTAAAAAGTACTAATACAATTATAATTAATATTAATTTATTACTTTTCTTTCTTCTCATTTTTTATTCTCCTTTATAATTTAATTATAATACATTTTTGTCATTTTGAAAATAGGAAAACTATAATTATATGTAAATTAAAAAGCAACCTTGTTAAGTTGCCTTCTATATTATTAACTACTTAGATTGGTAGTTAGATCCACTAATTTGGTTTTGTCCTAATCTTACTAATCTTTTAGTAATTTCTCCACCAACTGATCCATTAGCTCTTGATGTTGTATCTGGTCCTAAATTAACACCAAACTCGTTAGCTATTTCATATTTCATTTTTTCGATAGCTTGTTTAGCTCCAGGTACTAACATTTTGCTATTTGTATTGTTACTCATTTCGTTTCACCTCCTACACTAATAGGGTGTGAAATATTATTAATTTAATACATATATTTTTAATGGTAATTTTTTTCTAAATATCAAACTTGTTGTTATTTCTTTTTAATTTCAATTATTTCTCTTTCATTTACTGCTTTATCTATTAAGGTATTATAATCAAAACTATTTTCATATTCAATAGCTTTGTTGATATTAGGATTAATTACTGGATGTTTTGGTAAAAAGATGGTACAGCAATCTTCATAAGGTAAAATTGATGTTTCATATGTACCAATCTTTCTAGATATATCTATTATTTCTAGTTTATCCAAACATGCTACTGGTCTTATTACTGGTACATTAGTTACACTATTAATAACCGACATACTAGTTAATGTTTGACTTGCTACTTGACCAACACTTTCACCATTTATTAAACATAAACATGAAGTTTTTTCCATGATTTTTTCACTTATTCGATACATCATTCTACGCATTATGGTTATCATATATGTAGGGTCAATATTTTTATATATTGCCTCTTGTATGTCTGTAAACTTCACCACATTTAACGTTATACTCGCATCATATTTTGTAAGTTCTTCCACTAGTTTTTTGACTTTATTTTTAGCCATTATACTAGTATGTGGAGGCGATTCAAAATAAACACATTCTATCTTGATTCCCCTTTTCATTGCAAGATAACCTGCAACTGGGGAATCAATTCCTCCTGATAACATAAGTAATCCCTTACCTGCTACTGAAACAGGGTATCCACCAGAAGCTTTGACTTCTTTATGATATATATAAGTATAATCTTTTCTTATTTCTATATGTAATAAGTAATCCGGATTATGAACATCTACTTTTTTTCCTTCAATATTTTTTAATACTAATGAGCCTATTCTTCTAGAAAAGTCCATACTATTTATAGGAAAAGATTTATCAGCTCTATTTGTTTCTACTTTAAAGGTAGTAAAATCTATTGTTTTAACTACTTCTAGTACTGTAGCTTCTATTTCCTCAATATTAGTATTAACACGAGTAGCTACTACTATACTATGAATACCAAAAAAATATTTTTTTAAAAATATCTACTATTTCATCAATATTTTCTGTTGTTTCAATATACATTCTATCTCTTGTTTTTTTATTATATTTACTTTATAATCTACTAACGCTTTTTTTATATTATTATAAAGAATATTAATAAATACTTTTCTATTATCTTTTTTTGTTGTTAATTCTCCATATTTTATTAAAAATTATTTTCATCAAAAACCACCTTACTAATCAATTTTTACACAATTTGTACCAGTACTACAACTACTATCACAGGTTGTTCTTTCTTGGAAGGTATAGGTACCATTATTATTTTTTTGTACAAAGCCACAGATAGTTCTCTTTTTCATAGAAAGGATCTTTAGCTTCCACTGCTGTTAAATATTTATTATCTATTAATGTTTTGATAGTAATACTATTACTAGTACAACTATTTCTATGACTATCACAGTATAATTCTGCTGCTGTTACAACAATTTTTATTACTTGTTGTTTTTGTTTATCTTTACTTCTTTCTATTGAAGAAGTTACACTTGGTATGGCTATTGCCATTATAACTATTAGTATTACTATAACTACTAATAATTCTATTAAAAGTAAACCCCTTTTTTTATTTAATTTTTTTTCATTCATATCACCTATTCATAGTATAAAAGTATTTTTGTGTTTTTTTATATCAATAGTTTTTTTATAATATTTAGTTCTATTTTACTTTTTTTCTTTTTAATTTACTTAATATATTTATTGCTTCAATTGGTGTAATATTTAATATATCTATTTTTTTTAATTCTTCTTCAACTACACTCTTCTTTTTCTTCAAAGTTAAGTGGTAAGGCTATTTGAACAGAAGATGTTTTTTTATTTTCTTTTTGTTTCATATTCTTTTTAAAAATAATATTAGCTCTATCAATTACTTCTTTTTGGTAGACCCGCTAGTGTGGCTACATTAATACCATAACTTTTATCAACTGAACCATCTTTTTACTTTATGTAAAAAAATGTAATATTACCATTTTCTTCAATAGCGGATACATGTTTATTTTTTAAATTTGGCAATGTCTTTTCCATTTCAGTAAGTTCATGATAGTGGGTTGAGAATAGTGTTTTACATTTTATATTATTAGCAATATATTCTAGAATAGCTTCTGCTAAACTCATTCCATCATAAGTAGCGGTTCCTCTACCTAATTCATCAAACAAAATCAAACTTTTACTTGTAGCATTCTTAATAGCACGAGAAGCCTCCATCATTTCTACCATGAAGGTAGACTCACCACTTACTAAATCATCAGAGGCTCCAATTCTAGTAAATATTTTATCAAATACTGGTAAACTTGCTTCTTCAGCAGGTACAAAACAACCTATTTGTGCCATAATAGCAATAATACCAAGTTGTCGCATATAAGTACTCTTACCTGCCATGTTAGGACCTGTTATAAGTATGATATCTGTATTATTATCCATAATTATATCATTAGGTACATATTCAGCATCTTTTAAAACATTTTCAACAACTGGATGTCTAGAAGATATTATTTTAATTTCATTAGTACTATTTAATATTGGTCTTACATAACCATACTTTTCACTGACATAAGCAAAAGAACTTAATACATCTATTTCACTAATTACCTTAGCATTATTTTGTAATATACCAATATATTCTTTACATTTATCCCTTTATTTCAATAAATAAATTATATTCTAAATTGATTATTTTATCTTCTGATGATAAAATTATATCTTCTTTTTCTCTTTTTAATATTGGATTAATAAATCTCTCACAATTAGCAAGTGTTTGTTTTCTAGTATATCCCATATCATCAGTAATCATTGATAGGTAGGAATTACTTACTTCAATATAATAACCAAATACTTTATTAAAACCTACTTTTAAGCCTTTTATGCCTGTTCTTTCTTTTTCTTCTCTTTCAAAATTACTTATAAAGTCTTTACCACCCTTACTTAAACTTTTAAGTTCATCTAATTCACTGGAATATCCTTCTTTAATAAGAAATCCATCTTTTAATCCATTAGGGGCATCTTCATTTATTGCTCTTTCCAATAATTCATACAATTCATTTAATGGTCTTATCTCATCATAGTAATTTATTTTTTCTAATTTTTCTTTAATACTAGGTAATACCTTTAGAGAGTTCTTTAATTGTAATAAATCTTTGGCATTAGCAGATCCAAATGATATTCTTCCACATAATCTCTCTAAATCATATACTTCATATAAATCAGAACGAAGTTCGTCCGCTAATATAAATTCTTCTAATAATTTGGATACTACATTATATCTTTCATTTATTTTTGTTATATCAACAAGTGGATTTTCAATAAAGTATTTAAGTCTTCTACTTCCCATAGCGGTCTTTGTATTATCTAAAAGCCATAATAGTGAGTACATTCTTTCTTTAGTTCTTAAGCATTCTGTTAATTCTAAGTTTCTTTTAGTATGAATATCCATCATTAAAGAAGAATTATCCTTTTTTTATTATTACTTTTTTTGAAAAATGTGATAAATTTCTCTTTTGCACTTCACTTAAATAATATAATAGTAATTGTATTGATTTGATTATTCTATCATCTTCAATATTTTCATAAACTTCAAGATATTTATCAGTAAGATAATACTCTTCTATTGTTACTGGTATTTTTTGAGCCTTTATTTTTGAGATAAGTGCTTTATCCATTTCATTATTTGTTATTATTTCTTTTATTTCTAAAGATAATAATTTATATAAAACATCAGAAGCACTATTTATTAGTACTGAATACACTTCTCCTGTTGTTATATCAGAATAGGTAAGAGCATAACCATAACCAAAACTATATAAGCTACCTATATAATTATTTTCTTTTTCATCTAAGGAATTAGCATTAATAATAGTACCAGATGATATAACCTCAATTATATCTCTTTTTACTATTCCTTTAGTATTCTTTGGATCTTCTAATTGTTCACAAATAGCTACTTTAAAACCCTTTTTTATTAGTTTATCAATATATACTTCTGCTGCATGGTGTGGTATACCACACATTGGTACCTTTTCTTCTAAACCCGCAGATTTTCCAGTTAATGTTAATTCTAAAGCATGAGATACTACTTCAGCATCATCAAAAAACATTTCATAAAAGTCTCCTAATCGATACAAGATTATTGTATCTTCATATTTATCTTTTAATTCCACATAGTGCTTCATCATAGGAGATAATTTACTTCTATCAACTTCACTTCTCTTCATTTTTACTACCTTCTTTGCCCTTATATTATAACATATTAGAGGTGTTCTTATCAATATTAAAATAGAAAAAAAGATTACTGAATTATCAATAATCTTTATTTACATTTTTTTAAGTAATCTACTGTTTCTTTAAAGGTATCTACTCTTACAATTTCTAAATCATAGTTATATTTGTTCTTAGTCATAATAGCTTCTTCATAATTACTACTTGGAACAAATACTATATCAACATTATTTTTAGCGGCTCCCATTATTTTATATTTAACGCCATCTATTTCTCCTACTGTTCCATCAGCAGATATGGTCCCAGTTCCCGCTATTTTTCTTCCATTAATAATGTCTTCATCGGTTATAGCACTATATATAGTAAGTGTCAACATAAGACCTCCCGAAGCACCACTTTCACTATTTTTAAATTTTATATCTATTTTAGGATCTGTTTCATAATCATATTCAGTTACGATTATTACTCCCACTACTTTAGTATTATTTTCCATTAATATCTTACTAGATATTTCTTTTTCTTTATTATTTCTTAATACTTTAAAAGGTAATAGTATCATTAACATTTTTTTTACTATTTATTATTTTTCTTATATCCTCTACACCATCACATAAAGTATTATCTACTGATAAAATAATATCTCCTACTTCTAATCCGTTATTAGTAGTTTTGGCTATTACAACATTTCTTTTATCTTTAATACTGATATTTTTACCTGCTTCAGTATAGGCTACCATTGTAGCAATATCCAAAGAATTATTTCGCATGATTTTATTTCTTTCATTTATTTCCTTTACTGATTCATTGGATATTTGTCTTTCAGTATTGGTTTCAATATCATAACCCTTTAGTTTAGCCATTAATAGTGATGCTGGTGTTCCTTCATATTCACTTACATATAACATATTTATACTACCAGTCTTATTCTTATGATAGTTTTCCATTACTACTCTATCAGTTATATTTATTGTTCCTCCTGGTGCCATTATATAATATGGTAATTTGATATTAAAGAACAATACTATTAATATCATAAATATTATAAATGTATAATTTTCTTTTAAAATTTTTTTTATTTTCATATAATATCTATCTCCTTCTTTTTTCCTATGTTATATCATATATTTAATTATGAAAAAAATATTCTAATTTAATTATTGTAATGATAACTTTTATTATACTTATATTAATTTTATTTAACAAGGAAATTGTATCTAATACCATTATTACTTCTTTTTTTATATTTGGTTCAACACTTTAGTTCCTTCAATGCTACCAATGTTTATTTTTATCAGATATCTTAATAAATTATAATTTTATTTCTTTTTATACCTGATAAAAATAACTAATATTATATCTAAAAATATTCAATATAAGTAAAGAAGCTGTTTTTAGTTTTATTTATTTCTTTAATTGCGGGCTTCCCATCAAATGGAACCGCTATTAAAACATCTTATGATTTGAAGTTAATAAGTAAAGAAGAAGCAAGTCATTTACTTTTATTTGCCCATTTTGCTAATCCTTTATTCATTCTCCAAACAATTGGAATATTCTATTTAAAAAATAATTCTTTTGGTATTATTATCCTTATTAGTCATGTTCTTTCTGCTTTTTTTAATAGGAGTAATATTAAGAAATAAAAAAACCATCCTACTAAGGATAATTATATATCTAAAAAAATAATAAAAAGTCAAAGTTTTTACTACGATATTTTCCAGTAGTATTAAAAAAAGTATTAATACCCTTCTCATGGTATCTGGAACAGTTACTTCTTTTTTGATTATTAGTACTCTAATATGTCATATATTTGATTTGAATGTTTATTTAGAAACTTTTGTCAAGGGTACTCTTGAAATGACAATGGGATTATCTTCACTATCTAATCTTTTAATTTGTGATATTTATAAAGTAGTATTATCAACCGCTATTATATCTTTTGGTGGCTTATCTATACATCTTCAGGTTGCCTCCGTTATTGATGATATTCCATATACTAATTATTTAAAAGGAAGATTATTACATTTAGTAATATCTTCCTTGACATCTTTCTTAATATTTAAATTAATTTTCTAATTTTAATCATGTGCATAAAAATCAGTATCATTTATATTTGATCTTAATACATCTTTATCCATTGGTAAATCAATATCTAATAGCATATTTATATTTTCCATAAACTGTTTATATGAATAAAAATAATTCATTAATACTTATTTTTTTATTTTCGTATATTTTTAATAATAGATTTCGATATGTTTCAATAAGAAAGAAATTAACATCAAACATATATCTAATAACTTTTTCATTTATTTTAGTATTACTACTATCCCTTTTATCTAATATATAATCTGTTTTTAAATAGAAAGTTCTTTATTCTTAGTAATGTATTTACATTAGTTAATAAATTGACTAAATTATATAAATCAGCATTGAAATATAATTTCTGCATATTATTTTTACCAACAATCATTTCAAGTAGTTTGGCCACAACCATTTCATATTGATAATAACTATCATTATCTACTTCAAATATATTTGAACATAAATATTCAGTATAGCCTTCATTAATAGCATTTCCTAATGTTGTTTTACTACTATTTTGAGAAAAGCCACAATAATACATATTATTTTTAGGATTACGAATACTACTAGAAAGGTGCAATAGTTCATGATAAAAAAATCAACACCACTTAATTCTTCTTGATATAGAAAAATTTTGTTCTTTGTTATATCGTAACTGGCATAAGTCCCATCGTAAATTGCACTATAGAATAATCCTATCAAAAACACTTTTTTTATTCTTACATTTTTTTAATATTATTAAAGAAGGCATTTAAATACTCTGTTTTAACATTCAGACTTAATATCCGATAAAAAAATCTTCAACCTGTTTACGATATTTTATATCTATATTAGTAAAATCTTCTTTTACAGATTGTCTTACTAATATTGGAGTAGCATATATTTTTATATTATCTTTAACATCAAGACATATTTCTTTCATTAACATTCCTCCCCAAGGTATCAAGTATTATACAATATTACTAGCAATAATGCAAGAAAAAAATAAAGTCCCTATAAAATAAGGACTAATAATCAACTGGTGACCTGTATGGAATTCGAATCCATGAATGTTGCCTTGAGAGGGCAATGTGTTAAGCCACTTCACCAACAGGCCATAATAATAATGCCTTTTTAAAAAGACATTATTATTTTTATCATAGTTAATATTTTTCAATAGTTTTTACTAAATTATTTAGCATAACCATTATCTCTTAACCAAGTAACTAATTCTTCAATGATATAAGATTTGTCTCCTGATGGAGCATTTCTATATTCATTAAATTTACTTGTAATATATGCAGTAGCAGTATCATCTAAAGCATTAATATTAGTATTTACTAAAACTTCATCTAATTTGTCGTTAGCAGATACAGTTCCAGTATAAACTTTATAAACCATATTTCCAACATTTTGTACTTTTTTTCTAGTAATAACGCTGTTTTTTTCCAAATAATGTTTCTTCAGTTTTAGTATCATCTTTTTGTTCCTATTTTTAGTTGAAATAGCAGTAATATCTTCAGTTAATGAACTATGTTTAGCTTCAATTAAACCTGCTAAATTACTTTCTACAGTAGAAGCAACTCCACTTAAATTGCTTTCTACATTTGTCATAACTGTACTTAAGTTTTCCTCTATTTTACTTAAAGAAGTTTGAATTTCACTTGCTTTTGTTCCAATAGAACTAATAATTGAATTAGTATTAGTACTTAACTCTTCAGATAATGTACTTAATGAATTGTCTACATCATCAAATCTATTTCCCATTAGTGTTGATACTTCAGTAATTTTTGTAATTATTTCTTCTTTAACATTATTAGTGTTTGTGTTGATATTTGATCTTGCCGCTTCAATTGTTCCGTTAATGTTATTTCTTGTATCATTAACATTTTTTTATTAATACTATCTACACCATTATTAGTATTTGTGTTGATATTTGATCTTGATGCTTCAATTATTCTATTAATGTTATTTCTTGTATCATTAACATTTTTATTAATACTATCTACACCATTATTAGTATTTGTGTTGATATTTGATCTTGCACTTTCGATTGTTCCATTAATGTTATTTCTTGTATCGTTAATATTTTTATTAATACTATCTACACCATTATTAGTGTTTGTATTAATATTTGCCCTTGCTGCTTCAATTGTATCATTAATATCATTTCTTGTATTATTAATATTATTATTTAAATCATTTCTTGTATTATTAATATTATTATTCAAGTCATTTCTTGTATTATTAATATTATTATTTAAGTCATTTCTTGTATTATTAATATTATTGTTTAAATCATTTCTTGTATTATTAATATTATTATTTAAGTCATTTCTGGTATTATTAATATTATTATTTAAGTCATTTCTTGTATTATTAATATTATTATTTAAATCATTTCTTGTATTATTAATATTATTATTTAAATCATTTCTTGTATTATTAATATTATTATTTAAATCTTCTCTAGTGTTGTTGATATTATTATTTAAATCTTCTCTAGTGTTGTTGATATTATTATTTAAATCTTCTCTAGTGTTGTTGATATTATTATTTAAATCTTCTCTAGTGTTGTTGATATTATTATTTAAATCTTCTCTAGTGTTGTTGATATTATTATTAATATCTTCAGCTTTTTCTTCTACTGTTTTTTTAATTTGATTTTCAGCAATAACTATTCTATTATAAATATTATTATAATACTTTTCACCATTATTTACTATAGTATTTAGTGTTTCATCTTTTTTTAGATAAATCTTCAAGTATTGAATCAGTTAGACTTTTACTATTCTTTTTAATACTTAATGTAGTTGACCCAACTTCATCTAATACTTCGTTAGTAGCATTTGGCATAAACTTAAATTGTCTAAATAGTAGTATACCAACTCCTACTAGTATAATAGCTACAATTACAGTAATTATTATAGCTAATGTCTTATTGTTTGTTTCTTTTTGTTTTGACTTCTCCATAAAACATACTCCTTCTATAATTTTATTTTTTTATAAGCATCATGATAGATTATTTTCAAATCTCCTAGGGTATCATTTAATGCTTTTAATGCTTTTTTTCTTCTCTTAATGTATCTAAATATTCTTCATATTTACTATCATCTAACTCTAATCTTTTGACAATATGAAAAGCATATTTAGTTTGAATTAAGCTCACATTATTGTTGTCTAGTTTCACTATAGCCTCTTCTATTTCATCTAGTAATTCACCTTTTTTGTAATATACATAGTATGGTGGTTCCTTATCAACAGCATCTTCACTATATTTCCTTATTAATTCTTCAAAGTCATCTCCGTTGGTAGCTAAATTATATATTGTATCTGCTAATGTCTTTTTTTGATTAATTTCGGTATCTGATAAACTTTTTCTAGTAGTTATGTCAATAGTTGTAAGTATTATCTGTTCTATCTTATAGTACTCATTATTATAGTTTTCTAAAGCAACATTTACTTCTTCTTCAGTTAAATCATATCTCTTATCTTTACCATATAGTTTAGTAACTATTTTTGTTATATAACCTATCTGTTTCAGCCATTTTATTATATGATTTTTTTTCAGTAGTATTGTTCTTTTTTTAATATTTTTATTAAACTTATTTTTTTCCACCTAATCTTTTTAATAAATGCTTCTTTTTGCTCTTTTATTATTTTATAGTCTTCTCTATTAAGTTCAATATTATTATCACTTGCATACTTCTTAACAGCAGCACTTGTTTCAATTTCTTGTAGAGTTCTACTCTTTAAGTGGTCAAAAACAGTTATGTTGTTTTCAGCATCATATATTACCTTTAGATTCTCTTTTGAGATATTGGTATTATTACCTCCAAAATAATTATATTTTACTGAATAGAAATATACCATAAAAATCACTTCTAGTATAGTCTTCTCCATTAATAGTTATTACTTTTTTATTAAGTTTAGCATTATTTATCATACTAATACTTAATAGTATTAGTAGCACTACTACTAAAGCAGTGATTACTATTTTGAATATTTTTTGATGTAATTTTTACACAAAAACTATAATATTTTTTTTAAGATGCTATTGTCTTTTAATTTACCCATTTTTTTCCTCTTTTCTTTTTTTATTACTTTGCTCCTATCTTTTGACATTCTATCATCACCCCCTAGTATTGTGATAAAATATTATGCTTCAGTAATATGTTTTTCTATTCTAATTTATTTTTTTCATACTTTGTCAATATATATTATTTAAATAAAATAAAAAAGTACTATTTTTGTCATAAAAAAAGAAAAATAGGCTTACCCATACAACAGAGGGCCTTATGGACTTATGAAAAAAACAAGATAAACTCTTATTAGAGGTTATCTTGTCCATTCAAATTCAAAATCAAATATTCTAACAATATCTCCTTCTTTGATACCCATTTTTATTAACTCATCATCAACACCCATTCTTCTAATCTTGTTAGAGAATCTTTCATAAGCTTCTTCTGTATTGAAGTTAGTCATTCTAAATAGTTTTTTTCAACTGCATCACCTTTTTATTACATAAACATCTTTATCTTTAATTATAGTAAATGGTTTTTTTCTTTCTTAAACTTATATAATACATGACTTTCTACTACTTCATCATCATATAAATTAGTATCTTCAATAGATTTAGTAAGTTCAGATAATTTATTTATGACTTCATCTAATCCTTCATTAATTAAAGCCGTTACTTCATAAATATTTTTTTATTATTTATTTTTCTTCTTAAAGGTTTCTAAATTTTCCTTTTAGCCTTGTCACCATCCATTTTATTAGCAATAATTATTTCTTCTTTAGTTAATAATTTAGGACTAAAGGTTTCTAATTCCTTTCTTATAGCAACATAATCTTCATAAGGATCACGACCTTCAGTACCAGCCATATCTATAACATGAGCAATAATCTTTGTTCTTTCAATATGTTTTAAAAACTTATGTCCTAGTCCTACTCCTTCACTAGCCCCTTCAATCAAACCAGGAAGGTCCGCTACTACGAAAGTGTTGTCTTTAGTTTTAACTACTCCTAGATTAGGAGATAAAGTAGTAAAATGGTAATCTGCTATTTTAGGATTAGCATTAGATATCATAGAAAGGATGGTACTTTTTCCTACTGATGGCATTCCTACTAAGCCTACATCCGCTATCATACGAAGTTCAACTTTGATATTTCTTACTTCTCCTGGTTCACCATTTTCAGCATATGATGGACAAGGATTACTACGAGAAGATAAACTTACATTACCTCTTCCACCTCTACCTCCATAGGCTATCGTAGCCATCTCACCATTCTTGGTAAGATCTGCTATTACAACGCCAGTATCGGCATCTTTAACAGTAGTTCCTACTGGTACTTTGACAATTAAGTCCTCACTATTACTACCATATTTATTTTTACCTTCGCCATTTTCACCATTATTTCCTTTAATTTTCTTTTGATATCTCAAATCTATCAATGTCTTTAGGCCACCATCAGCTTTAAAAATAATATCTGCTCCTTTGCCACCATTACCACCAAATGGTCCACCCATTGGAACACAGGCTTCTCTTCGGTAAGCCATGCAACCATTACCTCCACTACCGGCCTCTACTTTTAATAATACTTCATCTACAAACATATAATCATCTTCCTTCATATTTAACTTTAAATATTACGACTAATACTAATATTATTATTAGGGCAATATATATACCACTTACCCATAATATTTTAAGATAGTTTACTTTCTTTTTTCTTTTTTCCATTCTTTACCTCTCTTATTTTTATAACTATTTTTTCAAATAATTCACTTAAAAAATCTATTATATAGGTATCAATAAAGGCAAGAGTGGCAATAAAGATAATACTTACTATATCAAATCTTTGAGACTAAAAAAACAAGTCTGGAAGTAAAATTTGTAGTTCAAAAAAATGATATACTACAAAAAAATTAGTAATATTTTTACGCCACAAATTAAGTGGCTTACATATTGTATATAAAAAGTCTTAAAGTAATAAAAACCCGTTAATGTTACTACTACTAAACGATAACTTTCAAAACTCTTATTAAAGATACTACAAAAACATTATTATAATAAATATATTTAATACTACTGTGATACCATTAGGAACAGCATTTTTAAATACTTTCATTAAAAAGTCTTTGCCTACTTTATTATAATTAGGTTCTAAAGCTAGAAAGAATGATGGTATTCCGACACATGTAGCACTAATTAATGATAACTGAATTGGATAGAATGGATATTCGTGAGATAAACCAATTGATAAAAGACATAGTAAAAAGGAATATGTTGTTTTTATAAGATACATTGAGGCTACTCTTTCAATATTATTTACTACTCTTCTTCCTTCATTTACTATACTTGGTAAAACGGCAAAATCATCGGTTTTTAAAACAACATCAGAGACACTACGAGCGGCACTTACACCACTTCCTAATGCAATACCACAATCGGCTTCTTTTAAAGCTAGAATGTCGTTTACACCATCTCCTATCATTCCAACTGTATTTTCTTCTTTTAAAGCTTTAATGACCATTTGTTTCTGAATTGGTGTCATTCTGCCAAAGATTGTTTTATCTTTAACCACTTTTTGTAATTCATTATAATCATTAGGTAAATCTTTTCCTTCTATATATCGATCATATCCTTCAAAATCTAATTGTTTTAATATATTTGATACAGTACTAGGGTTATCTCCAGATATTATTTTTATTTCAACAGATTGTTCTTTAAAATATCTTAAGGTATCTCCTGCTGTTGGTCTAATATTATCTTTAATAATAACGAAAGCTAAAATTTCTAATGTATTTTTTTCTTTGGCTAATGTTATTATTCTATATCCTTTTTACATATTTATCTAGCACTTCATAATCACCGATATTCTGCTCGGTTATATATTCTAATGCTCCTAAATAGTATTTAACTCCCCCTATGACAGTAGTACTACACTTTTTGGCGGAAGAAAATGGTATTCTTTCTTCTACTTTTAAACTATCCTTAACACCATATTTTTTCTTTAATGCTTTATCAGTAGAGTTATTGGCTTCTTCTGTATTGATATTTGCTATAATATTTTCTATATCTTCTTTTTCAGTTAATTTGATTAAATCTACAACTTCCATAGTACCATCTGTTATAGTTCCTGTTTTATCAAGACATAAAACATCAACACATGATAGTATTTCTATTCCATGTAATCTTTCAATAACAACATTTTTTTTAGCCATTTTAACAACACCAGCGGTTAAAGCAATTGAAGTAAGTAATACTAATCCTTCAGGTATCATACCAATAATACCAGCTACTGTAGATAAAATAGCTTCATTATAAGATTGACCACTACTAAAATATTGACTTATAAATAATAGAATACCTACAGGAACAATTAGAAATGTTATGATTTTTAATATTTTATTAATTGTACTTTGTAAATATGATGAATTATCATTGATACTAGTAGCTTCTTTGATTAGATTACTAGCATAATTATCTTTACCAACACTTATTACTTTAGCATAAGCAGTGCCACTAGTAACAATAGAACCAGACATAATTTTATCATTTTTTCTTTTGATAATGGCATCTGATTCTCCAGTGATAACGGATTCATCAACTTCAAGACTACTTGACTTGATGACTTCCATATCTACAAGGGCTGAGTCTCCTGATGAAAGATAAATGATATCATCTATTACTATTTTTTCTTTAGGTATTTCTTCTTTCTTACCTTCTCTTATTACTGTAACGGTATCTTGTTCTATTACTTTTAATTTTTCTAATATTCTCTTTGATTTAAATTCTTGATAAATAGCAATAATGGTATTAAAGATCATCGTACCTGCAAACAAAGCATTTTGTAGTGAACCTGTTGTTAATACAAGTACTACTAATGATATATTTAAAATATTAAATAAAGTAATAGTATTTGATAATATTATTTGCTTAGTTGTTCTTGTATATTTTACTTTTTCTTCATTTGATAAGCCATTATTTTCTCTATATTCTACTTCTTGTCTATTTAATCCTTCCATAATTTCCTCCTAAAAAAGGGCTAATGCCCTTATCTTCGATAATAATAAACCCCACTATCCATACCAGGAAAGGCCATAACATTTCTTGGATCAAATGAATAGTTGTTAAAGAATGTTGCATGATGGCCACTAGCCATTCCTAAATGTAAATGAGCACCAAAACTTACACCAGTATTTCCTACATAACCAATTACATCATCAGTTGTTACTGTTTTTCCTTGATACATATCAGAGGCAAAACTACTCATATGCATATAAACTGTAGTATAATTTACACCATTTACATTATGATAAATATAAATAGCATTTCCACCTCCAGATATCCAACCAATACGTGCTATTGTTCCTTTTGCCACAGGATGTATTGGGGCACCATATATATTAGGATGCCATAAATCTATACCATGATGATAACCACCAATATTAGGTCTTTCATGATCGTAGCCAGTATAATCATCACTTACAGTAAGATAGCTAAGTGGGTATCTCCATCCAAATGATACAGGAGTAGCTAAGCAAGAATTTATATCTTGATTTAATTTACAGCCCATTTTTTTCAGAATAAGCTATTTCTTTTTTTGTAATCACGAATATCTTCTTCAATAGTAGAACCTTCTTTATCATAAGAATCTGCTTTTTGATTTTAAAGTAATCATTTTAGTATTTAATTCACTACTTTTTAGTTTCTAATGTACTTTGTTTACTAGCTAATTCTTTCCTTTTTTTATTTTTTTAAAGTCGTAATTAATTCTTTTAATTCATCCATTAACTTAGTATTATATTCAGTAAGTTGTGATACTACTGAATATCGATAAATAAAATCGGTATATGATTCTGCTTCAAATAAATATTCTAAATAAACATTCTCTCCATTAGATATTTGAAGAAATTTTAATAATTCATCCGTTTCTTTACTTTTTTCTTCAATTTCTTTTTGACTATTAATAATATCTTCTTCTGATTTTTTTATATCACTCTTTATTTGTGATATACTGGATAAAAATTGAAGCAATTTCTTTTATTTACTACCTTAATTTCATTATCATTTAATTCTTTCTTATTCTGATTATCAGAATATTTTTCTAAAGTCACTAACTCATTTTTTTAATTCTTGTAATGTTTTTAGCTTCTACTTTATAACTTGGAATAAATATCATAGTCATTATTATAAATATAAGTAATATTTTTTTCTTTTCATTTTATCACATCTTCCTAGAATAATTATATATTAAATAGAAGATTTAGTCAATAATTTTTTTGCTATCTACTAAAAATATGTTCCTCCACTATATATTAGTGCTGGGAAGCCATATACATTTCTTGGATTAAATGAATATCCATTAAAGTTATAGGCATTAAAATCATAGGCTATTCCAAAGTGAAGATGAGCTCCTGTTGTACAGCAATCATAACCACCATTTTGATAAGAGGTTGAAGTTCCCCCTACATAACCAATAACGGTATTTTCATCTACATATTGTCCTTCACTGACATTAATACTAAGTAAATGCATATAAACCGTAGTATATGGTTGACCATTTACATTATGATAAATATATACCATGTTGCCACCACAATCTCTTTCTCTATAATTGCTACATGCTACTCTAGCACCATGATACCTTACTCTTGCTACTTTTCCGCTAGCGGCTGCATATACTTTTGTCCCCTCACCGACACAATCTAAATCAATAGCATGATGGCCACCGCCTCCTGACCAATCACTTCTTTCATTCCAGCCAGTATACTCACTAGTTACACACCCCCATGCTAATGGATAACTCCATCCAGCGGCATTGCCAATACTTCCATTACCACAAGTAGAAATATTTTCATTATTTTTACAGCCTCTATCTTCATAGTTTTTTTAATACTCTTTTTTTAAATCTTTAATATCTTCTTCAATAGAGGTTCCTTCTTCATGATATTTAGTTGAAGCTATTCTTAGGGTATTTATTTTAGAACTTAATTCTTTATTTTGATTTTCTAATTTAGTTTTTTTATTTGATAATTCAGCTTTTTTCCTTTTTCTAAATTATCTATTAATACTTTTTAATTCATTCATCAAATTAGTATTATATTCAGTAAGTTGTGATACTATTGAATAACGATAGATAAAGTCAGTATATGATTCTGCTTGAAATAAATATTCTAAATAAACATTTTCTCCTGAACTAATTTGTAAGAATTTAAGTAATTCATCAGTTTCATTACTTTTTATTTTGAATTTCTTCATTACTTTTTTTACTATTTCTTCTTCTGATGTTTTAATATCATTTTTTTAATACTATTAATATTAGCCACTATTGTATTTATTTCTTTGGATATTTTAGTTATTTCAGCATCAGTTAAATCTTTTTTAATTTTTTTATTTTTCTTCATACTTTTTTTCTAAACTAGATAATTCGTTTTTTTAAGTCTTGAAGTGTTTTAGCTTCTACTTTATAACTTGGAATTACTAGCATTATCATTATAAATATTATCAATATTTTTCTTCTTCATATCCACCGCATCTTTCTAAAAATAATTATATATTAAATGTTTATTTTAGTCAATGTTTAGAAAGTGATTTACATTTTTTACTAAATTATTAAGATACATCTTTTATTTCTTTTCTTTTTGATAAAACTTATAATAAAGATAAGACCTATCGATAAATATAAAAATTATTCTAATATCATTTATAAAGTATCCTATTAGACATAAAAAGACTTCTAGTTAAGCAAAAATATTACTTCTACTAAAATAAGATAACCTTTTATATTTGTATCCATATTTATATTATATATATTTTTCCGCTGATACTATTTCAAACATTTTTTTATACCCAAACCTTCAAAGAATCCTACTAATAAGATTAGATATTTATTAGTTATATTTAGTTTTAATAATAAGATCAAACAAAAATAACATATTTAGATATTTAAAAATATTTATTATCATCTATCTTTCTAACAAATAAGTAAATAAATATACAAGCACTAACACCCATTATAGCATTAAATATACCAACATATTCAATTTTTATTATTTATAAACAAATATAAATATAAAGGTTGAAGAGATAAGTTAATTACTTTAGCCTGCTCTAGAATAAAGAATAATAATTTATTCTTTTTCTATTTTCTGATATTTAATGGGTATATTACTTTCTTTAATATCTAATCTAAATAATGGTATTATTGCTAATATAGATAAAATTATTACTATTATAGCAAGTACTATTAATGATAATTTCTTAGTTATATAGCCTACTAATAAAGGAGCTATGATTAATCCTATATTACTAAATATTAGAATACTACCTATGTTTTTCTTTTTATCTTTATCAATACTCTTTATAGCAAAATAATGTCTTAAACTATGATAACTATAACAACCCACTCCATAGATAATACTAAAGATAATTAGATTATTAATAGTTTTATCCATTATAGACATATAATAAAAAGCTTATACTAAAAAAATAATGCTTGATAATATTAATATATATTTAGCATTAATATACTTAGTAAAAATAAATAACTATTACACTAATAATACCTCCAATAAAAATATAGAATAGTAAAGAATAATAATATTTCTTTTTAATGTATATCCCATTTTTATATAATAGTACTGAAGAGAAGACTTCAACTATATTTCTTGCTATTGTAGATAGCATGATAAATATATTATATTTTTTTAATATTTGACATATAATCACCATTATTATTATGTATTTTTTTTATATTATATGATACAATATATAAAGGTGATTTGTTATGTTTAAATATACTTTAGATAATAAAAGATATCATACACTTAATTATTATTTAAAAAATAAGTTTAATGATAAAGTTATAAAAATTAGTTTAAATGGTGGTTTTACTTGTCCTAATATTGATGGTACTAAAGGTTATGGTGGATGTATATATTGTTCTAAAAGTGGTTCTGGTGAACATGGTGGTAATCCAAATAAAGATTTAACAACACAGTTTAATGAGGTAAGAGAAGTTATTGAAAAGAAATGGCCTAGTAATAAATATATTGCTTATTTTCAAGCTCGAACTAATACCTATGCTCCTCTTAATATACTAAAAGAAAAGTATGAAGAAGTATTAAAAATAGATAATGTTATTGGTTTATTTATTGCTACTAGATGTGATGCTATAACTGAAGAAACTCTTAATTACTTAGAAGAATTAAATAAAAAGAACTTTCTTAGTAATAGAACTTGGTCTTCAATCTATTCATGAAAGTACTTCTAAATTAATTAATCGTGGTCATACCCTAAAGGAATTTGATGATATGGTAAAAAAACTAAGAGATAGAAATATTAATGTTGTTGTTCATATTATTAATGGCCTACCTTATGAAACAGAAGAAATGATGTTAGATACCGTTAAACATTTAAATAATTTAGATATACAAGGCATTAAAATACATATGTTAAATATATGTAAAAGATACTCCTATTGAAAAATTTATATAATAAAGAACATTTCCATATTCTTTCTAAAGAAGAATATATTAATATTGTTATTAAACAATTAGAATTATTAAGAGAAGAAATCGTTATTCATAGAATTACTTCTGATCCTGATAAGGATACTTTTAATAGAACCAACTTGGTTATTAAAAAAATTTTTGTTTACTTAATGATATCGATAAAGAGATGAAAAAAAGAGATACTTACCAAGGTAAGTATGCTCATAAGAAAGATATTTAGTCTTTCTTTTTTATATTCAAGATAAGTCATAGTCTTATCTTGTTATGAATAGCCTATCGTCTATTCATAAATAATCATAAGATATCATATTCACAGTGAATACTTTCTAACTTCTATTTTCACCAATTAAAGTGATGATAACCTCGTATATCATTAAACACTCAATTGATAAGGATCACTACTTGTACCAGTTCCTGCCCCGATACCTAGTTCAGATGCCAGAGAAAGGACTGGCGCCACCACGGTCGCAATACAGGCATCGTTGCCGCTGCTGACGAGGCCCGACGGATACACAAGCCACGCAAGGTACGCAAGGCCGGAGGACGGGGTCAATAACCATCCAAAACTGTTTGTTCCTAATATATTTTTCATCCAGTTATTCGCTGTACATGTTGCATCATTGTAAGAACCTAATTGCTTTTGACACAAACTTAAGTCTGCGGCATATCCATAATCAC
Source organism: Bacilli bacterium (assembly GCA_022009835.1). GTDB lineage: Bacteria > Bacillota_I > Bacilli_A > RF39 > UBA660 > CAG-302. The sequence continues at coordinate 604,275 of CP091726.1, read as the reverse complement.
TTGGATAGGCAACAGCAATCTTTCCTGTCCACGTTAATGTCCTTGTTGGTGTTACTCCTGTTATTACTGTTCCACTTACTCTTTCTTTATCATACATTGTATCTACAAATATACTTGATGTGTTATGTCCTCTTGTATAATATGTTGTCTCTGCGATCATATTTCTTGTTGTATCATTTTTTAATCCTGTACTTGTAAAGTTACATGATGTCGTTTTATTCTGACTACCATTATAACATGTTCCACTCTTAGCATCCCAATATAGACTTCCTCCAACGCTTTCACTATCATAACCACTATTTAATAGTTTCATTAAATCAGCCTGTGACCATTCATTTACTCCAGAGCCAGAGTTTGTACCACTTGCACTACTATCCCATGAATAAGAGCCTATTACACTGCCTCTCATTATCTTTACATTACCATCAAATACCCCTATTATTCTCCATGTTTCACATGTACTAGATGATTGATTATTATAATCAGAACAATTAAAGTAGATATAATTATTAGGACTTGCTCCATAATATCTGATGTTACCTGCATCTGCTCCTACACTACTACTACCTTTTCTATCATTCATTAATCCTACTGATGATGCTAAATTATATGTTACACTATTTACTGTTGTTGTTGTTTTTTTTGTAGCATTAGTATATAAGTTTTTTTAATATAAGTAACTAAATTAACACCAAAAATTAAGTTCTTTATTAGGTATTAATGTCATATCATTTGAAGTCTTATTAGATATTACCCCTAGTGTTATTGTAATACTACTCGAAGAATTATTAATAATTTGGACATACACTTTCTTACTACCATTACTACTTATTGTCCCAGTTGAATTACTACTATCAGAATTAGATAGTTTTATCCCTATCTCTACTTCATCAGATGGTGAAGTATACCATACTGAATAACCTACTGTATTAGTACTAGTATTATTAATAGTAACTGGTACTATCTTCTTTTCACCAGCAGTCACCACTACTTCCATTGTTTCAATAGTCTCTTCTTCACTAGTTAAATTAGCACTCATACATATCGGATTATCTATTTCAGCAGATGCTGTAAACATCGCATAAGTAGACTTTGTTGCTAATCCTACTAAACCTCCTACTATAATGGCTATCAGATATAATGTTCTAACTTTTACTTTCCTCATAACTCTACTCCTTTTTTTAATACAAAAAAACTATGAAACACTAGTAATTAATACTAGTTATTTCATAGTCTTTATTTATTTTATCTATATTTCTTTTATTTATAGTAAGATAAACAACCCCCCATTTTATAATTTTGACTTAATCTTATATTCATGAAGGGTTCCTCCTCTCTTTACCTTACAAACTAAGTTTACCATAAAAATAGTATTATTTTCAATATCTATATTGATATTTTTTTTATAAAAAGTTAAATAAAATTGTTTATGAGGAAGACTTCTATAAAAAGGCTTCCTCATACCCTGGAAAACATAAACTTGTTTATGGTTGAAAGGGCAAAAGAAAAAGAAGAATTAACTTCTTCCCAGCTTTATCTAAAAAAAGATAAATAAATTATAAATATAAAATATATTATAGATAATATAATACCATTAATTCTACTTACTTTATTAGACTTATCAGGTACACCAACTGCCATAGCAATTAATATACCACCTACTAAACCACCTATATGAGCAGCATTATCAATACCAGTTGAAGCAAAACCTATTATTAAATTAATAATAACAACTGGTAAAATACTTCTAGTAACTGAAGCACCTAAATATGCTCTATAATAATAACCAAAATATAATAATGCACCAAGTAACCCAAATATAGCCCCAGAAGCTCCTGCACATACAGTATTATGATTAAATGCTAAAGATAGAATACTTCCTGCTATACCACTTAATAAATATATTATTAAATATTTCTTTTTAGTAAATACTATTTCTACTTCTCTACCAATTATATATAAAGAATACATATTACATAACAAATGAATAATACCAATATGTAAAAACATCGAAGTAAATAATCTATAATATTGACCATTCTTAGTTAAAGCATCTAAATTAGCCCCAAACTTTAATAAAGTATAAGTATCTTCTGAACCATTACCCAATATATACATTAATATAAATATCAATATACATATCAATATTAAACTATAAGTAGCAGTAGGTTTCTTAAAAAGAAAATAATTTTTTTCAGCCATTCTACTCTTATTCTCATTAGTCCTATTAATATTATCACTCACTTTCATAATATATTCAATATCATTATCCTTTTTCTTAGTCTTTTCAACAATATCAGGAAATGATTTAGTTAATTTAGGATTATCTATATCCTTTTCACTTGTAACATGAACATCATCTTTAGTAAGTATATTATCATCTTCAATATCAGTATATATATTTAATACCTTAACTTTTTAATAATAATGTCTTTATTTTTTTACTTGTTTAACAATTTTATTTAATTTAAACTTATCAAAATCTAATTGTTCTTTATTATGAATATGATGTGATACTATTCTTATTATTTTATATTCCTCAGATAAGTTTTCCAACCATATCTCATTATCAGCACCATGTACTATCATTGGATTATAATCTTTCTCTGCAATAAAAATAATTAATTAAACCCATAACAATTAAATCATCACTTTTTAAATACTATCTCTTCCATTATTGCCTCCACAATATATATTATACAAGATTTTTTTATAAATAAATAAAGTATTTTTTTTCACATATAGGTCTTTTTTTATATATAATATATTAGGAGGAAATAACATGTATAATAGAAGAATTACTTATCCATATCAAAACAATAGATTTGCTGGAGGATTTGCCGCTCCCTTTATACTAGGAGGTATAACCGGAGGCTTATTAGCACCAGCATTCTATCCTAGACCATATCCAGTATATTATGGACCGACTCCTAGACCTATGCCACCATACTATGGTCCATATCCATATTACTAACACCAATACTGGTGTTTTTTTCTATTTTCTGCTATAATATAGATGTATGAAAAAAATTTAATATGATAGATGAGAGTTTTATCTGTGAAAATTGTGGTAAAGAAGTTACTAAATTAGGTTATACAGCCAGAGATCATTGTCCCCACTGTTTATATTCCAAACATTTAGATATTAATCCTGGAGATCGACTATCTGATTGTCATGGACTAATGAAACCTATTGGTATAGAAAAATATAAAAACAGTTATAAAATAATTTATAACTGTACAAAAATGTCATCAAAAATCACAAAAAAACATCATGGCTAGTGATGATAACTTTGATATTATAATCAAATTATCTAATGTATTAAATCACTAATTATTGGTAAAAAAACAATATAAATATTAATAATATTACTACAATTAAAAAGAGCAGTCTTAAACTCTGAACCCATCTTTATAGATGTGTTCCTCTTTTTAGGTTTAACTTCATTAGTAACATAAGTTCTATTTATACTAGGAGCTACATTAGACATATTACTAGTATTAATAGTATTAACATTATTATTATTAATATTAATATTACTATTAACAGTATTATTATTATTATTAATATTAGTATTAATATATTTATTAGTAGGCTCCGGTCCACTATTAACAGGTATATTAGGAGCAGTAACACTAGGATTAATCATAGAATTAACATTACCATTAGCAGTATTATTAATACCTTGATTACTACTCATATTTTGAATATTCATATTCATAGTATCATTAATATTTACAGTAGGATTACTAATAACCGTATTTAAATTAGTACTAGAAGCTTGATATCTTTGTACATTATTATTATTTGAATTATTATCCATTAAAATACCTCCTCTTTAGGTAAAAAAAGATTTAGGCAAAACCTAAATCTTATAATTTCCAATTATCATTATTAGTATTAGTATTTTGACTTATTGTATTAAAAATACTAGGTTCACTTTGACTATTTTGATTATTAACCACTGGACCATTATTAACTGGAACATTAGGTATAACATTAGGCATCTCTACTGGTGTAGGATTAACATTATTAACTGGAGTACCAACATTAACATTAGGTACTGGATTATTAATAACTGGTGCCTGATTAACCATATTATTTACTGGTGTATTAACTATTGGTGGAACACTATTATTAGTAGACATATTATTAGTATCTACTACTGTATTACCAAAACTTATACCAGGATTAACTACTGGTGTTGCTTCAGTAGGAGCAGGTGCTTCTACTACTGGACTAACACTAGGAATAACAGGCTCTACTGGTGGCATATTATTAACTACTGGTGGAGTCATATTATTAATAACTGGTTCTGCTACCGGTATTGGATTATTTACAACACTAGGAGTAGGTTCATTAACCACTGGTGTCACTTCAGGCACAACATTATGCACAGGTACACTATTTACGACCATATTATTTGGAATATTATTATTCATAGCTGGTATAGAATTAACATTATTAACTGGTGTCTCAACAACCGGAGTACTAGGCATAACATTATTCATCATCTGATTAGGAGTTCCACCCATTATATTTACTTCTGGCATATTACCATTAGGCATAACCATGTTATTATTCATAATCGGTGTTGGTTCTACTACTTTAGGTTCAACATTAGATACGCCATTATTTGGATTAAAGAAAGCTCCACCATTCTGCTCTGTATAAGCATTATTAGTATCTATTGCCATCTCATTACCCATCATATTATTATTAAACATATTATTATTTACATCACCGACAGGCGTATTAAAAACCATTATTAATATTTCCCATATTATTCATACTGTTAATATTATTAATATTTCCCATATTATTCATATCCATCATTCCTGGATTCATAGTATTACTACTTTCATTAACAGTATTAGCACTATATCTCATTTTCTTTTTTTCTTCTTAGTATCTACTAAAAAAACCTACTACTGTAATAAGTAAAAATAATTAAAACAACCAAAATCCACACATAATATTCTAACAAAAAAATCTACAACTACTTGCATTTAACTTTCCTCCCTATTTACTCTATAATTAGAATAACACAAATTAACATAAAAAGCAACAACTTTAAAACTTTTCTGTAATATTTTTATCAATAAAACTCAAGCTCTTTATAGACAAATCTAAAGATTCCTTATATTTACCTCTCTTAAATAATTCTTCAGCTTTAGTAAGAGCAATATCAATTTCTTCATAACTACTTCTATATCTATTACCATATATAATAATTCTTTCAGAGTTACTAGCAGTTTTTATCATATCATTTGTCTTATTATATATCTTAAATACCAAGTCTCTAGCAGTATCAACCCTTATATTAAGAATCTTAATAACAATCGGTTTTTTATCTAATTCCTTAACAATCTCCCTAATAGCATCTTGAGCTTCTGTAAGTTCAATATAATAACTACTAGGAATAACTGGTATCTTATAATCCTTTAATCGATATTTAGCTTTCTTAAGTAATCCCTCAATCGTAGCAAGCTGTTCTCTTGCTCTCGTTTCATCATCTTTCATACTAGTAATTGATCTTAACTGAAAATCTAAATCATCTTGTAATCTAGATAACTTAAGAGATAAACCATTTAATTCATCTACTAATTTAGAATAAGCAAAAATTTTTTTCATTTTTTTCCCTGATCTACTAATATCTTATAATCTTGATTAATCTTCTCTAAATTCTTATTAAGAAGACTAAATTTATTAATATCCTCATCAGATAAATTATAATTATACTTAATATCATCTATCTGAAGATAAATATCTCTAACAACTTTATTAATATTATCTATTTTATAACCAAGTTCCTTAATATTTTGTCTAAATATATCTTTACATTCCTTCTCTTTATCAAAACTCATTATATAACTCATTAAAATACTCAATAAAAGTCTTAAGTTCAATAATTGCTTCACCAAGTTCTAACTTCTTTAAATTATCCATAATATTATCAATCTTATTCTTAATCTCTTTAATATTATACTCAACATTCAAATAATCAAGTGGATAACCATCTCTCTTCATTCTATAATAATAAGTAATAGCTTCATCTATCTTATTAGGAACTAATACAGTAGCCATAAGTACAATAGTAGGAATATCCTCAAGTAACTTACCCAAAGTATTTATCCTATCATCTAACATACTAATCTTCTTTTCTACTGAAACATAATCATTGTTATCCATAGCCTTTTCAAACTCTTTTAAATAACTTATCAATACTATTCATTTCATCTTCTAAATATGTAACAATAGGACCATATTCTTTTTTAGTTCTCTCAAATTTATTCTGATATTCACGATAAACTATCTTTAACTTAGTAATTAATGTTCTATTTCTTTCTTCTGAATTAGTAATTAATTTAACCTCTTCAAGTAACTTATCAGTCTTCTTCTTTAAAGCATTAATTTCTATTTCAATACTCGTAATTTTTTTCTAATAGCCAATTTATAATCTTTTTCTATCAATTAAAAAAATCAGCTTCTGATATTAAATCAGTAAGTTCAGGTATTTTATCATCTCTTATCATTGTAAAAGTATTATCCCAATCATCTAACTTTTTCTTTCAAATTATCTGTCTTTACTAATTCTTTAACCTTAGTTATCTCACTAAGTACTGGCACTCCTATTAAATTATTCTTTCTAATATCTAACTCTTCAATTTCCCTTTTATATTTCTTGTTCTGATTTCTTTTTTTATGATAATAATTGTAACTATAATAAGTATTACAGCTAATATAAAGGCAGATATTGTAATCAAAAAAACACTATCCATTAATATCACCTTTCCTACTCATATAATTATTTTTACCACATTTTTTTTATATTTTAAAAATCTTTTTTTATCAAAAAAAAAAAAATAAATAAGGTAAGTATCTCCTACTTACCTTTAATTAGCTTAACCATCTTATCAATATCACTGATATCAATTTCAATATTAGTACTATTATTCATATCTTTAATATTTATCTTACCACTATTTACTTCGTCTTCACCTAAAATTATAACATACGGAATATTATTCTTATTAGCAGAATCTAAAGCCTTCTTAACTTTCCTCTTATTCATTTCAATTATTACCTTGATATCCTTTTTTCTAATCTCACTAGCAAGAAGCAAAGCCTCAACTTCAGTAGAAATTGGAATAATAAGTAAATCATATAATCCATTATCAGAAGTATCCTCAAGTAACTCACAAATAGGAACTAACCCAAAAGAAATACCAACAGCAGGATAACTATTACCATCATTTACAAAATTAGTAATAATCTTATCATATCTACCTCCCCCTCCAATAGCGGATCTAATTCTCTCCTTTTTATCAAACACTTCCCATACTGTACCAGTATATATTTCAAGTCCTCTAGCTAAATAAGGAGTAAACCTAACATACCCATTTAAAGATAATTTATCGATATAATTAAATAATTCTTTTATCTCTTTCTTACCGTTTATAAAACAATCATTATCAATATTCAAATTATCTAAACTATCAATATCACACTTAAATAAATCAAACAACTTATCTAACTTATCATTATCAATATTAAATTCATTTAATTCTTCTCTTACACCAGATTCTCCTATTTTTAGCAAGTTTATCTACCGATAAAAATAACATCACTAGTAAGTTCTTGAGGGATACCTGTACTAATTATAAAACCCTCAAGTAATTTACGATTGTTAATTTCAATATAAATATCAATACCAAGTTTCTTATAACATTCTACTGTCATCTCTAACATTTCAGCCTCAATAAAAGAACCCTCTATACCACATACATCAACATCACATTGATAAAATTCTCTTGCCCTACCAACTTTAACAGGACCATCTCTAAACACCTTACCAACTTCATATCTCTTAAAAGGTAAAGTAATATCTCTACCAACATTCATACTAATAACTTTAGAAAAAGGTACTGTTAGATCATATCTTAAACCTAAAGTTCTATCACCCTGATCTTTTAAAGTATAAACTTCTTTTAATATTTCACTACCACCAGCATATTTTGAAGCAAGTAAATCATAATAACACAATATACTAGTATCAAGTGGTAAATAACCATACTTCTCAAAAGTATCAGTAAGAGTATTAACAACTCTTCTTCTTAATATTTCTTTATTAGGTAAATTATCCACTGTTCCCTTAACATTCATCAATTTCATCTTAACACCTTCTATCTACTAAAATCAAGTTCTAATAATTCAGATAAATCATTAATTTTTTTATATTTACATTCCTTATCACTATCAGAAAAATTTAATAGGTATACCTCCCTTTTTTTCCCAATATTCTAAATTAGGAAGAAAAATCATCTACAAGTATACTACCATTCGGATCAACATAATCAGCCTTATCAATCTCTTTAGGAACAGGAATAACCTTAATATTAGGAAGTACTGCCTTAAAATAATTTTCTTTAGCAATAATTTCACCATCAGAAATAACATGCGTAAGTATCTCAACATCATATACTTCAGCAAGTTTCTTTATCTTATCTATTGAATTGTTAATCTCACCTGCTTCAATAATCAATTCTTCCCAAGATAAGTTACGATAAAAATCTTTCTTTTCTTCTTCACTCTCAATACCTTTTTCCTTAAGCATCTTATAAGACATATTAATAGTATCTAATATTACACCATCACAATCTAAATATAACTTTTTCATTATATCCCCCTCTTTCTAATTATTTTAAACCAATCTTAATTTCTTCACTACCACTAAAGAAAGCAACTATACTCTCACTTTCAACTTTAATAACAGTAGGACTCTTAACTTTAAGATCACTAATATTATTAACAACACCTGATGGTTCTCCAACAAAGTTACTATTAAAATCATCATGTAAATCAACTCTATATACCTTATCATCAAGACTAGCTACTACACTAGACACACTACTATCTTCATTAGTAGTATCATAATAATAAACATAATATACTTCTTCACCCTGTCTCAAACTATCACTAGCAAGTATCTTATTAGTAATAGATACATTATCATTATTACTATTATTATTCTTACCATTAAAATCTTTGGTAACAAATATACTAGTAATAAAATATAAAATAACACAAAAATACTACAATAACTCCTAATATAATCAATAAAGACTTAGGTTCAATTGTATTACTATCTTGTTTCTTAACTTGTACCTCTTTAACATTCTTTCCTTCTCTTTTTTTGCTTGTTTTCCTTTTTTTAATTCTCTTCCCATTCTAACACTTCCTCACTTATTTATTATAATATATTTTTCTTAACTTGTAAATTAGTAAAAAGACATTCTTTAAATATAACCCTTCCCCGTTCGCCGTTTTTCCTGCACTTCTTCTATCTTCTTTCTTTAAAATATCAATAACATCTTCACTTTTAATTTTACCCTCACCAACCATAATTAAAGTTCCAACAATATTTCTAACCATATATCTTAAAAAACCAGTCCCAACAAATACTAAAAGTAATCTTATTAATATCTTTAGCATCTCTAATCAAATTAGTTTGTGATATAGTTCTAACATAATCATCTTTTTTTCCTCATCTGTTTTTGTAAAAGACTTAAAATTATGTGTACCCTCTAAATACTTCATAGCTCTTTCCATCTCAACTACATCTAATTTTTTATTATATTGATAAACATAATTTCTCTCTAACGGATTATATTCCCCCATATTAAGTTTATAAATATACTCCTTCCCAATCGCCGAAAATCTAGCATGAAAATCTTCTGGTACCTCTTCCACTTTTCTTACAAAAATATCTTCTGGAAGAATACTATTAAGTCCTTTAGCTAATTTTTTTTCTAAAGTAATATTCATATCCAAATCAAAATGAACTCTCTGTGCTATAGCATGAACACCACGATCAGTTCTACCTGAAGCATGAACATCAATCTTTTTACCCCCACTTATTTCTTTTAAAGCCTTCTCTAACTCTCCTTGAACAGTTCTCTCCTTAGGCTGTTTCTGATAACCAGAAAACAAAGTCCCATCATAACTTACCGTAATTAAATATCTCATTATATACCTCCCCACTAATAAAAATATCACTATAATAAGTATTATTATATTTAAAATAAGTAATAAACTATCTATCTTTTTTTCCAACTATTAGTCCTATAATTAGTTCTAGATTTTCCATAATTATATAATCTTAAATCCATAATATCACCAAGACTTTCAGATTTCTTAATAGATAAAATAAACATTGGAATAAACACCCCTACCAAAGAAGATATCTTATTCTTAATATTCTTACTATCAAAATCAATCCCTCTCATCTTTTGAGCCTTAATAATCCTATCAGCTTCCATCGTAAGTGTAGGAATATATCTAATTGTTAAAGTAATAATCATTGCAATATCATTAACTGGAATATAATTATTAAATACCTTAAGTATTCTCTCTATACCATAAGTAATCTCACTAGTACTAGTAGTATAAGAAAGAGCACTACTATAAATAATAATAAATATTAATTTATATAAATCAAATACAATATTATTAATATTAGAATTAAATATCAAATCAATAATAAAAAAATAAATAATAAAAAAATATCTTAATACTATATATATTTTTTAAATAAGTAATTATTCTAATATCACTATATACCATCACTAACACTAAATATAAAGAAAACATCAATATATCAATATAACTATCAATAAAGAATATACCAACAATCATTATCATTAAAGATATCAATTTAAATACTGGACTTAACCTATGAATAACAGAATTCTTATTATAATATTTACCAAAAGTAATGTTATTAAACATGCCTATATATATCTTTCATAAGTTCTTTGATATCAAAAGTCATATCAAGATTAATATTCTTTTTCTTATTAACTACATTAATAAATTCTATTATTCTAGGAATCTCTATACCCGAAGACTTAAGTCTAGGAATATTATTAAGAAGTTCTTTAGAGGTCCCACTACTACAAATCTTACCATTTTTTAAAATAACATAATTATCAGTAAGTCTAATAGCAAACTCTATATCACTAGTAAAAAAATAATAATAGTCTTATGATAGTTATTCTTTAATTTCTTAATTAACTTAATTAAATATTCCATATTTTTTTATTATCTAAATAAAGTGTAGGTTCATCAATAATTAAAAAGTTTTGGATTAAGAGATAATACAACCCCTAATGCTAAAAAGACATTTCTCACCACTAGATAAATCAAAAGGATTTCTATCTAAATAACTATTATCTAAACCCACCATCTTAAGAGAATCTTCTATTCTCTTATCAAGCATATCAATCTTATAATTATATTTCTTAAGACCAAAACTAATTTCCTCTCTCACATTATTAAAAATAAAAGATTCCTCTGGATTTTGAAATACATATCCCATATTTCTACCTTCATAACTATTAATAACTTCACCAGTATAATCTTTTAATTAAACCAGATAAAATATAACTAAATAATGTTTTACCATTACCACTAACAGAAAGAACAGAAGTAATTTTACCCTCTTCAAAAGTATAACTAATATTCTTTAACTTATCCTTATAAGAAACCTTATTCAATACTATGGCCATAATTTCTTCATAACCTCCCCACTATCAAAAATAAACTCTATCTAATAAATCATATAACATTAAATTATGAGAAAGTTTAACAATAAAAAGGTAAATTAAAACCCATTTTTTTTCTAATTTATCATCTTCATATATAAATTCTTTTTGAACCATGAATAACAATTTTACCCTTATCAAGTAAAAATAATATCATCAGAATATAATGTATCTTCCAAATCATGTGTAATAAGAATAATAGTAAGACCATATTCCCTTTGATACTCCTTAAGTATCTTAAATACCAATTTTTTTATCAGTAGCATTAAGTTTATAAATAGACTCATCTAATAACAATATCTTAGGCTTATAAATAAGACAAGAAGCTATCATTACCTTTTTCTTTTTCACTATTAGTAAGCATATCTGGAGACTTTTTCCAATATATTTTTCTAACTTAAACTTCTTACTAATAATTTCTACACTAGAAGTCATTTCTTTCTTAGAATACTCCAAATTCTCTAAAGAAAAAACCAAATCATCTTTAACAGTCTCTCCAATAAAATGACTATCAGCATCATTAAAACATACCGCTAACACTCTTCTAATCTCTTTAATATAAAAATCATTTAATAAATAACCATCTATTGTAATATAACCATCTGCTTTATATAATCCTACTAATATTTTAGCAAGAGTTGATTTACCAGAACCATTCTTTCCTATAATTGAAGTAAAAACTACCTTTCTTAATCTCTAAATTAAAGTTCCTAAAAAAGATAATCTTCTTTATTATATTTAAATTCCATATTAACTATTTTAATAATACTTTTTCTCCATAACTTCCCTCTCTTCTTATTATATAGTAAATATAGTTAAAAAAACAAGATAACAAAAAGAGAAAAAAAGGTAGTAATTTACCTTTAATCTAAATATACCGCACAATTTAAAAATTACATATTTCTAACTTTTTTATCTTCGATAGTATCAATCCTCATCTAAATACTTAACTAAAAATATCATCTAATTTAGTTTTTAGATATAGGTAATTTTAAATACTCAATATTTTCTTTTTTTGATAATCATTTAATGTAACTAATACTATTTCTAATTTATAACCCGCTACTAAAGATAATTTATTAATAGTTCTTTTTAAAAATCATTAATATTCTTAACATTATAATTATCTATTCCATATATATCATCTGATAAAAAAATACTAAGTCAAATGTTTTTATTACCACTAAGTAATTCATTTTAATTCATTTATACAACCAACCGTTGTTATATTAATATTATAATTCATTAATAATTTTGATAACTCTCTTATATCATTATGACTATTAAGAGCAATTAAAACATTCTTATCACTAGCATCAAAGTATTCTACTTCTTCATTATCATCAATATCTTTTACATCCACATATCTTTGATATAAAGAAAATTCAAATATAACCTTACTACCATCTTTACTTATAAAAATTACGACCACTTTTGTAAATCAATTAATTTTTTTCATATATTTCATATTCTATAGATTTACTAGATATTGTATATTTATTATCTTTCTCATATACATCCAAATTATTATATTTAGAATCCACTACTAAAGAAAAACTTTAAACGACATTTATTTCTAACTAATAAACTAGATATCCTAATACTTAAAGTATAATTATCAAAATATTTACTAATAAAAATCCACTAAATAAGAAAAAAAGTCTGTACTATATTAATATCACTACCATAAAGTACTTTTAGGTAAAGTATCTATCTCATAATTAACCCCAACATTACTTTTTCTCTAATACCCCTTTAATATTATCAATTAAATTACTAGTATGGTATTTTTCTCTTTAATACTATAATCACTACTTTCTATTCTAGTTATATCCATTACCCTATTAACTTGATCTACTAATGAAAGAGTAGTCCTCTGTAATTCTTTTATTTCTTCTAAAGATAAAGACACATTATTTTTATTTATTTTTTTATTACTAAAGTTTACTATTTCAGTAAGAGGTTCTTTAATACTTATAACTAAATTATTTATCGTATTTGAAGCTAATTCATTTCTCTTATCTAATAATTCTTTAGTATACTCTAATTCTTTTAGATAGTTTTTATATCAGGATTTTCTATCGTAAAAATACATAATATAAATTATTATTGATAAAGAAAAAAATTTATTAATAATAAATCAGGAAATATCTTTTGTACTAATATCATTATACCCAGTATTACTAATAAAAAAATATACCGGATAATATTTCTTATTCTTTAATTCAGTATGATTAGATATAATAGTTATAATCATAATAATAAAACATACCATTGCTAATAAATAAATAACTTCTACCCCACTACCAGTAGGTAATAATAAAACACCTACTTTATTTATACTTATTGGTAATAAAATAGCAATCATTGATAATATAGCAAATATAACAGAGGATATTATCAAGATTATTCTATACCTATCATTATCTTTATCTTTTTAATTTTAATGTTACTATTACTGTATATAAAGTAAATAAATATAACCAAACCACAAAAACTTAAAAAAATAATAACTTTAAAGTATAAAAGATATAACTTAGAATCTATCCCAATACCATTACTAACCAAAATAAATGAATATATTTCAACTAAACCAGCTATAAGAGTAGTTATAATCATACCATAATATATTTTATTTTCCAATGTCCTAAATTTTGACTTAAAAACAATATAAAGTAAACAATAATATAGAAAAATATTACACCCGTTATTGTAAAAACAAATACTATACATATCTTCCTCCTATTCTTTATTTAATTTTATCATAAATCAATTAAAATTACTATACCTTTCATGAAAATCCAAAGTATTTTCATGTCATTCCTAGCCTATAGTCTAGGAATGAATAACATTAAGATATCATATCCATGGTGAAATACTTGCTAACCTCTATTTTTCCCTATTAAAAAGAAGATAACTTAATATCTTCTTAAAAAAACTCTATATATAAATAATTATTTTAATATTCTAGTTTTTACCCTTTCTTAATTCTATTATATTACCATTTATATCATAAACATTATTATCAAAAAAATATCTTCTCTTTCTAATTTTTACAAAATCCACTTTCTTATTTACTTCAGTAAGAGGTATTTCTTTAGTAATAACATAATATTTAGGAATATAATGTTCTTTTTAATTTAGTATATATCATTTCATTTAATTCATTAATAGTAGTTTCTTTTTCATCTTCATTATTAAAGATAATATGACATACTGGTATTTCTCTTTCAATAGAATCTTCTTTTTTTACTACACAGCAATCAAAAACATTATGATGAGTTTTAATTATTTCTTCAATAGCAGTTAACCATACTTTATCACCACTTCTAGTAATCATTCTCTTAGCTCTACCACAATGATATATTCTACCATCATTATCCATATAACCATAATCACTAGTATGAAGCCACATCTTACCATCCTTATGTTTAATTAACACCTGATCAGTCTCTTCCTTATCCTCAAAATAACCATTCATAACAGTAGGACCACTTATACATATTTCCCCTATTTTACCTTCACCAAATGGTATTTCATTATTATTTTCATCAAACATACTAACAGTAACATTAATAAACGGAATACCTATACTACCTAAAGCATAAGCAATCTCTTTAGAATAAGTAGCCGCTGCTGTTGACTCGCTCTCACCATATCCCTGTTTTAAAGTAGCATTACCACCATGATTTCTTATATATTCATTAGCGGACTCTTCTTCAGCTACAGTAAGTTTATCTCCTCCAGATATTGGACTAGTCATAAATGAAGTATCTTTAACAATATTACTATCTACCATTTCTTTAAATAAAATTGGTCCTGATAAGAAAAATATTTGGTTTATACTTATCTAGTAATAGAGGATATTCTTTAGGAGTAAAGAAAGGTATTAATTCTACAGATACACCACAACATAATAAACAATATGTAGCATTATAATAATAAGCTACTGATGGTGGTAAAATACTCATAGAAGTTTTACCAACATCAAAACCTAAATCACCTAATTTAAACCCATAAGCACTACTATTTAGATTAATATTAGTTAAAGGTACTCCTTTAGCATTACCAGTAGTTCCTCCAGTATATACAATTACTGATGTATCACTACCTATACCCATAGGTTTTATTAAGTAGTTTACCTCCTCTAGTATATTTCTTCCAGTCTTTAAATGACATAAATCTTTTATCTATCTTATATGAATCAGACTCTCTTTCTTGTTTCTTCATATTAGTTAGAATATTTTTCTAATTCTTTATATAATAATTTTTGGATTATTACTGTGTACTTTTACCTTTAGCATTTTTCTACTAACATATTTAATTTTTTTGTATACTAGATAATTCTTCAAATAATGACATACAAATAATACTATCTAAAGTATCTACTTCTTTAATACCCTTACTAACTTTTTTTAGTTATTAAAGGAACATCATTTACAAAGAAATATTTAGACTTTGTCTTAACTAAAATATCCCTAATTCTATCCTCAGCTTCATCAAACTTAATTAGATTAGCAGTAGCCCCTAATTTTGATAAAGCAAACCACATAAAGATAATATCAGGATTATTAAGCATCATAAATGATACAATATCTCCTCTTCTTATATTCATCTTATTAAATCTCTTAATATATTCTTCTATTTTATTAATAACATCTTCTCTATAATATATCTTACCACAATAAGATATCATCGGTATATTACCATAACTCTTAGTAACCTTTAAGAAATAATCATAACTATTCATATCAGTATCTAAGTATGCCATCTTTTCATCAGAATAAGTATTAATATCTATATCATAATATTTAAGCCATGGCTTTACTAAAGATGCCAAAGTTCCTTCTACTTGTCTTTCTTTATCAAGAACAAAACTATCATTATTAAATCTCTCATTATTAATATTTATTTTCACTAAAATCCCCTCCCAAAAAAACACTATTATTATACCATAAATTACAAAAATAGTCAAATTATCCATTGATATGAGAGTTTATTTTATGATACAATATATTAAAGAGGTGAAATAAATTGGGAAAAAAACAATTACTAAAGTTATAAAAAGTAGATAACGAAACAAAAAAACTAATGAATGAATTTTATAAAGATATGAAAAGAGATAAAACTCCCCCTTATGCTATCTTTCAAGCCAATACCGGTGATACAATAGTAACATTATATGAATCAGGTAAAGCCATGTTTCAAGGAGTATCTGCTGATATTGAATCTAGTATGTGGGAAAGCATAAAAAAAGATAAAGAAAACATTGATTACTTTATTGATACTGAAAAACCAAAAATCAAAAAAGACGAAGAATTAACCATTCCAACCAACATATCATCAGTAGGTTCTGATGAAGTAGGAACAGGCGATTACTATGGACCAATTGTTGTAACAGCCTCTTTTGTAGCTAAAGAAAATATTCCTTTCTTAACAGAATTAGGTGTCAAAGATTCAAAAAAATTATCTGATGAACAAATCCTAAAAATAGTACCAAAGATAATCAAAAAAATACCATATAAAACAATTATGCTCTCTAATAAAGAATATAATGATAACTATGGAACAAATATGAATATGAATAAAAATAAAAGCCATTCTTCATAATAAAGCATTAACTGAAATGGTAAAAAGATAATAACTATGATTATATTGTTGTCGATCAATTTGAACCAGAAAAAAGTTACTATAATCACTTATCTGAAATACCAAACCCACTAAAAAGGAATAACTTTTTATTACTAAAGCAGAAGATAAATGCTTTTCAGTAGCAGTCTCTTCACTAATAAGTAGATATATATTCATTAAAGAAATGGATAAACTAGGAGATAAATATGGTATCTTCTTACCAAAAAGGAGCTAACTATTATGTTGAAGATGTAGGTATAAAATTAGTTAACAAATATGGAGTAAAAATACTCCATGATATTGCTAAACTAAACTTTAGTAATACTGATCGTATACTAAAAGAAGTAAGAAAATAATTCTTACCTCTTTTTATTTTAAAATAATCTCAATATATCATTAAAGGTTACATATACCATAAGAAGCATAAGTAACATAAAGCCAATACTATTAACTAGAGCCTCCGTTTTAGCAGGTACTGGTTTTTTTCTAATCTTTTCAATAATTAAGAATAATACCCTACCACCATCAAAAGCTGGGAATGGAAGTAAATTAATAACTCCAACATTCATAGATAGATATGCAGTTAAATACATAATATTTTGAAATCCCTGCTTAGATTGTGAATCAACAATCGTATAAATACCAACAGGACCAGATAAATCCTTCGTCGATACTTCTCCTGTAAATAATTGTTTTAACACCGTCAACATTAATTTATATAAACTGATAGTGGTATCACCAGCATACTTAATTGAATTAACAAAACCTTTTTTTACTGTATTATCAATACCAATACCCACTACAAAACTCTTATTACCTTCACTATCCTCTACTACATTAGGTTTTACTACTACTGTTCTCTTATTCTTATTACTATCCTGAAGAACAAAAGAAATATCATTACCTTTAGAAGAAGCAATATATAATTGTACCTCACTCCAACTAGATACCTTATTACCATCTACTGATAATATCCTATCCCCTTCTTTAATACCAGCAGTATAAGCAGGATATCCTTCACTAACCGTAGCCACAATAGGTTTAGTAGAAATACTACCATATATTAAAGCCATAAGAAATAATAATACAAAAGCAAAAATAAAGTTAAAAGTAGCACCAGCTATCATAATAATAAATCTTTGCCATACTGGTTTAGTATATAACATTCTCTTTTTATCTATTTTTTCATTATCATCAGCATCTTCTCCTGCTAATGAAACAAAACCACCTATTGGAATAGCCCTAACGCAGTACTCAGTCTCTCCCCCCTTCTTCTTATGATGAAGTAACTTAGGTCCCATACCTATTGAAAACTCATATACATATACCCCCAAATAATTTAGAAAAATATAAAATGTCCAAATTCATGAACTAAAAACAATTCCCCCTAATATTAATATAAACCATAATATTGCCATTTCTATTCCTCCTCTATAATATATTAAGCATTATTAACATTCCAAGTGATACAAATATAACACTATCAAATCTATCTAAAATACCACCATGACCAGGTATAATATTAGAATAATCTTTCTTATCAAAGTATCTCTTAATTGAACTAAATACCAAATCTCCTGTTTCACTTAAGAAAACTAATACTAACGACATAATAATCGTTTTAATAATTGAAAGATCACCAACTAATAAGTAGTAGAACATACTACCAATAAAGCATCCCATAAGACCCCCTATTAAGCATCCCTCTATCGTCTTTTTAGGAGATATATCTGTAAAATGATGCTTACCAATTAACATACCACTAATATAAGCATATGTATCAGTAATAAATGCTATTACAAAGATATATATACATTTAGATATACTAATACACATCATATCAATTATATTAAGAAAAGCATATCCTATAAAATATATTATACCAAATAAATATAAACTATCATTAATATTATACCTATCTTTATCATCATAAAAAAATAATAGGTAATATCAATAAAATTAAACTACTACTTATCATAACCTTATTATCTATTTTTAATATTAAATTATTTATCATAAATAATATCATCATTAAATAACAAAGTATCTTTACAAAATCAATCTTCCTCTTTTTATACTTTATATCTATTAATTCTTTTAATCCCAATAATGCTACCACTGTCATAACAATACTAAAAGGTATTTCACCAAGTATTAGAGATGTTATTAATATAAATAGTACAATAAAAGCACCTAGTAACCTTTTCTTCATATTACCTCCTCTACCCATATATTCTTCTTAAGTATATATTCTTATCTTTCTTTTTTTATTATAAGTATCTCTGTATCATTAATCTTATTACTATTTAATAATTCAAATGATAAAGGTATATTTATCTTTAATAAACTACTATCTATATATATTATATCACTTATTTCTATTTTTTTCCATAGTATTATATAATTCTATATTAAGTATATATCTATTACTCTTATCATCTCTTAAATAATAATCATAATTATCTATCTTTTCTACATATAATTTTACCATATTATCTAATCTTTCTACCATTTATATCACCCTTATAAGAGTTTAAAAAATTAGTTCCATGTTCTCTTAAACTACTCATATCAATATTATCTATTCTGAATGCACATGACATAAATCTATTTCCTACCACCTCAAGAAGTGGTAGTTCAATAACTCTTGCCATTTCATTATATAATAGAAAAACTATTACCTACCTTTTTTTCAAATTAGGTAAAAATAACTTCTTTAACCAAAAATATCTCGAAGATAAAAAAATCATCTCCAACTCTTTCCAATCTCGGTAACAACAACTCTTCTAAATGATAATTATCAAGTAAGAAATCATCTCCTACCGAAATTAAATTAGGTAAAAATAACTTCTTTAACCAAAAATATTCGAAGATAAAAAAATCATTTCCAACTCTTTCCAA
The DNA here is from genome assembly GCA_022009835.1 of Bacilli bacterium. GTDB lineage: Bacteria > Bacillota_I > Bacilli_A > RF39 > UBA660 > CAG-302. The sequence goes on along the minus strand of CP091726.1, from coordinate 584,136 downwards.
TCTCGGTAACAACAACTCTTCTAAATGATAATTATCAAGTAAGAAATCATCTCCTACCGAAATTAAATTAGGTGTAATAAGATTCTTGAGTGCATGTCCATTTTTTTCAAGAAATTATCACCAATATCTCTAACATTTTTTTCATTTCAACTCTACTTATTATCTCATTATATAATAAGAAATTATTATGAATAGAAGTTATATTATTATTCTTATAACCAATTATTCTATTAAACTTATCAATTGTAATAATAGCATCTTCCTTATCTTTTACCGAAACTATTATACTCCTACTACCATCTTCATTAGTAGATATTTTAATATTTTCTATTTCATTATTTTCAAAATATTCTATAAAACTATCTCCAAAAACTTCATCATAAGCATATAACTCATCATCATCCATCACCTTACTAGAAGTACTAGTTCCAACTTCTTCATCATATAAATATATCTTTTTATATTTTTGTCTATCTATTACAAAATAATCTACTACCAAATATCTCTGATATTCATCACTATACCTTTTAACTTCAAAATTATCTATTATAATATTATTAGGACAATAGTAGATATTATTTATTTCATAATTGTATTTATAATATTTACCATCTTTAGCTTTAACATAAAAAGGAATATAGAAATTATCATCAATATTACGATAAGATAATCCATATTGTTTTTGAAAGGCATAACTAAGACCTGGTATTATATTATCTAGATTATTATTAAATGTGGCATCTGGATTAGGTACAGTATGATTATACCTGTTCTTTATTGATAAATAAGAATTACTTCCTCTAGTAAACTGAATACTAATTACTGATGTTCCATACTCATCTTCCCTAAATGGCTCTTTATAATCTTCTCTTTTAATATTATCTGCATCTTTCTTTACGGCAAAGAAAACATAACAACGATTTAATCTATTTCCTCTAAAAGTACATAGTTCTTCACCTTTAGCATAATATTTTTTAAACTTCTGAATATCTTCCTCAGTTTTACACTCATATAAAGTATATCCTGCTTTGTCTAATAACTCTTTAGGAGTTAACGAAGTCGTTAACATTTCTTTTTTATTAGCAACTACTAGACTATTGATATACCCCTCAAAACCAGCAAATAATATAGAACTATACTTTTCCAAATCATTATATAAATCATGACTTGGCTCAAAGTGTTCTAGCAAAAGTTTAGGTAATAACCCCTTTTCTTCTAATATAGTAGGAAACATATTCCTACATAAATGCATCATCTTCTCGCCATACTTCTTCTTTATTATCTTTAAATCTTCATTCATATAAATACCTATTATTATGCAATCTTATAATCATCTTCAAGTGAGAATATTACATTTTCTTCTATCCAATTTTTTCTAGGTTCAACAGCATCCCCCATAAGAACAGACACTCTCTTCTCAGCTAAAGCAGCATCAGTAATATTAACCTTAATTAATTTTCTTTCTTTAGGATCCATAGTAGTTTCCCATAACTGACTAGCATTCATTTCACCAAGTCCTTTATATCTTTGAACTTTATAATTTACTCTACCACTAGTCTCATCTTTCAATTCTTCATTACTCCAAGCATATATATGTTTATTACTATAACTAACCTTATATAAAGGAGGCATTGCTATATATAAATGACCCTCTTCAATTAAAGGTTTCATATACCTATAAAAGAAAGTTAAAAGTAAACACTGAATATGAGCACCATCATCATCAGCATCGGTCATAATAATAACCTTACCATAATTAATATCATTAACATCAAAGTCTGCTCCTACTCCAGCACCAATTGTATAAATCAAAGTATTAATCTCTTCATTCTTGAAAATCTCTTCCATTCTTGTCTTTTCAGTATTTAAAACCTTACCCCTTAAAGGAAGAATAGCCTGTGTCTTTCTATCTCTACCTTGTTTAGCACTACCACCGGCAGAATCACCCTCTACGATAAATAACTCTTTTTCCATAGCTTTCTTACTTTGAGCCGGAGTTAATTTACCAGACAATAACCTTTCTGTCTTCTTATTATCTTTTCCTTTTCTAGTCTCTTCTCTTGCCTTTCTAGCAGCTTCCCTTGCTTCTTTACCCTTTAAAGCCTTACCAACAATCTTCGTAGCTACCGCTTTATTTTCTTCTAAGAAAAACTTTAACTTTTCCGTAACTACTGCTTCTACTATTGTTCTAGCAACTGGCGTACCAAGTTTAGCCTTAGTTTGACCTTCAAACTGTAATAAATCTTCTGGTATCTGAACTGATATAATAGCCGTAAGTCCTTCTCTAACATCAGAACCATCAAAACTCTTATCTTTTTTTAAATAACCATTAGTTCTAGCATAATCATTAAGAACCTTCGTAATAGCGGTCTTAAAACCAACCTCATGACTACCACCATCACTAGTTTTAACATCATTAACAAACGATACAATATTCTCAGCATAACTATCAGTATATTGCATAGCTACTGATACATTAATTTTATCCTTACTAGCAGTAAAACATAATGGCTTATGAAGTACACCCTTATTTTCATTCAAGTATTCACAGAAAGCCTCTAATCCATTTTCATAATGATATTTTTCACTTCTACCATCAATCTCATCTACCACTTCAATAGTAAGACCACTAATCAAGAAAGCACTCTCTTGCATTCTCTCACATATCGTTGAAAAACTAAAAGTTGTTGAACTAAATATCGTTGGATCTGGTTTAAATTTAACCGTCGTACCAGTTCTATTAGTAGTTCCTACCTTCTTAAGAGGAACTACTACTTTACCACCATTTTCAAACTTAATATAGTATTCTCCACCATCTCTACGAGTCACAACTTCCATAACTGAACTCAAAGCATTAACAACAGAACCACCAACACCATGTAATCCTCCTGATACTTTATATCCACCCTCAGTAAACTTACCACCAGCATGAAGTACTGTATAAATAACTTCTGGCGTACTTTTACCCGAAGAATGCATACCAACCGGAAGACCTCTACCTTTATCAGTTACACTAACACTACCATCCTTATGAAGAACTATCTTCAAATGATTACCATATCCATTTAATGCTTCATCAATAGAATTATCCACTATTTCCCATACTAAATGATGTAAACCTCTCTTATCTGTAGAACCAATATACATACCAGGTCTTTTTCTAACTGCCTCTAATCCTTCCAATATTTTAATTGAACTCTCATCATATTTTTGCTGTCATTTATATCACTCTTTCTATCAATTTCCATTACAATTATACTATAAATTAAACACTCTATCAAGTTATTTGTCATTTAATTTGACAATATTTCTAAACTTTAATTCAGTTATAAGATATCATATTCACAGTAAATACTTTCTAACCACTATATTTTCCATTTAAAAGGAGAGATTTACTCTCTCCCCATAGTATTCTCTATCTCTTTTATTTCTTCAATTGATTTGCCTGATACCTTAGAAATAGTTTCATAACTAATTTTTTCTTTAAGCATATTCTTTATCGTAGATAGTTTTTCTTCGTTGATGCCTTTCTCCATCCCTTCTTGAAGACCTTTCTCTATTCCTTCATCTATACCTCTTTTATAAGAGTTCTTCAATGTCATTTCTTCTTTCCAAATCTGATTTCTCTCTTCATTCCAAGCCTTTAGTATTTCTCTATTATTAGCTTCCATTACTGTATTTAGGAACACTTCTTTCTCATCCATACTAAGTAACTCCTCTCCTAATAAATCAAGTATCTATATCAATCAAGGGAAGATAAATCTTCCCTTGAATCACATATTTCTTTCTATTTCTTTTATTTCTTCAATTGATTTGCCTGATACTTCTGAAATAAAGTTATAATCTGCTTTTTTTCTTTAGCATGTTCTTTATCATAGATACCATATTATATTCTATTCCTTCTTGAAGGCCTTTCTCTATTCCTTCTTGAAGGCCTTCTTCTTTGCCTTCATCAATACCTCTCTTATAAGAGTTCTTTAATGTCATTTCTTCTTTCCAAATCTGATTTCTCTCTTCATTCCAAGCCTTTAGTATTTCTCTATTGTTTGCTTCCATTACTGTATTTAGGAACGCTTCTTTCTCATCCATACTAAGTAACTCCTCTCCTAGGAAATAGGATAATTCTTCTATTGTACTAGCAGTAAGTGCACTTCCTATTCTCACTATATTATCTTTCCTGTTTTCATTATATATCATTTTTCTACATTTTGCAATATCCAAATCATATACAGAAAACAAATTAGTAGCTATTTCATTAACTGCTATATAGACTAAATAGGCTTTTTCTAATAATATACCTCCTTTATTAGAAAAATTATTTAAATTAAGTAACTTAACGCTTTTATTATCAATAATATCAGAGCTATCTCCTTTATTTAATCCTAATATCATTAAATCCATTATATATATTAGATTTCTATTTAATGAGTAAGCATCAGCTCTTCTATTTAATTCTATGCAAATATATTCTTTTTTTCATTTATGACAATGACTACGTCTTGTCTAAATTCTTTACCATTCATATCTCTTGATAATAGAGGTCTCTCAAAAGATACTTGAGCATCTTCTGAATAATTAGTTCCCAATATATTATTTAATAATCTAATTAATATCCTCTTCTCTCTAGAGAAGACTATCTTAAATACTCTATCATAATATAAGGGTGCTATTTTATTGTTTTTTAATTTTTTTATCATTTATGTCTCCTTCTTTTTTTAGAGTTAATAGCCCCTATTTATTCTAGTGGTTATCCCTATAACCGATATTTGTATTTTTTCATAATGCGCTGCTCCTCCCTTCACTATATATAAACAAATTTTTGAAAATTGTAGTTTTTTTCCCGAAATTTGTTAAAAAAAGTGAAAAAAAGTAAAAAAACACGAACAAAAAAAGCAAACAATTTATTAACTTCTAGTTAACACAAAAAAACAAATAAAAAAACAGATACCCATTCCTGAATTATCCATTTCTTAAAAAAAATTTACTTACCATATTTATAACCTATCTTTAATAACCTTATCACTATTAGGAATATTAACATCAATAACATCTAAAGAATCAATAAATAACTTAATATTCTTAATAATAACAAAAATCATTATTCATATATTTTCCTCTATTATATCAAGTAAATTATTTAACTTATCATATTCTAAATTATTAATCTTATCCATAATAGCATTAACTCTCTTATCTAAATAAATCTTATTCTTACCCTTTTCCAAATAAAACTTATATTTATTCTTCTTACCAAAAGACTTCTTATTAACTTCTTCTAGATTTTCTTTAATTGAATAATTTATACAATCATTCTCTAATAGATTAGTAATCTTATTAAGACTATTAATAGGAAAACCTACTCTACCATTAACTATCTTATAACCAAATAAGTACGATATAATAATAGCATCATTATCAAAACATAAATAAAATCCTCCATTTTTTCTTAAAACCACACTATTCATTAATTAAACTTCTCTTTATTTTTATATAATATATCACTAATATAAGATAAATATAAATACTTATATAAATTATTAATTTCATATTTAACATACCCAAGTATTTCTAAATCATCTAAAACAATAAAATTAATGCTCTTCTTCTTAAGTTTAGATAACTTATTATTAAACCCAATATAATCAAGTATTCTCTTATCATCACCAAATGAATAATACTTACCATCTTTAAGTATAAGTATTATATAATCACTATATACCCCTTTAGTAAACTTATACCTATTAATCATACTAATGCTATACCTCCACATAACAAAAAGCTAGTATAAAGCATATAGAAAAAAACTAATTAGTTTTTTTCTATAAAAGCCTATACTAGCACTTTTATAAATAATTAATATCAAACTAATTAGTATAAATAAACTATACTAATAAAACTCACTATAGTTATAGGTATGCCCGTAGACATAATCCATCTATAGCTTATCTTTTAGAGATAAATCTCTAGGATAACTTCTGTCCTTTAAAACTCTGTCTATTAAGTCTTAACCTAATAGAGGCCCGCTACTTAAAGGGCTGGCGCGACCCCGTTTGAATTAGAAGTGTTGTTGTTGTTGACATTGCCCGACAAATTCACATTCCACGCATTGTTCGCATTGCCGGAATTCGGGGTACTGGCTATTATGGAAGTTACCCTATATTAAACACACAAAGTGTTAATACCATTTTTTCAATTTTTAATTTTTCGCCTTACGGCGAATAACCATACCACGACTCCATATCTGTACTTCATCCACTACCGAACATATCTTGCCTGCCCAGTGAAAAGAGTTTCACTGGGCTTATTCAGATTCAAGATACATATCTTGCTTTCTATCCAACAAGGAATGGACTTTCTGCTGTTCCACTTCCTCCTGATATAGCATCAGATTTAAGAGAAACTACCGGGCGGACGGCGCCGGAAGTAACACCAACATCGCCGTTGCTGAGATTGCCACCGCTATTCACATCATAGACACTAGCATTACCGGACGAGAACGAATATGGTGCCATAGTCCAATACCAAAATCCTGAATATAAATAATATTCTTGATTATTAGAAGTTGTTCCACCTGCATACACTACTTCATCACTTGTAATTAGTCCCATCATTTTGGTTAGTTTTCCATTTCCTATTGTTGTACTCTTTGTAAATTTATCACTATTATTAGTGCACTTTAATGTTGGTTTTCCATTATTTCTTCTTATTTTTGCTGCATAATGTGTTACTGTTGTTCCGATACCTGTACCTGATGATACACTTCTATCATTACAATATATTGCATCAGCAATATACCCTTCATTTCCAGTATTTACAATATTTGTATCATACCATGAATCTAATTTTGTTTTTATAGTACTATTAGTTGTATTACTATGTGTGTTTGCATATGTTGTTGCACCAGCAGTTCCATACATATATCCTACATATGTATTATCATTATAACTTAAATTAAATGCTGAAGTACCAATACTCATATCTTTTGTACCAGAATCATCATATCCATTTGCATGAGCACTAGTACCAGCATATATCATTCTAATAGAACCATCACCATTTATTCTTATTATTCTCCAGTATTTATTAGCAAATTTTACATAGTTATTTGTTACATTTCCTCTAAAATAATAACTAGTACCTAAATCATCTATAGCACTATATATACCATTTGTATTATCAGCTACACTTGTTTTAGTAAAGTCTGGTGTATCATTAACAAGAGTTATTGTACTATTTAAACCTTTTTAAATAATTTAATGTCTCTTTAGCAAGATCTAATTTTCCTTGATGAGCATCAGCACTTATATTACCTGTAAATGATGCTCCAATTACATCATTACCTATCTTTGAGCCATCTATATAGAATACTATTAAATATTTATATTGTGATGTATTAGATAATTGTTTAGTTAATATATTTACTGTACCTGTACTAGTTATAGTACCTGTTTTTACTATATCAAATGATTGGCCTTTTAAACTAGATACTGAAGGTGTACTTACACTACTAGTATTATTAAGTATAGCATACTTTAGTGAGCCTTTACTACTTCCAGTAGAAAAGGCATTAGATAGATTAGTTACATTTAAATATAATGAACCATATCCTTCTATCTTACATGTACTTTTAATACCTATATTAGCATAAGTAAGGGCTATACCATCTGTTATAGTAAATTTACTTCCATTTATTAATGTACTCTCATCCATTACTTCTACATTAGCATTATTTATTGCTCCTCCTGGTGTATAGTTTATTTCAAAACAGCCACTTGTTAGTCCTATATTAATAGGATTAGATGTAGCCCATGTTAAAGCAGCATAAGAAAGTCCTGATCCTATTAAAATAAATAGAGATACTCCTAGTACTATTAATATTTTTTTGCCTCTTTGTATAATCTTTCATATCTTATCTCCTACCTTACATACAAATGATAACATAAAAATTAAGTATTTATCAATAGCATTATTCAAATAAATTGATTTCTTACTATCTATCAACAATTACCCTATATTAATTTAATACAACATAATTTATTTAAAAATATAAAAAAACAAAAAAATACCTAGTAAGATTTTTATACTTACTAAGATATTATATAAAGTTATTTATGGAAATCCATTTTTAATTATTTTATCATTTTGAATAGTTACTTTACCTATTTCATAATTAAAGTTAGAATTAGAACATTTAGATAACTCTTTTAAATCACATTTAGTATCTTCATTTAAATATTCATAAGAAATATTAGCCTCTATCTTATTATTAATATTTGATAATATTTCAACATTATAATTACCAGTATAATAAGAAAGCCATCCCTTACCAGAATAATCTCTACAATAAAGATCTCCTGCTATTTCATAATAATTATCATATTGTTTTTGGATTATTAATATCAGATAACTTAAGTTCTAATTTAAATAAAGATGGATCAGCAAAAGTAGCTACATAATCTTTTATTTCATCAACACTACTATACTCTGACTTAACATATTTTAATTTAATAGAAGAGCCATCATCACCCTTAAACTCTACCTCTTGTTCATCTGTAGTCTTACCACAGTATGGCTTTAATGCTGTTGTTTCGTAGTAGTCATTAGCCTTATCAATTAAACTCTTAACTTTAGTAAGTTCACTTTCTTTTACTACATTCTTTTTAATATAAGTACCACAAGCATATCCAGTATAATTATTACCTCTTTTCTGATAACTTATTTTATACCATTTATCACAAGCCTCTGTTCCATCTAATTCTTCTTCTATTTTAACTGTTTGATAACATGATAAACCATCAATAATATCACCACTAGTACTATTTCTAACATTAAGAAGTGCTGTATTACCTTCACAAGATACATAAGATAATAAATTTTCTGTCTGTTTATCATTATCCTTATCTTTATCTTCTACTTGATTATTATCATTATTATTAGGTTTATCATTATTATTATCTTTATTAATAATTACTAAATAAATAACAGCCCCAATTATAACTAACACTAATATACCTAATAAAATATAAGTTAACTTCTTCTTATCCATATTTCTATTTGGTTTAATCTTAATCTCCTCCTTATTAGGTTCCTCTATCCCTTCTATTTGTTTTTCAATATCATTCATGATTTCCTCCTACTAAATATAATATACCATATTTTAGGAAAAAAGAATAGTATTTTTAAATTATTTATATATTAAAAGAACACTGTAAGATTATAGCTTACAGTGAACATAATAGAATATAAATAATTAAGCCCTTTGTTTAACAAACTCCAATCTTAACTTATCTGCTACTGTAACAATAAATTCAGAATTAGTAGGTTTAGCCTTATCAATATCAACACTATGACCAAATACATCTTCCATAAGATCCCAATCACCTCTATTCCAAGATACCTCAATAGCATGTCTAATAGCCCTTTCTACTCTAGATACAGTAGTATCAAATTTAGTAGCCAATTCAGGATATAATTCTTTAGTTATACCACCAACAATTTCCGGATTATCATATACCATCGAAATAGCCTCTCTTATATACTGATAACCCTTTATATGAGAAGGCATCCCAAGTTCATGAAGCATTCTACTTATTGATATCTGAAGATTATTATTAAGTAAATTAATAGTCTTCTTCTCACTAGTCTTAAAAGTATCTAATATCTTATCCTCTAACTCTGCTATTGAAAAAGGCTTCAATATATAATAATTAACCCCATATTCACTTACTTTTCTTATCGTATCAGGAGCATTATACGAAGTAGCCACAATAATATTTGGATGCATATCCAAAGCTTTAAGTTCCTTTAATACCCCTAAACCATCCTTATTAGGCATTATTAAATCAAGTATAATTAAATCATATTTTAGTTGTCCTTCTTTGATTATCTTTAATCCTTCATTACCATCAAATGCCTTACCTACAATTTCAATTCCTTGATTATCCTCAAAATAATCTTCTACCATCTCAATTAGATTAACATTATCGTCAATCATTAGTACTTTAATTTTATTCATTTTTCTTCCCTTCTTTCTTACAACAAAATTGTACTACATTAATAAAGCAAAATATGTCGAATTATACTCCATTATAATTAAAAATAGAGAAATATCTACATACTTCTCCATTTTATTACTAATTTTTTTAATTAATCTCTTCTACTACTTTCTCTACTACTCTAATATCTGACGATATATCTCCTAATAAAAACACCATCAATAGTAGGAATATTAATAATATCTTTTATATTACTATCATCTATTGAACCACCATATAATAAAACTGGCTTCTTATGATATTTATCTTCTAAATACTTACCAATAAAAGATGTAACTTCTTCTATCTTCTCAGTAGTAGGTAATGTTCCTGTACCTATAGCATATATTGGTTCATAAGCAAAAATAATAAACTCTATATTATTAATATCTTTTTAAATATCTATCTAACATTCTAGGTAAAGATTCTCTATAATCATCCTCTATTCCTTCTCCAAAACAAAGAATAGGAAAAATATTAGCATCTAGTGCTGCTATTAACTTACTATTAACAATAGTAGGATTCTCATTAAAATCCCTTACCCTTTCATAATGACCAATCAAACTATACTCAATACCTAAAGATTTTAATTGATCAGTAGATATCTCTCCTGTATGTTTATAATCAGTATTATAATTAATATTTTGAGTACCAACTGACCAATCAGAATTATTTATAAAAAGCCTCTAAATAAATATTAGATGGACATACAATAATATCATTATCAGTATCAATATTATTTAACCTCTCAATATAATTATATAAATCATCATATATCAAACTCATTTTATGATTTAATACTATTAACTTTTTCATTTCTACTCCTCTTTCTAGTATATAATTATATTACACAGGTAAATCTAATTATATACTTTTATTAATTTTTTTGTCTATTATTAATTTTGTATATATTTTTAACACTCCATTTATAACATTGATTACTAGTAGTTAACTCTTATCTTCGATAGCATCAATGCCCACTAATGACCCCTTTTCAATATATTTAATAGTAGCCCCACCACCAGTTGAAACATGATAGAAGGCATCATCAAAACCTAATTTATTAACCGCAGCAGCACTATCTCCTCCACCTATTAAAGTCTTTATCTTATTTTTTTATCTAAATACTTAAAGATACTTTTTAGTACCATTTTGATATTTAACATCTTCAAATAACCCCATCGGTCCATTTATAATAACTCTTCTAGCGGAATCTAATTCTTTTTCAAATAATTTAATACTTTTTAGAACCAATATCATAACCAATATCACCATCACTAAAAATCTTTAATATCTTTAGTAGTGGTCTCAAGAACAAAATCTACTGGTAATACAATTTTATCTTCATACTTATTAATCATCTCTTTAGCAAATTCAACATAATCATCACTTACAATTGAAGACCCCGTATTATATCCCAAAGCCTTTAAAAAAGTAAATGACATTGCTCCACCTATAAGTAATTTATCACATTTTTCCAATAAAGATTGCGTTAAAGATATCTTATCATCTACCTTTTTACCACCAAGTATCGCTACAAAAGGATGCGTATCACTCTTTAAAATATTATCTAATTTTTGAACTTCTTTTTCAACCAAAAAGCCAACACCACTAGGTAAATATTTTGGTATTCCTACTACTGAAGCATGAGCTCTATGACAAGTACCATAAGCATCATTAATAAAAATATCTCCCAAAGAAGCCCAATATTTAGATAACTTTTCATCACAATTAGTTTCTTTTTTATCTGGAACATCTTCAAATCTTGTATTCTCTATCAAAAGAACATCACCATCTTTTAAATTATCTACCATTTCTGTTAACTTAGAACTTCTTGTATCTGGTGAAAATAACACTTGCTTATCCAAATAAGAAGATAATTTTTTTCCGCTACCGGATAAAGACTATTACTTATTTTATCTTCTTCTGTCTTTACCTTACCTAAATGTGATAATAAAAATTACTTTAGCATTATTTCTTAAAGCATATTTAATTGTACGAAGACTTGCCACTATTCTAGTAGCATCTTCTATCTTACCATTATTCATTGGAACATTAAAAATCACATCTTATTATTACTTTCTTTCCATCTAAATCAAAAATCCTGTATCGTTTTTTTCATTTTTTTCCTTTTCTCCTCAATTATAATTCTATCACAATTAAAAATTATTAGTCTATATTTTATTTTTTTATTTAATAAAAATATGGTGAGGGATATTATGGAAAAATATTATTAATTACTACTACAATATAACTATTGAAAATATAATAAAACAAAATGATAATTTGTATTTTTTTTCTAGTAATGGAAATAAATACTGTTTTAGAATATTTTTTTAATAATATTAATCTAATAAAAAGATATTTATAATTTAAATAATTATTTAAGTGCTATTATTTTTAATAGATAAAATTATATTAAATAAATATAATGAAATTCTTACTGAATATAACAATAACTTATATATTCTCACTCTAATAAATAATAAAACATCAATAGAGGATCTAATTTACAGCAATAAAGTATTACCTACTATTTCTAACTTATCTAATATTAAAGTACCAGAAACAAAAAAACCTTAGAAAAGAAATAACTGGGAAATATTATGGGGTAATATGATTGACTACTACGAAATGCAAATTGGACAAAAACGAAAAAATATCCTCTAATTAGAGAAAGTCTTGATTATTATATAGGTATGGCTGAAAATGCCATCTCATATCTTGTAAATACTAAAAAAGAAGTAAAAAAAGAAAATAGTGATAATATGGTATTAGCCCATAATAACCTAAATCATTCTTTATTTGATCCCCTAAATATTATCTTCGATCATAAAGCAAGAGATTTAGCAGAATATATCAAATTATCTTTTTTTAACAATAACAAAGATATCTTCAAAGAACTAGATGAATATTTTTTCTATAATAGATATTCCCTATATGGCATAAGAGTATTATATGCTAGAGTATTATACCCTAGTTATTACTTCAAATTATATGATAAAAATACTTCGTGGAGAAAAATGAAGAAAAAAAGAACTAACACCCATTATCAGTAGAATTAATGAATATGAAGATTATTTATATAATTTATCCTTATATCTAAATAAATATTATGATATACCATCTGTAGACTGGCTTAAAAAAACAAGATATTAAATTTTTGTCTCATAATATAAATATAATTTTTTTAACAAAAAAATATTAAAAAAACAAATCCTTATATTATAAGAATTTGCTTAACTTCTAAATGGTGCCTCGTTGGAGATTCGAACTCCAGACCCTTTGATTAAAAGTCAAATGCTCTACCGACTGAGCTAACGAAGCACAATATTTGGTTGCCCCGGCTAGATTCGAACTAACGAATGCCACAGTCAAAGTGTGGTGCCTTACCGCTTGGCTACGGGGCAATCAATAACCAAACAAAAAAAGTGGTGGAGGGACATGGATTTGAACCATGGAACCCGAAGGAACAGATTTACAGTCTGCCGCGTTTGACCACTTCGCTATCCCTCCAAAAAATGGTGCCGAAAACAGGAATTGAACCCGTAACCTACTGATTCATACTACTATAGCTTTCACTACCACTAAAGTGTTTGTAGTCTGGACTTTCTCTTAACCATATTTTCAAACTTAGGTTCGTCGTATAAAGTCTCTACACTCGGTATTATTTACCTAGCTCGGGATTGCCATATAATGAGTATCTTTTTCTATCCTTTCTACCATTTCCTTGATTTGCACCTTTATAAGTTGCAGTCAATGAATGACAATTTGGACATAAAAGTGTAAGATTACTTTCTCTATTGTTTAAATAGTTTCCATCAATATGTTCTATTTCCAAAGGAATAACATTAGTAAAAGGATTTCTTTCACTCCAACCACATTTTGCACATTTATTATTGTATTTCTCATACATATAACGTCGTATGTGATTTGAAATTTGATATTTTCCTTTTAATCCATCTATTTTTCCTTCTTTCCAATTATCTATATATTTAATATATTGATAATTGTTCTGGCAAACATTATTACAATATTTGCTTTTAGAACTTTTGAGAGGTCTACTGCAATATAAACAATTCATAGTAACCACCTCACTTATGAAGGTTTCCCCGAATTAGCGACGTCCACTCTATAAGTTTCCCTATAGAGGTGCAAGATAGTTCAAAAGCAAAATGCTCTATCCCACAAGTCAGTTGCTCTACCAATTGAGCTATTTCGGCAATGGTGGGCGATATAGGACTCGAACCTATGACCCCCTGCTTGTAAGGCAGGTGCTCTAACCAACTGAGCTAATCGCCCATTGTCTCATGACATTTAATACTATATCATTTATTGGTACTACTTGTCAAGAGTTTTAGAAAAACTTTTTCTATTTTTTTACATTTTATCAGTTATCTCTTTAATCTTTTGATTAATCCATTCATCAAGATTATCCTTAAGTGGTTTAAACCCACTTTTTGTTTCAGCCATTCTTTTAAGCCTTGTTCCATCTTTTTTATAATCGATGTCTTTTATGCTAAGTTTAAGTTCTTTATCATCATCATTTACATCCACTACTTCAGCATAAACCGTATCACCAACTTTTTAGATAATCATTAACATTTTTTTTACATAACCATAAGATATTTCGGATATATGAATTAATCCATCATAATTATCATCTTCAGTGTTAACAAAAGCTCCATATTTTTGTACTCCAGTAACAGTAACTTTTATCACATCTTTTTTCTTTAAATCTTTCATAGTATCTTCCTCACATCTAATATTATACCATTTTTTGCTTTCTTTAAAAATATTTCTTGTACTTTTTCTAAAAAAAATATATAATATTTATTGGGTGAGAAGAATGGAAAAATAAAGAAATTGAAAAAAATAAATGAAGTATTAAATAAAATTAGACCATATTTAGAAAATGATGGTGGTTCAGTAAAATTTAATAGATATGAAAATGGCGTTGTATATGTAACATTAGTTGGAGCCTGTGCAGGTTGCCCAATGGCTGCTTCAACATTAGAAGACGGAATAGAAACCGCTTTAATAAATGAAATACCAGAAGTAATTAAAGTTGTAAACGAAAAATTAATATAAACAAAATTTTATACTTTATTAAACTGTATAAAAAAAGTCAATTCTCAAAATAGACTTTTTTTATACAGTTTTTATTTTTATTCTACTTTAATTATAATTCTTATCTTCTTATATATTTATAATAATAACTAGAATTACTTTTTAAGTTCTTTATTAAATTCATCAATACCCATCTCCTCTGGAATAGTTTTTTTACTCGAGAAAAGATTAGTACCAAGACCCAACCTATCGCCCTCTATTGTAACACCAAGAGCTCCAAGTGTCGTAGGAAACATATCCATTGTCGTAAATATTCTATTCTTATTATTAACAGGTATTACCCTTGAATTAATAAAAGCATTATAAATCGTTCTCTTATATGTAGAATCAATGTCGTAGAAGTTATCCTGCATTGTTGGATGATCGCCACTAATAATAATTGTCGTATTCTTATAAAAATCCTGTTCTTGTATCCAAGCAATAAATTCTGCTACCATACTATCTGAACAATAAAAAGAATTAGCATAAGGAATAGAAAATACCGTACTACAACTCTTATCTAAATAACCATCAGTAAAATGTGTATCAGCAGTAAGCATCGTAAAATTAAAAGGTTTATCATTATTAGCTATTTCCATCAAATAATCCTTAGCATACTCAAATAACTTACTATCCTCATAACCCCACCATTCATGATAATCACTATCTATCTTTCCTTCTTTAATAGCGGTATGATAATCACTAACAAAATAATTATGACTTTCAAAATATACTTTCCTACCACCAAAATTAGCATCAGAACCCATAAGTAAATAATTATCATAACCATTATCCTTAAGAATATCACCAAGTACCTTAATATTACTAAAACTAGTACTATCACTACTACTAATATCATTAAGTTTAACTTTTAGAGGAATACCAGCTGTCTGTGCTATCATCGCTGCCACTGTCCAAGATGTCCCATAAGATTCAAGTGCTCCTCCAAGTAAATTAGTATTAGAAAAAAATTAATATTATTTAAAGCAAGTTCTTCAAGATTAGGAGTTATCGATATATCAAACACACCACCATTATCTTTACTAACATTAGTCATTTCCGTTGATTCCATAAAAATATATATAAGATTTTGTTTTTCTTCTGGAAACTTAATATCAACCGTATCTGGAACAACATAACTATTTTCAAACAAGTCACTTTCTCTTAACCCATTAAAAGCATAATCAAAAAAGCCAACAATAATACCAAGATATATAATAGATAAAGCAAGTAATATCCTACTATATCTTTTAATATTTCTTATTGGTAATATAACAACTTCCCTATTTTTCTTTATTTTTTTCTTTATATTAATACTAACCTTTCTACCAAAAATTAATCGTCGGAAGAATAAATATTGCACTTAATAAAGGAAAAACAAAAAGAAAACCATATAAAATAATCAAAACCACTGATACAACCTTAGTACCATTCATTCCAGATACCTTAATCAAACTATAAATATACTGATCAAAACTAGCATTATAAATATTATTATCCAAATAAATAGCAAATGTCGCAATAGCGGTACTAATAAATAATACTATATAATTCTTTAAATTAATTTTCTTCATCTTACACCTCAAACCATACTAAAAACCCGTAGTAATAATATACATCAATATTATATTTTTTTGTCTAGTTATTTTTTTATCTCATTAAATAATTAACAATATTACCAAGTTTCATACTATGTGAAGCCTTAAATAAAACAACATCCCCATCTTTTAATAATTCATCTATCTTCTCATAAGATACATCTTCACTATCAAAATGATAAACATTCATATAACCATTCTCTTCTAAATACATATCAGTATATTTAGTATCAGTACCAATAGTAATAATCATATCTAAATTAAATTCTAATGCTATCTTCCCTATCTCACGATGAACCATCTCATTATAAGAACCAACCTCTAAAATATCACCAAGTACCGCTATTCTCCTTTTAGCCTTCTCTTTACTTAATATCTCTAAAGAAGCTCTAATAGCATCTAAAGAAGAATTATAAGTATCATCAATAATAACAACACCCTTTTTTTAGTTTTTCTTATATTCTAACCTATTAGAAGTAAGTCTCATATTTTTAATACCATTTTGAATATCACTAATATCAACATTACATAACTTACCAACAACATAAACAACTAAACTATTATAAATAAATGCCCTATTATTAATCGGAGACTCTATCATATTACCATCAACATAAAATACATTATCCCTAATATCTTTAGCCATATAATCACTATCATTATCTATGCCTATTGTAATAACATCATTTAAAGATTTAATATAATCTAAATGATCATGCATCATATCATTATCATTATTAATAATAAGTGGTCCAGATAATCCCTCTACTATTTCTAACTTAGCTTTCAAAATATTTTCTCTAGATCCCAAATTACCTATATGAGCAGTACCAACATTAGTAATAACCCCTATTGTAGGTTTAGCAATATCTGTAAGATAAGATATTTCACCTAAATTATTCATACCCATCTCAACTACTAAAATATCCTCATCATTAAGTTTAAGTATTGTAAGTGGAAGCCCAATATGATTATTATAATTAGCCTCTGTCTTTAATACCCTATACTTCTCACCAAGAACACTAGCAATCATCTCTTTAGTTGAAGTCTTACCAACACTACCAGTTACCGCTACTACAGGAATATCATATAAACTTCTTTTATATTTAGCAAGTAAACCAATAGCCTTAATTGTATTCTCTACTAACACAATTGTTTTATCCCTATATTCTTCTGGAATATCATTTTCATTAATATTATCAAGAATACATACTCTAGCCCCCTTATCAAAAGCATCTAAATAAAAACTATTACCATCAAAAGCATCCCCTTTTATACCAATATAAACATCACCCTCATTAATAGTTCTCGTATCCTTTGAAAAATTAACAAGGGGAAGACTAATATCTCCACATAAAAGTCTTCCATTACATTTATCAATTATATCACTAACATATATCATAATCTCACTCCCAATAAAAACTATTCATAAGTATCCTTAATAATACTATCAATTGAAGATAACTTATCATCAATCTCTCCTAAAGAAATTTGCTTCTTCTCTACTTTAATTTCTTCCTTAACTTCACATTTATCATCTTTAGTAATAAGTTCACTAACCATATAAGAAGACACAATTCTATCTTTAATAACATAAGAACCATTACTATATCTATCCATAATAGGTATTTCAGTTAATTTAACAATCTTACTATAATTATCACTAATTACACCAATTAAACATTTATTATTCTCAATATAAGCATTAATAATCTTACTAGGATTACTCTTAATAATCTTCATAAGAAGAATTCCCCTCTTAGCCCTCGAAGTCTTCTCAAGTTCTGTAAGTCTCATTCTCTTACCAGTACCCTTATCAGTTAAAATAGTAAGATATTCATTACCAATATCAAATAATAAACCACTAACAACAATATCATCTTTTAAATTAATAGACTTAACACCAGCGGCCTTAATACCAACAACTGGTACCTCAGAAATATCATACCATAAACCATAACCATTTGAAGTACAAACAAAGACATTAGAAGAACCACTATCAGTAACATTAATAACCTCATCATCCCCCTTAAGATTCATCATCTTAATAGGTTTACTATATCTCAATACCTTAAACTCATTAACTAAAGTTCTCTTAATCATACCATTCTTAGTAAAACTAGTAATATATTTATCATCATCAAAATCATATATAGGAATACCCTGAATAACTCTTTCTTCTGGACTCAAACCAATAACATTACTAATATGTTTACCAAGTTCTTTCCATTTAACTTCTGGTATCTCATATACTGGTAAATATAAATAATTACCCATATTAGTAAATAAAAGTAATACATCAGTAGTAGATACATTATATAAACCAATTACATAATCATCTTCTTTAAGAGCAGTCTCTTCCTCACTAGAAGTAGTATAACTTCTCATTGGAACCCTCTTAATATAACCCTCATTAGTAAGAACAACCACCACCTGTTCTTTAGGAATCATACTAGTAGTATCAACCTTAATTTCTTCAGCCTCTTCTTTAATTTCGGTTCTTCTAGGAATACCATATTCTTTCTTTATTTTTCTTAAATCATCTTTAATTACCGAATTAAGTTTATCCGGATTAGTAAGAATCTCTTCATATAATTTAATCTTTTCTTCTAACTTTTTCATTTCTTCTTCAAGTAAAACAACATCCGTATTAGTAAGTCTATATAATTGTAAATTAACAATAGCTTCAGCCTGTTTATCAGTAAAATCATATTCCTTAACTAAATTAACAATAGCATCAGCCTTATTCTTACTTCTTCTAATTAAAGCAATAACCTCATCTAATATAGAAATAGCCTTAACTAATCCTTCCATAATATGATAACTAGCTCTAGCAGTCTTTAAATCATATTCAGTACCTTTATAAACAATCTCCTTCTGATGAGCAATATAAGCATCTAATATTCCAAGTAACCCAAGTTGCATTGGTCTACGATTAACAATAACAACATTATTAAAATTATACGATATCTGCAAATCAGTATTCTTATAAAAATAATTCAAAATATTATTAGCATCAGCATCTTTCTTAAGTTCTACCGCTATCTGAAGACCATCTTTATCAGATTCATCTCTTACTTCAACAATACCATCTATCTTCTTATCTAATCTTATTTCATCCATTCTTTTAACAAGAAGTTGTTTATTTACTTCATAAGGAATCTCATCAATAATAATCTTATTCTTCTCTATTCTAGCCTTAGCCCTAATAAAAATCTTACCTCTACCAGTTTCATAAGCTTTCTTAATACCATCAATACCTAATGCAATACCACCAGTAGGAAAATCAGGTCCTTTAATATAATTCATAACTGTATCTAATCTAGAATTAGGATTATCAATTCTAAATATAGTAGCATCAATAACTTCACTTAAATTATGAGGAGGCATATTCGTAGCATAACCAGCACTAATACCAGTAGTACCATTAACAAGTAAATTAGGGAATCTACTAGGTAAAACAGTAGGTTCAAGTAATCTATCATCATAATTCGGAGCCATTGGTACAATACCAGTTTTATCAATATCACGAAGAAGTTCTCCTGCTATTTTAGATAATCTAGCTTCCGTATAACGACTAGCAGCAGGACTATCACCATCAATAGAACCATTATTACCTTGCATTTCTATAAGTGGAGCCTCATTCTTCCACCACTGACTCATTCTAACAATTGCTTCATATATTGAACTATCACCATGAGGATGATAATTAGCCATAACTAAACCAACCGCATTAGCACTTTTCTTCGTCGGTTTATCATAAGTATTTCTCTCTTTATACATTGAATATAATATTCTTCTTTGTACCGGTTTTAATCCATCTCTAACATCAGGAATAGCCCTATCCTGAATAATATACTTAGAATATCTACCAAAGCTCTGTCCCATTATATCCTCAAGAGAATAATCATATATTTTCTTTATAATATCTTCCATCTATATATCACCATAATAATTATATAGTATTTTTCCTTATTTTTTTCAAGCAATTATACATACTATTTACATATTTAATCCAAGATAAGCCATAGTCTTATCTTGTTATGAATAGTCTATCGTCTATTCATAAACATTCATAAGATATCATATTCGGGGTGTAAACTTTCTTATAATATTTTTACACATAGATACATAACTTTAACATAATATTAAATATGAAGAAGATTCTTTTTATTAACTATAATAATATTAACTATTATCATAATTATCATATTATATCCAAAAAAATAATCAAGAAAAAAATAATATATAACAATAAAAACAGATATAGAAATAAATGTAAAAATATCCATTATATAAATATAAAAAAATTAAATAAACAAATAAATACCATTATAAACTATTATCTAAAAAGATAATATTGATAACTATTACTTTCTATATATTGATTATAAGGAATACAAATATAAAGACTATATCTCACTTGTTTTTTTAATATATCCTACTTTACTGGCGGAGCTCATCCTAACTATGAAATCAAAACTATTAATTACAACATAAAAAAATAATAATTTTATAACTATCACTAATCTTATAAATAAAGACAAAAAAATATTTTTAAATAAATTATCTACTTATTCAAGAAAAATATTTTTAATAATAATAGCCTATTTAAAGAAAAAAATAGTAAATGATATGATGCTTGAAGGAACAACAGGAGCTAAAGAAAACTATCAAAGATTTAATCTATCTAATGACGGACTTATCATCTATTTTGAAAGATACCAAATAGCCCCATACTACTACGGAGATTATAGCATTACAATTCCCTATCAATATTTAGAATTAACTATTTAAAAATATTCAAATATTATGATACAATAAGATAAAGGAGAATTATATATATGAAATTATTTAGAAAAAGCAATATTACTTATCCATGGTTTTGCTGGAGGCAACTATGACTATGGTAGTCTTGGAAACGATTTAGAATTATATAGTAACTTTGATGTATATACCTTTACATTACCAGGACATGATAAAATGATAATTGATAAAGTAACAAGAAAGGACTGGATACAAAAAGCCGAAGATGAAGTTCAAAAATTAATCGATAATGGATACAAAGATATTTATGTTATTGGTCATAGTATGGGAGGAGTAATAGCAGCACATATTGCTCATAAATATAAAGAAGTAAAAAAACTTGTCCTAGCAGCACCAGCCTTCCATTATCTTGCTTTTAAAGATGATAAAGTTGATATCATCGAAAGTATCAAAAAATTTCCTAATTTATTTAAAAATTATGATCCTGAAGAAGTATTATCTAGATTTTTCAAAATACCGGCCCCTACCATAAAAGAGTTTATGAAATTAGTTGAAGAACATACTAAAGATATTAAAGATATAACTTGCCCTACTCTAATCTTACATGGTACTAAAGATGATATTGTTCCTATTGATTCAGTATTGTATGTTTACGATAATATCAAATCAAAATCAGTAACATTAGTAGAACTCAAGACTCTTACTCATGATTTATTTATTAATGATAGATATGATGAAGTAAAAGAACTAATAATAAACTTCTTTAGAACTATACCTACTAATAAAAAAGAACAAAAAAAGATATAAGAAAAGAGACTAATTATAAAGTCTCTTTTGCTATTTTATATCCTCTTATTGATAATACTAACATACCAATAATTATTAAATAATTATATAAATTACTTTGTTCTACACCAGTTTGCGGAGGTAACTCTTCGATATTCATAGTATTAGTATAAATATATTCTACATATATAGTACCATCTACATATGTACCATTCTCATTACCCTTAACTTCCTTTAAACTATACCCAAAGAAATCCTTTTCTTTAGTAGTATATCTATTACCTACTAAATCAGTAGTTATAACCTCTTCAGCAAGTTCTTTACCATTAGTATCTTTATAAACTGCAATAACATTGCCTTTAATACTAACTTCAATTATACTCTTATCAGTAACACCATTAGTAACAATAATATCATCATTATCTCTAATAACCTTAGCATTACCACTTACAATATTAGTAATAGTTTTACCATTATTACTTATATAATCATTATATAAAACAGTATAAGTAATATTAATTTCTTTGTTATTAACTTCATACATTCTAGTAAATTCATCTATATTTTCAGTAACAACCCAAGTAATAGTATTATTATCACTATCATAAGTTCCACCTGCTAAATCACTACTATCAACATCAATACCACTAGGTAATTGATCAGTAATAGTAAATACAACCTTATCACCAGCTTTGATATTTTCAATACCACCAACAAAATTATATTTAATAGTATAAGTAACCTTATCATTAGAACTTATAATTTCTTTTTTATCACTATTCTTAGTAATTATTTCAATAATATTATCATCAGTAGAAAACAAACTCAGTACTAATATAATAAACATTTAAGATATTTTTTTATCTCCAATAGAAATCTTTTTCATTATTTAATTTTGGATCTAAGAAATAATTCTTATTATCTTTATTTCTTCTATCTATTAAATGCTTATTATTAACATTCTCTAAAATGTAATTTTTAGCAGATTCAATAGAGCCAAATACAGCATCTTGAGAATAATTATAAGTAGTATCAAAATCACCATCAAAATGATAATTAACATTAAATTCATAACTACTTTCTATCATAGTAAATATATATATTTTTCATTATCATTAATAATAGTATATTTACCATCATTATCCCCATAAGTCATCTTTCTATTAAGATTAAAACCAATAAGACTAATTAAATGATCATTAACATTTACTTCATCACCATATTTAGCAGTAATATTAAATTTATTACTAACTAAATCAGATCTATTTTCATATTCCGTTTTATCAACATTCTGAAATTTATAAATAATATTATATTTAACACTATCCTTATCATAATATAATTTAATAATTGTATTATTATCTTTAATAGAATAAATACCATCATTATTTCCTTTTAGTCATCGTCTCATTAAATGTATAACCAGTAGGAATAGTAATATTATTATACATTAATGCATTAACATTATCCCCATAAGTAGCGGAAATATTATCAATCGAAGGTATACCATTTATTTCAGTATAACTACCATTATTCTCAAATAAGTAAACTACTTTATAAGTAAGTTTTTTCTTAGTATATAAAACATTAATAATATTCTTAGAAGTATCACCAGATACAACTAAACTACTAGGACTAATACTATTAAGTTCATAGCCATCACCTGCTGCATTAAGGTAAGCATTTTTCTCAGTATCACTTAAAACAATAGTAGCATCTTTGTAAGCACTATTAGTGTTGTTAGAACCTAACAAATTACCATCTTTAATACTATCATGATAATAATTAATTGTATAACTATAAATATTTGTTTCCCAATATACTTGTGGTTGATTTTCACTAGCAGAATAATCTAAACTATCTTCTTCACCATTTGAATTTTTTTTATATGATAGACTAAATCCTTCATTAACATTTGTCCAACAATCAGTAGTATCCTGATTAATTTTAACATTAAATGAAATTTCTGTTCCACCTTCTGTAATATTACCAATATTAGCAGTAACATTTCCATCTTCATCTACAGATACTTTATCATTTGGAACTACAGTGAAAGCAGCACCAATATTATCTTTTAATACAGCCTCTTTTCCTGCAAATGTAGAAGATGTAATACTACTTGTAATCTCTGAGAATTTTGCAGCAACCGTTTCAGGGTCTGCATCAGCATAATATCCATTACCAGAAGATATATTTCCAAGTGTATTAGATGTAGTTCTATCCGTTTCATAACCTATAGAGAAAATTTTGACATCTTCATCTTTTAATAACTTAGCAGCAGAAATTGCCTCTTGAGCAGCAGTTGAAGTAGCATAACCATTTGAATTAGTCGGAGCACCATCACTAATTACAACAACATATTTAGTATAATCTCCAGTTTTAGCATCTAATAAATCCTTAGCTTTATTTAATGCACCAGTTAAATTAGTAACACCATCTGGACTACCAAATCTAACAGAATCAAAATTACCATTAATAAAGCCATCACCATTTGGATTTGTTAAAACATTAACATTATCATCAAATGCCACTAACGATAAGTTAGCATTACTAAATCTATTTATTAATGTTCTTGCAAATGTTTTGGCCCCATCAACAGCCGCAGTAAATTTTACTTCTTTACAACCAAAGAATAGAAAATTACATTTTTCTCTATACATGCTACCAGATCTATCAAACACTACAACAGCATATATTGGTTTAGTAGATGTTGTTGTTTCTTTAACATCCTTTCCTTCAATCCTAAACTTAATTTCATACTCTCCATCACTAGCAGTCCTACTCACTATTTTAGTTACTAAAACATCACCTTCTTTATTTAAAGAACCAACACTAACAGTAGCACTATTGCCATCATTTACTACTTGATTATTAATACCTACATCGCCTTTAACAGGATCTCTATCACTTATCTCATTAGCAAGAACACTAATAGGAGTCATCAAATCAGAGAATATCATAGCAACAAGTACTAATAATTTAGTAATCTTCATAAAACTTTTTTTCATTTAAACCCTCCTCAATATAATTAATAAATATTTTTTTTGATAATTATGATAATCATTATGTGTACTACAAGTCTGAAGTATTAATATCTCATCATCTTTAGTTACTTCTATTCCTGTATCATACATAGATTTACTTTTTTTAATTTCTTTAAGTGATTTAAATATTCCTCATCACTATTAAAAATTAATATTCATATATGAAGAATCAGTAGGCTCTAGATATACAGAAAAATATTTCATACCTCTTTTTTTAGTAGTACTAGTAGTTAAATCTACATACTTATGATTATCATAATAATCTTTATCATAAAAATTCTTCTAATATCTTAAATGGCATATTAATATTCGAAGAATTATGACCATAAATTAATAATTTCCTACTACTATCTATATCTACTCTATAATCTAAGTAAATACTACCCATATAATTACTATTACCATATGCATCATGATTTAAATAGTAGGCATTATCATCACCCTGCAATACAGGTACTATATAATCAGTATTTTCTATTTCTAAAAATACCTTTTACATCATTATTATTATATTCTTCTCTAACTTTAGTAATAACATCATTATAATTAACAAAATTAATTACTTTATCATTACCTTCTATATCAACATTAAGTTGATAACTATTCCTTTTACTAGTAGATAACTCTACTATTAACAAAACAATAATTAACACTAAAATAATACCCATAAAATAAATTGTTATTATTTTTTTATTTTTCATAATATCACCATTAGATAACTAATTGTATTAAATTTTATTTTTTTATAATGAAAAAAGAAGCATTAACAAGACCTCTCTTATTAAAAACTTCTTTTTATTTCATTTTATATTATGTACTAATATTATATACTTTTAAACATTATTTTAATGACAATTTATTAATTATCTTATCAAACACTTCATTAAACCTATTAACTTCTTCCATCGTATTTTTATATGATAAACTTATTCTTATACTATGTGTAGCAATAGTATTATCATGATATATACTAAATACACTACTAGATAAATCACTAGTAGAACAAGCACTCTTCGTAGATATATAAATATCTTCTTCCTCCATAGCATGAATAAAAAGTCTCTGGTTTAATATTTAATATACTAAAAATTAATAACATAAGGAATACTATTATCAGTACTATTAATATGAATATTATCATATTTTTTTAAATTATCAACTATCTTACTATTTAATTCCTTAACATAATTATAATTATTATCAATATTAGGAATAATAAGTTCCAATGCTTTCATAAGACTACATATTAAAGGTAATGCTGGTGTGCCACTCCTATAAACAGAAGTACTTTTACCACCATGAATCAAATTATCAATAACAATATTCTCTTTCTTAATAAGTAATCCAATTCCTTTCATACCAAATATCTTATGCCCAGACATACTCATAAAATCCATATCATTAAAATCAACAGCTATTTTCCCAATAGCCTGTGTAGCATCAACATGAAATAAACATTTAGGATAATTACTTATAATTTTCCTAATCTCTTTAATATTCTGTTTAATACCAAGTTCACTATCAACATAAGAAATAGCAACAAGTATTGTATTATCCCCTATTAACTCTTTCAAATTATCTAAATCTATTAACCCATCTTCTCTTATCTTAACATAATCAATAACAAAACCCTTACTTTCTAAATACTTAACAGTCTCTATAGTACTAGAATGTTCCAAATGAGTAGTAATAATATGATTACCCCTATTTCTATATCTAGAAGCAACCCCCTTTAAAAACCGTATTATTAGATTCAGAAGCCCCTGATGTATAAATAATCTCACTAGGTTTAACTCCTAATAATTTACTTATTTTATCAGTAGCAAATTCCTCTAACTCTTTAGATTTAACCCCTAAACTATGTATTGAATTAGAATTACCCGGATAATCTAAACAAACCCTATTAAAAGTATTAAGTACTCTCTCATCAACAAAAGTAGTAGCACTATTATCAAAAATAAATCATAATATTCCTTCTTTCCTCTAGTATTTTTACCATATATATAATAATTTTTAAAAAGTAAAAATATCCTAATTTAATATAATTTTTAATATATAGTAATAACCCCAAATATAATAAGTATGGTTGATACTTATTTGGAGACCAAAGACTCCAAATAACACTGTAAGATTATAGCTTACAGTGAACATAAACATATTTACATATCTCAAATAATAATGTATTATATAAACAGGTGATAAAAATGAATACAGAAAAATCTAATAAAATATTATAATAAATTTAATGAAGATAAAAAGATTAACTAGAAGACATGGAATAATCGAATATAGAACCGCTATTAAATATATAAATAAATATCTAAATACTATGACCAATCCCAAAATAATTGATATTGGAGCAGGTACTGGTGCTTACTCTATCCCACTAGCCAATGAAGGTTATGATGTAACAGCAGTAGAATTAATAAAACATAATTTAATGACCCTAAAAAACAAAAGTAACAAAGTAAAAACTTATCTAGGTAATGCTATAGACTTAAGTAAATTTAAAGATAATACTTTTGATATTGTCTTACTATTTGGCCCTATGTATCATTTAATAAGTAATGAAGATAAACTAAAAGCTTTATCTGAAGCTAAAAAGAATATTAAAAAAATAATGGCCTAATCTTTTATTAGTTACTATATGAATGAATATGCCATTATTACTCATGGTTTTATCGAAAATACCATCAAAGAAGATATCAAAAACAACCTCATAGATAATACCTTTCATATTACACCAAAAGAAGATGATCTATATAGTATGGTTAGACTAGAAGACATAAACTATTATAAAGATACTTTTAAATCTAAAAAAAGAGTAAAAAAATATTATCCCAAGATGGCCCAACTGACTACCTAAGAAGTACTATCAATAAAAATGGATGATGAAACATTTGAATTATATTATAAATATCATTTATCTATATGTGAAAGAAAAAGAATTACTCGGTTCCTCTTCCCATGTACTTGATATATTAAAAAAATAATATTACTAAAGAAATAATATATACTCCCCCACAAACAGAAAATGAGTAGAAAAACTAAGTTTCTACCCTTTTTTTATTACTTTATTACATAAAGGTACAAGCATACCACCTAAACTATTACCTAGTATCATTATAAGTAAATATAATAATGTATTTAAATTCCAAATATTTGCTACTGAGAAATAATACATATTAGCAATACAATGTTCAAATCCACATAATATAAATACAATTACTCCTAAAAAAACACCCCTAAATATTTACTAATATCCTTATTTTCTTTATAAGTATTAACCGCTAAATACATAAGTATTCCACAAAAAGAATGCTAATATTAATATACTAATTAAAGAATCATCTAACTTAACATTCACTAATAGTTTAGCTTTATCATGAATCAAAGAATATATCCTAGTAAACATAAATATATACCCCACAAAGAATGTTCCTATAAAATTACCTATCAAAGTAATTACTAACATCTTAATATACTTAAAATTAAAATTATCAACTAAATAACCAATCTTTCCAGTATACAAATTAAAACCATATATAACAATCATAAATAAACCAATACCAAATAAAGAAGCACCTACTACCTTATTATCAATTGATAAATATATAGTTCCCCCAATACCAATCATAATCCCTGCTAATACACTCTTAATAAAATCCTTCATCTGTCTAACCTCCTCTATAATAATTATATATGTAGAAAAAGAAAAAAAGCAAGATTTACTTGCTTACCGGAAGTACAGATATACTTCTTGCTATATTTAAAAGTTCCTGTTTAGATAACTTATCACTAACAACATAATATTCAACATTATTATCAATCCAATTAACAGAATTATCATTTACTATAGCCACAGTTGAAGCCATTTGTTCTAACTCACCATAAGTAGGAACAATTAAATGCTCTTTTTCTCTAGCAATAGTCTCCTCAATTAACATAAATGGATTATCACCTTCAAATGTAAGAATCAATCTTTCTCCACTATCCTTATTTACCTTTTTCTTTATTACTTAAATAAGTATTCAAAGGTATATACATAGGATAGATTACATCTTCAATCTTACTTGTCTCTTTAGTAGAAGTACCATTATTATCAGTATTAGTATTATTACCATCTGTACCATTATTATTAGTATTAGTGTTATTATTTGTATTATTTTCTGTCACTTTATTATCCTCATTAGGAGTATTCTCTTCTTTAACATCAATAATCTCTTTTTAAATCAAAAATAATTACTCTTAAACTTACTATTAAAAATCAATCTTATTATAAGTCATCTTTATTTGCTTATTACCATCTTTATCAATAACCATAACAGACTTAATATTACTATTCTTATCAAGAACTATTTCTTGTTTTACTAATTTAGGATTATTAGGATAATTAGCATTAACTATAAGCTTATAACCATCTTTAACTTCTTCAAACTTTCTATTATCATCACTAGTAATATCCTCAAGTAAAGGAGCCAATAAATAAACTTGTGAATTATTATAAGGCCAATCACTTTGGAACTTAAAACTCTTATTAATTCTAGGAGTAACAACATATACACCATCAGAATTACGAAGAATTATCTGCTCATGATTATTAACATTATTAACTAATTTTTACCTTATAATTATCTTTTTTTAGCATAAGAAACTTCAACATTATAAGTATATATATCCTCATTATTAACAATCTCTAATGTTCCTTCAATATAATAAGAATTAGCATTATTAACCTTTTTAGTTAAATCTTTAATAATATCAGACTCACTATTCTTTCCACAACCTCCTAACAAAAATAAACCTCCTATTAACATAAATAATAACTTTTTTTTCATTTTTTCACCTCTTTTTTACTTTCTGATAAATTATATTAAATTATTTTTCTTATATGATGAATAATTACTTATTTTTTGTACAAAATAAAAATAAAAAGGAGGATACAATGAATACACTATATAAAATTGCCTTAACCATCGGTATAATTGGTTGTATAAATTGGGGATTAGTTGGATTATTTAACTTCAATCTAGTAGAATACCTATTTGGTGATAATAGCCTTATCACACGTATAGTATACACACTAGTATTTGTATCAGGACTTATCGAAATAGGTATATTCACTAAAGATTTAGACTAAAAGAATCATCTCACGATGATTTTTTTTATATAAGAAAGAACTTATTTAAGTAAGTCCTTTCTCGATAAATTAAGTTTACCCTTCTTATCATATCCAGTAGCAATAGCAATAACTTCATCGCCTACTTTAAATAAATCACTAGGTTTATCAACTCTCTTAGTATCTAATTGAGATACATGAATAAGCCCTTCACATCCAGGCCATAACTCAACAAAGATACCAAAATCTTGAATAGATACAACCTTGCAAGTATAAGTTTTACCAATTTCTACTTCTCTAGCAATATCTTTAATTCTATCAGCAGTTCTATTAATAACATCCCTATCAGTATGATAAATAATAACTCTACCATCATCTTCAAGATCTACTTTAACAGCATTAATATCATTAACAGTATTAACATTACTACATTCTAAGATAATCTTTGTAATCATCTCTCCACCACGACCAATAACATCTTTAATCTTATCTGGATTAATCATAAATACCTCAGTCTTAGGAGCATACTTAGATACATCTTCTCTAGGTTTAGCTATTTGTTTCTCAATAACATCTAATATCTCAAATCTAGCCTTCTTAGCTTGTGCTAAAGCTTCTTTTAATATTTCCCTATTAATACCATCAATCTTAATATCCATCTGAAGAGCAGTAATACCATCACGAGTTCCTGCTACCTTAAAGTCCATATCACCAAGATGATCTTCCATACCTTGAATATCAGTAAGAATAGTATAATCATCTTCATGAGTAATAAGACCCATAGCAATACCCGCTACTGGTTTCTTAATAGGAACACCAGCAGCCATAAGAGCCATTGTACCAGCACAAATAGTAGCCTGACTACTAGAACCATTACTTTCTAATATTTCACTAACAACTCTTATCGTATAAGGAAATTCTTCTTCACTAGGAATAACATAAGAAAGTGCTCTCTCTCCTAATGCCCCATGACCAATCTCTCTTCTACCAGGAGCACCATATCTACCAGTTTCACCTACTGAGAATGGTGGAAAATTATAATGAAGCATAAATCTCTTAGCATCCTCAATACCAAGACCATCAAGAATTTGATGTTCACCAAGAGCTCCAAGTGTAACAGTAGCTAAACTTTGTGTTTGTCCCCTAGTAAATAAAGCACTACCATGACATCTAGGTAACAAATCAATATCTGTAGATAAAGGTCTAATCTCATCCATTTTTCTACCATCTGCTCTAGTCTTCTCTTTAACAACAATATTTCTAAATAATTCATACTCAATACCATGGAATATTAAAGCCACCTTAGTAAGTAATTCCTTTAATTCCTCAGGCTTCATCGTATCTTCGTTTTCACTCTTATACTTTTCTATTACTTCTTCTAAGTTATCAATAGCACTATATTTCTCTAACTTATCTTTAATTCTAAGAGCCTTATCAAGTCTATCTCTAACAATACTATCTACTTCACTTCTAAGTTCATCAGTTATTTCTAACTTCTCATATTCCATCTTTTCTACACCAATAGCACTAATAACTTCTTCCTCAAAAGCAATTAACTTCTTAATAGCCTCATGACCAAACATTAATGCCTCAAGCATATCATCTTCCGAAGCCTCTCTAGCCCCAGCTTCAACCATGTTAATAGCATCCTTTGTTCCCGCTACTGTAAGGTCTATATCAGACTTCTCATTTTGTTCTACAGTAGGATTAATAATAAATTCACCATCTACTCTACCAACCTTAACAGCCGCTACTGGACCATTAAAAGGTATCTTACTAATACAAGTAGCAAGTGAAGAACCAAATAATGCCGTAAGTTCAGGTGAATTATCTTGATCTACTGATAACACCGTATTAACAATCTGTACTTCATTCTTAAAATCCTCAGGAAACAATGGTCTAAGAGGTCTATCAATCATACGAGCCGCTAATGTCGCAGCATCAGTAGGTCTACCCTCTCTCTTAATAAATCCTCCAGGTATCTTACCTACAGAATATAACTTTTCTTGGTATAAAACCATAAGTGGAAAGAAATCAGATAATAGATTAGCACTCTTACTAACAACAGCGGTACTTAGTACTACCGTATCTCCATATCTAACAAGAACAGCACCATCAGCTTGTTTAGCAACTTGTCCATGTTCTACTACTATCTTTCTTCCATAAAAATCTAACTCAAATACTTTCTTATCCATATCTCTACTCCTTTTCTTTTACTTGATTCTTATAATCATTAAATTTTTTTTAAGTATTCTTCTTTTACTCATATTTTGTTTTTCAACAGATATAATATCACTAAAAAGGTATAAATGTGCCATTAATAAATAGACATCCTATTTCATTTTCACAACTTGTTAAAGCACCAAAAACTTTATATTTTTTCCCAGTTAATAAATCAATATACCTATTATTTTTTGTTGGTTTAACTATCGTTTGTCTAATAGCCTCATGATAGTAAGCAGTTTCTCCATTTCCTCTATACTCTTTTTTAGTTATCATACTTATATTAGCAAAAATACAAATCATTTATATTCATAAAAAAACCTCCCAATAAATATAAAGACACTCAAAAAAAGAGTGCCTACTTTTTATTAATTATTTTTCTTAATCCTAATTTTTGCAACTACATCTCTGTATCTCTTAACATCAGTCTTAACAAGATAGTTTAATAAACTTCTTCTCTTACCAACTTTAATTAAAAGTCCTCTCTTAGAAGCTTTATCTTGTTTATTATTTTTAAGATGTTCAGTTAAAGCATTAATCTCATTAGTAAGAATAGCTATTTGTACTTCAGGAGATCCTGTATCTTTACTATCTCTAGCAAACTCTTTAATGATTTGTGCTTTCTTATCTTTATTTAAAGCCATTATATTTTCCTCCTTATCTTATTTTCACCTTTAACCTAGTTATGGTAAGAGGTACCAATAACAAAGTTCAAGGAACATATTAATAATACACTATATTTTTACTATTTGTAAATAGTTTTTTTATGAATTTTTCTCCTATTTCCAAGTATTTATTAATCTTATTAATAAAAAAATATCTTCATCAATAGGTTCTAATATAACATCACTAAAAACCATATTTATCATAATTATCAATCAGTGATTATTTCAAATACCCCCAAAAGCTTTATTTCAAAGACTTAATGGCTTTGAAATACCCTACAAGACCTTAGACTTGTAGGGCATAAAATAACTATTCTTTCTTAATATCTAAATATTCATAAGCCTTATCAGTAACAACTCTACCCCTAGCAGTTCTCTTTAAATAACCCTGTTGTAATAAATAAGGTTCATATACATCTTCAATAGTAGAAGCCTCTTCTCCAATTGAAGAAGCAAGAGCCTCAAGTCCTACAGGTCCCCCATTAAATCTTTCTACAATAGAAAGAAGTAAATTATAATCAGTATCATCCAAACCAGTCTTATCAACTTTTAATCTATTTAATGAACTATCCAATATCTTTTCATTAATAATACCATCACCATATACCAAAGCAAAATCCCTAACTCTTTTAAATAACCTATTAGCAATTCTCGGAGTACCCCTACTTCTCTTAGCTAGTTCAATAGCAGCATCATCCGTAATAGGAGTATCAAGTACTCTAGAAGTTCTCTTAACAATCTGATATAATTCATCCTCTGTATAAAAAAATTAAGTTTAGAGATAATACCAAATCTATCCCTTAATGGACTAGATAAATCACCCGCTCTAGTAGTAGCTCCTACTAAAGTAAAATGTGGTAAATTAATCTTAATATTTCTAGATGAACCATCGCTACCTACAATAATATCTAAGTAAAAGTCTTCCATTGCTGGATATAAAATCTCTTCGATATATCTAGGTATTCTATGAATTTCATCAATAAACAAAACATCTCCCTCTTCTAAAGTAGAAAGTATTGCCGCCAAGTCCCCACTCTTCTCAATCGAAGGCCCGCTAGCAGTCTTAATATTAGTACCAAGTTCATTAGCAATAATATAAGCAAGAGTAGTCTTACCAAGACCAGGAGGACCATATAACAATATATGATCTAATGTCTCTCCTCTCATAACTGAAGATTTAATAAATACTTCTAAATTTTCTTTAATCTCACTTTGACCAATATACTCACTCAAAGTAAGAGGTCTAATTGTCAAATCCTTATCCTCTTTCAATTCTTCACTACTCATTATTCTTTCATTCATCTATTCCCCCTCCTTGTATATTGTCTTATATAAATCTTTTTGGACTATTAACAGTATTTTTCAATATCAATTTTAGGTAAATCATCTTTAGAAGCAAGACCAAAAATAATCCAAAAAAACTCATCAGTTGTCTTATATAAAAATAGCTCTACCAGGAGCATCAGATCTACCACATTCTTTAATTAAACCTTTAGCAAGTAATCTTCTCATCACATAAGTAGACTCTACCCCTCTTAAAGCATCAACATTTCCTCTTGTAATAGGCTCATTATAAGCAATAATAGCCAAAACTTCCAATGCTGACTGTGATAAATTATTCGAAGTAGGCTCTTCTAATAATCTTTGATAATATTCTTTATGTTCCTCTCTTGTCGTAAGTTTTATCGTATTACCTAAGAAATTAATTCTAAACCCTCTCTTATTATCATCATAATAATTCTTTAGTTTAAGTACTACACTCTTAGCCTCATCCTCATCTATTTCCAATATTCTTTCTATATCTTTTAAAGTAAGTCCAATATCACCTTGAACATATAAAAAGTCCTTCTACTACACTTTCCATCTTAATTCCTCAATTCTATTAATATTTTTATCAAAATTCCTATCTTGACTTATTACTACTGATTTTTCCTTAACCATCTCTAATATCGATAAAAAAGTAACTACCACTACTGGTCTATTATATTCCTCAAATAATTCTTCTAAATAAGCCTTCTTCTTTACTTTTAATATATTTCTAATATTATTCTTTCTCTCTTTAACTGAATACTCTTTCCTAGCAATAGTAGTCTCAAGTGGTTTTTTTCTTCTTCTTTTTCTCTAAAAAAATCTTTTTAAAAAGCCTCAATCAAATCATCTACTGATGCCTCTCCTACTAAAGTATTATCTACATAATTACTAACTTTTTCCGGAGCCTTAATATAAATCTTCTTTCTTTCTTCTTCAAGTTCTTTAAATACCGGTGTCATTTCTTTATATCTTTTATACTCTATCAATCTATTAATTAAATTCTCCCTTGTTATTTCTTCATCTTCTACCTCTTCATCATCTTTCTTAACAACAGGTAAAAAGAGATTTCGATTTTAAATACATAAGTTCTGAAGCCATAACTAAATAAGAAGCCGCTATATTAATATTTAACTCTTCTTCTCTCTTTATATATTCTAAATATTTATCAGTTATTTCCTCAACCTTTATATCAAGTATATCTATATTAGCCTCTTTAACTAAATGTAACAATAAATCTAAAGGTCCTTCAAAATTATCTATTGATATATAATCCATATATCCACCATCCTAATTAATTATATCATGTATTTTTACCATTAGTAAATAAAGAACCTTTAATAAAAAGCCTTGATTTTCTAACAAAATTAATGTATCATATAGATTATCAGTAAAGATATAATCATTAATTTGTAGTCACAATGGTTACATATTTTTACTACATGAAGTATTATAATAAAATAACAGGAGGAATATTATGTTAGAAGGAAGAAAAATCATATCTCTTGGTATACCAGATGATATTTTTGATGAAGTAGAAGAAGTAACTAGAGCACTTTTTGAATATAAAAAAACCCTAATAAATTAAATTGGAATAAATCTTATGAAGATGTTTTTAATTAAGTTAGGAAAAAAAGATAAACTAAAAAGATTATCGACTACTAACTTTTTGTAATAAGAAGAATAACCGAATATGGTTACGATATTTATGATACTCCATTTAGATTAGAAGCTTTTAGATAATTAAAGAACTCTAGATTATTGAGATTGACAAATGTCAATCTCTTTTTTATATATAAAAATAACTATACATTTCCTGCATAGTCATTTTATCATTCTATTTATGCACTAAAACCTTACTACCAGCCTCTACATTATCATAAATAGTTCTAGCTACATCATCAGGTAAGTTTACACAGCCATGACTACCACTATTGATGTAGATATCACCGCCAAAAGTATCTCTCCAATCAGCATCATGTAATCCAATACCACCATCAAAAGGCATCCAGTAATCAACATGTGAACAATAATCACTACCTCTTAAGTAAGTATCTTTCTCTTTGTAAGTAATACCAAAATACCCTATTCTAGTTGGAGTAGAAGTCTTACCAGTTACTGTATCACTAGAAACTACTAAACTACTATCAACATACATATTAACTATTTGATCACTAATATCAACTTCAACAAATAAACTAGGTAACATCTCATAACTATCATTATAAATATAACCATATACAAAATCATTTACTCCCCTGTAGTAGCAGACTTCAGTCATATTACCATTATTATTAATAACACTTACTTTTTGATACTTATCAATATAATCTGTTTCTATCATATTAATATCATATAAAGGTGTATCATATAAAAACATAAGCAAAAATTATTTACTTCCACTATCTCATAATCATTACCTTGAGAAGAAATAGTATTATCTTCTTTATTAATATTCATATCATCTTCAATATTTGTATCCTCTATTGGTAATACATTCTCTTCAATTATTTTATCATCATTAATTACATCATCAATAACTTCATTATCATTATCACTATCATAATCTTCAATAGTATTAGGTATATTGTTAGTACCATTGTCATCATTTTTATCCCTTAATGAACATCCACCAGTAGTCATTAATATCGTACCTGCTAGTAGACTACTAATAATTCTATTCTTCATTTTATTCATATAACTTTTTCCTCCTTACAAATATACCTACTATTATATCATTTAAAATAAATAAATCAATATCAAAAAAAGAACTAACCATTACAATTAGTTCTCTATATAATAATTTATCTATAATATTTCTCTCTCAAAAACTAATCTTTAAGCATCTTTTTTTATATCTAGTAAACTCTGCATCATCATCAAGATCAGTTTCTGCTAAAAGTTTAAATAAATCTTTTTGTTTCTTATTTAATTTAGAAGGAATAATAACATTAACAATAACATACATATCACCTTTTTTACCATTAATATCACTATCTATTCCTTTCCCTTTAAGTCTCAATTTAGTACCATTCTTAGTACCATCAGGAATTGTTATAACAGCGGTCCCATATAAAGTAGGTATCTCCTTCTTACAACCTAACACTGCTTCTGTAATCGTAAGTGGTACAGTAATATATACATCATTGCCATCTCTTTCATAAAAATTATCTTTTTTAACAGCAAATTCGATATATAAATCCCCTGGATCACCACCATTAACACCAGCCTCACCTTTACCAGCAAGCCTAATTCTATTACCAGTATCAATACCTTTAGGAATGGTAACAGTAAGTATTTTCTTTTTAACTACCTTACCTTTTCCCTTACAACTAGTACATATTTTATCAAATGAAGAACCTGTACCACCACAATGAGGACAAGTTGTTCTAGATAAGAATGATCCAAACATTGTACTTTGCTGACGAGTTACTGTTCCAGAGCCCTTACATTCTGGACAAGTATGTTTATCAAAACCACCTTCACCATGACACTCATCACAAACATCTTCACATTCTACTTCAATATCCCTCTTACTACCATGAACAGCCTCATCAAAAGTAACAGTCATTCTATACAATAAATCATCACCATGTTGTTTTCTGTTTCGGCCACCTCGTGAAGAACCTGTACTAAAACCAAAATTTTTAAGTACCTCTTCCATAATGTCGCCATAATCACTAAAATCAAAACCATCAAAACCAGAAAAACCACCTTGTGAATTAGTAAAGGCACTATGACCAAATTGATCATATTGTTTTCTTTTATTCTCATCAGACAATACTGCATAAGCCTCCTGGCATTCTTTAAATTTTTCAGCAGCATTTTCCTCTTTAGATACATCGGGGTGATACTTCTTAGCTAATTTTCTAAATGCTGATTTAATTTCTTCTTGACTAGCAGTTTTCGGTACACCAAGTACCTCATAATAATCTTTTTTATCCATAATCTCCTCCAAGTACAAGTATAAAGCTCTAGGAAGCTAGAGCTTTTACTTAATTATTTTTCTTCAAATTCAGCATCTACTACATCGTCTTTTTTATCTTCTTCTTTTGTACTATCTTCAGTATTAGTATTTTGACTTTCTTTAGCAGCACTTTCATAAACCTTAGTAGCAAGCGCATTAGCCTTTTCTAATAGTTTATCTTTAGCTTCAGTAATTACTTTAGCATCCTCGCCTTCCATAGCCTTCTTAGTCTTTTCAATTAACTCTTCAGCTTCTTTCTTATCACTATCAGATATTTTATCACCAAGATCTTTAATAGCCTTTTCAGTCATATTAATAATTTGTTCTGCTTCATTCTTAGCATCTGCTAATTCTTTCTTCTTAGCATCTGCTTCTTTATTCTTTTCTGCTTCTTTCATCATCTTATCAATTTCTTCATCGCTTAATGTATTAGTAGCAGTAATAGTAATAGATTGTTCTTTTTTAGTACCTAAATCTTTTGCTTTAACATTAACAATACCATTAGCATCTATATCGAATGTAACTTCTATTTGTGGTACTCCTCTAGGTGCAGGTGGAATATTAGTAAGTTGGAAATTACCAAGTGTCTTATTATCATTAGCCATAGGTCTTTCACCTTGTAATACATGAATATCAACAGCAGGTTGATTATCAGCAGCAGTACTAAATACTTGACTCTTACTAGTAGGAATTGTAGTATTTCTAGGAATTAATGTTGTCATTACTCCACCTAATGTTTCAATACCAAGTGATAATGGTGTAACATCAAGAAGTACAATATCATTAACATCACCAGTTAATACTCCACCTTGAATAGCAGCTCCCATAGCAACAACTTCATCAGGGTTAACCTCTTTAGAAGGCTCTTTACCTAATTCTTTCTTAACTAGTTCTTGTACACAAGGAACTCTTGTAGAACCTCCTACTAATAAAACTTTATCGATATCTTTAGCAGTTAAACCAGCATCTTTTAAAGCTTTTCTTACTGGTTCAGTAGTAGATTCTACTAAATCACTAATTAAATCTTCAAATTTAGCTCTAGTTAAACTCATATTTAAATGAATTGGACCATCTTCGCCTTGTGAAATAAATGGAAGAGATATTTCAGTAGTAGTCATACCACTAAGATCTTTTTTAGCCTTTTCAGCAGCATCTTTAACTCTTTGCATAGCCATTTTATCTTTAGTTAAATCAACACCACTCTCTTTCTTAAATTCACTTACAATATAATCCATAACTCTTTCATCAAAGTCATCTCCACCTAAATGGTTATTACCACTAGTAGATTTAACTTCAAATACACCATCACCTAACTCTAGAATAGATACATCAAATGTACCGCCACCTAAGTCATATACAAGTACTGTTTGGTTTTTATCTTGTTTATCTAGACCATAAGCAAGAGCAGCAGCAGTTGGTTCATTGATAATTCTCTCTACCTCTAAACCAGCAATCTTACCAGCATTCTTAGTAGCTTGTCTTTGAGCATCATTAAAATATGCAGGTACTGTAATAACAGCCTTATTAACAGCTTCTCCTAAGTATGCTTCAGCAGTCTTCTTAAGATCTCCTAATATCATAGCGGATACCTCTTCAGGAGAATATTCTTTTCCGTTAGCGGATACTTTTTCACTAGTACCCATTTTTCTTTTAATTGAAGATATAGTATCTTTATTAGTTACCATTTGGTTTTTAGCCTTTTGACCAACAATTATATCTCCATTTAAATGCTACTACTGATGGAGTAGTTCTCATACCCTCAGGGTTAGTAATAACTTTTGCTTCACCTCCATCATATACAGCAACACAACTATTAGTTGTTCCTAAATCTATTCCTATAATTTTACTCATATTTATCATTTCCTTTCTTATTTATCATCATCAAAGTCATGAATAACTTTAATGTTCTTTTCTTTATTTATATTTTCCTCTTTTTTTATTCCTTTTTAATATTCATGTATAATAGATAGCTAAATAATGCCACTAATATAACAGGAAGTAACCATATCACAAACTTAACAGCAAGAACTGCTAGTATTATTGATATAATAATATATATTATTTCTTTTATCGTATCTTTATTCATATTACTCATTTACCTTTACCATAGCGGTCCTAAGTACTCTATCTTTATACATATAACCCTTTTGTAACACTACTGTTACAACTCCTGATTCTTTAGTTTCATCATGATCAATAACAACAGCTTGCTCTAGTGCTGGATCAAATTCCTTACCTAAACAATCAATTTCTTTTACTTCAAACTTTTCAAGCAAATCTTTTATCTGCTTATACATAAGCTTAAAGCCTTCCAAGAACTTAGATACTTCATCTTCTAAATTATCATCATCCATACCTATTGCTCTTTCAAAGTTATCTAAGATAGGAAGAAAACCTTTTAAAATATCTTCTTCAGCATATTTTATTATTCTATTTGTTTCTTCATCTTTTCTTCTTTTATAATTAATAAGTTCAGCTTGACTTCTTAGAAGTGCCTCCTCTAGATTCTTTATTTTATCTTCTAATTCTTTATTATCACTACAAGAACATTCTTCATTACAATTACATTCCTCATTACAATTACATTCTTCGTCACAAGCACACTCTTCTTTAGCCTCCTTGCAATTGCATTCTTCTTTATTACAATGTTCTTTCTTTATCTCTTTTTCTTCTTTTTTATGTTTATTATTCTTCTTTTCCACTTTGACCTCCTAAATTATTTTTAATGTAATCTAGTAGTGTTACCACTCTATCATACTCCATTCTCTTTGGACCAATTATTGCTATTGTTCCTTCTGTTCCATCTATATTATATTTAGTTTTAATAACTGAAACATCATCAGTAAGTTCTGTTTCACTACCAACATAAATATTTATACCATTTTCTTCTTCCTTCATCTTAGAAATACTATCTATATCTTCAAATTTACTAAGTATTTCTTTTACTTTATCAATATTAGTAAACTCTGGCTGTTTAAGCATATTAGTTCTTCCACCAAAGTAAGCATCTTCTCTTTGTGCAGTAGTAAATTCATGAAAAGCATCATAGAAGGTATTATATAATACTTCATATTGACCAACATAATCTTTTATAATCGGTTTCACTTCATACTCTAGTTTTTCACTTACCTCATTAATAGGAGTACCAACCACTAACTTATTAATAAGTTCTACCGTCTTCTTTACATCTTCTTTAGGAACAGTATTTGGTAAGTATAATGACTTATGCTGTACTACACCTTTATCAGTTATTACTATCGATAATATTTTATTATCTTCTAATGGAACCACTTCTACTTTCTTAAGTCTATTCTCTTTAGAAGCACCACCTAGTACAACTGCTGTATAGTTAGTTATCTCACTAATAATTTCTATACTCTTCTTAATCGTATCATTCAAATCTAATGTATTATTTCTAAAAAAATAGTTTGAAGTTTTTAACATATCTTCTCCCGTCATATTTTTAGGTTTCATTAAATTATCCACATAATACTTGTAACCTTCCTCACTAGGAATTCTTCCTGATGCAAAATGATTTTTTTCTAGTAGATGTAACTCTTCCAAAGCTACCATTTCATTTCTAATTGTAGCACTAGAACATTTTAATTTCTTACAAATATGATTTGAACTAACTGGTTTAGCAGTTCTAATATATTCTTCCACTATTACTTTAAGTATTTCATTTTGTCTCTTGGTGATCATAATATCACTCCTTTAGCAATCATTTATTTCCATTGCTAATATAATTATATTACTATTCTTTAGCAATGTCAACTAAAAAAATTGCTAATTTTTTTATATTTTTTTATTTCTATGTAAACCTATCACCATATATAGTAGTTTATAGCCTAAGTTTATAATCTAAATATCAACCATATCTATTATATTCTAGAGTGAATACTTTTTTTACACATAATAAATACCACAAAAATGTGGTATTAATCAATTAATTTATCTTTATATTCACTAACAGGTTTATAACTTAATCTATGATACTTAGTAATACCATATTTCTTAATAGCCTCAATATGTTTTCTAGTACCATAACCCTTATTACTAGCTAAATCATACATAGGATATATCTTATCTAAATCATACATCATCTTATCTCTTGTAACTTTAGCAATTACCGAAGCTGCCGCTATTGAAATAGATTTAGCATCTCCCTTAATAATACTAGTTGTAGGTACATCTATATCAAGAGGCATCGCATCTATTAAAACATGATCTAATTTAATATTAGTATTCTTAATTGCCTCTTTCATAGCTATTTTAGTAGCCTCATAAATATTAACTTCATCAATAACTTTTTCATTAACTATTCCAATTCCAATAGCTATTGCCTTCTCTTTAATAATCTTATAATATTCATTTCTTTTCTTTTCTGATAACTTTTTCGAATCAGTAAGTCCTTCTAATACAAAGTCTCGAGGAAGAATAACACAAGCCGCTACCACACTTCCTATTAAAGGACCTCTACCAACCTCATCAACTCCGCCTATATATTCTAAACCTTTTTCATATAATTCATTTTCATACTTATATAAATCTACCATATAATTTACTTCCATTTCTTTAATATATTATTTACTTTATTTTGTCTTTCGATATTATTTACACTATCAATTCTTCTTTGCAACTTCTCTGCTTTCATACCAGGTGTAACAATATTACTTCTAACATTACTAGAAATACTGCCACCAAACATCTTATTAATAAAGGCCTTCTCCTTTTCTCTACCTCTTTTTGCCACATCATTATGATTAGCAGTCCAAGTTCTATCAAATACCTTACTTAAATCTTCTTGTCTATTCATTATATCACCAACTTAATTGTATCACATATTTAAAAGAAAAAAAACTACCAATTAATACATTCCCTGTATTTTCTTAATAGTTTCATTACTCAATGAAGATAATTTCCAATTACCATTCTTATCTTTAATTACTTCAAAATCTATTGTATACTTAACCTTATCTTTAGTCTTCTCAAGAGCATCTAGTTTACTATTATTGTATTCTTCTACTGTATAATCAGTTCTATTTTGATATTTACTAACCGCATCATTAACTGCCTTCTTATAATCTAATACCTCAATC
The DNA here is from genome assembly GCA_022009835.1 of Bacilli bacterium. Taxonomy (GTDB): domain Bacteria; phylum Bacillota_I; class Bacilli_A; order RF39; family UBA660; genus CAG-302. The sequence continues at coordinate 540,417 of CP091726.1, read as the reverse complement.
TCTGTCGTAATAGTGGCTCTATCACCATCTATCCTTTCATTCTTAACCTGATAAGTCAAACCTTTATATTGTTTTTTTCAATTAAACTTCTATACCTATCCTTTTGTTTACTAGTAAGTGTTTCTTCATCAATAACTTCATCAATACCAGTCTTAATATCCTTATCAAGTGTTTGATATTTAGTAAGTAATTCTTCTACTTTCGAAGTTGGTGTATTAGCCAAAGAACAACCCACTAATAAAACTAAAAAAATACAAATACTGCTAATATCTTCTTCATATTAATCACCATTTATATTTTTTTTACCAATATTTACATTTTATACTAAAAAAATCATAACTATTTATTAATGATATTACTTTCTCTTTAGAATAACCACTAGTAAGTAAATGATTATATATTTTTATTCTTAAGTTTTTAATCCCGAATATTTCTTATTAGTCCTAATATCTTTATCAATAATCTTCCTCATTCTTTCATTTAAAAATATCATCATTAAGTAAATCTATATTATCTTCTATATCTAAAGAAGAAATACCAAGCTTATTTAATTCATTAATAATTTTATAATCACCCCAAGAAGTAAAATTCAACTTATCTTTAATATAAGCTTCTGTAAATCTCCTATCATCTAAATAGCCCATCTTTATAAGTCTACTAATAACCTCATCAATTAAATCAGTATCCTCTTCTTTTTTTAGTAAATAATCCTTTATCTCCTTAATACTTCTTAATCTAACATTAATATATTTAATAGAAGCATTTACTAAAAATACATATCTTATTATCCCTTTTCAATTTATCATATAAATCATTATCTATTCTTTTTAACAAAAGTTCATTATTAGTAATAACACTCTCATCTAATTCTAATACTTCACCATTCGATAAATATACATTATATATTTTTTTTTCGTTAATTCATATTTTACTATCTCCATATACACCTCTAAAACAAAAGAAGTAAATATTACTTTTCTTTTACTTCTTTTCCAAATTCTTTTTTCTCTTCAATCATTGTCATTGTAATATTATCATCAATTTCTGCTAAAGCATTAGGATCTATATTAGATAATATAACCTTTTCCTTAACAGTATCAATAATAACCTCACCCCAAATAATACCATTCTTGATTGTTAAATCATTAAACATATCTGGAGTAATAACTTTAAGAAAATAACCAAAAGCAAGTCTCTTCGTAGCTACCACTAATCTCTTATCAGTAAGAACAATAATGTTAGTATTAATAATCTCATAACTATTATAATTTTTTTGAGCAGCAAATACATACTTAACCTTTTCATCATCACCAATAAACTTTGAAACTACTTTAGCATGAGCCTTTAATCTAAAGGCTACTGTTAAAGGATATTTTCTCTTAAACTCCTTTACTCTTTTTATATATTTCATTATTCATATTAATCAACCTTTATATTCTCTTTAATAAAACTAACAAATGTATCTTTATCAACATATTGACCAATAGAATCAATAACTTTATTTCCTACCATAAACAATGTAGTTGGAGTTCCCCACTTCTTTGTTCTTAAATAAGAATTAGAATTAGATAAACTATTATACTCATCACTAGATAATTTAGCAAGATTAATATAGTTTACAGGTATACCATATTCATTAGCAACTTCTTCAACAATAGGTTCATACATTTCACAGTAATGACATCCATCATTAATAACTACTGCTAAAAAGGGTTTATTACTAGCCATTAATTCTTCATATTCAGAATATGTAATAGTTCTAGTACCAGCTTCTCCTTCTACTACTGCAGGAAGTTCAATATCAACCTTTTCTTTCTTAACACTAGTAACAATACCTGCTACTATAAGAAGTACTACTACTAAAAAAGAATTAATACTATATCTTTTTGTTTAGAAGTTAACTTAAAAACTCTTCTTCTCTTCTTTCTTCTCAGCAGGAGTAACAACTTTCTTTTTCTTCTTTCTTAATTTCTTTTTACTTCTACTTCTTTCTTAATTTCTTTTTACTTCTACTTCTTTCTTAATATCTTTTTTTAACCTTTTCATTAGTATTTACTTTTTTACTACCTGTATTAGTAGTCTTATTTTTTTGATTCTTATTAGTTTTATTTTTTGTATTTTGTTTTGCCATAATTATTCCTCCTAATGATAGTTTACACTCAAACCATTAAAAAAATCAAGTACTACATTAGGATTTTTGTCGATTTTTTTGTACTTTTTTTATTTTTTAATTTTTTTAATATTGACAAAAATAATCATATTAGTTTATTATATTAATCACCAGTTCGATTTAAACTTGATTTAGGCGAATTGGTGCTAGTATCACACTAGCCAACCCCTTTTTATTCTTTTTTTGGGAGGTTGTTCCTTAAGGGGGTCAACCTCTTTACTTTGAAAAATCATGTCATCTTAAAAAAGATGACATTTTTTATTTACTATTTCTTTCTTGAACAAAAGAATTAACAAACATTATTCCTTTAGTAGGAGTAACTTTAGTAAGAAAAATAATTAAACTTCATATTATTAGGAATAATAATCAATTTATTCATAAACATACCATCTATCGCTACCTTACTAGCATATTCACTACTCAAAGAAGATATGTTAAACTTTACATCTGCTACTGCATTAAAATTAGTATTAACAGGTCCTGGGCAAAAAACTGATATCTTAACATTAGACTTATCCCTTTTTAATTCCTCATATATAGCAAGTGATAAACTAACAATATAATTCTTCGTAGCATAATAAGTAGCCATATAAGGACCCGGCATAAACCCAGCCATTGAAGCAACATTAAGTATTCTACCATAATTTCTTTTAACAAAAATCTCTTAAAAAAATAGTTTAGTCAAAAATATGATATGCTTTAACATTTAAATCAATCATATCCATTTCCTTATCCAAACTTGTTTCTGTAAAATTACCAGCATCACCAAAACCTGCATTATTAATTAATATATCAATTTTTTTCATCTTTCAATTTTTTTATATAAATTAATACACTCTTCACCAATAATCAAATTATAACCATAAGTATGTACTTTTATCATATCCTTTAAATTCTCTATCAAGAGCCCTTTTTATCTTTAGATACCAAATATAATTCATATCCTAAAGAATATAAATACTTAGCCATATCTCTTCCCATACCCGAAGAAGCTCCTGTTATCAATGCTTTCATATCTTTATCTCCTTTCAAAAAAAATAATCATTACTGATTATTTCTCTTCTAATTTATCAATTACACCTTGAGCCACTGAAATAGTTTTCTCTTTCAAATCATCTGCTATACCTTCAAGAACAGGAGTACCCTTTTCTTTAGCAAGTTCAACTAATTCATTAGCCTTATCTTTTAAGTTCATTACCCTTCTTTTTTTAGCGGCTTTTAAAAACAGTCTCTTTATCTAACTCATCAAGATCTTTTTTTAATTTCATCAACTTTAGTAGTAAACTCATCTTTAATCTCAGACACTGTCATATCATCAACATTTTTCATAAATTCATCAAATTTCTTTTTGATATCTCCCCTTAATTCACTACCTTTTTTAGGAGCAAACAATAAAGCAATACTAGCTCCAAGTCCAGCACCTAACACTAATTTACCTAATCCTTTTTTACTCATTTTTTTATCATCCTTTCCTTTACTAAATATTTTTTTTCAATAATCATACTAACAAAAATCTACTATCTTATCAGTAATAAATGTAACCTTACCAGTAACTAACGAAGCAACCTCAAACACCCCATCTAAAGATTTAACTTTAACAGTAATATTATCTACAATTTTTTCTATTTTATCCATAGTAATAATTAACTTTACAGTTAATACTATTAATGCCACTAATAAAATAGCACCTAAAAATATATAAAATTACCGGTAAAACTTCATTAACTGTCATTATTTATCCTCCTCATCATACATTGAATCAATTAAATTAAATATATCATTATCTGAATTATTATCTTCTTCCTTATAATTTTCTAATATACCATCTATCGATTCCTCTTCAGCAGGAATAAGTTTTTCAAACTCTTTAGTGTCGATAAGTTCTTCACTAGGAGTTTTTCTTTTAGGCATTTCCTCTTTAACCTCTATTTTCTCAACATTACTTTCTTCTTCATTATGATTAACTATTTTAATATCACTCTCACTAGCATCCAAAGTAACATTATTAGCATTAATAACTACATCTGGTGCCTCTTTTTTAGGTTGCTCATAACTTACCCCAAAATCAAAATAATTCTCTTCTGCTGTACCAATCGATACATTCTCACTACTAGTTCTCTCATCCATCATATCAGAAAGTAAATTATCATCTTCTATTTTCCTTTTTTTCTTATCAGCATTTTTAGTAATTTTAACTTCTTGATATAACTCACAATTCTCACACAAATTATCTCTAATATCATCAGTTAAACTACCAAAGGCCTTATTTCTAACTGTTTCAAAATCAACCTTTTTAGAACTTCTTTGTATCTCATAAGCATTCTCATCTTGAACTTTAACTTCATCCTTTGTATAATTCTTATCAAGAACACCATATACTGGAGATATAACAGGAGTAGGTTTAAATCTTTTAGGCTTAGGTTCATCTTTCTTTGTATATAAACTAGCCTTTTTCTCTTCTTCCTTCTTCTTAACCAAAACATTTTGATTACCATATCTAGGAGTCTCAAAATAATCAGGCTCATCCATCTCAATTGGAAAAGAAAAATTATTATTCACAGTTCTACTTCTTAAAGTATCCCTATCACTAATACTATCCCTATTTACTTCTCTTCTTATAGGTTCTTCCTTTACTTCCTCTATCTTTTTTTCTTCTTCTTCAATTTTTTTTCTCATAAAAAGTAGGAAGTTTATGTTCTTCTCTTTCTTCAACTTCAACTTCTTTAGTCTCAATAACCTCTTCTTCATCAGAAAATAAATCCTTAATCTTATCTAAAAATCCCATATAGTTCGCTCCTTTTTTTAATATTCTGGTAAATCAGGAATCTTTGCTTCCTCTTCTCCAACATATTCACTTAAATATTCTGAAAATTTACTTTCAGCATCTTCTGGCTTTTTTTAATCTTATATTCTTTAAATGAACTAGAATAAAGTTCTTCGAGAATAATACTCTCTACTAATTTATCATTATAATTAATACTATCTAATATAATCATAGCATAAGATAATACATCCGATATTTCCCACTCATGAACATAAGCTTCTATTTTAGCATAATTATAAACAACTTTAATAAAATACTTATCATCATCTTTAGTTATTTTAACATATCCAGTCTTATTATCACTACTATTAATTCTCGTATAAAAAAATAACTATTATTACTATCATTATCATCTAGATTTAAATTGTTTTTATAATAATAACTAACAATATCCACATATAAATACATATATGTATTATTAATTTTAAACTTCTGATTATAATCTTTATCATATACCTTACTTATCCCTAAAGGTAAATAATACTTATAACCTAAAGCAGTCGTATTATAAATATTACTATTATTTTTAGTAACACTATCTATAATATCATTATAATTATTATCTATCCTAGTACATCCAATACATAAAAAGTAATACCATAATTAGTAAAAACACTTTTTTTCTTCATATCATATTATACCTCTTCTACATTATAACAAAAAAAAAACTAAAAATGAAATAGTTTTTTAGTTTTTTCTCTAAAATTATCCTATATTTCTTGAATAACTGTAATAATCATCGGCTTATTACCAGTCTGACTAATTAAATATTTTGATAATTCATCTCTAATAGTATTCTTAATTTTATTATATTCAATATATTTCATACCATTAGTATTATCTAGAATAATCTTTTCAGATATCTTTTTAATTTCATTAAGAAGTTCATAAGAATCCCTAACATAAACAAATCCCCTCGTAAGAATCTCAGGACCTGCCATTATCTTTTTAGTTTGTTTATTTAAAGTAACTGAAATAATCATAATACCATTATCACTAAGCATTTCACGATCCTTTAAAACAACTTCTCCAATATCATCACCAATAGTACCATCAATAAGAATAGAACCACTAGTAACTTTTTCAAATTTATTCTCCAAAAACACCATTCTTAAATGATACAACATCGCCATTCTCTTTAAGAATAATATTTTCCTTAGGAATACCAACCATCTCTGCTACTTCAGCATTCATAACCTGATTTTTATATTCTCCCCTAATTGGAAAATAATACTTTGGATTCATCAAATTAATCATTGTCATTAAATCTTCATTAGAAGCATGATGTGATAAATAATTCTTCGAAGATAAATAAACAACATTAGCCCCTGTTTTTAGCAATATCATCAAGTAAGCTGTAGAAGGTCTTTTCCCTATTATCATAAATAGGAATTGCTAAAAAGACCGTATCATCATCATTCAATTTAATAAACTTATCATAACCATTAACAATTCTTAAAAATATTATAATAAGGTTTTTTTCCTTCTCATTAGCATTTAATATAACAACATTCTTATCATTAATATTAGATAAATCACCAATAATATCCTTAGAAAGAGTCAAATAATGATTTTTGAATAGCAAAAATCAATTATTCTCTTAAGTCTTTTACCCATTATAACAATCTTTCTATTAGTTCTTTCTACCTCAGTAAATAATTCTTGAATACGATATAAATGAGAATCTAATACATTAAAAATAATTCTACCATCACTATTATTAAGTGTTTCCCTAATAAGCGGAGCAATTCTATGTCTAGGAGAAGTAAATCCCGAATTACCAGCATAAACTGACTCCGTAAGAAGACACAAAACATTCTGCTTACCAATATAAGCAAGTTTACCAATATCCGTTTTATATGTCCCTTTCATAAGTGAATCAATAACATAATCAGCAGCATAAAAAATAACACCATCTTTAGTATACATAGCATATCCAAAGTTATCAGGAGTACTATGTGATAAATTAACAGGAAATATCTTAATACCTCCAACCTCTATTGGAACATAAGCTTTTAATTTCTTTAAAATTTTTATAATTAATATTACAAGTTTCAAACTCTCTCTTAACAACCTCTAAAGTATATTTAGAACCATAAATATGTGGATTACCCAAATCAGACACAATATCAGATAAAGCTCCCACATTTTCATCATGACCATGAGTTAAAAATATCCCCTTTATTCTTTTTTTATTTTCTTTTAAATAACTAATATTTGGTATAATATAATCTATACCTAAAGTAAGTTCATCTCCATATTTAAGACCTGCTTCAAAAACAAATATATTTTTATCAACTTCTATAACAAACATATTTTTACCATTTTCATCTAAACCACCTAGTGAAAACATTCTAATTTTACTCAAAATAATCCTCCTCTCATAAAGTAAAAGACCTAAGTAATTATATCAGAAAAAAACTACTTTGTAAAGTCCATACCATTATCTAAATACTTCTTCGTACTAGAAATAAATACAATTAAATAAACAACACCAAGTAAAAAACCACCCATAACATCACTAGTATAATGAACCCCTAAATATATTCTACTAAACCCAATCATCAAAATTAATAAAGATAAAAATATAATCAAACTAACCTTAATATTCTTATTATCAACATATCTATATATCAAATAAATCAAATAACCATAAAATACCATACTAGTAATCGAATGCCCTGATGGAAAACTATAACCATTCTCATCAACCAATCTATTAATATTAGGTCTATCTCTAGCAACAATAACCTTTAATAAATTATTAATAATAGTAATACCAATTAAATTACTAGCTAGTAATAACTTAATTCTCTTATTCCTAATAAAAAAATAATAGCTATAGTAGCAATAACAATAATAAATATAACCGAAGATAAATTAGTAATAACTTTAATAATACTAGTAAGTTTATCATTAATAATATTATCACTTATAAAAATCATATAAATAATCAACATAAATAACCTTATCAGTAACAATTTTATAAGTAAATATTGCAAATATAAATATACATAAACAAAAGAATAATCCATTTCAAATACTTTTTTTCATATACATCCTCCTATCAAAAATAACCATTTATAAAAATCGTATTATTTATTAACAAGCACACACACTCTGCATGACTAGTATTAGGAAACATATCAAATAAAGATATACTAACTAAATTATATTTATCCTTAAGAATATTAATATCTCTAGCCAAAGTAATTGGATTACAACTTACATATATAAGTCTTTCAATCCTACTATCCAATATTCTTTTAATAGTAGTACTATCAAGACCACTTCTCGGAGGATCAACTACCACTACATCTTCTACTATTTCATTAATATCACTAGCCTTCTCACAAACAAAAGAAATATTCTTAATATCATTAATACCCTTATTTAAATTGGCCCCTTTAATAGCGAATTCATTCTGTTCAATACCCCTAACACTATTAAAGTTATTCGCTAAATAAATACCAATTGTTCCAGCACCACAATATAAATCAAGTAACTTATCCCCTTTACCAGCAAATTCCAATACCTTATCATATAACCTACTAATCATCTTTGTATTAACCTGAAAGAAAGAATCAGGATATACAGCATATCTATAATTACCAACATTAATAATTACATAGTCATTACCAAATACCTTTACACCATTAATAAAGATAGAACTAACATTATCTTTAAGCATCTGAATTAACTTATCATTATCAATATTACCTTTAATAATAACCATAATTTCATCAGTACCCCTAATAATAACCTCATCTATACCATCTAAACAAATACCATTAAGAATACCAATAACCTTATTAATATTATCATTTACTAAGTAGCAGTAGTCAATATTAACTAAAGATTCTCCTACTAAAGCTAGTTTACCATCATTAACCCTCAAAGTAATCTTATTACGATAATTATAAATATTATCATCATCATAAACAATATCCATATCGACATCCATATCACAATATCTCTTAAAAATATCCACTACCATATTTTTTTTATACATAATACTTTTACTATATAAAATATGTCCCGTATCACAACCGCCACAAATATCATAATAAGGACAAATATACTTAACTCTATCCTTACTCTCCTCAATAATAGTAGTTAAACACCCCTCATTAAATTTTTTCCTTTTTGTTTAGTAATTCTAATATTAACAACCTCTTCTGGTAAAGTTTTTAGGAATAAAAAGTAATTTTATTATCTATTTTAGTAATACCTCTCAAATCATGAGATAACTTATCAATTTTAACTATCATACACATCACAAAAACAAGTATAACATAAAAAAAGAAAAAGAAGTCTATGTTCTTCTCTTATCAAATAAACTAAACTACGATTTCATAAGTTCTGTAATAATATCTTCCATTGTAATAATACCAAGAAAATTATTTTCTCTATCTGTAACAATAGCCATATGTGCTCTAGCTGACTCTAAAATCTCAAGACAACTAGCCAAATTAGTAGTCTTACTAACCGTAACTGGAGCCTTCATATTTCTCTTAATACTAATAGAACGATTATGCAAAATCTCATCAAGTAAATCAACCTCATACAAAATACCCATTACCTTACCATCTTTACTAATAATAGGAATCCTATCATGTTTATCCCTAAATATACAATTTTTAACTTTCTCAGAAGAATCAGTATCATATAAAAAAGAAACATCCTCTCTACCTACCATAACATTACTAACCTTAAGTTTCTTAAGAAGAACAGCATTCTGAATAAAAATACTTTCCTTTTCCTCAATAACCCCTTCTTCCTTAATTGTCTTAACAATTTCAACAAGTTCATCTTTTGTTGCAGTAACCCTATGATTATTCTTAACCTTCTTCTCAAACTTACCAATAATCTTCGTAATAGGAGTAAGAACACTAACCATACCTTTTAATATATTACAAAGTTTTAAAGCAAAATCCTCTGCATATTCTCTTCCAATAATTTTAGGAGTAATTTCTGTAAACACTAAAATAACAATTGTAAGAATAATTGTAATAAGAGGAATAAACTTATCACCATACAAATTAGAAAAAAATAATAAGTAGTTAAAGAACTAACAAGTACACTACATACACAATTAATAACAAGTATTGTAGTTAATGTTTCTGAATATTTAGAATATAACATATATACCACTTTTGCAGCCTTATTCCCTGACTCTGCTAATCTCTTAATTCTAATAATATTAAGACTAGAAAAAAAGAAACTTCTAGAATAGACAAAATAGCAAGCATCACAAGCAATAATAAAAATAATAACTATCATAAAGCACCTCTCTCTCTCAAATTAAAAATTCTCATTCATATATAAACCAATCTTATTACATTTAATATTATCTACTAAATAATTATAATCAACTCTAATAAAACATCCTCTAGAATAATTATAACTATAATAGCAGTCATTATAACTAAATACCATAAAATGTTCTCTATACTCATTATTCAAATAAAAATTACTAATACTAATATTACAATCACTAAAAATACTTACTAAATATCTTTTTTTATAAATACCCAATAACTCATAAGAATTAATACTATTAATATCTAATATATCCAAAAGTAATATTAAGAATATTCCAAAGAAAAATCTCCATCTTTACTAATATTACTAAAACTCTTATCTAAATAATAATCACTATAATTATCAATAATATATAAAACTCTCTTATCCATATCCTTATCGCTATTATACTTATCAAAATATTCAGTCATAAAATTACCCTTAATATTAGCTAAATCCTTAAATAAATCCACTACTAAAAAAAGAATTACCAATATAAACCTTATTAGCAAGATTACCACTAATACTATTACTAACAATATCACATTTAATATTAATCTTACTACATAAATAAACAAATAAGTTAACTATAGATAAATTAGTAACCTTCTTATAATATAAAGAACTCCATATATTATTTAAATAACCAACCATCATAAAAGATATAACTTCATTCTTATCATTAACCAAATTAATATCATATCCTACTAACTTACCTAAAGAAATATATAAATACCTAACTCTCTCTAAATCACTCAAATTACTAGGCATTTTCTTAATAATATTATCAATACATTCCTCTCCTACTTTAAACATATCATAACTAGTATATATAAAAACCATTCTTATCATTAATAATATCTGAATAAGTATATTCTCTACCATTATTTAAAAAAATAATTAACTATATCATTATTATTTTTTTATCTATAACTATATTAATATATTTAGTATCCTTATCAATACTATTTATATCATCATATCCCTTAATAGAAGATATACTCACTTTATTCATACTATCACCATAATAATTGTAACATATAAATAATAAAAAGAAAAGAAAATAAACTATAAGTTTACTTCTTTTCAAGATAAGCTTATCATCTTATCTTATCATATATAGCCTATTCTAGTCTATATATGAACAATCATAAAATATTATATTCACAGTGAATACTTTCTAACTACTACTTTTCTCCATTAAAAGAAGATACTCTCGTACCTTCTTAAACAGATAATTGATATGGATTAGAACTTGTACCTGTTCCTGACCTGATACTTAATTCAGAGTTCAAAGAAAGGACTGGCACCACCCCGGACGCAAAGAAAGCAAAACCATCGTAGCCGACACCACCCGGCGAACCAACACCCCATGCGCGGTACACATTGCCGGAGTGCGAGGTCAATAACCATCCCACATTAGCACCATTATTAGTAAGTATACTCTTCATCCAGTTATTTGATGTACATGCTGCATCACTATAAGAATTTAATTGTTTTTGACACAAACTAAAGTCCGCGGCATAGCCATAATCTGATGGATATGGTATTGCTAATTTGCCTGTCCACGTTAATTTCCTTGTTGGTGTTACTCCTGTTATTACTGTTCCACTTACTCTCTCTTTATCATACATTGCATCTACATATATACTCGAAGAATCATGTCCTCTTGTATAATACGTTGTCTCTGCTATTAGATTTCTTGTCGTATCATTCTTTAATCCTGTACTTGTAAAGTTACACGATGTTTTGGCATTGTTTTGTCCATTATAACATGTTCCACTCTTAGCATTCCAGTATAGGCTTCCTCCAACACTTTCACTATCGTATCCACTATTTAATAGTTTCATTAAATCAGCTTGTGCCCATTCATTTACTCCCCAGCCAGAGTTTGTACCGCTTGCACTTGTATCCCATGAATATGTTCCAATCTGACTACCTCTCATTATCTTGACATTACCATTAAATACTCCTATTATTCTCCATGTTTCACATGTACTTGATGTTTGATTTTTATAATCAGAACAATTAAAGTATATATAGTTATTAGGACTTGCTCCATAGTATCTTATATTACCGGCATCTATACCAGTAGACATGCTACCCTTTCTATCATTCATTAGTCCTACTGATGATGCTAGATTATATGTAACACTATTTACTGTGGTTGTTGATTTAGCAGCATTAGTATATAAGTTAGTTATCATTTGAACACTAGGCATTTTAATTATTATTTTCCCTGAAGCAAAGCCATCTTCTGATATTACTTTAAGTATATGTTCTCCTTCGCTTAATGTTTTTAGATAAGAATCTTTAAAGGTAACAATTGTCGATCCTTCTGTTAATGTATAATTAGAACCATCTACAGTTACTCCATCTACTCTTACTTCTTTAAATTTACTAAGGGGTGCACTTGATCTAACTACTTTTGTTCCAAAACCATAATATGATGGTGTATAAGATGTTCCATCTTCATTAGTTAACTGATATGTAGCAGTTGCTTCTGCTACTGTTATTGTACCAACTAGTGATTTATTTATCATATTAAGATCATTTTCTTCATTACCATCGATATATAGATAAAAGATATAACTAATATTACCTTTAGATAATTCTCCTTCATATAACTTATTAGTATTTTTCGATATTACTAAAGTCTCCTTCAGTTATAATAGTGTTATTTGATACTAGTTTATACTTTAATGATTTATTCTTTAATTCATTATCAATACTAGTAATATTTAATGATATTCTATAACTAAAACTAGTAGTGCTTTTTATTAGTTATAGTAAAAACTAGTTTTTTCTCCATCAGTATAATTAAATACTGGTGCCAATTTATTAGTACTTATATCATTACCATTTTTAAATATTACATCTGAAGATGCTCCAATTGACATAGTTAAATTAGTATTATTAGCACTACTCCAAGTAAACCAAGCATAAGTACCTGCTGCTCCTACTAAAGTTATTAGTAGAATTAATACTCCAATTATCATAAACTTCTTTTTCTTTTTCCATATAACTTACATCAATACAAAAAGACTATGAAAAAAATCACTAATATTTCTATTAGTTATTTCATAGTCTTTATTTATTTTATCTATATTTGTTTTTATTTATAGTAAGATAAACAACCCCCCCCATTTTTATAATTTCGAATTAATCTTATATTCATGAAGGGTTCCTCCTCTCTTTACCTTACAAATTAAGTTTACCATAAAATAGTATTATTTTTCAATATCCATATTGATATTTTTTCAAAAATATACTATAATGTATATGGAAAGAGAAAAATTATCCATAATAAAAATGGGTAACGCCTTATTCTCAAAAGGTGTTCTCTCCATTAATTAATTGATGGAGCACCCCCTGAGGGTGCCCTTTTTATTTCCTATGGTTACTACTACTTATAAAAAATAGTGTAACTAAAGTTATCCAAGCAAATGCTAGGACAAGCTCCATTAGCCAAAACCTCCTTTATAGTAAGTTTTTCTAACATAAGATCACCCCTTCCTTAATTTTACTTAAAAAAGGAGAGAACAACCCTTTTGGCATTACCGTACATCATTATATATTAATATTATTACATAGTCAATATTTTTTTGACTATTTTTTTATTATCTTTATAAAGTCTTATTTTATAAGCATTTATAAAGATTTCACTATACGAACAAATAATTGATAAAAAGAAAAAAAGATTACCAAAAAGTAATCTTAAAATTCACCAGTAATAGCAGTACTATCAGCACTAATAGTGGCTTTTAAAAAGTTTTTACCAATCATATTATTAGTAATTAAACTATTATCTAACCAAATAAAAATATCAAAAAGTAACATAATCAGTAGTACTAGTTAAATAATAATTTTCAACAATAGTAAGAGGTTTATCTTTAGTAGCAGTACTAAAATTACCATTAGTACCAGTAGTAAGATCACCATTATGAATATAAACTTCATATTTTAAAGCATTAGAATTAAGACCATCAATAACACTAGGAGTAATATAAATATTAAACTTACCCGCTACACTATTCTCACTTAATTTAGCTTTAACAATACCATGTAATCCCTCATCCTTATTACTAGAAGGGCTTAAACTACTAGAAGTAATATTTTTGTACTATCTGATAATCAATACTAAACTTACCAGAACCAGTAGTAACTGTTTTCTCTACTCTAGATAATAAATAAGCATAAGTAAAACCAGCTATTAAAGCAATAAATAAAATAACCCCAAGAATTGTTCCAATAACTTTAGCTTTTTTCATAACAAATCACCTATTTTCTATATACTGAAGATACCTTTACATAACCAGAAAACTTCTTATTCATAAGTTCATTCTGACTAACACCACTATCTTGTAACCATAATCTAACTTTACAAGAATAAGTTTTACTAATATCAAAAGAATTATTACTAGTACTCAAAATGCCTATATTAACACTATCACTATTAATATTAGTACCATTACCACTAGCAATAACAGTACCGTTACAAGATAAATCATACTTAAAATCAGCAACCTTTAATGCCGAATCAATATTAACATTAGCAAAACCAATATTAACAACTATATCATAACCAGATAATTTAGTACTATCAGGTGTAATAGTAAACTCCGTTGCACTAGCAAGACTATCAACATTACCAGCGGCTATCGGAACACCAGTATATAAATTAATAAATTCACTCTTCGTAAATACAACAGAAAACCCATCATCTAAAACACCAGTAGTAACATTAACTGTTGTTCCATTAGAAAGAGTATAATAAGCATAAGTACTACCAAGCATACCCGCAAATATAATAGAAGTAGCAATAGCTAAAACAAAAAAATCATTTTTTTAAATTTCATTTTTATTATCACTCCTTCTATTATTTTTTTTCTATTATTATGATACCATATTTTCAAATTATTATCAATATAATTTTTTTACATTTCTAAATTGTGATAAACAGACTGTACATCATCTAAATCATTTAAAGCATCAATTAAATTATTAACTTTTTCTTCAGTTTCCTCATCTAAACTAATATAATTACTAGGAACAAAAGTAACCTCACTAACTAAAAAGTCATTATAACCCTTATTTTCAAGAGCACCCTTAATCTCAATAAAATTATTAGGTTCAGTATAAATAATAAAACTATCGTCATCAGAAATAAAATCTAATATATCAAGTTCTAAAATATCTTCCATTAACTTATCTTCATCATATATCTTATCTAAAACAATAACACCTTTCCTATCAAAAAGATAACTAACCGAACCATCAGTTCCTAAATTACCTCCCCTTTTAGTTAAAGTACTTCTAACAAAACCAGCCGTTCTATTCTTATTATCTGTAAGACAATCAATCATAATAGCAATACCACCAGGACCATATCCCTCATATCTTACTTGCTCATAATTTTCTCCTACTCCCTGATTTTTAGCCTTGTTAATAGCAGATTCTATATTAGCCTTAGGCATATTCTCAGCCTTAGCCTTCTCTACTACCATACGAAGTGAAGGATTATTCTCTGGATTAGGATCCCCACTCTTTGCGGCAACATAAAGTTCCTTAGCAAGTTTTTGAAACACCTTACTTCTTTCACTATCAATAGCACCCTTTTTTCTTTTAATAGTCGACCATTTACTATGACCTGACATAATATCTCCTCCTTACATAATCCTTATTTATCATACTCTTTTTATCCTAATCTTGTCAAGTATATAATAACAATTTAATATCCAATATAAGTAATTAAAACCGGTCCCAAAATAATAAGTAAAATTAAAGGAATAAAGAAGAATACCGATATAATACTAATTTTCGTAGGAACTTTCGAAATCATAGCCTTAACTTCCATTTTCCTTTTCTCTCTTAAATAATCAACCTGATTATACATCGTATCAATAATACTACTACCATATATATTAGCCTGTGTCAAAGCAAGAATAATATTATTAATATTATCAGAAGGAATCTTACTCTGCATATCCGTTAAACTCTCACTCAAACTCTTCCCAAACTTAGTTTGCCTTAAAGCTTCCTTAAATTCCAAAGAAAGTTCACTATCAACACTATTAATTGTAATAGATATAGCTTCTGCTAGATTTCTCCCTGTCTGCAAAGACAAAGTAAGTACTTCAAAGAAATAAATAGCTTCAATGTCTAACTTCCTTCTTCTCTCGTTAATTTTAGCATCAAGAAGTACTTTTTCTCAAAAGAAATAATAATACAAAAATAGTAATAACAATCGAAAAAAATATAACCATACTTATAATTAATAAGTATTAAAAAGAAATATCATAATAGAAGTAATCAACCTAATATTAAGAAAAAGATAAAGTACTATACTTAGAAGATACACCAAGTAAATTAATCTTATCATTAATTCTTTTTAATTTGTCTTTTACTATAAATACTTCTAGACTTATTATCACTCTTCATAATACCTCCTATAAATCTATTTTAGTTATTCTCTTCAACAATAACACATAAATAATAAACATAACCACAATAATACCAACAATCATATATCCCAAAAGTAGACTCAAATAAAGGATTAAAGTATTCAGGATTTAAAATATAAATAATTAAAGTAAATATTATTGGAATAATAAATAATACTTTGATAATCATATTAGGCCCTGCTGAAATATTCTTAAGTTCCTCATTAAGCTTCTTCTTATCAAATAAAGTTCTCTCAATTGAAGAAAACACCAGTACAATATTACCACCCGTTTTATTTAATATTGTAAGTGAAGAAGATAAAAAAGTAGCCTCTTCCAAATTAACCCTTTTAGCAAATCTATCAAAAACAGTATCTACAGATAAACCATATTTCATATCCAAATACATCTTCTTAAACTCATCACTAATAGGTTCTGGAAGTTCTTCTGAAGCAATCTTTAAAGCCTGAAGAGTACTTTTTACCAGATTTAAAAAGCATTATTCATAACAATAATAGACCTTAATAATTCATTCTCAATAAGTTTAGTCTGTCTTTTTATAATAAATAACCAAAAAGATATCAAGTAAATACCACCCAATAATAGCATCAATAACCAAAGCAAATAAATTAATACCCGTAGTAAATATACTAGAAATAATAGCAAGTATTAAAAATAAAACCATAATAATCAATTTATTAGTAATAAAATCAATTGAAGTAATATTATCCCTATGCTTATATTTAATATATTTATCATACTTTCTAGCTTTTCTATTAAAATAATCAACCCTCTTAATATACTTCCTACATTTACTAAGTAAAGAAAAAAATATACCTTAATTAACCTATCAGTAAGAGGAATAGAATTATCATGAATAGGTTCCATAGCATAAAATGAAACCCTTTTTAACCTTTTTTTCTTAGATATAACTAATTTAACCAATAAAGTGATAATTATAAATAAAATTATAACTATTACTATCTCAATTATTAAATCAATACTCATAATTATCACACTCCTTCTTATTCAAAAATATCTTTAATACTAGTCAAACCTTTTCTAATCATCTTATCATATACAAGAGGTTTTCTCTTATACATACCAAACTCTCCTACTACATTACCCTCGCTGGATAAGCCTCTCTGTTTATAAGTAAAGATATCCTTTACTATAATATCCCCATCTTTAATACCCGCAAGTTCACTAATAGAAGTAATCTTTCTCTTACCATCAGATAATCTATCAATTTGTACAATAATATCAATAGCATTCTCAATATAACCACGAACTGCAGATACGGGTATTTCCATCTCATTCATAAGAATCATTGTCTCTAACCTATTTAAAGCATCAACAGGATTATTAGCATGAAGTGTTGTAATAGAACCCTCATGACCGGTATTCATAGCCTGCATCATATCAAAAGCCTCTTTACCCCTAACCTCACCAACAATAATTCTATCTGGTCTCATTCTAAGTGAATTTCTAACCAAATCACGAATAGTAACTTCACCTTCACCCTCATAATTAATAAGCCTTGTTTCTAATGAAATAACATGTTTCTGATGTAATTTCAATTCTGCTGCATCCTCAATTGTAATAATTCTCTCATCATCACCTAAAAAACCAGACAAAATATTAAGTAGTGTTGTCTTACCAGTACCAGTACCACCAGAAATAATAATATTAAGTTTAGCCTCTACTGCAGCCTCTAAAAATCTAGCCATATTAACCGTTAAACTACCACCTCTTAAAAGATCATCAATAGTCTCTAGTTTCTTATTAAACTTCCTAATAGTAAGAACCGGACCTTTTAAACTAAGTGGCGGAATAACCGCATTAAGTCTTGAACCATCCCTTAGTCTTGCATCAACCATAGGATTAGCAGCATCAATAGTTCTACCAAGAGGTTGAACAATTCTCTGAATAGTTCTAATAATATGTTTATCATTAATAAATGAAACAGTCTCATCTTTAACAATCTTACCATCAATTTCAACATATATCTCATTAGGAGCATTAACCATTATCTCTGTAATAGCATTATCAAGAAGTAAAGGTGTAATAGGACCATATCCTGTTATCTCATTTTGAATCAAATTAAAGACATGATTTCTTTCTAAATTAGATAGATCATAACCAAGCAAAGCAGAATCAATCTCATTATTAATATAATCCTCAGGTAAAGTATCTTCAGGAATATTTTCTTCAATTAAATTCTGAACAATCTTCACCCTAATCTCTTCAAGTAAACCCTTATCACCAAAAACATCATAATCTTTAACATTCTCATTAGAAGTATTAATTTTAGGTTTCACTTCAAAAGCTTCAGTTAAACTTTTCTTACTCATTATTTAGCCTCCTTACTATGTTTATCATCAATTAAGTCAAGGGCTAATTTCTTCATATTATTAACATCTTTAACATGAAACATATTCAAATTATTATTTAAAGTAAGTATCTCTCCCCCCACCACATACTTATCAATATTCTTAATATAATAATTTTTTGAAATAGTATAATCAATATTATTCTTAATAATACTCCTAATATCATATAACGACATATAATCCTTACCAGTATCCCTTGAATTATTAAGAAGTACCAAATAATTCTTTTTATCCGTATCCTTAAATATACTAATTAAACTCTTCATATTTTTTAAATCAACAATATCATTAGTAATCATAAATAAAGACATATAAGCATAATCCAAAATAGTTAAATTAATTTCATCTAAAACATGTGTTGTATCTACAACCACAACATCATACTCTTTCTTAGCCAAATCAAATATAAGTGGAATAAATCTTCCCTCTACCTTCATAGCAGTTCTTGGATCTTTAGGACAAGCCAAAATATCAATATTACTATTATAAGTAGTAACATATTTCTTAAGTTCTGTAAATCTATTATTAGCCATACTATCAATCATCATATATATATCCTTACTATTCTTAACATTAAGACATGCCGCTACTCCACCAGAATACAAATCTAAATCAATAATAAGAACCCTTTTACCAAGACTGCAATAAATACCTGCCAAATTAAGAGCCATCGTTGTCTTACCAACACCACCCTTAACTGAAGATACTGTTATAACCTTACCTGCCATAGTATCACTTAAACCCTTTCTATAACCTTTTTATCTAAAACCATCTTACCAATATAATGACAACTAACATCAGTCAAATTAAAATTAAACATCTTTCCAAATACCCCTTTAATTCTTTTAGTAACTATAACATCAATAGTACCATTATTAATATCAACTTTTATATAACTAATATCATTCTCATTACTCATAATCAAATCATCAACATCACTCTTACTAACACTATCAATATTATCAAGATAATAATCTATTGCCATATAAACAGTATTAGAAAGACTATTCTTCTCATATATAGCATTACCAACATCATATATAAGTGTAATAATAAGTAAAAATATCGGAATAATAACCACAAACATAACAAGACTTTGACCCCTATTATTTAACCTAAACATCAGGAATATTCCTTTCTATCTTAACCTTGTATGGATCTCCTAATACTCTATTAAGACCTGGTGTAAGAATATTAACATCCTCACTAATAACAACATTAAGATACTTATCTTTCTTACTAACATCAATATCTATATCAGAATAACTACTCTTAATTTCTTCAAGAGTAATATTATTTTTTAACATATTAACTACATCTACACTAACATTCTCAAGTTCATTCTTCTTATTCAATATCATTCCAAAATCTACAACAACGAATAATATCATAATAAATATAGGTAAAAATAAGAACAAATTCTACTAATGCCTGACCCTTTCTATTCATAGAACTACTCACTCTCCCTATTTTCTATTTAATTATATCAAATAATAACTAAAAAAAGAAAGATTTTTATCTTTCTTCTTACTTTTTTTCTTATTATTTTTTTCATTATTATTATTTTTTTCTTATTCACTTCAGTTTCTTTCTTAGGTTTAATATCATTCTTAAGTTGAACATCAACTACTTTTTCATCATCTTTCTTAAAGATTAAATATAATAAACCAAGAACAACTAAAATAATTAATATAATAATAACAACCTTTTCTGCTGTATTAGAAGAACTATCAACCTCTGTCAAAACATCCTTCTTTTTCTTCTTTATTAACAGTTATCTTATATTCTCTAGTACTACCATCTTCTGCTTTTACTGTAATAAGAACTGTATTATTACCTTTTTTAAACTTTTCATTACCATTAATTTCAACACTAGCTTTACTATCTTCTGCTATTGCTTTAATATCTAAAGAAGTAACATCACTTTTAACCTTAATATTATATTCTAAAAGTATCTTTATCAAAAACAATATCATAACCATTAATTTCTAATAATTTTAAATAGTTATTAGAAGAATAATAATAAGTAACAGGAGTAACCACAGGTTTAGCCTCTTTAACAATATAAACAGTATAAACCTTAATATTACCATCTTCAGCCATAACCTTAATACAAGCTGTAGTCTTATCTCCATCTAAAGTATATTCATTAAGGCCCTCCACAGTACTATTAATATCTTCAAGTTCACCAGATAAAATAACACTATCAGTATCATATGGAACAGTTACTGTATAAACAGTCACATCCTTATCAAATGAAACATCAAATTTACCAACATTAGTTTTAAGAGAACTCAAATTATTATTAGAACTAGCCTTTCTAGTAATATTAATTTCTTTAGTAAGCGTATCAAATTCACTTATACCAATATCACTCATCTTACTAATTTCACCATCTAATTTAACATTAGTACTACCTTTAGCTAAAGCCATAAAAGTAAATGTAAGAACAACTTCATCATTACTAATCTTATTACCAACATACATTAAATTATTATCTTTATAATTACCATATAATTTATCATTAGAAGTAACACCAGTAAGTTTTAATAAACTATTATCATAATCAAGTACTGCTGAAATACCATCAATAAAGTCATTAACATCACTAGACTTAACAATAACAGATAAATCAAAACTATCTCCCACTGTTATTTCGCTAGGAACATCACCAAACAATAAAGATAAATCAACATTTCTCACATAATCTTCATCATAATTATTTAATAAATAATTAAAATAAACAATATCATAAAAATGAAATTAAACCATCTTCTTCATCTTCATTATTTTTAATAACATCCATAGATATAACTTTATTACCATCTAGATAATCATCAATCGTAGCCTTAACATCTTCTACATCAAATTTATTATCATTAGTATTATCACCCATTATAACTACAGTATAAACAAAAGTTCCAACACCATCTTTAGCAAGCTCTAATCTATAATCTTTTCTTATTTTACTATCTAATATTTCATCATTAGTTAAATCTAATTCATCACCATTTTCATTAAATAACCTAATATCAAGACCATATTCATTAGCTAAATCATTAAAAATAACTAATTTTAGATACACCTAAACTACCTTCAAAAATCTAAAGCTTTATCAAATAGATAACCATTTCTAAATTCAAGATTAAATATATCACCAAATTCATAATCACTATCATAATAATTAATATTAGCATTATAAGTATAAGTAATAGTTTTATCAACTATCTCATTTTCCCCTAATTCATAAATAGTAATAATATCACTAGTATTATAAGTACCACTCATTAAAGTACCTGTATCAGTACTAGTACCATTAATTACTAAAGAAGGAATACCACTACCTAAACCTTTATATAGTTCAGTATTTCCATTCATAACTCTATAATTACTATTTGGAGATATTTCTCCAGGCATTATAATCAAGTTTTGGGTATAAGTTTTCTTTTCAAGTACAGTATATTCACCAGTCGAAACATTACCAATTGTTTCTAAAGTAGGATCAACCTCACCATCATTTAAACTACCAACTAATCCACTCTTAACTGAATCAACTGTATATGTAATATCATCATTAAATACAACCGTATTACCATCTTTAACAGTAACCTCTACTTTAAATATACCATTGTATAAATAAGATATCGGATTCAATTCACATTTAGTTTTAGTTTCATTTAATTCTTCACCTGTTTTTGTAACAGGAATCATTTCTTTACTTTCAGTTTCACCATCTAAATAAGTAAAACTAGTATTTACTTCTACAACATAATCCTTATCTTCATCATAACTACCAGCCAAACTTATATATGAAAGTTCATATTTTTTTTAACATAACCAAGTTCTAAATCTTTTTTTCATAAGTTAAATTAAGATCCAAACTTTTTAGTAAGTATCTCATCAGCTAAAAACAGTAACTACTGAAGATAATTGAGAAAAATATCATAGCAAGAACTAAAAATATATTTTTACTAATCTTTTTTTCATTTTTTTCATAATCATCATTCCTTTCTTATTAATTATCTAACAACATATACCTTACCCCTGAATAATAAACACCGAGGCAAATGATAAAGATTACCCTCCCTATCATTTTCAAAATAATTATAGCACATAATCCGACATTTTTCATATACTTGACACTTTTTTTACATATTTTAATAAAAATAATAGTATTTTTCTCCTAATAAATACCAATTAAACCCTATTTTACCAATTTTCTATACTATTTTTCTTGACTTAAAATATTATTAATTATATAATATTATTGCTTAGCAGCGGATACTATATCTTTTTATAATGTGTCATTTATAAGTAACTATAGCTGCATAGCGAAAGTATAATAAAGACACCCTATAAAAAAATAGTATACTTCTCTAAGAGAAGGAGGAAATGAAAATGGCTAGATATACAGGCCCAAATAACAAAAAAGCAAGAAGAGTATCATTCTCTATATTAGAAAATGGTAAAAGATATTGCAAAAAGACCTTATGGTCCAGGACAACATGGTGCAGACCGAAAAAGAAAACCATCTAACTATGCAATCCAATTAAAATGAAAAACACAAAAAAAGCAAGATTTATGTATGGTATTTCTGAAAAACAATTCAAAAAATTAGTTAATGACTCAGCTAAAATGAAAGGTGTTCATGGTGAAAACTTACTTATCTTATTAGAAAGTAGATTAGACAATATCGTTTATAGAATTGGCTTTGCTACTACTAGAAGAGGAGCAAGACAATTAGTTAACCATGGTCATATTACTGTAAATGGTAAGAAAGTTGATATTCCATCATATAGAGTTAAACCTGGTGATGTAATCGCTATCAAAGAAAACTCAAGTGATCACAAAGGAATAGAAATAGCACTTGCTAACAAAATTAAAAGACCAGATTTCATTAACTATGATGAAGCAAAAAGAGTTGGAACTTATGTTAGATATCCTGAAAGAAGCGAATTAAACGCTGAAATCAATGAATCATTAATCGTTGAATTCTACAGTAGAGTATAATTATTTACTCTACTTTTTCTATAAAAAAACATTATATTAAAAAACCTCAATAACATTTAGTAAACACTACATTATACTTAAAAACTAGTCAAATAAAAATTCAACTAGTTTTTTTCTTTTTAAAAATAACAAAATTAAAAAAATATGTACCTAAAATGTACCAATTAAAAAAATTACAAAAAATTAAAAAAACCCTTACTTTATAAGGGTTTGTTTCTTTCATCTGGTGGCTCCAGCGGGAATTGAACCAGCGACACAAGGATTTTCAGTCCTCTGCTCTACCGACTGAGCTATGAAGCCAAAATAAATGGCGGTTCCGACGGGAGTTGAACCCGCGATCTTCTGCGTGACAGGCAGACGTGATAACCACTACACCACGGAACCATGGTTGCGGGGGCTGGATTTGAACCAACGACCTTTGGGTTATGAGCCCAACGAGCTTCCGAGCTGCTCTACCCCGCGATAAATATATCAAAAACAAATATGGCGGAGGAAAAGGGATTCGAACCCCTGCGCCGCTTTCACGACCTCCTGGTTTTCAAGACCAGTCCCTTCAGCCAGACTTGGGTATTCCTCCAACATAATAATGGTGCCTGAGGTCGGACTTGAACCGACACGAGGGTTAAATCTCGCAGGATTTTAAGTCCTGTGCGTCTACCTATTCCGCCACTCAGGCATATATTTTTGCTGTTGACTAGTTAATTATATAACATTTTTTCACATTTGACAACCTTTTTTTGTAATTTTATTAAAAATAATTGATTTTTTTTAATTTTTGCTATATACTATCAATGTATCAAGAAAAATTGCGCCCATAGCTCAACTGGATAGAGCGTTTGGCTACGGACCAAAAGGCTGTGGGTTCGACTCCTACTGGGCGCACCAAATTGATATTAAACTCGAATTTTTTCGAGACAATACCAAACTACTATCAAATAAAAATTGAAAGTAGTTTTTATTTTAAAGGATTAATAATACACTCGCGAATTAGACATATCAATCAGCTAGTTTAATTTATTAGAAAGGAAAAACATATGAATAAAATAACTAAAGATAATTTAAAATGAATTTATAAAAATATTATTATGAATTTCATGATAGTTATATTACAAATGTTAATTATGATATTTCTAAATCGGAAATAGAACTTTTTAATTAATGTTTGTTGGTCTGGGGAACCAATACTAAAAAGATGATAATGCTTATCAAACTAATAAAACAAAAAAATGAGAATGATTTTTAAATAATGTTGAAAAAAATGCAATAATAAAGAAATGTTTTCGTGGGATTATATAAACAAAGTATTTATAAAGTATATTAAATTAGACAATAAAGAATTTATATGTTTTTGCAAGCGATGAACAAGATCCTGTGATATATATTGTTTGTGAAAGTATAAAAATATGAAGAAATAAAAAGATAATTAATAATTGTTTTACTTTTTTTCCTTAAAGTGCATTTTTAATAATTAATAGGACTAACTATCCTATTTTTTTATTATATACAAAAGGAAAAAAATAATAGAACAAAAACTAAACTACAAAAAGCCTACAACTTAATCATTACAAAGAATATAATAACTATGAATTAAGGAGGTTTTTTTTATGAAAAGAACATTAGTTAGCATTATATTATTTCTTATAGTAATTGCCACTATAATATTTGGCATAATAACTAAAAAAAGATAATAATAATTCTAATCTAACAAAAGTAAAGGTAGCAGAAGTAGCACATAGTATCTTCTATGCACCACAATATGCCGCCATATCAGAAGGATATTTCAAAGAAGAAGGAATAGATATTGATCTTACCCTAACACCAGGAGCAGATGCTGTTATGTCTTCAGTTTTATCAGGAGATGTTAATATTGGCTTTTCTGGTACCGAAGCAACAATATATGTATACAATGGTGGTGAAAAAGATTATCCACAAGTTTTTGCAGCACTAACAAAAAGAGATGGCGCTTTTCTCGTTTCAAGAGAAAAAATAGATAATTTTACCCTAAATGACTTAAAAGGCAAAACAGTTATTGGAGGTAGAGTTGCTGGTATGCCAGAAATGACATTTGAATGGGCTTTAAGAGAAAATGGCATTGATCCCAAAAAAGACTTAACAATAGATACATCAATAGCCTTTGCCGCTATGCAAGGAGCTTTTATTGGAGGAACAGGTGACTTTGTTACCCTATTTGAACCAAATGCAACTTCAGTAGAAAAAGAAGGTTTAGGATATGTTGTAGCTTATGTTGGAGAATACGGAGGAGCAGTTCCATACACAGCCTATGCCGCTAAAAAAAGTTATATAGAAAAAGAATCCAACCATAATAGAAGGATTTTCTAAAGCTATTGATAAAGGACTAAAAATTTGTTAAAGAAAACGATCCCGAAACAATAGCTAAAAGTATAGTTAGTTTCTTCCCAGACACAGCATTAAATGACTTAATTACTATGGTAGATAGATATAAAAAGAATGATGCATGGAGAGAGACTATAAATATTAATGAAGAGGAATGGAAACATATTCAAGATATCATAATAGCAGCTGGTGAATTAGAAGAATATGCTCCATACGATAAATTAATATATGGAAAACACTTCAAATGATATATTAATAATAAACAACCTATCAAAAATATATCATACAAATACCAGTGAAATAACCGCTATTAAAAATCTTAACCTAAATATCAAAGAAGGAGAATTTGTAGCCATTGTAGGACCATCTGGTTGTGGAAAAACTACCCTACTTTCCATATTATGTGGCTTAGAAAAAGAATCAGAAGGAACCATAACTTTCCCAAAAAGAAAAGCCAAAATGGGTTACATGTTACAAAATGATACCCTCTTTCCCTGGCTTAATATTCTAGATAATACATTACTAGGATTAAAAAGTAGAAAAAAAAATCACTAAAGAAAGTAAAAATAAAGTAATAAATTTACTAAAAACATATGGATTAGAAGATTTTATCTATAAATTTCCAAACAATCTATCAGGAGGTATGAAACAAAGAGTTCTTTGAATAGAGTGAAGACACAATAAGTAATTAAGAAAAGTCCATAAAATAAGATTAGCAATATATCTATTAGAAAAATAAGAATTCTGATATTAATTTTAATATTAAAGATATGATTATATTATCAAAAAGAAGTTTTTAAATATACTTGATTCATGTTATAGTAAAAAGTATTGTTAATTATGCTAAATATAAGAACTTATTATTTCTTTCAACCAAGTATTTAGAACTTACTGAAAAAGAGAAAAAGAAAAAAATTTTTTTCAATATAAATGCTATTTAATATCTTTTAAAACTGATTTTTAAAGAGAAAGTTATCAATAAAGAGAAAAAAACATTTAAATGTATATGATCACTTTTATGCTATATTAAATAAGTAAAAAGAAATCCCTAGTCGTCTAAACTGATTACTAGGGTATTTTTTTATAAAAAAACATTAATTTTTTTCTGTTTAATTTGTAACTGTGTGTGTTACTGTTCCAGCTGAATTATGACTTACTGTTGTATGTCCAATAGTTGTACTATGACTTGTAGTTCCATTGGAATTATGGCTTACCGAAGAATGTCCAAACGAACTAGTATGACTACTACTACCATCTGAATGATTACTAGTAGAAGAATGTCCAAATGAACTAGTATGGCTTGATATTCCATTAGAACTATGACTTGTTGAACTACTAGAACCATGACCAAATGATGAACCTAAATTGTGCCCAAATGATGAATTATTGTCATTACCAAACATAATAATTACCTCCTATTTCATATTTTTAAATTTTATCTTCTTATTTAAATAATCTTTATTAATATACTTATCACAAATGTATAGTTTTTAATTATTATAATTGTTATAATCATTATAACTTACATTTGAAGTTGTACTATTCGATTGATTAGTATTATAATCATTATATGTTTTATTTACACTTTGACTAGAAGTGATAGTATCAACTTTATTTGTATCAGTAGTTAATGTTTCATAATCATTATTTAAAACGCTATTGCCATTATTATTGTTATTATCATCTTTTTTGGTTTTTTTCTTATTTTTTTAACAATAAATACAATTACTAAACCAATTACTAATAAAGATAGAATTCCTATGATAATTAGTAATATAGAAGGTGATAACTTACCTGTTGTAGTTACCTCTTTATCTGAATTAAGTATGGTAGACATAGTTATAAAAATAATCAGAAACATCTGTAACATCAAACTCAACATAGCCATTTTCAACCTTTTAATTTACTTTTTTTATTAATTCAAATTTATCGTTGTTTTTTTACATAAGCATAGACATTAACTAAATCATTATCTTCATATTTATTTCCAACAAATAGTTCTATTTTTTTGCACCAGATGGTAAATTATTTGTTTGTTTTTAAACCTACAAATAATCCATCTGCATAATTAGATAGTCTTAATATATCCTTTTTTTATTATCAGAATCGTTTGATATAGTTGTTAATAAATCATTTATGCTTTTTTTAATTTTGTTCCATCAACTATCCAACTATATACTAAACTTTTATCATCATTGTAATAATTAAATTTAACAGTTTTACTGCTACTCTTTATTTTTTCTAAATCTTGAACAGTAATCTTTGTATCAGATTTTATAGTTATATTTATGTCATCAATTTTATTATTCTTTAATACTGAATCTAAATCTTCTAAATCATAACCATCTTTTTCTAGTAACCTTAATAGTTAGCTTATTTTTGAGAACCATTTTCTGCAGTTACAATGACTTCTATATTATTTTCTCCAACATTTATATCATGATTTCCTGTCCCTGTTACCTTTGATTTTAAATCTTCGGCAGTTGCCTTAACATTTATACTAGTTACATCATTAGGAACTGATAAAGTATAATTGTTATTATCAACTTTTGTTAGATTATAACCTTCAATAGATAATTCTTTTGATATTATTATTTCTTGATCTATTATCTGTTGTTTGATTATTATTACTATTATTATTGTTATTATTGTTATTATTGTTATTGCTAGGTGGTGTCGGTTTAGCTGAAACTGTAACACTTCTGCTGCCAGAAACATTTACTGCATTACCATCTGATGCAGAAGTCACATCACCACTTAGTGTAATTGTAATAGTTCCCGTACCAGTTGCAGTACAAGTTGCACTAAATGTTTTATTGGTATCCATTGCATCAGCAGTGACATCTGCTTGGTTGATTGAGCAACCACTAACAGGACCATTAGCCGATACATGAATATTCCAAGCAGCAGCAGAACTTACATTTGCTGTTACTGTAAAACTATCTCCCACATATACATTAGAAGAACTTACTCCTAAACTACCAGAAGCTGCAAATACATTAATGCTAAATGCAAATATTGATATTAAAGATACTAATAAGAATTTTACTTTTTTCACTTTTTATTCCTCCATTCTTTTTACTCAATAGGTTTTTGTTCCTAGTAAATGTTGCCTTAATCTTAATAAATCAGCTGAATTTATTGTATTATCATAGTTTATATCTGAAGATAAGAAATAAGCACCTGATAGAATATTAGTCCCTAGTAAATGTTGCCTTATTTTTAATAAATCCGCCGAATTAATTGCTCCATCTCCATTTATATCCCCAATTACGATATTTGTATATTCTCTATATAAATCTAAGCCTTTTTTTAATTCTTGTTTTTTTCCACCTGTATATAATAATTGCTTATTATTTATAGTCTTTGTATCTACATCTATTTCATATCCATAACATAATATGATGTTAGAAGTAAAATTATTAACTTCTGTATTCACAATTATTTTACTGATATATTTATTTGTTTCATCTACACTATAATTATTTATTGTATATGGAACAGAATCTTCCCAAATAGCATATAGAGCTATATTTTTTTATCAAATGTTACTTCTTCTTCATCAGTATATGAAGTTCCACTACCATCGGCTTTTTGTATTCCATCCACTAAATCTATAATCAGTTTTTGTAAATGTATTTTTATTTAACTTAAATTGTGTCTCAAGAGTGAATTTTTGATCATTCATAGTTCCTGTTCCACCATTTGAATTATATGATACTTTACCTTTAGTACTTATCCATTGTGCATATAAAGTAATATCATCATCAACTTTTATTGTTTGACCATCAGTATATGAAGTTCCACTACCATCGTCTTTTGTATTCCATCCACTAAATCTATAATCTGTTCTTGTAAATGTGTTTAAAGTCAATGTTTGGTTATTTCCTGTATTAACTTCTAAATCACTCATAATACCTATTCCACCATTAGCATCAAATATTATTCTACTTTTTATTTTTTGCCACTGAGCATACAATGTAATTACGACTCCATCAATAGAGGTCATTTGAACATAACTTATTGAACCTCTATCAGTAAATGATATGCCAGTTCCATCTGCTTTCGTATTCCATCCATTGAATTTATAATCTATTCTAGTGTATTTATTTGCAGGAATGCTCAATGAACTACCTTCGTATAGTGAAATATTAGCCACATCATTCATTGTTCCTTCTCCACCATTAGCATCAAAAGATAATGTATATTTTTTTTGTATCCATTGTGCATATAACCTTAAATTTTCATCAATACCTGATGTAAAAGTTTCTTCATCATCATAAGATGTTCCACTACCATCTGCAATTGTATTCCATCCATTAAAGGTAAATCCTGCTCTTGTAAATGTGTTTTTTGTTAAATCAAATGACTCTAAGGCATTAACTTGTTGTGTATAAGTTTCATTATTATTTTTACCATTATGATAATATGTGATAATAGGTTTATCAACTTTATCAGTAACAACTTTAATTGCTATATCTTTTTCAATGCCATCAAAGTGATTTATAACATGTATTGTTGCTTGTCCTTTTTGTTTTGCTATCATTACAATATCATCATAGTATCTATCGTCATCAGTATCAATTCCTTCAATATTAATAATATTATCATTTGTTACAACATTATATGATATATATTGGAAAGGTTCATTTAAAGTCTCCAACAATGATTTTTCTTCATATAATTTCAAAGTAATTTCATCAGGTAAATCTTTATATGTAAAATTAATACTTTTTAATACTGGAATTCTTTTTAATTCCATCGATTTTTTTCATTCTTCCAATATATATCAAAATCAGTCCATTTACTACTAAAATCAATATCTTTCAATGTTACTGATGATGTATATGATTTTGAAACATAATATCCATTAGTCAACTTATATGTGAAATTTTTTTAGAAGTTTTTTTTGTCATATGAACCTAAAAACATATAAAGAACTATGACTATCTGCAAATTCTGCCATATATTTTGAATTATGAAATACGCTATTTATAATAAAGTTTTTCAAGTAGAATTTTTTTACATTACCAAAAAAACTCCTCCAACAACTGGTGAATAATTATTTTCATCAGAATATGGTATATCAAAACTAGATTGATCTATAACACCAACATTTTGGAAATTCTTTAAATCGAACTCTAACATAATTCCTGAACCGCTTTCAAATGAATCATTTATAAATCCTACTATTCCCGCTGAGTGATAACCTGAAATTGTAGTAGATGAGAAAATGTTGTTCATATGTATATATGGTTTGTTCCAATTTTTAGGTATAACATTTAAGTTAGCAGCAATAACTCCTGCATCGCTAGTATTAGAAATTACATGACCTCCAATAAAATGAACATTGTCAATAGTTATTGTTGGACTGCCAATGTTAAATGCCGTTTTAGGAGCATCAGTTGGATTAAATGTCAATTTTCCAATTAAAATTCCTGCCATTCCATCATTGGAAACTTCTGGATTTTCAAATGTTATATTTTTTTAATATAAGATTTTTTTCTCTATAATCTAAATAAACAGGTGTTTGCATATCATAAGAATATTTTGCATCAACATATCCAAAAAATCCTACTGCATCCTCATTATTCTGATTGATTACTAATCCTTTAATCTTATGGTTTTCTCCATCAAATCCACCTCTGAATGGATTCCCAACCGTTCCAATTGGATTCCAATTTTCAGTTAATGTTATATCATTTTTTTAATAAATAATATGCCTCTGGATTAAACCTAATTTGATTTAAATCATCTTCCGTATAAATTAAATATGGACTATCCTCTGTACCATCTCCTGCTAAAGCACGGATAGATGGAATAATTAATGTCGAATCAAAGGAATTATAATTATAAGAAATTCTTAAAGTATAAATTCCATTTTGGAATATCATTATTTAAAAACCATTGTTGAATTTATATTGTTTTTCAGCAACTCTATTATTTGCAGGAGAAATAATATAATTACTATAATCAACATTATCTTTTTAACAAGGAATATGTTACTTCTTGATTAGAAGGAATATTTTTTTAGTAGATGAATAAACAATAAATTCATAATTAGTATCAGAATTAACTTTTTATTGTAGTTCCATCGATATTTTCAGTATTTATTTGAGGAGTTTTTTTCAACATTTGATGTAAATACAGAAATTGAATTTTCAACAAAGTATGAATCATTGGTACTTTCAATAGTTACATTAAATTGTGAATCATCTAACACAATATTATCATTTGATAAATCTATTGTATAAATACCTGGATATTCAACTTGTACAGTCTTAATATTATTATATGTATTATTACCTGATTTTACAGAAACAGAGAATTCCCCATCAACACTAGCAGAAAGAAATTTAATCAATTTAACCTTTTTCACTTGTGTTAATTTTTCTTATAAAAAAAGTAGATGTATCACTTTTTATCTGAAGTTCCGTTTACCCATAAGTTTTTTTATGATAATTATTATCCCAATTTTTTTCACTTACACTAATCAAAGAAGTAGTAAAATTTATATCTAATCCATATGATTCATAAGCAAGATAAACAAACTTTCTATCAGTGTCATCTCCCCACGAGTTTCTCAAAATCCAAGCACCTGTACCATTAACTAAACTTCCAGATGAACAAGTACCTGAACTATTAACACTTAAGTGATTAGACCCTGATTTACAGTAAGAATAACTATAATTATCATCCCAACCAATTATTTGCATTGCATGACCAGATGATCCAACACAGTTATCAGAATCAACTATAGTGTATGTATCATCAATATTTTTAAATCCACAATTTCCATTTGGAGAACCTGTTCCTACATATGCACCACCATAATTTATAATATTTCCTTTTAAAATATTATTAAATGCTTCTCTATCTTGATTTGTTGCTTTATCGGAAATATAAGGCATCATAATTGAAGAATTTAATTCATATTTAGAATTGCTATAATTCAATACATCAGCTAAATCTTTTTTTGACTCATCTGAATTATATGGCATATAAGTATCAGATGCCAAAGATAATCCGTTAGACATAATCATTGATGACATATAGAAATTTCCACCTGAAGTTAAAGCACGATACCCATTCTCATTTTCATAATTTTTTATTCCATTATTACTAGTAGCATAATCCATTTGTCTTACAGAAAAAGTTTGACTTGATGCATTATATGGTGTTTTATCTCTAACCATTAAATAACTTTCTGCTTGTTCAATAGTTGCAAAAGACCAACATAATCCTAAGCTACCTTGATTTTTCATAGGGGTAATATAACTTTCATTATTAACATTGCTTATATTATAAGTTTCAGGATATTGAGATTCTTTATAACTATCACTAGGACTAAAATCAATAACATAAACACTAGGAATTAAATTTGTTTCATTTTGTTCTTTTTCACTTAAAGAAAGATATAATGCATATTTTGGATTCAAATAAGGTTCATTTTTCTTTTTATTTTTTTCAGTAAGAATTAATTCACCTGTATTCTCATAAACCTCCTTAACATAATTTTTTTGCCGCTGGGGACAAATATGAATATGATTCAGATTTTAGTATTTTATCTATTTTACTAGAAGACTCAAAATTATTTTTTAAAGTAAACATTAAAGTAAAAACTAATAACAAACTAAATAAAATCAAAAAAACTTTTTTCTTCTTAATCATAATACACCTCTCTACTATAATTAATTATAACATATAAATCGACAAATATGTCTATAATTTGACATTATTTTTTTATTAAATTTTTTTACAAATAATAATTATGTATTAGACATATAATGAATAGTCTTGCAATATTTTTTTATGTAATTTCTAAATATCGACGTTTTTTTTATAATAATTTTTATAAGTTAGTTCTTGAAGGAATGTGAAGTATTACTAATGGATAATAATATTTATATTTTAAAAAGATTATGGTAAGGTTAAAATTGCATTAAAAGACATTTTAGAAAAGGAAAAAAACATTAGTAGAAATAAAATATGCACTATGCTAACAGCTAACTATGATTTAGTTAATAGATATTATAATAATAAAGTTATCAGAATTGTTCTAGATATAATTGCAAGAATTTGCTTTTGCTCTAGATTGTAATATTACTGATATTTTAAAATACAAAAAATAATTGGTAAGTTTAGGGTACTACTAATTTTTTTACTACTATTTACTATAAATTATTTTCATCATAAGTATTGTGGTCTAGACAATAGATGAATGATGATAAATAAAGTAAGAAAAACGTTGTTGTTAATTTTATATCTTTATTCTTAATTATATTATAGATACAAAAAAATTCTTTATAAAGTCTAAAAGCAATAGGCATAGGTGGTTTTCTACCATTATATCCTGTTGCTTTTTTTATTAGATCAAATACAACATCACTAGCTTCTTCAATAATTTCAACTACATTTTATTTTACCATTTACAGTCCCCGACAATCATTTTAATTGTAATACTTCTTCCACATCATATTTATAAACAATAGATGTAATTGTATCAAAAATTTTTCTTCGATACTGTTTTTTTAACAATATCAATATGTTTTTTTGTAAATCATTTTTTTATAATTTCTTAGCCACTTTAAAGAACTTACTCAAAGAAAAAAAGTACAGGAAATTATGATAAAGATAGAACTAAGTTTAACTATAGTTTCATATCACTTACTAAAAACAACTTTACAAAAAAACAAGTCTATTCTAAATTAAAAGGAAAAATAAAAATATATTATAATGATGGCAAAAATACCAATTTATTAAATGGTACCATCGTTACAAGTGGAAAAGATTTTTTTCAAAGTTTGGAAATGAGATTTAAAAACAAGTAATATGATTAGACAAACAGAAGACAATAAAGGCAAACCAATTTATATTCTTGATATAAAAAAAGTGATGATAATCATCAAAGAAAAAAAGATTCTATTATTAAAAAAAGCTAGAAAAATAAAGTTAATGAAATATAAGAAACATATAATAATTTTTAAAGAAAAAGATACCTAACTTTTTGTAATAAGATTTGCAGAGCTTTAGATCTTAAAAATCAGTCTTCACTTCTCTAAAAAAATTATGATATTGATTATAATGAAATAGAATATTATGCTTGGCAAGTAAATCGTAAATATGAAAGACTATATAAAAAAAGAAAGAATTAGATAAATCAGATGATTTTGAAATCGAAATGTAAGCATATAACTCTTAATATTAAAAAAACTTTTTTTAACCAAAAATTATGTGTTGTATAAATGTGATAATAAAATTAATAATAACCTTTTTATAAAAAAGTTATTACAATTGTCTTTTTATCTCTCAAACTTAATATAAGAAAGGGGTAAAACAATGAAATACAATATTATAGATATTATAAATAAAGATTTAACTGATACTAAACTAAAAGAAATAGTTAATAAAAAATTGTATAAAATCATTGAATTGTTAGAGTTTAATGTTAATTATTCTAAATAGATGTTATAATAGTATTGGTTATAAGTTTAACTTTAAACTTAATTATTACCTTAGAATTGGAGGTAATAGTTATGAATGAAATGGAGAGTGCCCATAGTAAGAAAGTATTAAGAGTGGGTATTTATTTAAGATTATCTAATGAAGATAGAGATAAAGTAAATAAAGCAGATAATAGCGAATCTATTAAGAATCAAAGAAATATGCTTACCCAATATGTTAATAGACATCCTGAATTTGCCTTAATAGATGAGTATTGTGATGAAGATTTATCTGGTGCCGGAACTTACAGACCTGAATTTGAAAGATTAATTAGAGATTGTGAAAACAGAAAAACTTGATATTGTATTATGTAAAAAGTCAATCAAGATTTTTCAAGAGATATGGAAATCGTTGAAAAAAATATCAATAACAAGTTCAAAGAATGGAATATTAGATTTATCGGTTTATCTGATAATGCTGATACTGAAATTCTAGGTAATAAGAAATCAAGACAAATAAATGGTCTAGTTAATGAATGGTACTTGGAAGATGTTTCAAACAATATAAGAAGTGCTTTTAATTCCAAAATGAAACAAGGAGAATTCATTTCTCCTTTCGCCTCATTTGGTTATGAGATTGATCCAAACGACAATAACAAATTAATAGTAGATCCAGTTGCTTCTGAAATTGTCAAAAATATCTATAATCTATATCTAACAGGTTTAGGGTTTACAGGTATTGCTAAATATTTAAATAGTAAAGAAATACCTTGTCCTTCCCTTTATAAATATCGAAAAGGTATTAAATTAAATGTAATTAGTAATAGACCTCGTGAAGAAATAAAATGGACTACAAATGCCATTAAAACAATTCTAACAAATGAAATTTATCTAGGACATTTAATACAAGGCAAAAGGACTACTGTTAGTTATAAAAACCATAAGATTAGAAATAAAAAAATAAAGCAGAATGGATAAAAAAACCCTAAACACACACGAAGCTATCATTGATGAAGAAACATTTAGCAAAGTACAAGTTGCTATGAAAGAAAGAACTAAACCTATGAAAGCAACAGGTGTTGTTCATATCTTCTCTGGTAAGGTATTTTGTTTAGAATGTGAGCATTATATGAGAAAAAAGAACACTAAAAAGCACGAATATTTAGTTTGTTCTAATAATCGTGATGGTTATGATGATTGCGAAAACAAATCATCAATTAGATACGATGAACTTGCAAATCTAGTATTAGATGCAATTAATAAGAAAATTCAAAAAAATTTTTATGATGAAAAATGAATTAAAAAAATTTAGATTCAAAAAAGAAAAAAAATAGATTTAATAAAAAAATTATATCTTTTAGAGAAAAACAGCAAGATGATATTAATAACAAAATTGCCAAAACCAAAAAAATTATTTAAGAAATCTTTATGAAGATAAAGTTAATGGTATTATTACAGGAGAACAATTTAAAGATTTAATTACAAATTATAACAATGATGAAGACAAATACAAAGACCAAATTAAATCTATCAATAATGAAATTGCTTATTATAAAAATGAGAGAAGAATCTTCAAAAAATAATAAAGAAATATTTAATAAATATCAAAAAAATTAGAAGAATTAAATAAAGTTGCTGTTGATGAATTTATAGATAAAAATCTATATTGGAAAGTTAAATGAAGAAATCAAAAAGTAGAGATATACAAATTAAATGGAATTTTGAATAGAGATTTTATTCTCTATTCTAATTCCAAATACACAGTAAAGAAGCAATGTGCAAAAAATGCACTTTACAATTTTGGATAACCATATATCACTTTATAACCTAGATGTTATTATTAGTGTTGGTTATCGAATTAAAAATTTAACTTGTCAATTTTTCTACAAGTTGAAACACTCTTAAAAAAATATAGAGAAAGGATGTGAAAAAAATGGAACAAAAACAAATTAGAAACAATTACTAATCTATTTGAAGGTAAAAGAAATTAGAAGCATTTGGGATAGTGAAAAAGAAGAATATTATTTTTAGTGTAGTTGATGTTATTGCTATCTTAACTGATAGTAAAGATTCTAGTGATTATTGGACAACCCTTAAAAGAAGATTAATTAAAGATGAAGGAAGTGAACTTCCGACAAATTGTCGGAGTTTGAAACTAAAAGCTAAAGATGGCAAAATGAGAAATACTGATACTTTAAGTACCAAATGGATTTTTAGACTTATAGAATCAGTTCCTAGTCCTAAGGCAGAGCCATTTAAAGTTTGGCTAGCTAATTTAGGTAGTGAAAGAATTGATGAAATATTTGATCCAGAAATAGCTGCTAATAGAATTGTAAACTATTATCGTAATAAAGGTTATACTGATGAATGGATAAAGAAAAGATTAACAGGTATTGTTGATAGATTTAAACTAACTGATATATGGAAAAATGGTGGCATTGAAAAACCAGTTGAATATGCTCTACTTACAAATGAAATATATAAAGGTTGGTCTGGAATGAAAGCTTCTGAATACAAAGCATATAAAGGTTTAAGAAAAGAATCTTTAAGAGATAACATGACCGATATTGAAATTGCATTAACTAACATTGGTGAGATTGCCGCTCGTGATATTGCTAAAAATGAACATCCACAAGGATTAAGTGAGAATATGAAAGTTGCAAAACGTGGTGGAAGAGTTGCTAAAGGTGCTAGAGATGTATATGAAGAAGAAACAAAAACATCTGCTATTTCAAAAGAAAATGTCCTAAATTATCAATATAAAGATGATAACAAATTAATTGAAAGCAAATAACTCTATTAAATATTTAAAGTTAAACTAAAATTAGTGGATGTATCATGCCACACTTAAACAAGAAAAAAGTTAAAAAAGTGTCTTCACTCTATTCAGAGAGTAGCCTTAATAAGAACTTTAGCAATAGAACCAGATATTCTTCTTTTAGATGAACCATTTTCAGCCTTAGACTATCAAACAAGATTAGCAGTATCAGATGATGTATGGAAAATAATAAAGAAAGAAAAAAAGACCACTATTATGATAACTCATGATATAGCAGAAGCAATATCAATGGCAGACCGTGTAATTGTCTTAACCAATAGACCTGCTAAAGTAAAAAAAATATATAATATTGAAATGGAAAACAAATCATCCCCAACTAACAACAGAAATCAAAAAGAATTTAGATTTTTACTATAATGATATATGGAAGGATATTGATATTCATGTATAGTAATGAACATAAACAATATTTAAAAAAAGAAAAAGAAAAATACTAATCTTACTTATGCAAATAGCCATTTTTAGCCACTATCATAATAACATGGCAATTACTCGCAGATTTCAAAATAATAAACACTTTTATCACATCATCACCTAGTAATGTTGTAAAAAAACAATTATAACCTTATATAATGATAACAATTTATTTAATAATATTTGGACTACAATATACGAAACAATAAAATCATTTAGTTTAGGAACAATAATAGGTATTATAATTGCTATCATTCTTTGGTATTCAAATTTTTCTATATAAAGTAATAGATCCATATCTAACCATAATAAATAGCCTACCAAAAATAGCATTAGGACCTATAATAATAATCTTTTTTGGAGCCAATATCAAATCAATAATAATAATGGCTCTTCTAATATCTGTAATAGTAACAATAATAACTGTTTATAATGGTTTTATCTCTACTGATAAAAATAAAATAAACTTACTAAAATCATTTTCAGCTACCAAATACCAAATATTTAAACTAGTCATACTACCAAGTAGTTATCAAACTATCATAAGTAGTTTAAAAATAAATATAAGCATGACTCTAATAGGTGTTATCATGGGAGAATTTCTTGTATCAAAACAAGGTATAGGATATCTAATAAACTATGGATCTCAAGTATTTAATTTAAATCTTGTTATTTCTGGTATCATAATATTAATGATAGTCTCTTACCTAATGTATATAATTGTTAGTTATATAGAAAAAAATACTAATCAAAAAAAGATTAGTATTTTTGCATATAATATAGTGATTAATTGACAAAAATAAATAATTTTGTTATAATCTAGTACAAGTGATGGCACATTATTCTAGTCAATTTAACTTATTATGAAGGTGAACCTAAAAAATCACTAAAGAGCATACCTGTGAAACTTCTTGTGTCTGCTTTCTGTGCCCAACTTAGGGTGGATGCTGGAAGGTAAGAAACTTGGGCGGTCATAACGGCATATGATACTACCCCAATTTTCGTGGAGACCTAACTTTGTGTTTTGTAATAATATCAAGATACGAACTAGGATTAAACCTACTATGTGGGGAAACTTGCGAGTAGCGTAGCTTGTCTTGAGTGAATATGGGGAATAATTGATCAGTTAGATACATCCTAGCTAGATTTATCTAATATTGCAATTTGAAACTATATTTGCAAAAAAAGAATTAATAGTAAGAAATTGCTTGAGGAAATCTCCTAGAGTGACATTTCTATGGGATTACAGTATGTACTAAGTGGTAATCAAGTCATATACCTGGTAACAATATATTATCTTCTTTAAAGGGAAACCACTAATTTGGTAACGAATTAGTAGAAGATAGGGAAATCCTACTTGACCTAAGACATAAAGTTAACTATAGAAATTGCCATTTTATGAAGTAAAGGCCCAAAAAGGCCTTTTTATTATAATATAGAAAGGAAATTATGAAAAAAACAAAAAAAGAAATACTTGGCCAATAATAGTAACAATTTTAGCCTTCTTTATCTCACTACTCTTCTCATTCATATCAGAATCAATAATGCCTTCTGTTCCTATACTAATAGGTATTATTATTCTAATAACCTTTATTTTAATAGGAATAATATTTGATATGATTGGAGTAGCAGTAACATCAAGTAATGAAGAACCCCTTCATGCTATGAGTTCAAAAAAAATAAAAGGAGCCAAAAAAGCCGTATCATTTAAAAAGAACGCTGATAAAGTATCATCATTTTGTAACGATGTAATTGGTGATATATGTGGTATTATATCAGGATCTGCAGGAGTAGCAGTAGCAACTTCTCTTGCAAATACCTATAACCTAAATATCTTCTACACGACTTTAATAGTAACAGCTATTATCGCTGCCTTAACTATTGGTGGTAAAGCCTTTTGTAAAAAAATAGCCATTAATAACAATCATAAAAATAGTATACTTAACAGCCAAAAATATTATCAAAGATTCGAAACAAAGAAGAAATAAGACTAATAATATAATCTTGTTTCTTCACTTTTTATTATTTTTTTGCTTAACAGTATATAAATAAGGTTTTTTTCTTCTCATAAAAAAATTAGAATTATGAGCAAGAGCATTACAATATTGTACTTTTAAGTAATTTATTCGCTACTTCAATATCACTAAAAAAATCAAATTATTATTAATTCTTTTTATCATAATTATTAATCAAATACACAACTCTATTAACCAAAGTACTATCAAAACCTAATCTTTTTAAGAATAAATTTAGCAATTCTAGCAGATTCTTCTGCCAAATTACTATATTTTTTTTACCCTTATTATTATAATTTTTTTATAAACATAAGGTTTACCAATATCATGAAGTAATAAAGCAAGTCTAACATCAAACTCATCATCAGAATAATAAAGAGCTAGTAAAGTATGATTCCATAAATCCAAATTATGATCAGGATCTTTTTGATCAAAACCAATAAGAAAAGAAATCTCTGGAATATAAGATAATATCTTATCCATATTTTCATTAATATTAGCTACTACATTTTCACCACTTAAAAATATCTTTTTAAAGACATAAAATATCCCCTCCTTCAAGTGATTATATATTATAGCACACTTTAACAAAAAAATTACTACTAAATTTTTTTATCAACCAAAAACAAACTATTTAGTTATCCCCCTTTTTAATCAATTTTATTTTTTTGTTCCACTTAAATAATCCAATCTTTTCTTTAAATATTTAGGATTA
This sequence comes from Bacilli bacterium, assembly GCA_022009835.1. Lineage (GTDB taxonomy): Bacteria > Bacillota_I > Bacilli_A > RF39 > UBA660 > CAG-302. Next base: position 498,492 of record CP091726.1, on the reverse strand, counting down.
TGAGCAAGAGAATCACAATACTGTACTTCATATAATTTTTTTGCCAATAAAGGATCCTTATCAATTAAAAATATCTGATATTGGACAATCATGATTTTTTTAATTAAAAAAATAATACCCTTTTTAATAAACTGTTTAGAATAATTAGTTCTTTTAAAAAACCTTTTAGCTATTTTAGCAGAATATAAAGAATGATTATAATAATGACGAATATCACCATCAATAAAACATACCGGCTTACCAATATCATGAAGTAATAAAGCAAGTCTCACATCATAATCTAAAAAACCATTCTCTTCTGCAATATAAAGAGCTAGTAAAGTATGATTCCATAAATCATAATGATGATGAGGATGCTTTTGATCAAACCCTATCATCTCTTCTATTTCTGGTATATAGCAAAGTAATGTATCCATATTTTGATTAATTGTCATTACAATATTAGTATTATTTAATAACCCTTCTAAACTCATAAATATCACCCTCTCATAGACCTTTATTATAACATAATTTAAGAACAATTACTACTAATATTTAATAAAATACCCATACTACACATAGTAATAAGAAGACTACTACCACCATAAGAAAGAAAAGGAAGAGTCACACCAGTAACAGGAATAAGATTAGTAACAACCATAAGATTAAGCATAGCTTGAAAAGCTAAACCAAAAGTAATACCAAAAGCTAAATACTTACCAAATAAATCCTCTACTTTCATAGCAATCTTAAAAACCAATATAAATAATCGTCATAAATAACAAAGAAACAATTAAAAACCCCCATAAAAACCAAACTCTTCACTAATAATTGAAAAAATTAAAAATCCGTCTGCGGTTCTGGCAAATAAAAAAATGTGTTTTTGTACTGAATTACCAAAACCAAGACCTAATAAACCACCTGGTCCAATAGCATATAAAGATTGAATTATTTGAAAACCACTACCTAACGGATCACTCCAAGGATTAAGAAAAGAAACAATTCTCTGCATCCTATAAGGAGCAATAATAACAAGGGCCGCTATTCCAATTAAACCAAGAACACCCATCTTAACAAAAAAGCCCATCTTAACACCACTAACAAATAATAAAACAATAATCGTCATAACAATAACAACACCAGTACCAAAATCAGGTTCTAACATAATAAGAAAAAAAATAAACAAAATAACACTAAGTATAGGTAATACCCCACTTTTAATATCCTTAACTATCCTATTATTATTAGCCAAATATTTAGAAGTAAAAATAATAAGACCAAGTTTTGTAAACTCCGAAGGTTGAATACCAAAACTACCAATCCCAAACCAACTCCTACTACCATTCCTAACAGTACCAATACCAGGAATTAAAACAAGAACTAATAAAATACTACATATAATAAATATAATATTAGCCTTATCTTTATATAAAGAATAAGGTATTTTAGATACCACAAATAAAAAGAATATACCCTACTATCAAAAAAATAACCCCTGCATCTTTAAATATTTACAAGAATCATTAAACTTATAACTAGCCCATACATTAGAAGCAGAATAAATCATAATAAGACCAAATAAACTAAGTAAAAACAATAGCAACAATAAGTATAACCCTATCCCTTTTCAAGATAATCACCCAATATATAATATTAATAAAAAAACCTATAATATTACCCAAAAAAGAAGTATATAAATACTCCTTATTTATTAAGAATAGCACCTTTACCAGTAGCACTTAAATTAAATGAGAATTTTTGATTCTGCATAGCAGAACTATTATCACCAGATTCACCATCAATCCATAAATACAATGAATATTTCTCCTCAGTAGTAGCAACTGGTTCATCAGTAAGTAAAGTAAGCCTTGTAGTACCACTACTAGCATAACTAATACCACTAGCATTAGAACTAGCATTATAAGCACCAAAATTACCACTCTTCTTTGTAGTAGCAGTACTACCAGAAGTCTTAACAAGTTCATACTTAAATGTACTATCTTTTAACCCAGCAGGCATAGTAGTAAGATCTAAGAATAAACTCATAGTACTACCAGTTTTAGTAGCCTTAACAGTAATATCTTTTCTAAGTCCCTCATCTTTAGAAGCAACCGGAATCAAATCATTACCAACTAAAGCAGCATTACCATTAAAAGTAACAACAGAACCATTAACAGTAATACTAACATCAATATTAGTAGTACTAGACCATTTATAATAAGCATAAGTACCACCAGCTAATATAACTAAAGCACCAATAATACCTAGTATTAAACCTCCATTTTTAACATTTTTTTCATATTTAACCTCCTACCTTTCATATAAATACTATCATAAAAAAATAAAACTAATTCAAGTAAAAATCCCAATCATTTTACATTTTCTTTACAATATTTATATAACATAATACAATTACCCTCTAAAATAACATAATCCATCTTTATATATAATAACTTATAATATTTAAAAATAATAAACATTAGTACCAAATAAACCATTAATATAAATCAAATCATCATCATAAGTATAATACCTATTCTTAACCTTAATAAACACAATATAACCCTTATATCTCTTCTTTATAATCCTATACTTATCATAATTATTATAAATACATAAATAATTATACTTATCAAAAAATAAATTAGTATTACACCTAATAAAATACCCCTTATAACTAGATATACTACTATAATAACTATTAAAGTCATTATCAAATAAATATTTAAGTTTCTTATCTATTCTTCTTATCGTATTATTATCATACCTAACAAGTAATTTATTACTTGTTAGAGTATAAGTATAACCTAAAAAACTAACCCCTTCCTTAAGCCTATATATACCACTCTTATTATTAATATTAAGTTCAATCCTATTTAATTCATCATTAATTCTATCAAAACAACATTCTAAATAACCCTTATCATCACTAATCAAATACAAGTCATCCATATATCTAATATACCTACTACCATTAAGTTCTTCTTTAATAATATGATCAATATCATTTTAAATAAAAATATAGCCATTAATTGATTAGTTAAACAACCTATACTAAGACCATATCCCTTTCTATATAAAGGAATAGATTTAAGTTCATTAATTAATTTATCTTTTTCTCTAATACTAATATTTAAACTATTTACTCTACCTATTTCTTTATCAATCAATTTCTTAATATTATCATTAACATAATCATAATCAGTTAAATCAATAATCTTTTTTTAATATATTAATAGCTTTTCTTATCCTTTATTCTTCTTTCTAACATAGAAAGAAGAATAACATGACTAATATTATAAAAAAATACTTCTTAATATCAATTCTAAGAACATATATATTCTTATTAGTACCAATATCATTAACATACTTCTCAAATAACCTATAACCATAACTAGAACCCCTACCTTTTCTAGTAGCAATATTACTATCTATTAAGCATTTAAAACTAGGTAATAGAATAAAATAACCTACTAACTGATTAACTATTTTATCACTAATAGTTTCACTCATAATAATTCTATATTTCTTTTCATGAATTAAAAAAATATGATAATTAGAAAAAAAGAATAAGAATTATTTCTTAATTTTTTTTCTAATATATCATATAAATAACAATTCTTAAATCTAATAAATTTCATTAATTTATTCTTATTATGACATCTATTCTTAACATTATTAAATACAAATAAAAATATTACTATAACTAATCATCTTATCATATAAATTATTAATTCTTTTTCACTAAGTATCCAACTATTAGCCATTTTTCTTATTTCATTTAGCATTCTAATAATAACCATAAATTTCTTTTTATTAATAACATTAATATCAAGAAGTAAATCTAAATATAAATCTATCATACCTATATTAACTAATACTTCCTTTTTGATATTTACTTCTAATACTACCAGTATTAATGTTAGCCTTAATAATATTATAATTTAACTGTATCATATTATCTTCAATACCTTTGCGATAACTAGAATGCATTTTAGGGATATTGATTAGTATATTACTTTCTACATACTTTAGTAACATCTTACTTTTATTTAATAATTTAAATTCTTCCATAACGTCACCATATATAGTTCCTAAATTATAGGCCTGTTCGGAAGTTCCTACTAGCACCTATAATTAGAACTATACCCTTTTTAGACTAAGTCAAGGAATATACTTGTTTCCTCCTAATTGATTTTCCAAGCCAAACACCTAATAGCAAATATTACTTTGTTATGAGTTTAACCTTTTGTTGTTCTTTCGAGGAAATTACCGGGCGGACGGCGCCGGAAGTATTATTAACATTGTTGTTGTTGAGATTGCCATTGTTATTCACATTATTGACATTAGCATTACCGGACGCGGAGCCGGACAAGCACCTAAACGACAGCCACCAAAATTAGCATATCCCTATATATATAATCTTATATATACCATATTTAATTTTTCGCCTTACGGCGAATAACCATACCACGACTCCATATCTGTACTTCATCCACTACCGAACATATCTTGCCTGCCCAGTGAAAAGGGTTTCACTGGGCTTATTCAGATTCAAGATACATATCTTGCTTTCTATCCAACAAGGAATGGACTTTCTGCTGTTCCACTTCCTCCTGATATAGCATCAGATTTAAGAGAAACTACCGGGCGGACGGCGCCGGAAGTATTATTAACATCGCTGTGGCCGAGATTGCCACTGCCATTCACACTATCGACACTAGCATTACCGGACGCGAACGAATATGGTGCCATAGTCCAATACCAAAATCCTGAATATAAATAATATTCTTGATTATTAGAAGTTGTTCCACCTGCATACATTACTTCATCACTTGTAATTAGTCCTATCATTTTGGTTAGTTTTCCATTTCCTATTGTTGTACTCTTTGTAAATTTATCACTATTATTAGTGCACTTTAATGTTGGTTGTCCATTATTTCTTCTTATTTTTGCTGCATAATCTGTTACTATTGTTCCGATACCTGTACCTGATGATACACTTCTATCATTACAATATATTGCATCAGCAATATACCCTTCATTTCCAGTATTTACAATATTTGTATCATACCATGAATCTAATTTTGTTTTTATAGTACTATTAGTTGTATTACTATGTGTGTTTGCATATGTTGTTGCCCCAGCAGTTCCATACATATATCCTACATATGTATTATCATTATAACTTGAATTAAATACTGAAGTACCAATACTCATATCATTAGCACTAGAGTCATCATAGCCATTAGCATGAGCACTAGTACCAGCATATATCATTCTAATACTTCCATCTCCATTTATTCTTATTATTCTCCAGTATTTATTAGCAAATTTTACATAGTTATTTGTTACATTTCCTCTAAAATAATAACTAGTACCTAAATCATCTATAGCTTTATATATTCCATTAGTTCCATCTGCTATACTTGTTTTAGTAAAGTTAGGTGTTCCACTAGAGGGTGATAAATTTAAAGATGTCAATGTTGCCTTAGCTTCACTAAATTCTCCTTGATGAGCATCTGCACTGATATTACCTGCAAATGAGGCTCCTATTACATCATTACCTATCTTTGAACCATCTATATAGAATACTATTAAATATTTATATTGTGATGTATTAGATAATTGTTTAGTTAATATATTTACTGTACCTGTACTTGTTATAGTACCTGTTTTTATTATATCAAATGATTGGCCTTTTAGACCTGCTACTGTTAAGTTTGTACTACTACTTGTATTATTAAGTATAGCATACTTAAGTGATCCTTTACTACTTCCAGTAGAAAAGGCACTAGATAAACTTGTTACATTTAGATATAATGAACCATATCCTTCTATAGTACATGTACTTTTAATACCTACATTAGCATAAGTAAGTGCTATACCATCTGTTATAGTAAATTTATTATTACTTATCAAAGTACTCTCATTCATTACTTCTACATTAGCATTATTAATAGCTCCTCCTGGTGTATAGTTTATTTCAAAACATCCACTTGTTAATCCTATGTTAATAGGATTAGATGTAGCCCACATTAATCCTGCATATGTAAGTCCTGATCCTATTAATATAAATACCGCTACCCCTAATATTATTAATATTTTTTTTGTTTCTTTGTATAATCTTTCATGATATAACTCCTCCCATTATAAAAAGACTATGAAAAAAATCACCAGTAGTTAATACTAGTTATTTCATAGTCTTTATATTTAGTCTTATTCCCTTTATTTATAAGGTATAATATAACCCCCCTTTTATATTTTTGAGTTAACTTGTAGTTAACATTATTTAATTCACATATACAAATATTATTCATGGTTAGGGCCTCCTCTCTTTGATTTGCGAATTAATTGAGATCTTTTTAGTAAATTCTACAAACCAATTATTTCTATTTCTTTTACCTTACATATAAATAATAACATAAAAATAATTATATTTGCAATACAAAAAAGGAAAAAAACTAATATTAATTATTAGCCTTTTTCAAATTGAGAATTATATAAATTAGCATAAAAAAACCATTCTTCTTCATTAACTCATCATGATTTCCAGTTTCAATTATATTACCATCTTTCATAACGAGAATTAAATCAGCATTCTTAATCGTAGATAATCTATGAGCAATAATAAATGAAGTCTTATTCTCCATAAGCTTATCCATAGCCTTTTGAACTAACTCTTCAGTTCTCGTATCAACATTACTAGTAGCCTCATCAAGAATTAAGAAAGGACTATCACTAATCATACCTCTAGCAATAGTAAGAAGTTGTCTTTGACCAGAAGATACCGAATCATTATCTGAAATAACACTATCATAACCATTAGGTAAAGTCTTAATAAAATGATCTACTCCTACTACCTTACATACATCTTCTACCATTTTATTACTAATATGTTTATTATTATAAATAATATTCTCTCTAATTGTACCATTAAATAACCAAGTATCTTGAAGAACCATCGTAAATAAACTATGTACATTACTTCTCTTAATATCTTTAATAGAAGTACCATCTATTAAAAATATCACCATCATTAATATCATAAAACTTCATAAGTAAATTAACCATAGTCGTTTTACCAGCCCCAGTAGGACCTACAATAGCAATCTTCTCTCCAGCTTTAACTTTAGCAGTAAAGTCATTAATAATAATTTTATCATCATCATAACCAAACTTAACATTCTTAAACTCAATATTACCCTTAACATTATATTTATCTAATTTCTTAGTAATATCATCTTCACTACTCATCTCTTCTTCCTCTAGTAAACTAAATACCCTTTCACTAGCAGCAGCAGTACTTTGTAATGAAGTCATAGCCTGAGCAATTTGTGATAAAGGATTAGTAAATAATCTAATATATAGAATAAATGCTACAATAGTACCAAAAGAAATCATATCCTTACTAACAAGTAAAGCACCAACTATACATACAGCAACATAACTAAAGTTACCAATAAATCCCATTATTGGTCCCATAAGACCAGATAAAAATTGACTCTTTCTATTACAATCATATAACTTATCATTTAGCTTATCAAACTCTTTAATAGTCTCTTCCTTAGCATTACAAGTTCTAATAACAGATAGACCACTATAAACCTCTTCTATATAACCATTTAACTTACCAAGTTCCTTCTGTCTAGCAGTAAAATACTTCTGTGACTTATTAAGAATAATAAACATAAGTATAAAACCAATAAAACTAGATACAATAGCAGTAATAGCCATAATATAATTAGTAACAAACATCATAATAATAGAACCAATAAATAAAGTAATTGAAGCAACTAAAGTAGATAAACTATTATTTAAAGACTGTGCTATCGTATCAACATCATTAGTAACAGTAGATAAAATATCACCAGATAAACTATGATCAAAAAATTTAAGAGGTAACTTATTTATCTTCTCTGATATACTAGTTCTAAGCTTCTTAGCATACCTATTAGCTACCCTAATCATTGATAAACCTTCAATATAACTAAATAAAGCACTAACAATATATAAACAAGCAAGTAATATTGTAATATTCTTAATCTTATTCATATTCATTTTAGGACTAATAATATCTACAATACTACTAGGTAAACTATCAATAGCCTTATACATCTCATTAACTGAAGAACTATCATAACTAGACATAATAGTAATAAACTTAACCTTATCATCAGTACTAACTTCTACTTTTTTAATAAAAGTACTGGGAAATATAACCTCTTTAACACTATCAGCAAAATTATTAACCCCAACATAATTATTATTACTAATATCAATATCTTTAAAAGCCCTAATTGATTTAATCTTATCATCTTTACTTATATAAACACCATTATAAGTACTATCACTAACTATCAAATCAAGAACACTATCAGGAATCTCACTAAAATATACAAAAGAATTATCCTTATCTTCACTAATTTTACCAAGAATAACATTAAATAAATTCTTATCCTCAATATCAATAGAAGAAGAATTAACCCTATATATAGTTTCATTATTAATATCAATACCTAATACCTCATTAATTTTACTCATACCTGAAGAAATATCCTCTACTACCAATTTCATATTATCAGTATTAATAGTTATACCATTACTAATCTCATCAGTTAAATCACTAAGTTTATTAGGAGTAACTAACGATAAAATTGAAGATAACCCCGCTAATACAATAGCAACAAATATAAGTACTTTAAAATCCCTCAAACTACCAATAAGTTTCTTAATAGAACCCATAAAATCTTTAGGCTTCTCTACTACTTTCATACCACCATGACCTCTAGAAGAATTATTCTTTTTATTTACATTATTACTAGACATTCTCAAGTTCCTCCTTTGATACCTGTGACAAAGCAATTTCTTTATACACCTTACATTTTTTCATTAATTCCTTATGTGTACCAATACCAACACATTTACCATTATCAAGAACCACTATCTTATCAGCATTAAAAATAGTACCAATCCTTTGAGCCACAATTAACGCAGTAGCATTACTATATTTCTTAAGTTCACTTCTCAAAACACTATCTGTTTTATAATCAAGAGCACTAAAACTATCATCAAAAATATATATTTCAGGATCTCTAGCAATTGTCCTTGCTATTGATAACCTTTGTTTTTGACCACCACTAACATTAGTACCACCCTGTGCAATATGAGCCTTCTCTTTACCATCCAATTTAGAAATAAACTCTTCTGCCTGAGATACCCTAATAGCATCCTTTATCTTATCTTTAGAAGGTTTACCATGAATATTCTTACCCATCGTAATATTAGATAAAATATTACCCGAAAATAAAGTAGCCTTTTGTGGAACATAACCAATAATATTATTCAAATACTCAAAATTATAATTACGAACATCAATACCATTTACTAATATCTCACCACTAGTAACATCATAAAATCTTGGTATCAAATTAACCAAAGTAGACTTCCCACTACCAGTAGACCCAATAAATGCCACAACCTCACCTTGATTAGCCTTAAAAGAAATATTCTCTAATACATACTCATCAGCATCAGGATACTTAAAATAAACATTCTTAAATTCAATAGTTCCCCTAATACCATTAGAATTATCCATAACATCTCCCTCAATAACACTAATATCCGTATCTAAAACCTCATTAATTCTTCTAGCGGATACACTAGCTCTAGGAAGCATCATAAATATCATAGCAAGCATTAAAAATGACATAATAACTTGCATAGCATAAGAAGAAAAAACAATCATATTACCAAATAAAACAATCTTATCACTCATACCAGCATTATTAATAAGAATAGCCCCAATAAAGTAAATACCTAAAGTTAAAAAATACATAACAATATACATAATAGGATTTAAAAAATTAAAAGCCGTCTGATTAAACATCTGTTGATTAGTAAGTTTATTATTAACATTCTCAAACTTATCTTCCTGATATTCTTCAGCATTAAAAGCTCTAACAACCCTTATACCAGATAAATTCTCTCTCATAACCATATTAACCTTATCAATAAGTTCTTGAACAATCTTAAATCTAGGCATTACAATAACCATAATAATTATAATAGTAATAAGTAAAACAAGAACAGCAATTCCCGTTAAAATACTCCACTCCATACTCTTATTAACAATCTTTGTAACAGCCCATACCGCTGTAATAGGAGCCTTAATAATTAAATTAAGCCCCATTGCAATAAGAAACTCAATTTGTGTAATATCATTAGTAGTCCTAGTAATCAAACTACTAGGAGAAAACTTCTTAACCTCATAAGTACTAATATCCTCTACTTTTCTAAATAGCTTCCCTCTTGTACGATAAGAAAAAGAAGCCGCTATTGTAGAAGTAAAATAACCAACAACAAAAGCTGACACTAAACTACCTAAAGCACATAAAAGCATATAAGAGCCTTCTCTTAATATATCGTTAATAGAAGCCCCCTTAGTTTGAACAAGTTGTGTAATATTAGACATATAGTCCGGCATTTTAAGTTCTAACCATACTTGAACAACAATCAAAAATAGCACTAATAAAAAGCAAAAAAATAATCTCTCTTATCAAGATTCTTAAGTAATTTCAACATATATACCTCCATCTAATATTTTATGTTATTTCTTACAAATATTACGCTATAAATTATAACATTTACCACTACCAAAGTCAATTACATCCCATAATTTTCCACAGAAAAAAATATAATAAATTAACCACTAGATTTTTACATTAAAAAGTTTGATACAATAAATATGGTGATTATATGTATAGTATTAAAAAAATAACAATAAATATGAAGAAACCATCAAATATTCCAAATTTATTTCATTAATATATAGAGTATATACTAAAGAAGAAGTAAAAGAATATCTAAATAAAACAAAAGAAAGTTATCCATCTGCTACCCACTATTGCTATGGTTATGTTATAGATAATGATATCAAATCATCTGATGATAACGAACCATCAAAAACAGCAGGAATCCCTATTCTTAATCAAATTATCAATAATAAACTAAATTATACACTAATAATAGTAGTAAGATACTTTGGAGGTGTCAAACTAGGAGTAGGACCCCTTACTAGAGCCTATGCTAAAGTAGCAAGAGAAGTAATTACCCCTAATAACATCATTACCCTAACTAAAGGTTATGATATAAATATTACCTTTACCTATAATGACATAAAAAAATATAGATTATCTCCTAAACAGATAGTCATATCATAAATAAAACATTTAAAGATAAAAATTACCTATAATGTCATTATCTCAAAAAGATATTCTAGATAAATTAAATAACTATAATATAACAATAAACAAAAGAAACATATATTGAAAAAAAGAATGAAACTTCGTTTCATCGCCATCTCCCTTATGGGAGATGTTTTCATTTACCACAAGTTCTGTTATAATATTATTAAGGTATGGTAGTAATATGAAAGAAAATATAATTTGCACTGAAGATGATATAGACTTCACTTTATACAAAAACAAAGTAAACGATAGAAAAGTTAGATTTAAAATAAAAGACATTCTAAAAGATCATTGGGATAATTTTATTAATAAATATAAAAGTTTAAACATTAGAGATGTTGTGTTTAAAAATGTTAATAAAGTTTTGAATTGTAAAACTTTCTCTCTTGGTTATACTGAATATGAATGTCCCAACTATCATAAGTCTTTAATCGTTCCTAATACTTGTAAGTCTAGAATTTACTATTCATGTGGTAATAAATATAATGAAGATAGATCTATTTCCATTTTCTCTAAACTGTTTAATTTCCCTCACAGACATGTTGTTTGGACCATTCCCAAAGAACTTCGTCGCTATTTTAGAGAAGATCGTTCTAGACTTAACCTTATTTTTGAAGCAGCATCCATTACTGTCAAATGTTGGTTTGAAGAAAAATATAAAAAGAATCCTCTTACACCAGCGTTTATTTCTATACTTCATACTTATGGAAGAAGTCTAATTTGAAATCCACATATTCACATGATTCTTTTAGATGGCGGTGTTAGTAAAAACTGGCCTTGTAAAAGTAGATTTCTTTTCTTATGCTTCTTTTTAGAGAAAAAGATTTATGAAAGTACTTTTTAGATTTGTTAGAAAAAAAGACATTGGAACTAAAGAATTTCATGAAGTAAAAAAATAAAATGTATAAAGAACACAAAGAAGGTTTTTATGTATTTGCACCAAAATCTAAATTCAAAAATTACATTGAACTTATCAAATATGTAACAAGATATGTTGCTAGACCTGTAATGGCTGAATCTAGAATAATAGACTATGATGGTACATATGTAACTTTTTGGTATCAAAGACATGAAGATGATAAAATTGTCATTGAAAAGTACATGCCTATGAGTTTATTGCTAGATTAATTATTCATATTCCTGAAGAAAATTTTAAATATATTAGATTTTATGGTGCTTATTGTAATAGCACTAAATGTCATAAATCATTTACTAAAATAATTAATGATAAAGTTAAAGAATTTAAAGAAAAAGCCAATAAATGGTGAATGAAAAATAATAACTAATTTTTAATGTTGATCCACTTTCTTGTCCAATTTGTAAAAACAACTATGGTATACTTAAAGAGTGAGTACTTTTTAAGGAGGATGTTTTTATAATGAAAAGAAAAAGAGAATTAATTGATGATATTCTAGATCCTAATTATAATTTTGAAGATGTAGATTATTCAGATAATGATGTTAAAACCAAATGCTTAAGATGTGGATTTGAAGAAAATGTACCAGACTTCATTTATGATGAGTTTGCAAAAAAGAAATTTCATGAAGATATAAGAAAGATAGTACCAACATTAAATTGTCAAAGATGTAATCATGAAAAATTTATTCCAAAGAAGTATTTTTAAAAAAACTGATTTTTTTAAAAATACCTTTTTGTGTGAGTGCCAACTTGGTACCACTCTTTTTTTATTCCTTCAAAAAGCACTTTCCTTATAAATAAAAAAAGCAAAGTGAAAGTGGTTATTCACTTTGTTATTTTTTTGAGATTTATGATATTGTTTTTTTAGCTAAATAGTTTCTATCATTTCTTTATTCACATATATTTTCGTTTATTTGGCTAACACCTTTTTTATCTGTTTCTTTCACAGCTAAATAGACAAACATTTTCTTATCTTTATATATTTCTTTTTTTGTTTTTTCATCTGACTGACTATAAAGTTCTGTTGAAGAAATTTGCTGAAAAATATCATCCATATTTTCTATATATCCTTTTCCTTTTTAATTGATATGTAAATTCATAGTATTTATCATTTTCTAATTCATTTTTTAAACTAGTGGGAATAATATGTGAAATTGCTTGATGATCTAAAAATTTATCCAGTATTACATATGACAGTTCAGGAACTTCCGCTATGTAACCATCTAATAAATTTACAACATGATAGGTTTGCGTAAAAAGTACAATCATATTCTCTTTCTTTAGATACTTTATTTTTTTTATCAACCGTTGGTTCATCATTTTTATTATTTTTTTATTACAATTTGTGTATTTTTTTCTGTAAGAAAAACTATATATACAATTGAAGAAACTAAAAAGAACAATTAGCAAAAATTACAGGTATTTTTTTCTCAAAAAAATTGAACACCTCCTTTCATATATTTTCAAATTAATTATATCACTAATTTTAAAAAAATATACGAAATTATTGACATTTCTTATTTTTTTGTATACAATTCATTTAGGAGAAAGTGTCGTGCAGTATTGGCCTTATTCTTAATGATGGTTTTTGCTGTTTAATGTCTCACAAGTTATCATAAGTTTAATATGTCAAATACCATCTGAAAGTAGGTGGTATTTTTATATTGATTAAATAGTATAAAAAAATCAGGGGAGAAATAAAGGTTATTATTTTAATTAAAAGGAGGTTCATAAATGAACAAAAAATTATTTTTATTCGCATTAATGATATTTACTTTTTCTGTAACTAACGTTAGTGCACAATCTACATGCGATAGCAAATATACACCAGAAGTAATTGCATCATTGCAGCAAAATATTGATCCTACAGACTTGGATTTAAACTGTTCTAACGGAACACCATATACTGATGAATATTTAAATAGTATAAATCAATTAAAGGAAGAACTGGACACTGTTTCAATTGTACAGCCAAGATACTTCGTAAATAAATTAAATGTACAAAGTTTTCAACAACTTAATCAAGATTATTGTGGTCCGGCTAATGTAAAACAAGTATTACATTATATAAACAAAACATCTCTTTCACAATCTCAATATGCAAGTGATATGACAGATAGCGCATCTGGACAATTTGCTTATGTTTATCAAATAAAAAATACTTTAAATAAGTATCTTTCTAGCAATGATAAATATAATTACATTTTAAGAGACGAATTGACCCAAGCTCAATTTTACAACTTAATTAACAGAAATATTAATAATGATAGACCATTAATTCTTCACGCTAATACAACATCATTATATATGTATAACGGTCATACAACTGGACATTACATTACAATAAACGGACATACAATCACTGGAATAACGAATAATGATTACAGTCCTATTAATATATATTACGTTAACACAGATTATTTAGATTATGGACGCGGAAATGTATATGGAGAATTTATGGATACATTTAACAACGTTTACGGAGCATTAAACCCATTAGGTACTCAAAAGAGATATTTAATTTATAATACTAAATAATAAAATGAAAAAAAGAATAGATTATAAAATTGAACTTGTCAATAGAAAGTAGACAATAAAAAGAACATTAATTAAATCCTAGTTGATTTCTATATTCAACTGGGGTTTTATAATTTAAAAGCGTAACTTGGCCGTAAATTATTGTTATCATAAACTATATCATCAATAAATTCCTGAACTGTGTTATAATTATTTATGTCAAAGTCAATATACATTTCTTTTTTGAGCCAACCATTTTTAGATTCAATAACTGGATTATCAGTTGGTGTTCCGGCTCGCGACATTGAACGTGTTATAGTATAAGAATTAAGTATATTGTTAAATGACACCGAGGAATATACAGAACCTTGATCTGTGTGAAAAAAATTGTATCAAGGTCTTTATATCCTCTTTTTTTATTTTTTTCATTCAGCATATAATTTAGGGCATTTTTTTATGATTTAATATACCATTACCATACATTGATTCCCTAACATCATAACCAACTCTCTCATTATTAAAAACATCTAAATAAAACGTCCAATCATACGGTTTTCTTTTTAAAACCATATCTTTGTTGTGTCTGAAACTATTTTTTTCAAATGGTCGTGTTGTTTTTCCAATTACCATTTATTGCGTTATAAAAATTTAATTGATTCTTCTCCAGGTTTCTTATATTTATAATGTTTAGCTTTAGATTTGATGTTTAATGATTTACATACCTTATGTACTAGATTATCAGAAACAACCCAACCGGTTTCATCTAATATAATTTTTCTTATTCTATGATATCCGTAACTGGGTTTTCTTTTTATGAACATCTAATATTAATTCACCTAATTGTTTTTCTATTTAATTCATATTGATTCAATATATTTTTATTTTTAAGCCATTTATAATAACCACTTCTAGAAACATTCATTATTTCACAAAGTGATTTTTACGGAATAGTTTTTTTACTAAAAATATTCTATTATTTCAAATTCTTTTTTTGCTTTATTTCTTGAATACTACAATTGAACCATCTCCTTTCACAATGTAACCTTTTTTTAATCGTTCATTCTCAATTTTTAATCTCATATTTTCGTATTCTAATTCTTCTTCCTTACTATTAAATTTTTTGGTAGTAAAATATTTTGTCATTGGATTTCCTGGCTTCCTTTTATTTTCTAATCCACTAATTCCCTCGGCTTTATATTTTTCTATCCATCTGCTTAATAAACCACTACTTATGTCATATTCTCTGCATGTTTGTTGTAACGTTTTCTTAAATTCAATTACTGGAATTACAATTTTTTCTTTTTCTTTAGTTGTCCAAATTCTATTTTTTTCTCTTTTTCTTTTCATATTATTTTATCCTTTCTTCTTTTTATTATATCAAAAAAAGTAGACACATTCCTTTTATGTCTACTTTTAATTTTTACAACTTCAATTATAAAAATCTATTCTTTTAATATCTACCAAAACCAACTTTACTAAATACCTCTTCTGTCTTCTTTTTAGCAATACCAGTAGCAACTTCCCTACCATTATCTAATATATCATTTAACATATTACTATTTATTATTTCATTATATTTATTCTTAATATCATTTAAAGTATCCACTACTACATCTGCTACTTCTCTTTTTAAATTACCATAATTATAATCCTTAAAAATATTCTTCTGTATCTGTAATACTAATCTTTTTTTAAGAGAAGAATAAATAACTAATAAATTAGAAATACCAGGTTTATTAACTTCATCATAATATACCTTATTCTCACTATCAGTAACCGCAGACATTATTTTCTTTCTAATAACACTTTCATCATCTAATAAATAAATAACACCCTTACCAGTAATATCACTTTTACTCATCTTCTTAGTAGGATCAGATAAATCCATTATTTTAGCCCCAACTTCCGGAATAAGAGGTTCAGGCATTTTAAAAGTTTCTCCATAAGTTTTATTAAAACGTTCCGCTATATCTCTTGCTAATTCTACATGTTGTTTTTGATCAATACCAACAGGAACATAATCAGCATCATAAAGCAAAATATCCGCAGCCATAAGTATTGGATAAGTAAATAAACCAACCGATACATTCTCCTGTTTCTTCGATTTATCCTTAAATTGAGTCATTCTTGAAGCCTCGCCAATATAAGTATTACACTCTAGTACCCAAGATAAATTAGCATGATATAGATTTTCTGACTGAATATAAATAGTATTCTTTTTAGGATCTAATCCACAAGCTATATATAAAAGCCACATTCTTAATAATTCTTTCTTTTAATAATTTAGGATCTTGTTTAACTGTAATAGCATGCATATCAGGAACAAACATAAAAGAATCATATTCATTCTGATATTTTACCATCTGACTAATACTACCAATCAAACTGCCAAGAGTAAGTTCCCCACTAGGTTGTAAACCAGTTAACATTCTTTTTCATAAATATACCATCTCCTCTAACAATAATATTATTGTATCACAAAAATAAACCATTTTACTATCTTTTTTTATAGACTTATTTACAAAATAACTAATTCTTGATATACTAATAAAGTGAGGTGTTTATGAACAAAAATATTTTTTTATTTTTATATTATTTCTAATTTATTCATTTATTGGTTGGTTTATGGAAGTATGTGTAACATACCCAAAAAACAAAAAACTAGTAAATAGAGGCTTTCTGTTAGGACCATATTGTCCTATATATGGTTATTCTAGTATCATAATGATATTTTATCTAAACCATTATAAAGATAACCCTCTAACAGTATTCTTACTAGCAGTAGTGGTCTGTTCCTTTATTGAATACATAGTAAGTTATATCATGGAAAAAATGTTTAATGCTAGATGGTGGGATTATAGTACTAGAAAATTTAATATCAATGGTAGAGTATGTCTTACCAATGCTTTCTTCTTTGGATTACTAGGATGCTTTTTAGTATATTATGCTAATCCTTTCTTTGAAAGTCTTCTACTAAAAATAAATACCCATACACTAAATATAATCAGCTTAATATTAATGATTATCTTTACCACTGATTTTATAGCATCTATGTATATAACATTTAAATTAAAAAAAGTAGTATTACAAAAATTAAGAAAGACAATACTGAAGAATTCAAAGAAAAAATCAAAGAAAAAATAGAGAGTAAATTACTTAATCAAAGAATATTTAAAAGCCTACCCTAAATTCAAAGAAAGTATTATTAATAAATTAGAAGAATATAAAGAAAAAAATAGAGAAATAACTCTATTTTTTTAATTTATTCTTAATTAAATTATATAATCTTCTAAATAAATTTCTAGCATCATCACTAATAACCCATAACAATAATGATACTAAAATAGCAATAATTATAAATATTATACCAAGTTTAACTACTGCTAAAAATAAAAACTACCACTACTCATAAGGAAATATAGTTCAATAGGCTTACATATAATTGTAGCTAATATAAATAACAATATTGAAACAATATAATATTTTAAAAATCTTAATAAGTGGAACTTTCTTCATAATCTTCTTAGATATTAAATTAGATTTAAGCATAATATTAACAATAAATGCAACTGAAGTACCAATTAAAATACCATTAATACCATATTTACCAATCAATAATAAAGATAATACTAAATTAGTTAAAGCACAAATAAAAATATGTCTCTTATTATCTTTAAATAAACCATCAGCATTAATTAAAGCTACTAAAGGAAAATATAAAATATTAAGAAATGAAGTACTAGTAAATAAAACCACTGTCAAATAATCTAAAATATAATTCTCTTTACCTACCCATACCGTAATAAAACCTCTAATACCTATCATAAAAGTCAAACACATACTAAAAGCAATTAAAATAAACATCATCATATATTCCTTAAATAAAGAATAAACCTTCTTATCCTCTTTCTTAGCAAAAACATTACCAAAAGAATAAACACTAGATAACTCCACCCTTGAAGCAATCTCTGTCAAAAATCTCAAAATATAATTATAAGAAGTATAAATACTTACCATAACAGGACCACTAGCACCCATAAGTAATAAAGCATCAATATTATTTAATATTAAATAACCAAGTTGTGTCCAAGCTAAATCCTTAGTCATTTTCACCATTGAAGTATCTTTTTCTAGCTATCTCATGAAGTTCAGGATATTTCTTTTTTTAACTACTATTCTATTAATAATTTCTTCTAATATTTTCATAATAAGAATAACTATTGCAATAGACTCTAATGACCTAAACTTAACAGTAACAATAACAATTAAAAACATCACATAATAACTTAACACTATTAAATATAATAGAATAAACATACTTCTCTTGTGCAGCACTAAGTACCGCCATATAAGTTTGTCCCTTACCAAAGTAAGATATTAAATAAGAAGTAGAAATAATAAAGAAACAAATCAATGCTGATATTTCATAACCATCCTCAAAATTATAAAATAAATGTAATCCTATCGTTACCAAAAAGATTATTCCTAATATAATTAAACCAATTATCTTAAATACCTTTCTAGCTCCACCATATATAGCATTAATATTATCTTTATTGTTTTCAGCAAAAGGTTTATAAAGACTATAAGTAACAGCATCAGAAAACCCTGCCTGTGCTAAAAACACATAAGAAATAATCTGATTAATCGTTTGATAATATCCATTACCAACATCACCTATATATTTTATTAATACATCCATTTTAATTATGCCAACTACCCCAATTAAAAAGATATGGAAGTATATCACAAACCATATTTAAAAAAATATTTTCTTTGTTCTCATTTTTTTCACATCCTATATATATAATAACACAAATATTATTTTATATAAAGAAAAAAATATTAAATATTTGACACTATTCCTCTTTAATTTCAGTATACATAATAAGAGCAGTAAAACAATATATCTGTTCTTCACCATATATACTACAAGAACTAGATAACTTAATATCAATAATATCAACATTATTATCTTTAATAAAAAAGAATTAATACTATTTTTCTAAATCTTTCTCATGTTCTTCATCAATAACCTTAACCTTCATCATATCACCAAAAAAAGTATATAACATTACTTATATACTTTTTTTGTCATATTTTATCCTCTCTTAACATCATAATATATTTTATTACTTTTCACCATTATCATCAGTATACTCAATATATAATTTATATTTAATATTACTAATATCTAAAGAAGTTTGTATCTTTCCCTTTAGTTCTATCTTATCGTCACTATCAACAAGTAAATCTACTGGTTCATCCATTATTCCAACAGAAGGATATGCCTCATCAATCATATAATCATAAATAAGTAAAGCTTTAACATTATGCATATTAAGCTTTGGCTCATTAATAATCACACTATAATTAGTTATTTCCTCACCATCTTTACTAATATTAAAAATAAACATTAAAAATCTAACTTATCCTCTTCACAAAAATACCTCTTGTTTCTCTAAATTATTCTTATATTCAAGATAAGCAATCTTATCTTCTTCATTACTACTACAAGCCGTAAGTAATAATATCGGTATCATAAATACTACTAACTTCTTCATTATATTTGCTCCTCTATTCTAATTAATCTATTATATTTAGATAATCTTTCACTTCTTGACATTGAACCAGTCTTTATTTGACCAAGATTTAAACCAACAGCAAAATCCGCTATATAATTATCCTCAGTCTCACCACTGCGATGAGAAATTATTGTTTTATAACCATTCTCTCTAGCTAAATTAATAGTCTCTATTGTTTCAGTTACTGTACCAATTTGATTTAATTTAATCAATATAGCATTAGCAATATTCATATCAATACCCTTCTGTAATAATTTCTTATTAGTAACAAAAAGATCATCTCCTACTAACTGAATATCAGATAAACTATCAGTAAGTAATCTCCATCCCTCATAATCCTCTTCAGCCATACCATCCTCAATAGAAATAATATGATATTTTTCCACTAACTTTCTATAATAACAAACAAGTTCTTCCTTACTATATCTCTTGCCTTCTAATAAATAAATATCCTCTTCTTCATTATAAAACTCTGAAGCAGCCACATCAAGAGCAATATAAACATCTTCGCCTAATACATAACCAGCATTTTCTATTGCAAAAGAAATAAGTTCCAAAGCCTCATCAGCATCATCAATTTGTGGTGCAAAACCACCTTCATCCCCAACACCACATAACAAATCTTTCTCTTTCAATATATCTTTTAAAGAATTAAATATTTCTGAGCCCATTCTTAAATTTTCATGATAAATACTTCTACTCGGTACAATCATAAACTCCTGAAAATCAAGTTTATTACTAGCATGAGCACCACCATTTAAAATATTCATCATGCATCTAGGCATACTATAAGTATCACCTAAATACTGATATAATTCAGCACCCTTATATAAAGCAGCAGCCTTTAATACCGCAAGTGAAACACCAAGTATACTATTAGCTCCTAAATTACTCTTATTTTCAGTACCATCTTTCTCTATCATTAAATTATCAATCTCTTCTTGATTCAAAGCATCCCTACCAATTAATAAAGGTTTAATAATATTATTAACATTATTAACAGCCATCAAAACACCTTTACCATGATACCTACTCTTATCATTATCTCTAAGTTCTAAAGCCTCATTCTTTCCAGTTGAAGCTCCACTTGGTACTGAAGCCACACCTTTTATTCCAGATTCTAATGTAACCTCTACTTCAACAGTAGGATTACCTCTAGAATCTAATATCTCTCTTGCATATACATTTTTTTATTTTACTCATTTTTTTAGCCTCCATATCAATTATAAAAATATTATAAAAAGAAAAAAATCAAGTTCATATTATACAAAAAAATAGAACATAAAGTTCTATTAATATGAGTCAACATTTATCTTTACTAATTTATTACCTTCATTAAATGAAGCAGCTTGTACAATAGTTCTAATAGAGTTAATAGTTTTCCCATTACGCCCAATTATCCTAGGCATATCTTCTGATGATACCATAACTTCAATTAAAACTGTATTTTCTTCATCTGACTCAAACTCTTTTACTGATACTGAATCGGAATCATTTACAAGATTCTTAATAATTAATTCTGTAAGTTCTACTAAATTATTCATTATTTACCTTGTTTTTAAATTATGGTATTTTTCCATAATTCCTGCTTTACTAAATAAATTCTTAACCGTATCAGTAGGTATAGCACCATTATTAAGCCATTTAATAGCGGCCTCTTCATTAATTTTAATTTCTGCTGGAGTAGTAAGAGGATTATAAGTACCTACAAGATCAATAAATCTACCATCTCTAGGACTTCTAGAATCTGCTACTACAACACGATAAAAAGGTGCTTTCTTTGCTCCCATTCTTTTAAGTCTAATTTTAACTGCCATCTCAATCCCTCGCTTTCTTTAATAATTCTATCACAAAAAAAATATACTGTCAACCATTTTTTGTTACAGTATATGTATTTTAATTAAAAATTTGCCTCTATTCTATTCGAAGTATCTGAAATACTACCAACAAGTTCAAAACCAATAGCACCATTAAATACTTTTGAATAATCACTAGATTGTTCAGCACCAGTATCAGTTAGCCAAATAACAAAATAATAATTCTTCGTTCCATTACTAGTAACAGTTAATTTACTAGAACTTTTCTCAAAATAAACAAAGCCACCACTACTATTAGATATTGTCATAACATCCGTAACAGCATTATAACTACTATCAAAAATTTGATACCTCAAATTAGTAGTAGTATAACTAGAAGACACTGTTCTTACATAACCATATAAAGATTCTGCTTTAGAAGTATTAGTAAGCTTAACGTTATATAAAGAACAAACATCATAATTATTCTTATCAACACAATTATTCTTAATTGCCGTAACAATTTTATTATCCATTATTGGTACCATATTACTAGTTTCTTTAACTGTAGTCAAAGTAAGCACACTATTAATACCACTAGCGGATTTAACTGTAATATTTTGTGAATCATGTGCTACCAAATAAGCATAAGTTACTCCTACTGTCAACGTAGTAATAAGAATAACAGCGAGTACTGATACCAATATCTTATTTAATTTCTTTTCCATAATTCCTCCTACTCACCAATTGTAGATACATTATTTGAATTATCTCTCATACCATCAACACTAGCGGTAAGTCTTCCACCAGCAGAAGTTCTAAAAGTTACATCTGCTGAAAACTTCTTACCAGCATCAGTTTCATCTTGTATTTCACCAGTCTCACTAAGCCAAATAAGTAATACTAATTTTTTTGAAGTACTAATACCATCACGAGCTTCTGCTAATTTAAATGCATTCCCTAAAGATAAACCATTAGGATTATTAACATCAATATGTGTAATATCTTTTATAGACATTACCATCAGTATCAAGTACCATATAACTAAGATTTTCAATACCATCTAAATGAAAATCAATAATACCTTCAACCTCTGTAGCAAGTTCAAAATTAAATACTTCAAGCCCATAAGCCAAACAAGCACCATTACCAAGATTATCAATACACTTTTGTTTATATGCAACATCAATATATTTATCTTCTAAAGGAATAATTTTATAACCAGTATAAATAGGAGACACACCAAGACCTAATCTAACTTTACCAGCTTCTACAGCAATAGCATTCATTTTACTCATTTGTGATAAAGAAAAATAAGAAAAAGTTCCTCCAATTAAAAGTATAACCATACTAAGAATCGTTGTACCAAGCAAAAACTTATTAACATTATTATTCATTCATATCATCCCTTTTCATTATACTTCCATCTATATTACTTTCATAATAATCTTACCATAATTAATAAATAATTACAAGTGCTTTTCCTAATTTAATTACGAATAACCATATCTATTAAAATAAAAAAGAAGATATCATCTCCATATCCTCTAAAAAAACAAAATTAATGTCTAGGTTTAAATACTAAAGCCAAAATAAAAGATAAAAATAAAGCAACAGATATACCAGCAGAAGTTAAATCAAATATCCCAAAAGCCAGACCAAGTGGACCAAGCATAGCCCCTGTTTCCATTGCCCCATGAATAAGTAAATGACCAAACGAAGTAATAGGAATAAGAGCTCCTGCTCCCGCTAGTAAAACAATCTTATCATAAATACCAGCTAAATCCAGAAAAGAACCAATAACTACAAACATACTTGTAACATGACCAGGAGTAAGTTTTGTATTATCAAGAATAATCTGTGCTATCATACAAACAAAACCACAAAAATATAAAAAGCATAAATATAAGTCATCATTTAATTACCTCCAAACTAATAGCATTAGCCATACTTGGTATTGACTCCTTTTGAAAAGTAAATGTTGGTGAAAAAATAGCCCCTGTTGGTACAACCAATACTTTCTTATATTTGCCCTTTAACATTTCCTTATAAATATAACCAAATACCACAAGTGAACTACATACCGGACCCGAACCACCAGCTAGAACAGGCTGTTTATCCAAATCATATAACATTACACCACAGTCATTATAATTATCCCCAAGTTCAATATTATATTTACTCATCATATAATCTTTTTAAAAATATTTTTTTCCCATACATACCCAAATCGCCAGTTAAAATAAGATCATAATAAGAAACATCTCTCTTCGTATCTTTTAAATGATTATAAATAACATCCCCCTGCCGCAGGAGCCATTACTGCTCCCATATGATTAACATCACTAGTCCCCATATCAGCAACTTTACCAATCGTAGAACTCTCTACCCTAATCTTACTCTTATTATTACCAAGTAAAACACTAACCGCTCCAGTAGCAGTAAAAGTAGCCGTTTTAGGTTTAGGAGTACCATACTCTGTTGGATTTCTAAATTGCTTTTCCGCCACCATATTATGACTAGAAGTACTAACCATAACCTTCTTAGCAAAACCACCTTCAATATAAGTACTGCCAATTGCTAAAGCCTCTCCCATTGTCGAACAAGCTTCAAATATCCCCATAAAAGGAATATCAAAATCTCTAGCCATATAATCCGAAGCCGCTATCTGATTTTGCAAATCACCTGATATTAAAAGATCAATATCATCTTCCTTAAGTTTATTCTTAACTAAAATATTTTTATTAGCCTCCTTAAGTATATGAACTTCAGCCTTCTCCCAAGACTTCTCACCAAAATATAAATCTTTTACATATCTCTTATCAAAATACTTACTAAGTGGACCATCATTTTCATAATTACCACATATCGTATAAGTATCTTCTATAAAAACATTATTATATTTAATAGTCATTCTTATCCTCCTATCACTAGTAATCTAATTAAACCAAAAATATATACTGATACAACACCATATAAAATAACAGTACCCGCTAGTTTAAAAATATTAGCTCCAATTCCAAGTACTAAACCCTCATTCTTATATTCCAAAGCCGCCGAAGTCATTGAATGAGCAAATCCCGTTATTGGAATAATTAAAGCAGCTTTAACCTTTGTAACTAAAACATCAAAAACCCCACAAGCAGTAAGTACTGAAGCAATTGTTATCAAAGTTAATATAACAAGTACCCCTGCTTCCTTTCTCGGTAAGTCAAGCCACATACAATAACATCTAAGTAATAATTCTGATAAAGATCCCAAAGAACCTCCTACTACAAAAGAAATAAGAGCATTTTTAACCCAATTCTCTTTAGGAGTATTCTTATCAACCAATTCTTTATATTTATTCTTATTCATAATATCACCAATAATATTATTAACCATATTTCCATTATTATACAAATATTTTTACATTAATTAACATATAATCTATTATGAAAAAAATAAGTTTATAAAAATCCACTATCATATTAATAATCGGAGGTCTAATAACCAAAAATATTAGGTATGATTATCAAAAATAGTATTAACAAGAACTATAGGTACTGAAGGAATAAGTGAATACATGTTAGTCCTTCCTACCTTTAACCTTTTTTTATAACCTTATGTAATCTAGGAGTTCCAATAGCAATTACCAAACTAGTATCTGAAAAAAAGAATAATAGTAAAAAAATAGTAATACCCACTACTATTCTCATCTTATTATATAACCTAATTTTTAATTCTAATAATAATCTTCTCATCAAAAATACCTAGCTACAAGCCTCTTACATCGCGAAAGTACCTACTATCCATTACTAGCAATAGGTACCACACTTCCCTTTATTGCCGTATCAAGTATTATCAAAGGATATTTCTTTGGTAAAGAAAAAGTCTTTCCTATTACCATATCCAACATTGTAGAACAATTAACAAGACTTATCCTAACAATAACAATCGTATCATATATGATGAAATATTCCCTTGTAGCAGCAGTTACTACCGTAGTCCTAATAAATATAATAAGTGAAGGAACATCTATAATAATATTACTCTTCTTTCTACCAAAAGAAAAAATAACAAAAGAAGATACCCATACTAATAAACCATTACTAAAAGAAATATTAGGCATCTCCATACCAAATACCACATCTCGTCTAATTGGATCAATAACCTATTTCCTAGAACCAATTATCTTAACTAACATCCTAAAAAAAGTAGGATATACATCTGATTATATAGCCACTAGCTATGGCATAATAAATGGTTATGTTTATCCCCTATTACTATTACCATCATTCTTTACTCTAGCCATATCATCCGCTATTCTACCAGTAGTATCAAATAGTTATAGTAGAGGCAATTTCTCTTATACAAGAAAAAAAATAAAAGAAGCCATCTTCTTCTCTATGTTAATAGGTATACCAGTAACCCTAATTTTTATCTTTATACCAAATATCCCTCTAAAACTAATATATAATACCACCCACGGCTTAGAATACATAAGTATAACAGCCCCATTCTTCCTCTTACACTACATTCAAGCCCCACTTACTAGTACTTTAAATGGTATGGGTAAATCAAATATTGCTATGCAAGGAACATTATACGGTGGAATTATCAAACTATTAACACTAGTAGTATTAAGTTACCTAAAAATAGGAATATGGAGTCTTATCATCTCTAGTATTCTAAACATTATTATTGTAACCATTCATCACATCTACTATGTAAAAAAATACTTAAAAATAAATATACCATCATATAAAAAGAAGTCACCTATCTACATAAAATGACTTCTTTTACCCATTTCCAATCATCTATCTCTTAATATTTTTTTAAGTACCTTACCCTCTTTAATATCTTCATAATTAATACCAACATTTCTAAATACATTAATATCAGAATTAGCAGGATACTCAAGAAAAACATTTCTTTAACTCTTCCTTAAAAGATACCTTGTCTTCCTTATATTTTTTTCATACATATAAATAGCAAATAAACCACCTATACCATAAATATAAGAATCTCTATACTCTAATCCCTTATCATAATTTAATACACCATAAAAATTAGTTTTATTCATAATATAATTAGCATACATCTTAATATTATCCTCATCAATATAAACATACCCATCTATACTATTATCTATATCACTCTTCATACTAATCAAATTCATACAAAAAAATTAAAAAAATAAATAACCTCATATAATACTCATTCAAACATAAATTAGTACTACAATCAAATATTCTATTCTCTTTCAAATATCTTAAAAAAGCATACTCAAAAAAGGTAGAAGCAACCTCACAATAAGGTGACATCATAGAATTATTTCTAAAAGAAATATTATCCTGAGAATATAAATGCTCTATCTCAAATAAGTGACCACATTCATGAGCTAAAGTAACCATAAAAGATAAATCATAACTATCACAACTATTATTAATCAATATAAAAACTATCCTTAATAGACTCAAAAGGTAAAATTAAAAACCCTCATAATCCATTTCTGTTTCTAATACCCTACAATCCTTAGATTTATTATTTAACTTATTATAAATATTAATATCAAAAATCCTTCAAAAAAAGCCATTAATACATCTTTCATTTCTTTATAGTTTAATTTAGGTAATTTCTTATAATAATCTTTATATAAAGGATATTTTTTTCAGATATAAAACTATTAATAACTGTTTTTAGATAATTCAAAAAAATACTTATTATTGCTATATAATACATCTAATAAACTATCATTATCAGGAATATAATCATCCATCATATACCACTTATGTTTATTACTAATACCAAGTATCTCAGCACAAAAATCCTCATAAGAATATAAATCATAAGCTATTCTCTTTTGCTTAGACTTAGTACCAGCTTTTAAATACTCATAATTAAGTTTATTTCCTATCAAATTAACCGACTCTAATATATCTTTATCCATATCATATCTCCTTAATTAAGTATATCACAAATAATATAAAATTAAAAACAAAATATACCACTAGTTAACTCATATTCAAGATGAGCTACTATCTCATCTTGTTATGAATAGCCTATAGTCTATTCATAAATAATTATAAGATATCATATTCGGGGTGAATACTTTCTAACTGATAACATCCATAATATCTATTAATATTTTTTAATATACCACAATAGACTTAAATAGTAAAGCTAAAGTAAAAAAAAGAAAACAATTAAGCACACCAATTGTTTTCTTTTCTTAACTTATTAATAATATTATTATGTTCACTTTCATTCTTAGTAAGATATACTTTACCTTTACAATCCGCTACAAAATAATAATAAGAATGTTTTTGAGGATTAACAGTAGCCTCAATACTCTCAATACTAGGATTACATATAGGACCTACTGGTAAGCCAGTATTAGAACTACATCTAGTATTATATTTATTAGAACAATCATTTAATTCTTTATAAGTCAAACTTTGTGACCAATCATCTATTTTAGAAGCATAGTAAGTAGTAGCATCACTACCTAAAGTAGGATAAGCTTTAGAATTAAGTCTATTGTAAAAAACACCAGCTACACCTTTTCTATCATCAGCCTTAGCTCCCTCTAATTCTACAATAGAAGATAAAGTAATAATTTCATGAATACTAAGATTACTATTCTCAATATCCTTCTTATACTTAGATAATTTATTATCCATTTCATCAAGCATCTTAGCAAATATCTCTTCTACCTTAACATCTTTACTACTAAATCTATAAGTATTAGGATATAAATAACCCTCTAAAGGATAATAAATATTACTATTCTTAATATCATCAGTCAAAAACCAATACTTAGCAATCATACTATCAATATAAGTCTTATCTTTAAGTTTATTAATAACATCATCATAACTATTATTAGTATTCTCACTAATCAAAGAAGCAATCTTTCTAATATTAATACCCTCTTTAAAAAGTAATAGATACCTCATTAGGATTAATCTTAGATCCCTCTTCTAAAATATCAACTATTTTCTTAACACCCATATCTTCAGAAAAATTATAAGTACCAGCCTTTAAATTAGACTTATTAGTAAGTCTTGTATAAACCTTAAAAATAGTAACATTCTTAATTAAATTATTACTCTTTAAAGTATTAGCAATACTACCAATACTCCCCTCTTTAATAACAACTTCTTTTAATTCATCATTATCAGAAACTTTAGCCATATTAATATTATAATAAGTACAAACCGCCACTACAAAAAAAGTAGACATAACAAGTAAAGCCAAAGCAATATTTCTAAACCTCTTCATTTATTCCTCCACTAAAAAAAGACTAATTAGTCTCCACATTATCTTTCTTATTTTCTTCTGTAATAGAGGTAATAATAGTTTCAATAATTTTCCATTCCCTCTCAGTTTCTACTGGTAATAATTCTAATGGCTCTGCATCAGGCTTAAATACCGAAGCATAAACCTTAGTATTACCATTCTCATCCTTAGTATTATCAGTATAAACCATATAATTCTTATTAGTCTCATCAGACTCAAAAAGTAAATAATATTTCAAACTCTATCTCTTTACCATCTTTATCTATAACTTTAAAAGTATTCTCTTTATTCATTATCATTCTTCTCCTTATTCAAATAATCCTGTAGTATTACTTGAGCCGCTATACTATCAACAGATTTCTTTCTCTTCTTTCTCGATATATCAGCCTCTATTAAAATAGAATTAGATATAACTGAAGTCAATCTCTCATCATACATAATTACCGGTATATTAAGATTATTCTCTAATAATTCCTTATACTTCATAGTAATTAAAGCTCTCTCTCCTAGTGTGTTATTCATATTCTTAGGTAATCCCAATATAATTTTAGATACCCCATATTCCTTAACAATATTCTTAATCTCATCTATAGTACTAGCATAATCCTCATCTTTAAAAAATATTGTCTTATACGAAGTAGCAATCGTAAAAGTCGGATCAGACATAGCAAGACCAATAGTCTTACTACCCAAATCAATACCTAAATATCTCATTTTAAATAATTCTTAAGTAGTTCTTCTACTAAAGCTGTCCTATCTATTTTAGCAATTCTATTTCTAGCTTCCTTATATGAAGAAATATATCCCAAATCACCAGATATAATATAACCTACTATCTGATTAATAGGATTATATCCCCTCTCTGCTAAAGCTTCTACACAAGACTCTAAAGTATCTCTAATTTGTTCTCTTTTAATTTCTGATACATCAAAAGCAGTTGTATTACCATTCATAACATCACCTTCTACAATATAATTTTATCATATTATTAATATTTTAACAATATTTTTTTAACCATTTACAAACTAACAATAACATTATTATCTATCTAACATAAACTATAGTAGGTGAAAAACTATGTTTAATAATTTTTTCAATTTCTTTAGATTATGTGCAGGATTCAAACTATTTCTTCTTCTAATGGTACTAATGCTTATGATTATAACCTTCTACCAAATGCTAATAACCCTCTTTGCTCCCTGTTTTGGCAATGTCTTTATTTTATTATTAGAATATCTAGCCCTAATATGCCTCGGTTTTTTTGGCTAATATTTGGATGTTAAAAAAATAGAATCATTAATATCATGACTCTATTTTTTTATTTTACTTCCCATTTTCCAAATCAAAAAAATAATATCTCTAAGTTCCATAGCCCTTTCAAAAATCAAGATTAGAAGCTGCCATCTTCATCTCTTTTAGTTAAATTATCAATTAAATCTAACCTTTCCTTCTTACTAAGTTTTTTTCCTCTTTCTCAATTTTTCTTATCTGTCTCATTAGAAACAACATCCGCTATATCTTTAATTATCGTTTTAGGAATAATATTATGTTCTAAATTATATTTTTTTCCTGAATAGATCTTCTTCTTTCAGTTTCATTAATAGCTTCTCTCATACTATCAGATATACCATCAGCATACATAATAACTCTTCCATTACTATTTCTAGCAGCCCTACCAATTGTTTGAATAAGACTTCTTGTACTTCTTAAAAAGCCCTGTTTATCAGCATCCATTATAGCTATAAGAGATACCTCTGGAATATCAATACCTTCCCTTAAAAGATTAATGCCCACTACTACATCATACTTACCAAGTCTTAAATCTCTAATTATTTTAAGTCTTTCTAAAGTTTTTACTTCATTATGTAAATAAGCCACCTTAATATCTAAACTCTTCAAATAATTAGTAAGTTCTTCAGCCATTCTAATAGTTAAAGTAGTAATTAAAGTCCTCTCATTATTATCAATTTGTTTATTAATTTCCTCAAGCAAATTATCAATTTGATTCCTAGTAGGACGAACCTCTATTCTAGGATCCAATAATCCCGTTGGACGAATAATTTGTTCTACAACCCTATCAGTTCTAGCCATCTCATAATCACCAGGAGTAGCACTTACATATATAACATCATTAATCTTACTCTGAAATTCTTCAAACTTTAAAGGCCTATTATCTAAAGCACTAGGAAGCCTAAAACCATAATCAACTAAATTCATCTTTCTAGCCCTATCGCCATTATACATCGCTTTAACCTGTGGCAAAGTAACATGAGACTCATCTATTACTAATAAGAAATCTTTAGGAAAGAAATCAATAAGCGTATTAGGAGATTCTCCTTCTCCTTTTAAGGCAATATGTCTAGAATAATTCTCAATACCACGACAAAAACCTGTTTCCCCTAACATCTCCATATCATAATTAACTCTCTCTTCAATCCTTTGAGCCTCAATTAATTTATTATTCTCTTTAAAAATACTTAACCCTTTCATCTTTTTCTTTTTCTATTCTCTCAATACTTATTTTTAATCTATCTTCATCAGTAACAAAGTGTGAAGCCGCAAATATAGATACAGTTCTCTTATCTTTTAAAATATGACCAGTTATCGTATCAACTTCACTAATTCTATCTATTTCATCACCAAACCATTCAATAAGTAACCCATTAGTCCTTTCATAAGCAGGTATTATCTCTAAAGCATCTCCTCTTACCCTAAATGTACCTCTCTTTAAATCAATATCATTTCTCTCATACAACATCTCTACTAATTTTTTTAAAACAATATCTCTATCTATAGAATCTCCTACATTCAAAGTAAGCATCTTCTTCTTATATTCTTCTATCTCACCTATACCATAAATACATGATACTGAAGCTACTACTATTACATCATCTCTCGATATCAATGCTGAAGTAGCACTATGTCTAAGTTCATCTATCTCATCATTAATCGAAGAATCTTTCTCTATATAAGTATCTGTACTTGGTACATAAGCCTCAGGTTGATAATAATCATAATAAGATACGAAATATTCTACTCTATTCTCTGGAAATAATTCCTTAAGTTCATTATATAATTGACCCGCTAATGTCTTATTATGAGCAAGAACCAAAGTAGGTTTATTTGTTTCTGCTATTACATTAGCAATAGTAAAAGTCTTACCAGTACCAGTAGCCCCTAATAAAACTTGTTCTTTCTTACCACCTTGTATACCTTCTACTAATTCTTTTATTGCTTCCGGTTGATCACCACTAGGTTTATATTTTTGATACTAATTTAAACATAATATCCCTCATTTCTTTTTATACAAGTTATAATTTCTTCATATAGATTATTCTATCATCATTTAAAAGGAAAAAAACAAGGGAGATATTTCTTCCTTGTAATCAATTATTTTTTTATTATTAATCCATATTAAATCCCTAATAGTTTCAGAATATAACTTCTTAGTATCATCATCAATATCATTTATCTCATTAATAATACCAAGTATTTGATTTAGTTTTTAACCTTTTAAATTCTCTAAAACTCCTAATACCATTAACTTCTAACACATTAAATAAAGAAATAATCATATCTTTTAATTCCCTATCAGTATAATTTTTATTCCATTCTTTAATTCTTTTATCAATCTTAACACTAATATTAGATAACTTACCTTTTACTAAAAACTGTCCAAAACATTCCCAAGTATTTATATCATGCTGCATTATACCATTAGCACTAGATTTAACAATCCTCTTATTATTAGTACTATAAAGTAACATACCTATTACACTATCTTCCGGTATATATATTTGTAATTTAGAAATAATCTTATTAATATTACCTAAATCCTTTTCTCTAAAACCAGGACCATCTAAATTATATATAGCCACTATCCTATTAAATACATCAACACTAGTCCCACCAGCAGCGGCCATAGCTAAATTACCACCCTTAGAATGACCACCAACAAATATTTTATTATCAAACTCTTTAGCTACCTCATTTAAATAATCAATAGCATATACTTGAGATATAATAGGAAACTCATAACCTAAAGTAAAATCCTCTTTCCAGCCAACAACAGTACCATTAGTTCCCTTATATGAAACAAATATCTTATCATCAAAATGAATAGTAATAGCTCCAAATTGTTTTTCATCATCAACATATTCTCTATAATTACTCAAATAAATATCCTTATACCTAGTACTAGTATAAATATCCTTAACATTTTGAATGTTTCCTTTCATAAAAGTACTCAAATAAACATCTTTAGTTTTCTGATACTTATCAAAAGCATCCCTTAAACTTATCTTATCATTACTTTCAGAAACAATATTATGCCAATCTATATAAGATAATTCAGTAAATAATAACACATCATTTATATTAAAAACAACATTCCTTAAAAAGATAAACCTTTATAATACCTTAAATATTCTTTTTATCGTAGCCACATAATCACTCCTCTATTACATAATAAGTATAACATTTTTAATTAAGAAAAAAACAATTAAATATTTTTCCAATCTACTAATCAAACCTTTTTAAAAATAGTATTATCTTCTATTTTATTTATACTACTACATTTTTTTTACCTATATCTTTTAAACTACTACCAATATTATATAACTCACTATTATCTAATATAATAAATCTATCATGAAATATATCAGTATTTATTATCTCTATATTTGAGTATTCCTGTCTATATTTCTTTATCGCAATCTCATCTATATTTTTAGTATACACTTTAATATTAACCATAATATTCTTAGTAATATCAAAGAGCTCTTTACCAGCATAATTATCTATTATAATTATTTCTTTCTTAGCCATACCTAATATATTTATAAGTAAAGAATAAGCATCATATATTTGTCCATCATAAAAAAATATGATTAACTTTTTTTCTTTAGAACTAAATTCATCAAAAAGATTGCTGAAGTAATTTAATATTAGTATCATGTTCTAATACTAAACTATTTATATATTTTTGTTCTATTAATGAATTACTTATAATCTTTTTCATTGCTACAAAAGCATCCATAATTTTTATGCTTACTTCTTCTGCAACATCAGTTTTTAATACAGCACTAAGCATAGCAACACCTTGCTCAGTAAACACATAAGGTAATGTCCTACTCATGTTACTTGCATTTGCGGTTTCAAATTGAAACCGCAAGCACTTTATTTCATCATTATTTAATTGAAACATAAATCTTTCTGGAAACCTATTTATATGCCTTTTAACCGCTAAATTAAGTGATTTAGTTCCATTCTTACAACCATATAATTTTGCTAAATCAGAATCAAGCATCACTTGTTTTCCTCTTATCTCATAAATTAAATTTTCTATTTGTATATTATCTTTTTACTATAACTTCTGACATCCAATACCTCCTTCATTTAAATAATATAATAACTCTTTACTAGCATAATTATCTATTATAATTGTTTTTCTTAGCCATACCTAATATATTTATAAGTAAAGAATAAGCATCATATATTTGTCCATCATACTCTAATACTAAACTATTTATATACTTTTGTTCTATTTTTGTTTATTTATATTCAAGGTTTCAAATTGAAACCTTGAACGAATAGTAACATATTCCCCCCAATGTTAATCGAAACATAAATCTTTCAGGAAACCTATTTATATACCTTTTAACCGCTAAATTAAGTGATTTAGTTCCATTCTTACAACCATATAATCTTGCTAAATCAAAATCAAGCATCACTTGTTTTCCTCTTATCTCATAAATTAAATTTTCTATTTGTATATTATCTTTTACTATAACTTCTGACATCCAATACCTCCTTCATTTAAATAATATAATAACTCTTTTATCATTGTCTTATTGTTTATAATAACATATACTTCATTAGTAGTCAATCAAAAAAGAAAGATAACACAACAAAAAAATATTATAACTCCCAACAAGAATTATAATATTTATATCTCTTAATTAATTTAATTCATTACACATAACATCCGCTATTTCTTTAGCATATTTATTAATTAATTCTAAATCTTTTCCCTCTAACATTACTCTAATTAAAGGTTCAGTACCAGATGGTCTTACCAAAACTCTTCCATCTGTTCCTAACAAATCTTCAAATTTTATAATTGAATTCTTAATCTTATCATTCATATAAAAAAATCACTCTTTTTTTATCATTACTAATTTTAACATTTATTAACACCTGAGGATATTTTATCATTATATTAGATAAATCACTTAATTTAATAGAAGAATCTGCTAATATAGAAAATAATATTAAAGAAGTCAATTCACCATCACCAGTATTAGCATAATCTTTTAAAATTACATGTCCAGATTGCTCACCACCTAATGAAAAAAACCACCCAATTTTAATTCTTCTAATACATATCTATCTCCTACTTTTGTAGCAATAAAATCTATATCATTATCTTTACAAAAAAATTAATAAATCCTAAATTATTCATTACCGTTCCAACAATAGTATTATTATTCAACTTATCTTTTTTTCTTTAAGTCTAAACCAATTATAGACATAGCATAATCACCATCAATAATATTACCCAAATTATCAATAAAAATAGCCCTATCAGCATCACCATCATAACAAACACCAACATCTAATTTATTTTTAACTACATATTCCCCCAATACCTCTGGGTACATTGAACCACATTTATCATTAATATTAGTTCCATTAGGCCTGTTATTTATTATATAATAATTACATCCCAATTTAGAATATACATATTCACTAACATTAGAAGCAGCACCATTAGAAGCATCTATTGCTATATTTAAAGAAGAAAAAGAAACATTAGGATTATATTTTTTTACACAATCAAGTAAATAATTACCATAATCTTTAGTAGCATCTCTTTCTTTTAATGGTCTACCTATCTTACTTACAGGATAATCAAAATCATCTCTTATACATTTTTCTATTTCATCCTCTACTTCATCAGGTAATTTATAGCCATTACTATCAAATATTTTTTTATACCATTATATTCATAAGAATTATGCGAAGCAGTAACCATAATACCAGCATCCATTTTATAATATTCTACTAAATACGAAATAGCAGGAGTTGGAATTAATTGAACATCTAATACCGATACTCCTAACGAATATAAACCAGCCTTTAAAGCAGCCACTAACATATCTGAAGATTCTCTTCCATCATTACCAATTATAACCTTTACATTATCTTTATTTCTTGTTAAAACATAAGCAGCAGCTTTTCCTATTTCCATAGCAAGATTTGAAGTTAATTCAACCCCAGCAACTCCTCTTACACCATCAGTACCGAATAATCTTTTTCATTACTTATTCTCCTTTTCTACCAAAAACATTTTTCATCTTTTAAAAATACTATTACTATTTATTATACCTCTCACTCTAGTTAAAGGATAAATATTAGTATTTTTACCAACAACAGTACCTGGATATAATACACTATTACAACCAACCTCAGTATTATCACCTATTATAGAACCCATTTTTTTCTCATTCCTGTAGAAATCTTTTTATCCTTATATCTAATATCAACATTCATACCATCACTTTTTAAATTACTAAGTATAACACCTGCTCCTAAATGAACATGATAGCCTAAAACAGAATCACCTACATAATTATAATGTGGTAATTGACATTTATCAAAAATAATAGCATTTTTTATCTCTGTACTATTTCCAATTACACAATTCTTTCCTATTATTACATTACCCCTTATATATGCCCCAGGCCTTACTATAGTATCATTATCAATTATACATGGAGCAGTAATAGTAGATAACTTATCAATTACTACATTAGAGCCAACTCAAATATGCTCTTCAATTTCAGTATAATTATTCTCATCCAAACTATTACCTAAAGTAATAATATACTCACTAATTTTAGGTAATACCTCCCAAGGATAATTACTATGTTCAAACAACTCTTTACATATTGTTTTATTAATATCTAAAATACCACTTAATTTCATATTTCATACCTCCAATCATAATAAGTATAACATTCTTTTTAAAAAGGAAAACAACAAAAAAACTACTTATCCGTAGTTTTCTTCTTATCATGATTCCATATAATATTAGTCTTTAATACTAACAATAAAGTTAATATAAAAAGTATTACATAAATAATTATACCATACATATTAGTACCTAACATCTTATTACCAATAGCATATAAAATAGACGCAGTAGCAAATAAAATATCAACTAAATATATAATAAGAACTGTTTTTTTCTTTGAGATAATCTAAGTTTTAATAACTGATGATGTAAATGATTCTTATCAGGTTCACCAAGTGGCTTATGATTAATTAATCTTCTAAGTATAGCAAATAAAGTATCCATAATTGGAATAGCAAGTAATAATATTGGTACAATAAAGGAAGTAAGAGTAATATTCTTAAAACCAAGTAAAGCAATAACCGCTATTATATAACCTAAAAACATACTACCAGAATCACCCATAAATATTTTAGCAGGATTAAAGTTATGTACTAAAAACCCTAAAGTACTACCAAGCATTATAAATGTAAGTAATATATCCAAACCATTAGAATTATTAAGAAGCATAGCAATAATACCTATAGTTAAAAAAATATATACTAGCAATACCAGAAGATAATCCATCTAATCCATCAATCAAATTAATACAATTAATTATAGCTACTATAAAAAAATAATAGTTATTGGATACGCAAGTATACCAAAAATCTATATATAATCCAAATGCCGATATATCTTGAAGAAGTATTCCACCATATAAAGGCACAATAGAAGCCCCAACTATTTGAGCTAAAAACTTCCATTTAGCAGGTACTGGTTTAATATCATCAAAAATACCAGTTACCAATATAATAAAACTACCTATTAATATAGCATTCATTTGAACTGAATGAATACCAAATAACATATATCCTAATAAAAATCCAGCATATATACCAAGTCCACCCAATCTAGGTATAGGTACCTTATGTACTTTCCTCTCATTAGGAATATCCATTGCTCCTATAAACTCTGCTATTTTCTTAACTACTGGTATAAATAATGCCACAAAAACAAATGTAACACCTACCATCAATAATACTCTTGTTATTTCCATATAATACAACTACTCAAAAAAATCAATACATTTATATTATATAACATATTAAGTTTTTTATCAATTATATTTAGATAATATATAAGTAAACAAAAGATAAATTTACAATTTTATATTTTAAATTACAAAAAAGTAAACACATTTTTCTCAATTATGTTTACTTTTTATATTTTTACATTATTTATTATTCTTAACAAAATTATAAGAATCTTTTACCATATCTTCAATACCATACTCTGCTGTCCAATTAAGTACATCTTTAGCTTTAGAAACATCAGCATAACAAGATGCAACATCTCCTTCTCTTCTACCAATAATTTTATATGGCACATCAACATTATTATATTTTTTAAAAGCTTCAACTAATTCTAGTACACTATATCCGTTACCAGTACCTAAATTAAAAGTATCAATTCCATTATTGTTAATTACCCATTCTACAGCCTTTATATGGCCCTTAGCTAAATCAACAACATGAATATAATCTCTTACTCCAGTACCATCTATAGTATCATAATCATTACCAAATATTGATAATTCTTTCAATTCATGAGTAGCTACTTTAACAATATAAGGCATCAAATTATTAGGAATATCATTAGGAGATTCCCCAATTAAACCACTTTTATGTGCACCAATTGGATTAAAATATCTAAGTAATGCAATATTCCAACTATTATCAGAATAATATAAATCACTAAGTATTCTTTCATTTATAATTTTAGTTTCTCCATAAGGATTAGTAGCATGACCAACTTCAGTCGTTTCTTTTATAGGTAAACTTTTAGGAGTTCCATAAACAGTAGCACTAGAAGAAAAATACTATATTTTTTTTACATCATATTCTTTTCATAACTTCACATAAAGCAAGTGTACTATCAATATTATTTCTATAATACATAATAGGCTTCTTAACAGATTCACCAACCGCCTTATAACCAGCAAAATGAATTACTGCCGCTATTTTATGTTCTTCAAATATTTTTTTTAATAATGTTTTATCACAAACATCACCTTCATAAAATACTACACTTTTCCCAGTAATCTTTTCTATTTTATCTACTACATCTCTTTTAGAATTATATAAATTATCAATAATAACTACTTCATAATTATTATTTAATAATTCTACCACAGTATGGCTACCAATATAACCAGTACCTCCTGTTACTAATATTTTCATTATTAACCTCCATTAATTACCATTAATAAATTCATCGATTATTCTTACCATTTTACTAGTATTACTTTTAAATTTTTTAGGTTTAAATTTTTTTGCTTTTTCTAACACTACACCTAAATCATCATCTTCATATAACGGTAGTACATAACCAGCATTAGCAAAATTAGTAGTAATCTGTAATTGATGATCATTCATATGCTCATCATATTTAGCAAGTCTAGGAGCCACAATAACTTTTTTATTATGCTGTAACCCAGTAATAATAGATCCAACTCCTCCATGAGTAATAAGCAAATCACATTTGGATATTAAATCAGCAAACTTTTCTCTATCAATTAAATCAAATATTTCCATATCCTTACTTTTCAAATTTAGTGTGACCAGCTTGTACCACAACTTCATCCTTTATATTCCCTTTATCTATTTCTTTTTGTACTGACTCAAGTAATCTCGTAAATTGTTTATCTTGAGTACCTAATGTTATTAAAATCATCAAAAAATCCACCCTCCATACGTTGCATCAGGATATAGTTCTAACATTTCTTTCCACTGAACTATAAATAAATCAGCAAACTTATAAACTATACTTCCTGTTCTAGACTTTGTCTTAGAATTAGCAAACGTTTCTATAAATATTATTTTACTGCCAAATATTTTACCAATAAGACACATAGGACCGGCAGTATGAGCCCCAGTCGAAACTATATATTTAGGTCTAACCTTAATATATATAAATAACGATATAAAAACAATTTAATAATAACTTAAATGGATATATAATC
The DNA here is from genome assembly GCA_022009835.1 of Bacilli bacterium. Lineage (GTDB taxonomy): Bacteria > Bacillota_I > Bacilli_A > RF39 > UBA660 > CAG-302. The sequence goes on along the minus strand of CP091726.1, from coordinate 458,083 downwards.
TTCTTCCCTAAAGTAGTATAACTACCATATATCAAATATGATACTCTTTTAGGATATTTTTTCTTCAAACTCATATTTGATTTTGTTCTTTCAGTTACAATATAATAATCATATTTATTAAAAAGTTCCTTTAATTGTGTTAATTCTTCTAAATGACCGCCTGTAGAAGAAATAAATAATACTTTCTTTTTTTTCATTTTTACTCCCCTCCATTAACATAACTAATGAACTGTTTTTTAGTTGTATAATTAACAATTACCCACCTAGGAAGTCTAAACTTATCAATACCAGGTGTAACCTTTATTTTACCACCAGCATATTCCCCAGCAAAAGCCATTGTAAATCCAGCTTCCTTAAGTACTTTAATACTATAATCGTTATATTCATAAAATGGATAGCAGAACACTGTACTTCCATCTAACTTTTCACGACTAGTTTTTAAATCTGTCAACAACTTATCGTGATCCATACATTTTATTTCTCCACCCTGTCCACCACTGCAAAGACCCCCATTATGAATATTATCACCATGTGAATGAATTTCAAAATACTCAGACTCAAATTGTTCTTTTTTTAAACCAACTAGTTATCAAAAACAAAGTCGCATTAATTTTATATTCATCAACATATTTCTTTGCAACTTCTGCTCTACCACCATCATCAAATGTAATAACTACACTCTTTTGAGGTAATTGTAATTTTTTATCTATATACATTTCAAGTTCTTTCATTGTAGGTGTAAAGAAATTATTATCTTTAATATAAGAAAAATTGTTCTTTTTAATTGACTAGCAGAATGACAAATGATCTCATTACAAGTCTTATCATCATCTTCATAAGCAAAAATGATAGTTAAGAACGGGAACTCCATTAGCATTTTTTTAATTCAGTATTATTATTCTCTTTAGTTTCTCTTATTTCATCTTTTCTTAACATATAACAATCTATTATTAAACTCTATTCCATATCTATTATCATCCTTAATAATAATTGGTAAATCAAAAAGACTTATTAAAAAGTATACACTAAATTATTATTTTTCATCATAGAAAGAAGTCTTATCATTAGTAACAATATTTTCATTAAATAATATATAACTTTTTATATCTATCACTATATGAGGTTAATGTTTCTATTTTATCAACATCTTGATATTTTACATAATACTCATCATCAAAATCTTTAATCTTAAAATATTTAGTATCAGAAGTAATTTCAATTTCATCAAGACTCAGTTCTACATTCTTACCAATAAGACCAACTTCACTACCACTCTTGTCATAAAGCACTATATTCTTATTAGTCTTAACATACTTATTGTAATGCGAAGTAATTTTTTCTATAATCTTTTCTTTATTCAGCGTAATATTCTTTGACACTACATATTTATATCCAAAATAGCCACATATTCCTAATACTATAATAAATAATATAACAATTATTAAATTACTTTTTTTATTTTTTTCTCTTTCTCATCATAATCTCCATCTAAAACAGCATACCATTTTTTTAATATCTCATCTTTAGAAAACTTTTCAACTGTTGCTCTCGCTTTTTTTCCCATTTTCTTGCGTAATTTATCATCTTCCATTATTTTATTAATACATTTGATATATTCTTTTTTTCATTTCTATTCTTAACTACATACCCATTATCATTATTTGTAATAATATCATTAACACCGCTAGCAGTCTCATAAGCAATACATGGAATACCATAACTCATAGCTTCAAGTAAAACCATTGGCAACCCTTCAGTTAAAGAAGCCATTAAAAAAATAAACTAGATTTCAACATATATTCTTCTATTTCATTTTTATATTTTTTTATAACCGGTCAATATTACTCTATCATTTAGTTGAAGATTATTAATTAATAATTTAAGATTATCGTACTCTTTTTCCATCACCAATAATATATAATTTTGGTTTTTTTTATCATCAATTTTTAGCAAAACTATTAATGATATCATCATTTTTTTCTTACCATAGTCTAATCTACTAACAGTAATAATATTTTTTTTAGTATCTAATTTACTTATACTATCAGGTATTTCATACAACATGTTTGGCATAAGAATTACCTTAGTATGATGATTATTTTTTTGAGAATTTCTTTATAATCTTTCTCCAATGTTTTTTTGTAAGAGCAAATAAATAATCAATATTATTATACTTATTTTTTTAATAACATTTAAATATTTTTTTTATCATTATTATGATAATGATGTTCCTCAGCTATTTTAACACTATAATTATTTCCATACTTACTAAGTAAAGTATTAAATTCCCATCTAGTAGAAACTATATATTTTGAATCACAATGAATAATAAATCTTATAACCAATACTTTCTTTTTTTAATTAAAAATACTAACAGCTTTAAATCCCTCTCTAAATATACCAATTATATCTTCAAATTACCCAAAAAAATTGTTCTCTATTAGGTTAACCATCATATAAATATTGTATCTTAATCTTATCATTAATTTTATTAGTTTGATTTTTTTATTAAAGCTTATAAAATGATACCAATTCAACATCATATTTATCACATAAACTATTAGCAGTATTAATAACAGCAGTTTCAATACCACCATAACCCAAATGTAGAAGTAAAAAAATGTTATTTTATTATTCTTTAATTCTATTTTATAATTATCATTATTATCACTGCATACTAAATATAAATAATACAAAGCAAATAATAAACTTAAATATATATTAGCATTAGTCTTTCTAAGTAGTGCCCCAGAAAATTGACCACCAATTAAAGATAATAATATTGTAAAAGTTAAAAACAATAAATCTTGGTGAAACAAGTTTTATAGGTTTTTGTTATCAAAACTTTTATTCCTAAATAAGCAAAAATATAAAATAAACAAACAATATAAAAGCAAATCCAATATAACCATAATAATAGAATATAGCGGTGAAATCATTTTCTAGATTTCTACCATAATCTGAAATAACTTTATAGTTAATACCAACAAGTTTTGTATAAATATCACTATCTTCAAATATTATTTTACCATATACTCTTTTTAGTAACCTATTATCACCTAAATTATATGCTGTTATTTTATCTTTCATAACTTCATACACTTTATCCTCACCAAGATCTTGAATAGCCTCTTCAAACAAATAACTTGTTTTTTTAAAAATATATATTGTTTCTTCTTTAGTTAAACTTCCCCTATTAATTAATTCTACTATTTCTTCATCGTTACTATTTGTATTATTATCTACATCTTGTTTTCTATCAGAAGTAAACGAAAAATTATACAAAGCTAAACAAAAAACAAAAACAATTACTGTAACAATCAACTTTTTTTACAATTATCCTTTTTCTTCGAATATAATGTATAAATAAGTACAATAAGACCCAATATCAATGTATAATAACATGCTCTCGTTCCGTTAAAGAATAAAAAGAAAGAAAAAAACATAATCAATCCTAAATAATATGTTAAATCATTTTTTTCTTTGAACAAAAATATATAAAAAAATAGTGGTGATATTACAGTTAATATCATACTTTGCGTATTAGCGGAACTAAACCATCCAGTAATACCATAGTCACTATATGTTGTATTATAAGAATTAGTTATAACAGATAATAAAACACTTATAAATATAATTACATATGAAATACTTATTCCTTTTTCAATAGTAACATGTTCTTCTTTATGATATCTTAAATAATCAATAAAAGCAATTGTTAATATAGGAAATTGCATAACACTAATTATATATCTTATATCATCAAATAGTTCAAATCCACTAGTCCTATAAGAATTAGCGATATGAATCAAACTAAATAAGGCAAAAGGTAACATCATTAAAATATACCGTTTCTTATTTTTCTGATTTTATAAAAAGTATATATAACAGCAAATATCAAATAAAAAAACTTCTAACAGCAAAAACTAATTATTGTAAGATTATTGTCAAAAAGTAAAAATAAGCTATAATATCTAATATAGGCTGTGTTACTATTATAAATAAAAAGCCAATATTTTTTTCTATATATCCTTTTAAATCCATACTATCTTCCTTTCACCAAAAAAATAATAATCTTATTATACCATACATTTTCATATTAACCAAATTATATATTATTATTCTATTTCTTGATAAAGTACTTAAATATTTATTATCTTTAAAATTAGGAAATTCTTTATACATATAATCAATTAACTTATTAATAACTTCTTTCTTTATTTTTATCAACTTTAGCATTAACTATTCTAACAATAGTAGATATATAAATATGATCTACAGCTAAAAAAACTCTATTTTATCTAAGTATTCTTCTTTTTTTATTATGCTTAATATAAGACAAAATATCATCAAAGGCATCTAATATTTCCAAATTTCTTTGTACATTAGAATTATTCATAGTAGAGCCTTGTCTTAATAAATAATCATAAAGTGGTTCATCAATAAAGCCAAAAATTATTAGAATCAATGATTGCTTTTTAAAGTAAAAAGCTAAATCCTCATACCAAACTTTTTTTCCTTAAATTTAAGTTTATTATTAACTAATATCTCTTTTTTTATAGATTTTTATTCCATACTGCCATTTTACCAAAAAAATATATTTTCTAAATCAGTACTATAACTACTAACAAAAGTATCTTCAGTTTTTCTAGAATAATCTTCAACTACATTATAATTGCCACATACAACTATATCGTAATTACCATCTTTTTGCCTTATTATATAATTTCTTATACATATCTTTTTTTCAACAAAAATCATCACTATCAACATATCCAATATATTCCCCCATAGCATTGTCTAAACCATAATTTCTAGCAGATCCCTGCCCTCCATTTTCCTTAATAAAAGATTTTACTTTATTAGGATATTTTTTAACATATTTATCTACTATTTCTTGACTATTATCTTTAGTACCATCATTTACTACAATTATTTCAATTTCTTTCAAAGATTGTTTAACTAAACTATCTAAACATTTATCAATATATTTTTCTACTCCATATACAGGAACTATTATACTAACCTTGTACTTACTCATGTATATCACCTCTTAATTTTATTTTTTTAACATTTAAAAATAATTTTAGATAAATTATACATATTGTGATAATTTAGCCATGCTATAATTTTTTTTCTATTTTTTTATTTATATTATTATAAAAAAATCTTGTTTTCTATAATCACTTATATTATCTCTACAATATTTAATTAATTGTCTTATTACATAATTTTTTTATCATCACTTTTTTTGAATAGCAACCCTGTTAATAGTAGTTATAAGTATATGATTAAAAATCAAATAAGAAACAATATTTTTATCATACTTATCATTTTTCTTCAAATAGTCAATTATATCATCAATAACAATTATCATATCCAAGTTCTTTTTAGAATTATTATTATTCATCGTAGATTCATGTCCACAATTGCAATTATAAAACCCCTCACTTATATTAGATATCTTATCTGTGTTAAACAAAACTTTCGTTGTAAAATTAAAGTCCTCATACCATAGCCTAGATAAAAAAATCTAAAGTTATTTATAATTTCTCTTTTTAAATATTTTATTACATGCAGATGGGGTCACTTCAAATACACTATTATATTTAGTACAATTATGATATATAGTATAATTGTCATAATGATCAATCATATCACAAATTACTATATCACTTTTATTTTTTTAGCAAGATTATACATTTTTTTCAAGTGCTTCACTATCTAACCAATCGTCACTATCAACAAATGAAATATATTCCCCTTTTGCCTTTTCAATACCCATATTTCTAGCGGAACCTTGTCCACCATTTTCTTTAATAAAAAGATTTTTACTTTTATCAGGATATTTTTTTACATATTTATCTATTATCTTTTGACTATTATCAGGACTGCCATCATTAACAACAATTATTTCAATTTCCTCTAAAGTTTGATTAACTAAACTATCCAAACACTTTGCTATGTACTTTTCAACATTCCAAACAGGAACAATAATACTTACTTTAAATACATTACTCTTTTTATTTTTTTCCATATTCAAACACCAACTCGTCAAATCTTTTTCTCAATAATAACAATTCCTTATTTATACTTAATTTAATATTTTTTTTATTAGCCAAATTATTATGTTCGAAAGGATCCTTTTTGATATTATAAACTTCTTTAATCTCATTATCATCAAAGTTTTTTTATTAATATAGGCATCAATTATAACATCATATTCGTCAGTTCTAACTCCCAACACAATTGGTCTTCTCCTTACATCAGGACATCCACCGCCCATATATTCAAGAAGAGCATAATCTCTACCATTATATTTAATTAAGTTTCGTCCTTTAAATTCTTTAGGAATTTTAATTCCTGCTAAACTAAGCAATGTTGAAGGAATATCTTTAGTAGCCAAATAATTTTCTATCTTTCTAGGCTTAATGTCCTTATCATAAATTATAAAAGGTACATTATAATTTTCTCTGTAACAGGAATTAACATATTTTTCTCTAACAGGACAAAAATAATAAGAAAATCCATGATCGGCAGTTATAACAACACTAGTATTATCCAATAGTTTTTCTTTTTCAAGAAAATCAAATATATTCTTAATAACATTATCACAATATGATAATGATAAATCATATGCTACATTACCTTTATATTTTTTTGGTATTTTCTTTTAAGTAATTTCTTGCTCTATCAAAAATCACTATCAATTACACCAATATCATCAGTATCCCAAGTAAAAAACATCTCATTATAATGAGCATCATCAATATGAATATAACTCATCCAATTTGTATTTTTTTTATTTTTTTGTATCCAATTCATCAACTCATGCGAAATAGTATAAAAAAAGATCTTTCATTTTTTTAACAAATCGTATTTAGGGGCAATCCTTTCATATAAATCTTTATCGAATAACGAGTTTTTTTATACCCTGCAAGCAACCCTTTTGCAGTTTTAAAATCCCTTTTTTTAATAATGACTTTAAAGTCTTTTTTTAAAAAGGATATTTATTATATAATATATTTCGAGTAAAAATCTATTTGCTGAATTTTTTTAAAAAAACATCTTTATAATCATTCATGACTTTATTTCTAACTTCTTCATTATGAACCTTATCAACCATCATATAAGTTTTTATATTTTTAAACAAAGGATGATTTTCTTTTTAAAGTAAGTAATTTTTTTCTAAATATTCAATTTTATTAAAACAAAAATTATCGTATTCTTTATATAGTTTCTTTAAGTCAATATCCATTCCTGTTAAATCCATACAATCATACATCATAGAAGTTTCTGGATCTTTTATTTAATAATTTTTCTTCAAAAATAAGCTATCCAAGCTTTAAAATTATCTTCTAGCATATCAACTAACATCGTTTTTTCATCAGTTGTTAATTCATTTTTTAAATAAATATCACTAAAATATTTTAACCTGTATTCCCAAACTTGCATAAATTGAAATCCTTCTGTATATTTCATTTCATCATATCCTCTTACGAGCTGTGATGGATATATACTAGGATAATAAGTGTTAAAAAAAGTTTTATAACCATTTTTTTTAAAAACTTCTAATACACAAGTACTACCTTTTAAGTTTATCCATATAACCACCATTGTCCATGGTGTCAACAGAACCAACAAGTGACATCAAAGCAGCCTCCGTGTAAGGCGCTTCAGAATACATTTTATCACCAGATATTGATTTTTTTCTTAATTCCGTCAAAAATGGAACACAATATTTAGAAGTATTTTTTTATTAAAAAAATAACATCATTCGTTACAGAATCAATTACTATAAATAACACATTTTTTCATTTTCTTACACCCTCTTTTTTTATATTCATTATATGGTAAATTTAAATTCAAATAACATGGTGTATGTTCCCTAGCTTTTATTTGTTCTTTTGAAGGTATTTTCATATAGTCTCCATAAATACTTTTTAAATATTCATCTGTTTTTTCTGGAACAGGAAGTTTTGTATCTTCAAAATCAATATATTTAGGTTTACCATATATATTTCTTTTCATTTTATTTTGCTCATAACTATCACCATCAGCAATTGAACACCAATATTCACAATTATTGGTATCATATTTAAAAACATCTTTTTAGTTGTATATTTTAATATTCTTTTTTTCTACCAAAAAAATTTTCAAAAATAATATTAAATATTCCTTTTTAATATTTTATTATTAATAATATTTTTTTATTAGCAGATAACATAAAAAGCTCTATTAACTTTCAAAAATATTTTCCTTAATTTTTATTATTTGGTACACCTACCAAAGGAAAAAAACATCAACATATACAGAACGTACTATATCAATATCTTTGTTTCCTTCCTCTATCAATGTAGTAGTTATATCTCTTATTTTAGAAAAAGATAAATAATAGTCTTCTTCTTTTTTGGGTGTTTGAACATAATATTTACTTTTATCAAGTTGTTCTTCACAAACGTTCAAAAATTTAATATAATTATCATAAGTCATTCCTATATCAAAATCATCATCCCAAGGAATAAAACCTTTATGTCTAATAGCGCCAAGTGTTGAACCATATAAAAATATAATATTCTATATTATTATCTTTACATAATTTATCTATATCCTTAACAATATCCAATATTTTCAATTGCAATTTTCTTTTATAATCTTTTTCTAATTTCATTTTCACACCTACTCAAATTCAACTGTATTCTTAACATCATTATTTATTTCATATGGAAAAATCATATAGATAATCCTTTAAATTTTTTTCTTCTATTACTTTACTTTCTTCCTGATATTCTTTTTTTCTAAATAATTGTGTATTTTTTATTGATACATCAGGATTGAATCTTGATTTCATATTTATATGATCTTTACTAGTAAATCCCAAAAAAATTTTGTTATTCTCTTTACTTCATCATCATAATTATATATTAAATCCTCAAATCTAATTCTTAAAACCTTATCTGAATTACATTTTTTTCACTTTTTTTCTCATTTTTTATAAAAAAATCACAAAACTCATTTACATCAAGTGGAAAAAGGTACACAAATCTGCTTTTTGTTGCCAAATATATTTATTAATTATAAACACATCCCTAGGATCTCTTTCAACTACTATAGCTTTTTAATCTATCATCAAAATAATTATCTACTCTAAACAAATTAAATGGTAATAAAAAAATTGATCTAATATTATGTTATCTTTTCCCTTTTTGATACTACATCTATTATATCATAAATATATTTATGAGACTCCTCATAAAAATTTTTTTCTGAAGTTATATATGATATTCTCATACCATCAGAATATTTTTAAAAACTTTATTAAAAACTAACTTTATTTCTAGTTAACATTTTAATAGGCTTTCTTAACAATAATTTTATAAACATCTTAGTATCCACTTCTTCATGTGTATACCAATATCCAGGAAAATTAAACTGTTGAATACGATTTATATACTCTTCAGTTATTCTCATAAAATTCGGTCCAATTATTTTTTTTGATAATTACCAACCCACCAAAACCTTTTTTTATTATATAATTTTTTCATTTGAGTTTCAAAACTTCTAATAGCTTCATCACTTCTGATAGCATTATTACCTATTAATAATTTATCTTCTAAATCAAATAAACCATTTGGACAATGTAATAACACATATTCATAACTCTTAAACTCATTTTGACAATCTTTAAATTCAGAAACCAAATCTGTAATAGCAGATGAACCACTCCCCATATATCCCATTGGTACTATAATTCTTTCCATACTATTTTTTACCTACTTTCAATTTATTTTTAAATTTATTCATTATAAATATTAGATTATTATCTTTTTTAACAAATAAAACAATAAAATATAATAATACACATATAATAATAATTAAAGTCATCGTCACATAAAAAAACCTAAATTAAGTTTTCTAATTACAAACGATATTGGTATAAATAATAAACTTAAAATTATATATGTTATATTCTTTTTTTACTAAATACCTGAACATTTATATTCATTTTCTTTTTTGCATAAATAAAATGAATAATAAATACCATAAGTTCAACTAATCCAGTAGTAGCAAGAGCAGTTATTGGACTAAATATTTTTAAATAACACTAACAAATAATTAATAAGCAGATTACTTATTCCGCATACAAGTGATACTTTTAATATTCTATCTTCCCTATCATTAGGATACATTACTAAATTATTCATAACAGACTCCAAAGATATAAATATTCTAGTTATACATGCCACCATTAATGGTGCAATAGCAGCCATATATTTCTTACCAGCATATAAAATAATTGCTTCTCTTGATAAAACAAATACTCCTAGACACATTGGAACAATAATAAATAACAATGATGAAATCGAATTATTCAACTTTTTCTTCATATACTTTTTTACCTTCATTCCTTAATAAATAAGATAATCTAGGAATAGATACATTAATTATTGCATAAGGAATTGAAGCAAGTGTAGCCATCAAATAATAAGCAGTATAATAAATAGTAACAGACACATCATTCACATACTTACCTAGCATTACCCTATCAGATTGACCATATAACAAATCAACATTAGAAATTATCAAAACAGCTATCAACGGCTTAATATATTTTTTAATTTCAATTTTAGAAAAAAATCAAACTTAATTCTTCTTTTTGCATAAACAAAACTTATTATATTGTTTAAAAAAATTAGTAAGTGAAACTACAATAGCATATATCACTATATCATCAGGATTTCTAACAGCAAGTAATATAGATAAAAAAATATATAATTTTAACTATAATTGACTTTATAGTTATAAACTTATAATTCTCTAAAGCCTCATTAACAAACTCAACATAAAAAATATTAGCAAATATTTGAATAGTCATTACCAAATACAATACTCTTTGCAGTTCCAGTAGATACAATTAAACTATAAATTACGTATAATATTAACACCAGCAAATTAGAAAAACATTGATATCATAAATAAATTTGTAAATAACTTAGATACTTTTTTTCTTTGTTATCTCTAATTTTACTAATTTCTCTAACCCCCAAAGTATATACACCAAAACCAGCAAATGCCAAAAACATTTGAAAATCAGCAAAAACTCTATTATACATTCCATATAAATCAACATCTAAAAGTCGCATAATATATGGACCAATTATTATAGGAACAAAAAAATATTAACCATACTTAATATTGATTTATATATAGTATTTTTTTAAATAAAGTGTTTTTTTCTTTTTCAATTTTCTTTATCCATTTATTACCTCCAGCACTATATATATTCTATCATATTTTTACTTATTTTATAAAGTATTTTTGTCATTTTTCTTTACAATATACCTATCAATAATTTTATATATTATATTTATAAATAAAGATAATATTGTTGATATTAATAAGACTAATGGAATTATTTTTAAAATATCCACCAAAAGAAAAGAAATCTATATTATCAAAAAAATATGAAAAATACAAAAAAATTATCTACCATTGATGATGTTAAATATATTCCAAGTGATAATTCTGATATTTCAGATATTATTTTATGAAAAAAACATTAGGTATTTTATTTAGATCCATATTTATGATAAAAAAATAAATATCAATATGGAAGTCAGCAAATTAAAAAATGCTTCCCCAATCATTATAAATTCCCCATACAAAAACTATTTCCTTTTTGAAAAAAATAAATATTTATAAAAAGCAGAAATTATCAATACTACTACAAATAAAAATAAGATTTAAATATTTATTAATATTAATTTTATATTCATTCAAATAACAACCAATGAAATAATATGTTAATGGATATATTCCAGTCCACCAATCTGGAATTAATATATATTTAATATTAAATACCCCTTGAAAAGAAGTCAAAAAAAGCATAGTTAATATTAACATTTGTTTTTTTGTTTCTTTTCCTTTTTAAACCATTATAAATAAGATTAATAAATGGTATTAATAAAAAAACAAACCAAAATACATTTCTATATACCAAGCATAACCTATATCAAAAGACAAAAATACTTTTTAATTATATACTTAATATTAAATTCACCATTATTATAAATAGCATTATATCCTAAAAAAATAATACTGAATCTAATAAGTAAATTAATAATACTCTAACCCCCCCCCCACTAAAATAATATTTTTTACTCAACTTTTTATCTTTCATAAGATAGCCAGTAACTATTATAAAAAGTGGCACACAAATCATAAATAATGTTCTAAAAAATATACCTATATACATTTTATTACCAATAATCAAAGCTTTATACAATCCAATATTAGAAAAATAATGAACCGAAATAACAGAAAAAACCGCTATACACTTTATCAAATCAATATTTATATTTCTTACTTTTTTTCTTCATTTTATACTACCTCACATCTTAAATTATACAATATTTTCTTAGCCTTATCAAGATATATAAAAAGAATATTACTTTTTTTATTGTAATATTCCTTTATACTTTTTTTACTAAATAATCATTATCAATAGTAGACTTAATTGCTATTCTTATATATTCACCATCATCAAATCCATTCTTACCATTTAATACTTTAATAAGAATTTTATTATTATCTAATAAATATTCAGCTAATTCATTTGCACTACCACTCAGTAATTTACACATAAAAATAATTAGCTTCTGATGGATATATATATAAATCTTTTTATTTTAATTAATTCTTTTGTAAAAATCTATCTCTTTCTTCTTTAATTTTTTTACATCCTTCTATATAATCTTTCTTATATATATTAATTATTTGAAGAAAAATATTCAGCAAAAAGAATTAATATTCCATACTGGCAAATTATTATTAATTGTTTTAATATATTTTTCATTACCAGAAGCAAGTACACCAAGTCTAAGACCTGGAACACCATAAGACTTACTAATACTCTTAATAACATCTAAATCAGAATATTTATTTAATATATCATCATCAATCAATGTATAATTATTATTAGCAAAATCCATAAATGATTCATCAAATATTACTTGTTTATTTTTTTCTTTAGCAATATCCAATATTTCTATTACTTCTTCATACTTTAAACAAGAACCACTAGGATTATCAGGAGATATTATTATCATAGTATCAACATCATCTAATTTATCAATAATTTTATTTAATGATAAACGATAATTATCATCACTACTATTTATATAAGTAATCTCGCAATCAGGAAAACATCTAACATATTCATTAAATGATGGTATGGTAAGTCCTATTCTTTTTCCAACTATATATCTTAAATTATTAATAAGTTCAGCAGCACCATTACCTATTAAAATATTATCTTCATTAACATTGTCAAACATCCTAGATGCACATATCTTTTTCTATTTTTTTGTCCAGAAGGATAATTAAACAAAAAGTTCATTATAAAAAAATATTTCATTTTATCTATCATTTGCTTAGTAGGAAAATACGGATTAACTAAATAGCAATAATCTTTTATACCATTAAATCTCCAATATCCCCCAAATCTTTTATGAAATAATTCTAACTTTTCTTTAGTACTAGGAGCAAATATAGCATTAACAATATCATAATCTTGAGCATCATCTATTTCATACCAATCCTCTCCAGTTAATTTAAAACCATGTAATTTAACTTCTTTCAAACCACTTATAACTTTTAAAACTAACTCATAATAATCATTATTACCATATGCTTTAATATAAGATTCTAAAAATGGTAAATAAAATCTTTCACTAAACTCTTTACTAAATTTATAAATATTAACAGTTTTATAATAATTATCAGCATTTTTTTATATTCAAAGTTTTTTTCTTTCTATAAAAAGAATTAATAAAACCTTCATCATTTAAAGTAACTACAGTACCATCCATCCATTCTTCATATTTAGCTATAACCGCAGCACTATCATATTTAGAATCAACTAATTTCTTAACTATTGATACATCATATATCAAATCAGATTCTAATAAAATAGTATCATCCTTAATAAGATAATCCTTAGCTAAATATAATGAATATATATTATTAGTAGTATCATATACATCATTATCAACATATATTATATTTATCTTTTTTTATCTAATTCTTTTTTTCTCTAATATATTTTTTTTAACATTCTCTCCCTTATATCCCAAAACAATAATAAAATCTTTAATACCAGCTAAAAGTAAAGCATCAATTGCTCTTTCTAACAATGTTTTTCCATAAACTTCAAGCATACATTTCGTATTATTTTTTGTATACTTTCCAAGTCTTGAACCTTTACCAGCTGCTAACATAATTGCTTGCATTTAACATTTCCTCCTCTTTATACATCATAACTTTTTATCAATAGCTTTTAATTCATTAAAAGTATCAATTTCAATAATATCCCCTCTATTACATTCACGAACATATATTTTATAATCATTCTTTTTTTAACTTCCAGCATAACCTGTTCCCAATATTTTTCTCTTTTACCGCCTGGAGACATAAATACTTCTTTTTATATCTTTTTTTCCATTTGTTTACCAGTTTCCTTATCATAATAAGAAATACCACACATTTGATAACAATTTACTCCTCCAACTTTTTTTCTTTAGTAATCACACCATTTTTTTAGTTTCTAAACACCAATCATCACTTCTATCAACTTTAAATCCTAAAAAAATTAGAATGATACTCATATTTCCTTATCAAATCCTGATTATATAGATATAAATCAGATTCTAAAACATAAGAATTAGCAAATTTATCTCTAACTAAATATGCCGAAGAAATATTATTAGCCTCATTATACTTTTACATTATAAACAAACTTAATATTAGGATACTTTTTTTTAATAAGATTTCAAACTGTTCATTTAAATATCCAGTAACTATTATTATTTCGGGAATCTCTGCCTTAATAACAGCATCTATTAAAGTTTCAATAATTTTTTTACCATTTACTCTAACTAAAGGTTTAGGTGTATTCAAAGTAATAGGAACCATTCTAGAACCAAATCCAGCTGCTAAAAAGATTGCCCTTTTTACTCTATATGGTTCTAACTCTTTTAACCCTTTTTTTGTAATCGTATTATTTTTCATTTATCAACTTATTATCAATAAGACTAGTTATTGTCTTATTTACAGTACCTAAAGAAAGATTAGTCATTTTAGCAATCTCTCTTTGTGATAATTCTCTATTTTCTTTTTTTCAATACAAACTAATATTTCAAATTCATTATACATTAACTTCATAATTCCACTTCTTTTCTATCTTCTTTTCTATTTATTAAATAAATAGTTCCTTTTTACAATTAAATTAAAGAACAATATAATCAACGACACAATAGCAGCCTCTCCTAACATCATATTGCCTTCATAAGTATTTATCATTAAAGATAAAGGCATTGTATCAGTATTAAATAAGAAAGTAACCGCCGATATAGTTACCATTGAATTAATAAAGAAATATGCTATCATTTCTCTTATTGTTATCTTACTACATGGTATTATAACATCTTTTATAATTCTAAAGGAACTTATATTACATGTTTTAGCAACAACCTCATAATTAGGATTAATTTTCAATAAAGCATTATATGCCATCAAATAAGGTGAAGCCATAAAATGAACAATATTTACCATTACAATTATAATAAAAAGTATTATAAATAAAACTATCTTTAAAACTAATTGTATAAGATAATCCAAGTACAATACCAGGTATTGCAAGTGATGATATTGTCAATATATGAATAACTTTAGCAATTTTTCCTTTTATTCTAGCAGTAGCATAAGCAGTAAAATAAGTAATAAATGTCCCAATTATTGAAACTAACACAGATATTAAAAAGTGAATTTAATACATATTTCCCAATATTATTAGACAAAAACATATTCAAAAATGTTTAAGAGAAAAAAACTTCTATTTATAATAAAAATTATCTATAAAAAGCATAATAAACAAATGAACCAATTACTGTAAATACAAAAAAACAATTATTAAATATAAAATAACAGAAAAAAATACAATCTCTCACTTTATTATCATTTATTTTATAATCCTTACCTTCAAAATCACCACTACTATAATCTTTAGAAAAAGTTATCAAATAAAAAAATGATATAATAGCTGGAACTAACAAAAATAATCCAATCATAGTACCTTTAGAAAAATCAAGTAACCCAATTACCTCTTTATACAAGAAAACAGGCAATGTCAAAAACTTTCCACCAACAGCAAGTGGTACACCATAATCAGTAAATATCATTGTAAATACTGCGAATATAGATGATAATAAGGGCTTTTTTAAATAACATAATGTTACCTTTTTGAATGTCTGCCATTTATTCAATCCCAATACTTTAGCAGTACTATACATATTATTATCAATATATTTAAAACCATCATCCAACATTAAAAACGCAACCGGAAAAGAATACATTATTGAACCAAGTACAATACCTGTACTTCCTATTATATTAAAACCAATTGCTTTAGAAACTATACCATTTGCCCCAAATAAATTAATTAGCCCTAATCCATGAGAAATAGATGGTATAAGCATTGGTATAGTTAATAATACTTTTAATACTGCTCTATGCTTAATATTTGTTCTATTCAAAGTATAAGCAAGTAGATAAGCTATTATTATTGATATAATAGTAGATATACTAGTAACAAATAAAGAATTAGTAAGAGCTTCTTTAAATGCTTTAGATGTCACCAAAATTCCAAAATTAGACCATTCTACCCTAAGTAACATTTCTACTAATGGATAAAACACCGTTATTAAAAGAAATACTAAAACTAAAATACTAACTTTACTTTTCTTTTTCATTATAAATCAATTCCTGTACATTTTTTTCAATTGAAGATACTTTCTCAATCAAATGATTAGTAACAAAATTCCTTACATAATCATTCTTTGGATGATTAAATATTTTATTAGGAACATATATTTGCTCAATTTTACCATTATTCATTACCATAACTCTATCAGATAAAGAAAAAGCTTCTTCTTGATCATGAGTAATATATATCATAGTCGTTTTAAACTTTTTTTGTATTTCTTTTAATTCTTTTCTAAGACCTAATCTATTATCCGCATCAAGAGCACTCATTGGTTCATCGAAAAGAATAATATCAGGATTTAAAGCTAAAGTCCTCGCGATAGCAACTCTTTGTTGTTGGCCACCAGACAACTCATGAGGATATTTTTTAATATGTTCAGTCATATTTACAACTTTTTATCATTTTTTTAAAGCTTCTTTTTCAGCAGCTTTCTTATTTTTTTAATTTCAGATTTAACGCATACATAACATTATCCAATACTGTCATATTAGGAAACAAAGCATAGTTTTGAAAAACTATGCCCATTCCCCTTTTAGATGGATCTATTTTTGTTATTTCTTCATCTTTCTTTAATATTTTTCCTGAAGTAGCAGACTCAATTCCAATTAATATTTTTAATAAAGTAGTTTTACCACATCCAGATGGACCTAATATTGATAAAAAAACTCACCATCCATTACTTCAAAAACTAATATTATCTAACACTATTTTATTATTATATATTTTGGTTAAATCTTTTTATTTCAAGATTAACCATTTACCTCTCCCCATTTCTCAATTAATTTATCTTTAACTTCAGTACTATCGACACCAGTCATATTTGCATCTTTTTAAATTTTCAGGATAATTTTTTTCATATTACTTTTTTTGATCCTTTAATATTTTATCTGGCATATAATTTTTCTTTTATCATATTTACCAAAAATCTTTTTATTAACCAATTAAATACTTTCATTACATTCTCATTAGACTCTCTTCCTTTAATGATACCACATGAAGTTGTATTATAAGGAGAACCTGTTGTTAATTCTACAATACTAAAATCATAACCATTATTAATTGCTTCAACTCCTTGAGCAGTCATACCCATTGCAATAGCAATCTCACCTTGTTTTAATAAATTTGTTGGACCTGAACCTGATGTTGTGTATTCTCTTAAATTACCTTTTTAACTTTTTTTAAAAATACTCTATTGCTTTTTCTTCTCCCATAATATTTACTGCATTCAAGAAGAAACCATATCCTGTTCCAGATGTTTTAGGATCTGGCATTGCGATTAAATTTTTTTATATTCTGGTTTTTAATAAATCCTCATATGTTTTTTTGGCACAGTTAAATTATGTTCCTTAAAAATACTTATTATCTATTATTAAATTCATTGTATATTTAACCCAAGTTAAATAGTTATTTGAAGTATTTACACCATCAAGATAAAAAAACTCGTATCAACATTTGATAAATCCGCAAAATTATCTTGAACATCTTTCATATGAGCTGTTTCCAAATCAATAACAATATCAGCTTCAACTTTAGTGCCCTCATTTTTTATTTTAGCGGCACTATTACCAGTAGCCATATGTTGAACTACAACATTTAAATTTGGAAATTCTTCTTTTAACATTTCTGTTAATTTTTGATTCCTTTCTTCCTCCATGCTAGTATAAATTACTACTTTATCTTTGTTTCCACATCCTGTTAGTAACATTACCATAAATAACATTACTATTAATAATAATTTCTTTTTTTCATATACATTTTACCTACTTTCTATGAACTATTTGTTCATATTTAGATTATACCATTCTTTTTTGAACATTACAACCATATTCATATATTTTATAAAAAAATAGTAGATTACTCTACTACTACAAAACCATCCGCTATTGGTCTAGTCTGTTCCATATTATCCCAGTTAATAGGATGATTAATAATTTCATTATTAACTACTAATACACTAGAATTACCACCATCTAGATTAGCGGCATTATAAGCATGATATCTAAGTAAAATATCAACTAAATGATTCATATCAGCACCCTTACTTTTTAAACTTCTACCATCGATTACTAAGAATAATACTATACCATCTTGTCTTTGTGCTATTGCCGTTCTAGGATGAACACCATATCCACCATTACCATTAATAAAAGCACTCTTACCATTAACTATAAGAAAAGGCCCAAATTCCACTGCATCTCTAATACCAATATTAATAGCCTCAGTAGCACTAATTCTACCTAGATAAAGTTTATTATCATTAGTAAAACCAATAATACCTCCACCATATAAGCTATAACCGTAAGTATTAATGATTTTTCCATTAGATATAACAGTTCCTATCGCTTGACCACCATTACTTTTACCTTCAATATCAACAAATCCCCCACCATTTATCGCAATAGCGGCTCCTTCTCTTTTAGCCATATCAACCAAATACTCTCCTGAATAACCAATATTCTTACTATAAGTAACCTTAATCTTAGAAGGATCATAAACTGCCACCAAGAAACCACTAAAACCCTTCTCATTAATTTCAATTATCTTATACAAATCATTCTTATTCCTATCAAGTATTTCCTTATCATACTCATCAACATAACTCTTTTTCTTCACCAATAATAGCACTAATATCCGTATTACCCTCAGGCTCTAAAATACTATGTCTTTTAAGAACCTTATCAATATACTCATCACTATAAAAAGTAGTAGCAAAATACTGATGATTCATTGTACTCATAGCGGTAGTAACAAGCCAATCTCTAAATCCATTAAAAGGACCATATAAAAGAAATAACACTACTACTGCTATTACATCACATACACCTAGTATTATACTAAAAAAATATTATCTCTCTTCTTATTTTTATTCTTATTATTTTCACTAACACCATCATTATCATTATTTATATAAATCTTTTTCTTACCAGCCATAATTATGTTACTCCTTTAAATATAATCCTAATTATTTTCCAAATAACCCACTATTCTTTTTATCTCATCATCATCAACTAAAGGAATACAAACTCTTTCTCTTTTACCACCAAAAGAAATATAAATAGCATCTTTACCTAAACTTTCATCCACATACTCATCTAAAAATCTATTATATTCATTCCTACTAGTTAAATAAAAAAACATAATTTAGAAATATCATCTTTATCAAATAAATAACTAATATCCTCATCTAATACACTATCAGTAGACATAATAATATGAATATTCATACTACTACCAACCTCTAATAAATAGTTAATATCATCTTTAACGCTAATATCATTCTTTATAATTTCATATATTTCATCAATAAAGATAACAATCCTATCCCTATTACCATTAACTATTCTCTCTTCAAATTCTCTTCTAATACTTTTTTTAATTTATTAATAATTTCATCTTCATCATTAACAACCTCTACTACATCACTATAACTATTATAATTAATACTCTGTGAATCCAAAAATAACAATTCTAGTACCATCTCTTTTCATCAACATATTCAAAATAATACTATTAAATAAATTAGATTTACCAGTTCCAGTTACTCCTACTACTAATAAATTCTTATCCCTATCAACATCAAAATAAATAACCTTATCTTCCTCAGATAAACCAAGCGGTATCAAATTATTATCCTCATCATGAACCTCTTCTAATAACTCTTTTAAAGATAAAGTACTCTTTTTCATATTCTGCACCCTAATCTTAATCTCATTATCATTAATCTTAACAATATCTAATTCATGAACATCAACACCTAAAGCTAAAGCAATTTCTTTTCTTAATCCCAATATATCATTATAATCTTTATCATCATTCCAAGAAATATGATATATTGTAACATTCCTATATACCTCATAAGTAATCTTTGTATTAAATCTAAAACTACTAAGAACATGTTTCAAATTACTAACAAACAAATCAGCATTTAAAACATTTCTTTCATTATCAAAAACCTTAGTATTAAGTAATTCTATCATCATTTCAACTTCTTTCTATTTTTAATCAAAATATTACCAGTCATCTCTTTAGGAATATCAATTCCCATTAAATATAATATAGTAGGAGCAATATCACCTAATTTACCATCCATTAATTTTAATCTCTTATCAGTAATAATAAAAGGTACCCTATTTGTAGTATGACTAGTATTAATACTACCATCCTTATTTCTCATAACCTCACAATTACCATGATCTGCCGTTATAATAACTGTATACTCATCTAACGATATATTATCAAGTATCTTTCCAATACAACTATCAACCGTTTCAACTGCTTTAATAGCAGCCTTATAATCTCCAGTATGTCCAACCATATCACCATTAGCAAAGTTAAGTACAATCAAATCCTCGTTATTAGTGGCAATTTCTTTTACTAAAGAAGCCGTTATCATATTAGCACTCATTTCTGGCTCTAAATCATAAGTAGCAACTTTAGGACTAGGAACTAATATTCTTTTCTCACCATCAAATTCCTTATCAATACCACCATCAAAGAAATAAGTAACATGAGCATACTTTTCTGTTTCCGCTATACGAAGCTGAGTATAACCTTTATCAGCCATATATTCTCCTAAAGTATTAGAAAGTTTCTCTAACTTAAAAGCAAAAGGACAAAGTACTGTATCAGTAACATGCATCATTGTACATACCTTTAAATTACTAATCATCTTTCTATCAAAACACTCATAATCAGCATTAGTAAATATACTAGCAATTTCTCTTAACCTATCAGGTCTATAATTAAAGAATATAATACCATCATTATCCTTTATCAAGCCATCTTTACATACAGTCGTAGGAACAATAAACTCATCAGTAATCCCTTTCTTTTGATTACTATTCCATATTTCACTTGCTGACATCTCTTTAGTACCAGTAACCATAGCTATATATGCTTTCTCTACCCTATCAAAATTATTATCCCTATCCATACCATAATATCTACCACCAACCGAAGCAATCTTACCAAGACCAATCTTTTTTATATAATTCTCAAGCATTGTAATATATTTAATACCACTAGTAGGACTAACATCTCTACCATCAGTAAATACATGAACATACACCTTATTTAACCCTTCATTTTTAGCCATATCTAATAACCTAGCCAAGTGATTAATATGTGAATGAACACCACCATCAGAAAGAAGACCAACTAAATGTAAACTAGAATTATTTTCTTTAACATGCCTAATAACTTTCAAAAATTCCTCATTATCATAAAAACTTCTATCTCTAACTTTACTATTAATAAATTCAAGTGACTGATATACAATACGCCCAGCCCCTATATTAGTATGTCCAACTTCAGAATTACCCATTTGTCCTCTAGGCAATCCAACTTCTACTCCAGAAGCAGCAAGAGTACTATGAGGATACTTCTTCCACAATTTATCTAAAAA
Organism: Bacilli bacterium; assembly: GCA_022009835.1. Lineage (GTDB taxonomy): Bacteria > Bacillota_I > Bacilli_A > RF39 > UBA660 > CAG-302. The sequence goes on along the minus strand of CP091726.1, from coordinate 435,857 downwards.
AGGCGTATCTGCAGCCATTACAGCATTATATTTCTTATTCTTAGATAATCCTACACCATCCATAATACAAAGTAATATTTTCTTCATTTTAATCACCTATTCTTCTATATAATTATATATTAAATTTCCCCATTAATCAAGAAAAAAACAAACAATAATTATAATAAACACTAACTATTAAAAAAAGTAAATAAAATTAACATAACTATAAAATATATTGTAATTATTTATATTCTTTGATATATTATTAAAAGAAAGGAGTAAATTATGGAATACGCTTTATTTACATTTTTTTATTTAGTGGAGCTATCATTGCTATTATTGCCGTAGTAACCATATATGTCATATATACAATAGCCTTATGGAAATTATTTAAAAAAGCTGGCAAAAATGGTTGGGAGGCCATTATCCCATTTTACAACACCTACACACTTACTGAAGTAGCAGGTCTAAATTGGTGGTTTTTTTTAATAGCAATATCAGGCAGTATTTTAAGTATTCTTAAAATAGATGGCTTAAGTATCATAACCAATCTTGCTAGTACCTTTACTTATTTCTGCATCTTCTGGAATCTAGCAAAAAAAATGAAAATAAACACTATGCCAACAGCCTTACTAGGAGCCTTATTTAATTACATCATGATAATAATCTTTGGTTTCTCTGATAAATATGTTTATGACAAAAATATCGAAGTAAATCCAACTGGTCCTATTAATGATAACACCAATAATAGTTCAGAAAAATATTGCCTAGGTTGTGGCGTTAAACTAAAGAAAAATGCCAAATTTTGTGAAAATTGTGGAAAAAAAGTAGATTAAAAATAAAATTAATCTACTTTTTTTATTATACACAATATTTAACGCTATATATTACCACCCTAAAGAAAAAAAAGAAACAATAACGTTTCTTTTTAACCATTAATTTGTTTAGCTACTTCATCAGCAAAGTTTTCTTCTTTCTTTTCCATACCTTCGCCAACTTCATATCTTACGAAAGATAATACTTTCATATTCTTACTTTCTACATATTTAGATACTTTCATTTTTATTTTCCTTAACAAAGCCTTGATCTAATAGACATACTTCTTCATAGAATTTATTTAATCTACCATTAACAATCATAGGAAGTTTATTTGCATCTAAACCTTCGTTTTCAGCTTGTTCAGTTAAGATTTCTCTTTCTTTCTCTACTCTATCAGCAGGTACAGAATCTTTATCTAAATATAAAGGTCTCATAGCGGCTATTTGCATAGCAACATCTTTAGCTACTTCTTCATCTGTTCCTTCTAAAACAGCTAAAGTAACAATTTTTCCACCCATATGTGAATAAGTACCAAATACTTGATTATCTTCTTTTTCAATTAATTCAAATCTTCTAAATGATAATTTTTCCCCAATAGTAGCAGTCTTATCTACAATTAGATTTTCAATAGTATTACCATTAACTTCTAATTTCATAGCCTCTTCCATAGACTTAACACCACTATTTAAAATAGCATTAGCAATAGCTTCAACTAAACCAGTAAATTCTGGATTTTTAGCAACAAAATCTGTCTCTGAATTAACTTCAACAATTACAGCCTTATTACCATCGAATACAGCTTTTGCAAGTCCTTCAGCAGCAATTCTAGTCTGCTTTTTAGCAGCTTTAGAAATACCCTTCTCTCTAAGCCAAGTAATAGCTTCTTCCATATTACCATTTGTTTCAGTAAGAGCCTTCTTACAGTCTAACATTCCAGCACCTGTAGTTTCTCTTAATTCTTTTACCATATTAGCAGTAATCATAGTATTCCTCCTTATTTTAAATTTTCAATTAATTCTTCTTTTTTTCATTTTAGAGTAACCTTTAATTTCTCTTTTTCTTAGCAAGGTCTCTAAGTTCAGTTACTGTTAAGATATTTAAATCTAATTCTGGCTTTTCTTCTTTAATTTCTTCTTTCACAGTAACAGTCTTTTCTTCCTTCTCTTCTTTTACTTCTTTTTTATCTTTTTTAGTAAAAGACTTTTCTTTAGAAGGTTTTTTATCATCTTCACTTACATAATCAACAATTGTTCCACCATTAGCTTCAATAATAGCATTAGTTAAAGAACCAAGTACAACTTTAATACTTCTTACAGCATCATCATTTCCAGGAAGTACATAATCTACATCATCAGGATCACAATTAGTGTCGATAAGACCAAATACTGGAATACCTAACTTTTTAGCTTCTCTTATTGCATTATATTCTTTAGTAGAATCTACAATAATAATAGCTTGAGGTAATTTAGTCATTTCTCTAATACCACATAAGTTCTTATTTAACTTTTCATATTCCTTCTTAAGTCCTACTACTTCTTTCTTAGGTAATCTATCAAAAGTACCATCTTTTTCCATCTTTTCAATTTCTTCAAGACGATTTACTCTTCTTCTGATAGTCCTAAAGTTAGTTAATGTACCACCTAACCATCTTTCAGTCATATAATACATATTACTTCTTTCAGCTTCTTCTTTACATACTTCTTGTGCTTGTTTCTTAGTTCCTACATATAGAACCTTTCCTCCATCAGCGGCAATTTTATTTAAAGCTTCATAAGCTTCTTCTATTTTAGCAACTGTCTTTTGTAAGTCTATGATATAAATATCATCTCTAGAGTTATAAATATACTCTTTCATTTTAGGATTCCATCTTTTAGTTTGATGACCAAAGTGAACTCCTGCTTCTAACAAATAGCTCATTGATACTACTGTCATATTAAACACTCTCCTTTCGTTTTGCTTCCAAATATCTCTTCTCTAACATCCACCATAAGGCACTAGGATAATTAAATCAATATTTGTGTATATTTTTTGGAAAAAGCCATATATATATTATCATATTATGCCAAATAAGTAAACAATTTTACTATATTTTATATTTAAAAAGTGAAGAAAAAGTCATCATCTTTTTCTTCTTACGAATAGCCTATAGTCTATTCATAAATAATCATAAGATATCATATTCACAGTGAATACTTTCTAACCCCTATTTTTTCTCTATTTAAAAAAAGATACTCTCGTACCTTCAATTACTTCTCTAATATAAATGACCTTAATATAATAGCATTATCACTATTCTTAATATAAGTAACAATACCAGTACTATCACTTACACCAATAATGTCCGCTAATCTAGTACTATAAGTTACCTTAACATTAGCAATATACTCACCATTCTTATACCAAACCTTATCACTAGTAATCATAGAAACATATACACCATTACTACCAGGACGTCTATTATCATAATAAACATAATTCTTATCATACTTAGTATTACCCTTTTTAGCCTTATCAATATTAAAAATCCTTACCAAATAATTCATTATAATACCTATTAAAAAAACATTATAATCTAAATAAGCAATAGTAAAAATCATCAGTAGGAGATACATCAATCTTTTTATAATCACCCGCTGATAACACTACAAACTCATCCATATAATCAGGATAACTTAAAAATATATTCCATCGTAAATAACTGTTTATTTTTCTATACTATTTAAATAATCATAATTATATCTAGGCTTATACTTACCATTATCATCCTGCATATTGATACCCTCTTTAACAATAAGCCATCCAAGTGGAGAACCAATTTTTGCCAAATATTCATTAGCGGTCCCAAGTTCTTTCTCTTCATCTATCTCTACATTAATATTTCTTGCCAATATCTTATCCGTAATAATATAACCCGCTACTAAAAAAGAAATAATACCTACAATAATAAATAATACATTAATTTTTTTCATTTCGCACCTCTCCTACTACAAGTATATCACAAATACCATTAACCAATATCAGTTAATTTTTTTTCTTAATAAATTCTTAAGTTATTTTTATCTTTCTAGCCTCTAAATAATACCTCTTATCATAACTATGGCCCATAGAAAAAGTTTTTCTAGGCAAAGCACCATCTAAAATAACTGTTCTAAATAGTTCTTCTTTAGGCATAGCTTCAAATAAAATACCAACATTACCTTCTTCACTACCCATACTTCTAGTAGTTTCATCACCATGAATATAATCAAGTTTACCACTATGATCTTTTAAATAATCATCTAAAAACATTTGAATAGAACCAACAGCAATATTAGATTTAGGATTAGAAATATACAGTCTCTTATCAAAAATCTTTAGTAACTAATTCAAAAATATTCACCATCACCATCTTCATTAATATCATAATACTTATGTAATTCCTCTATTAAATTATTAACATCAGTATTAAAGATAACTCTATGAATTGGTTCAAATTCTAAAGCTGGACTATGTAAATTAACAACCTCTACTAAAGCATATCTAGCAGGATTATTTAAATATTCCTCTTCACTCATAGTCTTCTTTAAATTCTCATAATTAGCTTTAGCGGTAGCAAGTGAATGATTACCATCGCCCATAGCAAATAATAATACACCCTTATTTTTAACATTATATTTCTTTTCAAAGTAATCCTTATCCATCAAGCTTTCTAAACCACTTTCAATACCATTAATTACCTCATCACTTAATTTATAACCCTTAATATGACCACCATTTTCCATCAAATCAAAGTCATAAACCACATCTTCACTAGTAACCTTATCTTTTAAACTTTCAATAATATTTTTCTTCTCATCATCGATTAAAATCATAATATGAGGAAGTTCTAAAGAAGCATTTTCTCTTACTTTTAACCTAGGAGGAATTCTCTCAATAACAGTCTTTTCAGTAGCCCTAATTAAAGTTTGTGAACCCTTCTCATAAGAATAGTCTTCCAAATCGACCATTGCCATTAATCCTTCTCTTACTTTTCCATCTTTCTGTGTTCTCTCTAGATATATCATTGTATCTTTATATTCATTAAACATACTTTCATCTAAATATTCTTCCATTGTCTTATTAATTTTTTTAATTCTATCCTCAACATCAGTATCTTCCAAATATAACTCTGGTAAAATTAAATTTAAAGTTGAAGGACTACTACCAACTTCCTTTTCTACCTCTTTCCAATACTCAGGTTCACTTGTATATTGATCACAAGCTACTACTGACCATTTAGTCATGTCTACATCTTTAGGTAATAAGATGTTTGCTCTTTTTAATGGTAACATAATTATCTCTTCCTTTCTCTATCTTATTTATTATCCATTATATCTTTAATTACTTCTCTTTCATCTAAATGTTCTCTAACCCCATTTATCTCCCTATATGTCTCATGACCTTTACCTAATAAAAGAATAATATCCCCTTCTTCAGCATGATCAATAGCATACTTAATAGCAGCCTTTCTATCCGCTATCTTAATATATTTACCATTAGTTTTCTTCAAACCAATTTCAATATCATTCATAATATCATTAATATCCTCATATCTAGAATTATCTTCAGTAACGATAGTAAAATCTGCTAATCGACCAGATATTTCACCCATATCATATCTTCTATCCTTACTTCTATTACCACCACATCCAAATAGTGATACAATTCTTTTAGGATGATAAGCCCTCATCGTTTCTAAAATACTTTCCATCGATACACCATTATGAGCATAATCAATCATAACTGTATATCTACTAGACACTGGTACAATCTCAACCCTACCCTTAACAGCAACTTTAGCAAGAGCCTTTTTAATATCCTCTACTGGTATACCAATTAAAGTAGTAGTAAGAATAGCGGATATTGCATTATAAGCTGAAAACTCACCTGGAGTATTAACTAAAAAAGTATCGTTAAGTAAACCTTTAGTAGTTAACTCTAAACCAATAAAATGTTCTTTTCTTAATAAATTAATATTATCAATAACTAATGTAGCATTCTTATCTTTACCAAAAAGTATGAATATCACAAGTACTATTCTTTATCATATCCTCATAATGTGAATCATCGATATTTAATATACCATGACGGCATCTTTGAAATAGAAGACTTTTACAATAAATATAATCTTCCATATTTTCATGTTCTCCTTCACCAATATGATCTCTTGTTAAATTAGTAAATACACCATAATCAAACATCATTCCTTCTACTCTACCAACTTTTAACGCCTGAGAAGAAACTTCCATAATAGCATATTCTACACCTTTATCTACCATTTCTCTCAGGTACTTTTGAATATCATAACTTTCTGGAGTAGTATTAACCGTTTCATAATGAGTATCCCCAATAAAAATACCCATTGTTCCAATAACACCCGTTTTATAACCAGCCTCTTCAATAATATTCTTAATCATCCATGATGTAGTAGTCTTACCTTTAGTACCAGTAATACCTATCATAGTAAGTTTACTTGCTGGATTATCAAAATAATTAATTGCAAGTTGCGACAAACTCTTTCTTGTACTCTCTAATTTTATTACTGTAACATCTTCTTCTACCTGAACATCTTTCTCAACAAATATAACTGTAGCTCCCTTTTCAATAGCGGTCTCTATATAATCGTGTCCATCTACTAAAGAACCAGTTAAACAAACAAATGCTGAAGATTTAGTTATTTTTTTCTAGAATCATAATATAAACCAGTTATCTCTTTATCAAGATTTCCCTTTATAACCCTATATTCTATATTTTGTAGTAATTTATCTAACTTCATTATTTTACACCTCTCATTATTATTATATTATATTTTTTATTATATTTAAAGTGCATATCCAATTATTTTACACTTTTTTATCCAAGATAAGCCTTATTTTAGTCTTATCTTGTTATGAATAGCCTATTATAGTCTATTCATAAACAATCATAAGATATCATACTCACAGTGAATACTTTCTAACTTCTTTTCCCCACTATTAAAAGAAGATACTCTCGTATCCCCTTACTAATCTAGTATAAAAACTAGTGAAATTCAATATTTTCTTCTTTTTAATTCTTCACTAAATACTTCTTTTAAATCTAACTAACTCTTTTTTTAATAACATCAGGATAAACAGCCTTAGTAGTTCTAATAGCATCATAAATGTTTTTAAAATCTATAGTTTTTCTATTATCATAAATAGCATTAGAAAAACATTGTCTAAGTATTACTAAAGCAATATCCGGATATCTAGAAGATATTTCATATACTCTCTTATATTCAGTAGTCATATTAACAATAAACTTCATAATCTTTTCATTAATAAAATCAGTATAAGGAAGAACTACTCCTGTCTGCTGTTCTAACTTAGGTAATGTCTTCAAAAGTATTTCAACAGTCATCTCTTCAGTAGGTTCAGATACATCAACCTTTTCAAATCTTCTTAAAAAAGCCTTATCTCTTAAAATATATCTCTCATACTCATCAGTAGTAGTAGCACCAATCATTTTAATAGTACCTCTACTTAAACCTTCTTTAAACATATTAGCTAAATCCAAAGAACCAGATCCAATTAAAGTATGAATCTCATCAATAAAAAAAGAATAACTTTATCTTTTTCTTTTAATTCTTCTACTAATTTTAATACTCTATTTTCTTCACCATTATTAGTAAGTAATGCCGTTGTATTAACTCTATAAATAGTATAACCATCTAAAGCATTAGGAACCTCGTGTCTTTGTATTCTATATGCTAATCCCTCTACAATAGCAGTTTTACCAATACCTGGTTTACCAACTAATACTGCTGATTTTTCTGGTGTTAAAAAGAACTAGTATTAATTTTTTTAATTTCTTCATCTCTCGCAATAGCAGGATTAGTTATATATTTAACATCAGTTAAATTATCTGAAAACCTTTCTAATATACTATCCATGTATACCACCCGCTATTGAAAGAAGTATTAATATTAAACCACTAAGCATCATTCCAGATAAAAATATTGCATCCAAAAAACCACCACTTGTTCTTTTACGATAATCATAATACATCTTATATTTTCTATTTGTCATAATATCTCCCCTACAATATATTTTTTATTCTTTCTTTTAAATCTTCATCTTTTATTTCATTAGCAATAACATCTAGTTCTTCAGCCTTCTTATATAGACCTAACTTTTTCTTCATAATTATGTAATTCACTCTCTACTTTTTTTAATACTCTTATGTACTGCATTTCTACTTACATCTTCATTTTTCACTAATTTCTCCTAACGATAAATTATTAAAATAATAATCCTCAAAATACTCTCTTTGTTTGTCACTTAATAATTCACCATAGAAATCATATAAAATAATTAAATATTCTCTCTCATTCATTATCTTATCTTAACCAAAGTATATATAACTTCCACTATTATCAAAAATAACCCCTAAAGGAAAAATAATATATATACCAATTTCTTTTTTGATTCATCTTCAATGTAATAATAGCAAATACAAAACAAAAATAAAGCAAATGAAATCAAAGTAGCAGGTAAATAAACAACATTAGTCATAGATAATATTAGTAATACTAAAAAAATATTACTCCCACAAATGCCGTTATAGTCATTTCTATTTTTTAACTTTATAGAATCAACTAACTTATATTTTTTTCCTCTTTCTTCTTTTTTTCTTTTTTCATCATAAATTTCCCTTTCCTCTCTTATAAATCTTTAAATAAACCATAAATATATTTTTTTCTATATCAAAAGTCTGAAGATCATCTTCACCTTCACCAAGTCCAACAAACTTAACCGGTATATTAGTCTCTTCTTTTATAGCCAATATTATTCCACCTTTAGCAGTACCATCTAACTTAGTTAAAACTATACCAGTAATATCAGTTACTTCACTAAAAGCCTTAGCCTGCATAATACCATTTTGACCTGAACTAGCATCAATTACAAGCAATGTTTCAGATGGAGCACTAGGAATTACTTTCTTAATAACATTATTCATTTTCTCTAACTCATTCATTAGATTAACCTTATTTTGCAATCTACCAGCAGTATCAATTAGAATAACATCATATTCCCCTTTAATTCCTCTATCAAGACCATCATATACAGCAGCCGACGGATCTTTAGAAGTTGTACTAACAACCTCTATATCAAGTCTTTGTCCCCATTCCTTTAATTGTTCTATAGCACCTGCCCTAAAAGTATCAGCAGTCACTAATAAAACTTTTTTACCCTCTTTCTTTAATTTATTAGCTATCTTACCAATACTAGTAGTTTTACCTACACCATTAACACCAATAAATAATATTACTGTAGGACCCTCATCACTATAATTAATCTTACTCTTAAGTACCCCGTTATCAACATACATTATAAGTAATTCATCAATTATTATTTCTTTTAAAGTGTCAGTATCTTTTATGCTCTCTTCTTTAACTCTCTTTTTTAATTTATCAACAAACTTAACTACTGTATTAACCCCAATATCAGACATTATAAGAATATCCTCTAATTCTTCAAAAATAATCATCATCAATATTCTTATACTTTTTAGATAAAGAAGCTAACTCCGTAGAAAACTCTTTTTCTTGTTTTTAGCAAGACCCTCTTCATATTTTTCTGCCGATTTATCTTTAGAAAAAACTGTTTTAATTTTATTAAATATGCTCATCTTAACCTCCTGTTATCTACATACTAATTATAACATCTTTATACTTAAAAAAATAAAGTATTATTTTCATAGATAATAGAAAAAAAGATTAAGTATTATTAACACCTAATCCTTAATATAATTATTTATTCTATCTATTTCTTTATTAATATTAACAATATCACAACCAATATTACTAATATCATCACTAACATTATATTTTTTTTCTTTAATAGATAAAAATTCTTGAAACAGACTTATCTATTTTTATCTTTATCTATTTTATTGTCACATACCATTTTTTTATTACCTTATTAATAATTCTCTCATCATTATTTCTATATTTAAATAAAAATAATATCAGATTCACTACTAAATGCCTTTTTTTCAAAGCAATAGGTTTTATATAAAATATCTAATGATTTCATTCTAATATCATCAGTAATAACTAAACCATCATAGTTATATCTCTTTCTTAAATATTCATACACAAAATCTTTTGATATAGAAGCAGGTAATAATTTAGTAAGTTTCCTAATTACAATATGACCAACCATAATAGCATCACATCCATTCTTAATCGCAACTTCAAATGGATATAAATGCTTACTTAATATTTCTTCATAATCAAAAAAATATAAGGAAGTAAAAAATGTGTATCCATTTTTGTAGAACCATGACCAGGAAAATGTTTAATAACAGGAATTACATCATACTTCTGCATTTCTTGAACATAAGTAACACTAGAATCCGCTACCAAAGAAACATCACTAGAAAAACATCTCCATTTAAGAACACTACTATTAGAATTATTATATATATCAACAACTGGAGCAAAAATTCATATTAATACCACTACCACTAAGTTCTTTAGAAATAACACTGGCATATTCTTTAATAATATTTTGATTATTTAATTTAGTAAAAAACGATAAATACTCTTAAGATTATTAAACTCTTTCGGCATTCTATTTACCCTTCCACCTTCTTCATCAATAGCTATTAGTAGAGGTACTTTATTATCTTTATTAGCCTCTCTTAATCTTTTTGATCAAATTAAGCATATCATTATAGTCACCATAATTTCTTTTTATAAAGAATTACACCACCAATTTTATACTTTTTTTAATAAGTTCTATTATACCATCAGTATGTCTCTCATTAACACCAAACATAAACATTTGCCCTACTTTTTCTTCTAATGATAATTTCTCTAACATATATAATTCCTCCTTTCACATTTATAGAAAACAGAAAAGACTATTTAGCCTCTTCTGTACATCTTGTTTCTCTTATAACTGTAACCTTAATAGTTCCAGGATATTTTAGTTCATTTTCAATTTGTTCTTTAATCTGTCTAGCAATTTGATGAGCAGTTAAATCATCTATTTCTTCAGGTTTAACCATTACACGAAGTTCTCTTCCCGCTTGTACAGCATAAGCCTTTTCAACACCTGCAACTTTATTACCAATAGCCTCTAATTCTTCTAATCTTTGAACATAATTCTCTGAAGAATCATTTCTAGCACCAGGTCTTGATGCTGAAATAGAATCCGCTATAGCAACAATCGAAGCAATAATACTAGTAGGAGCAGTATCTCCATGATGTGAAGCAATTGCATTTATAACAACTTCATCTTCACCATATTTTTTAGCAAGATCTACACCAATTTTAACATGACTTCCTTCCATCTCAAAATCAACAGCCTTACCAATATCATGAAGTAATCCAGCCCTTTTAGCAAGATTCACATTCTCACCTAATTCACCAGCTAAAATACCTGCTAAATTAGCAACTTCCATTGAATGTTTCAAAGCATTTTGACCATAACTACTTCTAAAATGCAACTTACCAACTATAGAAGCAAGTTCTGGATCCATCTTTGATAACCCTAATTCATATAAAGCATTCTTTCCATACTCTTTAATAGCGGTTCTAATATCAGCACAAGTTTTAGCATATAGTTCCTCTATTCTAGCAGGATGTATTCTACCATCCTTAATTAAAGTTTCCAAAGTTAATCTTGCAATTTCTCTTCTTAAAGGATCAAAACTAGATATAACAATAGCCTCAGGTGTATCATCAATAATTAAATCTACTCCTGTTACTGATTCTATTGTTCTAATATTTCTACCTTCTCTACCAATCAATCTACCCTTCATTTCATCATTAGGGAGAGTAATTACTGATACTGTTTGTTCACTAGTAATATCTGCTGCATACTTTTGCATAGTACCTACTAGTAAATCTTTACTTTTTTCATCTACTTCTAATTTTGCTTCTGCTTCTCTTTCTTTAATGTATGCTGCTATTTCTTTAGTCATTTTATCTTCAACCATTTTCATAACAGCTTCTCTTGCTTGTTCTTTAGTATATTTGCTTATTTTTTCTAGTTCTTCAAGTTCTTTTCTTTTTATTTCTTCCATTTCTTCTTTTTGCTTCTTGAATTTTTTTGCTGTTTATTTAACAAATTATTTTTCTCTTTCCTCTAAAGCATTTTTCTCTGTTTTGCATTGCTAAATCACGACGATCAATATTATTTTTCTCTTTGAAGTAATCTTTCTTCTTGCTCTTTAATTTCGCCTTTTTTCTCTTTAATTTCTTTATCAGCATCCATTTTTTTAATTTATGAATTTCTTCTTTTGTTTCAAATAAAGTATCTCTTTTAAGTTTTTTTCAGCATCTTTCTTTTGCAACATCTATTATCGAATCTGCTGTCTTAGCTTCATTCTTCTTCTTTAAAATATTAATAACAGTAATAACAACTAATCCTATGATTAATCCAAGAACAAATAGTAAAATGGAGAAAAACTGTTTCATTCATATGAACACCTCCATTCTTTAAATACATTTTATAGAAAAAATTATTAATTTTAATTTAAACTATACAAATTAATTGTATCTTAGATTTGACCCATTGTCAAGTTTTTTTTAAAAAAGAAAAAAAGTATAAACACTTTAACATTTATACTCTCTTAATCATCACTAAAGAAATCATCAAAGAAATCATCATCATTTGTATTATTTTCATACATATTCTTAAGTGGTTCCTCTATATCTTTACTCTCATTATTAATATCACTAGAAGTATCACTAGTCTCTTCTACATCAATAACATTAGATTTATCTTCCGCCTTAACAGGTTCAGGAATTGGTACTTCTTCATTTTCATTTAACTTTTTAGTTTCTTCCTCTTCTTTTTCAATTTCTGCTATTTTAGCATCTATTTTTTTAACTAAATCATCAATATTAAAACCACCATCATCACTATCCTTATTATCATCATTCATAAAAGGCATACCCGTCATTGGACTACCCATTCCCATAAAAGGATTTGCTCCACCAAAAGGAGAGGCTCCAAACGGACTAGATCCTGCAAATGGACTATTACCAGTAAATGGATTAGTTCCCATTGCCTCCATTTTTTCCCTTTTTTTCTTTTCTTTAACAAATTCTCTTATATCAAATAATTGAACTTCTCTTTTCTCTCTAATAGGAGGTACAGCTTTAGGATATGTTCTACCCCAATCAACCTCAAAATCTGTTTGAAATCTAGTTTTATAAGGAAACATTCTTCTTCTTAATACAATTATTTCAAACTTACTAAGTCTTTGAAGGTCACTTACCGTAACAAGCGGTGTTGAAGCCGTTTTTTCTTTTTCTTTAGATTTAACTTCTCCGCACATTTTACTTATTTCTTCCAAAGCAGCAATTTCACTACTTATTAAGTAAACCAAATTACAATTACCACGAATAGTATCACCATTTTCTTTACCATAAACTTGTGTAAGTTGTGCAAAGTTCTGAATAATAAATGTAAATCTAATTAGTCTACTTCTAGCAGCAGTAACCATTGTCGTAACATCTTTTAAAGGTGGCATATTAGCAAACTCATCAAGAATAAAATTAGTTCTATAAGGTAACTTACCACCACTCTCTTGAGCAACATCAATTAAAGTTTCATAACATTGTTTAATAAATATTGTAGCAAGTGGATGAAGAGTCTTCTTTTCATCTTGAACAATCAAGAAAAACAGCCGTTTTATTTCTACCAATATTTCTCATATCAAAAATCACTATATGATAACATTTCTGATAAATTTTCTCTAGAAGAAAAATAATTTAATTTTTTTGTTTAAATGTTGCTATAATACCCTGTTTAGTTTCATCAGCAGTAAATACTGTACCTGAAGCATTAATATAAGCGGGTTTAGAAGGATCCTTACCATTAAAATACTCTTTAATATAATTATTATTTGGACCACCAAATCTCTCTTCACCTAAACTACACATTAAATTTAAACTATTTAAATTAACTTGTTCTGGTGTACCATCCTCAAACAAACCTAAAGCAAGCCCAGTAAAATAATCAGCAGCAGTTTTTTCCCAAAAAGGATCACCACTATTTTTTTCTTCATACAAAATATTTAAAGCTAAGTCATCTAATAATTCAATTGCCTTATCCGTATTACCTTCCTTATATAACTGATATGGAAGACTCATCGGATTCCAAGCATTACCATGACCAGGATCTCTAAAATTTAAAGTAATAATATTATATCCCTCTGATTTTAACAATTCAGCAGTTTCTTCATATAACTCACCTTTTGGGTCAGTTAATATCATCGATTCATTATGTTTAGCAAGTAACTTAATCATTGGTTTCGCTACTATTACTGTTTTACCACTACCAGTAGCACCCATTACTAAATAATGATCCTCACCATTATCTACCCACATCTTACCTTTTTTACTATAAAGAGGTATACCAGCAGCATCTGTTTTTTCATCTTGAATATTAACCACTGATAAACCATTTTTAAATTCTTTATCAGTAGCCCATTTAGAATAACCCTTTTCCTTCTTACCTCCTATCGTAAAACCAAAACCTTTATCACGATCAAAAATATAAGACTTAACAGCCATAAAAATACCAATCAAAGCTGCTAAAAATAAGAAAAAAGTCATACCTATATATCTATGTGTAAAAAGCTTTAAATGGTAGTAATCCATAAAACCTACCTTCTGATGCTATACTAGAAACATTAAGAACTCCTATTGCACATAAATATAATAAAAAAATACACAAAAACGCTATAAATATAATTAAATCTTTTTTCTACCTTTATTTTTCATTTTTCGTTCTTCCTCCAAAAATACTAACATTATTATAGCATTAATACTCTAAATTGTAAATGCTTTTTAATTCTCATTTTTTTCATACTAAAGAAGAAAAATAAATAACACTTCCTGCTATTTATTTTCAACACTATTATCGTACAAATAAAAAAATCAACTTTATAATTCATAATATTCGTTTCAACAAACACATACTTATTACTATTTTTTTATCTAAAAACAGTATATATTCTCTTATTCTTAACTTTCTCTAAAGAACACTTATCAGCATCAGTTGTAATTCTATTTAAGTTATTATTTATATACACTTTAAAAATTATCTAAAGATACATATTTTTTTCCTTCATACTATTACTCAATACATCATAAGCAGAATTAATATCATTATTTAATTTATCTATATAATCAGATAAATACACAACACACATTTGTTCTTTACTTATAGAACTAGATGTCTTAACAACATTATTAGAATTATTATCTATTTTAATTTTTCTTAATACCATTAATTATATCTTTATAATCATTATCATCTATAGGATATATACTATAAGAAGAAGTATCAATATCCACTAACACTACTACCTCAAAATTATCTTCTATAACTTCAACACTATCAAAAGTACTTTGATATAATTTACCTTTAACATAATAAATATAATTATCTTTTACCTTAACATATTTCATAGCAGTAACTTTAATAGATACATCACCTTGATAAGATTTAATATAATTAAAAAAATATTATCTTTAGTAATATTATTATCATCTATATAACTACTATATATAACATCATATAACTTACTAGAATCTTTAGAATAACTTAAAAAATTATTAACATAATTAGTTGTAGTAAAAAAAGCTATTATAATCATTAACAACTTCTAATTTTTCACTATTACTCTTTCTATTCAGTATTAGAACCAATCCTACTATTAAAGTACATATTATAATTATTGTAATAAATGTTTTAATATCATCTTTCTTCATTTTATCTCCCTTAAATATCCTCATCATCAGAACTATTATCAATAACAGGTCTAGGATTATTCATCGATACATAGTTTAACCCATCAACTCTACTACCATTGACCCTCACTTCAAAATGTAAATGTGAACCAGTAGAACGGCCACTACTACCCATTTTACCAATTACTTGTCCCTGCATAACAGGATTACCAGCAGTAACAGTAATAGAATTAGCAGCCATATGACCATATAAAGTAATAGTACCATCACCATGTTCTATCATCACATAATTACCATAACCACCACCACAAACATCCAAATTAGAATTAGATGGACAACTAGTAACATCACCAGCAGCAGGATATATAACAGTTCCTTCTTTAGCAGCAATTATATTAATAGTACCAACACTACCATCATTCGCCGCAATATCAGTACCACTATGATTACTGGCAACACCAGTAAAAGGATCTTTTCTATTTCCAAAATAAGAAGAAATTGTCGTAGAAACTGGCAGACCATCTGCCACTAATACACCCTTAACATTTCTTGTATCAGCACTTCCAATTGGCCACCAATAAGTCGCAGACTCCCCAATATCAGAATAATCAAGAGGATAACTACCATTAGGCCCACCTTTACCAATATCAATTACCCCAATTTCCATAAGTGGAGCAATAATAACACAAATAAATATAACGATGAAAAAGAAACCTAAAGAGCTTCCTATAACAATTAATTTAGTCTTTAATGACATCATATTCCATAAAGTTTTTGTTTTTACTTCTTTTGTTTCTTCTTCATTCATAATATTCACCACCTAATAGTGATTATAAACCACCACCAGAACCAAACGATTCTAACTCTTCTTCAGTTACAATAACATTTACTTGCATTCTTCTATTACCACATACAAATAAAGCCTCTCCCTGACTAAATCTCTTTATTGATTCTTTTTCATTATCATTTAAATCTATTAACATTGATAAATCCTCTACTGCTTGCTTCTTCAATCCCATTACCAAGTAATAAGAAGAATTATCAAATATAGCTTTACCATGCATCAATATACCATCAGCAACAAAATCCGAAGGTTGTTGTGTTATAATTATAGTTCCAGTATTATACTTTCTAGCTCTTCTTTGAACTTGCGCTAGAAACTCTGCACCAAGTTCATTTTTAGCCCCTAATAATACATGAGCTTCATCAACAGATAATACAGTATTAACATTAGGATTTAAACATAATCCCCAAGCAAACTTAAGAATATTAAATAATAAAGCATTTCTAATATTAGCATCAGAATTCATAAGTTCTTTAATATTAAATACTAAAAACGAACTCTCAGTATTAATTGAAGTATGACCATTAAAATAATATTGAAGTTCTCTTACTAATGGTCTTAACTTTAATTCAAGTCTTTCCATTACATCTCTTTCATGAGTCTTCTCTGTCATAGATGTTAATCTACTAGTTACAGTTACATAAACATCACTAAATATAGGATAATCTTTAGAAGTAAATTTTGAAAAATCAGATGTAAATGTTATACCAAATCTAGCATAAGTATCTTGAACAACACCACTAAATAAAGCTAACACATCTTCTTCTATATCAGGAGAATAATATTTCATAAATGCTTTCAAAGATTGTAAAGTTTTATTTAAAACAGTATAACCAAGACCATTTCTAATTTCAGACTCATCAGCATCCATTATTACTTCAAGTGGATTTACCATACCATATTCTCCACCTTTACCTAAATCAACAACATCGCCACCATACATCTTGGTCATTTCGCTAATTTCACCTTCAGGGTCAACCGCTACTATCTGATAACCATTTCTAATATGACTACGAAGTATCAATTTAGCCGCTGTAGATTTACCACTACCAGAAGTACCTAATATAATCATATTAGCATTATTTCTGTTACTTTCTTTCTTTAATTGATATAAAAATTGATTAAATAGAACTACACCACCAGAAAAATCTACACCAAGTAATGTCGATAACCCATCATCCTTTATACTATCAAAAATAAACGGATACATCGCAGCCATAGTTGGCGAAGGCATTGGAGTACCAATTCTATCCTCAATAGGTTGTTTTTCAAATATAGGAAGTATTGATTTCAAAACTCTTTCTTGTTCAAATCTTAAAGGTACTGCTCTAAGTTCCATAGCATCCATATAATTTTTTTAATACTAACCTTTTTCATTTCAAGTTCTTCTCTTGTATTAGCAGTAATCATTATATGCATTTGAAAATCAAAAGTTTTAGCCTGTGATGCAGTAAACTGTTGAATAAAATATTCTAACGAATCAACATCTTGTCTTATTCTTTCTTGAATTGTTCTATCTTTCTCCTGTTGATATCTACTTCTTAAATCAGAAATTTCTTTTATTTAACATCTTAGCAAGAACAGAAAAAAAGGAACAGGTATATGCTTTATAACTACCTTTACACCAGACATGTTAGTTAAATTAGATAAATAACCAGGTCCAATAAATCTAGGATAAGATATTACAGTAAGTATAGTTGCATACTTATCACTAATAACAAAATCAGATGGATTAAATTGTAATCCTTTCGGAGCTAATTCACTTTTAAACTTCATTACGCAATCACCGTCCCAAAATTAGTAGTCATTCCGCTATTAAGGAAATTATCTAATATAACTCTTAAATCATCATTAGATACCTGAACAGCCTCCAATCCAGAATTAGCAAGGCCAGTAATTAAAGTCCTAAGTCTCTTCTGAATCAAATCATCATTTTTTTCCTTAAATAATATATAATACTCAGTATCAGTAATATTATTATTCATAAAATCATTAGCCTTATCTATATCCTGATTAATAAGTTTTCTAACAGCAGGATTCGAAGTCTGATTATACAAAAGTTGTAATCTTGCTAAATAATTATTCAAGTCAACAGGACGATCAGCAGAAATTAACCAAAAACTCAAAAATCAATAGTATTATAGAAATTCTTTAAAAGCAATTAAAGTACTATCTTGACTACTTTGATCTAGAATAAAGATATTTCTAGGCCTTATCTTAACACCCGTTACTTTTTTCTTATTCTCTAAAACAATCATACCATTAGATATATTTCTAATAGGTAACCAATCTTCAGTATATTTAGAATTATTTTTTACTGTTGTCTGCAAGCTCGTCATAAAAACACCAACCTCTCCATATATAATTTCTTCTTTCTTTATAGAACCTTAATACACTCTGTAATGCGCAAAGTACATTATGATAATTAGGTATAGGTACTACTAATAACCCAGTTATACCAACAGGTAAACAAGATAATAATACAAGTACTGTACTATCTGATTGAACTATCATCAAAAGTAACAATGATAATCCTGCACCTACACCAAACATTATCAAATCAATAGGTCTAAACATATTAAATATCAATGTACCCCTTTTAGCATTAGCAGGTACTAAATAACCATTCACTATGTATCACACTCCTTTTTATTCTATCTATTTCCATTATTATTGCCATTGTTATCATTTCTCAAATTATTTAAAACTTCATTTCTTAATCTTTCTTGTTCGACTTGATCAGCAAGTTCGCCTAATAAACTGTTATCTTCAGTAGGAGCTCCATTAGAACTTGCACTATCTCTAGAAACACCTGTTATATTATCAACCCTTGCTTGTACATCAGGTTGAGTTATAGTATAATCATTTGTTTCTTGACTAGAATCTGTATGTTGTTCACCAGATTCATTAGTAGTAGTGTTACCAGATTGTCTACGTAAGATTTCTTGTAAAGTTTCATTAATTTGTTCTTGTTGTGATTGCTCACCTAAATCAGGCATTTCTCTATCATAATCTTTTCTTTCAGAATGAGTATCTGCATAATACTTATAAGCATTTTCGATTTCAGCATCATTCCTATATATCTTTTTGTTGCTTTCGTGTCTAGTCTTAGCAAGTTCAAGATTTCCTTGTGCAGAATGAAGATTATCAGTAGCAGTTTTTAATCTTTCTTTAGCTATTTCAATTGCTTCTCTATTTCCTGAAGCCATAGCTGTATTTAAGTTAGATCTAACTGCTTCTAATTCAAGTTCTGCTTCACCATTAGCCTTTTTAGCCTTTCTTAAATTCATATAACTTTCCTTGTATTCTCTATTTTTAAATTCAGCGACTAAATCATCAGCTTTAGCATATTTAGCATTCAACCCTGCACCTTTCTTAAGCATATCTTCTCTTTGATTAGCTTCAATTTGAGCTTGAACCCTATTTTTTCTTGCTTCTGCTTGTCCAGGAAGCCACTTATCAATAGCTTGACCAAACTTTCCTCTTGGTTTAGGTAAATCATATCTTTTTCTATCAATAGCAGTTCCAATAGACTTTCCAGCCCTTAATCCCCAGCCTATAGGAGTCGCATTATAACCAACCTTCATAGTTTCCTTAAATGCTTTTTTACTTAAATCGAAGCTTAATGCAGTGGCACCACCAATAGAAGGGAATATTTCTTTCAATAAGCTTGGTACTTTCTTAACAAACAATAATGTCGCAATAATCATTACGCACTTAATATATAAATCATATAAACTTCCAAAATTAAACAAACTAACAAGATCATTCTTAATAATATTAATTACAAACATAGCAAAATAAATTATTGCTACTCTTAAAAAAAGAAATCCAAAAAAAGTTGTAAGACATTGAGTTCCCCATTTCTTTAAATTATCTTCCCCTTTAGGAGTTACATACATTATAATAGGAATAGGAGCAACTATTTCTAAATATAATAATTGAATTAACCTTATGCCTGCTTGAAAAGTAAACATAAATCCTACATACAATAAAACAAGTCCTACTATTGCAGCTAAAATGCCATCACCATCAAAGTTAACTATATATTCTTCACTTGTATCATCATTTGCTTTTAAAACATCTTCTACATTTTCACTTTTTATTATATTTAGCCTTGCTGGTTAAACAAGCAAAAGCTCTATCAAAAGAATTATTATTTTCAATTTCTTCTTCTAAAGAAGTAATAGCCTCATTTCCATTTATTAAATCCTTACATATATTATAAATATCAGCATCGTCTTCACTTGGTGCATCATCTCTTATCCTATAAAATGATGTAAAAATAGTTGCACTTAGCTTTCGTCCAAAAATTTTCTTTTGTTATAATAATCGTCATCATCGGTATTAAGTATGACTTTCTCTAAAACATTTGAATCTAATATCTGCTGCTGAACTTTAAAAGCAAAATCAAACAAAAAAATTGTACACTTCCAAGTAATACTATAGAAATAATTATTTTTCTTTATTATATTAGCAGCACCTTTTTTTGTTTATCAAACATTACATCAGGATTAACGATATATTGAATAAAAGCAAAAGTCACTCTAAATACCATAAAAAAATTCCTATAATTAACCCAACTCTAGAAAAATATTGCCTTTACATCACTAGTTATTATAGTTGTACTTCCTAATTGATAAAAACACATGAAAGAAAAAAAGAAATCAATTGATACACAATATTACATAATGATAACATAAGGCCCCTAATTGCATCTCTTACTATAGACACAACACTTAATGTCAACATAAAAACTCCTCCTTTTATTTAATACAATTATCCGGAGTAATCCAACTCCAAACATTATTTGCTAAATCAAGAATCAAATTAACAAACATTGGTGATAAGAAAACCAAAACAGCAGCTATTATTCTCTTTATAAATGTTTCCCTTGACTTTTTCATATCATCTTCTTTTGAACCAAAAACTGCTTTACTAAAATCCATAATTCCAAAACCGATTAATAATAAAGGCACAGCAATTCTAACCCACTTCATAACTTCATTAATTAAATCTATAACATCTTTACCTAATAAATCACCACAAGATGTTGGGTCATTATTTTTTTTATCGGTTTCTACGACTTTACCATCCGTTACTAAACTATAATATTTATCACTAGTATTATTACTATTAAAATCAGTTCCCTTTGAAGAAAGTGAAAATTCATAACAAGTTCCTACTCCTTGTCCACCACTAACAGCTTCTTTTTTATAATAAATAGCTCCTGGACATCCTTTATTAGTTGAAGAGCCTGTATTATACTGATTAATCAATTCTTTCAAATCAATTCCATCACCATACTTACAAGTACCACCAAATCCCCAACTTTTTTGTAATCCTTCAATGGTTTCATTTCCAACAACTACTTTTTTTAAATAATTATTATAATACAAATATATTTTTTCATTACCACCAAGTTGAACATATTCACATTTTGCCAACCAAATACCTTTATCACAACTATTCTTATCTGAACAATCGTATTTACAATTTTTCTTTTTTGTTATATCACTCATAAGTTTCCAATCATTATTTTGACAAGTTGATTTTGAAGTATCACCCCAAACATACTCACCAGTAGATTGACAAACATAACAGGCATCAGCAGCCTTAACAATATTAACACCAAAAATCATTGATATAATAACAGTTAAACTTAATAATAATTTCTTTTTTTCATTTTACTTTTTCACTCCAATCAAGCACAATAAATCACTATAACCTAATTATAGCATAGAAAGATTAAAAAAAGAAATCATGATTTCTCTAAATATTTATATTATCATTCTTGTGAACTTTTTTTAATATTACATTTTTTTCAGATAAGACATTAAGATTTTTTTGATCTTAACAACAATATTTTTTTAGATTTTCATACAATATCTTTTTCATCTTCAATAAATATAGTACCTAATTTTTATATTTTGAAAAATAATTAACTATACTTTCATTATAATTATTAATTAATTTTTTTCAATATAATTCTTATATTCTTTATCATAAAGAGATAATATAAACTTTTTCAGTTATCATAGAAACAGATAATAAATTAATTAAAAAAATTTACCATAAAAAAATCACGATTTTTCTTCATTAATATCTAAATATATATCATATGCTTCTTTTATATTACCATTAACATCAAAAAAAGTTATTCAAAAATTTTTATATTCTTTTTAATAGTTCTGGATATTTTTTTATATATTTCATGGTTTTAACTATAAATAATTTAAACTTATCAACAGGTATTTTTTTCCTTCATCATAATATAACTGCATATTACTATTTAAAAAAATCTCAATGATTTAAGTATAATATCAATATTACCATCATTTTTAATCAGATTATTATTTCTAGCTTTCTCATATCCTACTAAAGAACATTTAAGTTCACCAGAAGAAACCTTATAATTTCTACTTAGTGCCTTCATAATTATTTGCCTAGACTTTATACCTAAATTAATTTTTATTAAAATGGTATATTATACTTTTTCTAAATACGTTATATATTCCAATAAAGAAATAAAATGCTCATAATCATAAAATTTTTCATCTTTTGTCTTTTCAAAAGTTTTTATATGTTCAATTTCATGAAACAAAGTTACACATGTATAAAACATTTTATCTTTTTCGTTCAATTTAGAATAACTACTAGAATTAATAACTATTTCATAACTAGACTTTTTCAATATTAGGTACAACAAAACCTGAACTATTCATAAAAGACAATGGTAATACTTTCAATTTAACATTATTTATTCCCTCATTCTTTAATTCCAAATCAAATATCTCTTTACAAAAACACTTTTTATAATTCATTTCAAATAATTACCCCTTACTCAATTATTTTTTTCCAATTTTTTTAATTTTGGTATCTTTTTTTCTTTTCTTCTACCATTTCTTCTAGGACCATTTGTAATGCAGTTAAATACGTATACATTTCTTCCTTACTATTGAACATAGAAAACAATTCACTTAAAGCTTGTGCCCTTTCCGGTGTATCAACAATCAAAACTGCGGGTTTATAATCAATATTATGCCCTTTATGAAATGTATCATATATTTTTTGAGCTCTAGCCTCCACTTTTGCATAATTATTATTATCTTCTGTTCTTATAATTAAATCAGGTTCTTCAGACGAATCCAATGTCCCAACAGTAGGTGAAAAAGTAATTCCAAGACCAATATCAAGTAATATCAAACCAGTAGTAAAATTTCCATCACCTATTACTGTTGTACTATCTAAAGTTGTATAGCCAGTAAATAATCCTAATCCTCCTATTGTACTGAAACCAAATATTTTTATTAATTTATCCATTAGATTATCTTTTATCCATTATTGTCACTCCTCTTCTTCAACACTCTACTTTTTAATATCTTTTTTTGTAATATCAGTAATTTGAATTATTGAATCGTTTAAAAATACAATTATCATTATTAATGTTTAATAAATAATTTCTCAATTTTTTTAATTCTTCAATTAATTCTTCTTCATTAATGCATTTAGTTTTAATTTTTTTCTTTTAGTACTTCATTATCTATTTTACTAGTTTTTCTTGCAATTTGTCTTTCCTCTCTAACGTTTAATTTATTCTCCGTGCAATTTAGTTTAATCCAATTATATCTCTGAAGCATAATACAATACGCATCCTTAATAAGTAATAGTAATAAAATAATTACAAATATAGGATGTACACTAAAAATTATCATTATAAATATAGCTGCAATGCCTTTTATAATATTTCTAGTATGAATATAGCCATTAAAGTATAAATACTTTCTAAAACTATCAATAGACTCTTTGGTAATACTATTCTTAATATGATAATTTATATTTTGGCCTTTATCTTTTCTATGAATTATCTTTTCTAATCTAAATACAAGTTTTTTTAAATATTTTGACACCTAACAACTCATATATTTTTTTGTCTCTATCTTTTGTTTTTTTAGTTATAACATCACCTTCTTTTCAAAAACTGGCTACTATTATTATTCCAAAAATTTACCAAATGTCAAGTATTTTAAGTACATTTTTTTATACTAAAAAAGAAATCATTTTTTCATGATTTCTAAAAATATTTATAATTAAGATCTTATTTGTTTCCAACAAGCTGCCCATGAAGTAGTATCAGTTACTTCAATACCAATCTTGCTAATTGCATCCATTACTATTTGAACAATCCAAACAACACAGAAAACAAGCACAGCATAAATAAGTCTATTTAAAAGTGATTTCTTAGCTTTCTTAACTTCATCTTCTTTACTTGAAATTACTGCTTTACCTAAATCAATAGATCCTAATATAATTAATAATATAGGTACTCCTATCCAAATAATATTTATTACTGTTCCTACAATATTCCATAAAGGTGCCAAGCTAGGATTACTACAAATATCTGCTCCTGCTAATAAATACATAATTTCCCTCCTTAAATCTAAATATATCATACACTAAAAAAAGATAAAAAGTCAATTATTTTACTTTTTATCTTTGTAAACATATACACTTTTTTTATTTAAATCTAAATAAATCAAAAAAATGCTTTTTCTTTTCATCTTCCTCTTCATCATCAGTACTAACTACTTTTTACATAACCAAGCATACCAAGTAATTTTGACAATTTCTTGCTATTATCCTTCTTATCATTAACTGGAGGCATATTAAAGAATACCTTTATTCCTGACTCAACTTCAAAATCAGCAATATCATCTTCTGATAAAAGACTCTTATTTAATACTACCTTCTTATCTCTAAGTTCATTAAGAATTCTTGGATTAATTGTCATTAACTTATTCAATTTCAAAGTAGAAGGTTCTATCAAATATAATACATCAGTACAAGAAGATTCTTTTTTAGCCTTATTTAAATCAACTAAAAATACTTCTGCATCATATCTATTAATATTATTATTTAATTCATCTTCTCTAATACTAAGCATATTCTTATCATTAAAATAAGTAAAAATCTCTCTTATCTAATTCTAAAGCCATAACATTATATTGTTCATTTAATACTTTTTTAAGCATAAATATCAAACTAGTAGCACCAGCAGAATCTGTAACATTCTTAATGCCTAAAACCCTCTTTTGAACTGACTGATTACCAGATAACTCCTTATGTTCTTCACTTAATGAGACATTTTGTAAATAAGCAACATCTCTATAAAGATTAGGATTAGTATATAGATACATTAAATTATTTTTATCTTTGGTAAAATTATATATTCCCATACCTACTAATTTAGATAGAAAGAAACTAGAATCACTTATAGGATCTTCAGCATCTAAAAGAAGTATAACCTTATCCATATTAATACCCATTGATAACTTTTTGCAAATTAGTTAAATCTTTATAATTTTTTTAATCGCAGTAATATCTAAAAAAACATCTTATTAAAGAAGTAATTTTTGAAAAGTATTAATAATTTCACTTGCTTCAAATTCACCCTCTATTTTTTTAGATACTTCTATATTAAGTTCATTTAATATACTAATATATTTATTTCCCACTACTGTATCCATAACTTTTTATCCTTTCTTTAACTAGTAATCTTATCTACTCTTCTAGTTTCCCCATTTATAGGTATAGTAAATTGCAATTTTAAAAATGGAAATTCTATATAAACAAAAGTTCTAACTTTATAATATTCATTAGTAATACTATTATCTATACTACTATCACTAGTCTTTTTTGCTATACAATAACCTCTATCTTCATTTATATAATCAAAACCATTACAATTACTTTCACTTATACCATTTACCCTATATGATATCTTATTTAAATAAGATTCTATTTGTCCAATCTCTCCTGAAGTATTACTAAAATCACTAATACCCTCATTCTGTTCAATAATATCCATTATTTTGTCTTTTACTCTAAAAGCTCTAGCATAATTAAATGCCACTGCTACAAAGACAATATAAACAGCCAGAAAGACAATAAGCACATATATCATAAATGTTCCACCAACTGAATCTCTCATTAATTTTCACCCACTTTAATCTTAATTAACCATTAATGTCTCCAACATTTCCATCAGTAGTACCTTTAATATTATTAAATGTATCATTAATCCACTTTCTAGCTGGAGAATCATCTTTACCGAATAAAACCATACCAATACCTAATACTGCTACTAAAAGTACAATAGTAATAACAGTCATTGATACTTCACCTGTTGCTTCTTTCATTATCTCACCTTCTTTCTTATATACATTTTTTTATTCTTTTTTGATATATTCCAAATTTTTATACTGATGTTATCAACATAAAAATTGAAATCAATAATAGTATTAAAGAACCTGCTCCAGTAACAACCATCATTACCAAAGTTTTCTTCTCCATTGTATCAAGTCTAGCTTTGTATTTCATTTCCCTAGCCTTAGCCTGAAGAGAAGATACTGATCTAGAAAAAGATACCAATTGCTGATGTTTCTTTTCTTGTTCACCAAGTCCTAATCTATATAACAATCTCATCATTCTCATTGAATCCCTTACTGGATACTCCTTAGCAAAATCCATATAAGGATCAATAGATTGATCACCAGCCTCTATCTTACTAAGCATTCTCTTAAGTCCTGGTCTAAATACTTCAGGAGCATCATCAACACTTTTAGCAAGAGCTACTGGCACAGTATAATGATGAATCAATACTTCTAATGTTTTTAAATAATATGGAAGTAATGAATCAATATAATTTAAATGACTCTTATACCATTTCTTTAATCCAAGATACTGATACTTAAATGTAATATACCCAATTACTAAAGCAATAATAACAGCTAAATAACTCATATTAGAAACGAATACAAATATTAGACCAATAGCCACTAAAACACCATTTCTAACTCTTTTCATAAATACTTCATTAGGATCATATACCCTATCACCATATTTAGCAATCAAAAGAAAATCATAATCTTTCTCTTTCAATATATTACATAGCCTACTATTACTACTAAAGAATGAAGTCTTTATCTTCTTATTAACAATAAATATATAGAAGACAATAACTGTAACAATAATAAGTTCCAAATACATTATTCAGCACCTACATTCTCGTTGTAATATTTTTCTCCATTCAAGAGAAAAACAACTATTAATTATAACTACACCATGAACAAATAATCTAATTAAAAAAATTATCTATCATAGCAATATAAGTTTCTTGACCAATAAGTAATTGTATAAGAGCAACCATACCATATAAAGAAACACCAAAAGTAATAAATTGTTTATGAAATGCTGCTCTATCAGTTCTATCTCTATATACACCCTCTACTAAGATATCAATATCAGATAACATATTCTCAAAAGTTTCTTCCGTATCCTTAGCACCCTCTTTAGTTACCTGTAAAAATAATTGATGCATATTTTTAACCATATAGTATGGATATTTAGTATCCATATACTTAATTGAATCATAGACATCACCCTTCTCATAAGATAATGCTATCATTGTCTTAACATCAGATACCAAAGGTTCTTCCAATATACCTGATTCCACTACTCCCTCTAATGACTTAACAAAGGCCCCAGTAGTAGCAAACTCCATTATCGTATTAGTACAATATACCTGTACTTGTTCAAATAAATATTCACTATATTGCCTTTTACATCTTAAATAAGTAACATATGGTATAAAAGATACCGCTATTAAAATATAAATGACACTTATAAATATATTATAAAAGTATAGATAACTTATTCCACCAGATAATCCAGCAAAAGCTAGTATTTGAAATAAATATTGTCTAGGTGTATATTCTAGTCCTAGTTCTTTTACTTTATCTCTCATTACTTTAAAGGAGTAAGGTTCCAATTTTCTATAAGTATTAACAGCAGTTTCTGAAATAAACTTATATACAGATTCACCTTGTTTTGTACGATAAGATATTATAAATATTATAATAACTCCTACCAAAACTATTTCCATTATATCACCTACCCTTAACTATTATTTATACTCATTACATTTACTCCACTAGGAGTTACAGTCTGCGTACCATAAATATTTGGAATACCATTAACATTTTGATTAATAGTATTCTGCATGGCTTGTCCAGGTTGCATATTCTGATATTGCCCAGCAATTCCACCTAAAATACTTTGACTAGTAACATTACTTTGTATATTAGTATTACTAGGTATCTGAGCATTACTAACTGCACTGCTATTATCTACTACAAAATCATTAGTCTCATTATTAACACTACCATCCTTAAATTCTTCTTTAACAAGAATATCTGGAGGCATTATTACACCCTGACTTTCCAAATAGTCTAATAAATGCTTACTAGGATTAGCAGTAGTCTCATGACCATCAGGAGTCTTTCTATAAAGAATCTTATA
Organism: Bacilli bacterium; assembly: GCA_022009835.1. Taxonomy (GTDB): domain Bacteria; phylum Bacillota_I; class Bacilli_A; order RF39; family UBA660; genus CAG-302. The sequence goes on along the minus strand of CP091726.1, from coordinate 407,094 downwards.
TTCTGGTTTATTATCATCAGTAACATAAAATTCTACTACTTCAGAAACCTCCCTATGAAAGTTCTTATATTTTTGACTATAATAAGCCTTAATATGTACACCAAGTTGAACATATCTATGAATAGTAGCCAAGAACTGACTAACATCCTGATTCGTTTCAAGCAAACTATATAACCTACTAGGAATAGATTCAGCTTTGTCTGCATGAATAGTAGATAAAATATTATGACCCGAGGAAATACTATTACGAACAGCCATAACCGCTTCGGCACTTCTTACCTCGGATAATAAAATCCATCTAGGATTCTGTCTCATACAAGTAACAAGAACATCTGAGTATGAAGCAATATTATTAGTCTTCATAGCAACAATATCTCTATGAGGAAATATCTTATCCAAATGTAACTCTAAAGTATCCTCTATTGTTATTATTTTCTCATTTTCTTTTGTATGAGCAGCCAAATACTTAATAAACTCTGTTTTACCTGAACCAGTTTCACCACTTACTAATATGTTACAATGTCCTTCAACACATTTAAGTAGAAAATCATGAATATTAAGTCTTATATAATCATCCGCAATTATCTTTTCTTTTTGTAATCTTATTTTAGCTGGGGTTTTTCTTATAAGTACAGCAATACCATTTTTAGCTATTGAGTCATGAACAAAATTCATTCTCAGTTCAGCAGACTCAGCATCTAGAAATGGATTTGCCATATTAAATGACTTTCCCATTGTATTAGCACACTGAAACGCTATCTTTTCCATTAAAGGATTATCAATACCAGTGTTCTCTACTCTATATACACCTTGTGATAAACTCTTTAACCAAACCTGACCATTATTACTATAAGAAATATCGGTAATATCATCATTTTCCAAGAAAGGTTTTAGCGGACCAAAATCTATCTGGGTAAACATCTCATCCATATTTTGCCCTCCTTACTCTTAATTTAACTATTCAGTCTTATCATCTTTTTCTTGAACTTGATCACTAATATTAGGTAAATCAGTTACATCAACAAATTCTGTCTTATCATTAATAAAACTTTCAATATCAGAGCTACTAACATTAACCTTATCACTATCAGTTAAAGTAGCAGTATTAGGAACTAATATTAATTCAACAGAATACTTAGTTAAATATAAAGCTTTTCTTAATAATAAGTGTGTCTCTTCAGGTACTGCAAATAACATATAAGCAGGAGTTCTAGTCTCTTCACTATTCTCAAATACATGTTGACCAGAAGAATCCTTAACATCAAGAACCTTAATATTACTAATAAACTTACCAAACATTATTTTACCATTATCATCAAGTGATTTATAATAGATATTAATATAACTACCCGGAGCCATTGAATTAGCATAAGTAGTAGCAATATTAACTGGATAGTTTATAACAGTATAACCCTCTGGTACTTCTGCAAATGCTGAGTCAGGTAATTCATCTTTAGATACAACCAAATCAGCATAGAATAAACTTCCCTTTGCTATAATAGTATTATAATTAGTATACTTACCAACAATAGCATTAGCATTATTATAATACCTACCTACTAAAAACGATTTTGGTACATTCATAGTTCCTATCATATCCTTAGTAATATAAGTTCTCGGTTGAATAGTTTTAGTAGCATAAGGAACCTCTACTAATTCAACCTTTGCATTAATACGATAGTTATAACCAACATATAGTACTACTAAACATAATACTATCCCCAATATGGTAACAGTATTTTTGTTACCAAGAAATTTCTTCATCGAAGCTTTTAAGTTATTCATATTTTTTTCCTCCTTTTTTTATTAACTTAATTTATATTTATAATCTTCATATTGCCATGTTATCATATATTTAAAAAAATTGCATAATCTCTTGAACCACCAGAAGAATTAATATTTACACAATAATCCCCTCTATATCCACAAGATGAACACTCAATTATACTAATATCATTATACACATTTTTTTTCAATTTTATCAATAGGTAAAAAAAGTACCCATAATCATTATCAGCATTCTTATATGCAATATCTCTTTGTAAAATGGCAAAATTAACAATTCCTTGATTATAATTTTCCCGCTGATAATTAATGTTTTTCATTACAATATTCTTATATTTACCAGAAATCAATTCATCAGGTACATTAAGTTGTAAACACTTATCATAACCATTAGAAGTTTTCTTAATTATAGCATAATAATCTTTATTATATGTTTTAACCTCATAAGGATTATTCTTTGTACTAAGAACTTTTTTTACCATCCTTACCAACATATTCAAGAATACCAGATAAATTATTTAATACTTTATAACTATCAACAGTATTATATATTTTATAGTTTTCAATACCAGTATCTATCATTACTGATACTTTAGGTGGAATTTCCATTACATCAAAAAAACTTTATCGTATAACTAGTTCCTATTATCAATGTTGATTCAGAAAACCTTCTAGTAAAGTTTTTCTATAAACTTCTCTCTTATTATCTTAAGTTCACCTGTTTCCCTATAATGAGAAATATCTATTGAATCAATCATTGCAGCCTCTGTTATCTCTTTAAGTAAGTAATAATCATTTTCATTAGTAGTAGTTATTTGTTGAAATAATAGTATTATTGATACACCTATTATTCCTAAAATCATAACACCTACAGTTACTGTAGACCATTTCATTATTTATCACCTACTTCACTATATTTTGTCTCTTAGTATTAAAATACTCATCAACAAATGAACTATTACCTAATTCATCTATCGTTTTCCAATCTAAATATCCACCATTATTTAATTCATTTTTTTATTATATTTCTTAATTTCAGAAACTAACTTATTATCAAGAGTAATTTGATATTGTAATTTATTATAAGATTTTTTTCTAATCTATCTTTATTTTGACTATTATTATACCAATCATACCAATTCATACCAGCATTTCTATTAGGAAATGGATTATTTAAATCAATTGGTCTATATATAAACAAATATTTATAACTTATCCCTTTAGGTATACCAAGTAGTGGATATAAATTAATAGCACATGACAAATCAGTATCCCATTCACTCCATGTTCCAATAGAAGATTCTTTCAAACCATTTAAACCATCTATTTTTGCCATTACTGTATAAGGATTTTTACCTTCTGACCATGCAATAGGAGTATAATATTTATTATTTAATCCCCTATTTGGATAGCTAATATTATTATAAGAAACTTTACCAGTATAATTAGAAATAGAATAATTAGGCAAATAGAAAAATACAACTCATTTTAATTTTTTTATTCTCTTTATCTTCTTCATAATTACATTCTTTATTATAAATATCTAAATTACTACCATTAACATTAGAAACAAAAACTAATACCATTTTTCGAAGTCATCACTCTTTTTTTAATTTTCGCCTTAAATGAATTTTCCATACTTGAAAGAGCACTACTTTTTAAACTATCATAGCCAGAAGAACAACTTGAACTTACCCATTGATTTTCATATTTATTAACTGTTACAGTGGGTCTTGGATTAGTTTTAGCACATTCTTCTCGTCCTTCTTCTGTTCTATAACCAGTACATACCCAAGAAGCAGAATAATCTATATCCGTAGTAGAACTAACCAACACCCTTTCATATTCAGAACAACTATAAGTTGGTTCTTCCTTACTCCATGTAAATGAATTATAATACATTACTCCAAATTTAAAACCTGCTCCAGCATAAGTTGTTGTTGGAGTCAAAATATTAGACATCGATATATCCTGCTTTACATTATATTTAATATTAGCCGAAACTTTTTTAGAACCTATTGATGGCGCACCAGAGTAATCAGTAACGGTCACACTCTCCTTAGATTGACAATTGCTTATCACATTAGTACTATTATTACAACTTGAAGAAATAGACACATCACAATTATCGGGAGCACTTCCACCAAACATCAACACTAAGGTAGTATTTGAAACGACCCATGAACCCCATAAAACACCATCAATATTATTTCCAAGATCAACAACATACTTTCCAGGATCTAATCCAAACTCATTGGTCTCAGATTTGACTACATTTTTTACTCTATACACTCCATTAGCAACTCTCCAGTGACAATCAGCACAATCATATCTAGGAGAATCACCACAATTACAAATGCCATCAAAACTAGAACCAACAAGCCTATTATTTCGATCAAATAACAAATAACCACCATCCATAGCTCTTATTAATGCTGAAGTGGCGAAAACTCTTACATAGTTACTTAAAGTACCAGGTTTAACTTGAAGAGAAGAATTACCATCTATAGAGGCATTTTTATCTACAACCCCAAGATCAAGTTTTTTCGACCATCTACCATAGTCATTATTATATACCATAATTCCAAATGTAATTTCCGTTCCTTCAGAAACATGCCAACTAGATATATCAAAATTAATATCAAAACCTATATCTTCATATAAACACTGATCTCTACTATCAGAGCCTTCTTTACATCTATTACTTCCTTGTCCTAATAGATTACCCATACCATCCAAGGAACCACTACCATAAACAGGATCAAATCTTCCATAATAAGCATTTTCACATTCACTCTTTTTAAGTTTAAAATTATACATTTGACAATAAAAATTATAATCACTACCACCAGTAACTTCTTTTTCATCAATCTGTCTTCCATTAGCATATGCAATAATTTTTTTATTCTTTGGCCCACCCCCAGTATTTCTAAAAAGAACTATTAGCATAAGAATAATCAACATAATTTTGTGTTCTATGAATAAATGCCCATCCTTTAAAAACTGATATTATTACCATTTAATTCCATACTAGTAACTTCATATCTAACATCACCATAAGCTGCATTAATATTTGGTATAAAAAAATGAAGAATGTTAAAAGAAAAAATATTCCAAACCATTTCTTATTCATTTCAAAAACACCTCTATTTCTTCTCTTTTTTTCCAACTAAAGAATAATATTATTAATACAATTATTAATATAATACCAGATGCAAAAATAATACTTGTACTTAACTAAATAATCTAGAATAAATTCAAACCTGCTTTTTATCATCATTTGAACCATTGTTATTCTTTTTTGGATGAGTCGCTATATATGACTTTACTCTTTTCTCAAAATCAGCATAACTTACTCTAGGCTCATAATATTTTCCACATAATGGAAAATCTCTACCGTCTATTCCTTCACATAAAGGATCTAAAGAATACATATTAAATGTTGGTAACTTCAAATTAATTTTATCAATTTGTTTTTTTCACATTTATTTGAATAAATTCTTATTTCCCATTTACCAGTAGATAGTTTTTTTCAACTTTACCATTAACAGGTTTATAAATTATATCATCATATACTTTAATATAAAAAAATCATTAGGTACATTAGTAATCTCAACATTAAATAAATTATATAAAATATCATCATATAAATCAACTCTGCCTAAATGCTCATAAGTAACCTTTATCTTACCAGCCTCATCTTTTAATTTTGCTATTTCCTCATTAGTACAATCTGCCTTAACAAAAAGATATATTAATAAACAAAGTTAATAAAAAAATGCCATTACTAAATATTTACACTTATTCATATATATATCACCCGTACCCTATACTACTTAAAAATTATACCATTTTTTTAAATATATTGGAAGATATTTTTTTGCTTTTTTTCTCTAAAAAAAGTGATATTATTAATATGGTGATTTAAATGAAAAATATAAAAAAAGAACATTATTATATGCATCATTTTATTTGTTATAGGAGCAGGTATTGGATATTCTATCTTTACCATAGATAATAATTTAGTAAAATTAAACTATAACGAAATAATAGAAAAACTAGATAACAAAGGAAAAACTTTTATACTATGTATTTCTAGAACTACCTGTATACATTGTAATAATTACAAACCAAAACTAAAAAAAGTAGCAAGTAAATACAATATCAAAATATACTATACTGATGTAGATAAGTATACCAAAAAAGAATTAGAGGACTTCTCCTCAAGAATTAGTTTTGATGGTAGTACCCCAGTTACTCTTTTTATCAAAGATGGCGAAGAAAAAACAACTGCTACTAGAATTGAAGGCGATGTATCAGTAAATAAAATAATTGATAAATTAAAAAAGAATAGTTTTATTAAATAAGTGAACTTGTCAATAGAAAGTAGACAATAAAAAGAACATTAATTAAATCCTAGTTGATTTCTATATTCAACTGGGGTTTTATAATTTAAAAGCGTAACTTGGCCGTAAATTATTGTTATCATAAACTATATCATCAATAAATTCCTGAACTGTGTTATAATTATTTATGTCAAAGTCAATATACATTTCTTTTTTTGAGCCAACCATTTTTTTAGATTCAATAACTGGATTATCAGTTGGTGTTCCGGCTCGCGACATTGAACGTGTTATAGTATAAGAATTAAGTATATTGTTAAATGACACCGAGGAATATACAGAACCTTGATCTGTGTGAAAAAAATTGTATCAAGGTCTTTATATCCTCTTTTTATATTTTTTTCATTCAGCATATAATTTAGGGCATTTTTTTATGATTTAATATACCATTACCATACATTGATTCCCTAACATCATAACCAACTCTCTCATTATTAAAAAAACATCTAAATAAAAACGTCCAATCATACGGTTTTCTTTTAAACCATATCTTTGTTGTGTCTGAAACTATTTTTTCAAATGGTCGTGTTGTTTTCCAATTACCATTTATTGCGTTATAAAATTTAATTGATTCTTCTCCAGGTTTCTTATATTTATAATGTTTAGCTTTAGATTTGATGTTTAATGATTTACATACCTTATGTACTAGATTATCAGAAACAACCCAACCGGTTTCATCTAATATAATTTTTCTTATTCTATGATATCCGTAACTGGGTTTTCTTTTATGAACATCTAATATTAATTCACCTAATTGTTTTCTATTTAATTCATATTGATTCAATATATTTTTTTATTTTTTTAAGCCATTTATAATAACCACTTCTAGAAACATTCATTATTTCACAAAGTGATTTTACGGAATAGTTTTTACTAAAATATTCTATTATTTCAAATTCTTTTTGCTTTATTTCTTGAATACTACAATTGAACCATCTCCTTTCACAATGTAACCTTTTTTTAATCGTTCATTCTCAATTTTTTTAATCTCATATTTTCGTATTCTAATTCTTCTTCCTTACTATTAAATTTTTTTTGGTAGTAAAAATATTTTTGTCATTGGATTTCCTGGCTTCCTTTTTATTTTTCTAATCCACTAATTCCCTCGGCTTTATATTTTTTTCTATCCATCTGCTTAATAAACCACTACTTATGTCATATTCTCTGCATGTTTGTTGTAACGTTTTCTTAAATTCAATTACTGGAATTACAATTTTTTTCTTTTTTTCTTTAGTTGTCCAAATTCTATTTTTTTCTCTTTTTTTCTTTTCATATTATTTTTATCCTTTCTTCTTTTTATTATATCAAAAAAAGTAGACACATTCCTTTTATGTCTACTTTTATTTTACAACTTCATTTTTATTAAATAAGCTATTCTTTTTTTCTAAATAATCTTTACCTTTTAAAAAGGATCACTCATAAGTAAATTAGGAAATCCCTGTTGTCTTAAAGCCTCATAGGTAATTAATGCCACACAATTAGATAAATTAAGAGCTCTAACATTATCACTTGTCGGTATTCGGTAGCAGTTCTCTAAATTATCATGAAGTATTTCCCTAGGAATACCAGTACTCTCTTTACCAAATATTAAATAATAATTTTTTTATTCTTATCGCTAAAATCAATCTCACTATAAGGTTTAGTTCCATATCTAGTAAAATAAAAATATTCTCCATCGTTATGTTCCTTAAAAATCATCATAATCAATACATCTTTGATAATTAACCTTATCAATATAATTAACACCACTTCTTTTTAATTCTCTTTTCATCCATAACAAAACCAAGTGGTTCTATCAAATGAAGACAACTATTAGTTCCTGCACAAGTTCTCATTATATTACCAGTATTCTCTGGTATTTCAGGTTCATATAAAAACAATATTAATCATTTATTACAACTTCTTTCTCCAAATATTTCTCTAATTTTTTTAATATTATAATTATCCTCTTTTTATATTATAAACATCAGTCAAAAACACCATCTCTAAACACCATAACCGAAGGAATATCTACTTTAGTTCCATATTTCTTTTCCATCTTTAAAAGTACATTATTATCATTAATTTCATTAGTCAAATCTAAATATAATATACTACTATTCAAATTATTCTTAATAATAACATTCTTAAACTTATTCTCAAATAATCTAATATTAACATCATTTAACACCGAAGTATAAATTACTGCATCCTTATTTTCTACTATATAATCATTAAGCTCATTATAATTAATAGGCATTATATAATCATCCAAAATAGGTAACTCTAACTTACTCTTCTCTTTAGAACTATACCACATAAAAATATATATAACCCCTATTATAGTAATTATCAATACTAATGCTAATATTATATAATTCTTAAAAAGCAATTTCTCTTTCTTTCTTCATAAGTTCACTCTCCTCCTAATATTGTATCAATAAATAAATAATTTTTTTCAATATCAAACAAAAAAATTATCTAGCATAACCATATACTTTACCATTTTCTAAAGTAATACCCTTATAATAAAAACAAATCACTAACTGTAACAAACTCATACCCCATATCCATCAAAGTAGGAATAATAACTTCTAATGCATTAGCAGTAGCACTATAAATATCATGCATTAAAACAATATCACCATCCTTAACCCTATTAATAACCCTATTACTAATTCTATTAGAATTATGATATTTCCAATCCAAAGTATCAATATCCCATATAATAATAGGAGACCCCGCTAGTTTCTTAATAGTCTTGTTAAAAGAACCATAACTCGGTCTAAGTAATCTAGGCCTTTTTTTCGTAACATCAAAAATAAGATCACTAGTAGTCTCTATTTCCTCTCTAATCTTATTTTTCTTTATATCTAGTTAAAAAGTAAATGACTATAAGTATGATTACCAATTTCATTACCATTACTAACCATTCTCTTAAGAATATATTCATTACCATGAATTCTACTACCAAGTACAAAAAAAGTAGCCTTAGCATCATACTTCTCCAAAATATTAAGTATCTTATTAGTATTATAATTAGGCCCGTCATCAAAAGTAATAGCAATAAATTTTCTACCATCATACCTACCACTATTAGTAATAAAATCATACTCATAATAACTATTATATATTCTATTAATACTATTATTATCCATATCAATAACAAAACTATCATTACTATCATTGATAATACTACCATTTAAAATATATTTATAAAAAGTAATATAATAATTATTATCATTATTACTATAATCATAATCAATAAATATATTATCATCACTATCAATATAACTACCTAAATAATTATTAATATAATTATCAATCATATCATTACCAAAAAGGATAATTAATTTCTTTATCATTATTAAAAAAACACTTATTAACAATCCCTTTATCATAATCAACAATAAAAAAATCATCATAGAAATAATAATAACTGGTAAAATTAAAAATACCTATATTTCATAACCTCACCTAAATAATAATATGAAAAAAAGACTAAAAATTATTAGTCTCTAATATTAATACCATCAAAAATCTACATTAAGAAACTTCTTACTAGATAGATAATCACATAAATGAACAAATCTTTGATATTTATCTTTAGGAATAGGTAAAACCTCATTACCATTATAATCCTTATTCCATATTCCCATATGTGAAGAAATAACTCTAATAAGCAAATCAAATTCACTATCACTAAGTGATAACTTATCCCTATTCTCTTTTATCAAATCACACACTATTAAAGGATGATCAAATCTTGTATATTTTTTTCATGAATAATACCACTTTTACAACCATCATGTAAAAATAATAGCCATGATTATAACATCTTTTTCATTATCCTTAAAATTATTAAGACCAGGATTATCTAAAAGTTCCTTAGCTATTCTAGCAGCTACTTTAGTATGTTTAACAAGACCATGCTCACTACTAGCAAATAAAGGATGATATTTCCCCGTACTAGAAGCAGGAATTTCAAAGAAATAGTCAGGTAACTTACTAACCAAATATTTAATATCCTCTCTCTTCTTTTTCATCTTTAATATAATTATATTCAACATTAAAATAATCTATCTTATCCATCAAATCACTTTCTAATCTTATTTTTTTTAATATTAATATCAACAGTGGTATAAGGAATAACAATACCTTCTTTATCAAAAAGTATCTTTAACTAATCTCAAAAATTTTCTTTTAGCGGTAAATCTATCTGCAGATTTACAACTAACATCCACCATATAACCAAGCGAAGATTCACCTAATTCATCAAGACCTAAAAGTTTATAATCAGTAACACCTTCTATTTTTAAAACATCTTCTCTTATACTTTTCCAAAAATTTTTTTTCTAATTTATCAAGTTTAGTATCATAAGCAACATTAAGTTTAATAAATAAATCAGTATTAGATAAATTATAATTTACTACCTCACTAAAAGAAGAATTAGATATTGATTTAACTTCCCCAGAAGCACTTCTAATTTTTGTAGTTCTAAGGCCAAGTTCAATAACAGTACCCGTAAATCCATTAATCATAACCAAATCACCAACAGAAAACTTATTATCAAATATAATAGATATTCCCGCTAATAAATCCTTAAGAATATCTTGAAAAGCAAGACCAATAACAGCAGCAAAAATACCAAGCGAAGCAATAATACTAGAAGTATCAACACCATATAATTTAAGAATCTCAAGTACTATTAATATAAGAATTAAATATTTAAATATATTTTTAAATAAATTAATAATAGTATCTTTCCTCTTATCCTTACCACTAGTACTCTTATGTCTTAACATAATTTTATTAACCATATTACTAACAATAAAATTAATAGAAAACCCAATAACAATATATATAATAGGTAAATATACCTTTGAACTAGTAATAAATTTAATAAAAACCTTCCATTATTTTTTTCCTTCTTTCTAATTTTACTTTTTATTTCTTTCTATCGCAGCATCAATTTCCTTCAAAGTACCCTCTAAGTTATTAATTTTATTCTTATAATCAACAATCTTATTAATTGTTTCATTTTTTTCATTTCATATAACATATCTAATACATTTTTTTTCCTTATTCATAATACCTCCGTATATACTTATTATATCATTATTTAAACATTCTAACAATAATTTCATTAGAAATATACATATATTCCTTATTAATTTTTTTATAAAATCATCATCTATAATTAAATAGCCATCCCTAACCAAATCATCTATATTAAAAAAACATCCTGAAATTTTTTTACCAAACTTCTTTTTCAAAAAGAAGTTAAACATATACCATCAAACTTTCTTAAACCAAGCATAACCTCATTTTCCATTCTAACATCAACATCCTCATACTCACTACTACCAATAAAATTACCTTCCAAATAACTATTAATATTCTTAGTATTACATCTTCTCACATTATCAATATAACTAGTGCTAGATAACCCAAAACCATAATATTCCATATTATTCCAATACACTAAATTATGTCTAGACATAAAACCATCTCTAGCATAATTACTAATCTCATAATGAGTATAACCATTTTTTACTAATCTATCTTCAATATACTTATACATTTCATAATCAATATCTTCATCAATATTAACCATACCATTTATTTTAAGTACTGTATGTTCCTCAAGTATTAAACTATAAGTTGAAACATGTTTAACATCTAACTCTAAAATACACTGAATATCTCTTTTTAAAATATCCATATCACTATAAGCAGCATATATCAAATCAACATTAATATTATCAAAATACTTCTTAACTAATTCAATCTTATCAAAAACCATCTTTTTATTATGTCTTCTGCCAAGTAACTTAATAACATCATCATCAAAAGATTCAACTCCAATACTAATCCTATTAACACCATATTTATTCATAATCTTAAGTTTACTATCTGTAATAGATTCAATATTACATTCCATAGTAAATTCTACATCTTTATCTCTATTAAATATCTTAATAATTTCAAATAATTTAATTAATTCATTATCATCTAAACTACTCGGAGTACCACCCCCAATATAAATAGAAGTAACAACTTCTCCCTTATATCTTTCACTAATCTCACTATTTAAACTATCAAGATAAGCATCAATATATTTTTATTATAAAAAAATCTTACAAAAAGTCACAATAAGAACAAATACTATTACAAAAAGGAATATGAATGTAAATAGCCATAAACATCACCATAACTAGGATAACACACAAAGTGCCATTTTTTTCAATGTATAAAATTAAAAAAATAACTAACCATCATAATAGTAGGTGATAAAATGAATAACATAGATGTAAGAAAATACATAATAGCTAATTTTAAAGATGATAGCGAAGAAGAAATCAAAAAATCCATTGAAGAATCAATATCTTCACATGAAGAAGATCCCCTAATAGGACTTGGCGTACTATTTGAACTTCAATGGCTTAATAGTAGTATCACTGAAAAAGAAACCATTCTAAAAAATATAAAAAAAGGTATGTAAACTACATATCTTTTTTTGCTATAAATAACTCAAGTAAAACCTTCCCATCCATTGTACCAGTTTTAATAGCTTTATCAATATCCGCTAAATTAGATAAATACTTAACAAGATCATTCTCACTATATAAATAAGCATCATTAAGCAAATACTTAACCCTATATACACTTCTAAACTCTAATATTTTAGCAATCTCATCATTAGATTTACCCTCATTATAAAGTCTCTTAACTTGAAATAATAACCTAATTTGACTAGCAATAATAGCCACTATTTGACTAACATCCATACCATCATTAATAAATTCATAATAAAGTTTCATAGCCTTCCTACTATCATTTTTAAGAAAAGCACTAACTAATTCAAAAACCGAATCATCACTACTCTCTTGTATAAGTAAAGAAATGTCATCATTATTAATAATCTTCTCATCAAGTTTATATAACATAAGTTTATCAAGTTCATTTTTTTAATATTATCAATATTATTACCACATCTACTCAAAAAATAACTAATTGTGGTACCTTCCATTCTATAATTATTTTTTTAAATAATCATTAACAAAATCATTTAAATAATCATTAGAAATATCCAACTTCATAACTATACCATTATCACTAATTAATTTAAATAATTTCTTTCTACTATCAATCGTTCCCTTATAAATAAATATCAAATAACTATTAACATTATAACTCTTAAAATAATCCTCTAATAAAGAAATATCTATATCTTTATAACTAGAACAGTCAATTACAATAAACTTATAAGGATTAAACATACCTACAGTAGAAGCCTCTACTACAATATCAGATATATTATCAATATCATAATAAATAGTTTCATCATTAATATTAAGACTATTCTTTAATTTCAAAAACCTCATTATTTAAAAGAGAAACATCATCACTATATAACAAATAAAAATTACTTTTCTTCATCATTAACTACCTTACATGTATAGCCATCTTTCTGATAATAATCTAATAATTCCCCTTTAGCAGAAGGTAAAAAATAATTCTCTTCCGTACTAATACTAGAAAATAATCTATAAGTATAAGTATTATCATCAAACTTATAAGTGTCTCCCTCTTTAAAATATTGATAAAAGTAACTCTTATCTCTAAATTCTTTATAATAACTAATATCACTAAATACATAATCAGACTTAATATCAATTGACATAATTACCCCTTTACTACTAAAGATAAGTTCTATTTTCTCATTAACTGAAGCTGGAAGCTTATCATGGCTATAACTTTTGCTACAAACATATTCTTCATTTTTACCAGTAAATATTTCTGGATTAAAGAAAAGAAAAGCCGCTACTATCAAAATAAAAATAACAAAAAACAAAGTAGCAATACTTCCACTCTTTTTTTAGGAGGCACCTCCTCTTTCTTCACTTCTGGCTTTGGAATAGTAATATCATATAATTTATTAATATCAACATCAAAATTACAAAGTTTTTCATCAATAATTTGAATAGAAGTAATCTTGTCCAAAGAAATAATCTCGTAATTATCATCATCTTCTTCATTGGCTAATTTATTAGTAAAAATCTTTAATAACAGCATCTTCTTCACTTTTAGATATCATAACCACAATTTCATTATTTTTAATAAAAGCCGAACCACTATATAACTTCTTATTATCATAACTATAAATAATATACTTATTACCACTCTTCTTATTTTTTTAAAAAAACAGCAAAAAAACATTTAAATAAACAGTTTCTTGTCCAAAAAGTAAACTTAAAAATCATTAAGTCTAATAACTTTTTCCAAACATATCATATCACCTAATAAAATTATATACTAAAAATATCCAATAGTAAAGAAAAAACTGCCAAAGCAGTTATTTATATTTAACCTGATTAGCGGTAATATCAAAGCCACCAACAAAAGTACTATCTTCTTCATACTCTTGATTATCATCAGTATTCTGAAGCCAAATAAGAATAGTGTAATTATTAGTAAAATTATTCTTTAAATAATCATCCTTTGCAATTAATACATTACCACTACTAGGAATACTACCAGTACTAATCTTCCTATTCTCTGAATTATAAAGAGAGTATTTTAAATTACCATCCTTAAAATCATTCTTAGTAACATTCAAATAAATATCAAGACTTTGATCTAAAGTACCATTACTTCTAATAGAAAATCTTTTTCTTATATACAGCAAAGTCAGTATTAAATGTTGGTTCATCTCTTGGAATTAAACCAATACCACTAATAGCATCACCATCAACATAACTAATTGATAAAGTACCAGTTTTAATCTTAGTACTATCTTCTTTATCTTTAGTCTCCAATGATAAAAAAGTAAAAAGTAATACCCACTGCCATAGTAATTAAAGTAAGAACTAATACAATTAAATAAAAAAATATCATTTTTTTATTTTTTTTACCTTCACTTTGCATATCATCACCTAGTATAATAATAACAAAAAAAAAAAAGCAATAGAAATATTGCTTTTTTTAAAAATAATTATTAAGCTTCACCAGTAATATTTTTAGCACCTGGTAAATCAACATGAATAGTACCTTTAAAAGTAGCACCTTGTTCAGCGTTATTTGCATCTCCTACTTCATCTAACCATATAAATAAACGATATTTCTTAACTGTACCATCACCATCAATACTAAGAGTAGTATTAATATCATCACCAAGTAAACCAAATCCAGCTTCGTTATAGTTTACAGTACCCTCATATACTTGAGTTCCATTACCTTTACCAGTTTCACTTGATCTATCAAATAGAACAAACTTTAAGTTAGTAAATCCAATTTCAGCAGGTACTGTTCCAGTTTCAGTTACAGTTTCTTCTTTTAGTGCTGTTGGAACAATATAAGCAACTAATTGTACAGCATTTTGACCATTATTAGTTAAAGTAAAAATCATAATAACCACAAGTAGTATAATTATTATTATCTTTACATGCTACATAAGGAATATCTTCATTACCATCTTGTCCACCTTTATAAGTTTTACCCTCAAGTGCTCTCGTTAAAGTAGTCATAGCAATAGATTTTTCTGAAGGTATTAAATTATTCATAGCAATTTTATCACCTTCATTAAAAACTATTTTAACTGAAGCAGCATTAACAGTAACAGCATCATCACTACTTTTAGCATTAATTGAAAAGTATGCAAATGATGCTCCTATAATAGCTACTATTAAAGTAAGTACTCCAATAACTCCAAAAAATACGCCTCTCTTATCTTCTCTTTCCATAATAATTATTTTCCTCCTCTCTTCTATCATAATAATCATATCAAACAAACATAAATAAAAATCAATATTTTTTTCATAAAAAAAGAAATAGTTAACCTATTTCAAAACAATTCAGTAAGTTCATCATTAGACATAAACCCAACTTTTCTTTTAACTTCCTTACCATCTTTAAATAAAATAACTGTCGGAATAGTCATAACACCATATTCTCTAGCAATATCACTATTCTTATCAACATCAATTTTAACAAAATTAATATCCATATTTGTTGCAACTTCTTCAAATACAGGTCCAAACATCTTACATGGACCACACCAAGTAGCATAAAAATCCACTACTGCTTCTTTTTCAATTAATTTATCAAAATCACTTTCATAATGAATTAAACCCATAATAACCTCCTATTCAACAATTGACATATCATTAATATGTACCTTATTTCTTTCCACTAATTTTTTAGCAGACTCCTTAGTAACAACTTTCTTATCAATAAGAACCTTAAGTATCTCCTCATTCATCTCCTCATTAGATTTATCTTTTCTATTATCGATAATATCATAAACATCACCATAAATATCTGTAATTTCATTTGAAACATTAGATAAAACCAAAGTATTATCAAGAATATAATTAGCCATTTTAGAATCTTTTAAAAATGAAGAATCAAATACCGGTAAAGTAGCAATAACAAGAACTAAAAAGATATAAACATACATTTCTATAACACCTACTATAACACCAAGTATCTTTGAAGGAATACTAAGTATAACAGTAGCTTTAAGTATCTTTTCAATAAGACCTGTAGCTAAAAGAATAACCTTCAAAACAAATAATAATAAAATAAATATAACTAAAAAAGCAATAACCTCATATAAAAAGTATATTTAAGGCATTAATACCATTAATAAGGCCAAAAGAAATTAAAAAAATGGTAAGTTCTCATACATAATAACCGATATATAATTTTTTAAGTAGAAAGCCAAAATAATAACTACAAACATTCCAATAAATCAGTAAGTTTCTTTATAACACCAGCTTTAAATCCAGCTACACCGCCCAATATTAAAAGAACAATAATTATAACATCTACCACATTCATAGTTTATCCTCCTTCATAAATAATATGCCATCATTAAGCATTATTATTATTATTTTGATTATTCTCTTCATTAACAACTGTAAAAAAATCATACTATCATTATAATCAAAAAGAATTTTTCTTTATAATGAATATCAAATTGTTTCCAATTAGTATCTACTTCGTATGCAACATACCCTCTAGCCTTTTTACCAGGAGTCAAATCAACACTCAAATATTGAACATTATCAACATTATTAATTAAAATCTTACTTGCAACCAAAGTATCATCTACATAGCCAGTAAAAATTATGAATAGAAACAAAAATTATTTTTCATCATCAATATTCTCAACATTAAAGAAAAAAATACTAAATATTCTTTCCCTTCAGCAGGAGTATCAGTAAAAAGCCTCTCCTTCAATACGAGGATAAATAAGAGCATCAGTTAAAGTGATTTTAACATCATCGCCACTTAAAGTATCACCTATAGTTCCCTTCATAGTAGCACTCTCTTCGATATATTCCTTAATATCAATATCATTATCTTTTACATACTTAAAAAGTAACAATAGTAAGAACAACAACTATAATAATAGGAATAATAATAACACAACCAATAACAATTAAAAACAATTGCCCATGTTGGTAATCCTTTCTTTTTTTCTTGTCATTTCCATTTGAAGTATTTTTATTTGTACTTATATTTTCATTAACCATTTTCCCACACTTAACACACATCGCAGCATTTTCTGGAAGTTCACTTCCGCAATTAGTACAAAATTTTGCCATATTAATCACTCTCCTCTATTTAATTATATATCAAACCCAAAGAAAAAAAGAAAGTATTTTTTTAAATATTTTTCTTCTCTTATTTGTTCAATAATATTATGTTTTTTTAATCTTACTAGTACTATACATCATTGTAAGAAGTACAATTACAAATACTGACACAATTGATATAATAATATATTTCCAAGGAATAATAATCGTACTTATACTCATCATATCAGCAAGCGCATAATGAATAAGTACTGTAACACCTATACTAACAGGTATAGCAAATATAAGTGACTTCATACCAAAGAATAAACTTTCAAAGAATAAAATTTTATTAAATCCCCTATTAGTAAGACCAATACTTCTAAGAACCGCAAACTCTCTCTTTCTAAGTGCCATACTCGTAGATATCGTATTAAATACTGAAGTAACTCCTATTAAAGTAACTAAACTAATAAAACCATACATAAGTATTTTAACAACCAATATTAAATTATTAGCTTGCGTCATAGCTTCTTTTAATATTAGTATAATTAACATTACTATATTTATCTAAATCTTTAGTTAATTTATCAATATTATTAGTATTATCACTTATAATATTAAACTGTGTATAATGAGTACTACTATCAGATATACTATCATATAATTTCTTATTAACAACTAATTTAAAATCAGTCATATAAGAAAACTCTTCAATCAAATCAAAGGACTTATTAGTAACAAAAAAATATTTTCTACACTCTTATTACAATACTTAGTAACATCATTAACTTCTTCTTCACTATCATCAAAATTACATATCTTAATATTAATATTACCATTATTAATTACAGGAATATCATAATTAACTCTCTTATTGCCACCATAACTTACTCCCTTAAACTTATTAAGTAAAATAACACTATCTTTATCTAAACCAATTAACTTTTTATATTTATTATAAGAATTGTCATCTAATACTAAAATAGAAATATTCTGATATTTAGCCTTCTTTAAATCATTATAAACTTCTTCTCCATAAGCATTCTTATAAAAATCAAGATACTCTTTACTATAAGTATAATTACCAATCAATTGCAAATCACTACTACTATAAGAAGTATATTCTTTTACATCACTACTCTTAACAATTTCATTAATTTTATCTAATGCCTCCCCATTATTACCAGCAGTAGTACTAAAATAACTAATCTGATAATCATAAGGCACTTCACCCATCACACTACTAGCGGTATTTAAAGTATAATTCATATATGAAGAAAAATGATATAAATAAAACAATACTAATAAATAAACTAACAATAGTAACTCTATATTTCTTCTTATTTCTTTTTAATATTCTTAAGAGCAATCTCTCCTTCTATTCCAAACAACTTATTAACAAACTTACTCGTTTTAATCTTCTTTTTATTAATTTTAATATCATCATTCTGTCTAATAGCCTCAATCGGAGACACCTTACTTGCTTTTCTAGAAGGAATAAATGCTGATACTCCAATAACAACAATCATAAATATTACTGGAATAATAATAAATAAAGGATTAGTAACAAGATATAACTTATAATCTAACATATCACTAATTAAATTATTAATAACAAGTACTACACAACCTATACCAATATAAGCACCAAGTATACCAAATATAATACCTATTACTCCTACTACTACTGCTTCAAAAAAGACTGTATGTGCTAGCTGCTTCTTTGTAGCACCTATACTAGAAAGTAATCCAAATTCCTTTTTTCTTTCCATTACCGAAATAGCAAAAGAATTATAAATAACAATAATACAACCTATACTAACTAAAGCAAGCATAATCATCATCATACTAACCATTGTAGTCATAACATTACCATAAGTACTCTCTCCATATAAAGCAAGTAATGTACTATTATAATTAATATCATAATCATAACTTAACTCTTTAGCAAGTTCTTCAGATTGTTTAATAATTTTCTTATTTTTATCAAACATAACATATAGGTTTACATTTCCTTTGTCACTATTTACATCAAGTGTAAAGGCTGTATACCCAGAGGCAGAATAACTCTCAAAATTACTTCTCTCTACTATACCAACTATCTTTAAAGTAACCTCACCAGTAATATCAATTTCTTCTCCAGGAACATACTCACTATTAGCTAAAGTCTCTTCTCCTTCAATATTTCTAGTACCATATTTTAAGGTAACAATATCTCCTACCTTATAATTAAGTCCTCCATTAGTTATAACATGATTAGATATAACAACCTCATTTTCATTTTTTGGAAAACTACCATCAACTAATTTAAGTTCATTAAAATATTCCTTATTAACACTAGTAATATACATATAAGGCTTATATTCATTACTAGATTCAATTTTACTAAAAACCAATAGGTTTTTTTCATAGAAGTAAGTAAAAATCTTTATCTTTAATATTATTAAGTTTATCTAAATCTACATCACTATAATTAGCCTCATATTTACCATTATAACCTATAGTATCTCTAATCATTAAATCTTGAAATGAAGAGAATAATAATCCAATACCAACCATCAATGCAGTAGATAAAAATAATACCAATAATTGTAACAATTGTTCTTTTTTTTATTAAGGCGTAAATTCTTAATCGTCAATCTATTTAAAAATACTCATTTTTATCTTCTCATCCTTAACAATATGACCATCTTCTAATGTAATAATTCTATCAGCAGTCTTAGCCAAATTCATATCATGAGTAATCATAATAATAGTTTGACCATATTTCTCATTAGAAAGTCTAAGTAAATCCATAATCTCTTTACTAGCCTTAGAATCTAAATTTCCCGTAGGCTCATCCGCTAATATAATATCTGGTCTTGAAATAAGTGCTCTGCCTATTGATACTCTTTGTTGTTGACCACCAGAAAGTTCATTAGGTAAATGATTAACTCTTCTTTCTAATCCTAATATATCTATTAATTCTTTTTAAATAATTCTTATCAACACTTTTTACCATCCAATAAAAATTGGTAAAGTCATATTCTCTTCTACATTAAGAATAGGAATCAAATTATAAAATTGATAAATAAGTCCTACTTTTCTTCTCCTAAATACTGCCAAAGCATCATCTTTTTGTTTAAAAACATCAACATCACCAATAATAACCTTTCCACTAGTAGGTTTATCAACAGCACCCAAAATATGTAAAAGTGTTGATTTACCACTACCAGAAGAACCAACAATTGCAACAAACTCTCCTTCTTCTACTGAAAAAGATACCTCGTCAAGAGCTTTAACCAAAGTACTACCTTTACCATAATTTTTACATAAATCTTTAACCTCTAATATTTTCATTTCTTTATCCTTTCTATAACTTCTTCATAACTAATACCCATCTTAGTAAGTTCATCAATCTTTTCTCTAATAATACCAATTTCTTTATTAATCTTCTCATCAGTAGCTTTCTTAGTATCTTCCGATATAAAAGTACCTTTAGTACTAATAGTGGTAATAACCCCTCTACCCTCTAATATATCATAACTCTTTTTAACTGTATTAGGATTAATTCCCAAACTACTAGCCATCTCCCTAATCGAAGGAATCTGTGTTTTCTCTTTAAGTATTCCTAAAGCTACATACTTTTCAACACCATCAACAATTTGTTCATATATTGGAGTTCTACTTTGATAATCCAAATTAATCATAATCTGTCTCATCTCTAATCACCTACTCCCCATCTATTACTACATCAGTATCAAGAGAAGCATATTTACTTTTCAATAAATTAAGTTCATCTACTTTATTAGTAACAAAAACATTTTTTCCATTATGTGTATAAGTACTAATGTAACCATAATCTTTATTAATATCAAAATCATCATCTATATTATCAATTATAAACTTACTAATTTCATTATAATATTCAAAAATTATATATACAATAAGTATCATCTATATAATAATTATATATATCATTATCACTATCTATCTTACTAAACATCTTCTTAGTATTAGCATTATAATATCTTAAAAGACCAACTTCTAAATTCTTATCTCCACTTGCATCAAAATCAATTTCTTTTACATTAAAGCCATTATAAACATAAAGAGTAACATTAAATAAATCATTATCATTATTATTATTCATAAATATATTCTTATCATTTTTTTATATTTATTAACAATCATATCAGAAAGATTACTATTATTTGTTCTATTATAACCATCTTTATATTTAATACCAAATATATCATTATTTTTTTATATTTATTAAAAATCTTTACTAAATTCTTTATCATTAATAAGAATATTATTAATATGATTATAATTATCTTTAGTAGTATAAATATTAAAACGATATGTACTACCTTTTACTTTAGTCTTAATAGTATAGCTATAAGTATAATTTTCTAAAGCTTCAGTATCTAAAAGTAACGATATACTATTATTAATAACTTCTGTATTCTTAGTACTTCCAATAACATTACCATTATCATCTAAGAATGAAATCTCTTTAACATCTTTAGCCTTAATACTATAACTATCAACATCCACTAATGTTCCTACTACTGTAGTAACACCGCCTACTATTACTAGACAAATAGCCATTTTTAAGAAATTAGTAACTTTCTTTCTTGTAATCAAATCATATATAATTAAATAAGTAAATATAAGTACAAGTAATAAAACAATAGAGAAAAAGTCATAACTAGATATACTACTATTTTTAAGTACAACATAAGCAAGACATACAATAGGAATAGTAGTTAAAGTTCTAACTAAAATATGTACTTTCTCACTTCTAAATGAAGTACCAACAATCTCAAACTTCTTATTATTAAATAACATAGTACCCACTATTATATATATAACACTAAGTATAATCATCTTAATAATTGAAGTATTTACTCTGTTATCACTTTCAAATCCAAATAAATTATTTTTTATAAACTCATAAGGTAAAGTATAAGTAACATTATCATACTTTCTTATATTAGCTGTATAAATATTATTCTTTTTATCCATTTCACATTTAACATTATCACAATAATAATTTTCTGGCTTACAACTATCATTTGTACATTCAACTTTAACATCACTATTACCAGAATAAGTAAAAAGCATTAGAATTAATAAATGTACTAATGAATGGAATTAAAAAAACATAACAAGCAAAGTAACTACTATTGTTGTAATCTTATTAGAAGATACACTAGCGGCAATATTAGTACAAACAAATACAAATATATAGGATATAGAATACATAAGTAAAATATCAAATAACATCTTATAAGAAACAATAATATTACTATATATTAAACTAACTAATAACATAACAATAAAATTAATAATTTGCATAATAAGTATAATAGCCATTCCACCTATAGTATTAGTTAAAAAAATATTTGTCTTTTATTAATGGGCATTGATAAAGTAAAATCAACTGCTCCCTTTTTATATATAAAACTAAACAAAGTAATAGAAAGAACTATTGGTATAATATACATTCCAAATAATATAATACCAGATACATCGTAAATACTAGCAACAAAATTATCACCAGTACTACCATGCATAAGAAGAATAATACCATTAAGAATAGGAAGTAATAACATACATAAAAGAATAATAGCTTTAGACTTCTTAATATTTTCTTTTAAATAATTAAAATTAAACAAACTTGTTAAATTCATATCCTAATGCCTCCATTTCATAAATAAATACTTCTTCCAAAGTAAGTGGAAGATAATCAAGTATTAAAGGTTTCATCTTCTCTAACTTATTTTTACTCTTACCATCATTATCTTTAATAATAATCGTAGCCACACTACCCTGCTTTTTAAAACTTAAAATATCAAAATCCTCAAAATCTTCTTTATCAAAATTCTTCTCAAAAGATATCTGAACTTTAAACATGTTTGTCTTAATAGTATCTATATCACTCTCAAACAAAATACCACCTTGATATAATAAACCAAGATTATCACAAATGTCTTCAAGTTCCCTAAGATTATGACTAGTCATAACAATCGTAGTTCTCTTCTTATTCATTTGTTTAATAAGAATTTTCTTCATAGTATTTCTAATAACTGGATCAAGTCCATCAAAAGTTTCATCAAAAAACATATAATCACAGTTAGTAGATATAGCACATATAAGTGCACACTGTCTTTTCATTCCCTTCGAAAATGTACTAATTTTCTTATCTAGTTTAAGATTAAGTAGGCCTGCCAATTCCTTAAGACAATTCATATCAAAATCCTTATACATTGCTTCATACCATTTAGCAGTATCCATCAAAGTATAACCAGGATAAAAGAATAAATCATCTTGTACAAAAACCATTTTTTGTTTCATAATTTCATTATCATATACTTCTTCACCATCAACAGATATAACACCACCATCAGCTTCATATATACCCATAATAGTTCTAAGAAGCGTACTCTTACCAGAACCATTAGCTCCTACTAAACCATAAATAGAATTATCTTTAATATTACAGCTAAGATCTTTAAGTACATAATCTTTATCATATTTCTTTGATAATTTATCTATCTTTATCATATAAAATCTCCTTTCACTACAATATATGATTGTACTACTTGCACTAGTACAATTAAATCATACTACATAATTAATATGTTGTCAAGAAAAAAATAATCTTTCATAAAGAAAAAAATTATTTCTTTTTTTAATACATAAATAACTATAATTAGAAAAAAATCTAATCTACCTATCATAGCAATGTATTCATCATAGTTCAAACTATCAATAAAAATCTATTGTATCATCAAAAGGATAATTAAACTGAATATAATTTTGCATAATAGGTATAATATAACCACTTATACTATCTTTTCTCACAGATACTTCTGTCTTACAATGCTTCTTATAATATTCAAATTCTTCTCTAGTATTATTTTTTTAAAAATTATCAATAGTGGTCATAACTAAATTTTCAAATTCATCATATCTATCAGTATAGACACTAACTTCAAACAAAACATAATCACCAAAATCACCTTTTAGAATAACTAATATTACCCTTATAAAAAGAATTATTACTAATACTTTCACTAATATCAGAATACTTAGAAAAATTAATAAGTGAGAAAGCTCCAAAAATACCAATCAAGTTTATATCTTTCAAAAATCAGTAAAACCACTAACATCAATCTTAAAAGAAATAAGTCCCTGTTGCATAATATCACAAATAAAAACATCTCTTTTTTTTATAACTTCTTTCTTTTCTTTATCATAAGAAATTCTATTATTACATTTAAAAGAAAGTTTATCATAAAAAGCTTTAATCTTATCAAGCACCTTATCACTATCAAAAGAACCTGCTAACACAAGTAATTGATTACAAGGTACATAACTATAGTCATATAATTTTTTCAAATAACTAGCAGTAATTCTCTTAACACTACTCTTATTACCAAGTGTTTTAACATTATTAGCAAAAACATTACTCATAACTCTATAACTAATCTTTCTTCTAAAGTTATCATTATCATCTCTGATTTCACATAAAACAGGACCTCTAGTATCATCAATATTCTTTTTTTATTAAAAAAACAGGATGATAAACACTATTTAAAAACATATCTAAACATTCATCAAAAGAAACAACCGTATCAACATAAAAAAAGAAGTATCATAATTACCAGTCATGGCATTTGAAGATAAAGCTCCCATTTCTTTAAGATTATCAATAAGATTACCATTAATATTTCTTTCACAAATAAAATGCTCCAAAAAATGAGCGCTACCAGGTAATATATCAAAAGAATTACCATAATTATCCATAACATTTCTACACTTACCACCTAAAAAAGTAACCAGTTCAATATGATTACTAATCTTACTATTATCAGAATAAATAAGAATAGTAAGACCATTATCAAGTTTAATAAACTTAGCATCATTCATTATTATCACCTTCTCCTATATAAATATTAGTAAGAACAAGTCTATCTTTAATAAAAATTACTAACTTCCAAAGGTGTTATTGTTTTCATAATATCCAAAACATTATCCATATCATATTCAAAAAAACTTATCAATTTCTATTACCAAAAAGTCCCCATATCTTTTTCTTTATCAATTTTTCTAATCATATCATTTCTCTTAACAAATAAAGGCAGTTTCTCATTAATATAATTAATATCACTAATTCTTATCATAATATCATTATATAAAGATTGAACCAAAGAAATATTTTCCTTATCTGCAAAAGCTTTCATAACTAAAGAACCAAAACTTCTATAATAACTGCAAGAACATCTATATACCAAATTATTCTTACTTCTCAAAGTATCAAACAAAACATCAGAATCACTAGAAGAAATAAGCATTTTAATAATAAGAAGAAGTACCCTATCCCTATCACTTTCCATATCACGAACTTTATATGAATAATAAACAGCACTCGTTTTAAAAACAAGTTTTTTTCTCTAAAAAAACATCAACTTCACTATTAATATTTTTTTACACAAAAATGACTATATCTCTTTTCAAAAGAAACATTCTTTATTTTACCATCTAAAAAAACATCCTTAATTATCCTTTCACTATCATTAGCAACATCTCCTATTAAAAAAACAAAAAGGAGAACCACTAATAATCTTTTTGTAGAAGTCAAATAAATTTTTCACTATTAACATTATCTAATAAATCAGGATTTAAAAATAATATTACTAACTAAAAAAAGTTACCTTCATCAATCAATTTATCATTCATATAATCATAATACCAAAAAAAGCATCTTTAAAATCCTTTTATTAATATTCTCTTTAATAATAGTTTTAATATCATTAACTCTATCTTCTTTAAAAAGGAAGAGCATTGTAAATAAGTTCTTTAATAAATAACAAATTATTCTTAAAAAAATATCAACACCTAAACTATTATAAGATGGAAATGATACCTTGAACTCTAAAAAAAGGCACATCACCCAAAAAAAGATATTCTTCCATTACAAGATAACAAATAATTATCAATAATAGCCAAATACTTCTTTTTTTATCAGTATCATACTTAATACTTTTTGTCACAAATAACATTCTCTAAAAACTTTCAAAAACTCATCCTTATAATCATAAATAGGATAAGAAATATACAATATACACTCCCTAAAAATTATTATTATACATAACAATAGGAGCATTCTCTTTACAAAAACATACTACCACCAAACCTACTAAAAATTATATTTTAAAAATTACACTCTTGTCAATATTTAAAAAAATACATAGGTATTTCCCCATACACAAAAACACCTAAATATCATAACCTATTTTAGGAGGAAAAAAATATGAACAATTTAAACGATTATTATAATTATTTAAATAACTATGATGATATGAACTTTATGACAAACCCAAATACCATGATGAATGATATGAATTATCAAAATATGTTCCCTAACAACTACATCATACCAAATACGGGCACTAGTAGTAATATCGCAGACTCTCAAATAGGCTTCAAAAGAGGAAATCTATTTAATAACCTATATGATGAATACAAAAACTATAAACCACAAGAATTAAAAGCCACTAATGAAAGAGAAGACTTAATATTACAAATAGATGAAAATAGATTTGCTACGATCGAATTAGGACTATATTTAGACCTATATCCAAATGATATCAATGCCCTAAACAAATATAATAGTTATTTAAAAAAAGAAAAAGAATTGATAACCATCTATGAAAGTAAATATGGACCAATGACACTAAGTAGTCCCGTCCAAACAAATACTTGGTTGTGGAATAATTCACCATGGCCATGGGAGGTGCAAAAATAATGTGGAAATATGTAAAATCATTAGAATATCCAGTTAACATCAAAAAGAAAGATTTACGTATGGCCAAATATCTCGTAACTCAATATGGAGGCGCCAATGGCGAGTTAGCAGCAGCCTTCCGCTATCTAAATCAAAGATATACAATGCCAGATGATAAAGGAAAAGCTTTGCTTACCGATATTGGAACTGAAGAACTAGCCCATGTTGAAATGATATCCGCTATGATATATCAACTACTAAATGGTGCCACTCTAAAAGAATTAAAAGAAGCTGGATTAGAATCTCACTATGCCGAACATGGATATGGACTATATCCAACTGACTCTAATGGCGTACCATTTACCGTATCATATTTTGCAACAACCGGAGACCCACTCGCCGACTTATCAGAAGATATGGCAGCAGAACAAAAAGCTAGAGCTACTTATGAAAACTTAATCAATCTAACAGATGATCCCGATGTCATAGGACCATTACTATTCTTAAGACAAAGAGAAATAATTCATTTTGCTAGATTTAAAGAACTATTCGATGAATATAAAAAGTAAAGGAATAAAATAACTAAATACCTACCTATCTAGGTATTTTTTTCAACAATTAAAAAAATTTATTCACAGCAATAAAAAAAT
The DNA here is from genome assembly GCA_022009835.1 of Bacilli bacterium. Classification (GTDB taxonomy): domain Bacteria; phylum Bacillota_I; class Bacilli_A; order RF39; family UBA660; genus CAG-302. The sequence goes on along the minus strand of CP091726.1, from coordinate 378,910 downwards.
ATGTTATAATAAAAAGCAAGGGAGGTTTTTATAATGGCAATTGCAGAAGCAGAAAGATTTTATAAACAAGATACCAAAAAAACTATGAAATAGAAAAAAATATAGATTTTTTTAAATTGGTTAAAAAAATTTCAATAGCAAATGGATATAATTGTTTTATTGACACAAAAGAATTACAAGAATTAATTGATAATATTGTAACATGGTATGAAATAAAGTATCCTGAAAGAGAATTAGAATACTTTGAAGGAACCAGAGATATAGACTTTCAAAAATATTAAAAAGAATTTCCAATATAATGAGTATTAGACAATTACTATATAGATTACCACACAATCAATTATGTTTAATAGAATGTGGATATAGAGCAAAAGGATGGGGACAACATCAAGTTTATGAAAAAGATAAAAAAGTTAGTTGGAAAACTTCAATATTTATGAGAATAAATAGAAAAAAACAGAAGAAACAAATTTATGGTTAGATAGAGAATCATACTTTTTACTTCATGCCGATCATACAACCGGTAAAGTATTAGTAGACTACAATTTAAAAAGAATATATAGATAATAAAGATGATTTAAATTTAGATGAACTCTTATCAATATTTAAAGAAAAAAATATACTAATGAATTAGACTTTACCGAACTAAAAAGAAAGTATTTATAATCATAATTGTGATATGGAATTAAGACATAGAATTTTACAATTAGTTGCACTTAAATTATTATATTCTAGAAATACCATACCCGAAAGAGGATATGAAAGAGCAAAAAAAGATTTATAAATGAATTTAATAAAAAAATTAGATCTTACATTATCTACAGAACAAATTGATGAAATTATTAACAGAGATTACACTAATGGCGAAAAATGGGAACATGTTTTAAAAACTTACATTAATAAAGATGGTAAAGAACATTCATACTGGACTATTGAAAAATGTTACAAAAAAGAATCAAAAAGGAATAAAAAAAGATTAGTAAAAAAAGTTTTTTTTACAAAAGTTAAATACCTACCTATCTAGGTATTTTTTTATATAAAAAAAGAAGTTATTTCTTTGCATCAAACTTCTTTTCTTGCTTCTGTATTTAAAAATAAACTTTCTAAGTCTAATATTTTCCGGAGTAATCTCTACTAACTCATCAGTATTAATATAATCCAAACAATATTCTAGAGTAAGAGGTCTAGGTCTTTTAAGTACAACAGTATGGTCAGACCCTGATGCTCTTGTATTAGTAAGTTGTTTACCCTTAACAACGTTAACAGCAAGGTCGTTCTCTCTATTACATTCACCAACAATCATACCCTCATAAACTTCAGTACCAGGTTCAATAAACATAACACCTCTGTCTTCTAATTGACCTAGAGCATAAGCGGTAGCCTTACCAGCCTCAGTAGCAACAAGTACACCAACTTTTCTCTCAGTAGAATTAATATCTTCAATAGGTAAATATTCTTTAAAAGTATGATTAAGAATACCATAACCCTTAGTCATAGTCATAAAGTTAGTATTAAAACCAATTAACCCTCTTGAAGGAATAGTATAATTAAGTCTAATTAAATTATTAACATTAGACATATTATCCATCTTTCCACCTCTTAACCCAAGAGCTTCAATAACATTACCTACACAGTCATCACTAACTTCAATCTGAACATCTTCATAAGGTTCACACTTAACACCATCTATTTCTTTAACAATAACCTCAGGTTTAGATACTTGAAGTTCAAATCCCTCTCTTCTAAGATTTTCAATAAGAATAGATAAATGAAGTTCACCTCTACCAGATACAACCCAAGACTCATTACCAGACTCTTCTACTTTTAAACTAACATCCTTTTGTGTCTCTTTAAATAATCTCTCACCAATTTTTCTAGCAGTAACAATCTTTCCTTCCCTGCCAACAAAAGGACTATTATTAACCATAAATGTCATTTTTAAAGTAGGTTCATCAATTCTAAGTATTGGAAGAGCCTCTTCTTTACCAATATTACATACTGTTTCACCAACAGAAATATCCATAAGACCCGCTACCGCAGCAATATCTCCAGCCTTAGCCTCATTAATTTCTATTCTCTTAAGACCATCAAAACCAAATAACTTTTGAACTCTAAATTGTTTAATACTACCATCTAATCTAACACAAGATACCATTTCATTAACTTTTAAAGTACCGCTATGAACTTTACCAATACCAATTCTACCAACATATTCATTATAATCTAAAAGGGCTGGTTGAAATTGTAAGTTACCTTCTGGATTAGCATTAGGTTCAGGAATCTCGTTAATAATTAAATTAAAGATATCATCATAACTTTCACCTTGTGTATTAATATCCGGATCTAAACTAGCAGTACCATTTAAAGCACTAACATAAGCAACTTTAAAATCAAGTTGTTCTTCACTAGCACCTAATTCAATAAATAAATCAATAACTTCATCAAGAACTTTTTCCACTCTAGCAGTAGGTTTATCTACCTTATTAATAACAACAATAGGTTTAACTCCTGCTTCTAATGCTTTTTTAAGAACGAATCTAGTTTGTGGCATTGTACCTTCATAAGCATCTACTAATAATAAAACGCCATCAACCATATTCATAATTCTCTCTACTTCGCCACCAAAATCAGCATGTCCTGGAGTATCAAGAATATTAATCTTATATCCATTATAATGAATAGAAGTAGTCTTAGCAAGTATAGTAATACCTCTTTCCCTTTCTATATCATTTGAGTCCATTGCTCTAGTAGCAACTTCCTCATTTTCTCTAAAAGTACCAGATTTCTTAAGTAATTGGTCAACTAATGTAGTTTTACCATGGTCTACATGTGCTATAATAGCAACATTTCTAATTTTCATAAAATACACCTTCTTTTTTTCTCACAAGTTATAATTATATCACAAAAATCAAACATTTGAATATATTTTTTTTACTAATTTTTTTTATTAATAATTACAAAAAAATAATCTAGAACTTAATCTAGATTACTATTAAACTTTTTATAATTAATTAAATCTAAAACAATAATAATAAATATATAAACACCAGTAATCTTAAAAAATATATACATCATTCCTTTTGAAACAAATATAAGAATAATACCAAGAATAATTGAAAGAACACCAACTATTGCATTAGCGGTTATTTTTCTTATCAAAATATTTAATAATACTACTAATACCCATCAAAAAAAGTAATAAAGAAACAAGTACTGGAAGTAATTCTAAAAATAAAAATTGACCATATTTAAAAGTAAATAAAGCAAGCCATAAACACATAACTCCCATAGTAATACCAGAATAATCTCTCTTAATATATTCTTTATCCATAATAAATCCGATAATTCTAATAACTGCAATTATTGAAAAAAATAACCACAAACAAATAATTAACTGTACTAAGAAGTTCTTCTGTAGCAAATATAAGTACTAATGCTAAAACAAGCCCTAAAATATAATAAAACCCTTCTGATACATTATATCTTCTACTATCCTTCTCTTTATTATTTATTTTTTCTAATTTACCTTCAGTAATCTCAGGCTTTTTCTTTCTTCCCATCTCAATCAACCATCCTTCATATAAAATATTATACATCAAAATTAAAATAAAAGAAAGAAGATTTTTAACTTTTTTTCTTCCCTCTTTTAAATAACAATTTAATTTAATATAACTAATATTTTTGACTCATTTCATCAAATATATCTTCTACTAAAAATATAACCTGGCATTCTTTTTTTATCCTCCTTTTATAAAAAGGATAACACATAACCAAAATAATTTCATTACTTTCGACAAAACTTGTCAAAACTAGATATTAACTTTTAGTAATTCTAACTTTAATCTTCGTAGTTTTAGCAAAGTAATTAGCCTTAACTTCTTCACCAGTAACACTAACATTAACAGTATGTTCACCTTCACCTAATCCAGACAAATCAACATTAGCCTTAATTGTTGTATTATCAATAGTATCTAACACTTCCTTAGTACCCTTAACAATAACTGTTGTTTTTGAAGAATTTTCTCCTATTGCACCAGCTTTTAAATTAGGACCCAAATTAATAGCATCTATTTTAATATCATTTATTTCTTTAGATTCCTCTTTACCTAAACTAATCTTAACTGTAATTGTCTTTTCCGACACTTCTCTAATACCATCAGGTTTTGGAACTACAACAGTATAAGTCTTATTATCAGAAAGACCAGCTACATCAACTTCAATAGGAATATAACTTTCCCCATATTTGCCAACAACTTCTTGGTCTCCATAAATATTAATAGCATTAACCGAAGTAGTAATCGAACTAATAGCCTTGCCAAATGCTATCTTATCAATATTTTTTGGAATAACCTTTATCTTAGCAGTACCACTATAAGATTCAATATTAACAGTAGCAGTTACTACCTCTGGAACAATTTCCACATCAACAACATTACCATATTTATCATAAGCCACAAGTTTAACTTTATCTATTGTATTAACACCAGCTTTAGGATCAACAATACTACCAATATCCACTAATGCCTTAACCGTAGCTACCTTATCAATATTATGAATAGATTTAGCATCATCTGTACCCTTAATAATAACCTCTTCTTTATCAACAGTAACAGACTGAATAGAAAGCTTACTATCTAATTTATCTTTATTAATAACATCAATTGTAACAGTTTTTAGTTTGTGATACTTTTGGATAAACATTAACTGTAATTGAAGAAGGATCAAGTTTATAAGTAACAGAATTAATAGAACTCTCATAACTCAAATCAACCTTATGAGTTCCTTCTTTCAAATTAGATAAATCAACACTAACCTTACCAGTAGACAATTGTTTAGCAAGATATAAATCAACAGTTCTACCAATTAAAGTAACATCTGCTGTTTCTGGAATTCCCTCAACAACATAAGCTTCTTTATTATAAGTAGCTTCTACCATTTGATTATGAAGAACCTCAGCAGCACTATCAATAACAGTACTAGCGCGATTATCAACATAAAAGAATAAAAGCAATGACATTAAAAAGTGAAATAAATACTAAAGTATTTCTTTTATTTAACCACTTTTCAAATTTACCAGCATTTTTATCTGTTTTTTCACCAAGAAATAACCCAAATTTAGTAACTGGAGTAATAATAACTTTATCTATTATAGCAAATATTTTTCTCTAAAAAAATTTCTTTTATTGTTTTAATAATTTTCTTAAGGCCTTTCATTATTATCTTCCTCCTCATCTTCGAACTCATCATCAAGTAAAACTTCTTTTTTAGGTTTAAGTTCTTCAATTAATATTATCCTAGCATCATCCAAAGAAAGATTATAATTAAGATTACCACCTACAGCAATTGATATCTTACCAGTCTCTTCACTAACAACAACTGCTACTGCATCAGACTCTTCACTAATACCAATAGCGGCTCTGTGTCTTGTACCAAGTTTCTTACTAATTTTACTATTAATACTTATTGGAAAAACAGCACCAGCTGAAGTAATCTTATTTCCCTGAATAATTACGCCACCATCATGAAGTGGATTTCTAGGGAAGAATATAGATATAAGAAGTTCTGATGAAATATCAGCATATAATGGCTTACTTCTCTCAATATATTCATTCAAACTAATATCCCTTTCCAAAACAATTAAAGCACCAATTCTACTCTTACGAAGATAGTCAACCGCGGCCATTACTTCATATACAAGTTTTTCTCTTTCATCCAAAGTAAGAACCTTATGTCTACCAAGTAATTGTTTCCTACCAATATGTTCTAATATACTTCTAATCTCTGGTTGAAATATAATAATAAGAGCTAAAGGACCCCACATAATAACATATTCCAAAAAGTAATCCAATTGTTGTAAGATTTAAAGTATCACTCAAAAATTTTTAACAATAAGAACAACAAAAAAACTCCTTTAAACAATAAAAATCATTTTAACATTATTTTTTTAATATTTTTTTAAGGATAAAATAAATCACCATCCATACTAGTGAAATATCAATAATTGCTCTAAGTATCACTAATATACTGTCTAATGACATAAACTTTCCTCCATTCTATTTAACCAAATAAATAGCCCCTTGAACACAAAAAAATAACAAAGAAGTATAATTCCACCAAATAAAAAGAAACAAATTATATACATAACCAGAATTATCCTTAATAACAATATCCTCATTATTTTTATTTTCAGTATCATTAATTCTATCAAAAAAATCCTTTTTTGTCATAATACCATAACATCTATAATCTATCCTATTCTTAACATTACTATATAAAATATTAAGTTTATTAACATCATAATAAGATAAAGAAAAACCTAATTTTTGATAAAATTCTTTTCTATCTTCAATCTTTCTAGAAGAAATATTAATATAAGCTATATCATTATCCTCAATAACTAACAATAATCTTTTTAACTAATATTTCCATTTCTTCACCAGAAATATAATCATTATCTTGAAACAAATAAATAGTATTATCTATAATACTATAAGATATGTGTTCTGTAAGCTTAATTTTCTTTTTTTTAGTCATTTCTTACCTCTCACCTATAATAATTTTATCACGATACATATAAAAAAGCAAGGAAAAATTCCTCACCTTTTTAGTAATCAGAAACACTACTTAAATAACCAATAAATATAACTTGTCCATCATCACTATTATCTTTACAAGTAACTAAAACAATAGCCTTTTTATCTTTATTTCTATATATATCAGCATATCCATTCTTTTTAATTTCATAGCGGTCAGTATAAATATATTTATAAAGTTTACCACCAAAGTAATAATTAATATCATCTCCTAAAGAAATATTCTTAAGATTACCAAAAATAAGAATTATAATTATTACCATTATGTGCTGCAAGGACAATCATATCATCACTTTCTTTAACAAGTTCAATATTATATTTAGCTTTATTATATCTACTATCAATATCAAGTATTCCTCTCTTAATATTAACCGAAGGTATTTCTAAAATAGCCTTATATCTATATTTATCATTATTAATACTATTAATTCTATTTTCTAATACAGCATGAGTAGCCTTATCATTATTTTTTTAATATCATTATAATAAGAATAAATTCTAATACCAAAAATAACTCAAACAAACAATAATAATAAATAAAGTACCAACTATAATATACCTTTTTCTTTCTAAATATTATAAGTACCACAACAGCCAATATTAGATTACCTAAAAACAACAATATCTCTAGCATTAATACCAATACCCGTATTAGGCACACTTATTCTTTCATTATAAATATCAATAACCACATCTTCATCACCAACTTCAAAATATATTTTATCAGAAGTAAGCCTATACCCGCTACTAGCCTCTATTTCAGATACATAATACTTTCCATATAACATATCATCTAACTTAATTTGACCATTGCTATCAGTATAACCCTTATATACAATTTCATTATCAATATTTCTAATTTCAATCAAAGTATTTCCAATACCTCTTTTAGTACCAGTTTCATATTTATTAATAATAACTTTCCCTTTAGGTAAATAATTATCAACTTCTAAATTATAAACAATCTCTTTAGTATATTGATCTTTATAACTAAAATTAATCTTATAAACACTACTAGAAACAACATTACCCATACTAGAAGATATTTCCTTTAGATAATAATTACCAAGTGGAAGATTGCTAATACTACACCTACCATCGCTAGTAGTACATTCACCTACCAAACCATCTTTATTATAAATAAGTTTGTTATTTTCATATATATCTTCTTCAGCATATAAATAGAATACAACATCATTAAGAAAAATCTTTCTTATAAAAAAATAATTATCATTTTTATAATTAATAAATTCACCATATTTAAATATATTTAGTATTCCTTTAACCCTTTTATTATAAAAAACAATCTCAAGTATTACATCATCACCATCTTTAATTGAAGACATAGAATCCCCAATAACAAAAGGAACACCACTTTTATTATATAAATAACCATTCATATCCGTATCGACTTCATACAAAATATATTTACCAGGTTTAAGTTCCTCAGGAGTAGTAAAAAGTACCATCATTATTTATAGAAAAAAAGTATCAATTTCTTCTTCATTAGGATAACTAACCTTAAAAAGAAACATATTTATTATTTTTCCACATCAAATATCTTAAACATTGCTTTACCATTAGTGATATTTTCTAAAGTATCAGCGTCTTTTTTAACCACCCTAACTTTTGCTTTAATTTCACTATTAGAAATAAGTTTAAATATTGGCCTGTCATCACTACTATCAATATTAATAACAAAATCATCAATCTTATAATAATTATCAGTACTATTAACTTGTTTAATTGTATACAAACCAAATGGTAATACCATGCTAGCATAACCTTCACTATCAGTAATAATTGAAGTAACCAATTTATTATTTTTATCAAATATATCAAACTGAATATTAGCTTCTCCCACTAGAAAACCAGTTTCATCACTAGCATACACCTTAAATACATCAACTTTCCTTTTAATAGCTTTTTCATACACAGTCTTCACAACATCAAGATTATCTTCAGTAATATCAATGACATAAAGTTTCCCATCAAGTTCATATCCAGTACTAGCTTTTCTTTCTTTTATGTAATATCTGCCAAGACCCAAACCATCAATCTTATTTTTCTTACCAGTAACAAAAGTTCCTACTATATTTCTATCCTGATCAAGTAAATCATAAATAGCCCCATCTAAAGTACCATCACCAGTAGCAGTAAGACTCTGTGTATCTTTATCTTGTTTTATAATCTCTATACTACCAGAAATATAATTAATTTTAACCTCACTATTACTATTACTAATACTTCCTGAAGTAATCATTTTCTGAGAACTACCAGAAGAATACAAAAAGAATTTCTTATCAGTATAATTAAGTCTTTTTTTAAAAACAATAGTATCATCATCAAAAACCTGGTTCAATAACAAGTTTATTACCAATAATTTCAACATAGTTACTATCAGAATAATACAAAGAAAGTACTCCATTAGAATCTACAAATGTACCCCCTTTACCTTTGACAACTGTAAGCGTATCGCCATCAAAAGATGGTTTAATATTATGTTTATAAACAAGAGCTGATATTTCTTCCATTTCTTTGCTTAAATTATAAAATTTATCAGGATTGAAACCAATTGTAAATTTAATTGAAGTTCCCACTAAAGTTCTCCATATCAAATCCTGTGTAGCCATATAATATCTATCAGTATCATGACCAGGATAGTTATAACCATAATAACTATAAAGCTTAATAAAATTAAGTTTTTTTCCTCATCTATATTAATTCCATCAAATGAATTAGTATAAGTATAATTATAACTACTGATATCCTTACCTAACTCAATACAATATGCTGGGGTAGTACCAAATAAATATTTGCTAGCATGTAAATATCTAGTCGTACCCATATTACTATCATAATAATAAACATATGTATTATCATATACATCTTTAGTCAAAATAGCAGTTTCTGCCTTAACATTAAAAATAAAACAGAAAAATAACATAATAAAAAAATAATATTTTTTTCAATAAAAAAACCTCCCTCAAAAAAATTAATTTTTTTCTTCTCTTGCAATTGCGAAAAAAGTATATACTATATAACCATTAAAGTCAATAACAATTCATACATTTTTTTATTACTAAAAATCAAAAATACATATTTTATAATAACTAGAAAAGCAAAATTGAAACAGTTGTCCAAACATACAAAAGTATCAAAAAAAGATTAAAATTAAAAAAAAGAGCTAAACGCTCTTAAAATAATAAATTATCTAAATTGACAGCAGCTACCGCATTGTTCATTAGTAACTGTATTTTCTTCGCAGCAGGTATATCTTGGTTGATAAGTATGTCTATAAATATGATTATTAACAATTCTAGTATTTATAGGACATACATGAGGTACAGTATGATAAATATTTCTATAAACAACTCTTTCTCTAGGTGTTTCTACAACAGGAGCCATAACTGAACCCATTACAGAATCCCCCATCATTTGACCGCTACCACTATTATAATTCATATTAGTGTTATCATTAACATTTTGATTAGTGTTAGTTATATTAATATCAATATCACCATCATACATACCTTGATTAAAAACCATCACTAAAAATTCATAATTTATCCTCCTATCTACATTATAATATGAATTATTAACATAGATAGATAGTAAAGAAGTCTAGTTTTTATTAATTATCAATATCAAAATTCCAAAGTCCCAATTTTTCCTTTACAAGATATTCTCTTATCATATTTAACAGCATTCTCTAACTTCCAAGCATAAATTCTTGAATGTTCACTCTTTCCATATACTAAAGGATCAATATTATATAATTTATTCTCAAACTCATCATCAACTAATATACAATCAGTAATATAAGCTTCTCCTATTATTTCTCCATGACCATAATCAAGATTATAATTATTAAACTTTGTAGCATTACTCTTCTCTAAAGTAAGCCCTGCATGAATAAGAATCTTACCACGATAATTAGTTTTAAAGCTTCTAAACTCATACTCTTTATATCCATTAATAATTAAACTAGCCCAAGGTTCCTTTATAGTAAGTACTTTCATATCAACACCTAAAACGGTATTTTAAAATTACCATTTCCCATCATTTTCATCATTTTTTTCATCTCTTCAAACTGATTAAGTAGCTTATTAACATCAGTAACAGTAGTACCAGAACCATCTGCGATTCTCTTTTTTCTACTAGCCTTTAATATACTAGGATCTCTTCTCTCTTCTAAAGTCATTGATAAAACAATAGCCTCTGTTCTCTTCATAATTTTAGGATCAATGTTAACATTATTAAGTCCCATCTTTTTAGCACCAGGAAGTAATTTCAAAAGATTCTCAAGAGGACCTAATTTCTTTATTTGATTAAGCTGATTTAAAAAATCCTCTAAATCAAAATTACCTTTCATCATCTTTTTTTAGCAGTCTTCTCTGCCTCTTTTTTTCATCAATTTCACTTTGTACTTGTTCTACTATAGATAAAATATCACCCATTCCAAGTATTCTAGAAGCCATTCTCTCTGGATAAAAAAAGGAGTAAGACCATCCATCTTTTCACTAACACCAATAAATTTAATAGGAAGATTAGTAAGATGCTTAACTGACAAAGCAACACCACCTCTAGTGTCTCCATCTAATTTAGTCAAAATAACACCACTAAGTTTAATTTTATCGTTAAAACCATTAATAACATTAATAGCATCTTGTCCCATCATTGAATCTATTACTAAAAATAGTTTCATCAGGATTAACTTCTTTTTGAATATTAATAAGTTCATCCATTAAAGATTCATCTATTTGTAATCTACCCGCAGTATCAATAAGAACATAATCATATCCATTATCTTTAGCATATTTAATACCATTTTTAGATATTTCTACAGGATTACCTTTTCCTTCAGAATAAACTTCAATATTAAGTTCCTTACCAATTTGTTTTAACTGGTCAATAGCAGCAGGTCTATATACATCACAAGCTACAAGTAGAGGTTTTTTCTTATTATTTTTCCTAAGATAATTAGCAAGTTTTCCAATTGTAGTAGTTTTACCACTTCCTTGAAGCCCCACTAACATAAGAGTAGCAGGATTACCACTAATATTAAGAGGAGTATTCTCTCCACCTAATAACTCAGTAAGTTCATCTTTAACAATTTTAACAAACAACTCCCCAGGATTAAGACTTTTATTAACTTCTTCTCCTAGAGCCTTCTCTTTTTACATTATTTGTAAACTCTTTTTACTACTTTATAGTTAACATCAGCCTCCAATAAAGAAAGTCTAATTTCTCTCATCATTTCACTAATATTTTCTTCTGTTATTTTTGCCGTAGCCCTTAATCTTATGAACCACATCTTGCAATCTATCACTTAAATTCTCAAACATAAAATTATCACCTAATACCTATTATACATTATTTTTTTTAATTTTTTTAATAAAAAAACAGTTGATTTTTTTAATATTTTTTTAATATAATAAATATATATTCATTGCAGATGTGGTTCAACGATTAGAATTCGGCCTTGCCAAGGCTGAGACGGGGGTTTGACTCCCCTCATCTGCTCCATTGAGGTTAATACTCGCACACTTAAATACTAGTGTGTGAGTTTTTTTTATACTTTTTCCCGTCTCTAGCTTGGCAAGTATATAGAATTCTATAAATACATAAATAAGTTCATAGTATTTGATATTATGGGCTTTTTTTCATTGTAAAGGAGGGATAAATTGTTATGAAAAACGACCATAGAAACTTTTAACTTTTTCCTTGTGAAGTAATAGATAAAATAAAAAAATTAAAAACCAGTTTTTAGAAATTTAAGTATTAGATTTGTAAATGGTCATATAATTAAATTTAACAAAAACTAATTTAAGTATTCGTGAACCACATAAGATTATTATAAGTAATAGTTATAATACTTTAGTTGCTCTACTTTATGATGACACAAATAAAATATACATACCAAACGATAATGCTGTTATTACACTATCAAAATTCATTCAAATAATTAATACTATGAACAAGCAAATTAAGTAAAAAAACAGAAATTACATAAAATCGACTAAATTTAACATAAAATAACACGAATTTGACACGATATTGTAATGACTTTTACAAACAAAGTATGATACTATAGTATCCTAGGTTATAATTCTAGGTATTGCATTTAAGGCAATATAAGTTTTTTTATTCTAAATAAACACAAAGGAAATTCATTCTTTTGTGTTTTTTTTGTAAAGGGATGATAATAAATGAATGAAAACCAAAAAAAGTAATCGTAGGACTTTATCCTCGTGTTTCAACTGAAGATCAATCAAGATTTGGACATAGTTTAGACGAACAAGAATGTAGAATGAAACAGTTATGTGAGTTTAAGAACTACGAAATATTCAAAGTATATCGCGAAGAAGGAGTTTCTGCTAAAAACACCAATAGACCAAAGTTTCAAGAAATGATTGAAGATGTTAAACAAGGAAAAATCAACAAGATTATTATTTTTAAACTAGATAGATTAACTCGATCTATTCAAGACTTAGAAAACATATGTAAATTTCTTGATAAATATAATTGTGGCTTAGAAAGCATTAGTGAAGAAATTAATACATCAAGTGCTAATGGAAAGTTTTTTTGTGAGAATGATAACGATTTTTAGCACAACTTGAAATTGAAAGAACTAGCGAAAAGAACAAAAAGTCGGTTTAGTAGGTGCTATTAAACAAGGTCATATTTCAGGACGACCACCACTTGGCTATGTCAAAAAAATGGTAGTAAAAAAATATTTATTGATGAGGTACAAGCAGATGTTGTTAGAAGAATATTTAAATTATATTTAGATGGTATGTCAGTTTGCTCTATTTGTAAATTATTTAAAAGAAGAAAAATGTTTTAAATAGAAGATGGCCTACAACTACTGTTGATAAAATACTTTCAAATCAATTATATATTGGTAATAGCGAATATGGAAAAAAAGAACAAACAACGAAATACAAATATTTAAAAATGTTGTACCAGCAATTATAGATAAGACAACTTTTGATATGGTACAAAAAAGAAAAGAAAAAAATTTGAAAAACTTTAAAAGAAAAAGCAACATATATATTTATGCAAAAAAATTATATGTCCCAAATGCAATAAAGTTATGGGTGGCACTTCTAGTACAAGCAAAAAAATAAAGAAAAACATTTATATTACAAATGTAATTGTTGCAAAAACTAGAATTAATGAAAAGAAAATAGAAAAAGAACTTATGGAATTTTTAAATGATATGTTAGATTTTTTCTTGATAATTGATAACTCTTTTAAGCCAACTCTAAATAAAGATGTAGAAAATGAAATTAAAAAATATTTAACTATGAAAGAAGATATTAATAATAAAAATAACAAGAATTAAAAACTGCTTTTATAGATGCTATTATAGATGCAAATATATTTCAAGAAGAATTGAACGAATTACAAAGAGAATTAGAAAATGTTGAAATTAAACTTAATGAACTAGAAGAAACAAAAAGAAATATTGAATACAAACAAGATATAGAAACAATATTTAATATCAAAGAAATAGAAAAAATGAAAATGAAATCAGAATATGTAAAAAGTCATAACCTTTGGAAAAAAATTAGATAGTAGTCAAAAAAATATTATATTATAAACAAATATATTGATGAAATTAAAAATTGATATAGATAAAAAAATATAATGTTTCCATTAATGATATTATTTTTTTAATAAAAAAATGAAATAGAAAAATATTGGTTATATGTTTTAGAAGTGATTGTTTCGATATGATAATAAATATTGATGAGAGAGATGCTATATTATCTAATTATAAAAACGAATTTAAAACACAAGAATACATCGAATCATTAAGAGAGTTTTATAACATTAAGGAAACTACTATACAAGCTGACTTATTTAATATTAATGAATATGACAAAGATAACATTATACAAATTATTCCACAAGAAAGAAAAAAACAAAGTTTGAAAAAAACAAATTTACTATATTAGAAATTGAGGTATAAATTAGTACTTCAATTTTTTTAATTTAAAGAATATAAGGGGGTTATATAAATGAATTATTTTTTTAAATATCTACTACCACAATTAATGGAGTATTTTAACAATGACAAAGAGACTATAAAGGAATTCTTACCAAAAGTTATTGAAGAAAAAAATGTTCAACTTTATTGTTGGAAAAATGACAAAAGAAATTAATAATAAAAAAATGAAAACAAAGAATAAGAATTTAAAGCAATTTTTAAGATAAAAAAAGCACCTATTTTTTTATATAAGTGCATATCATTTTTTTCCTTATTAAATAAGTAAACTAAATACAAAGTGCATATCTTTTTGCATATCATTATACTCATTTTCGCAAGTGCGGAAATAGATTTGCACCTCTTCAAATAAGTGTTAAGCCTTATGAAATAAGGGTTTCAACTTATTAGAGGTACTTATCCCATATCCTGTTGAAATTAAATATATGTTAAAAAAACAATAAAAAAAGATATATTAATGTTAGATTTTTTTCTAAAAAAACTATAATATATCAATTTTTGTTAATATATTTAATTATCAATTACTGACATTAAATAATTATCAATGTTTGTATCATCTTGAATATGACCTTCATATGGTTTAATTTCTAGTGTAGTCATAGTTGAATAATCATCTTTCGTATGTAGTTTAATATCAATATTATTCTGCTTACATATTAGTATTATTTCTTTTAAAGAAAATGATATATTTTTTTTAATAGAATCAAGTTCGTTAATTTCAGAAAAAGGCTTCACTTTTTATTACTAACTAAATCTCCATTTTCATCTACTTCTTCTTTTGCAAAAATACAGAGTTATAGAAATCTATATAAAAAGTTATCTCCCCATTTTTTTGATAAATATTTTTGGGAATTACCAAGTCTATTAAATCCATTCATATTGGCAACAACTACATCTAATGTATAACCCATTATATTTCTTGCTTCATTAACAATTTTACTTTTTATATACTTTCATTAAAGTTTCAAAAAAACTAATTTTTGTATCTTTTTTTATTTAATTTTTAAGTTTTCTTTTTCTTATAATATCAACTTCATTTTTTTAATACTCATATTATTTATTCCTCCTTAAATCATTTATCAACTAACTTCATACCAAGTTTTTTCCTTTTTTTGTCTCTTATTTTTTTCTTCTATCTTATCTTTTTCTTTATTCATCCTTGAAAGTGCATCCGAATTTCCATCAGTTTGTTCATGCATCATCCTCATAATTTTATCATAATCATAGCCATCATCATTTTTTCTAAAGCAAAATATCAATAAACATATACCACCTAAAGCAGCTATAAAAAAAAATAGCATTGGAATTATTAATTTTTCTTCCATACAAATATCCTCCTTAATATTACCAAAACACTCAAGAAAAACAATTCTACTCTCTTTTTAAACAACACTATTCTCATTTTTTTAACCATATCTATATATAGAAAATACTCCATTTCATAGCGAAGTGTATATTTAAAGAATTCTCTTTTTTGCCATTTCTTTCTTTCATCAATAACTATATAAATAGCATAAATTATTGACAGTATTATTTGAATAATTAATAAAATTACATAAAATCTTATATCATTATTTTTTTTCTCACACTAACCACCATTCATTAATGTTTATTAATTGAGTTTATAAAAAGAAATTTTCTTTAGCAATTTACTAAAAATAATATATTCCAATACTTTCAAGAATAGATAGTGTTAAAATCATTCCAAATATAAAAAGGCATACTACTAGTAGGTAATACAAAAATTCAATGGAATGTTATTTGCATTACAATAACTAATACTTACAGTATAATTAAATTTTAATAAAAAAAGAATACTAAGCAATAAAAAAACATATAAAAAAAGTTATTTTTTTGTTGGCAAATAACAACTATCTTTTTGTTTATATTTCATTTTTTTACCTCCTAACCAAATTTTTTTTACTGCAATTATATTATAACACAAATATCGTTATTTTGCATAAAAACCTGATATTTAAATTTAAAATGGGAAAATTATATTTAGGTGATAGTATGCTTAGTGAAAGATTATTAGATATTAGGGATGAAGCTGAATTGAATCAAGAAGATATGGCAGAAATTTTAAAGGTAAGTCAATCAAATTATTCTAGGTGGGAAAAATGGAAAAAGAATTAATTCCATTAAGTAAATTAAATATATTATGTAATCATTTTAAAGTTAGTATGGATTATGTTATTGGAATTACTCGTACCTCAAAATCGACTAAAAAATACAAATTTAGTAATGAAATAATAGGACAACGATTAAAAGAATTTAGAAAATCCAATGAAATAACTCAAACTGAACTAGCTAATATTCTTAATACCACTCAATCAACTATAAGTGCTTATGAAAGCGGTAAAACAACATTATTGACAGCGTTTGCATTAGAAATAGTTAATAAATGCAACATTTCTCTTGATTGGCTTTGTGGAAGAAAATAAAAAACAGAATTATGAACTAGTCAATAAAAAGTAGACAGTTTAAAAAAAGCACTTAAAAATCCTGATTCAATTTTTAAATTGAATTGGGGTTTTATAATTTAATGCATAACTTGGTCTTTCATTATTATAATAATTAATGTATAATTTTATTAGATTTGGAATGTCGTTAGAATGTTTTAAATCGAAATCAATAAACAACTCTTCTTTAATCCAACCATTTAATGATTCATTAATGGGATTGTCTGTAGGAGTTCCAGCTCTAGACATGGATCTTTGAATATTAAATTCATTTAGAAGATTGTTGTAACTAGTAGAAGAATAAACTGAACCTTGATCTGTATGCAAGATTATAGGTTCTTCAATTTGATCTTCTTTTTATTTTTGTTTAAAAACTTGATTCAAGCCATCATAATATGATCTAGTATCACCCTTACGAGAAACTAGCCCATACCCAATTATTTCTTTTATTCCAAGCATCAAAAATACATTGTGAGTTCGTAATAAATACTTTTTAACTTTAAAAAAAGCAGTCATATCGAATACAATTACTTCGTATGGTCTGCTTAAATATTTCCAGCCGTTCCATACAAGATTATTAAATTTTTTTCATGTTCTTCATCAGGTTTATTCCATCGATAATGTTTACCTTGAGATTTAATATTTTCATACTTACAACATAAATGAACATGATTATTAGACCAAACTACACCATATTTGTTTCTAGCATAGGTATTTATCCATCTATAACCATGAGATGGATGCTTCGCATGTATTTCTTTTATTAATTTTATATCTGATTGTCTTGATATCATTTTCATTGTTGGATGTTCTTGCCTATATCTCCATTTATAATATCCTGAACGAATTACAGACATACACTCACATAAAGATTTAATTGAATATTTATCTTTATATTCATCTATTATTTTATATTCTTGCTGAATGTAGTAACGAACTCCTTTTCTTGACCAACTCCTTTCACTTCGTAACCTTTTTTTAATCTAGCTATCTCAATATCTTTCTTCATAATTTCTATTTCTAATTCTTCTAGTTTATTTTTTTGGGCTTTTCTAAAAATGCAATCCCATATGTTCATGAGATTTAGAACATTTACCTGTATTAGATTTTTAAGCCTTCAATACCATTTTTCTTGATATTTATTAATCCAATGATATATTTGTCTTAATCCTATTTAATATTCACTAGCTAATTTTTGCAACTGATTCTCCACAAAAAAATACCTTTTAACAATTATCTCTTTTTTTCTTCAGGTTTTTTTCATATTATTTTTTTCTCATATATTTTTCCCTCCTTGAAACTATTATTGCACAAAAAAATGCAGACTGTGTCTTTTTTGACTGTCTACATTTATTTTATCACTTCATTAATCTGTTTTTTATTTTCTTGGTTTTTTTGTTAAAGTCAAGCCTGATTGTTCAAGATTAACATCTTTAGTTAGTTTTCCATTAAAACATAGTTCTTTTGCCCTATCATTATATAGACCAGATACAACTTCTGTTAGTTCCCAATCATACTTTTCAATAATAGGTTGAAACATTGGCAATTTATAGTCTGCTAATGTTATAAGTGGTTTGTAGTACCTAAAAACTCCATTGATGCTTCAACCATTCTTGTACCTAAATGTTGTCCTCTACATTGATCTGAAACATATAATGTACAAATTTTTTGTTCTTCTTCATCTTTTTTAAGACAAGCCATTGCAATGATTTTATTTTCATCTTCTTCAGATTTCTCCACTTGGTGTAAAAATTCTAGGAATTTGTTTGTGAAAATACCATTCTTTGTGCTTTGGGTAATCTTCACAGATGAAATCAGTAATATCATATATTTGTTTAGATAACTTTATAAATTCATCTTCATTTAAAAACTCCAATATAATTTTTTTAAACTTTCAATCTTTACCATTTAAAAATCCCTCCCAAAAAAATTTGTGTTCTATAATAACACTTTTATATTAATAAGTCAATATAAAAAAATCGTATTTTTTTGCATATTTTTTTAAATCTATAAAAAAAGGAATTAGATTAATTCAATTCTAATTCCTAAAACACCATACTTTTTCTTGTTTTTTTCTTTTGTATAAAAATTGTTCTAAAAACAGATATCAATTCTTCTTTTGTCATAGATTTATCTGATAAAATTGAAATATCATAATCTTTAAACATTTCTTCAAAAGAATTATATCTTAACAATCCTATAACTTGTGCTTCAAATGATTCATTTAAATCAGGTTCTTTTTAAAAAAATTTAATTTTATCACCCAATTTAATATTTTGTCTTTTTTTCATCATTTAACCTAATTTCAATTCTCTTTTGTACCATTAAGAATAAAATTGAAATATTCTGGTTGTAATTTCATTTCATGTATCATTATCTTCTACCTCTTTCTTTTGCTCTTTGTAATATGAATTGTTTTTCTCTAGCAGGATTTTCACATAGGTTGCCATCTAAACTAAAAGCATTATCCCATTCTTTTATAACTTGATATAATGGATCATTTTTCATAAATATAAGAATAGTATTGTGGTAATTGTACATTAGGATTAATTTTTCTCATATCTCTTAATGTAAGATATTCTTCAAATTCAGTAACATCATATAATTTTAACGCACAACATCTTTGAAAATTTTGTCCATAATAATCAACTATTTCATGTCCATCTGGGCGAACATCATAACCGGTTGCTTTTTAATATTTGATTTGTATTACCTTTCAATATATCAGAAACTTTCATATAGCCAATTAATTCTTTATCCTCTTTTTGCTGAATATACATATATTTTTTTGTTTAAGTCACAATCCTTTAAAGGCGACTTTCTAAATTCATATCCTTTAGTTTCTGCAAAAATTTGTCTAGCATAATAACTCATTATTGAAATAACTATAAGTCTATCTCTTTGCTTTTTTTATCCATAACATAATTCCCCCTTACCGGATGTAATTATACCATAACATTTGTTTTTTTGCAACAATTATCGTATTTTTGAATGTTTTTTTAATAAATTTCTACATTAATCATTGTAAATATAGTCTAAATGCGGTATAATTAACACATCAAATGCAAATGAATTTATTTAAAAAGTGTGCTAAACCCGTTTAGCAACTGCTCCATTGAAAAATCAAACACCATCTGGTGTTTTTTTTATGGAGCATAATGATGGAGTCACCACCCGTCAGTCAAAAACCATTTACAAAATATAAAACCCAAACTATTTACTATTATTTTTTTAAAAACTAACAATATCTTCTCTCAAATTATTCCATCTAGCACATACAATATACCTATCACCTCTGTTATTAGAAGTACCATCTATATCTCTTTTCTTTGGTCCTAGTGTCATACAGGCAATATGAGGAGAAGTAAAATGTAAGCATCTTTTAGATAAAACAAGGTCATATATATCATATTTCATAATCCATACATAGTTTGAAGGCGTTCCACTTATTAATGCATCAATATCAAAATTAGAGTTTCTCCCTCTAACAATAAATCTATCTACCATATTAACAATAATTTTAGTTTTTATTAATATATTCATTAAATATATCAATATCAGATTGATATAATTTTTTATATTCTACACTACTAAGTAGTTTAGAGAAATCTCTTTTCCCATCTTCCTTTAACATATAACCATAATGATAACTAAAATATTTATCTGCTATCTTATATGGAACACCAATATCACTTAAATACTTTTTAAATTCTTGTACTTGTTCTTGATGAATAGAATTATTATTACCGCACTTTAAACTAACACTTTTAACATAATTTTTATACTTAATAAAAATATCAGC
Organism: Bacilli bacterium; assembly: GCA_022009835.1. Lineage (GTDB taxonomy): Bacteria > Bacillota_I > Bacilli_A > RF39 > UBA660 > CAG-302. Next base: position 358,036 of record CP091726.1, on the reverse strand, counting down.
CTTTTGAACCATCTTATTCTTCCAAGAAATAATAATTTCTTCATCATCAATTACTCCATCAAATAGTTCCTTCAAAAATATTATAGACCTATCATCAAGTTCATGTAAATACTTATTATTAAATAATTCTACAAAATCACGTTCATTTTACAATCACATCAATGGTAATTATATCATTAAAAAAAGATGTAGGAAAACTGACATTTAAATTTACCAATTTCCTGCATTTTATTTTACCATTTACACTAATAATAAAAAAATGAAAAACAAAGAATAAGATAATAAGTTCTAAAGCATCCCAATATGAAAAAAAGCACCTATTTTTCATATAAGTGCTTATCCCATATCCTATTGAAATTAAATATGAAACAAAAATCAAAAAGTTATGAATTAATTTTTTTATTATTCAACTCGATTTTTTTATCTCCTCAATTATGTGTCCTATATTACCTTCTCCAGCATATTTATTCATATCAAAAAAAGTTATCGTTTATATCAACCCATTCAAGTTTATTAACTTCTTCAACTAAGCATACATCTTTATTCAATATACCATAATATACTTCAATTGATTTACCCATAGTAACATATTCAATATTCATAAAAATGAATCAAGGAAATATCATTACAGTTAATATTTGTTTCTTCTCTCAACTCTCTATATGCTTCATTTAATCCATCATTTTTCTTTTATCAATTTTTTTCCACCAACTAAATTAAACATTCCTTTGTAAGGTTCTTTCGTCCTTTTACACATTAAAGTTCTATTTAAATCTTTTTCAAAAACCACTATTACATTATATTTTTTCATTCCAACACCTCCATATTATTATAACATATCAACGATTAAATTTGATGTTTTTTACAATTTTTTTAAATATTCTTGATATGACTTATCTTCGCAAAAAACCAAAAACAGCCCTTTGACCCTCTAGTCAATAAAACACGATAAGCATTTTTTATCAAAGTATCAACCTGTTTTTGTGCCTCAACATTATTTTCTTTAAACATTTTCTTTATCCCTTTAAACGAAGGATCAGCCGTACCATGAAAGTTATAATCAGCTATAACTTTATTATCAAATCTTAAATCTTTACCAATTAAAACACCTACATAATCAAATTCTAACCCTTGTACAGAATGTATACAGCCTGCTTCATTTATAGAATCATCAATCACAAATGTTTGCCCCTGACCAAGATTCCAACTGATTTCAAAATCATCAATCTTTATGTCGTGGTAATTTGTATTGTTTAACTCTTTTTTGTTCCAGTTCCAACAATATCCTGCAACCAATCTGGCCATACCATCCGTGTTCTTGTTTTTCACAAGTTCAAAAAGTTCTTTTGGAGTATCAATAACTCTAAAATCATAATTTATCTCTGTTTTATCAAAAAAATTATTAATACCTAAAATGTAATCAACAAAATTAAGATAATCATTTGAGCCATTGCATCTAAATTGATAATCCAATGACATTTCAGTTATTTTACAATTCAAGTTTTTAGCAATATTTGATATATTCTCAATACTTCCTATATCATTTAAATGTACTTTTTGCAATTCATCTACAAAGAAGATTGAATTGTTAGATGCTTTAATAATTTCCTCTATTTGATTAACACCATAATTATTGAAAAGACCAGATTTTTCTGTCAAACAGTGTGCTTCATCTACTATCAAAACATCAATGCTATTTTCTTTAACATCAGTATAACTTCCTGAAGATTTAAAAAGAGAAAAATCTATATTTGTCTTTTTTAGTTCTCCTTTAAGTTTATAAGAATATATTACTCTAGGAGCGGTGTTTCTCGTTACATACTGGCATGTTTTACCGCAGTTAATTAACTTATTTAGCAAGTTAATTGCAATTATTGATTTGCCAGTACCTGGTCCACCTTTAACAATAATTACATTATTGTTATCATTTTTTTATTATTGAAAAGATTTTATCATAAACCAAAAACTTGTTGATCTATCAAATTAAAAAAAGTCATTTTTTTATTAATAAGATCATTAATACTATCTTGCAATTTTAATGATGGCTTTATTTTTTTGAAGAATCAACATTAATCATTATTTGCCCGTTATCACCATCACTTAAATTAGACTCTATAAACTTTATCAATTTGTGATTATCGTCACTACCAAAGAAAGTCACATCTTTCATAAATGGTTTGAATTTTTCTTGCAATAAAACATCCTCATCTTGAAAATGATAGTTATGCATTAACAAGCATGATTTAACAACAACACCAAAACTTTGTATATATAAATTATAATCCTTCAAAATTTGTGTATATGACCAAACCTGATATCCAGGATGGACAACATTTTGCATTCCACCATTTAAAAAAGTTTTAACAATATAATCGCTATCTTCAACATCTTCTACATTACTCCATTGTTTAAACTCAAAGACCAAAAGTACCTGCTGATGAAACGAATTATAACCTGACAAAATCAAATCGATTCTATTAGAGGTTAGTGGTAAATTATACTCTAGTGTAACAGTACAATTTGTAGCAATATTTGTATCAAGTAATATATTGGAAAAAAATTTCAAAGAGTTATCCCATGATTCTCTTTCGGAATCAGCACTATATTTGTGCATTTTTTTCTTTTAATTTTTTTATTAAGTATTAAAGATATATTATCAATGTTGTCACAAAATTTTTTTACACTGTTACTATAAACAATCATTTTTACCTCCTTTTTAGAATTTTACTCTTATCTACACAATTATAGGTCAAATATTCACCAGTTATAAATTTCGAATCATTAAACCTCATCAAAATTTGTTGATTAAAGTCATAACCCCATTTTTCATTAGTATAATTATTAATTTTTTTGATAAGTACCTATACTTTTTTTAAATATTCAATGTACATTTCGTAAGAGTTAAATGTCATCAAAAAAAGTTATTTCTACATGCAGATAACGGATATAGACCAGCAGATTCTACAATTTTATCCATTTCTTCCAAACTAAATCTACCATTTAAATCGTTCGGTAAAAAGGTTTCGGAAAGATAATTTTTTCCGGGAACAGAAAATAAAATTTTTCCGTCATTTGTCAATAAACTTCTTGCTCTTTTCAAGGCAAGAACTGGATCTTTAACATGATGTAATACATAACTAAATATAATCAAATCAAATTGCCTTGTAAAAATCATAATTCATAAAATCTGCATTAATAAATATAGTATCATTTTTTCCAGTGAAAATTCTCGCCTGTGCATGACACACCATATCATCACTAATATCTAATCCAAATAAACTAGAATTATCAATTCTACTATCAATTTTAGAAATCAATTTACCAGTTCCACATCCTATATCAGCAATCGACATTCCGTTATGGATATTTGTAAACACCTCGTTAGTAATTGGATTTTTTATTCCATGATAAGTTACAAACCTTGATTTGTCATCCCAAGAATCAGCAATTTTTTTATTAAAAACCTTCTCAACGCCAGAACGTTCTTTTGAATTTTCAAACTGCTCTATGAATAAATCAATTGTTTCTTCAACATCAACACGATTTGGACAAAATCTTTGTAAACAATATTCATCTATAATATACATCAATTGATTGACCGCCGTATTTAAATCATCATTTATCAAAAACATAATCATATGATTTTGCATCTTTTAAATTCTTTATATCATCCTCAATACGTTTAATAGATCTATCGTTTCTTCTGTTTTTTAATTCATCCACATTAGGTGGTAACACCAATACAAGTAACGTATCTGGATTGTGTTTTTTCATTTCAATTGCTCTATCAGGAGTTAATTGAAATATCGTTGGGACACTAGCATTAATATTATCAATGTCCTTTTCAAAACTACCATAATAATTTCCACCGTATTCTCTAACATTATGCATTAATCCATTATCTAAATATTCTAAAAAAATTTATCTAAAGTGAGAAAAATAATAGTCAAATCCATTCTTTTCATGTTCACGTGGTTTCCTCGTTGTACAAGTGGTAAACTTTTGATAACCCCTATTTTTCATTAACACTTCTGTAATTGTACCTTTTCCTGAACCACTCGGTCCACTCAAAACTATATTCATACTCATCTCCCCCAAAAAAATCATATTTATTTTATCATATAAGTATCAAAAAAATACAATCAAATTTGACAATTATTGGAAATTTTAATTCTTGAAAAATCTAAACAAGTATTTATTAATTAAAAAAAGTCAAGTGCAACTTTTTGAATAGTTATAATAATTGTCGCAAATATAAAAATACAAAAATATATAAATTAATCATTACTATTTTTTTAAAAACTAACAATATCTTCTCTCAAATTATTCCATCTAGCACATACAACATACCTATCACCTCTATTATTATAGGTACCATCTATACTTCTTTTCATTGAACCTAATGTCATATATGCAATATGAGAAAAAAATCTAAGTATCTTTTAGATAAAACAAGATCATATATATTATGTTCATAATCCAATACCAATAACTAATATATAATAAGTATGGATGATACCTATTTAGAGACAATATACTAAATATTGGCTCTAAATAGCACTAACAAGACTAATAAAGTTAGGCTTGCAGTGAATAAAAAATACCAACCACAAAGATCAGTATTTCCCTATTTATAAATTATAACGTTTAAGAATAACATTAACCATAGAAAAAGAAATATTACCAGTATCATTACCAATAACTTCAGTTCTTATTTCAAGATTACCACCAGCATAAACATCAACAAAATTAACTTCTGAAAAATCCATGTCACTAGTAGTACCCTTATCAAGAACAAACTCCATATCACTAATTTTTTCATTAGTAGTAGCATTATATAAATAGAACTTACCACCAGTATCATTAGTAACACCCGATATTCGTCCACACAAAGTAACCTCAAATACACTAGTTTTCGATACCTTTATTTGATTACCAGAAATAGATATAATATCAGAGTTCCCTGGAATAATTCTAGTAGTAGTAACAGTCATTGTACCAGCATTAGTAGTATCTTTAAAACTAGAAAAACAAACAGCATTATAAGAAGTAGGCCCAAGTGTTCCTTGAGGTCCCTGCGGTCCCGTCGGACCAATTTTTCCCTCTATGCCAGGAGGACCTGCAATACCTTGCTTTCCTTGAGGACCAATAGGACCAGCTTCTCCCTTTTCTCCCTGAGGACCAATATCACCTTTTTCTCCTTTATCGCCTTTTAAACCAGTGTCACCTTTATCACCTTTTTGACCCCTCGGAATAACAAAATCCAAAGTATGAACTTCGCCATCAAAATTATCAACAATAGTAGCCTCACTACCACTACTTACTTTTCCAACACTAATCTTCTCACTCTTCCCTGGAGGGCCCTCTATATTACCAACATTATCCCAAATAGATTTTTCACTATTCCAAACATATAAATTACCACTAACTAAGTAGCAGTCCCCTCTATTACCAGAAGGATGATTATTAATTAACTCCTCATAACTATCATAATCACCAATAATACTAATACCATCGCCCTTATCCCCTTTTGGACCTCTAGGACCAACCATTGGATAAATACCAGCCCTCCTAAGTCTTTCCCTAATTCTTTGACCTTCAAGTATATCCTTAATATTATCATTCATTATTATCACCTCACATCTAAAAACATTATATGTAAAAAGTAACATAAACAAATAATTAATAATACCAAGATTACATATCCTTCGTAATTTCATCCCACTCTAATGTTTTCTTCTCAATATCCTTACTTACAATATCAATCTCTAACTTAATCAAATTAGCCTTATTAATATCCATATAAACATCTTCCTTCAAAAGCTCATTATTAAGATTACTAAGTCTCTCCTCTAATTCAAAAATATCCCTTTCTATTTTCTTAATCATTTTATTTCTATCAAAAAAATCTACCTTTTTATCAGTACTTTTCTTCTTTTCTATCTTAACCTTATTATCATTACTTATATTATTAAACCTAGTCTTCTCCAAATACTCATTATAACCATAATTATATAAAGTACTTCTGCCATCTTCCATAACAAGAAGTCTATTGCAAACATTCTTAATAAGATATCTATCATGACTAACCATAATAATAGTACCCTTATAACTAGTAAGCATTTTCTCAATAGTATCTTTACCAATAATATCTAAATGATTCGTCGGTTCATCTAAGATAAGAACATTAGGCTTCTTATTCAAAATCTTACATAAACTAACTCTAACCTTTTCACCACCAGATAAATCCTTAATTTTTTTAAAGACATCTTCCCCACTAAATTCAAAAGCCCCAAGAAGAGTTCTAATCTCATTAGGTGTAAGCCTAGGAAATTCTTTGTCAATCTCATCATAAATAGAATTATCATAATTAAGATTATCTAATGCTTGTGAAAAAGTAACCAATATTAACCCTATCTCCAAAAACAAACTTACCACCAAGTGCTGGAATATCACCCATAATAGTTTTAAGAAATGTACTTTTACCAATACCATTCTCACCAATAATACCAAGTCTGTCTCCTCTTTCCACCTCAAAAGATAACTTACATAACTCTCTATCATAACCAATAGAAAGATTTTTTTAACCTTAAGAACATCTCTATAACTATTCATATCCGGACTAAAATTAATCTTAAAAGACTTTGTATTAGCCTTATCAGGTTTATCTATTAATACCATTCTCTCAATTTGCTTTAATTTTGACATTGCCATGCCAGCTTTAGTAGGTTTATACCTAAATCTATCTGCGATATCCTGTAGTCTCTTAATCTCTTGTTGTTGTCTTTCATAATCTTTAAGATTTCTTATATAATCCTCTTCCTTCTTCTTAACAAAATAAGAATAATTACCACTATATCTAGTTAAACTACCATACTCAATATCATATATAACGTTACAAACATTATCCAAAAACATTCTATCATGACTAACCAAAATAATAGAGCCCTTGTATCCCTTTAAGTAATCCTCAAGCCATTCTATAGCCTTAATATCTAAGTGATTAGTAGGTTCATCCAAAATAAGTAAATCAGGCTTCGATAATAAAAGTCTAATCAAAGATAACTTTGTAATTTGACCACCAGAAAACTCATTCAAACACCTATCTTTATCCTTATCACTAAAATCAAACTTATTTAAAATAACCTCTATCTCCTTCTTATATTTATAACCACCCATATATTCATATCTAGATAAAAGATCATTATATTTACTTACTATCTTTTCATCATAATGAATACTCATTTCATCCTCTAAAGTATTAAGTTTCTTTTCAATATCAAGAATATCTTTAAAAAGAACTCCTAATATAATCTATCATCTTCATATCAAGATTATAACCATCATTCTGTTTAACATAACCAATATTAAAGTCTCCTGAAGAAATAATATCTACTTCTTCATAACCACTATTAATTTCATACTCTGAAGTAATAGCCTTAAGTAAAGTCGTTTTACCCTGAGCCATTTCTACCTACAATACCAATTTTTCTCATTATCTTTAACACAAAAAAATTAATATCTTCAAGAACCGTATTATTACCAAGAGTAACACTACCATGACTAATTTTTATAATACATAATAATCACCTGCACTACTAATATTTTTAACACATAAATAAAAAAAGAACTAAATACTTTTTTTAGTATCAGTTCACACTTCGTTGCTCACTGCTAGTTAAAGCCATTAAGTCTTTAACTAGATTTTTTTAAAAGCCTTATAAATAAGTCTTCAAAAAAATATTATTTTTCTTTTTTTCTCTTTAAAGATTTACATTTAATATTATCCTTATCGTTATTAGCAGCATATATCTTTCTAACTCTTCTAATTTCTTCATATACAAAAATTAGCAGGAATAACATCTAAACTATATTTAAAAAGAAATAATATCGCAAAAATAACTATCATAAAGAATACCTTCTGATATATTAGTATATTCTTCTTCCCTATCTTTATCATCTAATATATATGCAGCCTTACAAACCACATCACCACATAAATTTACATTATTTTTAGATATCCTTATATTACTAAGACCAAAAAGAAAATCTTTTCCCATATCTTCCATATCAAAAGGTCTTCCCGTAACCCAATCAAGATATTCATTACCTTTTACCTTATCTATATAAATCATAAATGGCTCATTTAAAGAACTCTTAACAAACACTTCAGTATTATCTTCATTAATTATTTTTCTCCAAAAAGTAATATCCTGTACATTAACTTCATAACTAGTTCCCTTTTTAAGCATAATAACAAACCTCCCTATAAACATAGTATAACATACAACCAAAAAAAGAACAACCAAAATAGTTGTTCTTAAATACATTATAATTATTCTTACTATACAAGTAAAGTAAATAAACATAATACAAAAGATATTTACAAGCATAATAGTAAGAACTACTTTAAATGCCCATCTAAAACCAAGTAGAATATTCTACTTTAGCAAGAGCAAGTCCACCCATTATAGCACCACAAGTTGGAGATATTAAATTAACAAGTCCGTTAGCGGCAACTAAAGTCATAATAGTAACTTCTACACTATAACCAAGTTGAGCAGCAATAGGAGCAATAATTGGAGTAGATAAAGTTGCTAATCCAGATGATGATGGAACTAAAATAGATAATACAATATGTAAAAATATAGTTAAGTGGTACGAATGCAAGTTCAGGTAATTTAGCAAGCATATCAGCAGCATTATAAATAATATAATTATCTAGATATGTTTCACCCATAAGTACACTAGCACCTCTTGCAATAGCAATAACTAATATAACACCAATCATATCGTCAGCACCATCAACAAAAGTATCAACAAAATTTTTCTCACCAAATCTATTAATAATTGCAATAATAATAGACATAATTAAGAACCATAAAGCAGCCTCATAGAACCACCAGTTACCAAGTGAAGAACCAGTAAGCCAACCAGTAAAGCTATCAAAGAAAGTAATACCAAACTCACCCCATGGAACAAATCCAATAATCATAACTAGGAATGTAAGACCAAATAGAATAAGAGTAACTTTTTGTTTAGTACTTAATTTAACTTCCTTTTTGTCATTATCTTCAAATTGACCAAATTTCTTTTCAGCTTGTTTTTGTTCTCTAAGTGATAAGAATGTAGAACCTTTATCCTTTTGAACTTTCTTAGCATAGCTCATTACAAATAATATAGAAACAATTAAAGTAGTAAGCCAAATAAATACTGCTATTAAAAATAACAAGTCCTTGATTACAAGCAATACCTTCTGGTAATGCACTAATAGCAACACCAGTAGCAAATGGATTAATAGTAGAACCTAAACATCCACTACCTGCACCAAGAAGAACTACCGCAGAACCAACAAGTGGATCCATACCAGCAGCCATCATAGTAGCGGCAAGTAAAACATAAAATCCAACTGTCTCTTCAAGCATACCATAAGTAGTTCCACATATAGAGAAAATAAGCATTAATATAGGAATTAATAAAATTTCTCTACCTTTTTAGTTTATGAACTAAAAACTTTGATACCAGTTTCTAATGCTCCAGTTTTATTAATAACAGCAAGCAATCCACCAAGCATCATAATGAAAATACCAACATCAATAGCATTTTCAAATCCCTGTATAGGTGCCATCAAAACCTGTGATAAAGTAGCACCAACAGTTCCGCTTCCATTAACAATTTCTTCACCAACAAATTGTGCATTTGGAAGTACATGTGATAATATTCCAAGACCAAAAATTAGAATTAGAATAATCGAAAAAGACGATAACATTACCTTAGCCTTTTTTTCTTAGCCATTTCTTTCTACCTCCTCTTTATAATTGTACCAGTTTTTCCCTTAATGGCTAGATTAGCCTTTTCAAGAGAACTAATAATTGCTTTTCTGTCATCAGAATCTTCTACAAAAGACATAGAAGCTTCAACCTTAGGAAGCATACTACCTTTAGCAAATTGATTTTCACTAATGTATTTGTTAGCATCTTTAATAGTAATAACATCTAAATCGACTTGATTTTCAGTATTATAATTTAAAGAAACCTTTTCAACAGCAGTCAAAATCATTAAAGTATCTGCCATAGTAAGTTTAGCAAGTAAAGCAGCAGTTCTATCTTTATCAATAACAGCCTCTACTCCTTTATATGCTCCCTTGTCTAAAATAACAGGAATACCTCCACCACCAGAAGCAATTACAATATTATTATTGTCAAAAAGCATCTTTATCGTATTCTTTTCAACAATATCAATAGGCATCGGAGATGGTACAACTCTCCTATAACCTCGCCCAGCATCTTCTATCATAGTATACCCTTTTTCTTTTTCAATATCCAAAGCCTCTTCTTTAGTATAAAAACATACCAATAGGCTTACTAGGATTTTGGAAAAAGCACTATCCTTAGAATCAACTAGGACTTGTGTTATCAAAGTTACACAATTTTTACTAATATTCTGTTTTTTTAGTTCATTTTGAATACATTGTTGCAATTGGTAACCAATATAACCTTGACTCATACTTCCACACTCAGGAAAAGGCATCATAGGAGTACCAGCTTCCCCATTAGAAGCATACTCCATAGCAAGAGCAATCTGTCCTACCTGTGGTCCATTCCCATGTGTCAGAATAATTTTATTTCCATCTTTTACTAAATCAACAATTATCTTAGCAACATCTTTAAGTAAAGATAATTGTTCACTCGGATTTTTACCTAAAGCATTTCCACCTAAAGCAATAACAATTTTACTCATTATTCATCCCTCATCGTAGCATAAACAACTGCTTTAATAGTATGTAATCTATTTTCAGCCTCATCAAATACTTTAGATTTAGGACTATTAAATACCTCATCAGTAACTTCCATTTCCTTAAGACCAAACTTCTCATAAATATCTTTACCAATTGAAGTATTTAAATCATGGAATGATGGAAGACAATGTAAGAATATAGCATTATCATTAGCATTATTCATAACATTCATATCAACTTGATATGGACTAAGTAATTTAATTCTTTCAGCCCACACCTCATCTGGTTCACCCATAGAAACCCAAACATCAGTATAAATAACATCTGCTCCTTTAGAAGCCTCCATAACATCCTCTGTCATTTCAATGCTTCCACCAGTTTCTTTAGCAATTTCTTTACACTTATCAATAAGTTTTTTATCAGGCCATAGTTCTTTAGGTCCACAAGAAACAAAATGCATACCCATCTTAGCACATACAACCATTAAAGAATTAGCAACATTATTCCTAGCATCACCCATAAATACAAGTTTAATGCCATCTAAATGACCAAAGTTTTCCTCAACAGTCATAACATCTGCTAACATTTGTGTAGGATGAAACTCAGTAGTAAGACCATTCCATACTGGAACACCTGCATTCTTAGCAAGTTCTTCAACTATTTTTTGATCGTATCCTCTATATTCAATACCATCATACATTCTACCTAATACTTTAGCAGTATCAGCAATACTTTCTTTTTTACCCATTTGTGAACTACCCGGATCTAAGTAAGTAACTCCCATACCTAAATCAAGACCAGCAACCTCAAAAGCACATCTTGTTCTAGTAGAAGTCTTTTCAAATAGAAGTACAATATTTTTACCATTTAAATATCTATGTTCAATACCTCTATGTTTTTTTATCTTTTAAATCTTTAGATAAATCAAGTAAATATCTAATTTCTTCAGGAGTATAATCAAGTAAAGTTAAAAAAAGTTTCTACCTTTAAAATTAAACTTCTCATTATTTACTTTTTTAACTTCTTCATATTTAACTGAAGAAACATTTTCTTCTTTAACAGCACCACCTTCAGTATAAATATCTTCTCTAATAAGAGGCATACTCATACATCTAGGACCTCCACGACCTCTAGAAAGTTCAGCACTAGGCATTTCAAATACTTTAATACCATGTTCTCTTAAAATATTATTAGTAATATTATTTCTATCATATACAACAACAACACCAGGAGCAATACATAAAGTATTAGTACCATCATTCCATTGTTCTCTTTCTGAAGAAATCTTCTCCCCTCCAGCACAAGGAATTAAAGTAATCTTTCTACCTAAATATTTTTCTAATATTTCTTCTAAAGAGCCATTAACTTCAACAACATTTAAATCTTCATCACTATCAGGAATATCTCCTTCAGTAATTTCAAATACTTGAAGAGTATCCATAATACCAGGATGATAAGTAAACTTATCAAAATCAATTTGTGTAAATACTGTATCTAAGTGCATAAATGCTCTTGACACAGGAATATTAAATGCTAATATTGTATCAATTTCACAATCAGGATTTCTAAACAAGTTCTTAGCAAGTTCATCAATAGCACCCGCTTCAGTTCTTTGTGAAATACCTACTGCTAATATATGATTATTAAGGTTAAGAACATCTCCACCTTCAATATGATATGGTAAATATCTATCATAGTATTTATTAACTTGTCCTTTGTAATCAGGATGATAATTAAATATATATTGAGCATAAATAGTTTCCCTATTTCTAGTAACAGAATACATCTTATTTAGAATAATACCATTACCAGCACTAGCAAAAGGATCTCTAGTAAAATATAAGTTAGGCATAGGATCTGCTAGAAAATCAGACTCCTCACTAACTAAATCAACAAGTGATTGTTCATAATCTCTTTTTGCTCTACTAATCTCCTCTAATTTAATACCTTGCATAGTTTTAAGAACAAGTTCTTTTTTATTAACAAAACTCTTTAAATAATCAAACACTAGATTCCTATATTTAGGAGTTTTAATACCAGCCTCAAAAATAAATTGTCTAATAAACTTATTCAAAATATCTTCACTAATTTCTAACACCTCAGCCATTAAATCTTCTAGATAAACGACCTCAATATTATTTTCCTTAAGTATTCTTGCAAATTCATCGTGTTCTTTTTGAGCCTCAGGTAAAAAAGGAATATCATCAAATAATAATCTACCTAAAGAGTCTGGAGTTAAATTAAGAAGTTCACTACCAGGTCTATGTAATAATACCTTTTTTAATGGGCCAATTTCACTTTTAACATTAATCGCATTCATAAATATATCTCCCTTCCTTATTCTATTTAGTAGTACCCTACTATACAATTATAGCAGATTACCACTAATTTTTACAATTTATTTATCAATCTTTATTAAAAAACCTTTTTAATTCTTTCATTATCACTACTAAAAAAAGTCTTTATTTTTTTACCATCAAATATAATCTTACCATCATCAAGAAATAAAATCCTATTAGAAATATCCCTAACAAAACTCATTTCATGTGAAACAATAATCATTGTCTTTCCCATTTTTGAAACCTCTCTAATAAGTTCCAAAACTTCTTGAACCATTTCAGGATCAAGTGCACTAGTAGGCTCATCAAATAAAATAATATCCGGATTCATCATTAAAGTTCTAACAATAGAAACCCTCTGTTTTTGACCACCTGATAAACTACTAGGATAAACATTAGCCTTGTCTTTTAGACCAACATTTTCTAATAATTCCATCCCCTTTTTATAGGCCATCTTATCATCAATCAATTTAAGTTTAACTGGTGCTAAAGTAATATTTTTCAGTAACAGTAAGATTAGCAAATAAGTTAAATTGCTGAAATACCATACCAATCTTTTCTCTAACTAAAGACAAATTAGTTTTTTTATCCATAAGACTTTTACCCTCAAAAACAATATCACCACCACTAGGTTTTTCTATCATATTAATACATCTAAGTAAAGTAGACTTACCACTTCCTGAAGGACCAACGATAGAAATAATATCACCCTCATTAACAGTAAAATTAATGTCCTTAAGAACAACATTCTTACCAAATTTCTTTTTTAATTTTTTAACCTCTAGCATTAGCAAGTCTCCTTTCCATAACATTAACAAGTTTAGATAAACCTATTGTCATAATTAAATATATAACAGCAGTAATGATAAGTGGAAAGAAATAATCATAAGTTCTAGAAGCAATAATATCTGAAGCCTTTGTAAGTTCCATAATACCAATATATGCCCCAGCAGAAGTCTCCTTAAGTAAAGTAATAAACTCATTACCAAGAGCAGGAAGAATATTAAGTATTGCCTGTGGTAAAATAATATATCTCATTACCTTATGATAACTAAGTCCTAAAGATAATCCTGCCTCCATTTGTCCTTTATCAACAGAGTTAATACCAGCTCTTATAATTTCAGAAACATAAGCCGCAGAATTAAGACCAAACGCTAAAACACCTACAATAACAATATTAATATTAACTGTCCTAAAAAAATAACATAATAAATAATCATTAATTGTAATAAAACTGGCGTTCCTCTAATAATATTAACATATAAAGAACAAATCTTATTACCAAGTCTCATTTTACCATTAGTATCATGATTATGTCTAATAAGAGCAATCAAAACACCTAGAATAATACCAATAATAACGGCAAAAAAAGCAATCAAAAATAGTATTAAATAATCCTTCAAATATATATTCATATCTATTATCATAAATAACACTATCATAAAAACTAGTACCAATATTCTTAAAAAAACCAAATATCTTATCAAAAAAAGCCATATAACTATTCATAAAATCACCTATTCCCCAGTATGTGCAATAATATACCTATCAATAGAGCCATCACTAGATAATCTATTAAGAACTTTATTAATAACTTCTAATAATTCTTTATTACCTTTTTTAACAACCATACCATAACTATCATTAGTAAGAGCACCATTAAGTATTTTAATACCAGTATTACTATTAACAATCTCTTTAGCAGGAAGTTCATCCATAACAACACAATCAACCTTACCAACTTTTAAATCTTCAATAGCGGCCAAATACTTTTTTTGTCTTACAATAGTAGCCTCATCATATTCATCAGTTACAAAAGTATCAGCAACACTACCAAGTTGTACAGCTATTTTCTTATTACCAATACTATTAATATCTGTAATAGAACTATCATTCTTTACAATAACAACTTGTTTACTTACCGCATAATTAATAGAAAAATCAACATTCTTAGCCCTTTCCCCACTATAACTTATACCAGCTGCACCAAAATCAGCCTTACCAGTTTTAACCTCATTAATAATAGAATCAAAAGCAATATCTTTAATAACAAGAGTCTTTCCCATCTCTTTAGCTATTTCTCTTGCTATATCAACATCAACTCCTACTACCTCACTATTCTCATAATATTCATAAGGCGCAAAACCAGCCTCCGTTACCATAATAAGTTCATTACTATTTATCTTTCCACATCCAGTTAAAATAAATAAACCACAAATAAATAAAAAGTATATATTTTTTTCATCTCTAATCACTCTCCTATTATCTAAATTATACCATAATAATTAAAAAAGATAATAAAATTAATCATTATCTTTAAATATTTAAAGTATCAATATTTCTATTATGCTTAATATGATCCCAAGTACAATCTTTAATAAACAAGCAAATAAAATTAATAGGAAGCCAACTAAGAATAAAAAAGTCAAAAAGTAATATTCCACCTATATTATCTTTAATACTCTTATTACATGCTTTAATAACAGCCATTCTAAAAAAATAACACCTACTAAATAGTTAAATAAAAAAATATACCTAAGCAAATCATAATATCAGTATTACTAAAGTCATCAATATAAATAACATTATATATAATTCCCATTAAAGAAGCAATACTAAATAAAACATGGAATATAATACCAAAGTAAAAAAGTATTACATCAAAGCATTCAAATCTCTTATTTTTAAATCCCTCTTTCACAAGTTCCCAAGTATAATTCTTTAAACACTGCGTAGCCCCAAAAGACCATCTTTTCCTTTGTTTAAGAGAACTCCTAAAATCAGTAACTTGTTCATCATAAGTAATAGCCTCTTCATTAAAAGCAATCTTAACACCATTAATAGCACATATAGCGGTTAATTCAATATCTTCAGTAATAGTTTTAGGAGCAAAAACCATAAGTATCAATAACTTCTTTTTTTAATCATAAAACCTGTACCATTTAAGAAAGAACTCTTACCAAAATTAAATCTAGATTTATTAATAAATAAACTTTGTAAATAATAAAGAAGAGCATAACTAGTACTAAGCCAATTATCACAAATATTTTTAGTATCTCTAAATCCTTGAACAACCTCATAACCATCATTAATTGAATTATTCATTTTATTCAAAAAATCACTATGAACAACATTATCAGCATCAAATATAACATAAGCATCTATTTCCTTATTATCTTTTAACTTATTAAAAAGTATACTTAAGTACATCACCTTTAGTCTTAACCTTTTCTGTACATTCTATTATATTAGCACCAGCATCTCTAGCAACCTCAAGCGTATTATCAGTACAATTATTAATAATAACATAAATATCATATTTATCTTTAGGATAATTTTGCTTCTTTAAACTCTTAATCAAATTACCAATAACCTCTTCTTCGTTTCTAGCAGCTATCAAAATAGCAAAAATGATTCTTCTTAGAATTATTAATTTTCTCCTTCTTTTTACCAAATACACCAGTAGCCATAACCAAAAAGTAAAGACCATAAAATAAAGATGCTATTAACAATATATATATAATTTTTTCCATATCACACCTCAACAATAAATTGTACTACTCGAAATAGTACAATTTAATCATACACCCATATCAAACATTTGTCAATAAAAATAATATCATTTACAACTACTTGTCATAATCATCTAAAAAGCTATGTTTTTTACCATCAATCTTATAAGTAAGAACACCATCACAATTAACATTATCAAGTGCCTTAAAAATATTCATATCAACATTAGGGTTAACTTTTTTAATATCATTAATTAAAAGTTTAATCTCTTTTCTTTTACTATTAACCTTATCAACATCACTAATAGCCTCAGTTAACTTACAAGCACAATTAATAAATTTTTAAATTATTATAATTCATCCAAGAAATAATAGCCTCTTCATGAACTAAATACAAAGGTCTAATAAGTTCAAGGCCAGGAAAATTATCACTATGAAGTTTAGGAAGCATAGTTTTAACCTCACTACCATAAAACATACTAAGTAAAGTAGTTTCAATAACATCATTAAAGTGATGACCCAAAAGCAATCTTATTACATCCAAGTTCTATAGCTTTATTATATAAACAACCTCTCCTCATCCTAGCACACATATAGCAGGGGCTAGTAGCCTCCATATTAATAACACTATCAAAAATATCTGATTTAAATATTTCAATATCAAGATTAAGTGTTCTGGCAACATCAAGAATTTCTCTCTTATGCTTTTCACTATATCCAGGATCCATTACCACATATTTAGCTTCAAAATAAAACTTACCATGTCTAATTAGTTCCTCTATACATTTAGCAAGTAAAAAAGAATCCTTACCACCAGAAATACATACCATAATTTTATCGTTCTCATTAATAAGCTTATAATCTTGAACAGCCTTAACAAACTTACTCCAAATATCTTTTCTATATTTCTTTATAATACTTTTTTCAATTTCCTTATATCTTTCCATTGCACACCTCAAAACTAACAATATTATACTATAAAAAAACAAATAAAAAAAAAGCCTAATTTAATATTACATAATTTCTATTAAATTAAGAATAGAAGCAAATATAAGCCATAATAAATATGGAATAAGAAGATAAGCACTGACCTTGTTTTTTTATCATAAAATCTATATATCATATATCCTACCACTAAAATAAGAATAAGTATCCAGAAAAAACCCAATACCTTAAGTTTAAACCCAAAGAAAATAATAGGCCAAAGTAAATTCATAACCAAACTAACAATATAAATATTAAGAAGTTTTCTATCATCACTAATAAGATAACTAGATATACCCATCATAATATATAAAATACTCCATACCACTGGAAATATCCATCCAGGTACAATACCATCATAACTAGAACTTCCCTTACTTGTAATAAGACCTACTATACCACCAAGAACTAATGGAATAGCAATAAAAATAATAAGATTTTTATAATTATTTCTCATATCAATCACACTATACTAATATGTAATAAAGAAAATAATATGCAAAAAAGAAAACCATAATTAATAGTTTTCCTTCTTAATCTCAAAATAACTTTGTGGATGAGCACATACAGGACATACACTAGGAGCATCTTTTCCAATAACGATATGACCGCAATTTCTGCATTGCCAAATCTTATCACCATCTCTAGAGAATACTAAACCGTCATTAATATTAGTAAGAAGTTTTCTATATCTATTTTCATGTTCTTTCTCAATTTTAGCAACTTCTTCAAATAAAAATGCAATTCTAGTAAATCCTTCACTTCTAGCAGTTTCTGCAAACTCCTTATACATATCAGTCCATTCATAATTCTCACCTTCAGCAGCAGCAAGTAAATTGTCAATAGTACTAGGAATAGTACCACCATTTAATTCCTTAAACCACATTTTTGCATGTTCCCTCTCGTTATTAGCGGTCTCCTCAAATATTTCTGCTATTTGCTCATAGCCATCCTTTCTAGCCTTCGAAGCAAAATAAGTATATTTGTTTCTAGCCTGTGATTCGCCAGCAAAAGCTGTCATTAAATTAGCCTCTGTTTTACTACCTTTTTAATTCCATAATTAATCCTTCCTTTCCAAACATTTTTTACAAATACCTTTGTATTTAATATCATAATCAATTACTAAATTACCATTAACATAATTATCAAGTGAAGACTTCCTCGGTATATCAATAATATTTCCACACTTTGTACATAACAAATGATCATGAATAACATTTCTATCATATCTAATAACATCATCAACAATAATAGTTCTAATTTTATCATTTTCACTAAGCCATAACAAATTACGATAAACAGTACCTAAACTAATATTAGGAATAACTTCTTTAGCAATATCATAAACCTGATAAGCATTTAAATGATTATAACTACTATTAACAATATCAAATATACACTCTCTCTGCTTTGTATTACGCATAATCTATCTCCTTAATAGTAATGATTACTAATAACATTATACACTACCAAAAATATCAAAGTCAAGAAAAAAGAATGAAAAATAATTCACTCTTTTCTATAATTAAATATTATTTAACAAGTAAGTCAGCCATTTTAGTAACATTACCAGCACCTAAAGTAAGAATAAGGTCCCCCTCATGAACATACTGACTTAAATATAACTTAATATCATCATAACTACTAATATGGAAAGCTTCTTTACCATATTTTTTAATTTCTCTAACTATATCATCTTCCGTAATACCATAAATATTCTCTTCTCTAGCAGCATAAATGTCCGTAACAATAATATGATCAAAATCTTTAAGTGCCTTAGCAAACTCTTCTTTATGTTTATATGCTCTAGCATAAGTATGAGCCTCAAAAATAACCCAAGATTCCCTATACTTCTTTTTATGAATAGCCTTACTAGTAGCCATTATTTCCGTAGGATGATGACCATAATCATCATAAACACTAGCTCCTTTAAACTTCCCCTTATATTCAAGCCTTCTACTAGCACCTTTATACTTCTTAAGACCCTTTTTAATATCATCAAAAGAAATACCATAACAAATAGCAAGACTAATCGCCGATAAAGCATTATAAATATTATGTTCTCCTGATACCGAAAGTTCTATTCTACCAAGTTTTTCTCCATTATGAATAACATCAAAACTAGCACATCCATCGATATCATAATAAATATCACTAGCCATATAATCACTATTGTTAATAATACCATAACTAACAACACTAGCCCTAGTATTGTCTTTAAGTTCATTACTATTCTTATCATCATTATTAATAATCAAAAAGCCATCACTAGGTAAACCACTAACATATTTATTAAATGATTTCTTAATATTATCAAGATTTTTTTAAAAATAATCCAAATGGTCATTATCAATATTAAGTACAATAGCAGACTTCTGCTTAAAGTTAAGATAACTATCACAATATTCACAAGCCTCAATAATCAAAGTATCACTTTTACCAATTCTATAATTACCACCAATATTACTTAAAATACTACCAACTTGAATAGTAGGATCACATCCAGCCTCAATAAATATTAAACTAACCATCGAAGTAGTACTAGTTTTACCATGAGTACCAGCAATACCAATCGTATTAGAGTAAAGTTTAGTAATTTCACCTAAAAACTCTCCTCTCTCCATCATTGGAATACCTCTTCTTTTAGCCTCTACCATTTCCTCATTATCTTCTTTAATAGCGGCAGTATATACTACAAAATCAATATCATCAGTAATATTATCTTTACATTGAGGAATAAATACCTTAATACCACTATCAATAAGCATATCCGTAACTTTAGAACTAGCCCTATCACTACCACTTACAACATAACCCATATTAACAAGAATATCAGCAATACCACTCATACTAATACCACCAATACCAATCATATAAATATGTTTACCTTTTTCAATAAATAAAGCATTTCTATATTTAAGTATAGTTTCCTTAAATAACTTACCCCTAGTCTCAAAATCAGGAAATTGGTCCCAACTAGCACACGCAGGACTAAGTAAAATAACATCCCCCTCTTTAGAATTATCATAAGCAATTCCAGTAGCGGTAACTAAATCATTACATATAATACACTTAACATTAATACTATCGCAAAACTCTTTAATTCTATTTTTAGTTTCACCATAAGCAACAACTAATTTAGTATGAGTCATAGGCTTTTCTAACTCAGCAAAAGAGTGTCCCCTATCAAGTCCTCCCATAATAAGAATAGTATCCTTATCAAAAGAATTAAGAGCAATAACCGTAGACTCTGTATTAGTACTTTTAGAATCATTATAAACTTCTCTTCCATTAATATTACCAACATACTCAAGTCTATGCTCTACACCACCAAATGAACTAACAACCGAAATAATAATATCATCACTAACACCATATTTTTTAGCACACAATATAGCACACATAATATTTTGATAATTATGTAATCCTTTCCAAAAACAATATTTTTTTAGTATCTAGATACTTCTCATTATTGTAATAAATAAAACCATCT
Organism: Bacilli bacterium; assembly: GCA_022009835.1. Classification (GTDB taxonomy): domain Bacteria; phylum Bacillota_I; class Bacilli_A; order RF39; family UBA660; genus CAG-302. Next base: position 336,970 of record CP091726.1, on the reverse strand, counting down.
TTATAATAACAATCAGCCTTCTTATCACAAGAAAAATAAAGTTTACTACTACCAATATCACTAGTAATATCCATAACCTCACTATTATCCATATTCACAATAGCAGTATCTTCTTTTGTATGATGATTAAAAATCTTCTTCTTTGTCATAACATACTTCTCATGACTATCATGAAAATCAGTATGACATTCATAAATATTAGTAATAACTGAAGTATTTGTCTTAAAATCATACATATCACATAACTGATGATCACTAATCTCCATAACTAAATAACTACCACTTTTAATATCCTTAACATAATGACATAAAGGAGTACCAATATTACCTGCTAAAACAACTCTATCACCATAAGCCTTTTTCATAATTTCATAAATAATACTAGTAGTAGTAGTCTTACCATTAGAACCAGTAACACCAATAATATTAACATTCTTATCTAAATAATGATAAGCAACCTCTACCTCATTAATAACAGGTATACCCATATTCTTAGCCTTAACAACACATTTATGATCATATTTAATACCAGGATTTTTAACCATAATATCATAACTATCATCAAGTAAAGTATCAGCAGCATTACTCATAATAAACTTAACACCAAGATTTTCAAGTTCACTAATTTTATCCTTATCTTGATCTTTCATATCAGTAATAACTACTTCATTATCACTAGATAATAACTTAGCAACTTCATAACCACTTCTAGCCATTCCTAATATAAATATTTTCTTATTTTTATACATACACATCACTCCAATTTAATTATATCACTTCTACTCAAATATTACTAGAAAAAAAGAGAAATATTCTTCTCTTATCATCTTATTATCATATCAAGCCAAAGTCTTGCTATGTTAGTTTAAGCCTAAATATAGTCTTAAACTAATGTATCAACCATACCTACTATATATAAGCAATCAGTATAAACATTTATTCATAATCAATAATATATAATTTAGAATTACATCTATAACCTAAACTTTCCATATATTCCAAACTATCAGGTAAAAATACAGAAATCAATAGAATTAGCATTACTCTCAATAAAGAACTTATCTAACTTTTTTTAATAACATCCTCATCTTGAATATTTTTGACTATATAAATTACAAAAAAATATTATTTTTTTAGAATCAAAGTATTTAATACTTCTCATATCAATATCAGCATATTTTTTTCTTTTTGTGAAGAATTATCATCACCATCTTTAATAATTTTTATTAACATTAATATTTTTTTAACTCTATATAAACTATCCATAACATCTATTACTTTATTATTATAAACTTCAACTAATAAATGACCATCTAAAGATAAATTATTATTTAAAAAAATTAAATATTTCTTTAACTAAAAATATCATCTATTTTATAGTTACCAAAACTAACTCCAATAAAATCATCATAAGGAATAAAAACTAAATACGAACTTATCATCTTTCTTTATACCAAACTCATTTAACTTATTAATATTATTTCTTAAATTATCAGTATCAACAAGTTTCATATTCCCTATATATTCTTCTATATTATCTTTATCTAACTTCTCAATTTTCATAAAAAATCTCCTCGTTATATATTATACACTATTACTCTATATTTTTCAATTAGTTTATCAAATACCATAGTAATCATGATAATACCCAATAGCGATCTCTAATATATTTTCACCAATATTTCTAATTTTATTTTTACTCTTTATAATTAAATAAAAAAATCTTCTTGACTATTATTTTCAATTAAATATCTAACTACCAAATATGACAAATCATAGCCATTATAATTTTCATTAACAAAACTTTTTACCATGATTTAAATCATTAATACAAGGAATATTCTTAATAGAAAAATATTTTATTATTTAGAAATTCTTTAAAAAGTATCTTCATCATTATATTTATCATTTTGCAAAGGAAAAAAATTCATAGCAAGTCCTTCATCAAACCAAATAATTCTACTATCAACTTCTTCTTCAATATAAAAATCTATAAATATGATGTACAATTTCATGCATAATAGCCTTAATAATATAACTTTCACTCTTATTACCATTAATGTTAATATAACAATTAACACCCTTATCATTAAAAAAGCCCGCAAAATCACTCAATTTATAAGGCATATTATCAAGCAAACTTTTTATCAGAAAAATAATCTAATTTCCAACTTATTAATACTATCTAAATGAAATCTATTAAGTAATACATTAATATTCTTCTTATAATAACTAACAAAAAATTAGTAACTAACTTTTTCCAAATCATCCTGATAATTAATAACAAAAATCATTATCATTATATTCCTTAAACATAATATCACCACTTAAATTATATCACAAAAACTAGAAAAAACTATAGAGACTATTTCATATAGGCTCTATAGTTCATTTTGAAGACTTATCAAAAGGCTTCAAAAACAAAAGCCATAACCAAAGGTTATGACTTTAATATAATTAATCTAAAAAAACTCTTCTTCTAGTACTTCAGAAGCATCTTCATCAAAGAATTCCTTCTCTAAAGAATAGCCAACATCCATATACTCTTTAGCACCAGTACCAGCAGGGATTAACTTACCAATAATAACATTCTCTTTTAATCCTTGAAGTTTATCAACCTTACCCTTAACAGAAGCCTCAGTTAAGATTCTAGTAGTCTCTTGGAATGAAGCCGCTGATAAGAATGAATCAGTCTCAAGTGCTGCCTTAGTAATACCAAGAAGTATTGGTTGTCCAATAGCAGGTTTCTTGCCTTGAATAATAACATCTCTATTACCCTTAGTAAATTCTTGTAAAGAAACAGTAGTACTAGGAACTAATAAAGTATCTCCAGCATCCATAATTCTAACTTTAGAAATCATTCTCTTAGCAATAATTTCAACATGTTTATCACTAATATCAACACCTTGAGATCTATATACCTTTTGTACTTCTTTTAGAATATATTGTTGAACAGTGTTAGGATCAGTTACTGCAAGTAACTCTTTAGGAGAAACACTACCTTCAGTAATTCTATCTCCAGCCTCAATCTTATCACCCTTCTCTACTCTAAGTTTAGCACCATATAAAGTAACATGTTCTCTAGTTTCAGTATCATTTTTAACATATACTTTAAACTTACCACCAGCATCTTCAATCTTAGATACAACACCAGATATCTCACTAATAGTGGCTTTACCTTTAGGATTACGAGCTTCAAATAACTCTTCAACTCTAGGTAAACCTTGAGTAATATCAGCACCAGCAACACCACCAGTATGGAAAGTTCTCATGGTAAGCTGAGTACCAGGTTCACCAATAGATTGAGCTCCCATAATACCAACGGCTTCACCAATTTCAACTAAGTTACCAGTAGCAAGATTTCTACCATAACAATGTTGACATACACCATGATCAGTCTTACAAGTTAAAACATTTCTAATTTCAACTTCAGTTATACCAGCCTTAATAATCTTATCTGCTATAGCCTCAGTAATATATTCATTTTTATCAATAATAACTTCCTTAGTTTCAGGGTTAATAACTTTCTTATTAGTATATCTACCAACAATTCTATCATATAATGGCTCAATAATACCATCTTTATCATCCATAAATGCACTAACAACTACTCCTTGAATAGTACCACAATCTTCTTCTTTAACAATAATATCTTGTGCTACATCAACAAGTCTTCTAGTCATATAACCAGAATCCGCAGTCTTTAATGCTGTATCAGCACTACCCTTTCTAGCACTATGTGTAGATAGGAAGAATTCAGATACCGATAAACCATCACTAAATGAAGATAAAATTGGAATCTCAATAGTTTCACCATTAGGTTTAGCCATTAATCCTCTCATACCAGCAAGCTGTACGAAGTTAGAGATAGATCCTCTGGCTTTAGAGTTCATCATTATAAATATTGGATTATCAACATAACTCTTAGCATATCCTTGCAATTCATCTTGAATTTCTTCTTTAGCTTTAGTCCAAATATCAATAACAAGTTCTAATCTTTCTCTATCAGTAATAAGTCCTCTTTGGAATTGCTTATTAACTTTCTTAATTTCTTCATTAGACTTCTCAATAATAGCATCCTTATTCTTACTAGTAACAACATCAGATACTGCTATCGTAATACCAGAGAAAGTAGAATACTTAAATCCTAAATCTTTAAGTTTATCTAGGAATATACTAGTTTCAGTAGTCTTATATCTCTTAAACATTTGAGCAATAATTTTCTCAAGTGCACCCTTATTAAATGGAGTAGATAAAGGCATCTCACTAATTCTAGCCTTAACATCTTCACCATAATCAATAAAGTATTTACTAGGAGTAATACCTTCAATATTTTTCACTAGTAGCCTCACATAAGTAAGGGAATGAATCAGGTAAAAATCTCATTAAAGATAATCTTACCAGGAGTAGTAACTAAATACTTATTCTTATCTTCATCTAAGAATACCTTATGTTTAAACGAATTAACAGGAACAACAATTCTTGTTTGAAGAGTAATTTCTCTTCTTTGATAAGCCATTAAAGCTTCATTAGTATTCTTAAATGCTCTACCCTCTCCTTCTACACCAGCTTTTTCCATAGTAATATAATAATTACCAAGAATCATATCCTGAGAAGGAGTAACAATAGGATCTCCATTTTTAGGAGAAAGAATATTGTTAGAACCAAGCATAAGAATTCTAGCCTCAGTTTTAGCTTCCTCACTTAAAGGTACGTGAACAGCCATCTGGTCTCCATCAAAGTCAGCATTAAATGCTGTACAAACAAGTGGATGAAGTCTAATTGCCTTACCACTAATTAACTTAGGTTCAAATGCTTGAATACCAAGTCTATGTAAAGTAGGAGCTCTGTTAAGCATTACAGGATGTTCTTTAATAACATCTTCAACAATATCCCATACTTTAGGATCTTGATTATCAATCATCTTTTTAGCAGACTTAATATTATTAGCAAGACCTCTCTCAGTTAAACCATGAATAACATGAGGTTTAAATAACTCAAGAGCCATTTCTTTAGGAATACCACATTGATACATCTTTAAATCTGGTCCTACAACAATAACACTTCTACCAGAATAGTCAACTCTCTTACCTAGTAAGTTTTGTCTAAATCTACCCTGTTTACTCTTAAGCATAGAACTTAAACTCTTAAGAGCTCTATTACCTGCTCCAGTAACACTTCTACCCCTTCTACCATTATCAAATAATGAGTCAACAGCTTCTTGAAGCATTCTCTTTTCGTTTTGAATAATAATTGAAGGTGCACCTAGTTCAATAAGTTTCTTTTAATCTATTATTTCTATTAATAACTCTTCTATATAAATCATTTTAAATCACTAGTAGCAAATCTACCACCATCTAGTTGAATCATCGGTCTAAGTTCAGGAGGAATAACAGGAAGAGCCTCAATAATCATCCATTCAGGTTTATTACCAGATTGAACAAATGAATTAATAACATCAAGTCTCTTAACAAGTCTAGTTCTCTTCTGACCAGTAGCACCATCTAATTCTTTTTTTGAATTTCTTCTAATTCTTTGTTAACATCAACTTCAGAAAGTAACTCTTTAATAGCTTCAGCACCCATACCAACTCTAAAAAGTATTACCATATTTTTTTCATAATATGCTCTATACTCTTTATCAGATAAAGTTTGCTTCTTAATTAAAAGTAGTAGCTCCTGGATCAAGTACAACATAAGAAACGAAATATATAACTTCCTCTAAGTCTCTCGGAGACATATCAAGAGTAAGTCCAATGTATGAAGGAACACCCTTAACATACCAAATGTGACTTACTGGAGTAGCAAGTTCAATATGTCCCATTCTCTCTCTTCTAACAGAAGATTTAGTAACTTCTACTCCACATCTATCACAGACAATATTCTTATATCTAAGTCTTTTTATACTTACCACAAGAACATTCATAATCTCTAGTAGGTCCAAATATCTTTTTCACAGAATAACCCATCCCTTTCAGGTTTTAAAGTTCTGTAATTAATAGTCTCAGGTTTCAATACTTCACCATACGACCAAGACCTAATCTTCTCAGGTGAGGCAATTCCAATCTTAAGAGCCTTAAAATCATTAGCTTCTAACATTAGAAATCATCTCCTTCCTCAATTGAATCTTCAATATCATTATCTATATCATCAATATTTTCTTCATCAAAATCATCATCATCGATTTCATTATCATCATCAAGATCATCAAACGATCTTTCATTTTGAACTTCTTCTGCTATAGGATTATCTTCCAAATCAGCCTTTCTTTCAAGTTCACTAAATGATACTTCATCATCATTATTATTGATAACTGAAATATCAAGTCCCAATGCCTGAAATTCTTTAATAAGAACTCTAAATGCTTCAGGAATACCAGGTTTAGGTAGTGGTTGTCCCTTAACTAAAGCTTCATATACTTTAACTCTACCTACAACATCATCAGATTTATAAGTAAGAATTTCTTGAAGTACATGAGAAGCACCATAAGCTTCAAGTGCCCAAACTTCCATTTCACCAAATCTCTGTCCACCAAGTTGTGCTTTACCACCAAGAGGTTGTTGTGTAACAAGTGAATATGGACCAGTTGCCCTAGCATGTAACTTATCATCAACCATGTGATGTAGTTTAATCATATACATAACACCAACAGATATTCTACTATCAAATGGATCACCAGTTCTACCATCATATAGAATAGTCTTACCATCTTCATCCATACCTGCTTCTTTCATAGCGGCAGCTATATCTTCTCTCTTAGCACCATCAAGTACTGGAGTAGCGAAATGAACACCAAGTTTTTTACCAGCCATACCTAAATGTAACTCAAGTATCTGACCAATATTCATACGTGATGGAACACCTTGAGGATTAAGCATAATATCAACAGGAGTACCATCAGGTAAGAATGGCATATCCTCACTAGGAAGTATAAGTGAAATAACACCCTTATTTCCGTGACGACCACTCATTTTATCTCCGACTTGAATCTTTCTCTTTTTGAATAATATATACCCTAACAACCATACTTACACCACTAGGTAAGTCTTCATTGTCTTCTTTAGTATAAACTTTAACATCATGAACAACACCATCTCCACCATGTGGAACAGTAAGTGATGAATTTCTAACTTCTCTCGTCTTTTCACCAAAGATAGCATGAAGTAACTTTTCTTCACTAGTTAAATCAGCCATTCCTTTAGGAGTAACTTTACCAACTAGAATATCACCTTCATGAACTTCTGTACCAATTTTAACAATACCATGTTCATCTAAGTTTCTTCTCGCTTCTTCTCCAATATTAGGAATATCTCTTGTAATTTCCTCAGGGCCAAGTTTAGTATCTCTACATTGAACTTCATAATCTTCAATATGTAAAGAAGTATAAACATCATCCTTAACAAGTCTTTCATTCATAATAACAGCATCTTCATAGTTATAACCATTAAATGTTGTAAAGGCAACAACTACATTCTTACCAAGAGCAAGTTCACCTTTATCAGTACTTGGACCATCTGCTATTATTTGTCCTCTCTTAACTTTATCGCCTTCTCTAACTATTGGAACATGATTAAATGTTTCACCTTGGTTAGATCTTTCAAAAGTGGCTAAATGATAAATATCTTCACCTTTAGCATTACGAACAACAATCTTTTTAGCATCAGCATAACTAACAATACCATCAGCCTTAGCAACAATTACAGAACCACTATCCCTAGCAGCAATATATTCAGCACCAGTTCCAACAAAAGGAGCCTCTGTCTTAAGAAGTGGTAATGCCTGTCTTTGCATGTTTGCACCCATTAAAGCACGAGTAGCATCATCATGTTCAAGGAAAGGAATTAAACTAGTTGTAACAGAAACAACTTGTTGTGGAGAAACGTCGATATAGTCAACTTTATCAGGGCTAACAAGAACATTCTCTCCTCTATATCTACCTGCTACTATATTATCAGTAATCTTATTATCATCATCAACATTAACAGTAGCTTGTGAAATATAAAAGTCTTCTTCTTCATCAGCAGTCAAATAAACAACTTCATCAGTAAGATGTCCATCTACTACTTTTCTATATGGAGTTTGAATAAATCCATACTCATTAATTTTAGCATAACTAGCAAGTGAAGTAATAAGTCCAATATTTGCTCCTTCAGGAGACTCAATAGGACAAATTCTACCATAGTGAGAAGCATTTACATCTCTTACTTCAATACCAGCTCTATCTCTAGATAATCCACCAGGTCCTAATGCTGATAATCTTCTCTTATGAGTAAGTTCAGCAATTGGATTAGTTTGATCCATAAATTGTGATAACTGACTACTACCAAAGAATTCTTTGATAACCGCAGTAACTGGTCTAATATTAATAAGTGTCTTTGGAGTAACTGTTTCAATATCTTGAGTAGTCATTCTCTCCCTAATAACTCTTTTCCATTCTACTAAAAACCAATCTTAAATTGATTTTTGTAATAATTCACCTACTTGTTTAACTCTTCTATTACCTAAATGGTCAATTTCATCATCTTTACCAATACCTTCATTTAAATTTAGATAATAACTAACAGAAGCATAAAAAAATCAGACATTGTAAGATTCATAATATTAGCAGATGGATCATTACCAATAACTTTAACAATTTTTCTTATCATCTACATTAGAATATAAATGAATAACTTGAATCTTGTTATGTTCATCTATACTTGAATTAATAGTTAAATCCTCATTAACTTTTTGCCTCAGTAACGCCATAACCATTATCTAAATAAGTACATAATTCCTCATATACCTCTTTATTAATAAGAGTATCCTTAGGAATCTTAACTTCACCATCAATAATAATATCTTCAGCAAGTCTATTACCAAGTAATCTATCTTTAACATTTAATTTTTTATTAAACTTATATCTACCTACTCTAGCTAAATCATAATGAAAATCATCAAAAGAATCTAGTAATCAATTGGTTCTTTGAACTGTCTAAAAGTAGTAGGCTCTCCTGGTCTTAATTTCTCATATATTTCAATAAGAGCCTCATCAGTATTATGAGTAGAATCCTTCTCTATAGTATTTTTTTTAAATATACATCATTGTCAAATAAAAGAAAGAATATCCTCATCACTAGATAAACCTACTGCTCTTAAAAAGAGTAGTCATAGGTACTTTTCTATTTCTATCTATTCTAATATAGATAACATCTTTAGCATCAGTTTCATATTCAAGCCAAGTACCTCTAGATGGAATAACTTTAGATGCAAAAAAACAGGTTTACCATTTTTTTATCTATTTCTTTAGAATAATATACACTAGGAGATCTAACAAGTTGTGATACAACAACTCTCTCAGCACCATTTATAATAAATGTACCAGCATCAGTCATAAGAGGCATATCACCTAAGAATATTTCTTGTTCTTTAACTTCCCCAGTTTCATTATTAAATAGTCTAGTCTGTACCTTTAAAAGGAGCAGCATAAGTAATTTGTCTATCCTTGCACTCTTTAATAGAGTATCTAGGAGTACCAAATTCATACTCACCAAACTCTAAAGATAAACTACCAGAAAAAAACTTTCAATTGGTGAAAATGTTTCAAAAAAACCTCTTTTTATCCCTTCTGTTGCAAAACCATTTATAACTTTCAGTTTGCACCTCTAATAAATCACTAATTGCTAGTGAATTTTTTTAATCATAGAAAAAGTTTCTTCTTTTTTTCTATAATCACCGCTTTGTTTTTAACTTATAAGCCATTAATTTTTTTCACCCCAATACCTAGAATTTTTTTAATTTTTAGTCACATTAAAAAGATGTGTTACCAATTTATAAGTTTATCAGCATTTTACGAGTATGTCAATAACTTTGACAATACTTTTTCATTTTTTTCACATTTTTTTACCAAAAAAACATAAAAAAAGCATCATTATCGACACTTTTTTTAACTCTACAACATAAAAAAACCCTTATCTTTACCAATAACATTAACTATATATTTACTTTCTAATTCTTTTTATCATTGATTTAACCCCATGATCTTTCCTCATAACAAAATATATTACTCCATCATCTTCTAAATAATCATAACCATCAAATAAAAAACTTCTTATAACATCCTTTCCCGCTCTAATAGGAGGATTAGTAATAATATAATTATATTTTTTTATTAACTGCTTTATAAATATCACTAACAAATACATTAGCTTTAACATTATTAAGTATAAGATTCTCTCTAGATAGTAAAAATAGCCCTCTCATTTACATCAATCATATCGATATTAATATTTTTTTATTAAAAAGTACCAAGTATAATACCTACTACCCCAAGACCACATCCAAGGTCAAGAACATTACCTCTTAATTTAAATATATCAATATTACTAAGTAAAACTCTTGTCCCATAATCAAATCTATCTTTAGAAAAACACTCCATTATCACTATATATAGAAAAATTCTTTATTATTAAAATTAAACTTAATTAATCTTTTTCTCACTCTTAATATTTTTTTATCATTATCAAAAATACTGACTCATATCAATCACCAACAATATTATAATAGAATTATATCAAAAATTACAATATCTTTTTTTATTACCTTCCGAGCCTGTAGTCTCGTAAGGCGAGTCTGAGCCTAGGTCTCATACTCGAAAAAAATTATATAAAAGGAAAAAAAGGCTACTATTTAGCAACCTCAATCAAATACCTATTAATATTTCCATCTTGTACAAAATCAGCATAAGGAACAACTAATATATTCAAATTACCATTATCGTTTACAAAAATACAAAAATACTGCCATCATTTATAGAAGTTTCCAACATTTTATTAGCAGTGTTATAGCAGTTCTTATCTTCTGCAAAACATGAAGTATTCAAGTCAAAATCAGTTCCCCATAACTCATTCATTTTATTTTTAAGTAATTCCTTTTCTTTATCCAATAAAGTATCATTATCATAACCAAGAGTCGATACCATATCAGAATATTTAATTTCCTTACCAGAAGTTAAATCAATATTATAAATATTATAATTTAATACCCATTTAGAAGTAGCTTGAATTGAAGAAATAATAACGACAGACAAGATATTATTATATTTAAAAAGTCTTATATGTAAGTATTTGTGAACAACTAACAGCCTTATCTTGATCAATTTCTGCACAAGCATCAAATCTTTTTGCATATTCTATATATATTTTTTTAATTTCTTCATTAGATGCCTTAGCATAATCAGAATTAATATTCAAATATGGAACCTTTAAATCTGATAAATATTGTTTACCAATTCTACCACTGACAGATAACCCATAACGATCTATATTAATAACTTTATCATTACCATCTTTTTCTGACAAACTCAGTATACTTATTATCATAAGAATAATCAGCATCATATACATAATCTTTTTCAGTATTAATTCTAATATCTTTCACAACATTATTATCGATGTCATTATCCTTATTGATAACTTTATCACATATAATATAACCTCCAAGTCCTCCTACTAATAAGCATAGTATAACAACCAAAAACAATCAAACCTGTATTTTTTTCTTTTTCCATATCATATCCTCCTACTTAAATAATAACACAAACCAAAAAGTAAAAAGCAATATTCTAATATATATATTTATTCTTTAACCAAATGTTTAACTTTCCAAGTATCAAATTCTTCTCTTTGCTCTTCAGTTTCAATTTCCATATGATAAAAATGTTTAGTAAACTCACCACAAGAACTACCAACTTCTCTACCAGGAGGACTATAAGTTTTAATTCTAATATTTGGTACACTATTAGAAATCTCTCTTACCCATAACTGTTCATTTTTACTTATCTCTAACTCATTAATCGGATTAAATCTAATAAACTTTATTGTAATATTATATCTGTCAAGTAATTTACACATTCTATCAAGTTCTTCTATATCATCATTAACACCATTTATTAAAGTATAATGTATTTCTATAGGATCATTATTACTATGTAGCTTTACATACTTATTCATTAATACTTCATTCTTTTTGTAATAAATTTCTATAACTAACTAAATATGCAAGAGCATCTTGAACAGAAACCTTAGTACTAGGAATTAATTCATATCTTTTTTTACATCAATAGGATTATGTAAAGAAAAATGTACTTTAAGAGGCATATCTAAATTATTAAACATTTCACCTAATTTAATGATATTATCATTAGGCATCATCGTAGCAAGAGCATAACCAATATTCTTATAACCAAGTTTTTCTCTTTTAATAAAAATCTTCATTTTTATATACATCTTCAATTAACTTCAAATTAAGAAGAGGCTCACCTACTCCCATAAAAGAAATAAGTAAGTTCTCTTTATCAGTTCTTCTTTTATCATTAATAGATAGTGTATTAATTAAACAATAAACAAAGTCCTTCCATTTAACAGGAGCCATCTCTTTATTAAAACCTCTATTAGTTAAATGACACATCTTACAACCTAAATTACAAAAATGATGAGTAGGAACACAAACTACATCCTTATCCTTCTTATTAAATAATAAAGACATTTCTATAATTTTATTATTACCAACATCAAAAAAACAGTTTTTTTAATGTACCATCACTATAATCCTTAAAAAGTACCAATTTTATTAATCATAATTATTACCTCCATAATATTTACTTTTTTTATTATAACATACTTTTTTTAGTAAAAGGAAAAAAAGAAATCTAATTAAAAAAAGATTCCTTATCTAATAGAAAAAAACTATTATTTATAGTTAATATACTATACATAAAAAAAGAACATCTTGATCCTTAAATTTTATATAATTATTCAAAATTCTTGAAGAAACATATCTAATATCAATAACAGTAATTTTTCTTATAACCATCTATTAATAGAGGAACTAAACTACTACCATAAGAATCACGAAAAACAATTAACTCTCTATTACTATTTGAAGTAGGATTAACAATATCTATAATAGAAGATGCTCCTGATAAATATATATCATCTTTATCTAATGATTTTATTTTTATCATAATCATATATTTGTGTATATTTTTTTAGTTTCATAATTATACACACTACTATTAGCAATAGATGGATTAGATATTGTTTTTATAGTATCAATATCTTTGGTTACTGATAATCTACCAGCATAACTCCCCTTAAAAGTAGTAACTGTATTTACAACATTATTATTAGTTATATCAAAATTCATTTGATTAGCAATAGTATTTGCAACATCAAATAAATCTTCTTGTTTCCAATGAGTATCAGTCTTATAATAATTATCAAGAGTTAATTTATCAAATATATTTATATAATTAATATTTGTTAAATTATTTTTTTCATCATATCTTGTAATTTATCATAATTAAGTTTTTAAATTATCATTATTAACAAAATAATTTTTTTATCAGGTATAATAGTATAATAAATATTACTATTATCGTTCAAATATGTATCTTTTTATATAATTAATCTTACTAGTTAAATTATTAATAGAATTGCTATTTAAAAGGAAATATTTCTTCAATAATATAATCATCATACAAATATAAATTATTATATTCACCTTTTAGTAGATAATTCTATATCTATTTTAATTTTTTTCTAAAAAGCATCTCTTTCTACAAATTGATCCGTAACATAAGAATCAAATTTCTTAAAAATAAGTACCATCAAATAAACTTTTTAGTAGTTAATTCTGGCATGGTAGCGAGTTTTTCTTCTCTCTGCTATAGAAATATCAGTATCTTTTTATAACATTAATCAAAAATATAAAAGAAATTATAGTAAAAAGAAATATTATAGTTACAACTATGTCTTTAATTTTATCGTTCATGTATAACCTCCTTAAAATCTAAAATATAAAAATGGATTATATGAATTATCTATCAAATAAGAAGTAACAACAACTAATATTACAACTATTAAAATTGGTTCTAAAAATATTAATTATGTTATTTACATATTTATTTTTTTCTTAATTTATCTATTAATATTTTTAATAAAAGGAGTAGCACCAAATAAAGCAATAATTAGTACTGGTAAATAACTCTTTAAATAATGAAGTGTATAATCATTAATAAAAGCTTCTCCATTCATACCAAACAAACCTTTAATATTAGACAAAGCCACCGACATATTATCAGAACTAAATATAATAAACAATATCATAACAATAAATAAAACATATATTCTTCTTATAAAAAGAAGGTAATTTTTTTCCATAAATTTATTAAGGAATATTTTTTTCTATTATAAGAATAATTCCAAACAATAATCCCCATATTAAAAAAGTCCAATTAGCACCATGCCATATTCCAGTTAATAACCATACTATTAAAATATTTCTTATTTGCTTACATCTACTTACTCTATTACCACCAAGGGGAATATAAACATAATCCTTAAACCATGTACTAAGAGAAATATGCCATCTACGCCAGAATTCAGTTATACTTTTTGATATATATGGGTAATTAAAGTTTTCAGGAAAATGAAATCCAAATATTCTTCCAAGACCAATAGCCATATCACTATAAGCAGAAAAATCAAAATACAACTGAAGCATATAACTTATACCAAATATCCAAAAGAAAACTACTGTTTCTTCAGAAGTAGCAGAAGCTTTACTACAAAGTTCTCCCAAAGCATTAGCTATCAATACTTTTTTTTAGCAAGTCCAACAGAAAAATCTTCTTATGCCATATGCAAAATTATTAAAACTATGTACTCTATTATCAAGTTCTTTTTCTACTGTCTGGTATCTAACAATAGGTCCTGCGACTAACTGTGGAAATAAAGATACATAAGTAGCTAACTTTATAATATTTCTTTGAACTTTAACTTTACCATTATATACATCAACAATGTAACTTATAATTTGAAATGTATAAAATGATATTCCTATTGGTAATGCAATATTTAATAATTTAATATTAGCATTAGATATATCATTAATTGTTTGTATAATAAAAATCAGTATATTTAAATATTATTAATAAAAAAATACATGTATAAATAAAGTTATTATTAATATTTTTTTACTTTGATTTTTTTATATTTATCAATTAAAAATAGCTCCTATATAAGCAATAATAATTTCTAATATCATTAAAAAAACATACTTAGGCTCCCCATAAAAAAATAAAAACAATAAAGAAGCAATTAATAAAAATAATATTTTTTTATATTTTTTTAGGTGTTATAAAAATATATAATTATTAACGCTGGTAAAAAAATAATATAAAAAAACTAATACTAGTAAATAACATTTTATCCTCCTTATAAAAAAAGGCACCTTAAAAAGGTGCTACATTATTCTGCTGCTGGCATTTCTGGCGGAAGTTCTATATTTTTCTTCATCATTCGATTTTTTTCTAATTCTTTTTCCAATATTATTATTTACATATTTTTTTAAAAATCATTATATACTGCCTTAGCAATATCTTTATCAGCCATTACAGAGAATATTACATTACCACTATTAGTAATATATAATTGTTCTGCAGAAACACAAATCCAACGTCTCATATCAATATTATCTAACATTTCTTGCTTAATTTTTTCAACATTGGCAGTATCTTTAACCTTAACAACAGCCACTGAATAAGCTTGTGATGTCATCATTGGTACTGATACAACAATTGATTCAATATCATTATTTGTTTTCAAACCAGTATAACTAGTAACCTCATCAATATTCTTTATATCTACTTTCATCGTTTCAAGTTCTGGTAAAAACATTTTTTTATTATCTTTGTCTATTGTATTAATCATTTTAATAATATCTTTAGTTGTTTCAAGACTACCCGTATTCCCCTTTCCAGATACTAATACAAATATACCAAATGAGATAACCGCTAATAATATCAAACCTATTATTAAAAATATTTTTGTTTTTTTCATTTTTTTCTCTCCTCTCTATGTTTAAATTATAACATAAGTCAGAAACCTATAAATAGATTTCTTATAATTCAAATGTCTACAAATTAATTACTTTAATTCAACAGTAGCTCCAGCTTCTTCAAATTGAGCTTTAATTTTTTCAGCTTCTTCTTTGTCGATGCCTTCTTTAACATTTCCACCATTGTCAGCAATGTCTTTAGCTTCTTTTAATCCTAAACCAGTTAAATCTCTAACTAATTTAATAACAGCAATTTTGTTAGCTCCAGCAGCAGTTAATACAACATTAACTTTTGATGGACCTTCTTCTACAGCAGCTACTGCAGGACCAGCAACAGCAACAGCTGATGGGTCAACACCATATGCCTCCTTCATTGCGTCAACTAATTCTTTAATTTCAAGAATAGACATTTCATTTAGTGAATTAATAAATTCTTCTTTTGTTAATTTAGCCATTTTAATTTCCTTCCTTTCTTATAACTATATTTTTATTAATTTTCTTCTTTTTGTTTAGCATATAAATCTAAACAGATAGATAAATCTTTAACAGTACCCATAAGTCCTGCAGCAAGCATTGTAAGTAATCCTTCTCTTGATGGAATAGCAGCATATTTAGCAAGCTCTGAAGCTTCAGCAACCTTTCCTTCAACAATACCAGCTTTTAATTCAAGATTAGTATGTTTTTTAGCAAACTCACTAATAACCTTAACAGGAGCAAGTTCATCGCTAGAAAAACTAATCGCAGATGGTCCTTCTAAGAACTCATCTAACTTAATATCTAAACTATTAACAGCTCTTTTTACTAAAGTATTTTTATATACTTTGTAATCAGAACCAGATTCTCTAAGAGCCCTTCTAAGTTCAGTTACTTCAGCAACATTAAGTCCCCTTGGATCAAATACAACTACTGATTTAGCATTTTCAAACTTACCTTTAATCTCATCAACTACTAAAGATTTTTGCTCTAATATTTTTGCATTTGCCATAGTATCAATCCTTTCCTATACCAAAATTAAAAATCCCTCTACATAGAGGGATAAAAATAGAACATTTCTTATTCCTCGGTAAGATTTTCAAGCATTACTGCCCTTACTGTCTTTGGCATAATATTTTTTTCAAACAAACTTATTATATATTAAATATTATTATTTGTCAAATGAATTTAAATCAATTTTAACACCAGGACCCATAGTTGAAGAAATGCTAACATTCTTAACATATGCTCCTTTAACAGTTGAAGGCTTAACTTTCATAATAGCCTCAACAAAAGCTTTAAGATTCTCTACTAATTTAGCATCGTCAAAACTTGCTTTACCAACGATTCCGTGTACATTTCCGAAACTATCAGTTCTGTAGTTAACTTTACCTTTTTTAGTTTCTTCAATAGCCTTAGCAGTATCAGTAGTAACAGTACCTGTCTTAGGGTTTGGCATTAAACCTTTAGGTCCAAGTAATTTACCAATTTTACCAAGCATTGGCATCATTTCAGGAGTAGCAATAATAACATCATAGTCAAACCAAGATTCTTTCTCAATTTTTTGAATCATATCAAGGTCTCCTACAAAGTCAGCACCTGCTTCTTTAGCAGCTTTAGCTTGATCCCCTTTAGCAAGAACTAAAATTCTTTTAGTCTTACCAGTTCCATTAGGTAAAACAACTGCTCCTCTTAGTTGTTGATCATTCTTTTTAGTATCTAAGTTCAAATTCATAGCTACTTCAATAGTAGAATCAAACTTAGCATTAGAAGTCTCTTTAACTAATTTAACAGCCTCTTCTACAGAATATGCTTTATTCTTATCAAGTTTTTCTAAATTAGAAACATATCTTTTACTTCTTTTCATTCGTCTTCCCTCCTTATGTGGTATTTGCGGACTAAACAATATCCTTCCACATAGGTATAAACCTATATGACATATTAATTATTTTTATTATTCTTCAATTTTAATTCCCATGTTACGGGCAGTACCTTCAACTATTTTAATTGCTTCTTCTACAGTATAAGCATTTAAATCAGGTAACTTAGTTTCAGCAATCTCTTTTAATTTATCTTTAGATAAAGTTGCAACTACTTCACCCTTACTAGATCCAGATTTGATACCAGCAGCTTTCTTAAGTAAGAATGCAGCAGGTGGAGTCTTAAGTACAAAGTCAAAACTTCTATCATCATAAATAGTTATTTCAACTGGAAGTACATCTCCCATCTTATCTCTAGATGCATCATTAAATTTAGTACAAAAATTCTTGTAAGTTAATTCCTGCTGGTCCAAGTACAGTTCCTACTGGAGGAGCTGGTGTTGCTTTTCCTGCTGGAATTTGCAATTTAATTTTCTTAGTAACTTCTTTAGCCACGAAAAACACCTCCTATTAAAATTTCTTTTTCGCGTGTGGTCCCATCGGCCAGTCCGCCTTCCACTTACTAACATAATAATATGTCTCGCACCGATAATGATATCACACTTTTTTTAAAAATTACAACTATTTTTTCTATTTTTTTTCTACTTTATGCTTTTATTTTAATCATATTACATAGTTTCTACTTCTTGCATATCAACTTCAACTGAAGTTTCTTGACCAAACAAATCAACTAAAACAGTAAGTTTTTGTTCTTTTAAATCAACACTATCAATCTTAGCCATCATATCTTTAAATGGTCCAGCAATAATCTTAACTTTCTTACCTTCAGTTAAATCTTTACTAATATCTACTCTACTCATTCCCATACTATTAAGTATTCTATCAACTTCTTGAGGAAGAAGAGGAATAGGTTTAGCACCCTTACCAGATGATCCTATAAATCCGGTAACACCTTGCGTATTTCTAACAATATACCAAGCCTCATCAGACATAACCATTTCTACCAAAACGTATCCTGGAAACATCTTCTTAACTTTTTCTTTTTTAACACCATTTTTTTATACTCTATTTCTTTTTGTTCTGGAACAATAACCCTAAAAAAATATTTTCTTGTAAATCCATAGAGTTAATTCTCATTTCTAATTTTTTTCTTTAACTTTATACTCATGCCCACTTACAGTATTAACAACATACCATTCTTTTTTCATTATAAACTACTCCTTAACACTGCTACTAGTAAATCGATTAGATAAAAGAATACACCAAAGAAAATCATAAATACAATTGTTGATGTAGCATATTTAAGTAAATCTTTTTTTACTAGTCCATTTAATTCTAGATACTTCTTTTTTTAACACCTTTAAAATATTCAACCATTTTTAAATCCTCCCAACATTTGATTAAAATAAAAACACCTTCCGGTTGACATAACTATACCACAATATATATATATTTGTCAATTATTTTTATTATTTTTCTTTTATTTTTCTATAAGTTTGCCAAGCCTAAGGTCTTGGCAAAATAGTTTTGAGCTTATAATCTCAAAACTAAAACATCTTTATTTTATCATATTCACAGTCAAAACTTATATATTTATAACCTTATCAATTAATAAAAAAATATAAGATAGGTCCGTAAATAATACAAAAAAAGAATCCATCAACGATAGACTCTTAATTATCAAATGGCGGCCAATGTAGGGCTCGAACCTACGACCTATCGGTTAACAGCCGAGTGCTCTACCGACTGAGCTAATTGGCCAATACATCCACAAGACTTCTTAATTATATAACACTTTTTTTCAATTAATCAAGTACTTTTTTTACTTTTTTTAATATTTTTATGCTTTTTTTTATAAAAAATATCCAAAAGAAGAAAAAGTTTATCAACAAAAAAATTGTTGATAAACTTATAATTTATTAAGTTCTTCTTCTAATACCATATTAGTAACTCCAGGATTTACTTTTACCAGAAGTTTTTCTTCATAATAAGACCCATAATAAAAACCATTAACATTTTTTTACCAGATTTAAAAATCATCTATAACTTTAGAATTCTCATCAAATACTTCATTAATGATTATTTTCTAATTTCTTCTTTATCACTTATTTAAGTACCAATAGATTTAGCTATCTCTAATACACTTTTATCTTCATCCAAAGCCTTAGTAAAAATGTCTTTAACCTGTTTATTAGAAATCTTACCATCAGTCATCATTTTAATGATTTCACTAAAAATCTTTTTGGTTCAATATTAATATCTGCAATGTCTTTATAATTCTTATCCAAATATCCAAGTAAGAAACCTACTACTACATTAGAAGTATCCTTAGGATTAGAACCATAACTAATAATACTTTCAAAATAATCAGATAATTTCTTATCTTTAGTAAGTGTACTAGCGTCAATATTACTTATACCATATTCATTCATATATGTATTCTTTCTTTCATATTCAAGAACAGGCATATTTTTTTCTTAATATCATTAATAAATTCTTCTCTCAATTTAATTGGTGGAATATTAGGCTCCGTGTAGTATTTATAATCAATAGCATCACTCTTACCTCTCATAAATACTGTAGTCTTATTAGCTTCATCATATCTTCTAGTTTCCTGTTCAATAATTCCACCTGCCTCTAGTATTTCTGTTTGTCTTTTAATTTCAACTTCAATAACTTCCTTAACGGTAGAAAAAGAATTAATATTTTTCATTTCAACCCTTGTTCCAAGTTCAGTATCTTCTTCTTTTTTCATAGAAACATTAACATCTACTCTAATCTGACCAAGATCTGCTCTTGCATCACTAACATCTAAATATAAAAATATATTTCTAAGTGCTTCTAAGTAAGCAATAGCCTCTTTTGAAGAACCAATACAAGGTTCAGTAACAGTTTCAAGAAGTGGCACTCCAGCTCTATTATAATCAATTAAAGAGTAAGTACTTAAATGATCCATATTAGCAGTATCTTCTTCTAAATGTGTATCATGAATGTCTATTCTTTTATCAGTACCATCAACATTAATCATAATATAACCATTAATACCAATCGGATTATTAAACTGTGTAATCTGATATCCTTTAGGTAAATCAGGATAGTAATAATTTTTTCTATCAAAAATAAGTTTTTCAGGTACTGTAGAGTTTAAAGCCAAAGCAACCATAATACTCTTTTTAACTGCCTCTTTATTAGCAAATGGTAAAATACCAGGATATCCAATATCAACTACTGACAAATTAGTATTAACATCCCCATTACCATTTTTTTACCAGTACTAAAGTTTTTACTATTACTTTTAAGTTCGCAGTGTACTTCAAGTCCAATAACTGGAATATATTTACTCATCTTTAGCCACCATACCTTTACAACCAAGTATTTCTTCTATTTTTATTAGCCATATTAAGTACTAAATAATCTTCTCTTGCCCTACCTGTAATATTTATACTAACCGGCATATTATTAACAAAACCGCTAGGAATAGAAATACTAGGAAATCCTCCAAAATTACCAATCACAAGATGATTACCAAGAATCAAATATTCATCCGATAATTTATCACTAGCTTTATCAAATAATGGAGCAATATCACCACTCGTAGGCATAATAAGGCCATCATACTTTTTAAATAATTCATTCATTCTATCAACAATAAGTCTTCTAACTCTAGAAGCATTTAAAAAAATAATTTTTTTCCTGATTTTTCTTTTTTTGAAGAACATAACTACCAATAACAAATCTTCTCTTAATAAGTTCCGAAAATCCTTCTGTTCTAGTCCTCATCATAATATCATTAACATTACTTGCTTCTACTCTACTACCAAATGGAATACCAGTTAAATTAGAATTATTACTAGTAGCCTCTGCACAAGAAATAACATTATACACAGGATATATAGCCTCAAGTAACTCCTTACCAAAAGTAACTTCTTCTACTTCAAATCCTAAAGATTTGCACTTATTAATAACCTCTTTAAAATTATCCATAATACCTTTTAATTCATCACTATCACTAACTATCTCCATAGCTTCTTTAATATAAAACAATTTTTTACCTTCAATATCATTATCTAAACCATTAATATAAGAAATATCTTCATTAGGTAAACTAGTCATATCTTTGTCATCATGACCTTTAACTATATCCATAACATAACTTACATCTTTAACACTTCTAGCAAATATTCCAAGATGATCTAAACTAGAAGCAAAAGCAAACAAACCATATCTAGATATTCTACCATATGTAGGCTTATATCCAACTACTCCACCATAAGCAGCAGGTTTTCTAATAGAATCACCTGTGTCAGAGCCAATCGCAAAAGGAACAATACCAAGAGCAACAGCGGCAGCACTACCAGCAGAACTACCACCAATCATTCTTTCCTTATTCCAAGGATTTCTAACAACACCAGTATGTCCTGTAGTACCAGTTCCACCCATAGCAAGTTCATCAAGTACAGTTTTACCCATAAGTACAGCACCAGATTCTTTTAACTTCTTATAAATAGTAGCATCATATAAAGGAATATAATCCTTAAGTATATTTGAAGAAGCAGTAGTAAGTATACCTTTAGTAGAAATATTATCTTTTTAAAGCATAAGGAATACCCCTTAATACACTATTTCCTTCCAACTCTTCTTTTTTATCCATAATTGTAACAAAACAGTTATATTCATCTTGATATTTTTTAGCCTTACTAGTAGCCTCTTCAAATAGCATTTCACTAGTAAGATTCCCATTATCTAAATTATATCTAATTTCATCAATAAGTTTATTTGTCATTATTCCACCACCTTAGGAACCTTTACCCTATCATCTTCATAATCTTTAACATTAATTTTCATATCATTAAAAATTAATTTCATTATTATATACATCTTCTCTTAAGCAATTATCATTAAGTTCTAAATCAAAAAGGAAATGTCATTGGTTCTACTTTATCAATATCTTTAATATTACCAATTAAATCCATCTGTTTAAGAATAACATCAAATTCTTTTTTTCCAAAGTTTCATACTCATCATCATTCATTTCAAACATAAGTTTTTTAGCTAAACTTTCTAACTCACTTTTTGATATCATAACTTCCTCCATTCAAATCATTAATATTATAGCAATTTTATATTCAAAAAAACAAGAGACTTTTTAATCTTCTCCCTCAAAAAAAGTCTCTTTTGCATGCCATAAGGATTATCCAAATACAATCTATAAAGATTATATATTTTTGTATCTTCATATTTGGTAATTTTAAAATTATTATCTAAATCTAATATCACCCCTTTATAATAAGAAATCAAAATAGAAGAATGTGTTGCTATAATAAATTGACTTCCCCTTTTTACTAAATCATCTATTAAACATAAAAGAGTCATTTGTCTTTCTGGTGACAAAGCCGCCTCAGGTTCATCTAAAATATATAAGCCATTATCACCAAATCTATTTTTAACAAGTTTTACAAAATGATTCACCATGTGAACAGTTATGTAAGTTTCCACCATAAGATCTGTAAAGTTTAAAAATAATGATCTTCTTCAACTAATCGTTGCATTTCTGAAGAAAAATTATAAAAACTTTCAGCTCTAAGAAAGAATTTATTTTCAGGATAGTTATGTCTAGATATTTTTTTAAATAATTAGATAAACTTGAACTTGTATTTTTTTAGTAACAAAAATTAAAATTCTGTGTTCCTCCTTCAGCATTGAGTCCCATAGCTATTGCTATTGCCTCTAAAAAAGTAGATTTACCAGTACCATTTTCACCTATAAAAAAAGGTAACTGGTTCTGTAAAATTTAATTCATTAAAAATCTTTAATAATTTCAATATTAAAAGGATATTCATCAAAAACTATTAATTTTATCTCTATTAAGACTTATCTTGTCAATAAATAAATTTGATTTCAAAAATAATCACCTTTAAAAATAATTATATCAAAAAAATATCTATTTTTTTTACATCGAACAGCCAAAAAAATAGATAATAATTATTTCATTTTTTTGGTAATAATATTAGCACACTATTACAAATAAAAAAATAATTTATTATAATTAAGATAGTTTTTTTGGAGGTAATAATGAAGTTAGGAGAAAAAATTAAAAATACTTAAGAAAAAAAGTAAAGGTATATCACAAGAAGAACTAGCTACAATGTTAAAAGTGAATAGAAACTATTTATCAAGAGTAGAAACAGGAAAATCAGAACCAACAGCGGGAACTCTAAAAGATATCGCTGAAATATTTGGAATTGATTTAAACTCATTACTAGATATTTCTGGAAAAGATGCCAGATGTACAGATAGAATAAAAATATATTATTGACAATTGCAAATACTTACAAGAAAAAAAGATTTAGATATAATTGTAAGAATAATGTCAGTAATGAAAGCAGAATATGTAAAAAAATAAATACAGATATAGAATAGAATGATATTTTTTGTCATTCTTTTTTTATATAATTAAGTATGAATAATAACAATAATACAGAAGAACTTCTAAACGAAGTAACTATAGATATAATATTTTTCTCTTTTTTTAATAATAGTAAAATCTATTATCTCCTTCTATATAATAACTGAAAAAAAGAAAAAGCATCTTAAAAAAATACCAAGTATATCAAATGAAGAAGCCAATAAAAATATATTATTATAATCGTAGATTAAATGTCATAATAGCCATTTATTTCTTTATAAATGCTTATCAAAACTATCAAAATAGCGATCCAAATAATAATATCGGTGAAAAATACTTAGTTGTAGCAACCTTCTTCATCTTAATAGGAGCCCTATTATACCTGCCATTAGGTAACAGCAATCTTATAATCGAAAAATTAATAGAAGTACTAGTTTATTTTTAAAAATATAATGTTATAATAAACATGAGGTGCAAAAAAATGAATATAAGTAATAAATGGAAAGACTATGAATGTATAAAAAAACTGGAAATGGTGAAAAAAATTAGAAAGATGGAAAAAAATATTGTTTTTAATAAGACCTGATCCTCAAATAATATGGAATAAAAAAAGATAAATGGAATGATTTTTGATGCCTACTACCACAGAAGTACAGAAGGTGGTGGTTCTTGGGAATTCAGAAAAAAATTACCTGAATCTTGGACCGTGAATTATAATGAATTAACCTTTAAAGTATCCCCTACTAATTTTAAACATACTGGTATATTCCCTGAACAAGCAGCAAATTGGGACTTCATTCAAACAAAAATAAAAGAATATAAAGAAACTCATAATGAAATGAAAGTATTAAATTTATTTGCCTACACTGGATGTGCTACCATGGCAGCATCTAATGCAGGAGCAGATGAAGTAGTTCATGTTGATGCTTCCAAAGGAATAAATGAATGGGCCAAAGAAAACATGAAATTATGTCATCTAGAAAATAACAAAATAAGATTTATAACTGAAGACACTATAAAATTTTTAGAAAGAGAAGAAAGAAGAGAAAGAAAAATACGACGCTATTATTATGGATCCACCAAGTTATGGAAGAGGACCCAATAAAGAAGTATGGAAATTTGAAAATGATTTTCCTCGTTTACTAAATGCTGTAAAAAGAGTATTATCTGAAGATTTTTCATTTCTATTAATAAGTTGTTATACAACTGGAATAAGTCATATATCTCTTGAAAATATCTTGAAACAAAACTTCCCAAACTGCAAAATAGAAACTGGTGAAAACTGTCTACCCGTAACCGAAGATAAATTAATACTACCTTGTGGAATATATGCAAGAGTTACCAAAGATTAACATAATATATGAAGATAACCATCTTCTAGTAGTAGAAAAACCAGTAAATATACCAGTTCAAGAAGATATAAGTAAAGATTTTGATATGATCACTATTTTAAAAAATTATCGTATCAAAAAAGAAAAGAAAAAAGGAGATGCTTATATAGGACTAGTTCATCGATTAGATAGACCAGTAGGAGGAATTATGGTATTTGCCAAAACTTCAAAAGCAGCTTCAAGACTAAGTGAAGAAATAAGAAATAATACCTTTCATAAAACATACCTAGCAGTTGTAGAAGGATACCCATCACAAAAA
Source organism: Bacilli bacterium (assembly GCA_022009835.1). Taxonomy (GTDB): domain Bacteria; phylum Bacillota_I; class Bacilli_A; order RF39; family UBA660; genus CAG-302. The sequence continues at coordinate 311,183 of CP091726.1, read as the reverse complement.
GGAAAACTAGAAGATTATCTCATCAAAAAAATAAAGAAAAAAATATAAGTACCATAACTACCAAAGAAAAAGGAAAGTATTCTGCTTTAGAATACCAAGTATTAAAAAGAAAAAGATCATCTTTCCCTAATAAAAAAATAAATTTAATTACTGGCCGTTCTCATCAAATAAGAGTTCAATTTTCTAGTCGAAATCATCCTTTAGTAGGAGACACCAAATATGGTCATAACAACAATAATATAAATATTGCCTTATTTGCCGAAAGCATAACATTTACTCACCCTACTACTAAAGAACTATTAACATTTACTTTAAGTAAGCCAAACAGATACCCATTTAATATCTTTTAAAATCACATAATTTTACCATATTTAAATATTATAATACTTGTAGGAGGAAGCAAAATGAATAATAATATAATAACTTATGACCTATTAATATGGATTGGACTATTAGTAACTATAATAGCCCAAATATTAGTATCCGTATCATATAATAAATACAAAAGGAAAAACTAAATAATAAAGATTTAACAGGTTTTGATGCCGCTAGAAAAATATTAGATAAAAACAACTTACAAGACATCATAGTACTAGAAACAAAAGGAAATCTAACTGACCACTATGATCCAACAAAAAAAGTAATAAAATTGTCAACAGATATCTACCATGGATCTAGTATTGCATCCCTTGCAGTAGCAGCCCATGAATGTGGTCATGCTATCCAAGACAAAGTAAATTATAAACCTATGCGAATAAGAAGCAAAATAGTTCCTACTGTAAATATATGTACTCATCTAGGATATTTAGCCATATTAATTGGAGCCATCTTTTCATATAAATTAATGGAAATAGGTATAATATTACTACTATCCTTATTAGTATTTCAATTAATAACACTTCCTGTTGAATTTAATGCTTCAAAAAGAGCTCTAAAAAGAACTAGAAAAATCTAAAAATTATTAGATAGCGAAGAATTACCTGCAGCAAAAAAACATGCTTGCAGCAGCGGCCTTTACTTATGTAGCATCTATGTTATCGACATTATTAGAAATATTAAGATATGTTTTTAATATTTACAAATAGGGACAACTAGTCATTTTCTTTTTTTATAAGGTATGCTATAATTCATTTACAGGGGGTAACATATGAAAAAAGATTATTACAAAGTATTTATAGACTTTTTAAAAAAACATAAATTATATAATGAAGAAGCTATAAAATATCTGTATGCGAACGGCATATTATTTGATTTTTTTCTGAAGAAGAATACCATTGCTTCATAGGCTGCTATTACATATTTAAAAAAACAACAAACTACAAAAAATACAAATAATAGCTCCTTATATAAAGAACGAAGAAACCCTTCTAATAAACATTCATGAATTTACTCATGGCTTATTATTATATAGACACTTAAATAAAAAAAGTAACCATTGGCAAAGATAGTGAAGTACTACCAATGTTATATGAAAGAGTATACCTAAAAGGAAAAATCATACAGAAACAGCAAAAAGTATTTATCGATAAATTAAATAATAATATAACACCTGCAAGTAAAATAGATTACATAATAGCATTAAATATTCAAGAACAAATGTTAACCCATCAAGCAAAAGAAGACAATCCTATTAAGCTAGAAAAGACAGCTAAAAAAATTAGTTAAAAAATATAAACCAAAATTAAAAAGACATAAGCAATTTGCTATATTATGATAAAAATTATCTCGGTGAGAGAAATATGAAAAATAAGTACTATTGAATTAATAATATCTGCTGTTAGAGAAAGTCAATATCCAACAGACAATAAAAAAGAGTTCTTACTAGTAGGAAGAAGTAATGTTGGTAAAAGTAGTTTTATTAACTCAATAATAAATAGAAAAAATTATGCCAGAACATCAGCAACTCCAGGTAAAACCCAAACCCTAAACTTCTATAAAAATAAATGATGAATTTTTACCTAGTAGATGCCCCGGGATATGGCTTTGCTAAAAGTAAGAAATTCTCTAAAGAAAAAGATTTGGCTTAATAATAGAAAGTTATTTAAAATCAAGAGCAAATTTACAAATGGTCTTTCTTCTAATAGACTTTAGACATAAACCAACTGAAGACGATATATTAATGTATAATTATTTAAAAATACTACAATATACCAGTAACTATAATATGTACTAAAGTAGATAAAGTACCAAAAAAATAGTCATCAAAAAAATAAAAAAACATTATTATTAAAGAATTAAATTTAAATAATGAAAAACGATATAATACTATTTTTCTAGTGTAACAAAGACTGGTAAAAAAATGAAGTATATAATGAAATAGAGAAATATCTATAATAGAGTTTCCCTTTTTCATTTTTTTCATAAATTATTATGGAAGTGAAATATGATAATAACAAAATTATTTAAAGATACCTATCAAATAAAAAAATGCCCAACCAAATAATAGATATATACAATCAAGTAAAAAGTCAAAGAATTAACTAAAGAAATAATAAAAAATAAATAAAAATAAACTATACGGACTAACATATTTAGAAATATATCAAGATATTAATTATGGAACCATAATCAAAGTAAAAAAACGATAAAACCATTTATTATAAGAAAGATGAAATAGAAATAAAAAAATAATTATTCATACTGACATCCCACTTCTATATAAAAATAGATTACTTTGATTTAAAAAGAGACTATAAAAAAATAAAAATATATTATTACAAAAAAATAATTTCTATCTAGAACTAGAAAACAAAAATAAATAAAGACAAATATTTAAAAATTACTAGAAGTGTCAGAAGTAATATACGAGGACACACACCAAATAATAAATAACGGACTAAAAAAATAAAAAAAGTATAGTATTTTTATTTTCTGATATAATACTAAACGAAGAGGTGATTTACATGAAAGTACCATCAGTAGCAATAGTGGGAAGACCAAATGTTGGAAAATCAACAATATTTAATAAATTAATAGGTAAAAAGGTATCAATAATCGAAGACACTCCTGGTGTAACAAGAGATCGAATATATGGAACAGTACTATATAATAACTATAAATTTCATCTAATTGATACAGGAGGAATAGATGTATCAGAAGAAGATTTTAATGATGAAATAATAGTTCAAGCTAATATAGCTATCGAAGAAGCAGAAATTATTCTGTTTGTTGTAGACGGATTAGAAGAATTAAATCAAAATGATTATGTAATTAGAGACATATTAATGAAATCAGGAAAAAGAGTAATAGTGGTAGTTAATAAATTAGATAATGTTAAAAGAGAAGAAAACATCTATAACTACTACGAACTGGGCTTTGAAGAAGTATTGCCAGTAAGCGGTGAACATTCATTAGGTTTAACAGATTTATTAGATAGTATTACCAAGGATTTTAACGAATTAACTGATGAAGAAGAACCAGATGATCGCATAAAATTTTGTTTAATAGGCAGACCAAACGTTGGTAAAAGTAGCCTCGTAAATGCCTTATTAAACGAAGAAAAAGTAATTGTATCTCCTATAGCGGGAACGACAAGAGATGCTATCGATACCGAGTTTACTTATAATAAAAAAAAATATGTTGCTATCGATACTGCTGGAATAAGAAAAAGTGGTAAAATATTTGAAAGAATAGAAAAATATTCTGTATTAAGATCAATGAAAGCCATTGAAAGAAGTGATGTATGTCTTCTAGTAATAAATGCTGAAGAAGGTATTATTGAGCATGATAAACACATAGCAAGTTATGCCCTAGAAGAAGGAAAACCAATTGTAATCGTCGTCAACAAATGGGACACTGTAAACGATAAAAACGATATAGCATCATTTACTAAACTTGTAAGAGCAGAGTTCAAATTCCTATCCTATGCTAAAGTAACCTTTGTTTCAGCTCTAACTAAAAAAAGAATATTTACTATCATGCCTGAAATTGATAAAGCCTACGAAAACTCTCATAGAGAAATAAAAACAAGCGTCTTAAATGAAGTAATAAGAGATGCTGTTATGATGAAAGCACCACCATCATATAAAGGAAAAAGACTAAAAATATCATTTGCTCAACAAACTGGTGTTGTTCCACCTAAATTCACACTATTTGTAAATAGTAATAAACTAATACATTTCTCTTATGAAAGATATTTAGAAAATAAATTAAGAGAAAACTTTGATTTTGAAGGAACACCAATAAAATTAGAATATAAAAACAAAAATGATTAATTAACAAAATAAACCTCCATACATATAATGTATTAGGAGGTCCTTTTTATGTTTTCAGATAATTTTTTTAAAAAAGTAGAAAGAAAAACCAATGTAAATAAAGAAACCATATTATCACTCGCAGACAAATTACAAAAAAAGGTAATATGAAAGACGAAACAACTCTAAAAGAAGTTATAAATGATTTAGCTAAAATGACAGGAAGAGAAGTATCAAAAGAAAAAGAGCAAAAAATAATAGAAACTATTCTAAATGACAAAGTTCCAAAAGACATAGATAAGTTTTTAGATAAATGAGTAATGTCGTTATAGGAATAGTAGCCCGTGATGAAGAAATAAATGATACCATGATGCAAATAGTAACCAAAAACAATCTAAAATATTTACATAATAAATGTGATATCATTGGTATTTTAAATTATGACAATAACCTAATAAACCCATCCGTATTATCACTATGTGATGGAATAATATTCCAAGGCGGAAGCGATATTCATCCATATCATTTTCAAATACTAGATTATGCCATAAAAAACAATATACCAGTTCTAGGAATATGTATGGGCCAGCAAATAATAGGTTTATATAGTTTAAATACTACAGATGATAAAAATTTAATAAAAGTAGCAGGTCATCATGACAAAAATAAGACTCATCTCATAAAAATCATGCCCAATACTATTCTTTACAAAATATTTGGCCCTACTCTAACTGTCAACACAAGACATAAAGAAGCACTAAAAAAAGTAAATAAACCATTTATTATTTCAGCTTTATCCAAAGATAACATTATTGAAGCCATTGAGTACATAGATGATAACCACTTTGTATTAGGAGTACAATTTCATCCTGAAGATTTAGACAATACCGAAAGTCTATATAACTACTTTTTAAAAAGAAATATTGAAAAAGAAAAAAATAATTCTTTTCCTTTTTTTACATATTTCAAGATAAATAACATATAGTTTAGTGATAAAAAGAAAAGAGGTATGTTAATGGAAAAAATAGAAGTCATAAAAAATATAACAAAAAGAACAGGAGGAGACATCTATCTCGGTGTAGTAGGAGCCGTTCGTACAGGAAAATCCACATTCATAAGAAAGTTTATGGAAAATCTAGTAGTACCAAATATTGAAGATGAATATGGAAGAAAAAGATGCTTAGATGAATTACCACAAGCTGCAGCAGGGAAAACCATCATGACCACAGAACCAAAATTCGTACCAGCCACTGCCGCCAAAATAAAAGTAGAAGATTTCACTGCTAACATAAAAATGATTGATTGTGTTGGTTATGTTGTAAAAGCTGCTAAAGGTTACGAAGATGAAAATGGACCAAGACTTGTTATGACACCATGGTATAGTGAACCAATTCCATTTACCGAAGCAGCAGAAATAGGAACCGAAAAAGTAATAAAAGAACACTCTACCATCGGAATAGTAGTAACCACAGATGGCACCATTGGTGAAATTCCACGAAGTGAATATGTTGAAGCTGAAAAAACAGTAATCGAAGAACTAAAGTCTGTTGGAAAGCCATATATTGTCTTATTAAACTCTGTCCATCCAATGCTACCAGATACCGAAGCACTAGCGGAAAAACTAAAAGAAGAATATCAAGTACCAGTAATTCCTATAAGTATTGAAGCAATGCAAGAAAGAGATATGTATAATATCCTAAAAGAATCATTATATGAATTTCCAATCGAGCAAATAAAAGTAAATATGCCTGAATGGATTGCCATTTTATCACCAGATCACTATCTGAAAAAAAGAATACATTAGAATAATAAAAAGAATCAGTCGTTGAGGTAAATAAATTAAGAGACATTGACAAAATGAACAATAATTTTATCGAATCAGAATACATTGCTAAATCATATATTTCTGAAGTAGATTCTAGTACTGGTGAAGTAACCATTAATCTAGAAGCACCACAAGGACTTTATAGTAAAGTTTTAAATGATATCATGGGTATATCCGTATCATCAAAAGCTGAACTACTATCACTATTCCAAGAACTAAATGTTGCCAGAAGAGAATACAATCAAATAAAATCAGCACTAAAAATGGTAAAACAAACTGGCTATGGAATTGCTTCACCTACTCTAGATGACATGAAACTAGATAAACCAGAAATAATAAAACAAGGCTCACGTTACGGCATAAAACTAAAAGCCAAAGCATCATCAATACACATGATCAAAGTCGACGTTGAAAGCACCTTTGAACCAATAATTGGAAGTGAACTTCAAAGTAAAGAGCTAATAAACTACTTAACTGAAAACAAAGAAGGTAACGATATTTGGAAAAGTGAAATCTTTGGACGCAGTCTAGATGTCATTGTTCAAGAAGGAATACAAGCTAAACTATCAATGATGCCAGATAATGTTAGATACAAATTATGTCAAACACTAACCAAAATAATAAACAAAGGCTCATCCAACATGATAGCTATTGTAATATAAAAAGACTTAATTGCAAAAATTAAGCCTTTTCTTTTACTTTAGTAACAATTTTATCCCTCTTAAGTCTATCATTTACTGTCTTAGTAAATAAAGCATAAAGAAGTGAACACAAAGGAGTAGCAATAAGCATACCAAGTATACCACCTATACTACCACCAACAGTAACCGATAAAAGTACCCACATGCCAGGAAGACCAATACTTCTACCAACAACCCTAGGATAAATCAAATTACCCTCTATTTGTTGAAGAACAATGATGAACACCACAAACAATATTGCCTTAACAGGACTAATCATCATAATAAGAATAAATCCAATAGCAGTACCAATAAAGGCACCAAATATAGGAATTAAAGCCGTAAATCCAAGCAATACTGCAATAGTAGAAGCATATGGAAATCTAAATATTAACATTCCCACAAAAACCAAACTACCAAAGATTAAAGCCTCCAAACATTGTCCAGTAACAAAATTAGAAAAAGTCTTATTAGCCAAACTACCAATAGTAGTAATCTTATCAATTGTTTTAGGTTTCAAATAAGCCTTCATTACTTTATTAATTTGTCTACTAAGTGTTTCCTTTTTGAGCTATCATATAAATAGCAAATACTAAAGTAATAATACCCTTACTAATAATACCAATAACTGAAGTTGCTACTTCTGTTGTAACAGTAATAACATCCTTCGAATTACCCTTAATATAATCTGTAATAACCTTACTAAAATTATCTAAATATTCACTAACTTTAGCAGTTGTCTCCTCTCCAACATCAAATTTATTTAGAATACCAAGAATATCTTCCTTATAAGCAGGTAAAGTATCCGTAAATAAACTAGCAGAATTCTTAAGTTGTGGAATAAGTAAGTTCATAATAAAAATAGATAGTTAAAAAAATACCAAAAATTAAACTAAGTGTAATACATAGCGGTCTCTTAATCTTATTCCATACTTTGCTAGGTTTAATTTTTTTCCAAATATTTTCTTCTCAATAAAAATTATTGAGTACATTAAGAACAAAAAGCTAAAAATAATACCTAATAAAAATGGAGCAAAAATACTAATAACATCACCTAAAAAAAGATAAAAATCTTACTAAAAATTAACTAAAGCAAATATAATAAGAGCAATATAAGTAATAATTATAATAATATCTTTTCTTGTCTTATCTTTCATCAAAACATCTCCCCTCAAAAACAGCCTTATTATACCACAACTAAGGAAAAAGTTACAATAATATTATTAACATTAAGAAAAAAAGTTATACAAGTAGTTAACTTTTTACAAAATATTTACTTCTTTTTTTAATTAAAAATTACCTTAAAAATACTTGATTTTATTACGATATTATGATATCTTTATGTAGTAAGCATAACATATTGCTTATCACTAAAAAAATGGAGGTAATAGAAAATGACAAAAGCTGAATTAGTAGATTTCATTGCTGAAAAAGCAGATTTAACAAAAGCTGATGCTGGAAGAGCATTAGACGCTATGGTGGAAGGAGTTACTAAAGGATTAAAAGAAAACGGAAAAGTAACATTAGTAGGATTTGGAACTTTCTCTGCTAAAAAAAGAGAAGCTAGAACTGGAAGAAACCCACAAACTGGAGAAGCAGTTAAAATAGCTGCTAGAACAGTACCTGGATTCAAAGCTGGAAACAAATTAAAAGACGCTTTAAACTAATAAAGCCACAGGACTTCACTTGAAGTCCTTTTTTAATGTAAAAAAAAAGAAATAATTATCTTATTTCTCTACTCAAAGTTTCAACTTTACCAAGTATCATATCTTCCGAAAAAAACATTAACTGCTATTGTCTGATATTTAGGATTCATAGCCTGTAAAATAATAGCTTTACCACTCTTGTATAATCTTCTAACCGAAAGAACATTACCCTTAACAGCAATAACAATATCATCACCATTATTATAACTATCTTTCTTTCTAAAGAATACCCTATCCCCCTTCAAATAAATAGGAGCCATCGAATCATCCATAAGTTTAATCGATAAATCACACATTTTACTAACTGGTTCGTAGGAGGCATTTCTATAAGTATTAATAATCTTTTCTCCTCTTGAAGTAATATTATTATTACCAGTCATCGTATTAACATAACTCCTAATCATCTTCTTTTCAAATAAATCTTTCTCATCTTTCGTCATAGGAATCTCACTAAATACATCACTATTAATATTAAAAATATTAGCAATATCAAAAAATATTTCATAAGGAATATTAAGAGTACCAGTTTCATATTTATGTAATGTTTGTCTATTCTTCTTATAATTAAGAGCCCTTGCCAAATCTTCTAAAGAATAATTATATTTCTCCCTATATTCCTTCATAATATTACATACAAACGGTTTTAATTCATCACTGACTAATTCTTGTTTTCTTGTTCTCATCATAACACCTACTTATCTTTCATTTTAACAATCATATATACAGGTACAATCCCCATAAAACTAATAATAATCTTAATTAAATATCTAATAACTATCATTCCAAATATTAAAGTAAAATCAAGTTTACCTAAATAAGCAATAATAACAAAGATAATACTCTCTAACATCTGAATAATAAGACTACTACCAACATTACTAAACCACAACATATTCTTACTTCTTCTAATATAATAATAAATATAACTATTACACCACAATGTCAAAGTAGTAAATAGACCACCAATAAGAATTCTAATATTACCACTACCATAACCAAACAAACCATTAAAAGCTTCATTACTAATAAGATTATAACCACTATCTCCTGTAATAGAAAGAATGGAAATAATAACTATTGTAGCCATATAAGAAACACTAACCGTAGCCATAATTCTCTTAACTTCATCTATACCAAATTTTTGAATAATAATGTTGTTGCAGATAAACAATCCCATAACAATAGGAATTCCTAAATTAACCTGAAAAGGAAAAATAAATCAATAACCTTAAACATAACGACACTAAGTATACTACTCATTAAAAACCATATATAAATATAATCCTGTCTTTTTTTCCTACCTTATAAAAAAACAAATCATTAAAAAAAGAAAGTAAATATAATTTCTAACAACATATAAATATAATTCATTATTTCACCTTCTTCACATTAAATATCTTATTAATAATAAACATATACATAATCATAATAATAGAACTAATAAAATAATTTTCTACTGCTATAAGAAGAGCTTTATTAAATCTAATAAGCACAGCATAACTAAAATAAATAAATATAAAACTATATATAAACATAATACCAATAATAGCAATAATATTCTTAATATTTTTCTTATTTTCTTCCTTTAACCCTCTAAAGCAATAACCGCTTAAACAAGAAGTAACAAGAATAGATACCGGATATAAAAATAAATATAACTAAATTATCTAAAAATTAAACTTTGATATAAATTAGAACTATTATCGTATATAGAAGGTATCATAAAAGGAAAGTAGATAAAAAGAAACAAATTACATACTATACTAGTACTAAATATAAGTAAAATAAACTTCTTATACTCCTTGACATCATATCGATTAATAAAATAATAAATAACCATAAATATCCCACTAGTAAATATAATACTAGGATTAACATCCATACCAAATATATTAATCAATTTAAAAAGACATTAAAAAAATGATATAATAGTATAAATAATACCTAATAAATAAAAATTCACTTTTACTAAAAATACTTATGTACAATATATATAAAACCTATACATATACCCACCAACAAAAGAAATACAAATTCACTCACTCCATCACCTTCTTATTCATATATATTATAACATATTTTATTTAAGATACAAATAATTTTATATAATTTTATATTAAAATATTATTTATAACCCCAAAGAACCTATAGTTTCTTTGGGTAATTTATAGCCAAAGTCTATAAATTAACATTAAGATATCATATTCATGGTGAAATACTTCCTAACACTTATTTTTTCCTGTTCAAAAGAATACAACTCCATAGTTTATAAGTGAGACAATAGTTAATAAGATAACTAGGAATATCCTAGGATGAAGAAATATAAAAAGAAGATAAAATAAATTATCTTCTAGGACCATCTCTATGATCAGTTCTCGTATTCATACCCATATTAGAACTATTACCACTAATAGTATTAATACTATCAATAGTAACAGGGCCATATAAGCTATTATTAAGATATATATTATAAGTATTATTCTTAATTAACTTATTAGAACTAAATACAATCAAAGAAAAAAACTCTTCACAGAAGTATAAGATATAATTTCATTATCAGAAGTATCTCTAATAGAAATATTAGTACCACTGCTATAAGTATTAGATAAATAAACAAGCATACCATATTGTGTAGAATTATTACCTATACCCTGTGCCATACCACTAGATCCGATAGCAATAATCTCTCCATCAGTAATAACAAAATCACCATCATAATCAAGTGCTCCATTATCATTATCTTCTGGACTATTAACATAAATAGTACCACCACTAACTAAAAATATAATTATTAGAATGAATAGCATCATCCTTTCATAAGTAAATATTATAAAATTAACATTTAAAGTTAAATTACATTAAATAAACATTAAAAAAAGAGAAGAATATTAATTTTCTCTTCTCATTTTAATCATATCATAAAAAGCCTCTAATCTAGTGTCAACACCAACCTCATTATCTTCTGCATCAAAGCTCATATATGCAGTAGGAGCACCATATTCTTCACTAACTTTTTGCATAATACTCATCGCCGATATTTCTGGTGTACAACCAAAACTCTTAAAATGTAAAATACCATCAACTCCCTCTAACATTGCTAAATAACTCAAAAACAACACTACCACTAGCATCTGCTCCTGAATGATATTTAATATATTTTTTACCCTTTCTAATCATCTTACCAAGTTTAAACCTCTTTGTTATAAGTAAATAAGTAAGATCCGTATTCCTATGTACCTCTATTCCCATTTTAATTAATTTTCTCTCACTATTATAAGTTGTATTATTATCAATCAAAGAATATAATTCTCCCAATATAATAACCTTAAGAGGATTACTAGGCTTATTTATTTCAATATTTCTAAACTTCTTTTTTTATATCTAAAAATAATAAATAATATTCTTAATTATTCCATTATCCCTAAAACTATCAAGATACTCCTTCTCTAGTTTTTCAAAAGAACCATCTATCACTTCAAATCCCATATTAAGCCTAATAAACTTCTCTATCTTATCTATACAAACTATCATAATAAGACTATTAACTAAATAATAAAAAAAGCACTAAAAAAACATTAATCTTCTTATTCATCTTTTTTTAAAAGAAATTATAAGCCTTCTTCAAAAGAAATATGGTTATCACTAATTAAATTATAAAAATTCAAAAATCATAACCTAAATCTCTTAAAAATCTTTTTCTTCTAATTCACCATAATAGCCATATCTACAACCACCACCACCTTGAATCAAAGTATTTGCTCCCATTTCAAGAGCCTCAATATAATTACCAAGATTATATTTAAAAGGCACACACACCAAAGAAGGAGCATATTTATCTCCAAGACTAATTGTTCTTCTGGTAGTCGAAGGAGGAATAATAACTCTACATTTCGTAGTTTTCCTAATAAGATAATCAAATACAATATAATAATTCCCCAAATGAGGAAAAGAAATAACTCTATCCATTATCTCGCCTAGCCTTTAAAATATCGACAAAACTCTCAAGTCTTGTTATTAATCCACTAGTAGCGGTACTCTCATCAACAGTTATTTTAATTGAAGGAATATCATCTAACTTTCTAATAGCGAGCTCATTAACAAGAGAATCAGGCCCACATGGAAAAGAAGATAAAAAAATAATACCATCAATATTATCTTTATAAAAGAAAGCACTACCTATATTCTCTTTTAGAATAAAGAAAATACAAAGTATTAGAAAAGTCTTCAGCATAACCAATAGAAGTCCTTCTATCTAATCTATCAGAATATAAAAGATCAATATTATTCTCCTTAAAATATCTAATAATATTACCACTTAAATATTCATCATAAACAACATAAGGGTGAGCAACAATAAGTATTTTTCATTTTATTAGATCTAAATACCTTATCCTGCTTATTAGCCAAAATCTCAAAATATTTTTTCTCCTTAATTTTTCCCTTAACATAGTAATATAAAAATCTTAAAAATATATTTTTTTCTTTAATCTAATACCCATTTTAATAAATCCAAATATTTCAAACTTTCCCTTTAAATAATCAATATCATAATCTAAAAATATTATCTTCAAACAAATTGTTAACAACATCATATGTTCCATTAAACTTCATACATACCCTATTACCTTTACCATAATTACATACTCTAGGTACAAGAATATAATCACACTTCGAAGAAAGTTCTTTAATATGACCTAAGTAAATTATTGAAGGAAGACAAGCCTCATCAATAGATAACTTTTTTCCCTCCATAATAGTCCCCTTATTACTAGGAGAACTAATTATAAGTGTGCACCCAATCCCCTCAAAAAAAGTTTTCCACAAAATATAATTACGATAATATAAAAATGCTCTTGGTATACCTATTTTAATCTTCTTTTTCATATAGCCTCCATATAATACTATGAACAAACCAAAGAAAAAAGAACCAGTATCTAGTTCCTATTTATCATTAATAGTTCTCTTTCTAACATAAGCTTTATTATCACTAGGAGCATTCTCATTAATATCAGATATTCCTAAACATAATTTTCCATAACCCATTATAAGAGAATTAATTTCATTTTTTTATTATCAGAAATATTCATATCTATTCTATTAAGTTCATTAGAAGAAGCATTTAATTTACTGTGAAGAATTTCTAAATTCTTCTCATAGCTATCCTTTAAGTCAACTCTTCTCAATTCAAAAATCTTCAAATATTTTTTTGAGTGTTTCTTATAATCAATTAAAAAAACCAGTTGTAGTTCCAATAATAACTGCTAATGCCGCTAATAGAATTGACATTCCCGTTGATAAAAAAAGCACCAAAAGAATTGATAATAACTAAAATTACAGCCAACCCAACATTCGAAACAAACAATCTAAGTATTAACTTTAAATATTTATTTACTTCATTCTGCCAATCAGCATCAATACCCATTCTTTTCATATTATATTCAGTAGCAAGAACCTTATACTCGCTAGATAAATCATTATATTCACCAATCATATTTTCCCTATATGTTTCTAATATCTTAAGTTCTTTAACTAATCTATCATATGTTTCTCTATAACAATTCATAATAACCTCCAAATAATATCTATATTATAGTTCATTAAATGACATAAGTCAATAAAAAAGAACTAGTTCTCGCTATCTAGTTCTTCATCATCAACAATATTTAAATCAGCATAGTCATCATCTAAAACATCATCATCACTACTATCAGTATAGTCATCATCATAGTTATCTTCTTCACTCATATTCTCATCATCATAACCATCTTCATTCTCATCTTCCTCAGAATCAGTTTCTTCATAAATATCATCAATATCTATTTTAACAGAATGATTAATCCTTAAATCCCAATTACCATCATTAAGTAAAATAAACTCCTTAGAAGTAGTTAAAGACTCAAAGAAATCTCCTATTCTTTCTTGATATTCACTATCAGACAATTCAAGTAATTTACATACCTCTTTAAATAGATCAGCCGTATTCATAGGTTTCTTATTTTCTTTTTAAATATAATTCTGCTATTTTAGCATAAGATAACATTTCAAGATTTTCCTTTTACTCATTTTACTAAGCATAATATTTTCCTCCTACATTTCTTCTCTAAGAATTAACCCAAGCATATTAGCAGCATTATTCATAACTACCCTAATAGCGGCAATAAAGGCAATTCTCTCTTTAGTATATACTTCATCATCAGTAACAATTTTCTCTGCTGAATAATAACTATGAAATAATCCAGCAAGTTCGTATAAATAGTTAGCAACTAGGTGTGGTGTTCCTTTTGAAGCCGCACTAACAACGACATCCTCAAACTCCGCTAACTTGTTCAAAATAGTATATGCACTATTGCTATCAATAGTACTAAACCTCAAATCATTTTCTATAGTCTTGCCTCTTAAAATAGAACTAATTCTAGCATTAGCATATTCAATATAGAAGATAGGATTTTCATTACTATTTTTAACCGCAAGGTCTAAGTCAAAATCCATTTGTGTATCCAAACTCTTTGATGCAAAAAAGAATCTAGCAGCATTAACACCAACATCATCAATCAATTCATTCAAAGTAATCGTTTTACCGGTTCTCTTACTAAGTTTAACCTCCTCGCCATTTCTAAGAAGTCTAACCATCTGAAGAATTCTAATATCAATTTTACTAGCATCATATCCCACAAACTCTAGTGAAGACTTAAGTCTATGAATATAACCATGATGATCAGAGCCAAGTACATCAATAAGTCTATCAAAACCCCTATTGAACTTATCACTATGATAAGCAATATCAGGAAGTAAATAAGTATAATTACCATCACTCTTAATCAAAACTCTATCTTTTTCATCATATAAATCAGTAGTTCTAAGCCATAAAGCATTATCTTCAACATAACACTTACCACTATTTTTAAGTTTAGATAAAGTATCTTCAACAAGACCCCTATCATATAAAGATTGTTCACTAGTAAAGACATCAAAATTAACCCTAAAAGAATCCAAGTCCTTCTTAATACCATCAAGTAAAATATCAAGGCCCTTCTCCTTAAAGAATTCAATATCCTCATCCAACTTACTATCACCATATTCATCATATAAAGATTCAGCTAAAGTAATAATTTCCTTACCATGATAACCATTCTCTGGGATAGAAAACTCTATTCCACACTTTTCTTTATATCTTTCCTTAATAGACACACCAAGATTATACATCTGATTACCAGCATCATTAATATAATATTCCCTCGTAACATCATAACCAGCAAAAGACATAATATTAGACAAACAATCACCATATACAGCACCTCTACCATGGCCAATATGTAAAGTCCCAGTAGGATTCGCTGATACATATTCAATATTAACTTTCTCTAACTTACCAAAATCACTCTTACCATAATTCTTACCCATATCATTAATAACATTAATATTATTAAGTAAATAATTCTTATTAATATAAAAAAATTAATAAAAACCTGGATTAGCAACCTCTATTCTATCAATCATTTTATCACTAATCTTATCCTTAATATCATTAGCAATAGACATAGGACTACTCTTTAACTCTTTAGCAAGTAAAAAAGCCACATTTGAAGAATAATCACCATTCTTCTTATCCTTAGGAATCTCAATAACAATCTTATTAACATCCATATCAATAGGTAAGCACGCTTTTATAATGTACTGTAATTTATTTTTTATACTCATAAAACACCTTCCATTTCAATCATTAACTCATATTCACATCCTGTTTGAGCAATAACATACTTAATAAAAAAATCTTATTATCATCAATAACCAAGACATCAACATTAACATCCATATCTATAGAATAACCATGTTCCTTAAGATAATAATTACTTTTTACTACTTTTTCTCACTAAAAGAAAAAAACTATTAATAAAAATCATTACCATCTCTAACAAGCATAATATCATTATCATTAATCTTAATAGAATATTTAACATCATCAAATACAAAAAGACAATTTATCCTTAGTTCTAATACCTTTTTTTCTTTAAAAAAATGGTATTTTTCACCATCAGTATTATTTTTTTAAATAACCATTAACAAAAAAACTCTAATAATATCGCCTCCAAACATTTCATTTGAAATCATACCATAACTTTAAAAAAATACAACATATTTTAAACAATTTTTTTAACATAATAATAAATGACATACAAAAAAAAAAAAATGAGGGATATAAATGAAGAAAAATATAAAAAAAGAAAAATAATATTATTATCACTACTACCACTAATACTATTTATATCAGTACATATTGTAGTATTTGCCTATGCTTATATAACACCAAAACTAGAAATAAACAAATCAAAATCATACTATCTATACGATACCAAAAACGAATTAGTATTTAATGACGACAAAGACTGGGTATCACTGCAAGAAATAAGCCCCTATTTAATAGAGGCTACCCTTTCTACCGAAGATAAACATTTCTATAAACATATCGGCTTCGATTACCTAAGAATAAGTAAAGCCATAATAAATAACATCATAAAAGGTGATAAGAGTGAAGGTGCGTCTACAATCTCACAACAATATGCTAGAAATCTCTTTTTAAACTTTGAAAAAACCTGGAAGAGAAAAATAGATGAAGCCCTATTAGCAACCGAACTAGAAGTACATTACACTAAAGATGAAATACTAGAAGGATATCTAAATACCATAAATTATGGAGGAGTCTATGGAATAGAAGCAGCTTCCAAATACTACTTTAATAAATCCGCTAAAGACTTAACTCTAGAAGAAGCTTCTATGCTAGCAGGAATACCTAAATCTCCAAATAACTATTCCCCTGTAAAAAAACTATAGCAAAGCCAAAGAAAGACAAAAAAATAGTATTAAAATTAATGAAAGATAACAAAAAAATAACTGAAAAAAAGAATATAATAACGATATAAATAAAAAAATCTCCAAATAATAGGAAAAAGAAAAAAATAACATAACAAGTATCAATTATATCAGAGATTCAGTATTAGAAGAAATAAAAAAATTAACAAATATCCCCGAAGAAATAACCAAAAACAGGAGGGTTAAAAATATATACAACTCTTGATATCGAAGCTCAAGAAGATTTAGAAAAAGCCGTATATAGTTATGTAAATGATGAAACAGAAGTTGAAACAGCCGCTATCATGATGAATCCAAATACAGGTGGTGTAATGGCTATGATAGGAGGAAACTCTTACTATAAAAGTGAATATAATAGAGCAACTAAAGCCAAAAGACAAGTAGGCTCTACTATGAAACCACTACTATATTATTCGGCTCTTGAAAATGGTTTTACCGCTTCATCATCATTTACCAGTGAAAAAACAACATTTACCTTTGCTGGAGATAAAACATATAGTCCCAATAACTATAATAATACCTATGCCAATAGCCCAATATCAATGGCAGCAGCCATATCCTACTCTGATAACATATATGCTGTCAAAACTCATCTCTTTCTAGGAGAAAACATATTAATAAATACCGCTAAAAGACTTGGAATAACAAGTAACCTAATTGAAATACCATCTCTAGCACTAGGTACCGAAGAAATAAGTTTATTAGAAATGACAACAAGTTATTCAGCATTTGCTAATCTAGGATATAAAGTAGAACCTCATTTCATAAAGAAAATAGTAGACTCCAAAGGAAATGTTCTATACGAAAAATAAAGAAGAAAAAAAGAACTAATATTAAATCAAAGTCTTACTTTTATATTAAATGAAATGTTAACATATACCTATGATAAAAACTTTATTGATTATAACTATCCTACTCTAATATCATTATTACCTAACATAACACATAAATATAGTATTAAATCAGGAACAACAGATACAGACCTATTAATAATGGGCTATAACAAAGATGCCGTACTTGGAATATGGAATGGATATGATAATAATAAAAAAATAGAATCAAAAGACTATTCATACCATAAAAAAATATTTGGATAGATACCATGGAATCATATTTCAAAGATAAAAGAAACAACATGGTATAATATACCTTCTAATGTAGTAGGAGTATTAGTAAATCCTATAACAGGTATAATAGCAAACGATAACGATGCAAAAAGAAATGTTCTTCTATATAAAAGGAACAGAACCAACATTAAATGGAACTACTAAAGATCTAGATGCTGTCTTCAAAGAAGAAAAATAAAGTATTAACAGAATAATACTTTTATTTTCAGAAAAAGCCTAGGTCTTTTTTTCTATCATATATAACCTATTATCATAATCTATATATAAACAATAATAATATATCATATTCACGGTGTAAACTTTCTAACAAAAAAATACATTCAAACAAAAAAAGAAAGCATCTAGTACTTTCTAATTAATATTACTAACAAATATAAATCTATCTCTACCACTATAATCTTTTTCTAAAGATATATTAACATTATCAAAATACTTATTAATAATATTAATAATATCATTACCCTGTTTATAACCTATTTCAAAAGCTATAAAAAACCTATCATTCAAGTACTTTCTACATTCCATAAGTATTTTATCATAAAAATATAACCCATTATCATCAGCATACAATGCCATATGTGGTTCATTATTATAAACAACATCCATAATATCTTCATCATAACTAATATATGGTGGATTACTAATAATAACATCATACTTATCATTAATATTAGAAAAAAACATCACTCTCTATAAAAATTAACATCAGTATTATTAATTTTATTATTCTCTCTAGCAACATCAAGAGCATTTTTAGATATGTCAACAGCAGTTACCCTACTGTTATCTAATAATTTATTTAAAGTAATAGCAATACACCCACTACCAGTGCCAATATCAAGTATCTTAATTTCATTATTAAAATACTTATTTATATATTTAATAGTTTTTTCTACTAATAATTCAGTCTCAAATCTAGGTATTAAAGTATTCTTATTAACTTTAAAAGTATAACCATAAAAATCAACATTACCGACAATATATTGTACTGGAATACCACTTTCTAATTCTTTAATAGCGATATTCATATCTTTATCTTTTAAATATTTTTTTAAATATTCTATTTCTTTATTCATAAACTTATTAAATAGTTCCTTCTAATTTCTTTCTTTGATCTTCATTAATTAAAGCCTCAATTAAATCTTCCATATCTCCATCCATAACTCTATCAAGATTCATTGAAGTATAACCAATTCTATGATCAGTAATTCTATTTTGAGGATAATTATAAGTTCTTATCTTCTCACTTCTATCCCCAGTACCAATCTTAACCTTTCTCTCTGCCGCCTCTTTTTCCTCCTGTTCTCTAAGTTTCATATCATAAAGTCTAGTTTTAAGTATTTTAAAAGCAAGTTCTTTATTCTTGATCTGACTTCTTTCAGTTTGTGAATAAACAATAATACCTGTAGGAATATGTGTAAGTCTAACAGCACTATCTGTAGTATTAACACCTTGTCCACCACATCCACTACTTCTTGTTATATCAATTCTAACTTCTGATTCATCAAGTTCAAAATCAAAATCCTCCGCTTCAGGCATAACAAGAACAGTAGCTGTACTAGTATGTACTCTACCCTGACTTTCAGTTGCAGGTACTCTTTGTACCCTATGAGCACCACTTTCATATTTTAATTTAGAATAAACACCAGAGCCCTTAACCATAAATTCAATTTGTGAATACCCACCAGCAGTCCCTTCTACTGCATTAAGTATTTCTATTTTCCATCCTTCATTAGAAGCATACTTACTATACATATCAAATAAATCACCAGCAAAAATATTAGCCTCATCTCCGCCAGCAGCACCCCTAATTTCTACAATAACATTCTTATCATCATTAGGATCATGTGGTATAAGAAGTATTTCAAGTTCACCTTCTAATTTACTTTTCTTTTCCTCAGCATTAGCAAGTTCTTCTTTAGCAAACTCAGCCATATCCTTATCTTTTAATAATTCCTTAGCCTCTTCAATATCATCTAACACTTTTTTATATTCTTTATATACTTCAACAGTCTTCTCTAACCCAGTTCTTTCTTTAGAAAGAAGAGTCATTTTCTTAATATCTGATATAATATCAGGCTTAGATAGTTCTTCTCCTATCTCATTATATCTTTTTAATGTAGCCTCTAGTCTATCTATCATAGATTATCCCTCATTTCCTTAAATATTATATAATAAAAAAATAAAAAAGTAAATTAATAATAATACTTTTTAATTAAACTTCTTAAACAAACAACATACTATATACTAATAAACAACAAAGTATATAGAAATAACTTATATATAATAAGTATGGTTGATACATTAGTTTAAGACAAAAATTAAGCTTGAACTAACACTCTAAGACTTAAGTTTAATTAAGGGTTAAAGTGAAGCAAAAAAACTTTTAAAACCTTTTTTTCAATTTTATTATTGACATTAATACCAAAAATGTAATACAATTTAGACATATTCATTAAACAACGACGAATATTAAGTAGTTATTTCAAATAGTATTAAATATAGAGAGTTAATGATAGGTGGAAATTAACAATACTGAAATAATGAATTACAATATTAATAGTTTAATCGGTAAAAACCGTTATCATATTAAGACAATATTATTAATATAAATAAAATATTGTAAATAAAGGTGGTACCACGAGTAATTTCGTCCTTTTTGGTATCATCTTTTTTTATATAAAAAAAGGAGAGGATAAAAAAATGAAATTATATGACGATTTAGTATGGAGAGGATTAATAAAAAGACTTTTCAAGTCCAGATTTAATAGACAAGTTAAACAATGAAAAAAATTAACATTCTATATAGGAACAGACCCCACTGCTGATTCACTACATTTAGGACATTTATCAAGTTTTCTAATAAGTAAAAGGTTAAAAGATTATGGTCATAATCCAATCCTATTAGTAGGAGGAGGAACAGGTTTAATCGGAGATCCAAGACCAACAGCAGAAAGAGATACAATAGTAAAAGAAGAGTTATTTAAAAATACAGAATGCTTAAAAAATCAAGTACAAAGACTATTTGGTTTTAAAGTAGTAAATAACTATGATTGGATAAAAGATATTTCCGCAATCGACTTCTTAAGAGACTATGGAAAACACTTCAATGTAAATTACATGATTAATAAAGACATTGTAAGAAGAAGACTAGAAAGTGGTATTACTTACTGTGAAATGTCATACATGATATTACAAAGTTTAGACTTTTTACATCTAAATAAAGAATATGGCTGCACGCTTCAAGTAGCAGGTTCAGATCAATGGGGAAATATAACTGCTGGTATTGACCTAATAAGAAAGAAAACAGGACAAGAGGCATATGGTTTCACAATGCCATTAATACTAGATAAGTTTGGAAATAAATTTGGTAAGAGTGAAGGAAATGCACTATGGTTAGATAAAAATAAAACATCACCTTATGAAATTTACCAATACCTAGTAAATACAGATGATTCAAAAGTAGTAGAATACCTAAAAGTATTTACCTTCCTATCACATGAAGAAATCGATAGATTAGAAGAAATGACAAAAACAGAGCCAGAAAAAAGAGAAGCACAAAAAGCACTTGCTAGTGAAGTAGTAAGATTCTTACATGGTGAAGAAGAACTACAAGAAGCAATTAAATTAACTGAATGTCTATTTACCGGTAATATAAAAGAACTAACTGATGAAGAAATAGAAACAGTATTCAAAGGAATGCCAACATTTACTTCTGAAAAAGATACAATAATAAATATAATGACAAATAATGGTATTGCATCTTCAAAAAGAGAAGCAAGAGAATTCCTATCAAATAATGCTATCTCCCTAGATGGTGAAATAACAACCGATGAAAACCATCTAGTAGATAACACAAGAAAAAATCACATAATCAGAAGAGGAAAGAAAAAATACTACCTAATAAAAATAAACTAAAGTTCATTATGAAACTTTAGTTTTTCTTTTGATTCTATTACCCTTACAAGGAATACCAAAGTACTCTCTTACCTCATCAGTAGTCAAACTATATAAATAGTCATTAACCCTATATATATTCCCATTAATATTAATAATATCATCATAATCATATCTTAAATTTATATCCTTATCTTTAAAGCAAACCACTCTATTAAAAAGATACAAATCATCATTATCATCATCAATATAAATATTAAATCTATTAGTAAAATCATTCATTAAATAAGATAATTCACCACATGTCGAACTTCTTCTAAGAAGGAAAAAACCTGCTAAAAAAGAAAAAAAAGACACCATCTTATCATCAGAATTCATAAGTTTTTTCACCTCACAGAATAAAATTATATAATAAAACAAAATAAATGTCAAAACAAATGTTCAAAAATAATCATTTTTCTGATATAATATATGCTTGAAGGAGGAACTATGGAACAGGAATTAAACGACATTAATTTTGACAACTATGTAGTAGTAGGAGTATCAGCAGGTCCAGACTCAATGTGTTTACTAAATTTATTAGAAAAGAAAACAAACAAAAATAATAGTATGTCATATTAATCATAATATTAGAGAACAAAGTATCATTGAAGAAGAATATTTAAAAAAACATACTGTCAAGAACATAACTTAATTTTTGAATCAATGACCATAAAAGAATACAAAGAGAATAACTTTGAAAACGAAGCAAGAAAAATAAGATATAAATATTATGAAGAAATATTGCAAAAATACAATTCAAATAAATTATTCCTTGCCCATCATGGAGATGATTTAATAGAAACAATTCTCATGAAAATAGAAAAGAGTATCAAATATTGAAGGTTATGCTGGTATCAAGAGAATAAGTAAGGTAAAAGGCTATGATATAATAAGACCATTGCTTCCATATACCAAAAAAATGACATAATAACTTATAACAAATCACATAATATCACATATTATATTGATAGTTCTAACACAAACATAGACTATACTAGAAACTGGTATAGACACAAAAATATTACCAATACTAAAAGGAAAAAAAGATAAAAAAATATTCATCTAAAATTCTTAAAGTATTCCGAAACTCTCCAAGAATATAATGAATATATTGATAGAGAAATAAATAAAAAAATACCAAATATTTATCAAAAATAACATAATAAATATTGATATTCTAAATAAAGAAGACCCATTCCTAAAAAAAGAATATTCTATACTATATAATGAATGATATTTACAATAATGAAAGCAACATAATTACTGAAAAGCATATTCAAAATATACTAACTATGATAAATAGTAATAAACCCAACTTAAGTATAAATATACCCCAAAGTAAAAATACTAGTAAAAGAATATAATAAACTATATATCAAAAAAATAACATTAAAGAAGAAAAAAAGTATAAAATGATATTTGAAGATACCACAAAAAAATAGATAATCTAGAAATTAAAAAAAGTATCAGAAGAAGAATCAGATGGAAATAATATATGTAGACTAAATAGTAAAAAAACATTAAATTGCCTTTTATACATAAGAAATAGAAAAAGATGGTGATTACATAATTCTAAAAAAATAGTAACTATAGAAAAAAAGTAAAAAGAAATATTTATAGAAAAATAAATTGCCAATATCAAAAAGAAATAATTATCCCATGTTGGTAGATAGTGAAGACAAAATACTATGGATACCAAATATTAAAAAAAGTAATTTATGCTATAAAAAAGATGAAAACTATGATATAATAATAAAGTGTATTGAAAGAGAGGAAGATTATGAATAAAAAAGATATCAAAAAAGGATTAATGCCTTATATATTTTTTGTTAGTATTTTTTTCATAGGATGCTTATTGATATTTAATATATTTAATAATGTTGTAAATGAACTTACCTATGATGAATTTTTTTACAAGACTTAAATGGTGGTAAAAATAACAGAACTAACAATTACACCAAAAAGTAAGAACAGAAACATATAAACTAACAGGAAAAACTAGAAAAATTATAAAGATAATGAAAGCTTTGTTCTATACATACCAAGATCTGAAGAGTTTATATCACAAATAACAACTGCCAAAGAAAAAACTAGTGATTTCAAATTAACAATAGTAAATGATCCTGAAGCCTCTTCATGGATGGCCGCTATTATGGAATTCCTACCAATTATTTTATTAGCAGGAGTAACTATTTGGGTATTTACTAGACAACTAGGAAATGGTGGAAAATCAATGGATTTTGGCAAATCAAGAGCAAAACTAGTTGAAGAAAGCAAAGCAACTTTTAAAGATGTTGCTGGTTTAACTGAAGAAAAAGAAGAAGTACAAGAATTAATAGATTTCCTAAAAAACCCAAAGAAATTTACAAGTATGGGAGCTAGAATACCAAAAGGAGTCCTATTAGTAGGGCCACCAGGAACTGGTAAAACATTACTTGCACGTGCTGTAGCAGGCGAAGCCAAAGTACCATTCTATTATATAAGTGGATCTGATTTTGTAGAATTATTCGTCGGAATCGGAGCTTCAAGAGTAAGAGATATGTTTAGACAAGCAAAAATGAATGCTCCTTGTTTAATATTTATTGATGAAATAGATGCTGTTGGTAGACAAAGAGGAACCGGTCTAGGTGGTGGACACGATGAAAGAGAACAAACATTAAACCAATTATTAACTGAAATGGATGGTTTTGGTGCAAATGAAGGAATTATTATAATAGCCGCTACTAATAGACCAGATGTTCTAGATCCTGCCCTATTAAGACCTGGAAGATTTGATAGACAAGTAACAGTAAGTTTGCCAGACAAAAATGCTAGGGTAGAAATATTAAAAGTACATGCTAAAAATAAAACTTTAGCAAAAAAACATCACTCTAGAGTATTTAGCAAAAAGAACTCCTGGCTTTTTCTGGAGCAGACCTAGAAAAATCTACTCAATGAAGCAGCTTTACTAGCAGTAAGAAGAAATAAAAAAGAAATAACTATGGCTGAAATCGATGAAGCGACAGATAGAGTATTAATGGGGCCAGCCAAAGTAACTAAGAAATATACAGATAAAGAAAAGAAATTAGTAGCCTTTCACGAAGCAGGACATGCTGTCATGGGATTAAAACTAGATGGTGCTAACGAAGTACAAAAAATTACTATCATTCCTAGAGGCCATGCTGGTGGATACACCATGATGACACCAAAAGAAGAATCATTCAATTATACCAAAAATGAATTATTGGAATCAATTTGTGGACTACTAGGAGGAAGAGTAGCAGAAGAAGTAACCTTTGGTGAAATAACAACCGGAGCCCACGATGACTTCAAAAAAGCAACAAAAATAGCTAGAAGCATGGTAACAGAATATGGAATGAGTTCTCTAGGACCAATGATGCTTGAAGAACCATCTGAAAATACTTTCTTAGGTAGAGATTATAACAAAATAGAAATGTTTCTGATACAGTAGCACATGAAATAGATGAAGAAATGAGATCAATAATTGAAGATTGTTATCAAAAAAACTAAAAAGATAATAACAGAAAAATAAAGACCTATTATCATTAATAGCAAATACTCTTCTTGAAGAAGAAACAATTACAAAAAGAAGAAATTGACTATCTAGTAAAAAAATGGTCATTTACCACAAGAAGAAGAAAAAGAAATTACTGAAGAAAAATACAGAAATTATAAAGAAAAAAATAAAAAGAATTCAAAAAAAGAAGATACTAAAAGCAAAAATAGTATCTTCTTTTTTTAATTACCATTATCATCATCAGGAAGCCTAATAATAAGTTCGCCATCTTTTGAATACATATATTTTTTTCTCTTGCATACCTAGCAACATATTCAGGATCCTTAAGTTTTTTTAATATCAGAATTAAGTTTATCTTCTTCATCTTTTTAAATCAACAAGTTTTTTTCTTTTAATGCGACTTTTTTTCATTTTTTTATTTCTATAATCTTGCTAACATTAGAAAAAAAACTATAACTAAGAGACCCAATAATAGAACCAAATACAAGAAAAAACAATAACAATCTAACCCTAACATTTTTCTTTTTCTTCTTAGTCATAATTTTCACCCTTTCTATAAGAGATTATATCACACCTTTTTTCCTTTTTTTACAATTAATTTCTTATATATGACAAAAAGATAACAAATAACCTGTAAACATCAAAAAGAAAAAAATATAAATGTAATATACCATTATTAATCTTAAGTAAAAATAAGAAAAATAAACCAAAGAGAGAACTATAACAAATAAAAAAAGAGATAATAATTCTATAAATAATTTTTTTCCTTCAAACAAAAATATTATAATTGATTTCAAGTAATATATAAAAAGATTATTCCATATAAAAAAGGAAAAATAAAAAGAGAATAAATTTGAATATTAATATTCATATTACTTAAATAATTTATTTAATAAAGAATTATCATTATCTTTTTTTATTATTACCATCAAGATACATCAAACTATCAATTTTACCCTTTATAGAAACATTACCCTGATAAGTATCTAACTTAATAATTTCAAGTTCACTTCCCTTAATAACCAAATAACCAAGTGTGGTTTCCATTAAAAACTCTTCACTATCGAAACTCTCAATTTTTTTTACACCACTAATTCCAATATTTTTTCTTTCAACCAAAGTAATACCATGATTAAAACCATTATCAATTTCTTTTACCTTATCCATATAATCCTCCTAAAGAATAATATGAAAAAAATAAAATAATATGAAAAAAACTACATAATGTAGTTCTTTTAATTACTCAGTCTTATTATATTCATCTAGGATTAAGTCTTCAAATAATTTTCTTGTCTCCTTATTAATAGGATGAGCTGTATCTCTATGACTTCCGTCAGGTAGAGTTTTGCTAGGCATAGCAATAAATAGACCTTCATCTCCCTCTAAAATTCTAATATCTTCAACCAAAAAGCAACCATCAATTAGAACTTTAGCAATTCCTCTCATTTTAGAATTTTCCTTTTTTTTCAATTTTGACTAATTTGTCAAGTTTTAACTCCATGTAATCAACTCCTTCTAGAAAAATACTTTCTAACTACATTGTATATTATTTATAAAAAGAAAAAGCAAGATATTTTTTTGAAAAAAATTATAATTTGTCAAAAAAAGCTCAATAGTATTAGTAAGAACATCTCTATAACTAAAACTTTTAACTTCATCACCATTAGTTTTAATAATAAAAAAATATAATTATAAGTCTCAGAAATAACCCCAGAATACTCTTCTTTTTTTTATTTCTACTACCATTATAAATAACCTTTTACGTTATTACCCAACCTACTATCAATATTATTTTTTTAATTTTCTCAATAGTCATAATTATCTAGGATAACCAATATACATTGTACCCTTTGTAATAATCCCCCTATTCCATCAGAACCATATTTAGTTTTATCAAGAATCTTAATCAAATCAATATTGCTATTTTTATCAGAAAAGGCAAGGCATGCTGCTACAATAGCAGGATCTAAAGCATGAATATTAATTCTTTTAGGACTAGAGGCAAAATTAGCACCAGCTTTTATTAGTTCCTCATAATTAGATTGACATGCTCCTGCAACAATAAAAAGTTTTTCATGTGAACTTTCATATTTCCTAGCCTCTTTAACTGCTTCTACAAACTTACTTGTATTCTTATAATTATCATCTACTCTCTTTTTCCTATAATAAGCATCATGACCAGTAATAACTAAAATATCAGGATTATATTTTTTCAAATTACCAATAACATCAGTAATTAAAGAATCATCAGTAGTATATAATCCAAAAGCCTTAAGTCTATTTTTTTCTTATAAAAAAATTCATACATTTATCTAAATAATCTTTATCGCCATCAATATGAAGAATTCTACCAGGTAAATAAAAAAATATTCATCTCGTTCTAAACTTCTATACCCATCAATATCAGGAGTAAAGTCATCAATAGAAGTAGAATTATAAATTTTAAGATCCTCTACTGGACTATCTGCAAATAATCTAACTACAACTCCCTTTAAAAATATAAGTATTCCCTTCTATATTAATAATTTTAAAAAAACAATATCATTATCATAAGATTTCCTAGTAACCAAATCACCTATCTGAAACATATTATCACCCATAAAATAATATGAAAAAAACAAAAACAAAAATATAACAAAAAAAGCATATATTTTATACATACTTTTTATTTAATACAATTATTTTTAATAATTCATTAGACATTTCAACAAAAAAACATAATAAGGAATTTTCTCACTTCTAGTACTAAGATCAAAACCATATTTTTTTCAAGAACTCTATTAATAATTTCAAGATCATATTTTTTTAAGTAAATTATTCTTAATAGTTTTTTTCTTTTAAATTGAAAAAGCAGTTTTTTTACAAGTCTTTCAAAATGATCAAAAAGAAATTAAATCATCTAAATTATCTCTTCTAGTCATTTTAATAACAGCAGAATCAACATTAGGAGATGGATAAAAAAACATTTTCTATCAACATCAAACATCTTACTCATTTCAAAATAATAATTAATAAATACAGTAAGTTGCCCATAATCTCTCGTACCAACCTCTGCTGAAAGTCTATCAGCCATTTCTTTTTGAACCATAATAACAATTTCCGAAGCATTAGACATTTCAAGAATAAATTTACTTATAATAGGAGTAGTAATATAATAAGGAAGATTAGCTACTACATAAATATTATTATAGTTGTATTTAACAAGATCAGCTTTAATATCCCTAGATAAAAAATCATCCCATATAATTTCATAATTATTATATTCCATAAGTTCCTTTCTTAATATTGCTTTTAATCTACAATCAACCTCATATAGCAAAGCAAAATCAGCTTTCTCAAGTATTTTTTTAGTTAAATTACCACTTCCTGGTCCAATTTCAATAACCATATTACTTTTTTTATACTCAATACAATTAGCAATATTACTAACTACATTATCATCTATCAAAAAGTTTTGCCCTAAACTCTTTTTATAACCAAAGTCATCAATCATTAGTAAATAATAATAACTAAAATTTCAGACAAAAATAAGAAACACTGAAATTAAAGTTAATACAAGTCCTGTCTTATTTAAATTACTTTTTTTAATAAGGGCAAAAAAATTAAAAGATAATATAGTAAGAAAAAAATGGAAATACTAGTAAAGCCAATACCATAAATAACTCTCTCATAAGCTTTAGTATACATACCAACACT
Source organism: Bacilli bacterium (assembly GCA_022009835.1). Taxonomy (GTDB): domain Bacteria; phylum Bacillota_I; class Bacilli_A; order RF39; family UBA660; genus CAG-302. The sequence continues at coordinate 281,632 of CP091726.1, read as the reverse complement.
ACTAATATCATAAAAGAATAAAGAAAAAGATGAAAGTACTGCCACTACAGAAAAAATCAAACTAAACATACCAAAAACATTACTATTTTGTTTTTTATTTCTTTTAACATTTTCTCTCTTTTTTAAAATAACCCCACAATTAACACAAACATAAGCATTATCATCTACTTTATTACCACAATTAGAACAATACATAAATTTTTCCTCCTACTAATAAAGTTTACCACATAGAATCAATAACTATGATTCTATTTATGATAAGTTTCATTATTTAATATTTTTAAAAACAACGATATATTTGCTCTAATAATATGACTCTAAACAACTGATGTGGAAAAGTTAACTTAGAAAAAGATAAACTATAATTACTTCTTTGTTTAATAGAATTATCAAGTCCATCAGATCCGCCAATAACAAAAAGTAATATTAGAATTAATTATAAAAAGTTTTATTAATTTTTTCAGCAAAAGAAAGAGAAGTAATCATATTACCATCAATTTCTAAAGTAATAACATAATCATTACTTTTTAATATAATGATTAATTCTTTCTGCTTCTTCTTTCATATTAGAGTCTTCTACTTCAATAATATCTATTTTATGATATCTAGAAATTCTTTTTTGATAATCAGCAACAGCCTCTCTCAAATACTTTTCCTTAACCTTACCTACACAAATAATTTTTTTATCATATCTTAATTAAATCAGTCTCCTTATTTTGTTTAGCAATAATTATCTTATTAACTTCTAAATTTTTCTTTTTTTAATCTACTAACAAGTGTCTTATAAGCAAGTTCTTCAGTATTATTATCTTCAGATAAATGTGCAAGCATAATACATTTAGTACTGTCTCCTATAAAAGAAGATAAATATTTAGCAGAGTCATAATTAGATAAATGGCCCTTATCAGAAAGTATCCTCTGTCTAAGAGTAAAAGGATAACTACCATTATTAAGCATCTCAATATCATGATTAGATTCCATAATATATAAATCCCTATTTTTTAAAACATCAAAATATTTTTTATTAATGTAACCAGTATCAGTAATATATACAACCGACTTATTACCACTAGTAATAATATATCCTCTTGAATCAGGTGCATCATGTGATGTCTTAATAGCAGTAACATGAATATCCTTAATATCAAACTCATCGCTCAAAATATTATAATTATCAATAAAGTCTAAACTTTTAAGCATAATATCCGTTACATATATAGATGCACTATACTTTTTAACAAATACCTTAAGTCCCTTAACATGATCCACATGAGTATGTGTAATTAACACAGCATCAATATCTTCAGGTTCAGTGCCTATATCCTCTAATTTTTCCTTTACATATTTAGCACTATTACCAACATCAATAAGTATTTTAGCCTTATCTGATTCAATATAAGTAGTATTTCCTTTACTACCAGAAGACAAAACACAAACTTTCATCAGTATAGATTTAGAGGATTAACAGGAGTTCCATTAGGACCACCAACCATAACACCAAAATGCAAATGCGTACCACCATAAGGATTATAAGAACTTGGAACAGGAACAACATAACCTGTATTACCCATTGTCGCTATTTTCTGACCTCTAGCAACCGTTTGCCCAACACTAACATTAAAATCTCTTAAATGCATATAAATAGTATAATAACCACCTGCATTATGATTAACTATAATATAATTACCTCTTCCACCATTACATCTAATATAACCTGGTGAACATCCACCAACAGCATTAACAACTACACCATTATTAGCAGCATATACTGAAGACCCATAACCAACATATATATCTAAAGCATCATGAAAAGATCCCCAACGATATTCAAAATAAGTAGTAATGGTATAAGGTCTATCCGTAGGCCAAGCCCAATAAGTCAAATCAGCAACATTAGGAGCATATTTTTGTCCTTTAACAATAATTCTATTAACAGCGGGTTTAATCTCTGTAGAATTAGCTATAGTAGCGGAAATAAGTTGACCATTAACATACTGACTCTTTCTTGTAACTTTATATAATCCATTTTCACCATCTCTAATAGTTTCCTGATAACCAATATATTGACCTGAATCATATTGAATTTCTGTATCATAATCTCTTTCTTCATCACCAACAGTATGAACATCAACAACAACAGAAATAATAGGATTAATAAGCCCAACATTAACTTCTTGATTTTCATAAAGTAAATTATTTTCACTGGTAAAACTAGGATTAGCAATCAAAAATTCCTGTACATTAAGCTTATGACTACTAGCAATAGATTCAATACTATCATCAGATTTAACAATATAAGTTTCCTGTTTATCTAAATTACCATAAAGTAAATATTTACTTAGTTCATCACTATCAGTAAATATCTGCTCGTCAGTAGGAATTAAAGTCTCTTTATAAGTAATATCTTCTTCTATATCAATATTTTCAATCATACTACCAGAGTCTTTTACTTCTTCCTGAGTACCTGCTAAAAACTTTTCATATTGTTCTCCATCAACAAAAAGCTTTAATAGTATCTTGAATAGCTTTATCAAAAAAATACTTTTTAGATAGAGTATAAATTGTTCTAACTTTACTCTTATCTTCATTATTTGCAATTTTAATTTCATAACCATGAACAGTAAATTTTTTTATTACTAATAATCTTACTATATATTTGTTCATCACTACTAACAGAAGTATTATAAGTAAAAAGTTTTTTTAATTTCAACACCTTTTAGGTGTATAAACAGTATCAGTATCATACTTTTTCTTAAGTTCTTCTTCTTTAACATTAATAAAAGATTCAAAACTATCCCTAGAAGCAATATTACCAATACTTTTTACCATCTAAATAAACAGTATATAAAACATGCGGTTCATTTGACTTTTTCATTAGTAAAAAAACAAGCAACAAAATACTAATAGAAATAATAATAATAAAAGTAATAATACCAAAAACTCCATTTACTATTATTTACCACTACTATCACCATCCCTTTTAATAGATAAAAAAGTTGAAGTTTTTTTCTTAAACAATAAATCAATAGTTTTAGTAGGACCATTTCTATGTTTAAGAATAATAAGTTGTATAGGATTAGGAACCTCATCTCCCACTGGAACTTCAACATCCGGAGCATGAAGAGCAGCTACAATATCAGCATCTTGTTCAATAGAACCGGATTCTCTCAAATCACTAAGAACAGGTTTTTTATCTTCTCTTTTTTCAACACTTCTCGATAATTGTGACAAAGCAATAACAGGAACCTCAAGTTCCAAAGCCATTGTTTTCAAAGCTCTAGATATCTCAGAAACTTCTTGTTGTCTAGAACCAGAATACCTAGAAGAAGAATCAATAAGTTGTAAATAGTCAATTATAACAAGACCAAGTCCTTCACCTTGAGTAGCAAGTCTTCTACATTTAGCTTTAATCTCTGCTGGTGTAACACCACCTGCATCATGGAAATAAATATTAGTATCTGCCAAAATACTTATAGCTTCATTAAATCTTTTCCAATCTTCATTTTCTAATTTACCAGTACTAAGTTTTTTATTATCTATTTGACCAAGCGAACTAATCATTCTCATAATAAGCTGTTCTGCTGGCATCTCTAATGAAAAAATAGCAATATTCTTTTTAGTACTTTTAGCAGCAGCCAATGCAAGATTAAGAGCAAAAGCAGTTTTACCAACAGCCGGTCTTGCCGCTATAATAATAAGTTGCGTCGGATGCAGTCCTTCAGTTAAAGAATCCAATTCACCAAAACCTGTAGTAAGACCATTAATTTTACCACCATTTTTAGATAAAAACTCTAAATCACTTTGAGCTTTACTAAGTACATCCTGTACTTTTCTAAATTCACTAGTCTTTCTAAATTTTGAAATATTAAGAATGTCTTTTTTTCTGCTTCATCAATAGTATCAGCAGCATTAACTTCTGCATTAGTAGCCTTATTAACAATATCCGTAGCTACTTCAATCATTTTTCTTAAAGTATATTTTTCACTAACCAAGTTAATATAATACTCAATATTAGCACCAGTAGCAACTGAATTAACAACTTCATTTAAGTACTCTACTCCACCAACCTCACCTATTTTATTAATATTAATTAAATAAGTAGTAACAGATGTAATATCAACAGGAGTATCATTTAAATATAATTGTTTAATAGCTTCAAATATTTTACTATGACTATCTAAATAAAATATATCCTTGTCTGCTTCCTCACACCCTCTTTGAAGAGACTCTCTAGACCAAAACATAGAACCAAGTAAACACTTCTCAGCTTCTATATTTTTAGGTAATTCTTTATTCATAACTCACCTACTTCTTTATAAGTTCAATTTTAATCTTTGCAATAACACCCTTATATAATTGAACATCTATATAAAAGTTTCCTAAAGAAGATAAATTTTCATCACTAATTAACATCTTCTTATTAATATTATAACCAAGTTCATTTAACTTTTCACATATTTGCTTACTAGAGATAGAACCAAATACTTTCCCATCATTTCCAGTTTTAACATTAAAAAAATAATTTTTTCCTTTTTTTCTAATCTATTTTTTTAATTTCGTTAGCTATCTTAATATTTTTTTCTTCATTTTTTTTATTATCTTCAAGCTCACAACCTAGTCTATCACTACTAGATTTTTGTGTATTTTACAGCATAACCATTTTTTTAATTAAATAATTAGTAGCATAACCATCACTAACTTCTTTAATTTCATTTTTTTCTTACCTTGTTTTTTTAAATCTTTAATAAAAAAATAACCTTCATAGTATTCCCACCTCTACTTAACTATTATACAATATTTTTTTTATAACATTGTCATCTAAAAAAGAAAAAATATAGCCATTAATAGCTATATTTATATTATTTACAAAATGGAACAAATCCCATGAATCTTGCTCTCTTAACTTCTTGAGCAACATGTCTTTGATGTTTAGCACAAGTACCTGTAAATCTTCTAGGTAAAATTTTTACCATTATCATTAATATATTTAGATATAATAGCTACATCTTTATAATTAACAGGTTTTCCTGCACACATGTGACATATTTTTTTCTTCTTTTTCTTACGAAATTCAGCCATTGTTTTTTTCCTCCTTTTTAGAATGGTAAATCATTATCACTGATTTCTATAGAATCCCCAAAAGCTTCAAATGGATCTTTTTCAACAGATACAGTTTCTATATCTGGCATAGAAGCCACATTATTATTTCTTTCAATTGGTGGTTCAGGTAAGTTATTAAAGTTATTAAAACTATTACTATTACCAGCACTTGAACCTTTAGAATCTAAAAAACTAATATTATTAGCTAGTATTTCAGTAACATATACTCTTTTACCATCTTTATCTTCATAATTTCTTGTTTGAATCCTACCATCTACCGCAATTTGGTTTCCCTTCTTTTGGTATTTAACAAGATTCTCTGCTTGTTTATCCCAAACTACACAATTAATAAAATCTGCCTCTCTATCTCCATTAGCATTAGTAAAAGTTCTATTTACCGCTATTGAAAATTGGCAAACATTTCTACCTGCTGGGGTAGACCTAAGTTCAGGATCTCTAGTTAATCTTCCAATTAATATTGCTTTATTCATACTTATCTCCTTATTTATCTAGATTTATAACAAGATGTCTAACAACATTTTTCATCAATTCTTGCTACTCTATCAAACTCTTTAATAGCAGAATCATCTAAAGATTCAATGTTGTATAAAAAAAGTAATAACCTGATTTAAACTTTTTAATTTCATAAGCAAATTCTTTTTGACCTAACTCTTTAGATAAAGTAATTTTAGCCTTGTGATCAGTTAATACTTTTTCAAGGACTTTAACAGTACTCTTAACTTTTGCTTCGTCAATATCTGGTCTTACAATAAACATGATTTCATAATTCATAATTATTACACCTCCTTTTGGTCTAACGGCCTAATACTAGGCAAGGAGCTCTTCGCTCACAAGTATTATAACAATTTCATTAAAAATAAGTAAAGAACTTTTTAACAAAAAAATACCTATTTCAACACAATATTATGAAATAAATACAAAAAAATATTAAAAAAACATTATATTTGACAAATTAAAAATTTATAAAGTATTATATAAAACAAACACGAAAGGAAGAAATTACATGAAAGAAAAAGAATATATAACAATAGGAAATCCCATCATAACAAAAGATGTATTTAAACAAATATTAAGACCCTTAGATAACTACTCCCATAAGCCAATTGGTGGCCTTTGGGCTTCAGAAGCAACATCATTAATATATGGAATATGTCCATGGTATAATTATTTATTAGATGCACGGGGAATAGCAAATTGTATATCACAATACAAAGACTTAACTAAAGCAGCAATCTTTACATTAAAAAGAAAAATGCTAATATATTAACTATAGATACATACAAACAAATACAAGAATTATCAGTTCAATACCCATCACATCATCACATATTATGTTATTATGACAAAATAACTCCTTCTACTACCATTTTTGACTTCGAAGAAATAGCAAAAATATATGATGGCATATACATAAATTATGACAAATTAATATTAGATACTAGAACTATTGTATTTAATAGTTGGAGCGTTAACACTTTACTTTTATTCAATTTAGACTGCATAAAAGAATATAAAACTGCTCAAATAACCATTGACTTTGAAGACATTGATCCATTTCCTTATATTGATACAAAAAATATAAGTTCACCTAAACAAATACATAATAATTCATCATATTACATAGAAATATCAAACTATATAAAAAAATCTATTTAATGAATTAATACCAACTTATTTACAAGAACCAATAAAAAGATTATGATGATTATCTAACAAAAAAATAATAAATTGTGCTAATGAAACACTAAAAAAATATCCACAGAATCAAAAAGCCAAAGAAATAACACTAATAAAAAGAAAAATCTTAAAAAAAGGAAGGCTTAACAATTAAAGACACAATTATAATAAGAAACATTGTATTAAACTACTTATCAAACTATTTATATCAAGAAAAAGAGAAAAAAATAATAAACTTAAATCCATCTACATTAAAAAAAGTAAAATATTATGACATATAAAAATATTGTATCAAAAATATAAAAAGAATGTTATAATTAAAATTGGAGTGATAAATTATGAAAGAAATATTAATAGATACCATATTAGATTCAATAAAAATTAATACCATTCTTACTACTTGCTTTTCTAATAATTGAATTAATAGAACATAAATTAAATAATAAAACAGAAAAAATTATAACAAAATCAAAAAAAATAGGTCCAATAATAGGTTCCATACTAGGAGCAATACCACAATGTGGCTTTTCAGTAATGGCCACTAATCTATATATAACAAGAATAATCACATTAGGTACCTTAATATCAATATATCTATCTACCAGTGATGAAATGCTAATAATAATGATATCAGAAAAAAAGTACCAATAATATTAATAATAAAAAAATATTAATAATAAAAAAATATTCTTTGGTATACTATATGGTATAATTATAGACATCATTCTAAGCAAAAAAAAACAAGACAACAAAACAAACTATGAATTATGTGATAAAGACAATTGTAATTGTAATCATAGCATCATATTATCTGCAATAAAACATACATTACATATCACTTTATTTATATTCATAATAACTTTAATAATAAATACTATTTTTTTACCTTATTAGGAGAAAAAAATACCTATCTAAAAATATTACTAACAAATAATATATTATCACCATTAATAACAAGCCTAATAGGACTAATTCCAAATTGTGCTGCCAGCGTAATATTAACAGAACTATACTTAAATAAAGCCATATCACTAGGAGCATTAATTGGAGGACTTTTTAACAAGCAGTGGTTCTTCCCTTCTAATATTACTAAAAAAACAATAAAAAAACAAAAAAAGAAAATATTACTATTATCTTACTTCTATACTCATTAGGAGCCATATCAGGAATAATAATAGAATTAATTAACATAATAAAGTAGCAAATAATCTGCTACTTTTTTTATTTTATAAATCAAACAAAAAAAGAAGTATCATCAATAAAAATTATAGTTAGTTTTATATTTAAGATATCTAACCAATCTAAATAAACTATCATCTTTACACTTAGCTTCCAACATAATATCAATATCTATATCATAATTTTTTTAATCATTTCAATAAAAATTAATAAAATCATCACCATTAATATAATCATTATGACTTCTATAATCCTTTTTTTATTTCTAGGAGATGAAAAAAATGTATTTTTAACCCTTCTATCACCCCAACTATTAAATACATCTTTAAAAAGAAAAAAATCACTCATATTACATAAATGATGATGATAATCAAGAACAACTGGTATTCCTGTATCTTTAGAGATTTTTAAAACATCACTAACATTAAATATTTTATCATCATTCTCAATAGCGATACATCTCTTCAAATGTAAAGGTAGTTTATTATAACAATTAATAAATCTTCTAATAGAATTATCTTTACCTAAAGTACTACTACCAACATGAAGGACAAGAACTTTATTTTTCAATACCTAAAATATTTAAAAATATTATAATGATAATTAATTATCTTAATAGAATTTTTTTAACAACATCACTTTTAACACTATTAATAACACAAAAACTGATCAGGATGAAAAATCAACTCTCATCCCACTTTCTTTAATTTTTTTACCTATTCTTTCATAATACATCATATATTTATCAATATAATCAAAAATAACATCATCTTTAGTAGCAAGAGGAATAATTTTAGAAGACATTCTATAAAAATGTATATTATTTCTAATGTTATAATCAATAATATTTTCTAAAGCCTCTAAGTTAGAAATAATAACATTATCTAACTTATCAACATTACCAACCTTCAAATACTCACTATAAGTAAAAGGACTAGAAGAAGTAACACCAATACAATTACTAATAGCTACATAACCAAGTCTAACCTTCATAAAATCACCAATATTATTATGAGCAATATTAAAAATAAATAAAACAAACAATAAAAAATATGCTATAATATTTCTATAGAAAGGAAGTAATATTATGTCTGCAATTAAAAGTAAGAGAATATTTAAAAAAATATAATATGGATGATAGAATAATAACAGTACCAACTACTAGTGCCACTGTAAAAGAAGCTGCCGAAGCCTTAGGTACTGAAGAAGAAAGAATAGCAAAAACACTATCATTTAAATTAAAAGACAAATATATAGTTATAGTAACTAAAGGAGATGTAAAAATAGATAATGCTAAATATAGACATACATTTGGTGAAAAAGCCCACATGGTAGCAGCAGATGAAGTGGAAGAAAAAATAGGCCATCCAGTAGGAGGTGTATGTCCATTTGCATTAAATAATGATGTAGAAGTTTACTTAGACGAATCATTAAAAAAATTTGAAACAGTATTTCCAGCATGTGGCGCCACTAATAATGCCATAGAAATATCTATAGAAGAATTAGAAAAAGTAACTAACTATACAGCATGGATAGACGTAACAAAAGAAAAAGAAGACTAATATCAAGTACTATACTTGATATTTTTTTAAATAATCAAAAAAATCACAATTATATTATAAAAAAATAACTTTAACATTATTAACAAATAAAAAAATATTATTTTAATTATTAAGTTATCTTGATCCTATCTTTTAATATTAGAATTAATTTTCTTAGATAAAAAAAGTTACAGTAACACATAAAACAACAGTAATAGAAACATATTCACATCTATTTGAAAGTGATAAATTTGTAATATCAGAAGGACTAAATAAATTAGAATTATAAAAAAATAAGATGTAAATAAGATGTAAAAAGTTATATAAAATAATAAAAAAACCCTTATATTTTTAAGGGTTTATTTGCATTTAGAGCGATAACAAAGGTTATTCAAAACTCCTAATAGTAAAAGTTGATAAACAACTAACCACCAAAATAATGATACCATATTTTATAAAAAAATATTAAAGTAATTTTGGAAAAAAAGTTGATTGTAAGTATTTAAAAATAAACTTAAATTATGGTATTATAATAATAGATTTGTATCATTTATTATGATATTTTTTTCTTTGTAAAAAAATTAGGAGGATTTATGGCTACAGTAAATAGTTATTTGACATCATTACAATCGGATTTATATGTTAATGGTGCAGAAAAAAAGATAAAATTAAAAAAACATCAATAGATGCTATATGTACTAGACTTGGATATTATTTTGGAAATTCAGAGCATAACATTCATAAGATCATAAAAAAAGATATTTTCGGTTCTTATAGCAGAGATACTATGCTTTCAAGAAAATATGATGAAGATTCAGATATTGATTTAATGGTTATTTTTGAAGATGCTAATGAATACACACCACAAACATGTTTGAATTGGTTAAAGGGGTTTGCTGATTATTGGTATCCCAACTCATTAGTTAAACAATCATTGCCTACTATAGTTATTGAATTACAAAAATATAAAAATTTGAACTAGTTCCTGCCTATAAAAAAATGATTATGGTAATTTATATATAGCAAAAAGATAGTTCCAATTGGCAATATACAAATCCTAAAGATTTGAATGATAAAATGAACAAATTGAATGGCACTACATATTATGAGTTTAAAAAAGAATTATTAGAACAATTAAATATTGGAATGTAAAGAAAAAAATTACAGAAGATATAAATCATATTCTTTGGAAAAAAATATTTAACAGAAAAAGTTTGAAACTTCATATTTATATTGTAATAATCAATTTGATTATTTAGATTGGGCTTTTTTTCATTTAGGAAATTACAGTGCAAATGATGATTATATAAGCAATAGAATCAAAACTGCAAAAGATAATATTGAATTAGCACAAAAAAATATGAAAAATTATGATTACGATTCGGCTATAGAATGTATTAAAAGAGTAATTCCAAAAACATAAGAGGTGCAAAATGAATGAAGAAAGAAAAGATGAAGTTCAAGAACTTTATGACAAATGTAATAAAATCTCAAACTATTCCGATTTGTTGTTTTTGGTCAACATAGCCATTTCATTTATACTAATATTCAATTTTAAGTATAGGGACATATTTGTAGTTACAAGTTTATTGCTTAATATTGGATATGTAATACTTGTAAATGTAAATGAAATATATTTTAACAACCTTGCTGAAAAATGAAAGAAGAAAGTCACTTTTTAAAAAGAATCTTTTGATGTCAATACTACATTAAGGGATACAAATAAATACTATAATAACGAAGCAGAACCATCTATTGAAAAATTGGGACTAAATTGTTATGAAAGTGCATTTTTTTACAAATAAGGTAGTAAATAAAAATGCTTCCAAAAAAATATATTTAAAAATATGTATTCTTGTAATACTATATGTTATTTTAATGATAAATATAGAAAAATATGGATTTGCTATTAGTTATAACTCAAACTTTATTTTCTGCAGAAATATTATTCTATTTTTATAAAATTGTGCTATTATAAATTTCAATTAGATAAGGTATGTAGAGAGTTTCAAAACATTTTTTTAGTAGTAGGTTTAAAAAATAAAGATGCTAACGTACTAATTTTAGATGCTACTATGGATTATGAGTGTCTAAAAAAAGTTATTGTAAGATTTTAACATCTAGTAAAAATATTTTTTTAAAAAAACAACGAAGCTTGGTCAAAGGAATGGAACAAGATTTTAAATAAAATTAAAAAAAGAAGCAGGAGAAGGATAACAATGAATAAGTATTATGATAGTTTAAATGATGAAGTAAAAGAATATTTTAGTATACTTTCACCAGAATTTCCACAATGGTTATTAGAATATATTGATACTCCTGAAATGGAGAGAATCGGAAAAATAAGTATGAGTTGTGGAACTGATTATTCCAAATGTTTCAATGTAAGATATTGGTATTCTAATTTAGATCATAGTGTTGGTGTTGCACTTATAATATGGAATTTTACTCACGATAAAAAGCAAACATTAGCTGGTTTATTTCATGATATAGCTACACCTGTATTTAAACATTGTATAGACTTTATGAATGGTGATTCAGAAACTCAAGAATCCACTGAAGAAAAAAACATCTGACATTATTAGAAATTCTTCAAAAAAATAATGAGTTTGTTAAAAAAAGAGATGGTATAAAAATTAGAAGAAGTGGATGACTATAAAATTTATCCTATTGCGGATAATGATACTCCAAAATTATCTGCTGATAGATTTGAATATACATTTGCAAGTGGCTTAACTTTTTTCAGAGTTTGGGAATTAGATAAAATTAGAAAAATGTATAACAATATTGTAGTAACTACAAACGAAGATGGCATACAAGAACTTGCTTTTAAAGATTAAAAAGTTTGTGAAGAATATATAGATACAATTTCAAAATTATGGCCTGAATGGATAAGTGATAAAAGATAGAACTGTAATGCAATTTTTTTAGCAGATATGTGTAAGTCAATGAACAATGCTGGTTATTTAACAATAGAAGATCTATATACACTTTCAGAACAAGAAGTAATTGATAAAAATTTTTAACTTGTGAAGATAAATACTTATCAGATACTTTTAAGTTATTCCAAGATGCTGATACTGTTTATAGAAGTGCAACACCTGCTGATGAAAAATATTGTGTTAATATAAAATCTAAAACACGATATGTTGTACCATTGGTTCAAACTGATGATGGAGTTGTTAGAATAAATCAGATATCGGAAACTGCAGCCAATCAAATTACAAAGTATTTAAATTATCCAAAAAGGTGGATATTATACATATTTTTGATTTTTCAATTCATACCTTACGAAGAAGTAGTTACTAAAAAACTTATTAAGAAAGACAATGTTTAGTAGGCATTGTCTTTCTCATTTTCAATATTATGTATATATTTTTTAGTATGGTATTTTGTAATTTTAAATATTCAATTTTAGTACCAATTGCCCGTTCATCTTCAAAGTAACCAAGATAGTGAAATTTATTTTTTAACTTTAATTAAACATTCAATATTTTCTTCTAGTGTCTTAGCAATATTCTCAATAATATATTCTTCTTTTTTAGGTTTTGGCTCTTCTTTAACTTCGGTGTAAATGGTAAAATTAAAAATGTAGGAACTCGGTAAATTAATTTGTCGGTTTTGAGTTCATCAATCATATTGATTTTCTTTTTTTAATTATTTTAATCATATCACATCACACCTTTCTTAGCAATAACGCACAAAAAAATCAATCTTTTCAGATTGATTTAATCATTAACGTCACATTAGTGCGACGATTTTATCTTATGGAGCCATAATGGAAGAAGTATAACAACTTTTATTTTACTTTAAGTTATATTTTTAGTATAAAAATAGTTTAAACTTTCTTCAAGAATTTTTTTCACCATCATTTATAACTTTTTTTCTTTATCATTTATATAATTTAATAAATCATTTTTTTGTTTCTATCAAATATCTACCAACAACTTTAAATAAATCATGGCCATTGTATTCTTTTTGTTATAATATTATCTTTTGAAAAACGATAACTCATTCATTTTTAGGTAATTTGCCATTATTTATTAATTTAATAATAATATTTTCGAGATGTATTGGCTTTTTATTAATTTATCAGTTGAACCATCAAAATTACTAGCAAGTGATTCATCAAGCCATACAATTCTATCAATATTATTTTTTTCATAGACAAATTTAGAAAAATAGCAAATGAAAAACTTTCATGAGCAAGTGTATTGAATCTTTCGTAAGGATTATTTTCATCAAGTAATATTTGTGTTTCCCCACCATAGAAACATCCTGTAGCCCATTTTGGAGGTAACGATGAATTAGGAAAAAGATACTTCTTTAATTCTATCAATAAAGTCATCATGATTTATTAGAAATGCTCCTTTTTATTTTTTTCGTAGTTTTGTTCCTTAAAAAAATGACAAAAAAACTCTTTTTAATTTATCCGTTGAATAATTTAAAAACTTCTTCACCATAATTTTTTTTAATGATGATGGAATCAATATTTCGAAATAATCATTTGTAATAGTTATATAATTTTTTTCATTTTGTCACCCCTTAGATTAAATTAATTTATTAAAATATTAACAAGCTAATTGGTATGTCAATTTGCAAGAGTGTTTTCTAATTTGTTTAACCAAATTAATCTTATATATGTATTTTTATCATAAATTTTTTTGTATTATAAAACTCGAACTATAAAAGTTCGAGTTTCCTATCAATTTGGAGCGGTTAAGCTACAGCTTACGAACCATAATGTTTTTCTTTCTAAAAAAATATTATATATGAATTCTTATTAAATTTCAATGGGAGTATGGAAAAAAACACATGTAAAAAAATGCTATAATCTAATTAGATTAAAATTTTTTAAAGGTTATATGGGAGGTAACTATGCGAAGATTTATTTATTATGATAAAGACGGTATAGAATCTTATTTGGCTCAAATAACAAGTGGTATATCTTTTTCCTCATCAACTGAAACTACTAACAGTAATGAAATAGAACATCAAGAATCAAAAGAGAAAAATATTCATTCTGATATAGGGGCAAAATTAGCAGGAATTGGTGCTGAGATTCAAGAAGATATCAGTAAAGGTGAAACTAACAAAACATCAACTAACCAACTGGTTAAATCACTAGAAGAAAAAAAGTATTAAGTGATTATGCTTTTTGATAAAGTATTTGATTTTTTTCAAAGAATAAAATGTTAAAAAAACATCTGATTTTTAAAAATAGGTGATGTTGTAAATTTAGAGGAAAAATGTTACTTTCTTTTGACTTTGATTATTTTGAAAAAAATTATTTTTCAGAAAAATGGGATATCAAGTTTTTTTCTATAAAACAATCAAAGGATGAATTAAAAATTAGAGATTCCTTATCTGGCCCACAAAAAGCAAAAATATTGAAGTGAAAAATATAAAAATTAAAGAAATGGAAAATATGATAAAGCAACAAGAGTCAGAGCGAAAATCCACTTTAGAAATACTGAATATGGCAAAAAGTAACATTGCCATATGTTAGATTTGTAATGACAAAAGAATGTTTAATTGTACTTAATGATGATTGCTTTAGGGATAATCCTAATAATATAGCATTTAAGTATGGTGGAAATATTCAAATTGTTGGTTATGTAACTAATATTATAGATGGTGAATCACGAACAGAAAACCAAATTAATGCATTTTCAGAAATGTATAAAATGGTTAATCAAGTTATGATGAGTTTATATAACGGTACAAAGCATGTATATGTAATTCATCCTTTAGCAATGTATTACTAAATAGTTAAGTAGGAGGTAAATATGTTAGAAAATTATATTGAAAAATTAAAACCTTATGTTATAGATTTGTTTAAAAGAGATTCAAGTGGTCACGACATAAGTCATTTGATAAGAACAATGAATACCGCTTTATATCTTCAAGAAAAAGAAGGTGGAGATAGAATTATTATTGGAATAGCAGCGTTTTTACATGATGTACATAGGATAATGCAAAATGAAAGTGGTAAATTTGTTTCGCCTAAAGATTCACTTGAAAAAGTTAAAGAGATTCTATCACACATTGATTTAACAGATGAACAAGTTAATAAAATATGCTATGCAATAGAATACCATGAAGAATATAACTGGAATGGCAAAAATGTAGACGATATTAATACTTTAATCTTACAAGATGCAGATAACTTGGATGCTATTGGTGCAATTGGTATAGGTAGAACTTTTTCTTATGGAGGCTCTCATAACGTAATTATGTATGATGATAAAGTCCCATTAAATCAAAATGATGATTATTCCGAATCAAATGGTGACGGTGAATCAACTATACATCATTTTTATCATAAACTATTTAAACTTGGAGACAATATGAACACTACAACTGCTAAAAATTTAGCAAATAGAAGAATTGAATTTATGAAAACATTTGTTAAAGAATTTTTTTAGATGAATGGAATGCAAATTATTAACTTAAAAGGGTATGGGAATTCCCATAATGGAATTTATGCGGGAGTATAAATTCAGTGCTGGCTAGACACGACTTTTACTCCCACATTATGAAAAATATATAAAAAAAGAGGATTAAATTATTTCGATAATTTTTTGCCTCTTTTTTTGAAAGATTATTTATACAAAAAAACATATTCATTTAAGACAATTTCTTCAGCCATATTTTTTTGTAATTATTCATTAACTTTGTCCATTCTAATGGGTTTAATTCTTTACTTTTTTCAGACAGTCTTTCATCATTTTTAATATAATCTTCCATTAGTATTTTGTATAAACTTTCACAAGAATCACTGACTAAAAGAAGATGGTGAGTAAGTTTATTTGTCATCAAAAGTGTTTCATAAAGTGCTTCTTTATTTTGAACAATAAAGTGTAATCTTAGTAATCCATATTTGCCAATTCGTCCACAATCATCGTCCTTTTCTAAATATAAATTTGGTATTAAATAATCTCCTTGTCTTGTGTATTTTATTCCCATAATTTTATCAATCCTTTCTTAATTTTTAAACATTTATTACTTCAGTTTTTGGTATAAGAATTAAAGTATCAACTATATTGTTACCTTCAATATAAGGACAATTTATAATTCCATCTACATAGAAATGTTCTTTCATTAAATCAATATAGTTGCTTAATTCTTCTTCAGAATATAGATTATTTTCCATTTTTTTACTAATGACATAATGGTATAGTCTTTTTTTCTAATTCTAATAATTTTTTTCTTTATTAATTTGTTCTTTATAAGTTATACCAATATTATTATCAGTTAGTAGTTCATTTAAATAATCAATATAATCTTTTTGTACTTTTTGAGATAAATTCTTCTGTAAATTTGATATTTTTTTAATCTCAATATTGTAGTTATCATCTCTAGTTATTTCGATGGAAGATATTAATCTATTTATTAATTCTTTTTGTGCTTTTTTTATTTAAACTATCAAACAGATAAGCAAAACTCAAATTGTTTTTTTAAAGATAAACTCTCCATTATCTTCTTCATATTCTAACTTTTTAAGAAGTTCCACTGTGTATTCTTTAAAGTCATTATCTGGATCAAAAGTAGTTTTCCTTTTTTTAGTTAGTTTATCTATCTCTTTTTTTAATAACATCATTTTTTTATGATTGATAGTTTCTACATCCAAAGTAGAACTTAAATATAAATCTACTAATCTTTTTTTCTTGAACTTTTTAACTTTTCAATGGCTTTTTTTCTATTTCTTTTTACTTCTTTACTTTTTAGTAGAACTACAAGTAATTATTTCATTAGAATTATCATACATAAACCTAGTTAATTCATTCAAAAATTCTTTTTTTAATTTGTCTTCAATTTTATCTGAATTATAGTGATAACCATATCCTTTACGATTAGAATTTTTTTACATCTTAAATGGTAATAAATTTTAGTTTCATTCTTATACTTTTTGAATGATTCACTAGCAGCAAGTATTTCATTACATAGTGGACATTTTACTAATCCTGCGAATAAGTGGATATGCTCTCCATAATTTGGATGCTTGTTCTTTTCTAAATTTGCTCTTGTGGTATTCCAAGTATTTATCTCAATAATTGGCTCGCAATAATCTTCAACTCTTAAAATATCTTGCGGTTTTCTTTTATACTTTCCATACTCAAATACACCAATATAAATAGAATTAGTAAGTATCTTATAAACTCTGTCTGCTTTCCATTTACCTTGCTTTAAATAAGCATTATTATCTTTCATAATAGTTGCAATATTTCTAGTAGAATGACCTTTTTTACATAGTTCAAATATTTCTTTTACAACTTGTGCTTCAATTGGTTCTACTTCTAAATGACCGGTTTCTTTGTTCCTAATATAACCATAAGGTGCTTTACTTGGGTGTATTTTTTCTAAAGCCATTTCTTCCATAGCACGTTTAGTTCTTGCTCCAATTTCTTTTCTTTCACGTTGACCAAATACTAAATTCATACCAAATATCATTTCACCATTAGCAGTAGATACATCATAAGGTTCAAGTATTAATTCAATCTTAACATCGTGTTCTTCACAGTAATTAAGTAGCCAGAATCCATCATAATTATTTCTAGTTAATCTATCTACTTTAATAGCAATTAACTTATCAATTTTCTTTGATTTGATATCTTTAAGTAGCCTTTGCATTTCTGGTCTCATTAAATCTTTTCCAGAATGTCCGGCATCATTATAGACGTCTACAATATCATAATCATTCTTTTTCACAATATTCTTTTTATCATTCTAAGTTGTGAATCAATAGAATAACCATTATCTCTTTGATCATCAGTAGATACTCTTACATAAACTCCACATCTCATAATTTTTCCTCCTTTCCTTAATTTTTGAGAAATATTAAAAATACCTCTCATATGTTTCCTCACTCAAACGCAAAAAAAGCAACCCTAAATTTAAAAAAATTTCTTAAAAAAAGTTTCAATTTCTTTCAAATTATACTTTTTCTTTATACTCTTTAATGTAGAATGGCTTATTACTGATTTCATTTACTTTATATTCAAGTATAGTAAGAGTAATGGGATATGTAATTAGATATTCAGTAGGTTCTATAAACTGTAAATTAGTATTTAGAAGAACTTTAACTTTTCCTTTTTTAGTTTTATAAGTAAAGTCTTTAATAAGTTCTAGTAGTTTAGGATTAGGTTTTAATTCTTCAATAGTTTTAAATTCAAGCATAAAAAATGTCCTCCTTCCTAGAAAGAGAACATTATCTTTATATTTGGTAGAACAAGCCTTTCCAAGCCTGACTACGGACAAAATAAAAACTTACGAACTTTAATTAGTCCGTAAGTTGTCTTCAAATGGAGCGATTGGTTAAGTTATTTACAACTTAACTATCACAATTAGGAATTAATACAATTCGTATCAATTTCTATATACATCTTACCACAAGTTTTAATTAATTCCAATAGAAATGCTAAAAATTTTTTTGATTTTAATGTTATAATTATATATAGGTTGGTGATATTATGAAATATATATTTATAAATCATGGTTTTATGGGAAGTAATATTGAAAATTGGTTTCCGTATATTAAAGAATCATTAGATGATAATGATACTCAAGTTATTATTCCACAATATCCTATTGATAATAATAAACACTTTTATGATTATTGGAAGAAAGTTTTAGATGTTTATAATAACCTTGATTACATAACTTCTGAAACAATTATGATAGGACACTCTAGTGGTTGCGCTTTTTACAATGAAATATTTAGTAAATAATAACTTAAAAAAATAGATAAATTGATTTTAGTCAGTGGTTTTAATAATTACTATTCAAATGATAAAAAAATGATTTTCATAATATCGTTAATAAGACCTTTTATATTGCTGATGGAGAATTAAATAAAATTAAAAAGAACTATGTAATAAAAATTATATGTATATATGGAGATAATGATTCTTATATACCACAAAATGTATTTCATAATTTAGCAATAAAACTTGATGCCGATGAAATCATAATCCCTAATGGTGGACATCTGAATAAAGAAAGTGGTTATACAGAATTTGAAACTATAAAGAATCTTTTAGAAAGTGAGTAAATACTATGAAAGAAATTATTATTAGAAGAGCTAAAAAAAGTGATATTGAAGACATAATAAAGTTAGCAGATCAATTAAGAAAAACAGAGGCACCATTAGATAAAACCAAAAAAATATTAAAGAAGATTCTTATTTAAGCGATATATATAGAGAAAAAAAGAATTAAAATATATATCTTCTAGAAAGAAAAATATTTCTTGTTGCTGAAATTGATAAAAAAATATAATTGGATATGTAAACGGATATATTGTTGAAAAATTCAGGTATATATTATAGAGATCCTGTGGCTTACTTAGATTGTTTATGTGTTGATAAAGCATCTAGAAAAACAAGGCATAGGTAAAAAAATTAATTGATGAATTTTTCTAGTATTGTTAAGAAAAAAAGGTACAAAAATATGTTAAATTAAATGCATTTGAGAATAACACACCAGCAGTTAGCCTTTATAAAAAAGAGGGATTTGAGGAATATTCTATCTATTATATGAAAAAGATATAAGATATTGTTAGGAGGGCACTATGAATATAAATAATATTGAAGTAAACACACAAAGTAGCATAAGATTAGGATTTGATAAGGTAATTTATTTTGATCCATATAAGATAGAAACTGATAGACATGATGCTGATATTATATTTATTACCCATAATCATTATGATCACATGGTTAATGAGTCAATTGAAAAAAAGTTAATAAAATGATATTACTATTGTTGTTGCTCCAAAAATCAATGGAAGATGTAATTAGTAAAAATAGAATTTAGTGATTACATATATTTAGAACCATTTGATGAAACTAACTTAGATAATATAAATATTAAAACTATACCAGCATACAATAATGAAAAGCAGTTTCACCCTAGAATAAATAACTGGCTAGGATATATAGTAACCATAGATAATACTACATATTATATTGCCGGAGATACAGATATAACAGAAGAAGCAAATAACATCAAATGTGATATCGCTTTTATTCCAATTAGTGGACATTTTACAATGGATGTTAAGGAAGCAACTGAATTAGTTAAAAGAATAAATCCTAAAATTGTTATACCAATACATTATGGCTCTATAATAGGAGAACCAACATATGGAAAAGTATTAAAGGAAAATCTATCTAATACAAATATAAAAGTAATAGAAAAATTACAATTTTAAAGTGAGGTGAAAGAATGGATAGAATTGCAATAATTTCGGATATACATGGTAATTTAGAAGCATTAAAAATCGGTTTTTAAAATGATATTAAAAAAAGAAATATTGATAACATTTATTGTCTTGGTGATATTATAGCAAAAGGTAGTCATCAACAAGAATGTGTTGATTTAATTAGAAATTCTTGTGAAGTAATTATAAAAGGAAATTGTGATGAATACTTTACTAGTGATATAGATTTAACTAATAAATCACAAGAAGAAATTAATAGAATTAATTGGAATAAAAAGTAAGATAAATAGTGAAACAGCAATTTTTTTAAATAATTTGCCATTTTGCTATGAATTTTATATGAGTGGAAGATTAGTTAGATTAGTACATGCACATCCACAAAAGATAGATAAATTTGCTGGGAATATTGATAAATTAGAAAGATTATATGAATTGCTATTACCAAGTGAAAATACAATATCAGATAAAAAAAGCAGATGTATTAATATATGGACATATACATACGCCTTATCTACAAAAAAATATATAATAGATTTATAATAAACACTGGTTCAGTTGGAAATTCAATAGATGTGTTTAGAAATGATGATAAAGATGGTAATGTAAAGAATACTACAGTTGCTAATTACTTAATAATTTCCGGATTATTAAATTCTAATGATATTAATGAACCTATATCTTATGAATTAGTTAATGTTTCGTACGATATTGATAAGGAATTATCTGATAATTCTGATAATATTGAATTTGATTCTTACTCTGAAGAATTAAAAAAAGGTAAATATCGCGACATGACTAAAATTTATAATAGTTTTTGAAGCAAGAGGAATTGATAAAGATAAAATTTAAAATAATAAAGATGATAGCTTTTTAAAGTGATAAGCTATCATCTTTTTTTCTTTATCTTTTTTAGTTTTATAAAACTCTTCAACAGCTTCGTCCATTTCATCATTTAAATGTTTAGTTGCTTTTTCAATTTCTTTTTTTATTAAATAAATTAAACCTTTTTATTATTTGCTTCAATTCTTTTTTTTGTTGCTTTTTCTAACATTTCTGAATCATACTGACTTTTTATATAAATCAACACTCATATTTCTATCAAATATTTTTATCAACTATATCTTTAATAACTTTAGGCATTTTATCTAAAAACACTTTTTTTAATGTAATAAAGTAAATAATTCTTTTTGTTCTTCTAATTCTTCGTTTTTTTATATTTAAGTTGATAATTCTCATGCTTTAAATTATCATTTTCTTCTTTCAATTTTTGATTTTCGTTTAATAGTTGATTTTTTTGGGTTTTAAGTATAATTTTATCATTGATTTTTTTCTTTTTTTATCTATTTCATCAACTATATCATCTTTTATCTTTATTAAGTTTAGTTATTTGTTTATTAATATTTTGTTTATTATCTTCTAAATCAGATACTTCATTCTCTAAATTAGAAATTTCTTGTTTAAGACCTTTAACTCTTTCATTAAAGAGTTTTCTTTCGTATGAGGTTATATCTCGATTTTTACCTTTTTGTTTTTCCTTTAATTTTGAATCCATACCATAAGCAATATTAAATTCATCAATACATCTTTCTCTCATTTTATCTTGAATAACTACTAATGATTCTTTTGTGAAGATAGAAGTTTTTCCAACTTGTCTTGATAAACCAGTTTTACAATTTTCTTTAACTGGAACTCCAACTATATGCATATGAGGAGAGTGTTCATCAAAAATGTATAGTAGCATTTGCTATATAAAAAGTCTGGAACTATTTCTTGTATATCTTCTAATTGTTGTTCAAATACTTGTGTCATCCCGTATTTATACTCTAAACTTTTCTCATCCCAATATTCCATATTTCCAAGTTCAATAACTATTTCACAAGCAAGATCATGTTTTTGTATCATTAGCAATTTTATTAAAATAATTATCTATCTTTCTATCATCTCTAGTTTGTTTATTATTATATTCAAGTCTTGCTTCTTCAAATAAATCTAAATATAATTCTTTAACATCTTTAACAATATCATTTGAACCTTTGATAGTTTTTATTAGTTCTTGATTATTATCATATTGTCTTAAATTATGATGATTAACTTTTCCTAATTGCTTAACATTTTGAATAGCATTGTTATTTTTAGATGTAGTACCTGATGGAGTATTTTTTTGCTTCTTATCTTGCTTTAATAGATTTGTTTTTATCATTTCCTAAATGTAGTGAATAAGATAATTCCATACTTTTACACCTCCTTAAAATATGAATATTGAAAATGGCACGAAAGTGGCTTTGTCATTATTCATAACTTCCTATATATCTTGTCAGAGACAAGATATGGAAGCTAAGGTTTACCACCTTAGAAACCGTTTATACTTTATTTCGTAATAATGCTTGAGGCATTAAAACTACATAAAGTATTGATAAAAATAGAAAGCACTGCTTTTTTTATTTTATCTATGTAAATTATTCAAATAACTAACGATTATTTTCATAATTTATCTAAACAAACTTTTCCCACTTTCATTGAACCAGTTTTCAACAAAACGTGTTCGTTTGTTATTACTTTTTAAAAAAAGTAAACAAAAACTTTTTATATGATAGATAACATCAAAACGAAAAAGTGATTTTGTTTTGATGTTATTCCATTATTATTTATATTTTTTTGTTAGTCAAGAATTTCACAAGCAACTATCGTTGTTCTTGACTAACATTATCATTTCTTTTTAAAAAAATTTTTTTCTCATTTGTTTTGCTTTTTCTATTGATTCTAATTTCTTCTTTTTTTGTTTCTTCATCTAATTCATAAAAATCTACAATTAGTTCTTTCTGGAATAATAGTGTATATATCTTCTTTATCTTCTAATAAACATTTTTTTCATTATTACCAATATAGATAACTCCTAATTGTAGTTTATCTATTTTATCCATTTTTTTCTATAATCTTCTAATGGGAATATTCTTACAATATTTCTATTTTTCATAATCATTAAAGAACATGACTTTATCTTTATAATAATAAGTGGCTTCAAAATAACCTACATTATAAACTTGCCTTAAAGTAAATACTATTTCACTAACTTTCTCAATTGGTAGGTATTCACTAAATCTTAATTTCATACCAATATTACCTAGTATTGCATAATCTCTTTTATCAAGAAAACCAGCATCATATAAATCATTACATGGCTTACACATACTTTCTCTAAAATATACTTCACCGAGTCTTATTTTGTTATTACCATATAATTCTAGTTCTACATTATCAACATATCTCATAATAAGATTACATTTTTCTTCTCGTGTTAAATCTTTCCATGTTTCAGTATGTTTTTTTCATAATCTTCTGAATCTACAATTTTATTTATATAATCGATATCTCTTCTTATTAAAAACATCTTCAGCAGTAAGATTTAAATTTTCATTTATTTCACAATCTATAATCTTATGTTCTAAATCTTTTATAACATTTTCAACTATTGCTTTTTCTGTATCATATTCCTCAATAGTAAATGAACCATTTATATATGCTTTTTTAATTCTTTCAGCTTTAAGTTTATGTTCGTTTTAATTCTTTTTATCAATTTATCTTTAGGATTATTTAATTTAGTTTTAATCATTGGAAGAAGTGTTTGATTAACCATTGAATCATATTCTTGAATATCTTCAATAAACTCATCAAATAATTTCATTATGTCTGCTTCTTTAAAGTTTATCTTACAATCATGACAATAATAGTAATAATAAACATTTCCGTTCTTTTTAGTTGTTGCTTTACCAGCAAGTATTCTATTACATTTAGGACACTTTAAATTTTTTTGTAAGAATAAATAATCTTCTTTTCGTTTATAATTTCTAGAGTTCTTTTTCTCTTTTTGGACTTGGCATTCTTCCCATAATTCTTTTGATACTATTGGTTCGACAACATCTTCATAATAAATTGGATTTTTATTTCTTTTACCATGAACAAAGTCGCCTTTATATATTTCATTTTTCAAGTATTTTTTTAAAAATAGTTCCATCACACCAATTTGTTTTTACCAAATACTTTTTTTCTTTATTATAAAGATTACTAATTGTTTGATATGAATTACCTTGATGATATAAATTAAATATTCTAATAATTTGATCCTTTGTTGCTTCATCTGGAACAAGTTTTTTATTTTCATGTTTATAGCCAAAAGGTGCTTTATGAGGAATATGTCCTTGTTTAATTGCTCCAGCCATACCGAATTTAGTTCTTTCACTTGTTCTCTCAATTTCATTTTGTGAAACTGATGTAAGTATTCTTGAAATCATTTTTCCATTAGCATTAGTAGTATTTATATCATCATTAGCACAATCTAAATAAGCATCGTTTTCTTCTAAAAATCTAATTATCTTTTCCCAATCAAATACACTTCTTGTAAGTCTATCAAGTTTTAATACAACGATAGTATTACATTTCTTTTCTCGTATGTCTTGTAATAGTTCTTCAAAAGCAGGCCTTGTATTACCAGTTTTAGCCGATATACCAGCATCTTCATATACTTTGTATATTTCATAACCTTTATACTCACACATTACTCTTAATCGTTTTTCTTGCTCTGGTAAACTAAATCCCTCACGAGCTTGATCTTCAGTTGAAACCCTTATATAAAGACCAGCAACTTTCTTTTCATTATTCATTAAACAATCATTCCTTTTTACTAAAAAAGAGGAGACAATAGTATCTAGTAAAGTCTAAATACTACTGACTCCTCAATAAATTCAATATTATAAAATTTCGATATTTTATGTTTATATTTCATAGATGTACCTCTCTTTCTAGAGAATACCTCTTTCATTGGTTATTTATAATATCACTTTTTTATGATTTGTCAATTCCCTGTTTAGGGAATAAGTAGTATTAGTTGAAGTTGATATTTAAATAACTATTTCAATTTTTTTATATAATCTTCTAAATCTTTTAATCTCAATAGAATTTGATAGATTACCGATATAGAGTATTTTAGAATAATTAAATGCTAGGAAAGTAATTCCTTTAATAATAACTCTATGTGGTTCAATATAAGATAAATTAGAGTGTTCTATATTTCTTATATTACCATTTATTATTTTTCGGTTTAGTATTACAAAAAAATCACATATAAACTCAATTTTCCTTTTTTTAATTCAGTATCAAACTCTATTGGTTTACTAATAATATTAATCATAATTAAATCCTTTCTTAACACAAAAAAATATCAACTTCATTTAGAAATTGATACTTTTTCTATATTAAGTTCAAACATAAAAGTTCGAACAGATTTCCCAATGGAGCCCTTAAGGTTCTGGTAAAACAACCATTAAAAGCAACAATTTATAGGTAGTAACAACTGCTAACTAAAATTAGTATAACATGATTTTAGTAAAATTAACCAACATTTTAATATTTTAAGTAAATAAAATGATATAATAGGAACTGAAAAGACAAATAGTAATTTGAAAGTGAACTAATAGTATGTTTAATATTAGATAAAAAAATTGATATATTGTTCTTGGATGGTGATAAAATGAATCAAGAAAAA
This sequence comes from Bacilli bacterium, assembly GCA_022009835.1. Lineage (GTDB taxonomy): Bacteria > Bacillota_I > Bacilli_A > RF39 > UBA660 > CAG-302. The sequence goes on along the minus strand of CP091726.1, from coordinate 255,352 downwards.
AATAGGAAAAATTTATTGCTAAATTAAGAAAGCAAAAATTAACTCAAGAACAGTTAGCAGAAAAAAATTAGGGATAACCAAAAAAATGCTGTAAGCAAGTGGGAAAGAGGATTGGGCTTAATGGATTTGTCATTGTTAAAAACCATTAAGTCACATTTTAGAAGTCTCGGTTACGGAAATATTAAATGGTGAGAGATTTACTAAAGAAGAAATCGATTCAAAAAAAGTGAGGAAACTTTAATTGATACACTTGATTATTCTGCAAAAAGAAATAAAAAAAGGTAAAAAAAGAATAAGTTTATAATAATATTATTAACAATAGTTATTACTATTTTGTCAATTGTAATATTAGACACAATTCAAGCAATAGTATTTAAAAAAATGGCCCAATAATAAGTTGGAGAATTGAAGATGCTAATGATAGTGATAGTTATGTAGACAAAGGTATTTTTAATTGATACTTATTATTGTGTTAGCGATGATGTAATAACGGTAATTCCAACATTTAAAAAAATACAAATTATAATTGCCCATCAGAATAATAATTACAAATTACAATTTAGTGATTTGTTAAATAAATAGTAATTTGCCGATAATCATTTTTTTGAACAAAAAGTTGTAACTTTTTTTAAAAATATGTTACTATGTAGTTGATTATTAGTAGAATTAAAGCTTATTTTTTTATTAAAAATAAGAACAAAAATAAAGGAGGTATTGTTATGAAAAAAAGAAAAAAATTATTATTTTATCTATTTTAGTTATCTTTATAATTGCTATGATTTGTGGTGTAATTTGGTACTTTAACAATAGAAATTCAAATTATAAGCCAAATGGCAAATTAAATTATGATACAGTACTTGTGAATGAAGAAACAAATCCATATTATCAAGTTGGATTTGCTGATTATGTGTTTATAGGAAAGGTAGATAAGGAAATTGAAAGGACATTCTCAGATTATGGCTCAGCTAGAACTATATATGAAATCGAGGTAACAGAAAAATTTGAAGGGTGATCTACAAAAATATAATTAAAAGTAACTTATCCTGGTGGATATGATAAAGATGGAACTCTTATATTGCATAAAGGTGATTATATAACGGATGAGGAATTACCAAAGATAGGTGAAAAATTATATATTTGTGGGTATTGGACAGCCAAACGGAACAATATTATTACAAGATTTATATTCTGATACTCCATATACAGAAGAAAATAAAGAAAAAAATACTTGGACTATATTAATAATCAAGAGAATGTAGACAGAGAAAGATTTAAAAAGTATTTATGAGAATTAGAAAAAAATGCAATAGTTGATTAACAATAACTACTTTTCCTTTTTTTATGCTATTATTGTAAAAAGACAAATTACAATTTATCGTTATGTTAAAAAAAGCATTGCTTGCGGCAACGGGTATTTTTTTATAATAAACTGAATTTGATGAAAGGAGAAAGTGTATTATGTTAAAAAGATAATTTAAAAAAATATTAAGAAAAAAATAAAGGACTTTCACAAGAAGAATTAAGCATCAAATTACATGTTGTTAGACAAACAGTTTCAAAAATGGGAATCAGGTTTATCTGTACCAGATGCTGAAATGTTAATGACTATATCAGAAATATTAGAAACACCCGTTAGTGAAATTCTAGGTGAAAGTATAGAAGAAAAAAAGAAAAAAATGATTTAAAAAGTAATATCAGAAAAGTTAGAAGTCATTAATGAACAATTAGCAATGAAACAAAAAGCAAAAAAAGAAAAAAATGTTAGTTAATACATTAATAGTTGCTGATGTATGTTTAATAATATTATTTATCTTATTAGCAATATTAGGAAGTCCATATCAATCATGGGATTATAGTGATCCAGAGTGGTCAGTAATTGGAACTTTATGGCATTCGTTTGAATGGGTATATTTCAAAGTAGCTCCACTTATGGTTATTGTTATAACAGCAATACTTGGAATAATATTTGTTAAAAAGAAATAAATAATAAATAATAAATTACAATTTATCGTTGAGATCAACTTTAATAGTTGATCTTTTTTTACTTTTTTTATAAATAGGATGATTTCATATATAAATATTAGTATATGTGAAAAAAAGCAGGATAAGAAACTTGTGCAACTATACTAAACTTTTTCCTTATTTCATAAGGGTATAGTGTTACACAATACTGATTTCGTACTTACGAAATTCAACCTACGAGGTAGGTTGATATTAGGTTGATATGAAAGTTAAACCTTATAAAAATAAAGCATTTAATATTTATTAAATCATCCTACTTGATTATTTTTTTTGTAAAAATTTATAGGATGATTAAAGACTAACATAATTTTGGCTATGTTAGTCTTTCTTTTTTTCTAATTTATCAAATAGTTTCTTATAAATTTCTTTTCCCATCTTTTATCTTTAAACATAGATAAGTCTAAAGTAATAACGCCTAATTTAAAAATCATCTTTTTTTCTCTTATCTCCAATACCAATTAATCTAATTATTTTTTTCAACATCGTTATTTTGAGTATAATTAAATCTATTTTCTTTTTTTCATCAATTTCACTTATATAATAGTTTAATTTATAATCTCCAACATATTTTTTTCTAATCTTTTTAAAAATAATTTTTCTGCTTCTTTCATAGTTTTTAAGTTCATGATTTAGTTTTTAGTGGTATTCCATATTCATCTTCATACATATACACATTACAAGGTGTATTAAATTTATAGTGATTATATATCATATCCTCTAAATAATTTTTTTCTAAATTCAATATTAGATATTTCAAATTTATTGTTTTTTTCTTTTTCAATAGTTATATTATCAATATATTTACCAATTATTTTTTTGTTTATCTTCTTTTGATTTATTAGACCAATTATTTAAAAACATCTGGGTTAGTATAAAAATTCTATTTCTTGTATATCTTGTATAATTAATAAATCATTAAGGGTGAAACTTAAATCCTCATATTGTTTTTTTGTCCTTTTTGCCTTTTTTTCTAAATCAGATTTTTGATATTCGATATGTTTTATTTCTTTATCAAAAATCTTCTAGTTTTTACAACACCTTTAATATAAGCTGTTTTTAATTCTATCTAGTTGTTTATCTAAATCTTTAATTTCTTTTTTTATAATCTTCTGTTTTATCTTCTAATTTTGATTTAATAAATGGCGTATAGTAATTATTAATAAGGTCATCTTGTTTAGCAAGTTCTAGCATAAATGCTTTTTAATTCTTTTTTTCAATATCTATTTCATTGAAATAAGTTTTTACAAGTATTACATTTATAGTAATAGTATTTTTTTACCATTAGTTTTTTTGTAGTAGCATGACCACCTAGAAAAATTACCACATTTAGAACATTTTAACTTATTAGTAAATAAATAAGTTGCTGTTCTTTCATAATGTCTAGCATTTCTTAATTTTTTTGATACTGACAACTTTCCCATTTCTCTTTTTGAAACAATAGGTTCAATAACATTTTTCATAATAAGTTGGGTGTTTTGTTCTTTTTGCCATTTACGTAATCACCTTTATAAAGTTCATTAGATAATATCTTTTGTATTGTAGAATCGTACCAATTAGTTTTTTTCCTAATACTTTTTCTTTATTATAGATATTAGCAATTGCTTGATGACTTTTTACCTTCTAAATATAAATCAAATATTCTAACTATTATATCTTTAGTTAGTGGATCAGGTACTAACTTTTTGTTTTCTCTTTTTAAAAACCTAATCCAGTTCTATTAGGAATATGACCGTTTTTTTAATTGCACCTGCCATACCAAATTTAGTTCTTTCAGAACACTTTTCAATTTCATTTTTGAGAAACACTAGTCATTATTCTCATAACCATACGACCATTGGATGTAGTAGTGTTTGATTCATCAGCCATACAATCTATATCACATTCATAGTCATTAACAAATTTCATTAATTTTTCAATGTCATATACAGAACGAGTTAATCTGTCTAGTTTTAAAGCAACAATAACATTAATATTACCTTTTTTTAACATCTTCTATCATTTCTTGATAAGCAGGTCTTTTGTCATTTTTTTAGCACTTATTCCTGCATCTTGATACACTTTATAAATATTATATCTTTTAAATTTACAAAACTCTTTTAATCTTTCTTCTTGTTCTCTCAAACTAAATCCTTCTCTTGCTTGGTCAAAAGTAGAAACTCTAATATATATACCAGCACTTTTGATTTTTTCATCCATATTCATATCAACTCCTTTTCTAATAAAAAAAGAAGCTAAAAAAACACTAGTTTAAACTAATATCTTTAACTTCCTATAAAAATTCAATATGATATTTTGTTTGCTTTTTTTCATGTAGTACCTCACTTTCTAATAAAAAGACTAGATACTGCTTCCTTTTATTGGTTTTTATATTGTATCATTTATTTTTTTAGTTTGTCAAACCATATTAGTTCATTTTTTTAAGTATTGTTCTAAATCTTTAAACTTAATTTTTGTTATTATAACCGTTTATAAAGACATTTTCACTATCTTCAAATATTAAGTAGTCATTGCCTTTAACTTTCAAAAATATGGGGTTTTTACATAGGCTATATTAGTATTTTTTTAAGATTTATAATATATCCATTAGTAAAGGAATATTCCACATAAGCAAACTTACATATCATTTCAATCTTTCTTTTTTTAATTCTTCACTTATTACAAGTTTTTTTAGTTTCTATTGTCATAACTCATCACTATCCTTTCTTAAATAACAAAAAAACTAACTATTTCTAGTTAGCATTTATTACTTAAACTCGAAAAGTTCGAGTTTCCTATCAATCTGGAGCAGGTGATGAGAATCGAACTCACGCAGTCAGCTTGGAAGGCTGAGGTTCTACCATTAAACTACACCTGCATCAGTAGGCAATAATAATGATACTATAAAAATTGCCCATCTGTCAATTATTTTATGTAAATTTATCAAAAAATTTACTTTTTTTTACATAAAAAAACATTAATTTTTTTAACTAAATTAGGATTAATTAAAGATAAACTAACCCTATTTCTTTCTAAAGAAATATCATCAACATAACATGTTACAATATCTCCAACAGCCACAACTTCACTAGGATGCTTAATAAATTTATCAGTCATTTTAGAAATATGAACAAGTCCATCATCATGAAGCCCAATATCAATGAATGCACCAAAATCAACAACATTTCTAACTGTACCAGATAGTTCCATACCAACCTTTAAATCTTCAATTTTTAAAACATCACTCTTAAGTAAAGGTTTATCAAAATCATCTCTAAAATCTCTATTAGGTTTAGAAAGACATTTAATAATATCCTGTAATGTATAGATATCAGTACCAAGACTACTACTAACACTATTAATATCAACATTATTTAAAATATCATTCAACTTCTTACTACCAAGATCAGTAACATTAAATTCATACATATTAAGTAATTTTAAAGAAATATTATAGCTTTCTGGATGAATAGAAGTAACATCCATAGGATTACTTCCATCAATAATTCTCATGAAACCTATAGATTGTTCATATGTTTTAGGAGAAAGAACCTTATTTTTAATAAGCTCATCTCTAGATACAATTTTACCATGATTTTTCCCTATATTTTATTATTTTATCAATAGAATTCCTAGTAAGACCAGAAATATACTTTTAAAAATAGATGAACTAGCAGTATTAATATTAACACCAACATTATTAACACATTTAGAAACAACAAAAATCAAGAGATTCATCTAATTTTTCATTAACATCATGTTGATATTGACCAACACCAATACTCTTACTATCAATTTTTACAAGTTCTGACAAAGGATCCTGTAATCTTCTTGCTATACTAATAGCACTTCTTTTTTCAACAGTTAAATTAGGAAATTCCTTAATAGCAAGTTCACTAGCAGAATAAACACTAGCCCCAGCTTCACTAACAATAATATATTTAACATCTTTTTCCTTATATTCACTAATAGTTTCTGCAACTAATTTTTCACTTTCCCTAGAAGCAGTACCATTACCAATAGCAACAACATCAACATCATACTTTTTTTAAAATAAATCCATTAAAAACTTTTTTTGCTTCATCCCATTTATTTTTGTGGTTCATGAGGATAAATAACCGAAATATTAAGAACCTGAGAAGTTGGACTAACAACTGCTAGTTTACATCCAGTCCTAAAAGCCGGATCAAAACCAAGAACTGTAACATCCTTCATAGGAGGTGTTAAAATAAGATTTTCTAAATTATCACCAAAAACTTTAATAGCGGCCTCCTCACTAATTTCCTTAAGTTCACTTCTAACCTCCCTTTCAATACTAGGAATAATAAGCCTTTTATAACTATCTTTAATAGCATTTTTAACTATATCAGCAGACATCACATCATTATTTTTGATAATCTTTCCCTCTAAATAAGAAATAATATAATCATCATCTACACAAATATTTACCGAAAGTACCCCCTCTTTTTCACCCCTATTAATAGCAAGAACCCTATGAGGTTTAATAAACTTTATCTTCTCTTCATAATCATAATACATTTCATAAGTACCTTCATTATCTTCACTATTCTTTTTCTTTTTTGTTTTAATAATTCCCCTATTCATCATATTATTTCTAATCCACTTACGATAGCTAGCATTATCACTAATCCATTCAGCAATAATATAACTAGCACCTTCAGTAGCGGCCTCAACATCCTTAACATTTTCATTAAGATAAGACTTTGCAATTTCCTTAATGTCAACATTTTTTTAAAAAGACATAATTATTTTTAGCAAGAGGCTCTAACCCATTTTTTTAATAGCCTCAGTAGCTTTAGTTTTTTTCTTTTTCCTTATAAGGCCTATAAATATCTTCAACATCTACTAATTTTTTTCACATTTTAATATATTATCCTTAATTTCTTCAGTCAGAAGACCTTTTTTTCATCAATAAGTCTAATAACATCTTCCTTTCTTTTTAAATAAATTAACTTGATACTCATAAACATCATTAATACTTCTAATTTTTTCTTCATCAAGTGCCCCAGTAACCTCTTTTCTATATCTAGCAATAAAAGGAATAGTAGCACCTTCATCTAATAAATTTAAAGTTGCAATTACACTTTCTTTTTTTATACCTAAATTATTAACAATACCATCAATAATAATATCATTCATCTCAAATCACCTTTCCTATCTAACAATTTTATTTCTATATCCATCAAAACTATTATAAATATCAACATCATCATTAAAACCAGTATATATCCTATCACTATCCTTAAGCAAACTTTTTTTAATTAATACAATAGGAATACCAAGCCTTTTACTTTCTATAACATTTAAATCACTAACAAAATCATAAGCAATAATAAAATCAGGTCTCATTGTCTTACATTTACCATTATCATCCTTTTTATTAGCAATATCAACCTCACTATACCAACTACTACCATTAGTAAGTTCTTTAGAGGTCATTATTCTATTAACATATCTACTAACACCACTTCTATCACTAATATCACTACTAAAAGAATCCTTCTCTAACATATGAATAACCATATCATTATCAAAAAAAGAATACCCATATATATTATCATAGTTACCATGCTCATAAACTTCATTATTTTCATCAGAAATAATAGAATAACAATCCCTACTATTGTTTGTCCCTTCTTGATATCTACACCCAAGAGTTCTAACCATCATCGTATACTTACTATCTCTTAAATCATAAATAGTAGTACCATACTTTTTTTACTAAATTCATCATTAATTTTATCATCATTATTAGAAATAACAAACATATCATCTTTAATTTTATCATAAGCATAATTCTTCAATTTTTCTCAAATCATCATAAAACATAAAATTAATACTCTTGTCTTTAAACTTGTTAAATAATTCAATTTTATCATTTGAAGAAACATTATCAAAATCAAAAATTAATTCATAAAAACTAACTCTTTCACCATTAATAATTCTATCAGAAGAAGACATAGAGTTATTATATCTAAGCATTTCTCTAATATTAAGCCAAACATTATAAATATTATCACAAAATAAAGCATCAACAATCACTTCACTAAGTTTCAAACTAGTAATATTCTTAAGTTTATCAAGTAACTCATCACTATTTTTTAAAACTAACTTTCCATCATCATTATAATCTATATAAGAAGTAAAAACATACCTAACATCAAAATTAAAAATATAAAAATCATCCCTCATATTTTCCTTAAGTAAATTAGGATTATCAAGAATCTCTCCATAATACTTAAAAAAATACCCCTATCTTTATCATATTCATTAATTAGCTCATCATAATATTTAGAAAGCTTACTTTTGAATAATTAAAGGATCATTATATTTTTTTCAACAGCATTAATATTTCTCCTAAATTCGGAAAAAAATTAGAATGTTTAAGTTTATCAAAAAAATCATTCTGTAATAATATATCCCTACTAAATCTAACTCCTGACCTAATAAGATTAGTAAAACCATTTACCTTTTTATATAAATAAATAGCCCTTTTTATCATTAAGAAAGAAATGAGATTTAGCATTAACATCAAAATCATCAATTAACTTAATAATAGTCTCATCACTAAAACCTTCCTCAAGGAGTCTAATCTTATCTTCAAAAATTAACACTAGAAAAAAATTTAAAAGAAACATTTCCTGTACCAAAACCAAGTTTTTTTCCAATTTATATATAAGTTTAACAATAAGATCATAGCTAAACATACTAACCATAGAATACATATTATCACTAATGTTAATATATTCCTTAAATAAATCATCATCATTAAGTATCCATTCCAGCACTTTATCAGGAGACTCCTCTACCAAACATACAAAAAGTTTATATTCATTAGAATTTCTATGAATACTCATATTAATCTCATCATCAATTTTAGCATAATTTTCCAATTTATAATCGTTATTATAACCAGTAAAGTCATCTCTCCCAAGTATTTTAAATGTATCATGAATAGAACTATAATCAAAAATAGAAATAAAATTATCAACACCTAATAAAGAAATAATCTTTCTAAAATTACCATAAACATCCCCTTTTAAACACCTTAAAAGAAGATCTTTCTTAATTCTTTCCCTAACTAAAAGGTAAAAGAAAGCACCTTATTTTTATCATCAATAGATAAATATGAAATACTACTTATAAGTACCATAATATCAATATTATTAATTACTTTTTTTCATTATTAAAAATCCATGCTAATCATCTCCTATCAACTTTATCACAGCCATAAACAATAACCTTATTCCCATACTTATCCCTTATTTCGTCAATAACATTTTGAAGTTTATCATTATCAAAATCATCACCAGAAGGCAAATCAAACAAAGACAATTGTTTTTTTCGCTCATCAGAAAAACCACTAATAAACACACAAACACTTCGTATACCACTATCATGATTCCATAAATCATCAAAAACATTACATGCATTGTTATATATTTCTTCATCAGTAGAGATACTAAAATCTAATTTTAGTTGTCTACTATATTTTTCAAAATAGTTATATTTAATCCAAACACCAATAGTACTAGCATATTTTTTATTGTCTCTTAATTTTCTACCAATTTCACAAGATAAGTCATGAATAACATCGTGTATCATAACAACATCGTGATAATTATAAGGAAGTACTGTCGAAGAAGAAATACTTTTAGCAGCTTCTCTCTCATAATAAACAGGACTATTATCAATACCATTAGCATATTCATGCATCATCTTTCCCATCGATTTAAAAGATAAAATGAGTTTATCTTCATCATACCTAGCAAGTTCTCCTATCGTATTAATGCCCATTGTATGAAGTTTCTTACTACTTGCTTTACCAATCATAAATAAATCATCAACCATAAGAGGAAACATCTTACTTTCAACTTCATTACTAAATAAAGTATGAACCTTATTAGGTTTTTCAAAATCCGATGCCATCTTAGCAAGTAACTTATTATTACCAACACCAACATTAACAGTAAAAACCAAATAACCTAAAAAAATATCATTTTTTTATCTTATATGCAACTTCTATTGGATCACCAAATAACTTCATACTTCCAGTATAATCTAAAAAACATTCATCTATAGAATACCTTTCGATAATATCAGTATACTGACATAAATAATTATACATTTTATCTGAAAAAAATACTTATATAATTCATAGTTAGGTTTATAAATTTCCAAATAAGGACACTTCCTTCTAGCAGAATAAATAGCTTCCGCAGTAACAACACCACACTTTTTACAAAGATTACTTTTAGCTAAAACAATCCCTCTTCTTTGTGATTCATCACCTGCTATAATAGCATATCTATTCCTAATATCATACTTATAACCCTTCTTAAGCATGTAAGTCGCGGTCCAACTAAGAAAAGCATTATTAACATCAATATGTAAAATAACCCTATTCATCTTTACACCTCAATAAAATAATCAGTTTTATACACTCTACCATCTATTTTATAATAAACAGTATATTTTCCATTAAGACCATTTAAATTAATATACTTAATATCTTTTTATTTCATATATTCTCTTATCAAATAACTTATCAAGTATCAAATATATTTTATTACCATTTTTTTATTATAAACACTAATTCTATTAACATCCATTTTTTTATATCAATAATAGAATCTTCATATTTATCATATTTAATAATAGAAATATCTTTCTTATACCTATCAGTAACTCTTAAATTTCCATATCTAACACCATGAACAACTCTATACTTATCATTGTCACCATAAAAACTATACTTATTATCTTTTAATAAATGATTAACAGAAACAATCTTGCCCTCACTAAAACCAAACCACTCACTATCTTTACTAAATAAAATATTACCATCACAAACATCAAGTAAATCATAATTATCATTTTTATATTTAGTAACAATATCACCAGTTTGACTATCAATTACAACAACATCCTTAGAAATAGCATAAATCTTACCATCATAATAAGTACTATAACCAAAATAATCATCCTCAAGTAAATACTCACTAAATATTTTTCCAAGTAAGTTCATCTTATAAATACCTGTACTATGTCCATTTTCTGTATAACTATCATTACCAATAAAAAAACATAACCACTATCTAAAGTAATATTACCATAATAATTTTTATTAAAATACCATCTAACATTACCTTCATTATCACTAGCATAAGGATAATTACCATTATAAAAAGAATAATTTTCATTATACAAAATCTCACCAAAATCATCAGGTAAACTATCTGTTTTAATATTAATAGTATTTGTCCTACCTTCACTTCTAATCAAAATAACATTATTATAATCAGCATATAAACCATATATTGGAATAATATGATACTTCTCTTTACCAAAAAGTATAATCAATATCACATTTACCACTTTTTATCCATAATACAAATATTAACCTCACTATAATCACTAGTTTCAAACATAACAACACCAGTAAGTGGACTATTACCATAAGGATTAACAATAATATTAGGATTATCTATACTATAACCATAAGCAGTAAAATAAACTTCTTTATTACTTTGAACATCAAGTATATCAGTTTCTTTCTTAATAGAAACATTCCCTGTTACCATACTACTTAAAAATAATAGTAATACACAAAAATAAATATTAAAAAAATATACCAATAAATATATAACTTTTTCTTCATACTATCACATAATATATTATACTAAAAAAAGGCCTAAAAATATAAAAGGCTTTTTTTACTCATTTCAGCTCACACTTCGTTGTTCACTGTTTTTGAAGCCTAAAGTCTTCAAAAAAATAATTTTGAGCTTATAATCTCAAAAATTAACAACATATATTTTAAAAAAATAATTAACCATACTAATAATATAATTAAAGTAAAAGGAGGAATTATGAATCTAAAAAAAATAAAGATACTATCTGTCTTAGGAATATTTCTACTATCATTCCTATCTCACTTTGCCTATAAACTATTTCCAAACATAATATTTTCTTTTAATTTTTTTTCCAGTAAATGAAAGTATCTGGGAACATATGAAAATACTATTTACATCAACACTATTATATGGAATAATAGATTATCTCTTACTAAAAAAATATAATATAAAAATATAATAATTTTTAATTTTCAATTATATTTTACTGCCCTAATAGGAATACCAATATATCTAGTAATATACTTACCACTATATAATTTACTAGGAGAATCTCCATTTATATCAATATCATTATTATTAATAGTATACATAATAACTCAAATAGTAAGTTATAATATATTAAAAGAAAAAAAGAATTAAAAAAATACTAAATTTAATAACTATCCCAGTAATATTATTATCATATCTAGGCTTTATATATCTAACATATAATCCACCACATACCTATATCTTCTATGACATTAACGAAGATAAATATAGCATTAACAATTATATAAAAATTAGAATAAAAAGATAGACAACATGCCTATCTTTTTAATACTTTTCTTATTGGTCTACCTTGAATCTTTTCAGACACTTTCTTAACTTTTTAATTCATTAATATCTTTACATTTATCTCTAATTTCTTTTTAATACATTAATTAAATCTTCTCTTTTTCTATCTAACAAAGTATTTCCTTTATTAAGACACATTTTACCACTACTAACATTTATATCATTACAAATAATATTAGGAGAATCCACAACTAAACCAGTAATCTCATTGCCTTCAATATTAGCAGTCCTTCTAGCCCTAAGATTACTATTTACAGATACAATTTTCTCAGTATCAATAGAAATATCTAAACAATCAATATTAGTATTCTTAAATAAAAATTTCTTTATCAGACGAAAAAAATAAACATTTTTTTAATTTTTAAAAATAATAATCGCCTATACCATCAACATCAATTAAAGACAATTTATTCCTAGCAACAACATGAAATCTATTATATCCAGCCAAATCACTTATACTTGAAGACTTAATAGTTAAATTATCAGCATAAATATCATAAAAATAAAGAACTAGTAAAAGTACAATTTTCAAATTCACAATCACCTACCAAACTAATATAACTGCAATACTTAAAATAACAATTTCTAAAATCAAGTTTAATACCATCATAACCATAGATATCAGAAGAACATTTTAATCCATCAAATATATAATGAATAGGTTTATCAATACCATATTTTCTAGTAATGTTTTCATTATTAAAAATTACGGCAACCTTTTTAAAAATTATACAACCATTTTTTTTAATTTTTTGTCTAACATAACAATTTATTTCATCATCATCTTCAACTACTCTCCCCATATTACCAGTAATACTTCTAAGAGCAAGTTTTCTTTTTATAATTTTTCTCAAAAATATTCATAACTAACCTCCATTATTTTTAAAAATACGACTTTTTAACCTTTGGTGAAATATCTAATAAATCTTCATCGTACATCTTACCAGAATTAATATGACAAATCAAAGAAAGTAATTCTTTATAAATAATCAATTGTGACTTTTTTTACAATTTCTCCAAGAATTGATATCAGTAAAACCATCAGTAGCAGCACAAAGATTAAATACCGCAGGTAAATCAAACTTATCCAAATTATAAGTAAACAAACCAGCACATCTTCTTAAATGAAAATCAGAACTAATAAGAGTATAACTATACGCAGATTTTCCCACAATCTTTAAAGAATTAATAATATTTTCATTAGTATCACGAGACTGATTTTCAACAATAATATCTCTAAAAAAATATCTTTACTAGTACCTATACTATTTAAATAAGAAATCATATAATCAACATCAGTATAATGCTTCTCTGTACTAAGTTTCCCAATACCACCAGAAAGTAATATTTTATCAATAAAGCCACCCTTATATAATTCAAGTGCCCTATCAAGTCTATAATTTTGTGATATTCCTCCAAATACTAAACCAATATCTGTATGTTTATTAGTATCATCACAATTTAAGTAAACTATTTTTTTCAATTAAATCTTTATTATAAAAATAAAGCCTTCAAATAAGAAATATCAGATAATTTTTTTATCCATAAATAATCCCCCTAAAAGTACAATATATTATAAACTAATCACACCTATTTGTCAACATCACAGCTATGAATCTATCAACAACCATTGTGGATAAACTACAAAAAAAAAGAAAACACTATATTTTTCAAGTATTTTCTTACAGCCTGATAACTTCCTATCATACCAACAATAATACCAATAAGAAGCAGAACACCAGATACATTATAAATAAGAGGCATAGGTTCAACTAAAGTAGCAAGTGATGAATTAAATAACTTACCATCAAAGAAATCATATAAAGTAGTATAACCAAAAATTGTAATAATAATTGGAATAACAGAACCAATAATACCAATAAACAATCCCTCAATAATAAATGGAATCTTAATAGATATATTAGAAGCTCCTACTAATCGCATAATTTCAATTTCCCTTTTTCTAGAATAAATAGCAAGTTTTATAGTATTACCAATTAAGAATGCTGTAACAAGAACTAAAGAAGCAACCGCTACTATACAAACCTTTTTAACAACATTAAATACCACTATTAATTGATGAACAATATCTTTACCATAATTAATATTATTAATTTTATCTTTTGTAAAAGATAAATTCTTAACATCGCTCACAGTATCATCAATTTTTTCAATTTCCTTAACTTTAAACATATAACTATCAAGTAAAGGATTAGTCTCTTCAGTCCATCCATCAACAGTAGGAGCAAATATCTCACTACCATTCTTTAATTCATTAGCGGATTCAACCTTGCTTTTAAAAACAATTGAAGAATCATCAATATTCTTAATACTCTTAAGTTCATTAAGAATTTTATTCTCATCTTCTTTAGTGGTATCACCTTTTAAAAACATAACTACTGTAACATCTTTTCTAATAGAATCAGAAAAACTCTGAACATTCATAGATAAAACTAACGATACAGCCACTACTATTAAAGTAATAGTAATACAAGAAATAGATGCTAAAGATAAAGAAAAATTTCTAAACACACCATGAGCTGCATCTCTAAAATACCTTTTAATACTTCTAAGCCCCTTCATGATAGTAGCCTCCCTTCTCATTGTCACTAGCAAGTCTACCATGATCTAAATAAACAACTCTCTTTTGCATTCTATTAACAATATCTTTATCATGAGTAGCCATCACTATCGTTGTTCCCATTGCATTAATTTCTTCAAGAACCTTCATAATTTCCATTGAAGTATCAGGATCCAAATTACCAGTAGGTTCATCACAAATAAGAAGTTTAGGTTTATTAACAATAGCCCTAGCAATAACTACCCTTTGCTGTTCTCCACCAGATAATTGATCAGGGTATTGTCTAACTTTATTCTTAAGTCCTACCAAATCAAGTACCTCGAGAACTCTCTTTCTTATTTCTTTTTTATCATAATCAAGCACTTCCATAGCAAAAGCTACATTTTCATACACAGTAAGTTTAGGTAAAAGTTTAAAAATCTTGAAATACAACTCCAAGCTTTCTTCTTAAAAATATAAACTTTTCTATTTTTTAGTTTAGCAACATTAATACCACCGATAATAATTGAACCTTTATCAGGTTTTTCTTCTCTGTATAACATCTTAATAAGAGTAGATTTACCACTACCAGAAGCCCCAATAACAAACACAAATTCACCCTTTTTAATACTCAAATTAAAATCATAAAGAGCAACTGTACCAGTCTTATAAGTCTTCTGAACATCACTAACTCTAATTAACTCCATAAGCATACCTCCACATCATAAATAATTATAACATTAATTTAAAAATAATTAAAAATACTAAAATTACACTTTACATAATTTTCCATATTATATCTTATTAGTAACAGAATAACTATCAGTAATAAGAAAGAAAGCATCTTTATCAATTTTCTTAATAACTTCTTTCATTTTAATATATTCAGTAGTAGAAACGACACATAAAATCATTTTCTTACTTTTGCTAGAATAACCACCTTTAGCATTAACAATAGTAGCAGTATGACCTAAATTATTAATAATATAATCTTTAACATCCTTATATTTACTAGTAACAATATAAAAATGCCTTATTACTAGAAATACCAAGCATAATTTTATCACCAATATAAGAAGAAATATATAACCCAATAGCGGCATAAATGCATTTATAAAAAGCCAAAAACACAAAAAGAACTAATAAAAAAATAATAACAATATTTGTAAACAAACTAGCTTTTACCTACAGATATTTTTAAGCTTAGTATTTAGAATATCATAAATAACATAAAAAAACCACCTAAACTATAACCAGATCTTTTAATAAGACCAAAACTAATACCAGATAAAAACTCCACCAATTAAAAATAAGTAAGAATAAAGATGTTCCTTCAAAAAGAAATATAATTATTAATTATACTAGCAGCCTTTATAAATATTGGAAATAAAAATAGTACCAAGAACATTTTTTTAGCACCATATTCTATACCAAACACCAAAAAACTAATAATAAGTAATATTGAAGACAGAGCAAGAACTATCAAAGACAAATCAATATTAGTATATCTACTAATTAAAAATAGATAACCCTGTACAACCAGTAGTTACAACATCATTAGGATTATAAAAAACACTAACAGAAATAGCAGCTATTAAACAACCAAATATAAAAAGTACAAAAAGTTTTTTTATAAGTATTTTTTTATTATTAATTCTTCTTTTAATATCTTCTATTCTCATGAAAAATCACCTTTTTCACTAACTTCGTAAGAATCACATACCAAAAAGAACATATCCTTATCAATTTCCCTTAAACCATCTTTAACAACAAAATAATTTCTTGATGGAACAACCGCTAAAAGAAGAAGTTCATCATTATTAGAATAGCCTCCCTCTGCCTCCATTAGTGTAACACCAACACCATCTATACTAAGTAAATATTTCTTAACAATATCACATTTTTTCTTATCAGTAACAATATAAAAAGCTTTACATTTAGAAATACCAAGAAGTACCTTATCCGTAAATACAGATATTAAATAAGATACCAAAATAGCATATAAAACAATATCCCATGAAAAGACAATCTTACCAATAATTACTATAATACCATTAACAATAAGACTAGCATTCCCCATAGATATTTTAAAATACTTACAAATAATGCCAATAATAACATCAGTACCACCAGTAGAAAAATCACTCTTATAAATCAGACCATATCCAATACCAGCAAAAACACCACCAAGTATAGCAATAACAACCATCTCTGTATTACCTAAATCAATATATTTAGTAATCATACTAGTAAGAGAAACAAATATCGGATAAGACAAAGCTCCCACTAACTGATTCTTCATATTTTCATACCCCAATACAAAATAAGCCACTATCATAAGAACAATATTAGCAATCAAAATAAATAACGAAGGGTTAACTCCAAATTCATTAAGAACAATTGAAATACCACTAACACCAAAACAAACAATATCATATCTTAAAAAAAACAAATTAAAAGAAAAAGCTACTATTAAACATCCAAAAATAAGCATTAAATATCTTTTTCCCAATATTTTTCTTAATAGTATCAACAATATTATCAATCTTTTTCTTTCTAAAATAATCAAATATACTCATACTTACTCCTTTTTATTCTTTAAATTATAATCTAACATCTCCGTAATATCTCCATCTAAAATACCATCAACATCACTAGACTCATAACCACTATCATTATCTTTAATTAACCTATAAGGTTGCATAACATAACTTCTTTTAGCACTGCCAAAACCATTACTTACTTGCACTCCTCTAATATCACTTACTTCACTCTTTTTCTTCTAAAAGAATAGTATAAAGTTTACTCTTAAGTACTTCCATAGCCTTCTCTTTATTTCTAATCTGACCTCTTTCATTTTGGCAAGTAACCACAACCCCAGTAGGAATATGAGTAATCCTAACAGCACTATCGGTTGTATTAACACCTTGTCCTCCTGGACCACTACTTCTATATATATCTACTCTAATATCACTATCATTAATATTAACCTCAATATCATTATCAATTTCTGGTATAACATCAACTGCCGCAAATGAAGTATGTCTTCTCTTATTAGCATCAAAAGGACTAATTCTAACAAGTCTATGTACTCCTTTTTTTCTCCTTTTTAAATAACCATAAGCAAAAAGTACCATCAATTTGAAACATAATAGATTTAATACCTGCTTCTTCACCATCTTGTTTATCAAGTAAAAGTAATATTATATCCATTCTTTTTCAGCATATCTACTATACATCCTATATAGCATTTGAACCCAGTCACAAGATTCAGTACCACCTGCTCCAGCATGTATTTCCATAATAGCAGTATTCCTATCATACTTACCATTTAAGTAAGTTTCAATCTCTAACTTGTAAGTCTTAACCTTAAGTTCATTAATTTCTTCTTCAAGTAAAAGTCTAACATCATCATCACTATCATCAATCATTTCTAAAAGCACTATTAACACTATTAGATAATATATTAACATTAGTAATAATATTTTTTTAATATACTTAAGTTCTCCAACTAATTTATCAGCGGTCTCCCTATCATTCCAAAAACTAGGCTGTAACATAAGTTTATTGATTTCTTTTTCTCTTTTAATCTTATTATCTAAGTCAAAGAGACCTCCTAAGTTCTTTTATTTTATCATCAAGTAATTTATATTCTCTTTTTAAATCAAATATTTCCATATAATCACCTACTACAAGTATACATTATTTACAGAAAGAGATATTAACAAAAATTATTGACACTTTTAAAAAGTAAATGATAATATAAAAATTAAAGTATAAGGAGGAATATAATGACAAAAAACAATATATAATAATTGGAGTAACAATATTAACATTTATAATTATAATATCATTTATATTAATAAAAAAACAAAAAAATACTACATGGACAAAAAGAAATACTAAGTTCTAATTCATATACAATAACTAAAAACAGATTGTAATAACAATGAAACAAAAATTAGATAATAGTATTATGAATAAAAATAGATTCATCTTGGAAAAGAATTATCCAATAATGGCCCTTGGCTTGGAGATACTAATGCCTGCTACGAAACAATATCAATAGAATATGATAAAAATGGTATCATTCAAAAAAGAGAAATCTTAATATTAGATAATAATTCTATTGTATTAAGATTTAATAATAGTGATACATACTATGTAAATGCTACCAATCTAATAAATAACTTTAAATAAATATACATAATCTATAAGAAATATTAAAAAGTAAAAAGAGACAACTAGTTTGTCTCTTTTTTTATACATATCCAATATATTTTTAAATTCATCTAAAGCCGAAGTAACAACTTCTTTCTTAGTTAAGTCGACACCTGCAAATTTTAAAGATTCAATAGGACTCTTTCTAGAACCACATTTCAAGAATTCAATATAACCATCAACAGCCCCTTCTTTACCAGATAAAATATTATTAACAATCATAGTAGCGGCACTTAAACCAGTAGCATACTTATAAACATAAAAGTCGTAGAAGAAGTGTGGTATTCTCTCCCATTCATATCTAATATAATCATCAACTACTACATTATCACCAAAGTAAAAACTTATTAAGGTCATAATACATATTAGATAATTTATCAGCAGTCAAAAGCCCCATCATTATCAATAACATTAGATATTTCTTTTCTCAAACTCAGCAAACATCGTCTGTCTATATATTGTAGCCCTATATAATTCCATTAAATTATTAAGAATAAATAATCTCTCTTCTTTACTATTACTATGTTCTAACATATAATGACTAAGTAATAATTCATTAACAGTAGAAGCAACCTCTGCTACAGATATTCTATACTCACTGTCTTGATAAGTATTATAATTTCTAGAATAATAACTATGCATAGAATGACCCATCTCATGAATTAAAGTAGACATATCATTATACTTATCTTGATAGTTAAGTAAAATATAAGGATACGTATCATACATACCACCAGAGTATCCACCAGTTCTCTTGTTTTTAGTAGGATAAACATCAATCCATCTACTATCCAGTCCCTCTTTAACCTTACTAATATATTCATCTCCAAATACTTCAAGAACTTTAATAATAATATTTTTAGCCTCTTCATATTCATATTTTTTATCATATTCACCCACTATTGGAACATAAATATCATATAAATGTAGTTCATCGAGACCTAAAAATATCTTTCTTTAAATTATAATAATCATAAATATAACCAATCCTTTTCATGAACGCTATCAATAAGATTATTATAAACATCAATACTAACATCATCACCAAAATAAACTCATCTCAATAGCAGTATTATATTTATATATTCTAGCCAAAGTAGATAGTTCTTTCATATTCGTAGCAATTAAACTAGCATAAGTATTAGTATACTTCTTATATTCACTATACAAAGTATTAAAAAGCACACTCTCTAACATTTCTATCTTTACTTTCAATAAATAAAGAGTAATTACTATTAGTAAGTTCTACCTCTTTACCATCACTATCTATAACATTACCAAAAGACATATCACAATCCTTAAATAACTCATAAGTATCATAACAATTACCAATAACCTTACCTATACTAGACATAATTTTTTCTTCATTGTCTCCTAGTGTATGTTTCTTATATCTATATACCTCATCAATATAACATTTATATTCCTTAAGTAGTTTCTCTTCCTTATAAAACAATTTCAAAGTCTTATTATCAAGTTTCAATATACTAGGAACAATAAAATAACTACACTTACTAAAATCACTTCTTAAATTAGATACCTTCTCACTAAGTTCTTGTTTACTATTATCAGAAGTATCCAAATCAAAAGACAAACTAGTATAAATAGATAACTTAGTAACAACTCTATCAATATCAAAATATAACTTAATAGTCTTATAAAAAAATTACTACTATTAATTATCATCTTCTTCTCAAAACTACCAAGTTTCTTAATAAGCTTCTTAGCTTTATCATAATCCTTATCAAAAGAACTCATATCACTATAAATAACATCCAAATCCCAAGTATACTTCTTATCAATATCGCTTCTATTTTTCATAATTATCCTTTCTTACTACACATTAAATCTAAAATGACAAATATCTCCATCTTGCATTATATATTCTTTACCCTCAATTCTAGCCTTACCAAGTTCCCTAACCTTAAGTTCAGAACCAGCATTAACTAAATCATTATAAGACATAACCTCTGCCTTAATAAAGCCTTTTTCAAAATCAGAATGAATAATACCAGCACATTCAGGAGCCTTAGAACCTTTCTTAAAAGTCCAAGCCCTAACCTCATCTTTACCAACAGTAAAAGAATGTTTGCAAGACCAAGTAAATCATAAGTCTTATTAATTAGTCTCTCCACTCCGCTTTCTTTTAATACCTAAATCATCTAAAAAAATAACTTCTTCTCTTCTTCATCAAGTTCAGATAATTCACTCTCTAACTTAGCACATATAATAGCGGTCTCACTACCCTCTTTTTAGCATAATCTTCTACTAATTTAGTATAATTATTACCAGTATTAATATCACTATCTTCTACATTTAAAGCATAAATAATAGGTTTCAAAGTAATCAAGTTAAAAAGAACTAATTAATTTCTTCTCTTCTTCATCTAAGCCTAACTTTCTAACTGGAATATTACTCTCTAACGCCTCTTTAATTCTTTCTAATAATTCTATTTCTTTAACATCATCTTTATTCTTCGTAGTCATTGCTTTCTTACCAATCCTATTAATTCTAGAAGTAACAATCTCTAAATCAGATAAAACAAGTTCCACATTAATAACTTCAATATCTCTAATCGGATCAACACTACCATCAACATGAATAATATTTTCATCATCAAAACATCTAACTACTTCAACAACAGCATCAACTTCTCTAATGTGTGATAAAAACTTATTACCAAGTCCTTCTCCATTACTAGCTCCCTTAACTAATCCTGCTA
This sequence comes from Bacilli bacterium, assembly GCA_022009835.1. GTDB lineage: Bacteria > Bacillota_I > Bacilli_A > RF39 > UBA660 > CAG-302. The sequence goes on along the minus strand of CP091726.1, from coordinate 233,358 downwards.
TATCAGTAAACTCATAAGTAGTAGGAATAACTCTCTCTGGATTATACATATCCTTTAAAACATCAATCCTCTCATCTGGTACAATTACTACTCCTACATTAGGATCAATCGTCGCAAAAGGATAATTAGCCATCAAAATACTCTTCTTAGTAATAGCATTAAATAGAGTACTCTTTCCTACATTAGGAAGACCTACTATACCTGCTGTTAAACTCATATATATCACTTCTTTCTTCCTAATTATTATACCAAAAAAAGCCATATATTACAATATAACTTTATACTAAAAAAATAAGTTTTAACATAGCATAAATATTACTATATTAAATTACATAAATATTCATTAAATTATTATTTTTTTACCTTTTTTTGTCTTTGTTTAATAATTTCCCAATTATAAACACCATAAATATCACTTATAAGTAACAATATTTGACAAATAAAAAAACAGAAAACAAACCAATTTGACCATTAATTAAAGGAATAAACCACATACAAATAGCAACCAAATCATCAATAACAAAGCAATACATACTAAGTTTACATCTTCTTATACCATAATAAACACCAAGAAAACTGAACATAATAGATAAACTACTAATAAATAATTCACTAGTATTTATACTTTTTTTAAAAATATAATAATATATCCAAAATTAAAAATAATTTGAGACAATATAGAAATAAGGATTTCCTTTTTTGATAAAGTATTTACTACAATAACATTTTCATTATCAATATGTTTAATCCAAGAAATAAAAGCAAACAATTAATGAAGGAAAAGTAGAAAAAAAGAGTAATTATAAAGTCACCATAGTAAACCTGGCCACACGAAATAAAAATGTAAAGTATAGCACTAATAATTCCAAAATTAAAAAAACATTCAACTTTCCCTTTTGCTATTAACAAACAAGTAATAAAATAAAAAATTGCATACAAAGTATTAATAACACTTCCATTAAAAAAATAATTGAAGTAAAAAAATAGTAATAATCAAACCAACAACTAAAAAAACACTTTTCCAAAAATTATTCCAATTATCAAAATAATTCGTAACTTTCTTTATAAACATTAGCATACCTCTCAAACAAATTATACCAAAAAGCCATATATTACAATCTTAAAAACAGTAATTAAATATTATTTTTTTATTCACTTTCAGCCTATCGTCTTCCAGTGTTATTGCTAGCCAATACCTGTCTATCAATAATATATCAGCCATATCTATCATAAATAAGCATAAATACATACCTAAAAAAATTATTGATTATGAAAATTATAGGTTCATAATCTCTTTAAAATGACCTAGGCTTTTTAAAGATATAAAAAGCTATACATAAAGTATAACTCTTATTTATAACATAACCCCAGTACCAATACCAATAGGAATACCAATAATATAAAAGGCTAATATAATAATAAGCCATAAAATAGTAAAAGCTATAGCATAAGGTACCATTAAACTCATAGCATCCGCTATCGTAATAACATCATTCTTTCTCTTATTATAAATATGTAAGAATCCAATCAAAATAACAAAGTAACTAAATATCGGAGTAAGACCCTTAACACTACTATCCGCAGCCCTAAATACCGCTTCAGCAAACTCAGGCGTCATCGAACTTTGCATAAACATTGGTACAATAACTGGAGATAACATTGCCCATTTTGTAGATGCCATTGGCACAAAGAAAGTAGAAATAGCCACTACTAAGAAAGTAACAACTACTAATAATAGACCAGTAAATTGAAAAATTATTAAGAAGTTCAGATAAAGAAGCTACAATAAATAACCCAATATTAGTTTCTTTAAATATCAAACCAAAAACTGTGAAGCAAAGAAAAATAAGAACAAGAAGAGAAGCAACATCTTTAAGATAATAACTCATACCATCTACTAAATCCCTATTATCGTCAATAGTTCCAACTCTAATACCATATATTAAAGAACTAAAAAAATAAGTAAGAAAGAAAAAGATAGTAACTGAACCCTGATAAAAGTAAGAGCCTTCACCAAATAACATATCAACATATTTATTTTGACTTAAATCAAGAAATAATCCCGAAAAAGGAAGACCTTTAATAATACAATAAATAAGTAATAAAAACCGCAATAAAAGTAGCACCTAAAGAAAGAATAACACCCTTTCTTTCCTTTTTACTAGGAACTCCCTCCTGGGAAGGTTCTTCCTCATCAAAATAATACTTACCAAGTTTAGGAATAATAAATCTTTCTGTAATAACCATACCAACATAAGCCACTAGTATCATACTAATAGCGGTAAAAATAATATTGCCATATAAATTAACATTATAAGAAGAATCCAATATAGTACTAGCCTTATTAGAATACAAAGTTAACATCGAATCAAATCTATTAATAACAACATTAGCCCCATATCCGAAAGTAATTCCAGAAAAAGCCGCACAAATACCAGCCGAAGGATGTCTACCAAGATTCATAAATAATATCGCCGCAAGTGGTATAAGAATTACATATCCAACCTCATAAAAACATTGAAAAATAATACCAAGTAACACAACAATAAATGTTAAAAAAACTTTCTAGGAACCTTTTCTCTAATCATTTTAAATAAAGAATTAAGAAATCCTCGACTTATAAGCAACCCCTACTCCAAGTAAACCAATAATCAAATTACCTAAAGGAGCAAAATTAAGAAAATTATTAAGCATATTACTAATCAAATATTGAAGACCAGTCCTATTAAACAAATTATTAATATTAACAACCTGACTATTCAAATCACCAGTAGCCTCATTAACAACATAATAACTAGTCTCTAAATTAAGAATACTACCAATACTACTAATAATCATAATACCAAGTGTAAGTATCAAAAACACTAACGCCGGATGAAGTCTAATCTTTTTCTTTTTCATTATATACCACCTTTTTAATTTTTTTATTAAATTCTACTCTCGGTAACATAATAACCCTAGAACATTTAATACATTTTAATTTTAATATCTGCTCCTAATCTAATAATTTCAAAATCATAACACCCACAAGGATGAACTTTTTTTCATAGTAACTATATCACCTAAATTATAATTCATATAATCACTCCATATTCACATTATAGCATTAATTTAATTTTAAGTAAATTAATATATTATACATTTTTAAATTTTATTTTATAATTTTAACATAGTGCCTTGTAAAAAAACATATCATTTGATATAATAAAAAGATAAAGAAGGGATGATGAAGTGAAAAAAGAAGTAAATAAAAAAAGAAAAATAAATTTTCAAAAACTATTTAATTTAATAAGCGCTATGTTTATCTTAGCCTGCTGTATATTCTATGGAACAAGATTCCTAAAATTATATATAGCAAATAATAAAATAGAAAAAATAACAGTTCTAGCAGACAATATCAAAGATGACAACAAAGATAATGAATTATTCAAACAAATAAATGATGAATACTATTTCACTGGAGAAACAGAAAATAACTACATAAAAATACTCAAATCTATTATGGAGAATAATAAAAAGTAAACACAGATAAAACAGTAACCATTATATCAGATAATTCACTAACACCATTAAATCCAGGTACAGCTAAAGAATTTTAAAAACCTATATTAATAAATGGTTAAATATATCTGATGAAAAATACAGGTATATTAGAAACAAATCTGAATAATATTAAAAAATATCTAACATACACAAGAACATGTAAAGATATTGTAGTAGATACTAAAAACATAACATGTAAAGATAAAGTAGAAGACACCTATATAACATTACCATCAATATATGATTATGTAAACACAAGTGGTAACAAAGGTTTTATTAACAATAATGAATACTTCTATTTATCAAATATGAGCAAAGAAAGCAAATTAATATACATTGATAATACTGGTAAAACAAACACATCCGAAGAAACAGATATATTAGGAATTAAACCAGTAATAACAATTAAAAATACTACAATATTAAAAGAAGGAAATGGAACAAAAAGATAATCCTTATACCTTTGAAGAAGAACAAGGATTATTAGGAGGATATGTAAAAACTAGATAATGATTTATGGAGAATCTATAGTATAGAAGATAATACTGTAAAATTATCATTAGATAACTATCTAACTACTAATGGAAGTGAAGTAAAAATATAAATACTCTACTAATGGTTATTATCACAATGATACTAAAAAAAGGATCGTTAGCTTATTATTTAAATAAAACATATCTAAATACCTTAAGTTATAAAGATAAAATAAAAAGAAAAATAAATTTGCAAATGGCATATACAACTCCAATACAGACTATAATTATACAAAAGTATTAGAAACAACAGTAGACACTAAGATAGCAATATTAAGCATTGGAAATATCTTCTTAAATAGTACTAACACTAACTACTTTTTATCAACAGGAGTAGCAAAAGATAATAACCAAGTATATGTAATGCAAGATGATTATAAAGTATATAATAAAGCGTCAACAACCAACTTAAGAATAATTCCAGTTATATCTTTAGATAAAGCCCTATTAACAAAAGGAAACGGTCTTATAGATAGTCCTTACGAGGTGGAATAAAATGAGAAAAAGAAATAGCCAAAAAATATATAAAACAACAATAGTATTTATCATTTTAGATATATTAGCCATAGCCTGTTTCATAATAATGTATGGACCTTTGGGACAAAGTAAGAAATATGTATGTAAAATACCGCTCTAAAAAAACAATGTCTCACCAATACTTTGCCAATATCTTCTATAGTCAAAAACAATTGATAAAATAGCAAACAGTAGTTATTTTTGTAACTATAGATGAAGACGCTAATACTGATGATGTAATAATAAATACTAAAGAAAAAACAAAATACAAAGATAAATATGAAGAAGAACTATTTACTAGAGATAACCCAGATGACTCCTACAAAATAATAAATCTAAAAATAGGAACATCAAAAGGTTACCTAGTAGCCATCTATAAACCAGAAAAAGTAAGACTAATATCAACTAAACAATTCAATGTTGGTGGCAAAGGAGAAAGAATATTAACTATGTGTCCAAGATATAACGCATCCGTTTGTATAAACGGTGGTGGCTTCCAAGATGAAGGCTATGGTTCAGATATTCCAATGGGAATAGTAATTCAAGATGGCGAAATAACATGGGGAAAAGATACTGCAGATACCACTAGAGACAATGTAATAGGTCTAACAAAAGACGGCAAACTAAAATAATGTCAAATGCTACCGCTAACGAAGCCTTAGCAGCAGGTGTAAATGATGCCATGATATTTGGCCCATTCTTAATAGTAAAATGGAAAAACCACTAGAAATAGTCGGAGACCCATGGGGTCAAGCACCAAGAGTAGCCATTGGACAAACAAAAGATGGAATAATACTCTTCTTAGTAGTAGATGGTGAAAACTATATAAATGGTGCTAGTCTGCAAGATATGGTTGATGTACTTCAAAGATATGGAGCATATAATGCCGCTAATCTAGATGGCGGACAATCATCAAGTCTAGTTGTAAATGGTAAATTATATAATAACCCGCCACCAGCAGCTAAAAGACAAGGTGGAAGATATGTCGTAACCGGTTGGGGGATTAATAGACTAAAAGCTTATTAAAAAAACATAAGCTTTTTTTCATTTACAAAATAAAAATACATTTGTTATACTAATATAGTAAGGTGGTAAAAATGAATAAAAAGAAGAAGAAAAAGAAAAACTAAAAAGAATTTAAAAATATCTCTAATAATAATATTAATAATAGGACTATTATCCTATCCAACATATAAATTACTAACAAAAGAAAAAAACTCCTACTAATAATGAAATAAAAACCAAATATTGAAGAAAAAGAAAAAAACATTATGAACTATCCCTAATAGCAGTTGGAGATAACCTAATTCATTCATCAGTATACAAAGATGCAAATAAACATGCAAATTATAACGGATATGATTTCAAGCCAATGATAACCAATATCAAAGAAATAGTATCAAACTATGATATTGGCTACTACAATCAAGAAACAATCTTAGGAGGAACAGAACTAGGATTAAAAGACTTTCCAACTTTCAATTCTCCATATGAAGCTGGAGATGCCATGATTGATGCAGGATTTAATTTAGTAAGTCTAGCCACTAATCATACTATGGATAGTGGTAAAAAGGCCGTAGAAAATTCATGTAAATACTGGAACTCAAAAGAAAACGTTTTAACCGCAGGTAGTTATTGTAGTGAAGAAGAAAGAAACGAAATAAAAATAAAAGAAAAAAACAATATTACCTATACAATGTTAAACTATACTTATGGTACTAATGGCATGCAAGTACCAAATGATTACTTAGTAAATGTATGGCCTACAGATATAGATAATATTAATAATCCAGAGAAGGATACAAAATATCAAGCATATAAGAAACAAGTAAAAGAAGATATTGATAAGGTAAGAGACAAAGTAGATGTCCTAATCGTAGCCATGCACTGGGGTGTAGAGTATACTCATAATCCAACCGAATATGAAAAAGATATGGCAAATTACCTATCTTCTCTAGGGGTAGATATCATAATAGGTACCCATCCTCATGTAATACAGCCAGTAACATGGATAGGCAATACCTTAGTAATATATTCATTAGGAAATTTCTTATCCGCTCAATACCAAAATCAAAGCACATGTACAAACTATAAATGTACTGTCGGTCTAATGACTAACCTAAAAATAGAAAAAACAGAAAAAGGAAAAGATAAAAATATAAAAATAACTAATGTAGAAAACGAATTAATATATAACTACTACAACCAAGCAACCTGGAGAGGATTTAAAGTAATACCTTTCTCTAATCCAGAAATAAAAACGTACTTACCAAGTTATAAATCCGTATATAATACCTACAAAGAGGTAGTACAAAGACTTGACAGTAATATGTATGTAAAAGAAACAGTAGAATAAAAAAATATCACTTTAACTAGTGATATATTATAAATAGAATTAATATATACCTCACTACTACCACTAATAATCCCATCAATAATAACATTTTCAATATATTTAGAAATAATCTTATCAACACGTCTAGCACCAAATTCATAAAAGTTACATTTTTCAATAAGTTCATTAACAACATTATTATCAATAATAATACAAATACTAGAATATTTAATTTTAATATCCTCTATTCTCTTTAAAATAATCTCTCTAATAGCAGTCTCTTCTAACCTATCAAAAATAAGAATATTATCTACCCTATTAATAAAAGCCGTATTAAAATACTCTTTCAAATTAGAAATAACACTACTATCAGCATTCTTATTAAAACCAATGTTATTTCTTTCAAAACCAATATTTGAAGTCATAATAACAACAACATTATTAAATCTAACTTCTCTACCTTTAGAATTCTTAATTTTACCCTCTTCAAGTATCTGATAAAACAAATTAATAACATTAGGATGAGCCTTATCAATTTCATCAAGTAAAAAGAACACTATTAGGTTTATTTCTAATTTCTTCCAAAATATTCTTATTATCATCATAACCAATATATCCTGGCGAAGAACCAAGTATCTTATTAACAGAAGTGGCATCAGAATACTCACTCATATCCATTCTAATAAAATTATCATCTCCTACTAACAATTTAGCATACTCTTTTAGCTAATCTACTTTTTCCCAACCCCAGAAGAACCTACAAATAAAAAGAGAATAACATCTATCATTATATCCACATCTAATTCTTTTAGTAATATCCATCAAATTATCAATAATCTTATCTTCACCAACAATAATATTCTTTAATTTAATTCCCATATCATTAACATCACTACTATTAGAAACAATCTCATAAATAGGAACTCCCGTTTTATTACTTATAACAGCAGCTATATCATTAACTATTACCTTATTCTTATCGTTTTTACTAGAAATTTCAAACTCATTAAGCTTAAGCATAAGTTCTGTTTCTTTTTTCCTCAAATTATAAGCCTTATCAATATTATTATCAATAATAAAACTATTTTTATCCTTATTTAATCTATTAATCTCTCTTTTTAATATCTCTAATCTGATTATCATATAAGCCACCTCTTAATAAAGCTCTAGAAGCAACTTCATCTAAAATATCTATTTCCTTATCCGGTCTATTTCTATCAAAAATATATTTTTCAGATAAATCAACAATAGAATTAATTATATCATCACTAATAACAACATTATGATAATTCTCATAAATACCTTTTATTTTCATTAAAATTTTTTTTGTTTCTTGAACACTAGGCTCATTAACAAATATCTTTTGAAATCTTCTCTCTAACGCCGAATCCTTTTCAATAAATTTCTTATATTCCTCAGTAGTAGTAGCCCCTATACATCTAATTTTTCCTCTTGCTAAAGCAGGTTTTAAAATATTTGAAGCATCAATAGCACCCTCAGCACCTCCAGCCCCAACTAAAGTATGAATTTCATCTATAAATAGAATTATATCATCATTATCTTCAATTTCCTTAATAACCTTTTTCATTCTCTCCTCAAACTCACCACGATATTTAGTTCCTGCCACCATCGTTGCCATATCAAGAGAAATAATTTTATCAATAAGTTGATTAGGAACACTTTCTTCAGCAATAAGTCTTGAAAGTTCTTCAACAATAGCTGTTTTACCAACACCAGCGTCTCCTATTAAAATAGGATTATTTTTAGTTCTTCTGCATAATATTTCCATAACTCTTTTAACCTCATTATCCCTACCAATAACAGGATCCAACTCTCCATTTTTAGCCATAGAAATAAGATCAGTTCCTAAATCATATATAAGAAGTTTCTTTTTTTTTCTTTGCTTTTTATTAAACTAGAAGAAAAAAATCATCATACATTTCCTCAATATCAATACCCATACCAATAATAATTCTAATAGCTATACCTTCCCCTTCTTCTAACATAGAAAAAAACAAATGTTCAACAGAAACCTCCCCATCATTATTCTCTTTACTATCAATAATAGCATTTTTGAATAACCTTTCTAAGTAAAGGAGTATATAAAAATACCTCGTTTTTTCTATCAGTAGTACCAATAATTTTACAAAGTTCATCCTTAAAATTATTATAATTAAGACCATAATTACCTAATCTATTACAAATATTACTATCACTATTCAATATAGCAAGTAAAAGATGTTCAGTTCCAATATAAGGATGACCTAAATTAATCATCTCCACCCTTGCATTAACTAAAACAGATTGTGCTTCCTCATTAAAATTACCAATCATAATATTCCCCTTTCACATTTATTCTATGAATATAATGAGATATTTTTAATAATTTTTAAACAAGAAAAATTACTTTTTCATATACCTACAAAAGTAGATATTTTTAAATTATTATATTAAAGCCATTACTAATAATACAAGTATTACAAGTAATAATAACATTAACACAAATCTCCATATATACTTAACCCATGAAGTATATGGAACATCAAAAATATTTAAGTGCTACTATTAAAAAGGAAACTAGTAGGTCCAATAATAGAAACAATACCATAAATACTTTGGAAAGTCATAGCATATGTAGCCAACATAGATTCATCTTCAACTAAGCTTATCATAGGTGAATAAACACCAGCAATAGCATAATATAAATCAGTATGTAGTAAACTACCAATAGCACTAATAGCACCAGCAGTGACAACATTAAGACCAACTGCAGATTCAGAAATCCAAGTAATAATTGTCGACATAAAACTATGATTATAAGTACAAACAAGTATATCAAAAAGTAAGAACAACTAAAAAAATACGATACCAATCATTTTCTTAGAACCAGCAACAAAGTTACCAATTACTTCATTAAACTTAATTTTATACACAAATTTAGTAATTAATGTAAATATAATCAAAGTAATAATAACTGACATATATGAGCCTAAACTAGCCCATTCACCAAAGGCATATACATTACTAGATACAACATTAGAGAATATAGAAAACTCTCCAATTTTAAGTCCTAATAGCCATTCATTAAACTTACTAAAACAATCTATATTAAACAAAGTGTTCCAAGGTAAGTATCCTAATACTAAAATAACAAGTATTACAGATAGCATAACTATCATAGGCCATGTTTTAATATTTTTATAATCGCCTTTTACTTCAGATACAACTACTTCACTACTTTCATTAAGCTCATACTTAACTTTCTTTTCTTCAAGATTTTTAATATATCTATTAATAAAGAAAATAAGTAAAGCAGTACCAAATACTAATAATACTAGTCTAGCATATAACATAGAATTACCAGTAACACCAGTCAACTTTTCTATAGTAGTAGCACTATAACCATAGTAACTGTTAGGATCCCTAAAAGTAATAAATATTCCACCAATAAATCCTACTAACATAGATACAATAGTAGAACTAATAGCTACAAGCTTATCATAACCAAGCAACGTTATAATAGCCACAACAAATGGTACAAAAAAACTAATAGAACATTAACAAGTCCAGTAACTGAAGTAAGTACTGCAAATAAAAGCAGTAACAATAAAAAAATAAATAACTTACTATGTGACTTAACTTTTTTTGTGCAATATTATCAACTAATTTCTTGTAAGCTGGAACTTCACTAATAACACCATGAAAAAAGCTCCAAGTACTAATAGATAAACTACAGTATCAAAGAAATAATAAAATGATTGAACAAAATTAAGAAAAACATCACCAAGAGCAATCATTGTATATTTACCTTCTAATGCTGGAACAAAATATCCAAGAATAGCAAGAATACCATCCACTGCAAGTAATGCACCTAAAACAATTAAAATTACTTTAAACAAACTATGCTTTTTCATAATAACCTCCTCTAACAATAATTATATCACAAAACAAGTAAATGTAAATAAAAAAAGAAAAACTCAAGTTTTTTTCCCCTTATTTTTATTGGTTTTATAACTATTTTCTCTCCTTCATAGTAGGAAATAAAATAACATCTCTAATAGAATCAGATTCTGTAAATAACATACATAATCTATCAATACCATATCCAATACCGCCAGCAGGAGGCATACCATACTCTAATGCTTCAATAAAGTCCATATCAATATCATTTGCCTCATCATTACCAAGTTCTCTTTCTTTAATTTGATTTTCAAATCTTTCTAATTGATCAATAGGATCATTAAGTTCAGTATATGCATTAGCAAATTCCTTACCACCAATAAATAATTCAAATCTATCTACAAATCTAGGATCTTCTGGATTTTTCTTTGTAAGTGGACTAATCTCAATTGGATGACCATATAAGAATGTAGGTTGAATTAAAGTCTCTTCAACATACTTTTCAAAGAATAAATTAACAATATGACCAAAACTCTTTTTCATGTTCTTCAACTTCAATATGATGTTCTTCTGCTAACTTAAGAGCCTCTTCAACACTCATATCTTTCTTTAAAGTCAATACCAGTCTGTTCCTTAATTGCTTCAACCATACTAACTCTTTTCCATGGACCCTCTAAACTAATTTCATTACCACACCAATTAAAAGTCATTCTTCCAAATACTTCTCTAGCAATAGTTTGGAACATTCCCTCTGTCATATCCATCATACCATCTAAATTACTATAAGCAAGATATGCTTCCATTTCAGTAAATTCAGGATTATGTCTAGTATCCATACCTTCATTTCTAAATACTCTACCGATTTCATAAACAGCCTCCATCCCACCAACTAAAAGTCTCTTCAAAGGAAGCTCTAATGCTATTCTAAGATACATATCTAAGTCTTGTGCATTATGATGAGTACAGAAAGGTCTAGCACTAGCACCAGTAAGTAAAGTAGTAAGTACTGGCGTTTCAACTTCAACAAATCCTAACCCATCCATATAATTTTGAATACATCTAATAATTCTAGGTCTTAAAAAAGCAGTTTTTTTAGAATCTTCATTCATAATTAAGTCAACATATCTTCTTCTATATCTTTCCTCAATATCAGTAAGACCATGAAACTTTTCTGGTAAAGGTCTAAGTGCTTTAACTAAATGTGTATACTCTAAACATTTAACAGTAAGTTCCCCAGTCTTAGTTTTCATAACCTTACCAGTAACCCCAACAATATCACCAATATCAGCAGTTTTAAAGAGATTATAAGCATCTTCTCCTACATCATTAATAGATATATATATTTGCATCTTTCCATATTTATCTTGTATACTAAAAAAAGAGGCCTTTCCCATTTTTCTAATAAACATAATTCTACCAGCAATAGTAACTTTATCATCTAAATTTTCTAATTCATCATGTTCATACTTACCATATTGCTCTCTAATATCTTCTGAAGAATGAGTCCTATCAAATCTATGACCAAAAGGATCCATCCCCATCTCTCTTATTCTATTAGCCTTTTCGATTCTAACTAATTCTTGATCAGTTCTTTCCATAATTATCTTTCCTCTCCTATTACATTAGTTTTAGCAATAATATCATGTAATCCTCTACCATCTTTTTTATATAACATCATAAGTGTACAGATAATAAGAATCATACTTTCAACAACAGATACTACACTAACACTATAATTAAAATCTTTCATGTTTAAAAAGTTAATACTAATAACACTATACAAAGAAGTAATAATACCATATATAAACAAGCTTCTAATTAACATATTCCATATACTAGGTTTATTGCCATCAATATTAACAACTTTAATTTTTACAAATCTTCTTACCCAAAGTCTGACCTTTATTAAAGTAAGCAAAAATAACATAGTAGCCAATAAATACAACCACTGTTGCAATATTGGCGGGAAGTTTCCGCTTAGTAAGCTCATAGTTAAGAGGTAATACTTTCTCCGTATATTCTTCTATAGTAATTTCACCATTTCTATACTCATTAGTTAAATCATTTATATCATCAGTGATATCACTACCAATATTCATACTAGCAGTAATACCAAGAAGTGCTATCATAATGATAATATAATCAATAACATAAGCAGAAACTCTCTTACTTTGCCTTCATAAAAAAATCACCTGTACCTATATTATATACTATTTTTAATATTTTTCAAATAGTTATTTAATATTTTTTCAATCTCATCTCTCGTATTTGCCTTAAATATCTCCTTCTTAACTTCTGTACTACCATTAATACCTTTCAAATACCATGCTATATGACTTCTCATTTCAAGAATAGCAGTTCTTTCACTTTTTGTTTTCATTAAATAATCAAAATGATGAAAGCACATATCAATCCTTTCTTCATAAGTTGGTTTAGAAATAATAATACCATCTTCAAAATAAGAGACAAGTTCTCTAATAATCCAAGGATTTCCAAGTGCTGCTCTTCCAATCATAATAGCATCACAACCTGTATAAGAAAACATTTTTTTTGCACTTTCAATGTCTCTTATATCACCATTTCCGATAACAGGAATAGTAACATTTTCCTTAACCATTTTAATAACATCTAAATTAACACTACCAGTATATCCTTGACTTCTTGTTCTACCATGAACACAGATAAGAGAGGCACCAGCCTTTTCAATAGTTTTAGCAATATCCGCTGCATTAATACTATTATTATCCCAACCACTTCTAATTTTAACAGTAACCGGAACATTAACTCTATCAACAACTTTTTTTACAATACTATATACCTTATCGATATCCTTAAGTAATGCCGAACCAGCATTAGATTTAACTGCAACCTTAGGTACAGGACACCCCATATTGATATCAATAATTTTTTTGCATCATAATCATTAACTAATATATCAGCAGCTTCTGCCATTGTATCTGGATTTGAACCAAATATTTGAATAGCAACTGGAACATTAATATCATTAATACCTTTTAACATATCAAAAGTTTTTTTATTACCTCTAACAATAGCTTCAGCACTCATAAGTTCCGTAACCATATAACCTACACCCATCTCTTCACATATTTTCATATATGCCGGGTTAGATACCCCTGCCATCGGAGCCAAACAAATATTATTTTTAATATTAATATTCCCAATTTTAAACATAAAAATCACCTGCTTTAGAGTATTCTATCATATAATCAAAAAATAAAAAGAAAAAAATTAAGTATTTTACTACTTAATAATATTAAAAATCACTTAAAAAAACTACATACTAAATAAGAAATAGAAAAACATTACTAAAAATATAAAAAAATTTTAGACTGAAAAATTCTTATATTTTTTTAAATACAAAAATTAAAAATTAACACTATCCATAGCATAAATGACTAATGGAATAACAAATAAATATAAAAATAATTTTACTCATTCTCAATTTCCTTAATCATATTATTTCTTCTAATATATTTACTAACATTAGAAAAAAAGGAGTTTCAATAAAATTAGTAACTATTTTTCATAAGTTCAAAAATCAACCTCTTCACTCATAGCAATAGCATTAGCATTATTATGACTTTTACATAAAATAGCTTCACTTTCATTTGAAACTTTAGCGCAATACACACCCTTCATTTTATTCAAAACAATACTCATTCCAATACCAGTACCACAAATAGCAATACCAAGATCAACTTCTTCATTTTGAATAGCATTACCAAGTTTTTTAGCATACAAAGGAAAATCAACAGATTCACTACTATTAGTACCAAAATCAACAACATTAATATCATTATTATCTAAAAAAACTCAATAATTTTTCTCTTTAGCAGTAAATCCTCTATGATCACTAGCAATACCAATTTTAATATTCATAATACATCAGCCTCCAAAATAATTATAAACAAAAAGAAAGAATTAAAAATATAATTCATTTCTTTTTTTACATATATTTTACATATTTTATAATTACTTATTGTCTTTCTAACATATATAAATTATCAAGCAAAATACCAGTTCCTTCGGCTACACAAGTAAGAGGAGATTCTGCTATAAAAACAGGCACTTTTAACTCTTGACTAAGAATCTGTGAAAACCCATCAACAAGAGCACCACCACCAGTAAGAACTATTCCCTTATCAATAATATCAGCAGATAGTTCTGGAGGCGTTTGTTCTAAAATACCTTTAACGGCATGAATAATAGTATAAACACTTTCTCTCAAAGCCTCCTCTACTTCATCACTAGTTAAAGTAATTGTATGTGGAAGACCAGTAACTAAATCTCTACCTCTAACTTCCATCTTTTCATTTCTAAATCCTGGAAAAACAGTACCAATAGTAATCTTAATATCTTCAGCCGTTCTTTTCCCCAACCAAAAAGTTTATATTTATCTTTAATATATTTAACAATATCATTATCAAAAGCATTTCCAGCTATCCTAATAGAAGCACTATTAACAATACCACCTAAAGATAAAATAGCAATATCAGTAGTACCACCACCAATATCAATAACCATATTACCACTAGGTTTAGATATATCCATACCTGCCCCAATCGCAGCAACCTTCGGTTCTTCTTCTAAAAATACTCTTTTAGCACCTGTTCTCTCTGCCGCCTCTTTAATAGCATTTTTTTCAACCTGTGTAATATTAGAAGGACAACAAATAAGAATTCTAGGTCTCGAAAAGAAACTCTTACCATTAACTTTCTTAATAAAATAATTTAGCATAACTTCTGTAGTATCATAATCAGCAATAACGCCATCCTTCATTGGTTTAATAGCCTTCACTTTACCAGGAGTTCTACCAAGCATTTCATGAGCTTCACTACCAACAGCTAAAGGCTTTTTAGTATCAGCATCAATAGCCACCACAGATGGTTCATTTAAAACAATACCCTGACCCTTAATATAAATAAGTACATTTGCAGTTCCTAAGTCAATACCAATATCTTTATTAAACATAAAATCACCATCCCTATATCCATTTTACCACAATTTAACATTTTTTAATAGAACTAATTACACTTTTCCCTCTAAAAACTTCCTTTTAGTAGACTCACCACCTCTAATATGTTTAATATCAGCATGCCACTTCATTACACTTGACACTTTTTCATATAAACATTTGTCAATAAAATAAAGTCTATCTTTCATATCTTTATGTACAGTACTTTTTGATACTCCAAAAACACAAGATACCTCTCTAATTGTTTTATTAGTGGAAATAATATATTTAGCTTCACTAATAACCCTATCATATATCTTATTATTCATATATTCACCTAACTAATTATATTAAAAAAAGATATATTTATGAAAAAAAGGCATTTAGCCTACTACTTAATCTAAAGACTTATTATAATATTCTTCAGGATTAACAATTTTACCCTTATAATATAATTCAAAATGTAAGTGATTTCCCAAATCCTTTTCAATATTAGATAACCCACTCTTTGCAATAATTTGTCCCTGAATTACTTTATCATCTTTTTTAACATTAACATTAGATAAACTTTGATATACACTTATCAAATCATTATCATGTCTAATTTCCACAGTAGTACCTAAAATATCATTATTTTCTACAGAAATTACAATACCATCCAAAAACACTAATAACATCAAATATTTTTTACACTAGAATAAGAAACACCAGAATTCTGCATATAAGTATTTTCATAAAAAAATAATAGATTTTTTTCCTGGCTATCACTATCTCCCTTATAATCATAAAATCCTTTAACTAAAGAAACATCACTATCAAGATAAGGTTTCACTATAGTTTTAGAAGTACTAACAACTGGAATATTCCTATCACCAGAATCAATAATTTCTCCATCAACATATTTTTACATTATTATCTTTTTTTAGAAAACAATAAATTATTAGTAATTTTACCTGCAAAAAACATACTAACAAGAAACATTACAACTAACGTACCATATATTACAGGTACAAAAAAATGATTTAATTCTTCTATTTTTTTCATATTTTTCACCTCTAATATAATTGTTTCCTAAAAAAATAAATAATATACATTAATTTTTCCATTTTTAATTTTAGTACCAGAATAATAATAACTTAAAATTTCTTCATAATTATATCCATCTTCAGCCATACCAAGTGCACCATATTGACTCATCCCAACACCATGACCATAACCAATAGTAGAAATAATAATTTTATCACCATCTTTTTTTAAAGAAAAATCAGTAGATCTAAGACCCAATTTATTATATAAACTTCTACCAGAATATTCATTACCATTAATAGAAAGAGATATAATTCTATTAGTACTACTCCTTTTAAGAACTTTAAAGTCAAAAGTATCAGAGTAAGTTAACCCAAGTTTTTTTCATAAAAAGATCTAATATCAATTGATGTAGTATTTCTAAAAGCGGAACTAGTTTTCTCATCCCAAGTAGACTTTACACTTTTTAAATAAGGTAAGTCAATATCAAATACCAAAGAAGCAGTCTCAGTATAACCATTACTAGTAGAAAAAAACAAAGCATCAATAACCTCACCATCATATTCCAAATATTCCATACTAGTATCATTAACAGCTTCTCTTAACTTATTAATATTATCAGTATAATTATTACCCCAAACAGATTTCAAATAATCATTATCTAAATAAACCTGATTCATAATAGAATCAACAACATCATATTCATTATCTTTATTATATTCCATTCTCTTTAAAGCATAACTTCGTGCTGCCACTGCTTGGGCCTTAAGTGCTTCCTTTTCAAAATAAATAGGCATTTCTCCTGCTAATACACCTACAATATATTCTTCAAAAAAATATTATCAATATTTCCAGTTTCCATTCTTTTAACTCTAATAATAGTATTAGATACATGTTTAAGACTTATTTCTTCCTTTTTTTATCAATCTTATAAAAAAATTAACAATACAAAAAAAGGAATAAAAAAATAATAATTATAGTAATTAAAAAAATATCTTCTTCATATCATAACCTCTATCTAATTATATGATATAAAAAAAGAAAAAACTGTCAAAAAAAGAAATGATAATTATCTACCATTTCTTAATAACTCAAAAGTAACATTAGCAGTCTTTCCAATAATGTTAGGATCACTTTCCGTAGCAAATGCTAAATCAAACATTGTTAAGCAACCTTTAGGACTACGACAATTTTCAATACCAACTGTACTACCTCTATCAAGAACAATAGCAATAAAAGGATCCATACCAGAAATACCACTTACTCTAAATATCGAATAAAAAGGAAATATTCCATCCGCCGCTAATATTCTAACACTGCCATATTCATTATCATCATAATAAACAGATTCATATAAATTATGACCAGTCGAAGTAATACCAGAACATCCTACACAATCTGGACCATAACCTGTTAAATTGCCAACTTCTGTTCTAAGTATCTCTCTATCATAAAACAAACCAGAATCATCAGAAGGTTCTCCACTAGCAACTTCATCATTAGAATCATTTTTTTAATTTCTTCATTTTTCCTCAGATTTATTATCAAAAGGAACGATGATATCATTATTAACTGAATTAACAATTATTTCTTCTTTCTTAAAAAAAGAATCAACGTCTTATCAGCCATCTTATCAAAATTACTATTACTAACAGTTATATTTTTCATCATTGCTATTTTCATAAAAAATAAAAGAAAAAAACAAACCAACAAGTAACAATTGTGAAGAAATAGTAATAACCTTAGCAGTTATACTCTTCATTAATCTCACCTATTAATATTTTAAAGCATATTAATTGTAACATTATTTTTAAAAAAAGTCAAATGTTGCCTCCGCATTAGCAGTAGTAGTAACCGCTACCTCTTTATTAGATACCCCTTTAATTAACGCTATTTCATTAGCAATAATAGGAATATATTTAGGACTATTATCTTCTCCTCTATAGAGACTAGGTGTAAGATAAGGACTATCAGTTTCCAATAAAAATATATGACAAATCAATATCTTTTTACCACTTCTTTAATAGTTTTAGCATTTTTTTATAAGTAATTATACCTCCTATTCCTAATTTATATCCAATTTTTACAAATTCCCTAGCCATTTCTACAGAACCACTAAAGCAATGAATACTACCAGTTAACCTATATTTCTTTAATATATTATATGTATCTTGAATACTATCTCTACTATGAACAATAATAGGTTTATTATATTTACTAGCAATATCAAGCTGTTTCTTAAAAATATAAACCTGTTTTTCTTTATCAGTATTATCATAATGATAATCAAGACCAATCTCCCCAACAGCAACAATTTTTGGATTATCAAGATTATCTTCTAAAAATTTAAAATATTCCTCTTTAAAATCATCTAGTTCTGTAGGATGAAAACCAATAGCACCATATACAATATCATATTTATTTACAAGTTCTAAAAACCTCTCTATTAGAATTGATATCACAACCATTTACAATAATTTTCTCTATATCATTATTTCTACATTCACTGATTACCATTTCAATATCATCATAATATTCATTTAAAACATGACAATGTGTATCAATATACATAAATATACCTCCTAATAAAAAAATCATACTATAAAAAAAGTATAATTATTTAACATAAAATTCAAAAAAACAAACTTTACCATAATTATAAAAAAATAACAAAAAAATAAATAATATCAACTATATTTTTTTATAATTAATAATAAAGAAAAATAATAATACCAATAAAAAAATTATAGACAACAACATATAAAAACACATTTATATTTTTTTGTTATTAAACATATTAGTCTTCCTTTCATATAGGCACTACAACCAAAATATAACATAATTTTATATATATGTAAACAAAAAATAAAAAACTTTACAAAAAAAGAATCAAGTAAACACTTAATTCTCTATTCTCTGAAATAAAACTTCAGCCTTATTAACTTTAGTATTAGATTCATATCCACCAAACTTACTAACACTATCATATGAAATATTATTAGTATTAATTTGCTCAAAAATTTTCTTACAAGTATCAGGAATAAATGCTTGAAGAAGTACTGTACTAATCCTAATACATTCAATTAAATTATATAATACAGTAGCAAGTCTATCTTTCTTTGCTTCATCTTTAGCAAGAATCCAAGGCATAGTCTCGTCAATATATTTATTACAATTCCTAAGTAAATCAAAAATACAAGTAATAGCTTTAGAAACCTCTAAATTTTCCATATATCCATCAACAACACTATATAACTGAGTAGCATCATTAATAAGATTATTATCAATTTCCTCATTAACAAAAAGTATTATTAATAACACCATCAAAATACTTATTAGCCATACCAATAGTTCGATTAACTAAATTACCAAGAACATTAGCTAAATCACCATTAGTTCTAGTAATCAAAGCTTCTTCCGAAAAACTACCATCACTACCAAAAGGAACTTCTCTTAAAACAAAATATCTAACAGCATCAACACCATAAGAATCAATGTATTCTCTAGGATCCTTATAATTACCTAAACTTTTAGAAATTTTTCCACCATTAATAACAAGCCATCCATGTCCAAATACCTTCTCTGGTAATGGTAAATCCAAAGCCATCAGCATAATAGGCCAAATAATAGTATGAAACCTAACAATTTCTTTACCAACAATATGTAGATTAGCGGGCCAATACTTCTTAAATAAAGTATCATCATCACTTAAATATCCTAAAGCCGATATATAATTAGATAAAGCATCAATCCATACATAAACAACATGTTTATCATCAAAAGTAACAGGAACTCCCCAATTAAAAGTTGTTCTTGATACACACAAATCATCTAAACCAGGTTTAATAAAATTATTAAGCATTTCGTTTTTTCTAGATTCAGGTTCAATAAATGTCGGATGTTCATCATAAAATTTAATCAACCTATCTTGATATTTAGAAAGCCTAAAGAAATAAGCTTCTTCAGATACCTCATTAACATCTCTACCACAATCAGGACATTTACCATCTACAAGCTGTGTTTCAGTCCAAAAAGACTCACAAGGTGTACAATATAAACCCTTATACTCACCTTTATAGATATCGCCTTGATCATACAACTTCTTAAATATTTTTTGAACACATTCTACATGCTCTTTATCAGTAGTTCTAATAAACTTATCATAACTAATATTTAAACTTTTCCATAAATCTTTAGCATTCCCAACAATCTCATCAACATATTCTTGAGGAGTAACACCAGCCTCCTCTGCTTTCTTTTGTATCTTTAATCCATGTTCATCGGTACCAGTTAGATAAAATACATCATAACCAGTAAGTCTCTTATATCTAGCAATAGCATCCGCTATTATAGTAGTATAACAATGTCCAATATGAAAAATTAGCACTTGGATAATATATAGGTGTTGTAATATAAAAACTTCTCTTTATTCATTATAAATCATCTCCCTTATTATTAGTACTACCAATTCCACCTTTTCTTAAATCAGTAGTAGCATCATCATCAGTAACCAAATAAGGTATAAAAATACCTTGTACAAATCTATCCCCTTTTTTAATTTCTATAACATTATCCCCTTCATTCTGTAAACAAACAAAAATATGACCATCATTATCACTATTACCGTAATAATCAGCATCAATAATTCCAATCTGATTACACATCCGTACATTATATTTAAAACCCAAACTACTCCTAACAAATATACCTAAAAAAATTCATTATTATTCATCACAACTTTAATACCCGTAGGAATAATTTTTCTCTCACCTGGATTTAAACTAAAAGAAATAACACTATAAAAATCATAACCAGCACTAAAAGAAGTACTCCTTTTAGGTAAAATAATATCATTATAAATACCGTCAGGAACATCTCTAATAAAAATATCTTCACATACTTTCTCAAATTTTCTCATCATAAACCTCCATAAAAAAATAAGATAGACCAAAGGACGAATATTACCGCGGTACCACCTTATTTTATATAACATACACTCATTAAGTTATAACGTAACAACCGTTTACACCTATTAGATATAAAAGCTCCAGAACCATCTATAATAATCTTCTCTATCTATTTCCACCACCCATAGACTCTCTATAAAATAATATTATTATTCTTTCCTTCATCGCATTACAAAGATATTCTACCATAATCAAAAAATAATTTCAATACCATTTTAACATTAATATATAATTTTTACCTCAAATATAATAAATATGGTTGATATCTTACATATGGACAATTAATAATTGACTATATGTAACGCTTTAAAGGCCAAGGCTTAAAGTAAATAAAAAAACATACAAAAAAATAAATAATGTATGTTTTTAATATTAATTTGAAAAATTGTTTACTAAGTAATTTAGATAAAAATAATACACATCTTATCCTCAATATCAGTGATTGGAGTATCAGTAGAAATAAGAACAACACTTCCTATAGCATCACCATTATCCACTATTGAAGAAAAAGTATAATAACCAACTTCACTTTCATCATTAATAATTTGAAATTCTCTTTTTCTGTTTTTTTCAAAAAAATTATCTCTTCTTTCAATAGATCTTTCAGTAAAATCATTAATTTCTTTTATCAATATACTTCTTCTTTAAAGGACCCGCTGCAGCTATTACTTTATCTCTATCTGTAACAATAATATTATGTTTTATAATTTGATTAAAAAGCCTCTACATAATCAAAAGATACATTTTTTTAAACTTTCAATCTGTGAATATTTCTTAAGTAAAATTGTATCTCCATCTAAAAAAATATCTCTAAACTTTCACCATTTTTTTAATTCTAAGATTCTTTCTAATCTCTTTAGGAATAACAATTCTTCCTAATTCATCAATTCTTCTAATAACACCTGTACTTTTCATTTTGTCACCTATACCTTCTTTTATATTTTGTCAAATATAAAAAAATAATTATACAAATAAATAAAAAAATTAAAGAAATAATTCTCTAATTTTTTTAATATTAACAATAATCTTTTTCTAACAATTCATTAAAAATAAAAATATAAAATGTTTATCTAATTTAGCAATATCCAAAATAATATGTATCTCATTATCTATATATGAAAAACCTAAAATATTTACAAATATCATAAGCAGTAAAAAATAACATCTCACCATCAATTTTAGAAGAAATATCTTTTGGAATAATAACTTCAATATAATTCTTATTTTGAACACTCTTAGTAATATTAAGAGACTTAGCTTGTTTTTCAAACCATTCTTCATGCATATAAATAACCATTTCATCAGTTACTTTACCAAATCTATTTTCAAGTGTTTCTTTAATTTTATCAATATCTTCCAAAGAATTAATATCATTAATAATCTTATGTATTTCTATCTTAATCTCGTCATCAGGAACATAATCATCAGAAATATGAGTATCAACTTCTATCAAAGGTTTATTAGAAACATCATCTTTTTTTCTTCTATAGAAATACCCTTCAATTTATCAACTTCCTCCTTAAGCATTTTAAGATATAAATCAATTCCAATACTATCAATAAAGCCAGATTGCTCACTACCAAGTATATCTCCAGCCCCACGAATAGATAAATCCCTCATAGCAATTTTAAAACCACTTCCAAGTTCAGTAAATTCTTTTATTGTATTAAGTCTTTTAACAGCCAAATCATTAAGTTCTTTTCTATTATTATACATCATATAAGCATAACCAATTCTGTCACTTCTACCAATTCTACCTCTAATCTGATATAACTGTGATAAACCAAAATGATCAGCATCAAGAATAATCAGAGTATTAACATTAGGAATATCAATACCAGTTTCTATAATAGTGGTACAAAGTAAAATATCAAACTCATGATTAATAAAAATCAATCATAATATTTTTCTAATCGATCTTTAGTCATCCTACCATGAGCACATCTTATATTTGCTTCAGGAACAAGCTTATGAATTTCTTCTAATTTACTATCCAATTTATCAACATTATTAAATAAAAATAAATATTTGTCCTTTTCTAGATAATTCTTTATATATAGCATCCTTAATAATATTTTTATTTTCTGGAATAACATAAGTTTGTATAGGTTTTCTTTTTTCCGGAGGTGTTTCAATAAGAGCAAGACCTCTAATACCAGACATTGACATTTGTAAAGTTCTTGGAATTGGCGTAGCAGACAAAGTAAGAACATCAACTGAACTTTTATATTTCTTAATTTTTTCCTTATGAACAACACCAAATCTCTGCTCTTCATCAATAACAAGTAATCCCAAATCTTTAAAATCAATTTTATCATTAAGAATCTTATGTGTACCAAATAAAATATCAATCTTACCTTCTTTTAATTTTTTAAGTATAATATTTTGTTCTCTAACCGAAGTAAATCTATTTAAAAGAGCAATATTAATAGGAAAATCTCCAAATCTATCTAAAGCAGATTTATATTGTTGACTAGAGAGAATCGTAGTAGGACAAAGATAAAGAGCTTGTTTACCATCATTAACAGCTTTAAAAATTGCTCTAAAAGCCACTTCTGTTTTACCATATCCAACATCCCCACATAAAAGAACATCCATCGGTTTAGCCTTTTCCATTTCTGTCTTAATAATGCTAATAGCTCTAAGTTGATCCGCTGTAGGTTCATATTTAAACTTACTCTCAAACATAATTTGATTTTCATCATCTTTAGAAAAAAAGCATACCCTAAAGAAGTTTCTCTTTCAATAGAAACTTTAATCAAATCAGCCGCTATACTTTCTAATTTTTTTCTAACTCTAGCCTTTCTCTTATTCCAAGAATCACTACCAAGCTTATCAAGTTTAAGAAAAAAACGCCCTCTTTTCCATTAAATTTAGTAATTTTATCAATTTTTTTCCACTGGTAAATACAAAATATCATCATCAGCATAAAGAAGTTTAATATAATCTTTCTTTAAACCATTCTTTACTAAAGTACATATTTGATCATACTTACCAATACCATGATCAATATGAACTATCAAATCACCCTTCTCCAAATTCTTAATATTACTAATTTTACTACCAACCTTATACTTATTTTTTTAACTTTCTTTTTTTCTTCTATCTTACCAAATAAATCATTAGAGGAAATAACAACATAATCATTATAAATAAAAACCACCATATATATATTTATCAATAAAAATTAATTCTATTCTTAATGATATTATTTTCATCAGTAAAAAAATAATATCATCTTGAAGTTCTAAATAAGTAATAATTCTTCTAACAACATTTCTATCATCAATACAAAAAAATAACTGTTTTTTTCCTTCTTGAATATATTTAAATAAATCAATCTTAATTTTTTTCAAAATTACCACCATAATTATCGATAGAATGTGATATATATTTAATATTTTTTTAATATCCATATCTATTAAATTATCAATATCTAAAAATATAAATACTATTATTACCCTTTATATCACTAATATCCCACATATAATTTGTTGTTATATCACTTTTTACTTCATCATTATATTCTAAAATGCTTTCTTTAAGTAAAGAATAACTAGCCATAACTTGATTATAATCGTAATAAAATATTGTACAATTATTCATATAATTCCATATACCATCTACACTATCAGAATAATTAGGTAAAAACTTTTGTTTTTTTAACAATATTATCATCTATTTCATTTGATAACAAAAAAACTCCGTATAAGGAAAAATACAAATATTATCAACTTCTTTATTAGATATCTGACTATCTAAATCAAAATATTTGATACTATCTATAGTATCTCCCCAAAATTCAATTCTAATAGGTTCACTATATTCAATAGGAAATATATCAACAACATAGCCCCTAATAGCCATTTCACCAGTTTTACTAACAATAGGAACTCTCTCATAACCTAAATCATTTAATTTACTAATAAAATCATCTCTATCAATATCATCATTTTTCTTTAAGTTAATAATCTTACTCTTATATAACTCACTCGAAGGTAAGTATCTTAAAACACCCATCAAATTAGTTACAATAATATAATTATCATCAAAAACAAGTTTATTCAAAGTACTAATTCTTTTCAATCATAAACTCTGGACTAATTTTTAGTTATCTCACTAGTAATAAAATCATCCATAGGAAAAAAATAAAACTCTATTATTATAATTAATAAGTCTATTATAAATATCATTAGCTTCATATAAAGAATTACAAACAACAAGAACTCTTTTTGTCATTATTCATAAAAATATTCATTAATGTATATAGAATTAAGTTCTTTATTCAAACCAGAAACAGAAAAAAATTACTCTTTTCATTTATATTAAATAAATTATTAAAAAATCCCACGAAACACCTCCTTTACCAATAACAAAAGATACATATAATTATGTATCAAATTAACAATTATTATTCATACTATTATAAATTTGCTTTTAATTTATTAATATCATAATTAACAAAAATCCTCTACTAAATTATCAACTTTTTTATAAACATTATCTAATAGCATTTTTTTGTTCTTTATCAAATCTGCCAAGAACAAAAGAAACAACATCATTATTTTTTTCATTACTACCAATACCAATCTTAAGTCTTGTATACTCACTAGTTCCAAGAAAATTTGTTATACTCTTAATTCCATTATGTCCCCCACTAGAACTATCATAAACAACCCTTATTTTACCTAAAACCATATCCATATCATCATGAATAACAAGAATATCCTTTGAATCAATATTATAAAAACTAGCTATTTTACCTACAGCTTCCCCTGATAAGTTCATATAAGTAAGAGGCTTAGCAACAATAATTTTAATACCATTAATATTAATATCAAAAATGTCAGCATTAAACTTATCCTCTTTTTTAAAAGAACAATTATATTTTTTTCAGCAAATATATCAACAATATCAAAGCCTACATTATGCCTTGTATTTATATATTCCTTTCCTGGATTACCAAGACCAACAACTAATTTCATTATTAATCATCCTTTCCATGATATTCTTTGTATACCTCATTTTTAGGTATTTTTCTATCTTTAGCAACCTTTTTAATTGATGTCATAACATCAAAGCCATTTTTTTAATATATAAATCAACTGCTTCTTTTTATTGATAAATTAAAAATCAATATTACTTAACTTATTACCTTCAACAACAATAACAAATTCACCTTTTTCAGGAACAATTTTAATAACATCTTCTAACTTACCACGATAAATGGACTCAAATTTTTTAGTAATTTCCCTAGAAATACTTATCTCTCTATTACCAAAAACTTCGAGCATCATATTCAAAGTTTTAATAATTCTATGAGGAGCCTCATAAAAAATCATTGTATATTCATTTTCTTTAAGTAATTCTAATTCTTCCCTCTTTTTAGAATCCTTACTATTCAAAAAACCATAAAATAAAAAAGATTGTGGAGAAATACCAGAAGTAACAAGAGCACAAGCAAAAGCCGTTGCTCCAGGTAAAGCAACAACATTATAACCATTATCACTAACATATTTCACTGTCTTATAACCCGGATCACTAATAATAGGAGTGCCCCTATCAGTAACTAATCCAACAAAACTACCATTTTTTAAATATTCAAGAACCTGTGTTTTAACAACATCTTCGTTATGCTCATGTAAAGAAATCAATTTATTTTTAATACCAAAATTATTAAGTAAATTAAGAGTTACTCTCGTATCTTCAGAAAAAATTACATCTACTTCTTCTAATACTTTAACTGCTCGATAAGTAATATCTTCCAAATTACCAATAGGAGTAGGTATCAAATATAAAGTAGGAGTATCATTATAACTATTTTTGTATCATTAGTATCATCTCCAAACATCATTTTAATTTCACTATTATAATTGCCATCTTCATCATAAACAAACAATGGAGAAAGTAATTTTAACCCATTTTTACCATTCTTAGTACATTCAATAAGTACAAGATCACTATTTTTTCCCACTTTAGGATAAATAAATCTTACTTTTTTTAATACTAAAAACCATATTTTTTTTAGCCATATCAACTATCTCAATAAATCTATCTGTTCTATGAACAATAGCAAGTTTACCATTTGTTTTAAGTAATCTTTTTGATATAACAAACACATCATTAATATTTAAAAAAATTTTTTTCATGTCTAGCAGTAGCTTTAACTAAATTATCATTTTCAAATAATACATTACTAGTGCTAAAATATGGAGAATTGCAAGTAATTATATCAAAATAATCATCACCAAATAAAATACAAGCATTTTTTTAGCATCATCATTTATAATTTCAATTTGTTTGTCCATATGATTTACAATAATAGACTTAACACCCAAATCATATATTTCTTTTTGAATTTCAATACCATATATCTTAGCCTTAGTTCTATAAGTAAGTAACATTGGAATAGGAGCATTACCTGTAGCAATATCTAATATATTTTTATCACGTAAATTAATAGTAACAAAATTAGCCAAAAGTAAAGAGTCTAAAGACATCTTAAAATAATCAGTATCCTGATAAATATACATATTTTTTTTAAAAATTAAGTAGCCTATTTTTTTTACTATCATTTACATCAACATTTACAACTTCATTACCCACTAATAATTTATATTTACCCGCTAAAGGTTCTGAAGAAATAACTTTCCCTTCACTACCATTAAATTTAACTCTTTTACCAACTTCAGGAACACTTTTCCTTGCCTCACTATATTGCACATTTTCATAATTTAAACAACAAAGCAACCTACCACAAACACCATTAATTTTAGTAGGATTTAAAGCAAGTCCTTGTATCTTAGCCATATTAATTGAAACAGTATTAAAATTAGTTAAAAATGAAGTACAACATAGTATTCTGCCACAAGGACCAATTCCTCCAATATCTTTTGCCTTATCTCTTACTCCAATTTGTCTAAGTTCAATTCTTGTCTTTAATATAGAACCTAAATCTTTAGCTAACTTTCTAAAAATCTATTCTCTCATCAGCTAAAAAAATCTAAATACTAATTGACTCTTATCAAAATTATAAGTAGCATCAATCACAGTCATTTTTTTAAACCATCTTTAGTTACAAGTTCCCTACATTTAGCAAGAGCAATTTTTTCATCTTGCATATTTCTTAAATGTTGCTGAAAAATCCTTTTTTTGAAGAAATTCTAATTACATTAAATAAAAGAATCAACATTATCACTTTCTTTAATATCCACTATTTTACCAAACCTAATACCTTTTTCAGTATTAACAATAACAGTAAGATTCACTTTTAAACTTAAACCATTAGGATTAAAAATAATAAACTTTTTCCATCTTCATTAAATCTTACACCAACTATTTCCATTAATTATCACCACACATATCTATAATCAATTTATCAATAAGTAAATTAATATTCAAATTATACTTAATATTATACATTGCACTATCTAAAAGGCCAATTTTATTGCATATTTTAGTAATATCATTATTATTAGAAATATCTTTAATAATTTCAATAAAATCAGAAAAAAAGTAAAAGATTTTAAATTCAATTTATATCTTAAAAACATCATAATAAAATTTAATCATCAAATCAAATGCAATATAACATTCACTTCTTTCTTTAAAAATTTTTTTATGCCATAACTTTTTTTAGTATAAATTAAGGTACTTAAATTATAATATTCTATGTATTTTATAAACTGAATAATATTATCAATCATTTCCTTTTCAATTTCATTTGAAATATCCTTAACATTATTAATATCAATTAAATCAGATAAATAATCAAAAAAATATTAGAAGAATATATATTTAATTTAATAACTTGACACCTAGATACAATAGTAGGAAGAAGTAAATTAATATTATCAGTAATTAAAAATAGCAACAATATCATCAATTGGTTCTTCTAAAAAAATTTTTAATATAGAATTAGCAGTTTGAACATTCATTTTTTCTGCCGATTTAATAATATATACTTTTTTTCCACCTTCAAATGCCTTGTTATTAAACTCATTTTGTAAATCTAATAATTGATCTTTTTTTATCCACATACCATCAGGCCTAATGATTTTAACATCAATATAGTTACCATCATCAATTTTTTTGTAAATATTTTCTTTTATATCATCTTGTTTTTATATCCATACATATAATCTGTTTTACAAAAGACATAACCATTTCCATAACCAAAGAATTACCATTAGAATCAAAAATATATGCATGAGATATTTTATTATTCAAAATAGCATTTGTAGTTATATTATAAAATATAGGTTGTCCATCTTTATAATTTTCTAACATAATTCACCCCTCAAACAACAAATATAGAAAACAAACAAAGCACTATAATAGCAGGAAGTCCAAAAAAACTAACTATTAACACATTAAATATGTTAATAGGAATAATAATACCTAAAGGAAAAAAACAATAATATTATAAGTATATATAAATAATATCGCAACAATAATTTTTTTATAAACATCAAAAACATTTTTTTCATCATAGTCATCAATAAACTATATGAAAAAAATAATGTTATATGTCTTTCCTACCTTCCAAAGCAAATTCCAAAGTCATAGCATCAATATAATCAATATCAGTTCCAATAGGAATACCTGTAGCTATTCTTGTAATTTTAATATTTTTATTTTCTAATACCTTTTTTATATATTGCATTGTAGTCTCACCCTCTATCGAAGGTTTCAAAGCAAGTATAATTTCCTCAATATTTTCTTTTTCTACTCTAGAAAGAAGTTTAGAAATATTAATATCATCAGGCCCAATTCCTTCAAGCGGAGATATAAGTCCGCCTAAAACATGATATTTTCCATGATAAACATTAATTTTTTCAAATAAAGAAATATCTTTTGCCTTTTCAACAACAAAAATAATTTTACTATTTCTATTACTATCCAAACAAATATCACAAATATCATTTTCAGTAATATTTCCACATATAGAACAATTAGTAAGTTTATCTCTAACAATAATAAGAGAGTCAGAAAAGGAAGTAAGGTTTTCCTTATTAAAACCTATTAAAGAAAAAACAAGTCTCTCAGCAGTTTTTTCACCAATACCTGGCAAATCTTTAAAACAATCAATAAGATTTTTTACACTATTAGGATACATTACATTAACCCATTAAACATATTACTATATTTGCCTAATTTTTCCTGCTTATCTTTTTCCATCTTTTCAATAGCATTATTAACCGCTATTAAAATCATATCTTCAAGTAATTCAATATCTTCCTTATCTACATTTTTCACTATCAATTTTAATTGAAAAAAATCTTGTTATTACCACCAATAACAGCAGTAACCATCTGTGACTTTCCTTCATAAGACATTCCTTCAAGTTCTTTTTGTGTTTTTTCAATATCTTTTTGCATTTTTCTAGCTTGCATCATTATAGCTTGCATATTCATTTTTATCATTCTCCTTTATTTATATTCAATAATATTGTTACCAACTAAATCAATTAACTGATCTATAGAATTATTTTTTTCTTTAACAATACTACCATCAACTTGATTATTATTTTCATTTTTTTATTAAAGTATATTTTTTTTACCACTTTTTTTATATCGTTAATATATTTATTTTTTTAACTATATTCCACTTTTTCATCACTTATAATAGCCACATAAACATGATTACCTAAAATTTTTTCTAACAAATTCTCAATAGCAGATAAATTACAATTCATTCTATCAACAATCGACTGAAATTTATTAGATAATATAATATAATCATTAGATCCAACGACAAGATTAGAATCTTTAAGTAGCCCAGATACAATAGAATATTTTTCGTCATCAATATAATCATCAATCATCGCCCATTTATCTTTAAATTTATCAAGAACTTCCTTGGAAGCAATTGCTAAAGCATTGTTTACTCTAACATTAATTTCATCATCATCCAATTCTTTTCTTTATATCAATTATTTCCCGGGAAATATTATTATCTTCTATTACGCCTTGATTTTTTAAATTTTTTTCATTCAAATTTGCAACATCATTTTTTTATTATTATTTATATCACAAATAGATAAATTATCTTTTTTTAAACTTTAAATCCGAATATCTAAGAATCGAAGTTAAAAAAATATAATAGAACTATTATTAGATAACTTAACATTATTTTGAATAGTATTTAAGCTTTCTATCAATTCATATAATAAAATATCATCGTATTTATCACAAATTAATTTAATATATTCATTTTTTTAATAGAAATATTTGAATCAATTCCAGTATTTTTTTAAAAAAATAATTACATCTTTAAGAAAAAAATAAGTAATTCTTCAATAAATTTAGCTATATCCTTACCTGAATTATTTAAATAATCAACAAAAATTAATAATTTCAATTTTATTATTAATAATAATATTATTAAGTAAATTATATAAATCATTATAAGATACTGACCCGTTAACTTTATAAACATCATCAATAGTTATATTTCCATTAGAATAAGCAACTAACTGATCAAGAATATTAATAGCATCCCTCATTCCACCATCAGATAATCTAGCAATTTCATATAAAGTATCATCATCAGTAGAAATATTTTCACAATAACATATATCTTTTTAACCTATCAACAATTTTATCATCACTAATCTTAGAAAAATCTAAATTTTTTTGACATCTTGAAGAAATAGTTAATGGTATTTTATGTGGTTCAGTTGTTGCTAATATAAAAATAACATGACTCGGAGGTTCTTCCAATGTCTTTAAAAGAGCATTAAAAGCCTGCATAGTAAGCATATGAACTTCATCAATAATATAAACTTTATACTTGGCATTACTGGGTACAAGATTTACCTTATCTCTAAGTTCTCTAATTTCATCAACACCATTATTTGAAGCAGCATCAATTTCAACAATATCATTACTATTCAAATAATTTAAACAATTATAACACTTTCCACAAGGATTACCATCAATCAAATTATCACAATTAACGAGTCTAGCTACAATCTTAGCAATAGTGGTCTTTCCAGTACCCCTAGGACCACAAAAAAGATAAGCATGAGATATTTTACCAGTAACAATAGCATTTTTTAATACGGTAACAACCTCTTCTTGTCCATACACATTATTAAAATCAACAGGTCTATATTTACGATATAAAGCCAAATAGCTCATAAAATACCTCCTACCACAATATTATACCATAAAAAAAGAAGAAATTATCATTTTTTTCTCTTTTTTTCAAAAAAATCAGACAACAATTTAGAGCACTCTATATTATTTATTTTTTTCATTGATATAAAAAGAATTTACAGTTATTTTATCATACATTTGTTTGGTGTTTCTTTCAGTGCCATAATAAACACTCTTTATTCTACTCTCGATTATAGCTCCCATACACATCATGCAAGGCTCTAAAGTAACATATAAACAACAATCATCTAATCTCCAACTATTAAGTTTTCTACAAGCTTCACTAATTGCCATCATTTCTGCATGCAAAATAGCATTTTTCCCATGCTCCTTCCTATTATATCCACAACCAACAAGCTCATCATTACAAAAAATAACACAACCAACCGGTATCTCATCCAATTCATAAGCTTTTTTTGCTAATTCAACTGCCATTTTCATTCTATCAACATCCATACTTCCTCCTTTTAACTATGTTCCACGTGAAACATCAAAATATTAGCATATATTTTTTAAAATAACAATTGCAAATTAATTTTATAATACAATTATTATTCACAATTTTGTGGATAGCTATGTTTCACGCGAAACATAGCCTATTATACATTACATATTTTTTTAAAAAAAGTATAATAAAAATATATAAAAATAATAATAACATATGTTGTTGATAATTATATGTTCCACATGAAACATTAACTTTTTTTTAGACAGTAACAATATTTATATAAAAAAACTATATATTAAACTATATTATTTAATAATTTTAATTTCAAAAAAATTGTGGACAACTATGTTTCACGTGAATCATACATAAAAAAATAACTATTTTTAAATTAATTTTCTTATTATATTAATTAATTAATCTTTTTTTATATAAAAATTTTACCAATATAAATTTATAAAAAAATATAAGTTATGGATGAACTATGTTTCACGTGGAACATTAGATTTCAAATTAATTATTTATTAAATATATTTGTTTACACCGCAAAATAATAATAACTAAATATTAATCTACAATTAATTACTATTTTTTTTAATAATTATGAATTATATTTTTTTATTATTTGTGGAAAAACTTAATGTTCCACGTGAAACATAAAAAAATATTTTATATTGCTTATAAATTTAAATTAAATGTAAATAAATAATGTAAAAAGAAAAACAATCAATAAAACATATATTGTTAATAATATTAATGTTCCACGTGAAACATCATTATAAAAAAATTATTCAAAATAAAAATATTATGTTTCACGTGAAACATAATATTAAAATTAAATTTATCAACAATAAAAAAAGATACACACATCAAATAAATGTTAAAGCTGCTGACTTCCGTCCCTGACTTGGTTCCATCATTTAATGTTGTATCAACAGGTATTATATAATAATTTAAAAAAATAGTCAATACAGATAAATAACATACATTTGTATGTTATTTATCTGTAGAACTTATATAATAAAGGACTTTGTAAAAATTAATCATTATGATTAAAAATAAAATTTTTTTAATAATTAAAAATTATTTCCCGGGAAATAAAAATATAAAAAAATGAAGACATTAAGACTTCATTTTTTTTACATTAAAAAAACCTTATATTTTAATGTCCAATGAGAGATATAATATAGCTCGAAGTGAAAAAAAGAAAGCTATGCACCTTCCCTTTCACTATTTTTCAATTGTATTATCATCATCAATTTCTTCTCTTTCAACAATAGAAGTAGAACTAACAATACTATCTTCTTTTAAATTAATGAGTTTAACACCTTGAGTAACTCTACTCATAGTAGAAATCTTATCAACAGCCAATCTAATAATAATACCAGAATCAGTAATAATCATTAAGTCTTTACTATCATCAACAGTCTTAAATGATACAATAGAACCATTCTTTTCAGTAATATTAACAGTCTTAACACCTTTTCCACCACGATTAGTAATTCTATATTCATCAACAGGTGTTTTCTTACCATACCCCTTCTCAGTAATAACAAGTACATACTCATTAGGTTCAACAATTTCCATACCAACAAGTATACCACCATCAAGATTAATACCTCTAACACCAGAGGCACCTCTACCCATAATTCTAACAGCACTTTCATTAAACCTAACCATTCTACCATTAGAAGAAGCCATTAATATTTCATCCTTACCAGTAGTTTTCTTAACAGATACAAGTTCATCATCATCCTTTAATGTAATAAACTTCTTACCATTAGTTCTAATACTATCAAATTCAGATATGTCAGTTCTTTTAATTAAGCCACTCCTAGTAGCAAATACCAAACATTTGTATTCATCATCATTAGATATTTTCAATAAAGAAGTAACCTTTTCATCTTTATCTAAAGATAACAAATTAATAATAGGTAATCCCTTAGATTGTCTACTATATTCAGGAATTTCATAACCCTTAATTCTATATACTTTACCCCTATTAGTAAACATAAGAATATAATCATGACTGGTAGCATTAATCAAATGCTCAACAAAGTCCTCTTCATTAGTAGC
Organism: Bacilli bacterium; assembly: GCA_022009835.1. Taxonomy (GTDB): domain Bacteria; phylum Bacillota_I; class Bacilli_A; order RF39; family UBA660; genus CAG-302. Next base: position 197,880 of record CP091726.1, on the reverse strand, counting down.
CATACCTTTAACGCCCATACCACCTCTATTTTGAGTTTTATAAGTATCAGCAGGTAATCTTTTAATATAACCCTTATTAGTTAAAGTAATAACAACATTCTCAACAGGAATTAAAGATTCATCTTCAATATAATCAATAGCGGTCATATCAATATGTGTTCTTCTCTCATCAGCATATTTATCTTTAATTTCAAGCATTTCAGTCTTAATAACTTCAAGAATTTTTTTCTTCACTAGCTAATATTTCTTCTAATTCCTTAACTAATTTCTCAAGTTCAGCAATCTCTTCTTCAATTTTAGATTTTTCTAGTCCAGTAAGTCTCTTTAATCTCATATCGAGAATAGCTTGAGATTGAACCTCTGATAAAGCAAAATTAGACATAAGTCCAGCCTTAGCTTCTTCGTCATCAGCAGACTCTCTAATAATCTTAATAACTCTATCAATATTATCAAGAGCAATCTTTAAACCATCTAATATATGCAATCTATCTTTATATCTCTTTAAGTCAAATTGACATCTACGATAAATAACATGTTTCTGATGATCAATATATTTATCAATAATTTCTTTTAAACCAAGAGTTCTAGGAATGCCATCAACAAGCATTAAAAAATTAATACCATAAGAAGTTTGAAGTTGCGTATGCTTATATAAGTTATTCAAAACAACATTAGCATTTGCCTCTTTTTTAACATCAATAACAATCTTAATACCCTCTAAAGCCGATTCATCACTTAAATTAGAAATACCATCAATAACCTTATCTCTAACAAGTTCACCAATTCTTTGAATCAAAGCCTTCTTATTAACTTGATATGGAAGCTCTGTAATAACTATTCTATGCTTATTATGAGCCTCTTCAACAGTAGCCATACCTCTAATAGTAATAGTTCCTCTACCACTCTCATATGCCCTTTTAATGCCACCATTACCAAGAATAACACCAGCAGTAGGAAAATCAGGTCCCTTAATATATTGCATAAGTTCAGTAACAGTAATCTCTGGATTATCAATATAAGCAACACATCCATCAATAACTTCACCTAAATTATGTGGTGGAATATTAGTAGCCATACCAACAGCAATACCCATATTACCATTAACTAATATATTAGGAAATCTACTAGGTAAAACAACAGGTTCTTTTCTCTGACCATCATAGTTTTCTGAAAAATCAACAGTATCCTTATTCAAATCTCTAAGTAATTCCATTGATATCTTAGCAAGTCTAGCCTCAGTATAACGACTAGCAGCAGCACCATCACCATCAATAGAACCAAAATTACCATGTCCATCAACAAGTGTATGTCGATAAGTAAAATCTTGAGCCATTCTAACCATAGATTCATAAATAGCAGAATCTCCATGTGGATGATAATGACCCATAACAGCACCAACCGCATTAGCAGATTTCTGATACTTCTTATCAGGAGTCATACCTTCTTCATATAAAGTATATAAAATTCTTCTATGAACAGGCTTAAGACCATCTCTAACATCAGGAAGAGCTCTAGCAACAATAACACTCATTGAATAATCAAGGAAAGATTTCCTCATTTCACCAACAATATTAACTGCTACTTTTCTATCTTTCTCGTGATTATTATCTTCTCCCATATCTTCTATATTCAAATTTTTTTATCTACATTCTTATCTTCCATCATAAACCTCCTATATATCCAAATTCTCTACAAATAAAGCATTATCTTCGATAAACTTTCTTCTAGGTTCAACTTCTTCACCCATAAGTAATTGGAATGTTTCATCAGCAAGAATAGCATCATCCAAAGTAACTTGTTTTAATATTCTCTTATCAATACCCATTGTTGTCTCTCTAAGTTCTTCAGGATTCATTTCTCCTAAACCTTTCATTCTACCAATTTCATACTTCGTATTAGCAGGTAAAGTAGCTAAATATTCATCTCTTTCCGCTTCATCAAGTACATATTTAATATTTTTACCATGTTTAATTGAATATAAAGGAGGCTGAGCAGCATATATATGACCATTCTCTACTAATGGCTTAAAATATCTATAAAATAAAGTAAGTAATAACGTTCTAATATGTGCTCCATCAACATCAGCATCAGTCATAATAATTATCTTATAATATCTTAATTTAGATATATCAAATTCTTCACCAATACCAGTGCCTAAAGCCGTAATCATAGTTCTAATCTCTTCATTAGCAAGAATTCTATCTAATCTAGCCTTTTTCTACATTAAGTATTTTACCTCTAATAGGAAGAATAGCTTGCGTAATAGGATCTCTTCCCATCTTAGCACTACCAGCAGCAGAATCTCCCTCCACAATAAACATTTCAGATATAGTAGCATCTTTAGAAGAACAATCAGTAAGTTTACCCCAATAATTAGTGATTTCAAGTCCACCTTTTCTTCTAGTTAACTCTCTAGCTCTTCTAGCAGCTACTCTAGCTCTAGCAGCAGTCATCGACTTCTCTATTATAATTTTAGCATCATTAGGATGTTCCATTAAAAATCTCTCAAAAGCCTTAGCAAATATACTAGCAGCTACTTTTCTAACCTCACTATTACCAAGTTTCGTCTTAGTTTGTCCTTCAAATTGAGGTTCAGGTACTTTAGCAGATATAATCATTGTTATACCCTCTCTAACATCATCACCACTAAGAGGTTCGTCATTATCCTTAAGTATCTTATTTGCTTTAGCATAATTATTAATAATTCTAGTTAATGCAAGTTTAACACCATCTTCATGAGTACCACCTTCAGGAGTAATAATATTATTAACAAAAGAATAAACAGTAGCATTATATCCATCATTATATTGAAGAGCAACTTCTATTGAAATATCATTTTCCATTCCTTCAACATATACAATATCTTCATGAATAGGAGTCTTATTCTTATTTACATAAGCAACAAACTCTTTAATACCACCTTCATAAACAAAAGTATCCTTCTCTCCTGTTCTATCATCCATAAGAATAATTCTAAGACCCTTATTTAAGAAAGCAAGTTCTCTAGTTCTAGTCTTTAATGTTTCATAATTAAAAGTAGTAGTTTCTTTAAATATTTCGTCATCAGGCATAAAAGTTACAGTCGTACCAGTTCTATCTTCACTACATTCTCCTATTACTTTTAAAGGTTCCACAGTATGTCCACCATTAGCAAATTTGATATAGTGAACTTTTCCCTCTTTATAAACAGTTACTTCAACCCATTTACTAAGAGCATTAACTACCGATGCACCAACACCATGTAATCCACCAGATACTTTGTATCCACCGCCACCAAATTTACCACCAGCATGTAATACTGTATATACTGTCTCAACCGTAGATAATCCTGTCTTAGGATGTACTTCAACTGGTATACCTCTACCATCATCCTTAACAGTAACAGAACCATCTTTATTAACAGTTATCTCGATATCATCACAATATCCTGCTAAAGCCTCATCAATAGCATTATCTACTATTTCCCAAACTAAATGGTGTAATCCTTTCTCACTAGTACTACCTATATACATACCAGGTCTTTTTCTTACTGCTTCAAGTCCTTCTAATACTTGAATATCCGAAGCATCATAATGTTCATTACTATTCATTTTCTATCACCTTCCTGCATTAAATTATTTCCCGGGAAATAATATTCCCATTCTCTATTTTATAAACATTAGCCTTTTCTCTAATCTTTGCATCTATATTTTCTATATCAGTAGTAGTAATTATAACTTGAATATCATTATTCAAATATTTTAATATATTATTTCTCTTAACAATATCAAGTTCACTAAAAATATCATCCAAAAGTAAAATAGGACTATCAGATAACAAACTACTAAATAAATTAACTTCTGCTAATTTAAGAGCAATTACAGCACTTCTTATCTGTCCTTGGGAACCATATATAGATAAATTTTTTTCCATCTAATTCAAAATTAAAAAAATCGTCTCTATTAGGACCAATAAAAAGTCATCTTATACTGAATTTCTCTATTAAAAATTATTTTTTTAAGCTTTTCTATAAACATATTTTTTTTATCCAAATTACTTATATTAGAGTTATATACAACTCTTAATCCATGTAATCCAGTAATAGAATAAAAATATATCATCAATGTATTTGTTAACTGAATCAATATACTTTTTTTCTATAATTAAATATCTCAAAAAGATAAATCAACATATTTGTCATTAATAATATCAAAATAATCAATATCACTTTTTCTTATTTACATTAATAATCTTTAAAAAAACTCATTTCTTTTGTCTTAATAATAAATTATAATTATTTAAATTAATCAAATACTTTTTTTATTAATTTGACTAATCTGAATATTAAAATATTTTCGCCTACTAGAAGGATTGTCCTTAAATACCCTAATACAGTCACTACTAAAAAAATAATAACATTCATTTTAGATATATAATCACTTAACTTTTTTTAATTTCTTTTTTTATTAATTTTAACAACCTTACCATTATCATTAATTAACACTTCAAGTTCATTAGAAATCCCATTATTATCTAAAAATACCTCGAATTAAAGAATATTTTTTTATCAAACATAACAAGATTCTTATCATTAATAGGTAAAAAAAGACTTTGTAACAGCAAGTACATAAATAGATTCCAGTAAATTAGTTTTTTTCCTTGAGCATTATTTCCAATTATAATATTTAAGTTATCATTAAAAATCTACAACAATATCACTATAATTTCTATAATTATTTAAATATACTCTCTTTAATTTCATTTTGCAAACATCCACTATTCATACTTTCACCCTTATAATTTTCATGTACTTCTATACATATATAATTATATCATATTTTCCCTAAAAATATAAAAAGGAAAAAAATACATATTTTATCCGTATTTTTTTCCTTATTTTTTTCAAGTGTTTTTATTCATAATACATCGAAGATATTTTTTTCTATCTTAATACACTTAGTAATTTGATTATCAATAGTAGCATAAGAGACATCAATATTTATTTCTTTTCCACCATCAAAGTATATCTTTGTAAAACCATCTTCCCTAACATATCTATCAATATTGTTATAAGCAATCCATATACACTTATCAGAAGAAGGTGTAGTAGTAGGAAAATAAATAAACATATTATATAAAAGATACAATAATAGGAGTTTTAATATAAAAAAATCAAATACATCTATAATAAATTGTCTTTGTATTCCATATGAATTACCATAAAAACTTACAACTCAATTTAACTAAATCCAATGGATTAATTTCTAAATCTAATTCCTTATCCTTTTCTATTAAAAAAGTTCCAGTTCCCTTATTAATAGAAGTAAAACATAAAACATCATCATTAATAATATATCTATTCACAACAAAATCCCCCTTTCCACATATAAAAAAATATGTAATTGCTATTAAAGCATAAATATATGTCGAAATTTGTCAAATTTTGTCAAAAATAAGTAAAAAAATTAAACTTTTTAAGTACTTTTTTTACCACATAAAAAAATCTTTTTTTGTATAACTTTTTTTCATAAAAAATAGATTGAAAAATACCAATCTACTATAAAAATATTATATTTTAACAAGTTTTTAATAGGAAGAACTAATTGAACTAAAGAACTATCTTCAGAACTTTTTATAACGATAGGAGAACTATCATTATTCATACATAAAGTAATTTTTTTCCTTATTAAAAACTCTTAATAGCATCTAACATAAATGTAGAACTAAATGAAATATCAATTTTTTTATCAGAAACAACACTAATTTTTTTCCTCTACTTTTTCCAATCTCTGGACTATTAGAAGAAATCATAAGTTCGTTACCATTCAAAGATAATTTAATAGTATTCTTTTCTCTATCTGAAGTAAGTAAACTTGCCCTATCAATCATATTATATAAATCATTAAAAAGAACACTCAAGCAAAAATGTTAAAAATCTTTTGGAATAATATCACTAGTAGTAGGATAAGTACCAGAAAGCAATCTTGATAAAAAAATACAATATTACCATACTTAAATAAAAACTTTATTACTAAACAAATGTAATTCTAAAGATTGTTCATCATTATCTAACATCTTAGTAAGTTCTAATAAGTTCTTACCAGGAATAACAATATTAATATCAGTTTCATCAGATTTATCAATAGCTACAAGTTTTCTTGCTAATCTATAAGAATCCGTAGCAATTACATCTAATTCACCTTTATTAATTCTGAAATTAATACCAGTAAGAAGTGGTCTAGTCTCACTTTGTGAAGTAGCAAAAACTGTTTGATTAATAATATCCTTAAAAACTCCATTATTAATAATTATAGGCTCTTTAGTTTCATCTAAATCCAAATTAGGAAATTCATTAGGATTAATACCATTCAAGTTAAATTCTGTATTATCCGTACTTACTATCATTTTAAATCCATCAATTACTTCTATAGATATATCAGTATTAGGTAATTTTCTAATTATTTCAACTATATATTTTCCTCCAATTACGATACTTCCTATTTCATCTAAACTAGTTAACTTATCCTTTGGAATAAAAGATCTAATAGATACATCAGTATCACTAGCATATAAATATAATCCATCTTCTTTCAAGTCAAATTTTATTCCTGTTAATATAGGTATTAAATTTTTTTGTAGATCTCGGTCTAGCAGTATCATTAAAAATTTCCAACAATATTTCTTTTTTTACAACTAATTTCATTTTTATCATCCTCTTTCCTTTTATTAATTAATTATTATTATTATACTGTGGATATTGTGCAAAACTCACTTTTTTCCTTATTTTATAACCTTTTGCTTATCCACAAAAACTGTGGATAAATCTAAATTTATCAACTATCAACAACTATATTCTCTTTTTTAATTCTTCAATTACTGTTTGTAACTGGTAATTTGTCTCCAAATCCTTCTCAATTTTTTGATAAGCACTTATAATAGTAGAATGATCTCTACCACCAAAATAAGTTCCCATTTTTGGATAAGACTCATTTGTCATAATTCTACATAAATATATTGCAATTTGCCTCTGATAGTTAATATCTTTACTTCGTTTTTTTCCTTTTAAATCTTCTATATCAATTTTAAAGTACTCACAAACAATTCTTTGAATTCTATGAATGTCATTTTTATATACACTTCTCTCATTAATTTTATCCTTGAGAGCTTCTACTGCTATATCTAATGTCACGACTCCATGATTCATCATCAGAGCATAAGCAAAAACTCTAGTAATAGCTCCTTCCAGTTGTCTAACATCAGAATCATTAATATTAGCAATATATTCAATAACTTCAATAGGGATATCATCAGCAGCTTCCTGATGTGATATTTTTCTTTTAATAATATCAACTCTTAAATTAAAATCGGGAGGCGTTATATTAGCGGTCAGACCCCAATTAAATCTAGTAATAAGTCTATCCTCCAACATTTTTTTAAATCATCAACAGATCTGTCAGAAGCAATAATAATTTGCTTATTTGAATCATGTAACTGATTAAAAAGTATGAAAAAAACTCTTCTTGTCCTTTTGTAGCAGATCCTAAAAAAATTGAATATCATCAATAATTAAAAACATCAATATTTCGATATTTATTCTTAAAAAGAATCAATTTTTTCAAAACTATTTTTTTATCATTATTTCTAACAGCAGCTATATAATCATTCACAAATTGTTCACTAGATACATATAATACTTTTTTTTATTAGTATTTTTGAATAATATAATTACCAATAGCATGCATTAAATGAGTTTTACCCAAACCACTCTTACCATACAAGAATAAAGGATTATATGCTTTTCCAGGTTTTTCAGCTACGGCTCTAGCGGCAGTAAAAGCAAATCTATTAGAATTTCCGACAATAAAACTATCAAAAAGTATATTCACTATTTAGATTAGCGGATAAACTAGTTTGATGTGGAACTCCAAAAGTTTCCTGTTCAACATTAATATCAGTACTCACACTTTCAATATCATTAATCTCGTTTTCTAAAAATAAATTGAAATGTAAAGTTAGTACCAGTAATAGAATTAAAAAGTTTCTTCAATGTCATCAATATAGTTCTCTTCTAAGTGCTTTTTATGTAAAGCCAAAGGAACAATAACAATCGCCTTACTCCCATCAAGTTTATATAATTTTTGTATCTTTAAACCAAGTATCATAAGATAAAGGAATTATTCGTTCTTTAATTTTTTTTCAAGAAATTCGTTCCACAAAATATCAGTATTCATCTCAAAACCTCCAATTCCCAAATCCAATCTGTTATAATCTATTATAACTCAAGAAAATATTTTGTCTAGTTATTTTTAATTAACAGCTAAAAATAACAGATTGTCAACAACTTATCAACAATATGATACCATATAAAATAAGACTTTAAAAGACCTTTCCACAATTTTTGTCAAATTTTGTCGTCAACAGACAACTACTTTACTTTTTCAACAGCCCTGTGGATATTGTGGATAAATAAAAAAAGCCTTATTTTATAAGGCTTTATGTTAATTACTTTTCCACTTTATCATCCACTTATCGAATATTTTAGCGTTATTACTTTGTGGTTCTGGATCAGGTAATTGCATTTTTACAATAAGTGGTATTTTCATCATTTTACCAAAGGCAACGCAGGTACCTGCTTGCAATGTCTTTTGCTTTTCAATAACATCACTGCTTATATTAGGAACCATTCTTTCTATGTAATCTAAATCACTAGGATGATTTATTTTTAAATATCAAGAAATTACTACATTGTGATAAAACAGATTCAGATAATTCAGTAGGTCTTTGAGTAATTAAATTAAGAACTACTCCAAATTTTCTACCCTCTTTAGCAATTCTCTCAAAAATGTTATATCCAAGAATATTAACATCATTATCTCTTTGAACATATCTATGAGCTTCTTCTAGCATTATAGATATAGGCATGCTACCTCTTGTTGGAAGTTTTTTTAGTAAAGTTAAATATAATTCTAGAATATATTTTTTTACTAAAGCTTTAGCAAATCTATCATCAATATTTTCAAGAACAAAATTAATAATCTGAGCCCTCTTATTATTATCAACTAATATCAAATTAGAAATAAACTCATTAACCGTAATAAATCTATCATATTCAAAAATATTTTTCTCATCGAGCTATTAGAAATACTATGAAGTTTTACTTTAAGAGCAGTAGCTTCAGAATAAGATTTTTCATTTAAAAGAAGTCCCTCGGATATTAATGTAAAGTTAAGAGCAATTTCTAAATCATCAATCGTAAAAATAAGTAGGTACATAATCTTCATTCCATTTTTGTATTATTATCTACAAACTGCTTAATATAATCAGTTACAAGGATTCTTTCAACAAATTGACCTTGACTATCAATATCAAAACACTTTCTAAAAGTTCTAGTATAACCAACACCAGGTACTTCAACATCTAAATTAAGTTCATTAGTGTGACAAGTAGATAAAATTGAAAAATATTTGATCCCTAATTCTTGCCGAAACTTGATTAGAATATAAAACTGATGTAATAGCGGTAGCAATTAAATGATTTTTTTATATCTAATAGATTCTTCATCATTTTTTTGCAAATAAAGAAACATAAGATAACATTTTTTTCAATAATCATAATTTGTGAATGCTCGGTAACATCAAGCAAATTAGCATAATCATCAACAGAAAGAAGCCATAAAGGAAGTTTTTAAAACATTATTACTCTTTTCAGTGTCAGTACTAAACATTTTATAATTGAAATTAAAATTATAGTTATTAATTGAACTAAAAAGCACTATCATACTCATCAGTATTATTAAAAAAATTTAAAATAACACTGTTAAAAAGGAATATAATTAGGCATAGTAAATAAATTTTGCACTAATCTAGCAACACCATAAGTTTTACCAGAACCAGTATTACCAAAAATAGCAGTATGATTACTCCACATATCATCAATATTAACTTTAATAGGAGTATCATTATATAAAGGAGATAATCCAAGTGTCATTGAAGAACTATCACTATAACCAGTAATTAAAGCTAGTTCGTTAGCATTAATAATTCTAATTTTAGCATTGGTACTAGGTTTTCTTATTATACCATCATAATATTTATCACCATGAAATTCACCGAGGAAAGTAATTTTAGCCTCTCCATTAATAATTTCCTCAATTTCTCCTAAAATTTTTTTATTATTCTCCTCAAAAACAACATTCAAGTTAAGTAAATCATCTGCAATTACATTATTAACCTTAACAATAGCATAATTTTTACTAATAGCGGTAATTTCTTTAAACATACACACCCTTCTTTCTATTCTAAATAAATTATACTATACAAACCTAAAAAAATAAAGAACTTTTTATTTATTTTTCAAAGTTCGAGCCTGTAGTCTCTCATAGTTATAGAAAGCCTAAGGTCTTTCTATAATAATTTAGAGCATATACTAGTCTCTAAATTAATAATTTCAATTGATTTTTTTCTACAAATATTTACAAAAAAACTAAATATATAGTATAATCTCAAGTAGTGGTGATGTAAATGAAAAAAGAAATAAAAAAAGAAATAAAAAAAGGTCAAAGGAAAAAAATATAAACTAAAAATAAATAAAGAAGAACTAAAACAAAACATAAAAAAATTTACTTTAAAAATATTATTATATATTAATAGTTTCTCTACCATTTATTTTAATAGATATTATAACAAGAATTTTAGGACACAAAATACATTTTTATGGAATATTAAGATTAGTTCCTATTTTATTCACATTATCATACATTACACTAGGAGTAGCCTCTTCATTATTATTAGAGAAAAAGAAAGGCAAAATATTATATATAACATTGTTTATTATTTCATTTGCCCTATTTATTACTAATAACATCTATTATTCAATGACTGATACTTTCTTTGATTTCAGTTTAATTCTATTAGCAAGCGAAGGATCTGAATATTTTATGGATGCTATTTTAAACTGTAATATATGGGTATATATATCGAGTATAATAATTATAATTTCCTTCATATTTGGTTTAAAAATATTTTTAAAAGGAAATAATCAAACAAATTTAAAAGCAATAATCAAAGTATTTTTTCCTTTTTCTTAATAGTTCATACGATTACCCCGTTATTTCTAGGAAAGGCTAATGATTCACTAAGTTGGAGTACTTGGAGAAATCCACGTAATATTTATATTAACTTCAACGATAATAACAAAAGTATGATGGTATCAGGAATATACGAATATAGTATCAGAAATTTTTATATAACATTTATTAAAACAAAAAAATCAAATAATTATGAAGATATAAACTTCCTTGAAGAAGAATACAATAAAGAAGAAGAAAATTATAGTACAAGTTATACCGGCAAATATAAAGATAAAAATCTTATCTTACTTCAATTAGAGGGTACAGATAATTGGTTAATAACTGAAAAAGATACCCCAACACTATATAATATGATGAACAATTCAATAAATTTTACTAATCATTACTCATATTATAATGGAGGGGGTTCAACATTTAATTCAGAGTTTGCAGTAAATACTGGTTTTATTACTCCATTATCATATACACAAAAATGCTTATACATTTAATAAAAAAATTATTTTTCCGTATTCATTGGCCAATCTTTTCCAAAAACATCAGATTATAGTGTTAATGCCTTTCACATGAACGATAGTGAGTATTATTCGAGAGGTACAAATTATAAAAAAATTTGGGGTTATGAAAAATTATTATGGTTTAAAGGACTTAGGAACCTACAAAGATGATAGTTATACATTAGATAGAGAATTAATATTAAATGAAACTTTTTCAAGAGAAAATGTTTAATAGTGAAAAAAATTCGTTGATTACATCATAACATATTCCGGTCATCTACCATTTACAACTGAAAAAGGAGTATGTAAAAAATTAGTAATTGAGGACATTTTAGCAGAAGAAAAACTAGAAGAATTACCAAAAGATTATATCTTACCAGAAATGACTGAGGAAGATTGTGCTAGGAGACAAGCAAAAGAAACAGATTATATGGTAGAACTATTACTTAATACCTTACAAGAAAAAGGTTTAATTGAAAATACTGTAATAGTAGTATTTACAGATCACTATCTATATACACTGTCTGATCAAACAATATTAGATAAATATAAAGAGACAAGTAATAATCTAATAAATAAGACTCCATTCTTTATATGGGACAATGGAGAAACTAAGAAAAAAATAACATCAGTAACATCCCAATTAAATATCATGCCTACACTACTAAATCTATTTGGTCTAGAATATCATCCAAATTATTATATAGGAGAAGATGCCTTAAATAACAATTATCATGGTATTGTATTCTTTAGTGATTATTCTTGGTATGATGGAAATGTATATGTAGATGGTGGAATAGTAACAAATAATAAAAATATTGATCAAATAGCATTAGAGGACAAAAACTACTATATAAACTACATAATTAGAAAAAACGACTTAACCCTAAAAATATAACTACTTCAAAAAAATAGAAACAAATAAAAATAAACAAATATAAAAAGTTCATAACAAAAATATGAACTTTTTTTATATCAATATCATTATTAATTATTCTTACTAGCATTATCATTATCAATATCATCAATAGTAATCTTACTATCATGAGGAATAGGCTTCCAAGTAACCTTCATAAACAAAGCCGCATAAGTTGTATATCTGCCAATAATATCAAATATAGGCCAAGTAAAGGTATATAAAGCCTTCTTCTTAAAGGACATCTTTTTTTAATATTTTTTTCTTTCTATAATAAATATATAAACTGCTACCCACATATTTTCAAAATACATACCTATTCTATAAAATAAGCGAAGCCAAATAGAGGTAAGCATTCCAATAAATAAAGCATTAATACCAGGATCAATACTTATTTTAATAGCAAATAAATCTCTAAGTCCCTTTGCCAAATAAGTACCACCACTAAGTAAATCAACACTATTAATACCATAATTATAGTAGTAGCAGCTACTCATAATTACAATAACAATAAGCCATCTAGCTAAATTAAATACCGAAAAAGGTGTTAATTGAAGTAAAGTATCATAAGAAGCAAATCTATGTCTTATAGATTCACCTACTTTTAAAATAACATCTTTAAAAGAATTACATTTCTTTTTTTTAACATCTCTCCATTTAGTCTTAATAAATAACTTACCAAAGAAAATATTAAGAAATAGATAAGGTCCAGATTCGCAGAAGGCTAATAAATGTCCTTTTGACCATCTAAGTCTCTGCCTTAAGGCAATCTTTAAACTTGTAGGTTGTTCATCATAAAACATTGCTTCATCATTATAAGTAATTTGATATCCTTGAGCAACAGCATCTGCCGTAAGAGCTCTATCTTCAGTAAGTGAAGTGTATTTCCAACCATCTCTAACAATTTCATTAGTAAATAAAAAACCAGTACCCTGAATGTTTGTTGCCAAATGTAAAACAGATCTAGCCCTATGATTACATCTAATCGATCTAAGCCAATGGATAGCATATGTTGAAGCAATCCAATTCTCATCAAAATTTTTAGTATTACGATAAGAAGTAATAATCTTCTCGCCAGAATCAAAAAGCATCATTCATTTTTAGAAATATAATTTTTTTATTAAGTAAATTATCTGCATCAAAAATAAAGTAACCCTCAAAACTCATTCTACCATAATCTTCGCCTATTCTTTCTAAAAGATATTGAAGAGCAAATCCTTTAGTTTTATGTTCATCATCAAATCTTTCATAACAAATAGCACCTTTACTTCTAACAACATCAGCTGTATTATCGGTACAATTATCCGCTACTACAAAAATAGTAAGAAGTTCTTTTGGATAATCTTGTTTTTTTATACTGTCTAATAAATTACCGATAACCTTCTCTTCATTTCTAGCCGCTATCAAGATTGCATATTTATGCTTATTCTTTGCTGGTTTAAATTTTTCTAGTAAAAAAATACTCCAATAAGCCAATAAAAGAGATTTATAAGCAAACATAATAGTTAAAATCTTACCAATAACATTATATACATTTTTTTCCATTCTAGGTAAGAATCTCCTATTGAATTAATAATATTAAAAATACATCACATACACCCTCACTTCAAAAATTACAAAAAAATATTGTATCATATATTAACATTTAATACAATAAAAAAATAAAAAAAGTTTGAATAATTCCATTAAATATGATATTATATAACCGGTGATAATTATGGAGATAATTGGAATAGTAGCAGAATATAACCCATTTCATAATGGGCATCTATATCAAATACAAAAAATAAAAGAAAAAAATATCCTGATAGCATTTTAGTAGCGGTTGTTTCTTCTACATTTACTCAGCGTGGCACAGTATCAATATTAAATAAATGGACAAAAACCAAAATAGCACTAGATAATCATATTGACATCGTAATAGAATTACCATTTGTTTATGCTACTCAATCATCAGATATTTTTGCCAAAGGAGCTGTCGCACTTTTAAATAAACTAAAAGTAACTAGAATAATATTTGGAACTGAAAGAGATAATCTAAATGAACTATCATTATCAGCGGACATTCAATTAAATAATAAAGAATATCACAAACTAGTAAAATTATATCTTTCGAAAGGATTAAACTATCCAACTGCCACTAATAAAGCTCTAGAAGACTTAACTGGACAAGTAGTAACCACTCCAAATGATTTACTCGCCCTATCTTATATCAAAGAAATAAAGTCCAATAACTATCAAATTAAATATGAAAATATCAAAAGAACATCTTCATACCACGGTACAGAAATAAATAATAACATCACATCAGCATCAAATATTCGTAAGTTATATCAAGAAAATAAAGATATCGATAATCTTATACCATATTCTAAAGAACAATTATATAAAGTTGATATGAATAAATTTTTTTACCTCTTTTTAAAAATATCAAATATTTCTAAACCAAGACAACTTAAATAAATATCAAACAGTAGATGAAGGTATTGAAGGACGTATAATAAAGTATATAACTAAAAGCTCTACTTATGAAGAATTAATAAATAATATAAAAACAAAAAGATATACTTATAATAAGATATCAAGAATGCTTCTTCATATTTTGATATCATTTACTAAAGAAGAAGCCCAAAAATATAAATATCGATTATATTAGACTACTAGGTTTTTTTCTCCTAATGGTAAACATTATTTAAATAAAAATAAAAAAAGAATTAGATGTCCCATTAATAACAGGATATAAAAAAAATATATCTAAAGTACTAGATATTGAATTAAGAACAACGAAAATTTATACCTTAATAATCGGAAATGAACTTCTTTTAGAAGAATATAGAAATAAACCTATTATAGTACAAAAAAAGTAACCATTAAAGTTACTTTTTTAATATATAATTATTTATTTTGACACTTTTCACAATAATAAGTTCCTCTACCGCCAACTTTTATTTTATAAATAGGACTTCCACAATTAGGACAAGTTCCTTTATCTTTACCATGTACTAATAGTTCACTCTGAAATAGACCATGAACACCATCAACTGAACTATAAGTTCTAATTGTAGTACCACCTTTCTTAATGGCCTTTTCCAAAACTTCTCTCGTATATTTAATAATAAGATCAGCTTCTTTTTTTACTTATTTCATTAGCGGGTTTAACAGGATTAATCTTTGCCAAGAACAATATTTCATCAGCATAAATATTTCCAATACCAACAATAATACTTTGATCAAGTAAAACACTCTTAATAGGAAGTTTTTTAATTTTTTTATAAATTTTAATTAAATAATCATTATTTAAATTATTCATCCCAAGGTTCTAGACCCAAATCCTTTAAAGGACCAATATTATTAATATCCTCTTTTTTTATAAGGTACATTTTACCAAACTTTCGAGTATCCATATATCTAAGTTCAGTACCATCATCTAAATCAAAAAAATAACATGCTCATGTTTTTAATATAGGTTCACTATTATTCTTAAAAAAATACTTACCTTCCATACGAAGATGAGATAAAAAGATAGTATTTTTTTCCAAATCAAACATTAAAAAAACTTACCTCTTCTTTTTAATATCATTAATTGTTTTATCAGCGGTCTCTTTAACAAACTCTTCTTTACTTGGATATGCAATAATATTGTCCCATAAAACTCTAGTTCTAATTATTTTCTTTCCTAAAAGTCTCAATTTTAAAGACTGTTTAACCGTTTCTACTTCAGGTAGTTCAGGCATAACATCACCTCACTATAAATATTTTATCAGAAAAAAATAAATTAAATAAAGATATTATTATCTTTTTTTACTCTAAACATATATTCTTTTTCATATTAATCTAAGTAAAAAAATTGCATAAAAAAATTTTTAAATTCTAAAAATCAATATTTTATTCAATTTAATACTAACAATAATCTCTAAATGAACAATAAAAAAATATTTCCCAAATTATTTCCCGGGAAATATTTTTTTGCTATCTATTTAGCTTCATACCAATCATTCCCAGTTTCAATATCAACATCCAAAGGAACATTTAATTTTACAACATTATTCATCGTATTATAAATAATTTCCTTAACAATATCAACTTCATTATTATAAACATTAAAGATAAGTTCGTCATGTACCTGAAGTAACATTTTTACTTTTAAATTTTTCTTTTTCTTTAAAAAAATTCTATCAATATCCACCATTGCTTTTTTTAAAATATCTGAAGCTGATCCTTGAACAGGAGTATTTAAAGCAATTCTTTCACCCATACTTCTAATTGCATAGTTAGAACTCTTTTAGTTCTTCGATATTTCTTTTTTTCTGTTCATAATAGTTTTTAACATAACCATTAGTTTTAGCAACTTCGATTTCTTTATTCATATAATCCTTAACACCAGGATATGTTTCAAAGTATTTTTC
Source organism: Bacilli bacterium (assembly GCA_022009835.1). Classification (GTDB taxonomy): domain Bacteria; phylum Bacillota_I; class Bacilli_A; order RF39; family UBA660; genus CAG-302. The sequence continues at coordinate 180,996 of CP091726.1, read as the reverse complement.
CATAAATGCTTTAGCTTCTTTTACCGGAATATCAAGATCAGAAGCCAAACCATAATTACTTATACCATACAAAAATACCAAAATTAACAGCCTTTGCTTGTCTACGCATATTTTTAGTAACTCCTTCAGCAGGAACATTGAATATGTCCATAGCAGTTTTCGTATGAATATCAATATTATTATTGAAGGCTTCCATAAGTTCTTTAACACCTGATAAATGAGCAAAAACTCTAAGTTCAATTTGTGAATAGTCCGAAGATAAAATAACACTATCATTTTCAGGCAAGAAAGCCTTTCTAATAAGTCTACCATATTCACTTCTCATAGGAATATTTTGTAAATTTGGTTCGATAGAAGAAAGTCTACCAGTTCTTGTTAATGTTTGGGTATAAATAGTATGAATTTTACCATCTTCTTTAATAACATTAATCATACCCTCGACATAAGTAGAATAAAGTTTTTGATAAAGCTCTATACTCAAGAATACACTTAACTATAGGATATTCTTCAAGTTTTTTCAAGACATCAGCATCCGTAGAATAACCATTTCTATTTTTTTTCACTTTATCATGTGGAAGATTAAGTTTTTTTCAAATAAAAATTTCACCAAGTTGCTTAGGAGAATTAATATTGAATTCGCAGCCGGCGTAGTTATAAATATCCTTAGTCAAAAGTTCAATTTTAATTTTCATTTCAGTACCCATTTCCATTAGAACATTCTTATCTACCCTAATACCCGTACTCTCCATATCTGCTAATATTTTTAGCAAGAGGCATTTCAATATTATTAAATAAATTAGCCATATCCTCTTCTTTGATTTTATTATAAAAACATATCTTTAGTATCATAAATAAACTTTGCTTTTAATGTAGCCCTTTTAAAAGTTTCTTCAACAGTGATATTCTCTTTTCTATCAGAAATAGGAATATTATACTCTACACTATTAGCAAGATAACAAATATCATCTTTAACATCATAGTTAACTAAATAGGCACATATCATTGTATCAAAAAAATAATGCTATTAAAATTTATACCATATTTATTAAACAATACACATATCTTCTTTAAATCATAAGTATATTTAATTTTATCACTTTTAAGTAAACGAAAATCACCATTAAAAACTTCAAGAGGAATATAATAACCATAATCATTATTGTATAAGGCAACACCAAGTATTTCAGCATTGTGATAGTTACCAGGAGTAGCATCTACGTAAATAGCGGTATCCTCTTTTAAAACAACTTTTTTAGGATCTTTAACAATTTCAAACTTATCAATATCATTATGAACTATATCTCCAGTATCCATTTTTTTTAAGTAATGAGTAAAAATCCTAAATTACTATATATTTGTTTTTAGTTTATTATTATCACATTCCTTATATAAAAAGGTCATCAAAAAGAAACATCTAAAGGAACATCTCTAAAAATTGTAACAAGTTCTTTGCTATAGTAGGCATCATTTTTACCGAGAACCAGTTTATCATGAAGTGCACCTGCAATATTATCAATATTATTATAAACGTTATCTAAAGATTTATATTCACTTAAAAAGTTTAATAGCCCCTTTTTTTCTCCTATACCTTTAACACCAGGAATATTATCTGAAGCATCTCCCATTAAAGCCTTCAAATCAATCATTCTAATAGGTTCAAATCCATAAGCTTCTTTGAAAACGCTTTCTGTCATCATAATGTAATCCTTTGATCTAAGCAATTTAACAACAGTTTCTTTTACTTATAAGTTGAAGAAGATCTTTATCACTACTTACAATTAAAGCCTCAAAATTATCATCGTTTTCCGTCCATTTAGAAATAGTACCAATGATATCATCTGCTTCATAACCAGGACATTCTAGGTATTTAATTCCCATAGCGGTTAATATTTCTTTAGCTATTGGAAATTGCATCTTAAGTTCATCAGGTGTTTCCTTTCTTCCGCCTTTATAATCAGCATATTTCTCATGTCTAAATGTTTTACCAACATCAAAAGCCACCATCATATATTGAGGTTTTTTTCTTCATACATAATTTTATTAATCATATTAACAAAAACCATACAAACCATTTGTCGGTAATCCATCTTTATTTCTCATAATATTGCCACTATAAGCAGTAGCATAATAGCTTCTAAAAAGAAGATTATTACCATCAACTAATACAATTTTTACTCATAACATCACCAAGTCTTTCTATAACAAGTATATCAAAAAAGACTTAAAAATAAAGTATTTATTCATTATTTTATTTAGATAATTATTTCCCAGGAAATATTTTTTTTGTCACTTGAGCCTATAGTCTCCTTGTGTACATTAAAGCCCAAAGTCTTTAATGTATAAATTGAAGCCTCAGGTCTTTAATTCTAATTTAGTATTAAAAATAATATTGTTAAAAACGAATAATAAATGATATAATCAAATTAATAAGGAGGAAAAAAAGAATATGGCAAAAATTTTGTGAAAATTGTGGAAAAAGAATTAGCAGAAAAACCAAGATATATGCCTAAATTGTGGTGTAAAAGCAAAAAATAAAGATATAAAAGAAATAACTACTGAAGATAAAAGTGCCAATACAGGTTTTATTTTAGGCTTGATATCAATTATAGCATGGTTACTTCCATTAGTGGGTTATCCAGTAACAATATGTGGAATAGTATCAAGTTCAAAAGGATTAAAGTCTAGTAATGGTAAGGGCAAAGCAAATGCAGGTTTAATTCTTTCAATAATATTTCTAATAGCAACAGTTATTAATTCCATAATGGGTGTAATAATAAACTTAAATAAATAATAAAAAAATATTTCCCAAATTATTTCCCGGGAAATATTTTTTTTAAAATAGACTAAGCTGACTAGTTTCTGGCATACCATTAAAAAAATACCCATAACTTTCATTTTATCAATTAAAGTTTGTGATACTTTACATCTCGTTTGAAAATCTTCAATACTAATAAATGGAGCTTTTTCTGCTTCTTTTTCAATGTTTTTAGCAACAACATCCCCAAGACCATCAATAGCCCTAAATGGAGGAATAATAGTCTTATCATCTTCTACTGTAAAGATAGAACCCTTACTTTTGTATAAATCAAAAGGAGCAATTTTAATACCTCTAGCAGCCATTTCTAAAGCAACTTTTAAACATTCAGATATACCATTTTCTTTATTAGAAGCATCATAGCCCTTATTCTCAATTTCTACAATAGCGGATTTAATACTGTCATATCCTTTAATCATAGCATCAATATTAAAGTCAGTTGCTTTAGTAGTATACCAACTAGCATAGAAATACACAGGCATATGTACTTTATACCATGCAATTCTAAAAGCACTTATAACATAAGCCGCTGCATGCGCTTTAGGGAACATATATTTGATTTTAAAACAACTATCAATAAACCATGGTTCAATACCAGCCTTCTCCATTGTTTCTCTATGTTTAGCCCAAGTGTCAGGGTCTTTACTAGCTTTGCCTTTACGAACAAATTCCATTATTTTAAATGCTTTAATAGGTTCAACACCATGATACATAAGATAAACCATTATATCATCACGACAACCAATAACATCTTTAAAAGGAACAACATTATTAATAATAAGATCTCTAGCATTACCAAGCCATACATCAGTACCATGGGAAAGACCTGATATCTTAATAAGTTCTGCAAATGTTTTAGGTTTAGTCTCCGCTACCATGGAAATAGTAAAAGGAGTACCAAACTCAGGAATACCAAGTGTACCAGTATCACACATAATCTGTTCATTAGTAACACCAAGTACTTTAGTGGAAGTAAATATACTCATAGTATCATTATCATCAAGAGGAACTTTAAGAATATCAGTACCAGATAATTCTTGAATAAGTCTAAGTTGTGTAGGATCAGAATGCCCTAATATATCAAGTTTAAGTAAATCTTGGTCAATAGCATGGTAATCAAAGTGTGTCGTTCTCCATGCACTAGTAGGATCTTCAGCAGGAAATTGGAAAGGAGTAAAATCAGATACATCCATATAATCAGGAACAACAACGATACCACCAGGATGTTGACCAGTCGTTCTCTTACACCAGTACATCCCATTGCTAGTCTCTCAATTTCACAATTTTTTTTATTCATAATACCTTTATCTTCAAAGTAACCTTTAACAAAACCAAAAGCCGTTTTATCTGCTACAGTACCAATTGTACCAGCTCTATATACATTATCAACACCAAACAATACTTTAGTATATTCATGAGCAGAAGCTTGATTCAAATCTGAAAAATTAAGGTCAATATCAGGAACCTTATCAGCATTAAAACCAAGAAAAGTAGCAAATGGCATATCCTGTCCATCTTTATACATCGGTTCACCACATTTAGGACAAACCTTATCAGGTAAATCAAATCCACTAGAATAAGCAGCACCTAAATCATTACCATTATCATCTTTAAAAAAATACTATTCTTACATTTAAGACATCTATAATGAGCCGGAAGAGGATTAACTTCAGTAATACCCATCATCGTTGCCACAAATGAAGAACCAACACTACCTCTTGAACCAACCAAAAAGCCCTCATCATTAGAGTGTTTAACAAGTCTCTGAGCAATTAAATAAATAGGGTCAAACCCACCACCAATAACACCACCTAGAGATTTTTTAATTTTACTATCTAGTGCCTTATCATTCATCTCTCCATCTTCTTCACTCCAATGTTTTTTAACATAATCACTAACAAGCTTCTTAACTTCATCAAAACCACTAATTAAAGTATTATGTAAATTTTCAAACAACTTAGAATCAAGTTCTTCATCACTAATATTAGGCTTTTCTTCACTAATAATTTCTTTCCAGCATTTGTAGACAATATCACCATATAATTCTTTAGATATTCTCTCTTCAATATTATGAGGCAAATCATCACCATACCATTCTTTTGCCCTATCAAATACTAAGTCAGTAACAACTCTAGGACAATCTAAATAAGAATTACCATCATCACTTTTAACTCTTGGTGAAAAAGGAATACCACCGGTATCAATAATAACCTCAATCTCATCTACCATATCAAGAACCTTATTAGTATTAGTAACAACTATTTCATAGGCAAGTTCATCACCTAGAAAAGCAAAATCATCAAGCATCTCCTCAGTTGTTCTAAAGTGCTGAGAAGGAATGCTCTTAATACTACTTTTAGCAAGAGGATGTCTACCACCACCAGGAACTTTTTGATTAACAATAATTTCTCTAAATATCTTATCTTCTCTACTAAAATGATGTACATCACCAGTAGCCACAATAATCTTACCTGCTTCTTTAGTAGCATTGACAATTTTTTTAATGTGATCTTTAACTTCATTAACATCTTTAAAGTCACTAGTTTGAATCAAATGGTCGTATACTTCGGGAGGTTGTACTTCAACATAATCATAGAAATTAATAATATTAGTAAGTTCTTCACCTTCTTTGCTTCTTCCTTCAATAAAGACCTCACTTTCGTAGCAGCCACTACCAATAATAAGACCTTCTCTAAGTTCATTAAGTTTACTTCTAAGAATTCTTGGAGTTTTATATAAATAGGTAGTATTAGCAAGAGAAATAATCTTAAATAAATTTTTAAGACCAGTCTTATTAAGAGCAAGAGCATTAAAATGATATGTTCTACCAAACTTATATATTTCATCTTTTTGGAATAAGCTTTTCTAAATCACTAATCTTTTCAAAGTTTTGCATAAATAATTTACCAAGCATTTTATAAAATACCAAGGCAGTTCCCTCAGCATCATAATCAGCTCTATGATGAGCATCTTCATCCCATGGAACATTATATCTTTTAACTAAAGCAGATAAACTATGTCTAGCAAAACCAGTATCGAGTGCTCTAGATAGTTCTAAAGTATCAATAACAGTATTTTTAAATTCACCAAACCCATATTTCTTCATAGCCATTTCAATAAAAGAAATATCAAATTTAGCATTATGAGCAACCATTGGATTATCTCCAGTCCACTCTAAAAATCTTTTAGTAACATTCTCTTCATTATCTTTACCCTTAACCATCTCATCAGTAATACAAGTAAGTTCAGTAATTTTTATCAGGAATATGTCTACCAGGATCAATTAATTCATCAAATCTATCAATAATAATTCCATCTTTAATCTTAACAGCACCAATTTCAATCATTTGGTCAGCCCCACCAGCATTAAAACCAGTAGTTTCAGTATCAAATACAACATACGTCATATCTTTAAGCATTCTATCATCAGGTCTAACTACAATATTAACAGTATCATCAACGACAGTAAGTTCCGTACCATATAAACCTTTAAATTTTTTATTAGGATCTTCTTGTTTCTTATTATAACCTTTAATAATATCGTAAGCAATAGGAAAAGCCTGACAACCATTATGGTCGGTAATAGCAACTCCCCTATATCCCATGTCAATACACCTACTAACAAGTTCACAAGTATGTTTACCTAAATCAACTTTTGTAATTCCATCCATTTGACTCATCATCGTATGTGCATGAAGTTCAACTCTTTTAATTTCAGCGTTATCTACTATTTTTTCATCAGTAGTACCTTCTATTTTATCTACATCTTTATATCTTGTAGTAAATGTAAGCTCATTAGCAAACTTATCCATTGCAACCCTACCATAAAAATTATACCATGAACCAACCTTAAGTAAATCTTTAATTCTAGCATATTCATCATTATCTTTAGTAAATAATTTAACATAAATACTATCAGTATTATCTGTAACTTTAAGAGTAATAATCTTATATCCACTCTTAGATTCAAAGAAATCCATCCCAAAAATCATCCCATTAATCGTAATGTTATCAACTTCATATAATAAATCTTTAATAGGAGTAATACTAGTATCTCTTTTTAGGCCTAAAATATTTTTTTTCTTCTACTTTTACTTCAGGAACACTCTTTTTTTAGGAGCAAAAACTACCAGTAGGAATATTAACAATTTTATCATTTTCTATCATATTTAAAAATATCATTTTTCAGCATCATTACATAAATTAAAAAAATAATATTACCATTAAAAACCATATCTATTAAGCATAGTATTCAAATATTCCTTCTTTTCTGTCATATAAGAAAGTTCAGCCTTATTATAAACATCAAATAAATAATTACCATCTTTAATAGATAACTTTCTATCAATAAAGGTTTTATATTTAACACTTTCATTACAAAAGAATATCAATAAGCTTATCAAAAATAATCATCGATATAATTATTACTATCATCATCTGTATTAATAATAATATGAATATCTTTAATAGCATTAAAAAGTATTCATAATTTTTATTATATAATTCTTCATAAATATATATAGGTAGTACTTTATCATTATCAATAATAAACTCCCATAAATTATTCTTATCATAAACAATAATTTTATTAATACTAGAGTTTTTCTAAGTAATCTTTACTCATACCAATTTGGTTAAGTAATTTTTCCATTTTATCTTGCATTATACCACCTAAACTTCCTAATTAATATTGTACCAAAAAAAAGAAGTAAATTAAACATCTTTACATCTTTTTTACAAACTTTTTTTCACTCCGAGCCTATCGTCTCTTCCGTGCTATAGAAAGCCTATAGTCTTTCTATAGTAATTTAGAGCCTAAGGTCTCTAAATTAAACTATCATTTTAAGTGTTATCTGCAAAATAATCTAATAATTTTCCAGATACATCTTCCATCATTTTTAAATAAACAAAAATTGCCTCATAATAATCATCAACAGAGGGATTATCTTTAGTTACATCAACAATCTCTCTATTAAAAAAACAACATCAAAAATGTAAGTTATTTAACTCACTAATTTGTTTAAAGATAGCAATATCTTCTTTCATAGAAGATATAATTAAGTCTGCTTTTTTTCTTTAGTATCAAGTAAAACCAAAAATCACTAACTAAATTATCAAAAATCTTCTTGTTTCATCATTTTTCTCATACTAGGATAATTATAATCAACCATTATAACATCTTCATTTTTCTCTTTTTTTAATACCAAATTTACCAAGAACAGCTCTGAGTGGATTATTCTTTTTGAATATTTATTTTTGCTATTTTTTTTACTGAGCTAGTATCTCTTTTGCAAATTAGTAGTATTATTTAAATTGGTACTACCACGAGAATTAGTATTATTCTGTAAATCAGCATTATTTTTAGGTGTTAAATTTTTTTTATAATTATTAGCTAGGTTAGCAATAGCAGCACTTAAACTTTGTTTTTCTGTGTCAGTAAGAGCCCATTTACTATTGCCATAAAAACTACAAAGATTTGAAAAGGCAACATTAATTTCATTAGCAATTACATTAAAATTATTTTCATTAGCAGATTTAAGTTTATCAATAGCAGCAGATAGTTTAGTAATATTTTGTACTTGTCTATCAATTAATTTCATAGCACTTTCAGTACTTTTTATACCTCCTAAAAATTCTTCCGCTTTTGTTTTTTGATATTGTTCTTTCAATCTTTCTAATACACCTTGCTGTCTTCTGTTTTCAATTCCTATCCTAGTGATTATTGGATCTAAAATATTAAATATGTTATCTTCTAAAACGTCATTGTTTAAAACACTATTATAGTTACTAGAACCCATAAATATTCCTCCTATCTACCATAATTATAACATATAATTAATATTTTACATATATAAAAAGTCGTCACTTTACAAAAATTAATTAATCAACAATAACTGTGGATAAACAAAAAAATCACCCATTATATTATGAGTGATTTTCATTTTCTAAATATTTTTTTAATACCATTAGCGGACAAAGTAGCACATTTGATTCTAGAAGGTTGTTTACTAGTGTCATCAAATGCTAAAAGTTCTTTTAATAAATCTTTATCATATTCCTCTTCATTAATCATTTTCAAATAATTATCAATAATATAGATAGCCTCATCCTTAGTTTTGCCAATAAGCATATTCATCAAAATATTAGTAGAAGAAATACTAATAACACAAGCTTCACCTTCAAAAGAAGCATCTACAATAATATTATCTTCAATCTTTAAATAAATATCTAAATTATCAATACAACTAACATTTCTTGTATTAATTTTAATAAAAACTATCATCACTAGTATGTTTCATATTGGCATTTTGATAATTATCTAAAAATAATACTTCTTTTTAAATCTCTATCCATTATAATATTTCCTTCCATATATTGCCACTATTTTTTTTAAGTACATTAATAAGCAAATCAATTTCTTCTTTAGTATTATAAAAAAACTTAAACTAATTCTAACTGTATTACTAACATTAAAAACATTATCAAGCATTTTAGCACAATGATTACCTGCTCTTACACAAATATTATATTTATCTAAGTAAATAGCGGCATCTTGAGCAAATACCCCTTTGATATTAAAAGCAACAATATTAGTATCATTATTTTTATTATAAACTTCAATAAAATCAATCTTATTAAGTTCATTAATCAAATATTTACGAAGATTTTTCATATTCATTAATTTTATCCATACCAATATTTTCTAAATAACTAATTGCCTCACCAAGACCTAGTACTCCCTCTATATTTGGAGTTCCACCCTCAAGCCTAGTAGGTATTTCTCTAAGTTCAACATAACCATCTTTAGTAAACATAGCATTCATTCCACCACCATAGTTCATTGGTGTAATTTTATCAAGTAAATCAAATTTTGCATATAAAACACCAATGCCAGTAGGACCATACATCTTATGACCAGAAAAAGCCATAAAATCAATATCATCATCTTGAACATCAATTTTCTTATGAGGAGCCCCTTGAGCAGCATCTACTACCACAAAAATATTATTATCATGTGCTATCTTACTAATCTCTTTAATTGGTCTTTCATCACCAATAACATTAGTAACATAAGCAAGTGAAACGACCTTTGTTTTATCAGTAATACTATTTTTAAAGTTTTCAACAGTAACTTCATGGTTTTCAGTAAGAGGAATATATTTTACTTTAATACCAATCTCTTTTTGCAAAATAAACCAAGGAATAATATTAGAAGCATGCTCACTTAAAGTGATAAGAACTTCATCATCTTTTTTTAAATAATTTCTAAAAAAACCACTTACAATCATATTCATACCATTAGTAGTACCACTAGTAAAAACAATTTCTGATGTTTCTTTAGCATTAATAAAATGTCTAACCTTTTCTCTTGTACCTTCATATAGACTATCTACAATAGCACTATTTTTATAATCACCTCTATGTGCATTAGCAGTATATTCTGTATAATATTTACAGATAGCTTCTTTAACACATTTAGGTTTTTAAAGTAGTAGCACCATTATCAAAAATAAACAACATTATTAGCAAGCATTTCAAAAATCATTTCTATTCATTTATTCACCTCCTATTTCATCCAAAATTCCAAGTATTTTCTCTCTATGTTCCATATCAGGATTAATATTAGAAAGAATCATACCTTTAACAATTAGTTTAACAGAATCACTATATGTTATTCCTCTACTCATTAAATAAAACAAATCTTCTTCACTGATATTTCCAATTGTAGAACTGTGAATAGCGGTAACATCTTCTTCACTTATAAACATATTAGGATTAACCCTATTTTCTGAATCATCAAGAGCAACAATTTTAGTACTTTGATTTAAATAACATCCTTTAATTCCATTATTAACATAACTATTAATATCTAAATAATTAGAACTATCCTTATTAGCAACAATTCTATTAAAAATATCACTAGAAGTTTTATTATCTAAATGATATACATTAATTTTATAAAAGTTACCATTAATATTAATACTAGAAAAGTTATATTTAATCGCAGCACCACTCTTATTAAGATTAATATTAACTATCTCATTACACTTATTATTGTAATAAAATTTACTAATAATTAATGAAGAATTACAACCTAAATCATATTTAACATTGAAAGAAATTTTATCATTATTAGAATATTCAAATAAATGAATACATTTGTTATTACAAATATTTATGTTAATATTAATATTATCAGAATCAATATAATCGATAAAAATAATTATTATTTTCTTTAAAAAGTAATATTATTATTTTCGATAATAACATCATTGCTAATAAAAAGGAATAATTTTATTATTAACTACTCTTATTTTATTCATAATTTTTCCTCATCAGTTATAACATTTTTCATTATTTAAATAATTATTATAACCATTTTTTTTTCGATATCAAATGCTAAAGAATAATCACCAGTTTTTAACTATTTTACCATTACTCATGATATGAACAAAAATCAGGATTTAAATATTCAAGTATTTTTTTGGATGATGGGTAATTATCATAATAGAAGTATTTGGATATTCATCTTTATATTTTTTTAATATTTTTCACCAACAATTCTTAAACTATCAACATCGAGACCAGAATCAAGTTCATCCAAAAATAATAAATTTTTGGAGTAAGAAGTTTTATTTGCAATACTTCATTTTTTTCTTTTTTTCACCACCAGAAAAAAACCAACATTAAGACTTCTATGAATTAAATCTTTATTCATAGATAATTCATCTGCTCCCTTTTTCACATTTTAAAAATAAAGTCATATAAACCAATTCTCTTATTATTAATGCTCCCAATAGCAGTTCTTAAAAAATCTTGATTACTAACTCCTTCAATTTCCATAGGATATTGCATAGCAAGAAAAATTCCTTTCTTTGCTCTTTCATCTGTTGATAAAACATTAAGATTGTCACCATTAAAAATTATTTCTCCATTGATAACTTTGTAATTAGCGTCACCCATAATAACTCTTGATAAAGTTGATTTACCAACTCCATTTTGACCCATTATTGCATGGATTTCACCATCATTAATAATCAAATTAAAATTATTTAAAAATAACTTTGTCACTAGTGGTTACTTTTAAATTATTAATCTTTAACATAAATATCCCTCGTTTCCCTTATAATTATATCACTTTTTCTTTATTTTTGTGAAAAATAATAATATTATAAAAAAAGAGGTATAAATAACTAATATTTATACCTCTAATCTTTATACACAAAAATCTTCTATTTTCTTTCTATTATTAGGCCTCCTAATTTTTCTTAAGGCTTTACCTTCTATTTGCCTAATTCTTTCTCTGGTAACACCAAATTTTTGTCCCACCTCTTCTAGAGTCATGCACCTTCCATCATCAAATCCAAATCTAAGTTTTATTACTTCTTTTTCCCTATCAGTAAGAACATTAAATACGTCCTCAAACGCCTCTCTTAATGCCTTATTAAAAACATATCTTTGTTCATAGTTATCAGTGTCAGGAATAAATTCAATTAATTCAGAATCTTCATCTTCTCCTATCTTTGTCGATAGAGAAACGGGATCTAAAATAAGTTCTTGATATTCTCTTACCTTTTCTACAGATATACCCATTTCATTAGCAATCTCATTTTCATTAGGTTCTCTATTAAGGTTAGAAGTAAGATTCCTATAAATTCTTAAATATTTATTTATATTATCAACTAAATGAACTGGATATCTAATTGTTCTCCCTTGATCAGCAATTGCTCTATTAGCAGCTTGTCTAATCCACCAAGTGGCATAAGTAGAAAATTTATACCCTTTTGTATAATCAAATCTTTGTATAGCTTTCATAAGTCCAATATTGCCTTCTTGTATTAAGTCCAAAAATGGAAGTCCCCTACCAGTATATTTTTTTTAGTAATAGAAACAACTAATCTTAAATTAGCATTACAAATAGTTTCTCTAACAGAAATATATTTAATAATATAATCTAGTTGAGTACTTAAATAATCATAATCATAAAAAAATCTTTATCTATATTTTTCCCAATACGATCACTAACTAATTTTTTATCAGGAATGATAACAAAATCCTTCTTTTTACCATTTATTTCTTCCCATAAGTTAATATATTTATTTATAATTACTTTATCATCGTCATTAGCATTCTTAGCAACAATACCAAGCTTTTTTTCTTTAGTTCGTAATGATTAATTGAGGCTACTACCTTTGAAATGTCATTAAAAAGTAATTACACATTTGTCATTAAAATAAGCAATTTCAATATTATTTTTTTAATATTAGCTAGCAAACTAAAGTATTCTTTTTTTCCTCATCAGCAGTAAGTAAAGAATATCTAGTACTCTCATTAAGATATAGCTTAACAAAAATCATTACCATTATCAAAAAAATTATCATCAAAAATCAACTTCATCTTCTATAGTTTCTTCTTCAATAAGGTTGTAGAAGAAACTATACTTTTAGCTTAATTTCATTAGCATTTTTTTAGAAGTTTTAATTAAGTCAGCAAAAATACTTTTTCTACATTTTTCTTCTCCGTATTTTTTTCTACTAATAAAAAAAGCAATTATCATCATTTATTAGTAGGTTCTTTAAATCTAAAGAAAGATAAACAGGATAGTATTTTTTTGTTAGACTATCTTGCTCTTTTTTATTAGCATTACAATACAATGTAACAAATAAACCATTAACTTCTGCTTCTCCATATTTATTAATAAGTTTTTGATAATTTTTTTATAGTCAAAACTTTTTATTTTTTTTATTTCTTCAACAATAATTTTATCTTTATCAGTCATTGCAAACCTCCTCATATCAGGATAACCCATTTAACTAATCGAGTAATTATTCTAGCACATAAATAAAAAAGTCAAACAATTTACAATTGCTTGTACTCTTTTGTAATAATATCTAAGTCTTTAATTAATTTATCTGCTTCTTCCCAAGATTTAAGTTTAACACCAGAAGCATATTTATGACCACCGCCGCCATATTTAGTAGCAATATCATTAACATATGGACCTACAGATCTAATATTTGCTCTAATCAAATTACTTTTTAATATCCTCTGATAAAAAAATACCCATACTGTGATTTCATTAACAAATTTTTAAATCATTAATCATATTACCGGCAGCGGCACTATCGACACCATATTCTTTCATTAATTTATCAGTAAGTTTAACATAAGCAACTCCATTTTTCAGTTAGAGTAAGATTTTGATAAATATAACCTTCAAATCTAACCTCTGCAATTGGTCTTTGATATAGATAACCATATAATTTTGTAAAATCAATATTAGTATCTTTAAGAAGCCTAGTTACGAGTTCGAATGTTCTAGGAGATGTATAATCATGTAAAAAAATCTATCAGTATCACCAACAATACCTAAAAATAATTTTTCTGCACAACTCTCACTTAAACTAATATTATTTTCATAAACAAACTCTAAAAATAAGTTGACTAGAACTACATGCATTATCATCAATAATCTCAATATTAGCATATTTATCAATAGTAGGATGATGATCAATTTTAATAACAAACTCAAAATTATTAATATCAGCTCCATCAATTCTTTTAATATCAGGAGTATCTAAAACAATACATAATGATTTGTTAGTATTTAGATTATCAATCTTATCTTGACTACCAAAAAAACTTAAATCTACTAGCGGGATTTCCAACAGCATAGACTTTTTTTATCAGGAAATAATTCTAAAAATAATATTCTTTAATGCGAATTGCGAACCAAGAGCATCTGGATCAGCCCCTATATGTCTGGCAATAACAACATTATCATATTCTTTAATTTTTTCAAATACTTGTTTATATATATTCATAATCCGCCTATTTAATTAAATTGAAAGTATCCCTTGCTATCATAACTTCTTCATCAGTAGGAACAATATAACATGGTATCTTAGAACCTTTTTTAGTAATAAGCCTAAACTCTCCACGAACATTATTAGCAGTTTCGTCAATTTCAATACCAAGAGCAGAAAGACCATCAATAATTTGTTTTCTAGTCATAATAGAGTTTTCACCAATGCCACCTGCAAAACAAATAGCATCAACGTCTTTTAATGGACACCATAATTTAGCAATGTATCCTACTATTCTATTAACAAATAATTTTTGAGCAAGTTCACATCTTTCATTACCTGATTTTATACCATCTTCAATATCTCTTGAATCACTACTAAAACCAGATATTCCTAAAAGACCACTCTTTTTGTTTAAATCATTAAGAATTTCCTCCATAGTCATACCTGCCTCTTTCATCATATAAGGGATAACAAAAGGATCAATATCACCACTTCTAGTTCCCATTATTAAACCAGAATTAGTAGAAAAAAACTTAAACTAGTATCAAAAACATTTTTCCATTTTTTTAATACTATAAATAGTACTTCCATTACCTAAGTGACAAGTAATTAAATTTACATCTTTCTTGCCTAGATAGTTTTGCATGTACTCAGTAATATATTGATGACTTATACCATGAAAAGCATATCTCCTGACACCATATTTTTCATACCATTCATAAGGAATAGCATACATATAATTTTCTTCAGGCATAGATTGAGGAAAACCTGTATCAAATACAGCAACAGCAGTAGCATCAGGAATATATTCCTGAAAAGCTTCAATTCCCATTAAATTAGCAGGATTATGAAGTGGGGCAAGATGGAATAATTCACGAATAGTATTAGTAACATCATCATTAATAATTGTACTATTAGCATACTTATCTCCACCATGAACAACTCTATGACCAACGCCTTTAATTTCACTTAAATCCTTAACAATATTATAATTTATTAATTCTTCAGTTAAAAATCTTAACAGCGGCCTCATGACTTTCTAATTTAGCCTCTTTCTTAATTTTTTTCACCATTTACTTTGATAGTATAAAAACTACCATCAATTCCAATTCTTTCAAATACTCCGCTGATAAGAACTTTCTCACTAGGCATATCAAATCCAGTAAATTTTAAAGAAGAACTACCAGCATTAATAGATAATATAATCATTAAAACACCTCTTTCCTTTTTAGTATTATATCAGATTTTTTTAATTATTTAGGAAGAACAAATTAACATAAAAAAAGAAAAAAAGTATTATAAATAAACAAAAAAAGAAGTAAAAAAACTTCTATTTTTTTAATAAGAATATTATTCCATATCATTCATTAGTACTGGAAGAATTTGTTTCTTTCTAGAGACAATTCCTTTTAAGAAATTACCTTGTTTAATATTCTTAATACCAAATGCTGACTCTAAAACTTCTTTAGCCCTATCACTATATAAAAACATAGGTACCATTCTTTAAAAATATCTGTAACAAATAAACAAACAAATAAATAATTGTTACTTTCACTAACAGTATTAAGAAGTTTAACATAATCATCCTTTTTCATTTAAAAACTTCTTCAATATCCATTGTAATAACTTGACCTAAACCAACCTTACCATTATCAATTGTATAACTCTTATAATCTTTATATAAAACTTGTTCTTTAGTCATACCAGCAAGAGAAGAACCAGCACGTATCATCTTATTACCATAAATATTATAATCAACTTTAGCTATTTTACTAAGTTCTTTTACAGCTTCTTTATCAATATCAGTAGTAGTAGGACTCGTAAGAATTAAAGTATCAGACAAAATACCAGATAACATAAGACCAGCCATTGCTTTTGGAATAGCCACTCTATTTTCTTTATATAACTTATAAATAATCGTATTAGTACTACCAACAGGCATATTTCTAAAACTAATAGGCATGTTAGTACCAATTGTACCAATATTATGATGATCAATAATTTCTAAGATATTAGCATCCTCAAGTCCGATAGCGGATTGTTCATAAGAATTATGATCAACTAAAATAACATTTTTTCTACTTCTAAAACCAACATCAGAAAATCTAATAATACCATTACACCTGCCTTTACCATTTAATACAGGATAATAACTATATCTCGTTTTATTAGCAATCTTGATAAAATCATTAACACTATCATTTTTCATTAACACATAAGATTTTTTTCAGTATTTATAATAGTGGTAACATTATTACATAAACTAAATATTTTAGTAGTCTCTAAAGTATGATATCCAGTTACAATAATATTTACCTTATTTCTTTTAGCAATTTTTAAATGCTCCTCTTTAATTTGCCCATTACCAGTTATAACAATAAGTTTAACCCCAGAATTAACAGCATATTCTAATATACTATGCCTATTACCAACAATCAAAATACTATCATGAGTAAGATTAACTTCTTCCATAAAAGTAGTACTCTTGTAAGCAGCTACCATAAGATTACCATTAATATCATCATCAAATCTAAGAAGAGGAGTACCCTTAATAACTTCACAAATATTATCATAAGTAGCATCTACATAACTATAATTAAAAGAAAACTGATCTTTAGCAATATCTTTCATACTAAGAATACCAAGCATATTTTTATCTTTATCAACAACAGGAATCTTACTAATACCAACCTTATTCATTCTGAAATAAGCTTCATAAATAGAATCCTTTTTCCTTAACCGTATAATTTTTTTAGTATATCTTAAATCTTTAACTTTAATATTAACATCATTTAAAAAAATATAGGCTCTGGTACATCAAAGTAATTAAGAGCAAACTTAGATTCTAAATTAATAGAACTAAGAACAGCAGGAATAGTATTCATACCCAATTTATTCTTCAAATAAGATAGTGTAATAGCGGCAGTGACACTATCAGTATCGGGATTTCTATGCCCAAATATATAAACTTTTTCCATTATTAATCACCTCTAATAAATTTCCTTATTATTCATTTTATATTCATTAAATAACTCTAAACATTCATCATGATCAAGTTCTAAAAGTTCCAAAGTAGTAGTGTCTTTATTTTCTAAATATCTATAAATAAAGTCATCTCTAAATCCAATATCTTCAGCATCTTTTAAATTAGTACCATAATAAACTTTCTTAATATTCGCCCATATAATAGCGGATAGGCACATAGGGCAAGGATAACCAGTAGCATATAAAATACAATTAGATAAGTCATGAGTACCAAGTATTTTTCCTGCTTCTCTAATAGCCATAATTTCAGCATGAGCAGAAGGATCATGTAGTTCTAATACCCTATTTGAAGCTATACTAATAATATTACCATCTTTATCAGTTATTACTGCTCCAAAAGGTCCACCTTTATTATCATTCATCGTTTTTCTAGCTTCTTCAATACCAAATTTCATAATATTATTCATAACTATTCCTCTTTTTCTATATTTTTGTATGTAAATACTTTAAAGATGTATTGCTACCAACTTCACCTAAAAAATTATCATATATATCTTTTATATCAGGATTCATTGAAGCACATCTAATTTTCATTCTTTTATCACTTTTATATAAAGCATTCATTCTTTTAATTTTTTTTAAGTTTTTTTATTTAAAGGAAACACTCTAGGCTGACCTCCACCAGAAATACAGCCGCCCTCACAGGCCATAACTTCAATAAAGTCATAATATACTTCTTTATTTTTAATTTTTTCAATTATTTTTCTAGCATCGCCAGTACCATTAATTATAGCTACCTTAATAGGAATACCATTAATTTTAATTATAGCCTCTTTAACATTAGAAGTACCTCTAATAGACTTAAAAATTAAGAAGTCTACCTTTAGGGTATCTTTTATAAAGAATATGATAAACCTCTCTTAAAGTGGCCTCAGTAACACCACCAGAAGTACCAAAAATAATACCTCCACCACTTCCCTTACCAAGTAGATTATTATAACCACTATCTTTAAGTTTTGCAAGGTTTATTTTTTCTTTTTTCAAATATTTAGCCAGTTCCCTAGCAGTAATAACAAGATCAATATCATTATACTTAAGAATTTCTGCTTTTTTACTAGTACAAGGAGTAATAGCAATACTAATAATATCTTCTCTCTTAAGATTATTAATTTTTACAAAAAATAATTATTAATAATAGAACCCATCATTGAAATAGGACTTTTTGCAAGAAGACAAATTATCTAAATATTCAGGATAAAACATTTCACAAAAACTTTACCCATGAAGGACAGCAACTAGTAAACATTGGTAAATTATGATCAGATTTAATTCTATTAACCAGTTCATTAGCTTCTTCCATAACAGTAAGATCCGCTCCAAAAGTAGTATCAAAAACATAATCAGCACCAATCATTTTAAGAGCAGTAATCATTTTTCCTTCTACATTAGCTCCAGGTTTCATATTAAATTCTTCACCTAAACTTACTCTAACAGCAGGAGCAGTTTGCATTACAATAACTTTATTACTATGTAAATATTCATCTAATTTATCAGTTTCATCTTTTTCTGATAAACATTTATTTGGACAAACCAGAGTACAACTACCACAATAAATACAAGGATAAGTATCATTATTATACCCATATACACCAACATTAAACTTGCAAATATTTTTTTACATAAACCACATTCATCACACTTATTTTTTTATCAAATGTAATTGAAGGATTATCTAAAGAAATATTAACTCTCTTATCACTAATATCTTTCATACTACCAACATCCTTATAATCTTATATAAAACCATTATATCATTAAAATAGTATTTTTAAAACAAAAATTATTATCTTTTTATGGACACTGTAAGCCATAAATGTCTTACTAGTGGTATAAGAAGCCAAAGTCTTCTTATACTGTATCATCCATACCTAATTTATATAAGCTATAACTATATATAAAAAATCTATCAACAATACCTGTTGATAGACTAAATTCTAGATAGTAGTTCCAAAGTCGCTATTAACATAACTACTACCATATAATAAAAATATAATAGTAATAAAGATAATGACAATAATTGAAAAACAAAAATATGATCTAGCAAAATTTTTAAGGTTAATATTCTTAGTACCACCAAACGAAAATACTAGTAGTAGAATAAAACCTATAAAAGGAATAGAAAATAATAATTCATATCCAAAGTATCCCCCACATAGAGACAGGTTTATATTCATAAGGCATATTTTTATTATCCATAACATCTTCCTCCTTATATAAAAAGAATATCATACAAAACTAAAATTATCAATAAGAATTAGATGTTCTTTTTTTAAATTTTTTACAAATAAGATTATCATTAATTTTTGGTAAGCTATAATTAAAGAAAGATAAAGTTTCCTTACACATATTAATATCAATAGAATTAATATACTCTATAGAAATAAGACTTATAACCTTATCATAATAAAAAGAAATACTAACTCTATCACTATTAAAACTTTTCTTTTCATAAAGAGATTTAATCTCATTTAAAATACTAATCTTCTTATCAATATTTATATCATTATATAGTTCCATTTGTTTTATCATTAATATCATTATATAGTTCCATTTGTTTATCATTAATATCATTATCATAACCACTAAATTCTAGTTTAATACTTTCACCAGATAATAATTCTTTAATTCCAGATATTCTACCATCAATAATATCTTGAATAATATAGAATAACTTAGGTTTTTTTATATTCAGTATAACAAATTTCATATATATCAATATCCCCATAAAAATCTTCACTTACTCCTACTTTATTAGCACTATGAATAATCATAAAAGGACCATCAAGTGTTCTTCTATAATTTTCTCCCATTTGTACTTTATGAAATATTTTTTCACCACATTTCCAAACAACCTCTTTTTGTAATTTCTTCAGAATATCAATATCATAATTAATAAAAATACTTCTCTAATATACTACTATTAACATCATTTAGTTTATAATAAATCATAGCTTTCCTCTTTCATTAAAAAGTTTTAACAATCTTTTTTTATTAGCAGATTCTACTTTCATAGAACTCAAATATTTAAAAATATGTTTTTTTCTAAGTTTATCAACATTAATATCATAATTATAAGACTTTAAAACAAAGTGATTTTTTTCAAACTCTTTATATTCATCAGAAAAAAAGTTTAACTCTTTCAGCACATTCTAAACATACATAAATATTATATTCAAATTCTTTAGCCTTCTCACTACTAACCCTAATAGGATAACTTCTCTCATAATCATCAACTTCATAATAACTACCTTCATAAATCCAAATATCATGGCTACATTCATTTATATTTCTGTTTCTATTTCTTATGTAGTCACTAAAAAGCAAGATTAATTAAAAATTCTATTACTTTTTATCATTTAAATATCCAATATTCTTTTTTTACCACTAATAATTTCTTCTAATTCCAAATATCTTTTTAACATTAGGGTCTTTAGAAAGTAAAGTAAGTTCTTTCTTTAATTTCAAATATTCTTCTTTCTTCTTCTTTAATTCTTTAATTTTTTCTAATGCATCTAATCTTTCATTTTCTTTCATATTCTCCTCCTTATAAGTGTATTAATTACACATATTAATTCTATATAAAAAAATGTATTTATAATACATTCTTATCAATATTTTTATTACTAAACTTATATACTTTAGCGGGTTTCTTACCTTCAAAAAAACAATATATTTATTAGTATCTTCAATTATACCTAAACTAAGAAGTTTCTTTCTAAAGTTTCTCCTATCAAAAAGTTTTACCTAAGATAGCCTCATAAGTCTTTTGAACTTCAGGAATGGTAAATCCCTTAGGAAATAAGTTTTTAAGAATATCCGAACTAATAATGAGTTTTTTTAATGTTTCAGTAGCGGACTTCAGTATTTCATTATGGTCATAAGCAAGTTCTTTAATTCTATCGATAGGCACCCAATCAGCATTATCTGTCTTTAAAGTCTTTTTTAGAACATGTACCTTTGAAGAATCAACAATACCAACATAACTAATAGCAATCATTCTCATACTAGGAGATCTATCAATTCTATCAAAAATACTAGATTGATATACCTTGACATCAGTAAGCCCAGTTTTTTTCAAATATTTCTCTCTTAACACATTCATCTAATGTCTCATTATTATATAAAGCCCCACCAACTAATCCCCACATACCTTTAAAAGGTTCGTTAGTTCTTTTAATTAATAGTACTTTAATAGTACCTTTTTCTACTGTAAAGATACTTACAATAGTATGAATACCTTGATTTTTATATAAAGAGTATCCAGCTCTCACATAATCACCTCACAATTACATTATAAGTGTATTTTATACACTTGTCAATAGAAAAAAATAAAAAAAGAAAACAAATTTTACATATTTTCTATTTATCTATGTTTTTCTACCTTTACTAATAAAATTTAAGTACGATTTAATTAAATCGGCATCCATAAGGTTTTCTGGCACTTCTTCTGGATAAAAAAATTGTAATCTTTTTGTTTCGGAGTCACCTTTTAAATTATTTGCGTCAACTAAAGAAATATCAGCAAGATATAGAGAAGTATTATTATAAACAATATCACCATTAGGGTAACTATTTTTTCTAGATTCACCAGAAAGAGTATCTATTAGTATTAACTCATTTGGGTCTAATTTAATACCAGTTTCTTCAAAAGCCTCTCTTATTGCAGTTACTCTTAAGTCTTCACCAAGGTCTTGACAACCACCAGGAAGTCCCCACATATTTCTATCTGTTCTTTCTTGTAATAAAATTTGTTCGTTTTCGTTTCTTATTATAATAGCGGCTCCAGTTTGAATAAATGGAATATGATTAATTCTTTCATCTAAAGCCATTCTAAATAATACAGGATAACCTCCATATTTAGCACTTAATTCTAATAACTCCTTTTCATCTAAACTTTTTAACTAAATTGACAAACTCTTCATGAGAGTAATCTCTCATTCTTTTTATATTCATTCATATTCAATATCTCCATCCTTTTTTTAATAGTATACCATAATTAAAAAGTAAAAAAATCTATTAAAAAAAGTTTATATTTTTATGCACTATAAGCCACTTTGTGTCTTATAAGTGGTATTTAGAGCCAATGTATTGTCTCTAAATACTGTATCAGCCATACTTATAATATATAAGAGAGGTTATATACTAAAAATAAATAATAATATAAAGATAAACTTAATTTAAAAATGTATCTTTATACTTAATTACATTAATTTTATCTGCTTTTTTTATTTTTATACACTCGTCAATCAAAAATAAAAAAATTAAGAATAAAAGTTAACTTTAAAACTTAATTTTAATATCTTCTTTTTTTATCAATATCTAATTTAAATAATTCTTTCTTTTCAAAAAAACAAACATTTTAGCAATAATATTAGAAGGCACAGATTCAACTAAATTATTATAACTAGTTACTACATTGTTATAATTAGATCTAGCATAACTTAATTTATTTTTCTATTTCTTTTTAGCGTATTTTGAAGATCTAAAAATTGTGTATTAGCTTTTAAATCAGGATATGCTTCTACGAGAAACATTATATTATTAAAAATTCTTATCAACTTTTTTTCAGTTTCTTCAATACTAAATTCATTCTTATTATAAGAAGTTCTCAAATCAGTTAACTCTTTTAAAGTGGAAGATTCATGTTTAGTATATCCTTTAACACATTCAATTATATTTGGAATTAAATCAA
Source organism: Bacilli bacterium (assembly GCA_022009835.1). GTDB lineage: Bacteria > Bacillota_I > Bacilli_A > RF39 > UBA660 > CAG-302. The sequence continues at coordinate 157,634 of CP091726.1, read as the reverse complement.
ATCTTTGATTAAGTAAAACATCTATTTGAGCTTCACTCTCTTTTTATTTTATTACTTTTTTTCTTATAAATAAATTATATTCTACTAAAAACCATCCTGATATTATTACTACTACTATTAAAATAATATTTATTAACATATTTTCACCTCTTATCTTGTCTCTATAGTTATTTTATTTACATAACCATTATCATCATAATCTATTGATATTTCATAGTATTGTAACTTATAACCATTAAAAATCTTTTTAAACTATCCTTAATTTCTTTTAATTCTATCAGGATCAGTACCATAAGATACACCATCAAATATTACTTCTACTAAATGATCAGTATTTTTTTCTTATTACTTTTTTTATAACATTATCAATTTGATAACCAGTTGAAGTACCACCTACAGTACCTTGATAAAATTCGAAATCCGAGTTAAAACTATTTATTTCTCTTTTCTTTTCATTTTCTTTTTGCTGTTGTTCAATTTTTTCTTGTTGTTCTTTAATCTTATTTTCTACTTCTTGCTGTTTCTTTTTAGCCTCATCTTTTAATTTTTGTATTTCTTCATTTCTTGCGTCTACTTTTAATTTTATATCACTACCAACTCGATATAATAAAGTACCTAAAGAAACTATAAAAATTATTATTACAATATAAAGAATAATTTTTTTCTTGGCTGCTTATTGTCTTGCTTTTTTTAATATTTTTTTATTATCTTCTAAAGAAATAGTATCATCAGTAAGTACATTTATATCAACAGCAAATAATTTACTTATTTCCTTTAATTTATCCATATCTGGTTTTGTTTGATCTAACTCCCATTTAGAGATAGTTTGTCTAGTAACATCAAGTTTTTCCGCTAAAGCCTCTTGAGATAATAACGCTTTTTTTCTAAGTATTATTAATTTTTCATAAAATTTCATCCTTATTTCTCCTTTTCGTTCAATATTTTTATCATCTAAAAGTAAATATTTCTAGCAATTTAAATTAGAATTTTGTCACTTTTTAATTAACATTTATGTAAATTGCTATCATAATATAAGTTTATCATATATCTTTCTCTTTAACAACAAATAAATTAATTATTATAAAAAAATATATTAAAATAAATCAAAGTAAAAAAAGATATACTCAATTAAAATATATCTTTATACCTAATCATTTAAATTAATAAATGGTTCATAAACACTTTTATATTTATTAATACAATTATCTACATCAAACCAGTAAACATTAGTTAGAATGCCATCATAGGGATCAATTTCTGTTCTCTCTAATACACCACCAAGAGACTTCATTGTCCTATCAGAACCTAAATTATTTACATCACAATCTAACATAACTCTATCTAGTCCTAATTTTTGTGCTTCAAGTAAACCTAAATATAAATTAATTTTGTTGTATCCTTTTTTTCTTTCGGTAGGTCTAATACCATAACCAATATTGCCACCAAACTTTTTCATAGCTTCAGTTAAGTTCCATCTAACATTAATCGTTCCTATAATTTTTATTATCGTTTTTTTCCTAATTAATAAAAAAATGTTTTTTTCCTGGACATCTACCCATTTTCTTAGCAAAAATCTTCATTTTCCATATTTAAACATCTATCTAATGCTTGCTCAAAAGTAAAACCTTCTAACATTTTGTCTAAAGAACCAGATCCATTAATATCAGAATTATATTGAACAAACTCATCAAAAATATTGTATTAATTCATCTTTCCTCTTTAAAGATGGTCTTTCTAAATAAAACCTTTTTCAACATATTTATCCTCATTAATTTTTTTAATGGTAATTCAAACATAATTCTTTGTCTATCAAATCCAATATGTTCGTACATTGCGATAGCATCCTCATTAAACATCCAACAATTTAATTCAATTCGGTCACAATTATTTTTTTAAGTGCAATATTTTTTTTACTTCATCCATTAATTTTTTTCCCTAAACCTTTGCCTCTATAGTTTTCTGAAATTATTAATTGGTCAACATGTAACTTTTTAGAATGATTTCCTTTTTATTAAATATGAAAGGTAGCCAACTATAGTATCTCCATCAAAAAAATTACTATAGTAGACAATCTATTCAAATTATTTATTAAGTCTTCTTTTTAATACCTCATCAGAAATATTTGTAAAGACATCTGGTCTTCCATTTTTGATGGTATCTGTAACCTTCAATAAAAAAACACTTAATAATCCTTTATCTACATCGTTAATCGTAGCCTCTCTAATTTTAGTATTCATAAAAAAATTAACCTCTCTAATTATTTTTTTATTATTAATTTATCCATATTTATTTTTTTACTTTCCTTAACTTTGTTCCATTCATGCATTATATAAATCACTTTTTTTCATCTTCTTTATAAAAAAATTATATATTGGAGTAAATTCTTCCTTGATATGTAAATTTAAAGAAGGAATATTTTTTTCTCATCTATGGCGGCATATATTGTATAATCATTAAATTTTGGTTTTTTTATATAATTATATATATTTGAAGCCACCCCTTCTTTTTAAAATGATTTTTTTAGAGGCTATCATTTCCCACATATAAATAGTTTTTTTTAGGCATATTTTCTATATAATTAGGATACTTTTCAATTTCACAAAAATCTTTTTCAAAATATAATACCGCATAACCACATACATCATTATCTTTTTTTACATACCACTTTTTAGCATATTGTTATCTTTTTATTGATCTTAAATTACAATTATTACCTATGTATCCTGAGTTATTTTCAATCCAAATTTTTCTTATTTCTTCTAAACATTCATTTTCTACGATATACACAATATCAGTCCCTTCTTGATATAGTCTATTATAGCATAGTGAAATTTATTTTGAATAATTTTATAAAATGTAGAAGCAGTCTCACTATTCCTATCATAATCAATAGAACACTCTGAAAATATATCAGTGATTTTCTGATAAAACATTCTTTCACTTGTTCTAATTAATTTAATTCTTTCTAATAATCTATTAAAAGTATTCTTGATCAGATTTCCTTGCTTTCATAAATCTATCATCATTTAAAAGCAAAACCTTGAATAATATAATCTTTAATTATTTTATTAGCCCAAGTTCTAAACTTAATTGCTTTCTTAGAATTAACTCTAAATCCTATAGAAATAATCATATCCAAATTATAATATGGATAAGTTCTTTTAACTTCACGAATTCCTTCTATTTGAACTTGTGCAATTTTTTTGCACAAGTTGCATTTTCATTCAATTCATTATCTTTATAGATATTATTAATATGCCTAACAATACCACTTCTATCAATACTAAAGAGTTCTGCTAATGCCTCTGTATTTAACCAAACATCTTCATCTTGCAGAAGAACTTCAATCTTTGTATTTCCTTCTTCATCATTGTAAAATATTATATTTTTTTCTCATTTCCGATTACTTTATTATTCATTTCAATTTTCCCCCGCACATTATATTTTAAAAGGTGCCAGCACGTTATTTCATGGTGACACCTTCATTTTGTTATATATTTTAATGTATTATTGATAATAAATTATTATTTTCTCATTATCTTACTTTCCACAGCAGTTCTTATATTTCTTACCACTTCCACATGTTGTAGGAACTCCCATATTTATAATACTTATAATATTTATAATATTATTGATATTTCAAGGCTTTAGCGTCTTGGTAATCTATTATATTTATAATATTTATAGTATTTTTTTGTTATTATAAATATTTCTCTCTTGTAAAACAAATTGCAAACAATATTTGCATTCATTTACTAAGGCCATTATACTATCTATATCATATATTTACCAATGTGCGTTTTGTATTTTTTTGCACATTTATTATACTATAAATATTCATTTTTTTATCAATGGATCTATCCAATTATTTATATTTAATTATTTATATTTAATAATTTCTTCTATAATTTCAGATTTTTGTTATTTTATCAAAAAAACATCAGTTGCTAGTCGTCTAGATTTTTCTGTACTTGAAATATAATAATTTTCCGTTGTTTCTACATTTCTATGTCCAAGTATATCAGCAACATCTCTTATCTCAATTCCATTAGTTAATATCTTATTTATACATTCGTATTTATATCTCATTTTTTTAATAAATTTTTTCCCAAAAAAATCAGACAATAATTCTTGCTAGTCTATCTCCAAATCTGCATAGCAATTCATTTGTAATAGTATCTGCTTTATCAGCAACTTGTTCAGCAGTAATATTCTTATCTTCTCCTATAATTGTTATAATATCTCCAACTTTTTACATTTGATATATCAGAAATATCAATTAGTAATTGATCCATACAAATTCTACCTATTACAGTGCCATAACTTTCATTTATTTTTGACTTGCATATTTTTTTGTTAGATAAATTTCTCGGTATTCCATCTGCATATCCTATTGATACAGAGGCAATTTTTCTATTTTCTGTTGCAATATATGTTCTTCCATAACTAACAGAATCGTTTTTTTATTTATTTCTTTTTACACTTGTAATTCTGGCTTTCAATGACAAAAACAGGTTTTTAAGTTCAAATGTATTAATTGATATGACTCGTATGAACTATTTATTCCATACATAAGAATACCAACTCGCACATAATCATAGTCTAATCCAGTATAATTTATTACACCATAACTACTCTGTAAATGCACTTTTCCAGTATCATATCCTTTTGTTTTAATTCTTTTTATAGTTTCATTAAATAATTCTATTTGTCGGTTAGTAAAATCAATATCTTCTTTTGTGTTAGAATCTGCAACGCATAAATGACTAAATGTTCCTAAAATATTTAATTTTTCATTTTCGTAAATCTTATATAATTTATCTAAATGATTATATTTTTTTCTCCTAATCTATTCATACCAGTATTTATTTTTTTTATATGGCATTTTAACTTTTCATTAAAAATTTAACTCTTTTTATCTTTTTCAGAATAATCATAGTCTATAATAGTTTGAATTAAATCATATTTCATAACATATTTTTAAATCATCAAAAATTAGTAAAACCTAATATTAAGATATTACCTTGTATATTATTTTTTTTCTTAAATATATACCTTCTTCTAATGTAGCCACTGCAAAAATCAGTTATACCAATTTCTGATAATTTTTCTTGCTATTAGTAATGCCCCGTGTCCATAAGCATTTGCTTTTACAACTGCCATTATCTTTGTCTTTGGAGAAATTATTTTTTTATTTCACTTATATTATTTACTAAATTATCTAAATCAATTTCAATCCACGCTCTGTCTTTTTAACAAATTGTTTTCTTTCATTTTTTTACTACTTCCTTTATTTTTTTCTATTAAAAAAAGGCAAATATTGTTGTTGTTATACAAACCAACAGATAAAGTATTAAATTATTTTCAACAAATATTTTATCCATTCCAATAATGCCAGAAACAAACCTAATTCCTACAATAAAAAAAGTGGGTGGAAAAATATAAATATATGTTGCAATATTTCTTATTTTTCTTATTTGATGTTTTTACTATGATCCATTAAATAGCAAAAACAAGAAGTACATAAGCGGAAGTAAAAAAATAAATACATACTATCGTGTCTTTGTAAATTATAATAATGTAAAATACTTCCTTCCACACTCATAAGAATAAAGAATAATAAAGCATACAATAAATCAAACTTTGTGGTTTTTCTTGTGCCTGCCTTTATAATATGTCCTAAACATATAAATATTGGTACATAGAATAAACAATTTCTTGTATAATCAAAAAAATATTAAAAAAATAAATTCATATATATTTTTTTGTAATCTGATTCATAATAGTTATGCCATAATAACTATCGCCAAACACACCTATTATGTATAATAATATCGTTGCAATTAAAGCCTTTTTTCGTCCTAATTTTTTAACTAAATAATATGTAATCCACACTCCAACAATAAGTGCTGGGAAATACCATAAATGATATAATGTTCCATTTATAAAAACATCTTTTAATATTGTAATAATATCAATGTTCTTAAAACTACCCATATAGATATTTATTGGTAAATAAAGTAATATGCAAAGAAGATAAATTTTTTTAGTATTTTTCTTTGTATAGTCAACTAAAACTTGTTTATCTTTTAAAGCCCTGTCTAATATATAATATCCAGTTATCATTAGAAATAAAGGAACTGCTATTCTTCCTAATATTCTTGTAAAGAAGAAATCAAATTCAGGACTAATTTTTGTCAAATGGTGAAATATGTATAGCAACAATCAAGAACGATACTATAAATCTCCATATATCAATATTTATTTTTTTACTCATTATTTTTTTCTCCTTTGATAGTTAAAATAAATCCATCAACATTGTTTCCAGAAATATTATAATTTTTCTCCACCTCTAAACTAATACTTTCTTCTTTATAAGGAATGAAAAAAATATCTTATATTCTTCATAAATTAAAGGCTTATTTGGATATATAAAAATCTTTCAAAAAAATCTATATATTCTTCTAAACAAATATCTTTTTTTCTGTTATTATTTTTTTGAATGTGGATAACCAACATATCGAAAAATGCCACTCTTCTTTTTGATATTTTCGTGATTGCTTTCTTTTTCGTCTTTATATCTCTCAATAAAGCCATATTTTGGAGCAATATTTCTAAAAATTTTGGCATATACCATAATAAGGAAACTTAGGACAAATAAAATCAATATTTCCCTCATTTAATGCTAGATCTATCGCCAAACCTGTTTGATGTTCACTAGCATTAGGTAGCGCAACATATTTTTGTGTATATTCTCTGCCATTCTCTTTTAAAGATGTATTATATATATCTTTTTGTTCTTCAAGTGTTCTATACCCACTTACAGGGACTATTTTATTTTCAGCATTTATATTATTCAGTATTAAGTGTAAAGAATAATTTGCAATATTATTTAATTTGATATTGTTGTATTCTTCATCAAAGGATACTAGATTATTTATTGTACTTTTTCAATGTATAATCTGGATTAATAAGGACTAATTCTCCTTTTTCCAATATCTTCTTTTTTTAAAGTTATATTTTTTTCATTTTTTTCCCACCCCAATTCAATTAAACGTTCAATAACTTCTTCAAAAGGAATACCAATTTCTTTTTAACATACTAGGGTATCTTGAATGTGATGTGCAGCCCGGAATAGTATTTACTTCATTGAAAACGATTTCTTTATCTTTTGTGTAAAAACATATCAACTCTCGCAAAAACCACTACAACCTAATATTTTTGTAAAATGGCAAGAGCAGTATCTTTAATTCTTTCTCTTTCTTCTTTACTAATTCTTGCAGGTAAATGTATTTTACTTGTTTTTCAAATTGTATTTTTTTCAAAAATAATCAAAGAAGCCATCTTCTAACTCTATTTCATCCACTTCACCAATTATTAATTTATCTGTTCCTAATACAGCACATCCAACTTCAAATCCATCTACATTTTCTTCTATAATCACTTTATTATCATACCTAAATGCTTCTTTTTAATGCTTCTTTTTAATTCGCTTATTGTTTTTTTATTTTTTTGTAATACCAAAAGATGATCCTGCTTTCAAAGGTTTTTACAAACAATGGAAAAATGTAAGTTACAAATTTTATTTTCTATCATCTCGTAACTATCTTTTTTTCATTAAATAAATAAGATATAGGTGATAAATAACCATTTGAAGAAACAATTTCGTGGGCTAAATACTTGTCCATACATATCGCAGATGAAGTCATATCACACCCAACATATTTTATTTCTGCAAGTTCCAATAGTCCTTGTAATCTTCCATCTTCTCCGTTTTGACCGTGCAATACTGGAAAAAGCAACATCAATTTGAATAATTTCATTTGTTTCTAAAACTATAATTCCGTGATCACTTCTATTTGTTGAAATTGTAATTCGTTTGGTATCTTTTTTTCATTTAACCATTCATCTTTTTTTCAATATTATTTACATCACCATTATATAAATAAAAAAATCCCCATCTCTTGTAATTCCAATCATCAATAAATTGTACTTATCTTTTTTTGATATTTTTTTAATTACGGAAGTTGCAGATACAAGTGATACATCATATTCACTTGAACACCCTCCAAATAAAATTGCTACTGTTTTTTTCATAAAAAAATCACATCTCCTCTACTTTAACATCACTTGACAATTCATATTCAATAAGAACTTTCTCATCATATAATTTTTCTCTTTTTCTGATTTCTTTTCTTGTTTTCTTGTCTATTTCAACTCTTATAACTTCAACGCATTCATAAATATTTTCGTTTTCTTTGACATACTTTTAAATTTCCATTTACTATCTTATAATCAACATTTGATTCACTATTTGATAATATTTTCCCATACATATAATCTTCATCAAATGAAATGTCTATTTGATATATATTGTTAGTTTCATTTTTTTACTTTTTAAATCTAACCAACCACTACTAATTGTTGCGTCAATTCCTTCTAAAGAAGATTTATCTGGATTAGGAAAAGATTTTACTTTATGTCCGTGCCTTTCAGTAACTGTAAGTGGACTCATTAAAAAAATAGATAATGTAACAAATTACTTAAATGACAAAGCCCTCCACCTTTTTTTGCTACTATTTTTTTCCATCTACCAATATCAAACCATCTTTATATTTTTCCGTACTTTTTACTGTTTCTAACTAAATAACAAAAGGGAAAAATGTTTCATTAGGATATATTAAAAATATGATTCATAGTTTTACTTGCTATTTTTAAGTTTTTCGACTTTGTTTTTGATAAATAATATCGTATCCACTATTTTCGTTTATCATCAATGTTTTAGTCTTACAAACTTCATATTTTAAATTTTTTTCTCCAAAACTTTTTAGAATACTTATTTCCGTCAAACTTCATTCCAATTTGATAAAAATAAGTTCCTTTGCCATATTCGTAATGGTAATAAAAAAATGGAAATAATTGTGTTAACCTTTTTTTCTTGCCATTTGCAGCACCTCCAATCAACAAAAACAATCATTCAAATCAATACAATTAAATTATACTGATTTATGAATGATTGTTCTTTAATTCTATCTTAAATAAATCTTAAATTCTTCTGAAATTTATTTTAATGGTAATGTAACTCGGAAAGTTGTTTCTTCCTCATTACTTTCGGCAATTATTGTTCCGTTATGTAATTCAACTATGTCTTTTTGCAATGGCAAGACCTAATCCACTTCCACCTGTTCTTGATGTTCTTGCAGAGTCTAGTCTATAAAACTTCTCAAATATTTTTACTTAATTTTTTTCTTTTGATATTTGTTTCCCTTTGTTTATTACTTCAACAATTGCATTATTATTATCTTTTTTTCAAATTGATTACAATTTCACTTTCTTCTTTACTATAACTAATAGCATTTTTTTATAAGATTATTAAATACTCTACTTAATTTATCTGAATCACCATTTATACTGATTGGCTCATCATAATTCAATTTAATACTCTTATTTACTTCTCGTAAAGTGGGATAGAAATCATCAATTATTTGTTCCAACATCAAGTTAAGATTTAATTCTTCTTTTTCTAAAAACAATTTTTTTCGGAATTAAATCTAGCTACATCAAATAACTCATTGATTAAATCTTCTAATCTATATGATTTATCTAATGCAATAGAAATATAATTTTTTTGTTTCTTTTTTTGGCATATCATCTATTTCATCTAAAAATTGATAAATAACCTATCATTGATGTTAAAGGTGTCTTAATATCGTGGGCTAAATAAACTATTAACTCATCTTTCTTTTTCTTCATTTTCTTTAGCTAATTTTTTTCATTTTTTTCTCTGATTCTCTTTTTAAGTGATTCATACGCTTTTGATTTCTTCTAATTCATCTGGTAATTCAATATATTCAACATCTTTATTTACTAAATCTTCAGTTGCCTTTCCAACTTCATCAATATATCCAAAAAAACTTTCTTTAATAATCTATATAGTAGCACTAATGTTCCAATTACCCAAATTATTAGTATAGGAATTATGAGAGTTCTAAGGTCTGTTATGCTGTAAAAAATTCTCTAAAAATTGTTGTAAACTTCCGGTGAAATATCATATAGCCATTGAAAACTTAGCCTATCAATTAGTGCCACCAAAAAGTAAAAATACCAAATGGCATACATATAGACAATACCAATATTTTTTTATTACAAAAATTTATAAATGTTTTTTTCAATAATTTATTTTTTACTTCTCAATTTTATACCCCACTCCATAAACTGTTTTTTTATATTTTTGGCTTCTTTTTCAATATCATTCATTTTTTTCTCTTAAATGTCTAATATGTACCATTACAGTATTGTTATCTTTTTCAAAAATATTTACTTCCCCATACTTTTAGAAAAATAATTCATCTGTTTTAATTACTTTTTCCTCTGTTTTTCGCATAATAGCCATAATATTTCAAATTCTATTTTTTTGTTAGTTCGACCTTTTTTTCGTTGAAATAAAAATTCGTGAGTATCTTTATTTATAAGTATCCCTCTAAAAATCAATTACATTTTTCTTTTTGATTTGAATTATTATACTTTTTGACTTCTTCTTAACTGTGCTTTTACTCTTGCAATCAATTCCAAAGGTTGAAAAAGGTTTTTGTTACATAGTCATCTGCTCCTATCATCAAGCCATTTATTTTATCAATTTCTTCTACTTTTTGCAGTTGCAAAAAAATAATCGGGAAAAGTATATTTTTTTCTCTAATTTTTATTGCATAGCATAAATCCATCAATTTCAGGCATCATAACATCTAAAAATTGCTAAATCTACACTTAAATTATCAATATTATCAAGCACTTCTTTTAGCAGAATAATATTTATAAACTGTATAATTTTCATTTTTTTCAAATATAATTCAACTAAATCTGCTATTTCCTTTTCATCATCTACAACTAAAATTTTATTCATCTTCCTCTCCCTTCCACAAGTTTTTAAATTAACAATACATACTAATTATACCATACAAAAACTTAACAAAAATATATTGAATAACATTTTTTTAGATAAATCTTATTTAGATATATTTTAACATATATTATTTTAAAAAAATAACCTTTTCGTATTTTATACTTTAAAAATTCTTTATATAATTGCTCTAAAACTTTTTGCTAATATTTGTGGTTTTTTTCTTCATTTACAACGTGTCCTGTATTTTCAATAATTTTTTTAAATTTTGCGTTTTTTTATATTTTCGGATAAATAATATGCTGATTTAATATTGGCACTATCTTTCTCTCCACACACTATAATGGTAGGACATTTAATTTTTTTGTACTTTATTACTAAAAATCTAGTTTCTTCATTGATTTTTCTCTAAAAATGAAAGTATCCTTTTTATTAAATGCCATATTATCAAAAAAATCGACAGAGGCAAGAATTTAAAACTATGTCCAGTATTCAAATACTCATTGTATGCAATGATACCTGCTTGTTTTGCTTCGCTTTTTGTTGCGAATCCTGACTTATTTTTAAATTTTCTTTTCCATCGATTGAAACAATTTCAAATTTATATTGATATACTTCTCCTCTTTTTTGAACTGTTACATCAGCCATAATAATCTCTCCTCCATTTACAATTGAGTAAATGAAAAAAAGTTGGCACAAATGCCAACAAAAAAATGTTTGCATAGAGATTTCCTTATTTTTACAAGGCTTTTCGACGATTTTTGTTTTTCAAATTTTTGTTTTGCAAACAAATTGCAAACATTTTGCTATTTTTTTAGCACTTTTTTTGAACTTTTCAAAAATCTCACAAGCCCTTATTTTATGGGCTATTTGCCACAACATTGCTTATATCCCGAACCACATGGACAAGGGTCATTTCTACCAACTTTAGTACTCTTCCTTTGTACCTTAGCATGATCTTTACTATCATTTGTAATAGCGGCCTTTGCTACTTGTTTTCTTTCAATATTTTGTCTAATTTCAGATTTTAATAGATAAATACTAATATCCCTATTAATTTTAGCAATCATTTCATCAAATAATTGATATCCTTCCATTGTATATGCCTGAAGAGGACTAGTATTAGCATAACCTCTAAGGCCAATACCATCTCTTAAATGACTCATCGTAGAAATATGTTCCATCCAGTAATTATCAATAACCCTAAGAGAAATAGCCTTTTCAAACTCATCTCTAACTTCTTCTGGAATATCTTCTAATTTTTCTTCATAATCTTTTAAAGCATTTTCATATATCATATCAATAACTTCACTAGGATGCTTACCATTAACCTCCGATAAGTTAATTCTATATTTTCTAAGTAAGTTTTCATTTACAGCTTCAAGTATTTCACTATAATCATTTTCTTTTAGTTTATTACTCTCCACTAAATGTGAATTAACAATATCACTAATATATTCCCTAAAAACCATTAAGAACTGTTTCATGAATAGAATCATTATCTAATATTTCATTTCTCTTACCATAGATAATTTCTCTTTGATTATTCATAACATCATCATAGTTAAGAAGTTGTTTTCTTATATCATAGTTATTACCCTCAACTCTTCTTTGAGCAGATTCAACAGTTTTTAGAGAACATCTTATTTTTGAATAGCCATATCACCAGTAAAACCTAGATTTTTAAGCATATCCTTATATCTATCAGAACCAAATCTAACAAGAAGGTCATCTTCAAATGATACAAAGAATTGTGTAAAACCAGGATCTCCTTGTCTACCACTTCTACCTCTAAGCTGATTATCTATTCTTCTAGATTCATGTCTTTCACTACCGATAACACATAAACCACCAAGTTCTTTAACACCTTCACCAAGTTTAATATCAGTTCCACGACCAGCCATATTAGTAGCAATAGTAACTGCACCTTTTTCACCAGCATGTGCAATAATTTCAGCTTCTCTAGCATGATTCTTAGCGTTTAATACTTCATGAGGTATCTTCTTTTTAGTAAGCATTTTACTAAGCAGTTCAGAAGTTTCAATAGCAATAGTACCAACAAGTACTGGTTGACCAGTAGCATGCCTATTTTCTATTTCTTTAATAATAGCATTATACTTACCTTGTTTACCAGGATATAATAAGTCAGTAGCGTCTTCCCTAATAACAGGTTTATTCGTAGGAATTTGAATAACAAACATATTATAAATATTTCTAAATTCTTCTTCTTCAGTCTTCGCAGTACCTGTCATACCAGCAATTTTTATTATACATTCTAAAGTAGTTTTGGAAAGTAATCGTAGCAAGAGTTTTAGTTTCCTGTTGAATTGTAACACCTTCCTTAGCTTCAATTGCCTGATGAAGTCCATCAGAGAAGGCTCTACCTTTCATAAGTCTACCGGTAAATTGGTCTACGATAACAACTTCACCATCTTGTACAACATAGTCAACATCTAAACTCATAGCATAATTAGCCTTAAGAGCCTGATTAATATGATGTACTAAAGCTGTATTATTAATATCATATAAATTATCTAAATGAAAATGTTCTTCAGCTTTTCTACTACCTTCATCAGTTAAACTAACAGCCTTAGATTTTTTTCATCCATAATATAATCTTCATTTTCCTTTTTAAACTTTTTAACATATCTATCAGCATCAATATATAGATTAGCGGACTGCATAACTCCACCAGATATAATAAGAGGAGTTCTAGCTTCATCTATTAAGATAGAGTCAACTTCATCGACAATACAATAGTTAAGAGGTCTTTTGCACTCTATTTTCTTTTTACAACCATGTTATCTCTTAAGTAATCAAAAACCAAGTTCATTATTAGTACTATATAAAAATATCACAGTTATAAACATCTTGTTTTTCTTTAAAAGAAAGTTCTCTTAAGTTAAGACCTACAGTAAGACCTAAGAACTTAAATATACTACCCATCCATTCAGAATCTCTAGTAGATAAGAATTCATTAACTGTAACGATATGAACCCCTTTTCCAGTTAAAGCATTTAAATAAGCAGGAAGTACACAAGTAAGTGTTTTACCTTCACCAGTTTTCATCTCTGCAATATTACCATAATGAATAGCAAGACCACCAAGTAATTGGCAGTAGAACGGTTTCATTCCAAGACATCTATAAGCTGCTTCTCTTGCAACAGCAAAAGCCTCAACTAAGATATCATCAAGAGTTTCTCCATCCTCTAATCTTTTCTTAAATTTATCAGTATAACTAGCAAGTTTTTTTATCAGATAATTTACTCATTTCTTCATCAAGAGCATCTATTTGATCTGCTAATTTACTAAATCTATATAATTCTTTATACTCATTATCAAATAATTTTTTTAAGTGTTTTTAAACATCAAATCATCTCCTAGATAATATTTTACTATATTTTAACTAAAAAAACTAGTAAATATTTAATATTTCCTTTATTTTATTATAGTTTAACCTCCGTGCCTGTAGTCACTTTGGTGTTTTTGAAGCCTAAGGTCTTCAAAAAAGAGTTTTAAAGCCATAAGTCTTTAAACTTTAAAGTTATTAACAGTATATGTTGATAAAATTAAAATATAAAAATAAAACTATCAACAGTATTTGTGGATAGAATAATCTCTAATAATTGTTAAAAGATAATAAAATAGGAATACTAAGAGTAGGAAATACCAATTACATATCATTAACTGACTTGGATAAATATCAAAACTCTAGTGAACCATCTTTTACAGGGAAAAAAACTGGTTAATGAAGAAAATAATTTAATAACTAACTAATTAAGTATAAGCAAAAAAAGTTTATACTTTTTTTATGATAAAATAGAAGCAATTATTATTTTTAATTTATCTATTGAAGAAAAAAATGTAATATTGTAAAATAAAAACTACCCACACAATTTGTAGATGTTTTAATAGACAAAAATATTATATGATATTATAAAAAGAAACAAAAGGAGGGTTTATGATTAATATTAATAGTGAAATGTTGGTATCTTCATTATTTGTACTTGGTTTTTGATAGTGTTGATAGTATGTTATTCACATATACTTTAGGAAAAACTATCGTTAGACAATTATAAGTTAAACTTATTTGAGTTTAAAGATGATTTAACAACAAATACATTTAATAAATATGTTGACTACAATGGAATAACTTTTAAACTAAAAGAAGGCTATAGTTTGGATACTAATGTCTCTCCAATTGAGGGACGTAATTTTCCATTAAGATATGCACTTCAAACAAATAAAAAAATTATTAGAATATTTGCAAAAATGTTGATTTCAAAGAAATAGTTTCTAAAAAAATATCTACTGTTGGGTATGATAGGCTAGAAAAGATTCGATTATATTTTTTTAGTACCAAAAGAAAAAAACAAATCATACTTGAAATGTCAGAAACACAATCAATAAAAAAATACAAAAAGTAAAAAAACTATATAAGAACTAAAAAAACTTATATAGTTTTATTTATTTATTATATAATTATTAACAATAACTGTGGATACACAACAAAGAAAAAAAGTATCAACAATTTCTGTTGATACTTTATTTTACTTAGTTTCAATTAAACCATAGTCTCCATCTTTTTCTTTTTATAAAGAACACAAGTTTTGTTAGTATCCATATCTTTATATACAAAGAATGAGTGACCAAGAAGTTCCATCTCTAAAAATAGCCTCTTCTTCATCCATAGGTTTCATTTCAATATCTTTTCCTTTTTAACAATTTTTTCTCTTTTAGCCTCTTCATCATCTTTTTATATCAAAAATCAAAGTTAAACTCTTTAACATTCTCTTTAACATTTCTGTTTAATCTAGTTTTATTCTTTCTAATTTGTCTTTCTAATTTATCGCTTACCAAGTCAATAGCAGCATATAAATCATCACTTTCTTCTTCACTTCTAAGAATAAATTTACTAGTAGGAATAGTAACTTCCACTATTTGTGAATTACCTCTTACTTTAGCCAGTACATTAGCGGTAATATCATCATCTTTAAAATATTTTTCAAGTCTTCCTAACTTAGTTTCCGTGTAGTCCTTAATTGCATCGGTAATAAGCATTTTATCACCACGAATATTGTATTTCATATCAACATCCTCCTCCTATAATTAAAGTATATCAGAAATAATTTAAAAAAATAAAATAGAAAAAAATGAAAAATAACACAATTTAACATAATTTAAACACAATTTGAGTAAAATTAAGACCAAAAGATTTTTCTTTATATTCTCCGCCATTTACTAATTTCTTAATAGAATTTTTTTAACATCAGGAGTATCTTCCCTATAGGTAACACCATGCCAACTAGCAGAAGTTTTTAATAACTTTCATTGAAGCTTTTACCTTTATTAATTAAATTACTTACAACATCAGGAATTAAATATTCTGAAGTAAGTAGATTATCTTTGTTTTCAATAAAGAAATCATCAAATCCTTCTTCAATATATTCAAATATACTAGGAGTAAATAATAAGAAATTCATACTAACAGTATCATCATTACCTACAACAAAAACTATCTTTACCATCAAGTGGATTAGCAATAATTTCATTATCAATTTTTTTCTACCTTACTTTCCGTAATAGACTTCAAATAGTCATCATCATCTACATCACAAACACCTCTTTTAACAGAGCCATTTTCTGTTAAAGTATTAATAACTTTATAACCAATCATACCATATTTACTAGAAGTACTATCGGTAGTACTTAAAAAATCATAAGCCTTTATAAATGCATCTCTACCATAGAAATCATCAGAATTAATCATAGCAAAAGGCTCATTAACAAAATTTTTAGCACATAATACCGCATGAGCAGTTCCTAAAGGTTTAACTCTACCCTCAGGAATAGAAAAACCTTCTGGTAAATTATTTAATTCTTGGAAAGCATATTCCACCTTAATATGTGGTTCAACTCTCCTACCAATAGTTTCTTTTAAATAAATCATAGTTTTCTCTTTTTGATAATAAATACTATCTTATTAAATCCAGCTTTTATAGCATCATATACAGAATAGTCTATAATAAATTCATCACTAGGACCCATTGGTTCTATCTGTTTTAAACCTCCAAATCTACTACCCATACCGGCAGCCAAAAATAACTAAAAGTAACATCTTTTTTTCATAATTTCCTCTCTTTCTTAAATGTTCACCTTATATTCTTTTTATAATTAAATTATATCAAATAAAATAATAAAAAGTGAACCATTAAATAGTAAAATATAAAAAATGGTACACAAGATGTATACCATTTAAATTATTTATATTGAGCCATATATGTATTATATTTCTTTTTCTAATACAGTATCAGAAAAACTTAAGGCCAGCCTCTTCTCTCATTTTATCTAAAGCAATATAAGAGATATTTTTTTATCTTCTGATTTCTTTTTCACTTACTAATGAATCAATTATTTCTTCTTTAACATCTTCAAGAGCAGGTTTATCTTTTTGATCTATTCTATAGATAACATGATAACCATAAGAAGTCTTAACAGGTTCTTTACTATAACTATTATTATCTAACTTTTTGCATAGCATCCATGTAAGCAGATTCAAGGTTAGCATTATAAGACTTATAACCTAATTCTTCATAAGTAATTTTATCTTTATATTCATCTTTAACTTCATCAAAAAGATTTACCATCATTTAATTTAGAAATAATTTCTTTAGCTAAATCTTCAGCAGCTTTTTTTATCTTTTGTCACTAGCAGAACTATCAACTTTTACTAAAAATATGTTTAGTATTGATATCACCATAGACATTATCATTATAATATTTTTTTCTACATCTTTATCAGAAATTAAAGTTTTAATATAATCCTTAGCATAAGTATTTCTTCTATATTGAAGTTTTAAATATTCTAAGAAAGCCTTTTTCACTACCAAAAACCATTATTAGATAAGAAGGTCTCTTTATCCATTTTTATAATATTGTTCATAAGCCTTATAGTAATTTTTCTGCTTGTTCTTTTTATTTCATCATTCATATCATCATCTTCAGGATATTTTTCAAGAATCTTATTATCTATTTTATCAAGTAATGAACTAATAGAATATAATTCTTTTCATATCTTCATATAAGTCATCAGCAGTAACTGTATAATTATCAATTTCTGCTACTGGTTGTGTACCATCTTTTAAAGTGGCTATTCTATCAGGCCAAATAATAATAACTACTAGTATAGTGATAAGTATACCACCGACAGCTCCATAAATAGCAAGTCTATATTTGTCAAAAAATTCTAACATTTTAAATACTTTATCATCACTTACTTTATTTACCTTTTTTTCATCTTTCTTAGACACTTTTTTTGGTGCATTTTTTATTACTTTTTCTTCTTTTGCTATAACCTCTTTTACTTCTTTTTTATTCTTTTTTGTTTCTGATTTTTTCTTTGCCATATTTATTCTCCTTTCAAAGATACATTAATATAATATCAAATCTAGGCTAAAAAAATACAAGGCTATTTTTGTAAATATGGGTAAATTACCATATTTTTAATTTCTTTTTTTTATTATTAGTAAGTACAGCACCTTTTTATTTTCCCATAAAAATATTGTGAATAGAAAAAAAGGAGGAATGTATTATGGGTAACTGTGGATGCGGTACTGGTTCTAGTGCTGCTATTGTATTAGTACTATTTATTCTATTAATAATCATACTAGGCGCTTGGATATAATTTAAAGGAGGTGCATTATAATGTCTGGAAATAGTTCTAGCAGTAGCACTTGCAGTCATAAAAAGTAATAATGGTCTATTAATTGTCATTGTATTATACATCTTACTTGCCATTATATTAGGAAATGCTTTCTTATATTAAAATATTTATATTAGAGAAACTATCTTCGGATAGTTTTTTCATATATAAAAAAATAGACATTTGTCTACTTTAATTTATTATATACTTCTTCAATAGATAACTTTTCCTCATTATGATACTTAGGAATTAGATGCAAATGATAATGCTTAACATCTTGACCAAGACCATTATTTTGAGCAAAAGTAATACCATCACAATTTAGTCTTTCTTTTAATCTATTTGCTATAACCTTAGCAGTTTCCAAAACATGATTAAGTACTTCTTTATCAATATCAAAGAAATCTTGATAATGTTCTTTAGGTACAATTAGAGAGTGGCCAGTACTATGAGGATTAACATCTAAAAAAATACTTTTTACAACATCATCTTCATATATCGTATATGATGGTATTTCATTATTAATAATTTTACAAAAATATATCCATATTAGGTTACCTCCACTATAAGTATATCAAAAAAAAGAAAATAAATAAATATTTTCTTAAGTGAATATCTGCGAATATTCTACTATAATTATGTATACCAGCAGAAGATTTTATACAAATAAATAAAAATTTAATTCTTAATCTTACTAAATATCTTAACTGTTTCATAGAGATTATTAAATTTTTTTATTCCAATTATTCTTAATTTCTTTAATTAACTTATCTTTAATATATTTAATATCATCTTCATCTAACTCAAAAATAATCATAATATAAATACTTTAAGTTAATATCATTTTTCTCATTATTAATATATTTTAAGAGAAAGTCTCTCTTTTCTCTAATACTTCTAGTAACATTATCATTCTTAACTTTAGTATGTTTAATAATAGGAATATTGTATATTTCATTGTTTACAATTTCATCTAGTACCTCTTCTTCTTCATCAAGAGTAAGACTACTTCTTTTTAATTAAGTTACCATTTTCATTAAACATAATAGCTATTACTTCTTTATTATTAGAAATAAGAAGAGAAGGACCAAGTTTACTCCTTGTATAAGTATAAGTTTTTATCTCTAATAACATTAATAAAATCCTTACTAACACAGACATTATCATATTTAATAATATTAAAACATTCATTATCTACTAGAAACAGAGGGATCTTCTTAACATTAATAATATTATCTTTTTCTATTCCATTCATAAAAAAAGAATAATATTCCTTATTAAAAATTAAGTACAATATCATAAATATAATTCATTCTTATCTTCTCCTTTAATAGTCATTGATAAAAATCATCATAATAAGACCGATAATACTAAAAATAACATTCAAATCTTCTAACAATAAAATTAACATAATTCAAAAAAATTATACCCCCATAGACATTAAATTAAGATATAAAAATAATAAAACTACATCCAATAACCATAAAAACCAAATCCAAGTAAAAAGAAAAAACTCTTACCATAATATCCCTCATTTAAACATATTCAAATAAATAGATATTATTAAGAGTTTTTTTACTTACTCAATTTCGTTATTATTTTTTTAATTTCTACTCTACTAATAGAATCAAATCTTTTAGTAATCTTATCGGTAGTAACATGAATACTTTCAATATCTTTATTAACAGTTTCTATACTTCTAGATAACTTATCCCATCTATCTTTATATCTACTAAATTCAACACCCAACTTATTAAGTTCATCATGAATAATACTTGTATATTTATCTCTTTCCATATTCTTAAGAAGAACTTCAATAACAGTAAATGTACTAATTAATGTTGTAGGAGAACATATCCATACTCTTTTTCTATGAGCATATTCAACTAAATCACTATGATAAGCATTAATTTCAGCGAATAAAGCCTCAGCAGGTAAGAACATAATAGCTTGATCTGAAGTAATACCAGGAATAATATATTTAGAACTAATAGCATCAATATGTTTCTTAACATCAGCCTTAAATTCTTTTTCCGCAGCAGTTCTTTCTAGTGGAGAAAGATTCTTATCAACCATTTTTTGATAGTGTTCTAAAGGAAACTTTGAATCAATAGCAACAGTACCTAATGGCTCGGGAGCAAATATTACTGCATCCGCAATAGTGGTATTAGGAAAAAGTATACTGAAGTCTATATACATTATCATTTCTTTCACCAAATATACTAACAAGAATATGCTTAAGATTAATTTCACCAAATATACCACGACTCTTTTTTTATCAGTTAAAAATACTTTGAAGAGAAACAATATCAGTAGATAAAGTATCAATTTTTCTTTTTGTGCTTCATCTATTCTAGATAATCTTTCTAATATATTAGTAAATGTTTTATTAGTCTTAGCAAAATTATCATCTAATCTTTCATTAACTTTATCATTAATTTGACTAAGTTTCTTTTTCCATTCTTTCATTTAATTCATTAAAAATTATCATTCATTGTTTTTCATTATATCTATTTGAAAACTAGATAACTCTTTAACTGTAGTAGTTTCTAAATTACCAAGTCTTTTCAGTAATTTTTTTCCTTCATTAACATTCTTACTAATTGCTATAATAACTAAGATAATTACTACAATAAGTAGTCCTATAATTATATAATCTAACATTTTTTTATACCTCCATATTTCACATTTAAAGTATATCATATATTTAATATCAAGTAAATAGAAAAATATAAAAAAATATCAAACAAATGTATATAAAAATATTATAGTGTTTAGTAAAAGAGCTTATAATCTCTTTACTATCATTAAAGCTTAATGTCTTTTAATGAAAAAAATTGAAGCCTATAGTCTTCAATTTTAAGTTTATCTTTTTATTCCTTTTTTTATCTTCTTCAGTAGGAGGTTCCATATAATATTTATCAGGATTATTCATTATTTCTTCCTTAATATTATAAGGACAATATAGTCTATTCAAATCAAAAACCATAAGGTAGTTTTTAAATTATCAACAGTTTTTAATCTAGTTAAATATATATACCCTCCAATGTGTTGTGACAAAATAAGATTATTAGAACTAGTTAAGTTATCCAAAAATCAAATCACCATCTATATTTTTGTGGTAGTTTAAGTTTTTTTCAATATTAGTAAGATCGCTTAAATATAAATCACCACCAATATATTGTGGAAGTATGACTTCTTTAGCATTGGTTAAGTGACTTAAAAATAAACTGCCACTAATAAATTTGGGAAACACAAGTTTATTGGCATTGGCAAGTTCATTTAAATATAAATTACCAACAACATATTGAGGAAGAATAATCCCATCATTATTAGTTAAAAAAATTAAAGTCACGAAGAAAGTCAAGAAGCATAGAAATTGAGAAGTCGCTACTATTTGGAATATGATCATTAAAAAAATAATATGGTTCAAGTCAAAGTCATCTACTAAAAACATTAAATTTCCCTGAAGAATTATTATACTCTTCTCGTGATAAAGTAACCTCTTCTTCTTTAACATTAAATATAAGACTATAATCTCTTCTTTTTATTTCTTTTTACTTTTTAATTTCTCCTATTCTAGGATCCTTTTCATAGCCAAATCCTTCAATTTTGTTATTTAATTCGTATAAAAAAATTTAAGTTCATCAAGATTAAGTTTAATATTATTATTTACCTTTTTATCAATTAAAGTAAGTAATTTCATATCATGTTCTTTTTTTTAGATATTTATCTTTATCAGGAAATTCTTTTAAATTTTTTTCTTCAAGAATAGGCATCATTTCAGGCTCCATGTTTTGATTATCTGCTATACCTCTAATCTCTCCAATTTTATCTTTACCATCCATTCTAATAGCAATTCTAGGTACTTTTGCTTCACCATTCTTATCTAATGAGTAATAAACATAAAAGTCCCCACCTGCCAACTGGTCTTTGGCAAAGTTCTCCCCAGCAGCAGTACACCAACCAGTATAATAGCCTTGAAGTGAATCTCTTAAAATATTATAATCACTTCCTTGTTCATATTTAATCCATTTGCCATCAGTACTATTACCTTGATGTTCACCTTTCAAAAAGCTTTGCTTAATAACATACTCATATAAAAAGTTTAAAATTACCAGTACTTAATGCTTGTTTAATATCTTCTTCGCTTTTTTTATCTTTAAGAAAAATCTTCCATTAGTTTTTAAAGTAGTAAAAATATATTCTCTTTCTACTGGAGGAAAAAGGATATACAGTACTTTTATCTCTTTTACTAAATTTACCGGTTTCCTTATCATATTTGCCTAAATTCTGTAGTCCTTGAAATACCCAGTATTTTTCCCACATTTCATAAGATTTACTTTCTTCATCATATAAAAAGTATTCAATCCATTTATCTAAACTTTTCCTTTGATCATCAATAACTTCTTCAGTCATTTTCCTCTTATCTTCTTCAGTTAATTCTATGTTACCATAGCCTCTTTCTCTAGCAATTTTAACTTGATTTTGAAAGTAAGTATCAGGTATATTTTTCTGGTTTGATAACATATAAATCATAATAAAAATTTTTAAGTAATTTTTCACCATTAACACTTTTAGTTTTAGACACCTTGTTATGTAGTTCTTCAAGTCTTTCAAAATATTTTAGTAATCTTTCTCTTTTCTTATCAGATACATTTGAAGCCTTAAGAACTCTATCACTGTTATGTAAGTTACTGTAAACTTTAGATATCATATCTAACCAAGCATTTCTCATGTTATCATCCATACTTATCACTCCTTCTAGTATAAATATAACATAATAAAAAATAATAATAAAGAAAATACTAATATTTTTACATAATACTTTACATAAAAATAACCCTAAGTTAATAGGATTATTTATATTTTTTTATTCCTTTTTTTATCCTCTTCAGTAGGAGCCATATAATATTTATCAGGATTATTCATTATTTCCTCTATAATGTAATCGGAACAATATAGTTTATTTAAATCAAAACCATAAGGTAATTTTAAACCATCAGCAGTACTTAAACTTGTTAATTTTATATAAACACCAATACTTTTGGGAAGAACAAGCCCTTCAGCGCTAGTAAGAGAGCTTAAATATATACAATCACAAATGCTTTCGGGAAGAACAAGACCTTCAGCACTAGTAAGAGAGTCTAAAAATATACTACCACAAATACTTTTGGGAAGAACAAGTCCTTCAGCACTAGTAAGAGAACTTAAATTTATACTACCATCAATGCTTTCAGGAAGAACAAGTCCTTCAGCACTAGCAAGAGAACTTAAATTTATACTACCACCAATGCTTTTTAGGAAGAACAAGTCCTTCAGTACTAGCAAGAGAACTTAAATTTATACTACCACCAATGCTTTCAGGAAGAACAAGACCTTCAGCACTAGTAAGAGAGTCTAAAAATATACTACCACAAATACTTTTGGGAAGAACAAGTCCTTCAGCACTAGTAAGAGAACTTAAATTTATACTACCATCAATGCTTTCAGGAAGAACAAGTCCTTCAGCACTAGCAAGAGAACTTAAATTTATACTACCACCAATGCTTTTAGGAAGAACAAGTCCTTCAGTACTAGCAAGAGAACTTAAATTTATACTACCACCAATGCTTTCAGGAAGAACAAGTCCTTCAGCACTAGTAAGAGAGTCTAAAAATATACTACCACAAATACTTTTGGGAAGAACAAGACCTTCAGCACTAGTAAGAGAACTTAAATTTATACTACCATCAATGCTTTCAGGAAGAACAAGTCCTTCAGCACTAGTAAGAGAGTATAAAACTATACTACCACCAATGCTTTTAGGAAGAACAAGTCCTTCAGCACTAGCAAGAGAACTTAAATTTATACTACCACAAATACTTTTGGGAAGAACAAGACCTTCAACACTAGTAAGAGATTTTAAATTTAAATCACCACCAATGCTTTCGGGAAGAACAAGACCTTCAGCATCAATAAGAGAGTCTAAAAATATACTACCACCAATACTTTTGGGAAGAACAAGCCCTTCAGCACTAGTAAGAGAGTCTAAATCTACATTACCAGCAACATACTGAGGAAGAATAAGTCCTTCAGCACTAGTAAGAGAGTCTAAACTTATACGACCCCGAAAAAATTTAAACTTTTCTGGATTATTTAGACATTCTTCCTGTGATAAAGCAACCTCTTCTTCTTTAACATTAAATATAAGACTATAATCTCTTCTTTTTATTTCTTTTTACTTTTTAATTTCTCCTATTCTAGGATCCTTTTTCATAGCCAAATCCTTCAATTTTGTTATTTAATTCGTATAAAAATTTAAGTTCATCAAGATTAAGTTCAATATTATTATTTACCTTTTTATCAATTAAAGTAAGTAATTTCATATCATGTTCTTTTTTTAGATATTTATCTTTATCAGGAAATTCTTTTAAATTTTTTTCTTCAAGAATAGGCATCATTTCAGGTTCCATATTTTGATTATCTGCTATACCTCTAATCTCTCCAATTTTATCTTTACCATCCATTCTAATAGCAATTCTAGGTACTTTTGCTTCACCATTCTTATCTAATGAGTAATAAACGTAAAAGTCACCACCTGTTAACTGACTCTTAGCAAAGATTTCCCCAGCAGCAGTACACCAACCAGTATAATAGCCTTGAAGTGAATCTCTTAAAATATTATAATCACTTCCTTGTTCATATTTAATCCATTTACCATCGTTGTTATTATTTTGATGTTCTCCGTTTTAAAAAGCTTTGCTTAATAACATACTCGTATAAAAGTTTAAAAATTGCCAGTACTTAAAGCCTGTTTAATATCTTCTTCGCTTTTTATCTTTAAGAAAAATCTTCCATTAATTTTTAAAGTAGTAAAAATATATTCTCTTTCTACTGGAGGAAAAAGGATATACTGTTGTTTTTATCTCTTTTACTAAATTTACCGGTTTCCTTATCATATTTGCCTAAATTCTGTAGTCCTTGAAATACCCAGTATTTTTTTCCCACATTTCATAAGATTTACTTTCTTCATCATATAAAAAATACTCAATCCACTTATCTAGAGTTTTCTTCTGGTCATCAATAACTTCTTCAGTCTTTCGCATCTTATCTTCTTCAGTTAATTCTATGTTACCATAACCTCTTTCTCTAGCAAGTCTAACTTGGTTTTGAAAGTAAGTATCAGGTATGTTTTCTGGTTTGATAACATATAAATCATAATAAAAAAATTTTTTTAAGTAATTTTTTTCACCATTAACACTTTTAGTTTTAGACACCTTATTATGTAGTTCTTCAAGTCTTTCAAAATATTTTAGTAATCTTTCTCTTTTCTTATCAGATACATTTGAAGCCTTAAGAACTCTATCACTATTATGTAAATTAGTATAAACTTTAGATATCATATCTAACCAAGCATTTCTCATGTTATCATCCATACTTATCACTCCTTCTAGTATAAATATAACATAATAAAAAATAATAATAAAGAAAATACTAATATTTTACATAATACTTTACATAAAAAAATAACCCTAAATTAATAGGATTATTTAAGTAATTTACTAAAGTATTTATCTATTTCTTTTACTCTTGATTTAAATACAAACATATCAACTATGGCACTTACAGAGTATACAATAAGAATAATACCAATTAATGTAGTAATAACAAGAGCAGTATTTCCTGGATTAATAATTAATACTACACCACATATGATCATTAAGATAGAGGTAAATAAAGATAGAATATAACTATTATCAATATCTTTAATAATAAATGATATTCTAGAACTAAATGCACCACTTATAATAAAGAAAAATACCTAAAAACAATTGGTAAAAATACTTTCAAAAAAATACTAGGATTTAAAAAAATATACAAATACCAAGTAAAAAAATGATAAAAATACTATTTGTCATTTGGAATAAACAAAGAGCAGGATTAATACTAAAACTATCTATAAAAACTATAAATACCATAGATAATCATAATAGTACCAATAACATAAGCAAAAAGTATCAAGAGATGCTTTTAGGCCATACTATAAGTAGTATTCCAACTATCATAAATAAAACTGACAATATAATCGATAAATTAATGTACTCATTTATTTTTCTTAATCATACTAACCATCCTTTCTAACACTATTATAACAAAAATTACCAAAAAAATTACAACAACATAACTAAAAAAATAGTTGTAAATACAACTATTTAATTATTAACTCCATGTCTTACTACTGGTGTATCATTAGTAATAGCTTTAAATGAATATCCATTATCTTTACCATATCTAATAATGTCTCTTAAAGCATTCACAGTACCCCTATGACTGGCAGAATCATGCATAAGTACTATGTTTGTTTTATTATGAGATAAACCATTTATAACATTATTGTATATTTTATTACTGTTATTACCATCACCACCTGCATCATTAGAATCGACATTCCAATCAAAATATACATATCCCTTATTAATAACAGCATTAACAAGTCTAGACATAATACCTTTATTATAATTTCTACTTATAGTATTAGAACTACCACCAGGAAATCTAATAAATTTACATCTAATACCAATAGAATTATAAACACTATCACTAACAGTATTTAAATCATTAAAGTAATTTTCTTCACTAGAGTACACATAACTATATTTATGACTAGAAGTATGTAAAGCAATTGTGTGTCCACTATTGTAGGCTCTCCTAACATATTCACCACCACTAGTTACAAAGAAAGTAGCTTTAATATCTTCTTCATCTAAAATATCTAAAATTTCTTTTGTCAAATAACTAGGTCCATCATCAAAAGTTAAATAAATATTACCATTTCCATAATAACTAGGTCTTTCTCTGACGGTAATTTTTCTATCTACTGAAGTTTCATTACCACTATTATCTACTACCTTATAGTTAATAGTGTAAGTTCCAACTCTATTAGTATCAACAGTACCTGTTACTATAACCTTATCAGTAATATCACCATCACATTTATCAATCGCCGTATATCCTTTTTCAATATATTTACTATTTTTATAAATAACAATATTATCATCACCTATTAAAGTAATTGAAGGCTCTTCTTTATCTTCAAATATAATACTTCTTCTAATTTCATTTTTATTACCTGAACTATCTTTAACACTATAAATAATAAAGTTACCGTCCTTTTCTATATTTACTTTATCAGTAATATCACCATCATAATCATCACTAGCAGTATATCCTTCTTCTTCATATTCCATATTTGGACAAACATAACTAGGATTATTACCTTTTTAATGCAACTTCTGGTTTTATTTTTATCAACAACCTTAACATTAATTTTTTTATCATATCTATAAAATAAATATCTAACTTTAACAGTAACTTGATAATTACCAAGTACTTTTTTTTATCTATATTATCACTTATTTTAATATACTTACTTATGTCTCCTATAGTGTTATAAGCTTTTTATATTATATGTATCATTACTATTATAACAAATTGTATCTTTATCAATATTAATATTAGGTAATAATAAAAGTACATATAAGTAAAAATTACTGAAATAACTATAGAGATAATTATCGTCTTTTTAAACTTCATACTATCTACTTCCATATCAGATTTCATTATATCATCGCTATAAAAAAAATACTATTCCAAAAACAGTATTTTTTTATCTGGCTTTTACATTCTTTTTCGTAAATAGTAACTTTATAATTATTATCAATCGTAGCTAAAAAGTATACTATCATAATTATCATAACCTTTAACTTTAAGTTCATGATCTAACCATTCTTTATCCTTATTAATCGCCTTCATATTATTAACCATATACTTACCATCAATAATGGCATTTACAGTAAGTCCTTCATTACTACACTTAATTTTCATATCTTTTTTAGTCACAGGCTTATCGTTTTCTTTAGGAAGAAAACTAATATTACCATTTACTTCCATAAGAGCATAATCAATTTCATCTAAATTAAAATAACCATTTTCTCTTGCCTCCATTAATAAATCATTAACATCAATTTTAGATTTTTTTAAACCAGATTCAATAATTTTACCTTTTTCCACAAGAATTGTGGGTACACCAATAAAAAAATCTTCTAGCCAAAAATACTTTTTTTATAGATACAAATGAAATTATATAAGATATAAATCCATATATAAATAGAGCCGCTATTCCTGCAATCATATCCTTTTCAATATCTAAAGAAATATCTGCAGCAATAGAACCAATCGTAATACCAACAACATAGTCAAAAAAATTAAGTTCAGATATCTGTTTCTTTCCCATCATCTTAGTAATAAAGAAAAGAATAATAAGAACTAGTATTGTTCTAAAACAAATATTAAGAAAATCACTCATAATAAAACACCTCATAATTAGTATGAAGTGTAAAAATATTTATATACCATTAATATTATTAATAATCATAGAAATAATAAATAAACAAATAATAAGTATATAGTATTTACTAAAAAAATATAAAGTACTAACTTATTACCTTTATCACTACCTATTATAACATCTTTAATTAAGAGAATAATATAAATAACACATAAAAATAAATAAAAGGTATCCCAAGAATATTGTATTTAAAAAGCATTAATAAAGTCTAAATTAAGAATAGACCTAAAAGATCTAGTTAACCCACATCCAGGACAAGAAATATGGAATATCTTCTTAAAAAGACATTCCACATTGAACTTTCCAGTAACTATTATAAAAATAAATAAAGTACCAGAAAGCAAAAATAATTAAATTAATAATTCTTTTTTTCATTAGTCTCTTAAAGTATTACCATCAGCATCTTTATAGTCATTACTAGAAAGAATCATAATACCTTCAATAAGTCCCCATATAGCGGACACAGGACTTAAGATACCACAAGATAAAACAGTGATTAAAAGTTGAGCAACTGCTTTACCAGTAAAACCAAGGTAAAAGTTATGAACACCAAAGGCACCTAAGAAAATACCAAATAACCCAGCAGCAAGTTTAGATTTAGCATTAGGATCACTTGAAGTAGTACTCTTTTTAACCCTAACACCACAATTTAAACAAATATCTTGCTCTTCAGTTAATTCCTTTCCACAATTTGCACAATACTTAGCCATAAATATAACCTCCTTTTTTTATAAACTAACCATTAATTTTATTTAAAAATAATATCTAACATTTCTTTTTTTCTTTAAGAAGAGCTTCTCTATCTTTATCAACAATTGCTTTAGGAGCCTTCTCAACATAATTACTATTACTAAGAAGTTTCTCTCTTCTTGCAATTGAAGCTTCTAGACTTTCTTTTTCTTTAAATAGTTTTTCTCTTTTTTTCTTCTTCTAAACTCTTACTATTATCATATATAATAGAAGCCTTCATACCAGTATATTCTATTTTTTTTATACCATTACCATCTTCTAAAGAAATCTTATCACTTAATTTTAGCATATTAATAATAATGTCTTTAGAAGTCTCATCATCAATATCAATATATACCTTATACTCTCCAATATTACCAAGTTCAGCCTTTTTATTTCTAAACATTGTAATAAATTCAAGTACATTATCAATATTAGTGGTAAATATCTCTTTCTTATTATATACAGGATACTTACTAATCATAATAGATTCTGCTTCTTTAATAGGCATCATACCATATATTTCTTCAGTAACATAAGGCATAAAAGGATGAAGCATCTTCAGAATATCCGTAAGAACCCTAACAAGTACACTCTTCGTAGTATTATCATTATAGAACTTAGATAACTCAATATACTTGTCACAGAAGTCTCCCCATACAAAATCATATAGCGTATTACCAACAATATGAAAATCATATTTATCCATACTCTTAGTAACATCTTTTAATCGTAGTATTTAATCTATTTAAAAATCCACTTATCTTCTTCTTTTAAATTATCAAGAGTATAATCTTCCCCTTTAAAGTCTTCTAGTTTCATTAAAACAAATCTTGAAGCATTCCAAATCTTATTAATAAAGTTCCAAGTTGATTTAACTTTTTTTCTTCATCATATCTTAAATCCATACCAGGAGCAGTATTTGTAGTTAAAAAGAATCTTAAAGAGTCAGCACCATACATATCAATAACATCCATAGGATCAATACCATTACCTAGACTCTTACTCATCTTTCTACCTTTTTTATCTCTAATAAGACCATGAATTAAACAATCTTTAAAAGGTCTTTCATTTAAGAACTCAAGTCCTTGGAAAGTCATTCTATTAACCCAGAAAGGAATAATATCATAACCAGTAACTAGTACATTATTAGGATAATATCTCTTAAGTAAGTCAGTATTATCAGGCCATCCTAAAGTACTAAAAGGCCATAGTGCTGAAGAAAACCAAGTATCAAGTACATCATTATCCTGTACCCAACCATCACCTTGGGGTTCTTCCATGCCAACATAAACTTCATCACCTTTATACCAAGCAGGTATTCTGTGACCCCACCATAATTGTCTAGAGATACACCAATCATATGTGATCTCCATCCAGTGATTCATAGTCTTTTCATATCTAGGAGGAACAAAGTTAACTTTCTTATCTTTATCCTTTTGGTTTTCAAGAACTCTATCCGCTAGCGGTCTCATCTTAACAAACCATTGTTTAGAAAGATAAGGTTCAACCATAACATCACTTCTCTCAGAAAAACCAACGTTATGATTAATAGGTTCAATCTTAATAAGAAGTCCTTCACTATCTAAGTCCTTAATAACAGCATCTCTACATTCAAATCTATCCATACCATTATATTTACCAGCATTCTCATTCATTGTACCATTAGGATTCATAACGACGATTCTCTCTAGATTATGTCTATTACCTACTTCAAAGTCATTAGGGTCATGAGCAGGAGTAATTTTAACAACACCAGTACCAAACTCCATATCAGCATGTTCATCACCAATAATAGGAATAAGTTTATTAACTATTGGAAGAACAACATTCTTACCAATATATTTCTTATATCTATTATCTTCTGGATTAACCGCAACTGCAGTATCACCAAATAAAGTCTCTGGTCTAGTCGTAGCAACCTCTAGATACTCATCAGTACCATCAATCATATATTTAATGTGGTAGAAGGCTCCCTCAACATCTTTATAAATAACCTCTTCATTACTTAGAGCAGTCATCGCCGCAGGATCCCAATTAATAATTCTCTCACCTCTATAGATAAGACCTTTGTTATATAAATCAACAAATACCTTTCTAACAGCATTAGATAAACCATCATCTAAAGTAAATCTTTCTTTATCATAATCAAGAGATAAACCAAGTTTAGCCCACTGACTATGAATATTTTCAGCATATTCTTCTTTCCACGACCAAGCAACCTTAAGCCACTCTTCACGAGACATACTTCTAGGATTAATACCTTCACTTCTAAGTTTTTTATCTACCTTAGCCTGCGTAGCAATACCAGCATGATCCATTCCTGGAAGCCATAAAGCATCAAAGCCATGCATTCTCTTATATCTAATAATAATATCTTGTATTGAAGTATCCCAAGCATGACCTAAATGTAATTTACCTGTTACATTAGGAGGAGGAATAACTATACAATATGGCTCTTTACTTAAGTCTCCTGATTTAAAATACCCCTTTTCCTTCCAATTATCATATTTATCTTTTTCAACCATCAAGTGGTCGTATTTTTTATCAAGCATTTACAACACCTATCCTTTTATCAATATAATTATTAAGAACAACCATAAGCTGTTTAAAGAACCCCTCTAATTCACTATTATCAAAAATTTAAAAGAATTAAATATCTTATTAACATAATCATTTTGTTTTTAATAAATAATAAGAATATTTATAATTAAAATGAATACATCTTTGATAAAGTAACTAATACTTCATCACTAGCATTATCACTCACTTTAGAACTAATAGTCTTAAAAACTTTTAAAAGTCATCATAAACAGAGACTACTAGGATAACTTTTGATTACTGTATCTACATATGGATAATTAACAAACAATCTAAAAAGAATCTAAATTATGAGCATCTTTGATAATGGCACATATATGCTTACCCTTTTCATCGATATCAGCAGGAAATCCATTCTTATCGTAAGCAAATAAAGCCATTTTTTTATAATATTATCATATTTAG
Source organism: Bacilli bacterium (assembly GCA_022009835.1). Taxonomy (GTDB): domain Bacteria; phylum Bacillota_I; class Bacilli_A; order RF39; family UBA660; genus CAG-302. The sequence continues at coordinate 124,910 of CP091726.1, read as the reverse complement.
TATCTTTACTAATTTCTCTAATCAATTTCTTATTAAACAAAAACATCAATAGTTCTATTATAAGCATCATTAATATCATCATCCATTTGATAGTTAGGAGTTTTAGAAAAAGTTACCAATTTCATGAAATAAACCAATAAGTTCACAGACGGCTACTTCTTCTACCGAAAAAATACCAAGACCAATAGCAAGATCTCTTGCAATTTCCATAACTTTCAGAGAATGAAAAATATCTCGATTTAATATATGAATTATTCATATCATATTTTCTAACATACTGTTCAAAGATTTTCATAATTCTTTCACTTTTTCATAAACTTCCTCCTTTGTTTAATATAAGTATATAATAAAAACGATAGATTTTTTTCAAGTAAAAATATCTAATTTATTATTGTCGTCTCACACTAAAAGTCGTTCGCCGTTTATGAAGCCATAAGTCTTCATAAAGAAAGTAGAGCCAATAAACTTGTCTCTACTTTAAAAGTATCATTTATTTCATCCACAACTATTGTTGATAGATTAACAATTATTAATAATATTTTCAATTTCTAAAACAGCTTTATCAACAGTACTGTTGATGACAATATAATCATATTTATCCTTATATTTAATTTCCTCTTTAGCAATATTAAGTCGTTCATTAATAATTTTACTATCATCAGATTTTCTGCCTCTAAGTCTTCTTTCTAATTCTTCAAAGGAAGGTGGCATAATAAATATTGTAATCGCATCACCAAATATCTTTTTAACATTGATAAAACCATTAACCTCAAGAATAGCAAATACATTAATACCTCTATTTATATTATCAACAATAAATTTAGTAGGAGTACCATAATAATTACCATTATAAATAGCATACTCTAAAAAAATAATCATCCTTAATATTTTTTTCAAACACCTCTTTATTTACAAAGAAATAATCAACACCATCTATTTCACCACTTCTTTTTTCTCTAGTAGTCATAGATACTGAATATATACCATTACCTCTTTTTAATTAACTCTTCACATATAGTATCTTTACCAACACCAGAAGGGCCAGAAATAACAATAAACTTACCTTTATTCATCATTTGCCTCCAATACATTAATATTATTAATAATTACTTGATATTTATCATATCTTTTTTCTACTCTACCAAATATCTTTACAACATTACCTACTTTAATAAAATTAAACCTTTTATAAACATCAGGAAAACAAGTAAAATCAGCTTCTCCAAACTCATCACTACCAACAATAAATGCCATAACATCATTATTTTTTTAGTAGTAGTTTCTTTTAATTCTATTAATCATAATAACCATAACAACTTTATTATTAAAGAAATCACTAATATTAGAAGTATTAACGACTATATTATCATCTCTATACTTAGAAGCAGGATGATTAGTAAGATAAAAACCAATCGTTTTAAGCTCTAATGACACAAGTTGTCCCTTACTATATTCTTCATAAGTGCTAATTTCGGGTTCTAAATTTTCGATTATTCCACCATCTTTAGCAATATCAGCATAGTTAAGAATAGTATCTAAGTTTTCAATTAAAGTTCTCTTATTATAGCCAAAGGAAATGGCTCCAGCATAAATAAGACTAGAAAGTGTCTTCTTACCAATACCTTTATTATAAGTTCTAGTAATAAAGTCAGTTGGAGATAAATATCTTCCATTTTCTCTTTCTTTTAAAATATCATTAGAGATAGAAGTTCCAACACCACTAATAATTGACAAAGGACATCTAATTCCCTCTTCAGTAGCAGTAAATCCTCTATTGCTTTCATTAACATCTGGGGGTAGTATTTTAATACTAGATTTTCTTGCTCTATTAATATAAGTATTGATTTTATTAATATTACCAATAGAATTAGTTAGTACCCCAGCAATAAAGTATTTAAGAAAATAAGTCTTAATAAAAGCCATCTTGTAGGCAGTGATTGCATATGAAATTGAATGTGACTTATTAAAACCATAATTAGCAAACTTTAATATTAAATCATATACTTCATTAGCGGTCTTCTCATCATAGCCATTTTTTTAAAAGAACCTTCAATAAATTTTGGTTTTTCATTTAAAATAATACTTTCCTTCTTTTTTGACATAGCTCTTCTCAAAATATCAGCTTCACCATAAGAATAATTAGCCATTTTTCTAACTATTTGCATAATTTGTTCTTGATAAATAATAATACCATAAGTAGGTTTAAGAATATTTTCTAAGTCAGGATGAATATAGTCAATTTTTTCCCTTCCCTCTCTTCTTGCAATAAATAAATCAATATTATCCATTGGACCAGGTCTATATAAAGCTAAAGCTGTAGCAATATCATCAAAAGAGTTAACTTTAAGCTTAGATAAAAATCTTTTCATACCTACGGATTCAAACTGAAAAATACCATCAGTATCAACATCTCTAAATACTTTTTAAAGTTTTTTTATCATCTAGAGGTATTTTTTTCAAAACTAATATTAATCTTCTCTTTTTCTCTAATTTCTTCAATAACATTACTAATTAAAGTTAAATTATCAAGACCTAAAAAAAGTCCATTTTAAGTAGACCAAGAGGTTCCAAATAATCTTTAGAAAAAGCCGAAATATACATACCAAGTGGGCTTTTTATATAAAGGAATAACTTCATCAATAGAAATATTACTCATAACAATACCAGCGGCATGAACTGATATATGTCTAGGAAGTCCTTCTAATTTAACACTGGCTTTATAGAGTTTCATATATTCACTATTGGAATTAATAAGTCTATAAAACTTTCCATTCATAGCATAACTTTCTTGAAGATTTTTTCCAGTAATAGATTTAGCAATTTCATCAATGATAGGAAGAGAAATATCAAGAACTCTACCGACATCTCTAATAACTTGTTTAGCACCAAGAGTATTAAAAGTAATAATACCAATAGCCTTTTTTTCACCATATTTATTCATTACATAATCAGTAACAAGGCTCCTCTTTTTCACTATCAAAATCAATATCAATATCGGGCATTGTTTCTCTCTCTGGATTTAAAAAAATCTTTCAAATAACAAATCATATTTAATAGGATCAACATCAGTAATACCAAGACAATAACTAACTAAACTGCCAGCGGCACTACCTCTTCCAGGACCTACTAAAATATTATTAAACTTTGCATACTTAACATAATCCCAAACTACTAAAAAGTAGTCACAAAAGCCCATCTTATTAATAACATCAAGTTCATAATTAAGTCTTTTTTGATATATATCCGAAACAACATTAGCAAGTCTTCTTTTCAAACCTTTATTACATAAACTACAAAGATAATCAAAAGAATTAATGTTTTCATCGTAAATTGGAAGAAGTCCTTCCCTTTTATCAAATGTGACATTACAATTATTAACAATATATTCCATATTCTTATTAATAAAAAAATATTACTACCTATAAGAGAAGTATATTCATCTCTATCTAGCAGATGTTTACCAGCAAAAGTATTAAGTTCTATTTCCCCTAACTTCTTATCGTCTCGTATCATTGTTAAATAGTCAATATATTTATAATCTTCTTTTTTTCCAAATAGCAAATATCGGTAATAAGAACTCCTTTTTCACCTATAACTTCTCTATCCTTAGTATTAGAATAACCAATAAAGTATTCATCAAATAATTCTATAATATTCTTTTTTATAAGAAAAAAATAGGCATAATTAAAAATAATATCTTTAGAATACATATTAAGTTCATCATAAGAAATATCATGATCAGAAATAATCGTTGCTATCTTAATCAGATTTTTTTATATCCATTATTATTTTTTTAGCAATTAAAAATATAATTATCAAAGGAAGACTTAACTTCCATACCAATAATAGGTTTAATACCACTATTAAGACATGCTAAATAGAATTCATATACTCCAAACATATTATTTGTATCAGTAATAGCTAAAGAGGAGTAGCCCATATCTTTAGCCTTTTTAGTCAAATCGTCAATTCTATTTAAACTACTCAAAAATAGAATAACAAGTTTTTAACCTGTAAAGCACAAAGCATAAACTCCTCCTCCTTTATAAATTAATATTTAAGTGTTAAATAAGCAATAATAACTCCTGCAATAGCAATAATACCTGCTAGTGTAATAACACCTGCAAAACCATTACTACCAATACCAATATTGGCTCCACCTTTTTGTCTTTTAATTTCTTTAGACAAAACCTTCGTTTTAGGTTTGTTTACTAGAGTAATATTTTGAGGCATATTAAGCGGAGCATCATTACCTTCAATTTCTAATTTAGAAGTACCATTTTTTTATCGGTAAAAGACTTCTCTTGCTTATCAGGATTAAATTTAAATCCATAGTTCTTATTTTTCTTCCATTTTTTTCACCCTCACTTTCTTCTATTTTCTGCAATCATTGTAATATTATCTGTTAAATATTTAATTCTTTTCTATAATTCTTCTAGCTTTAATTTTTTTCCTTCACTATCATTACCTGCAAGATGAACTTCCAATTCTTTTATTGACAAATTAGAAGTAAAAAATGTAGGTAACCCCTCTTGCATACGATATTGTAAAATAGTACCAAGAACCTCGTCTCTATTCCAACTAGTAACAGTTTCTGCACCAATATCATCAATCAAAAGTAAATCACATTTCTTAACCTTATCAAATATTTCCTTATAATCTTCTGAAAATCTTTCCTTTAGATTTCTTAAAAACTCTGGATAATATAGACAAGCAACATTCTTACCTTTCTTAGCAAGTTCATTAAAGCAAGCAGCTACTAAATATGTTTTACCACATCCAAAGTTACCTGTCAAGAATAAACCCTTACTTTTTTCATTATTTTCAACTTTTTTAATAAAAGTAGTAAGCCACTTAATAGCTTCTAATCTATTTTTATCATCAGTATAAATATTTTTCATTGAAGCATTAACAATTTCTTTTGGCATATCAAAAGAAATAATATTATCCCTATAAGCAGTATCAGTATCTAATTTTTTCTTATATTTACAAGGAACATAAGAAAATACTAAATTACCCTGTTCTACACTAGGATAATAAACATATCCACAAATACTATTTTTTTACATTCCATAATATTTTTTTACAATTTTTTTACAATTCTTAAGTTCATTAGCAGAATCTTCAACATTAGAAGTATATTTAATAAGTTCATCTCTTGAAAGTTTTAGTCTACTTACAATTTTTTTTGAAAGTATCATCTTCTAAAAGCAATATCAAAGTTCTTTTTCTAATTCAAACCTATCAAAAACTATATTTATTATTAATAATATTTTTAGTATCTTTCATTATTTATACTCCTTTAAAAAGCTCTTATAATTGATTATCCTAACCATCATTAATTTTATTTTTTTCTCGATTTCTGTATCAAACCAATCAGGCGTTTTTTTACATTAACTTTTTTGCTCTTCAATAACCTTTTTTTATTTCTCTTTTTTTATGTTCTTTTTCACAAAGACTCATGGCATCTTCAACTGTTTCAATACCTTTTTCTTTGCCATTCACCTGCCATTGTTTCTACAAGAGCTCTTGTAAGTTTTTTATCATTAACATTTAATACATAATCGATTAAAACATTAACAACACCAGGTTTTAAATTATAATCAAGAAGTAAATCCTCTACTAATCTTAGATCTCTTCTTGTTGGTTCATTACCCTTATTTTTACTAATAAGAAGTTCCCTTGGTGAAATAGTTTCAAAAGTATAAATCATTTTTGCTCTTTTAGAAGTATCACCAATAGGCTTTCTTAAATACTCAGGTTGACAATTAGAAACAATAGTAGGTAAATTACCACCATTATCAAATTGATAGAAGCCTCTAGCAGTTTTACGAAGTTCTTCTTTATTAATAGTACCCCTTTCATTAAAACATCCCTTAACAATATTAGACATCTTAATAGCATCAATATCATAAATGAAAGATAAACTAATAATAAGTTCTTTAATCTCTTTAGTAAACACTCTATTAGTATCAATATTTCTAGGCATAGAGTTCATTAAAAAATTAAAATCAAAATTACTATTAATATTAAGTTTAAGTTTATTATATTTTCTAATGTCCTCTAAAGATAAATCGTAAGAGGTCATGCAAGTACTATCAAAAACCTCATTAAAACTCTTAGTAATATCAGTATAACCACTAGTATTAAATCTAGGCATTTTAAAACTCTTAATTAAATTATCATATTCCTTTTTACCAATATTACTATATAATACAATATTAAGAATAGGATGCGATAAAAATTCACTAGCGGAAGCAGGACTATATAGTTCATAAATGTAATTATTAACATTGCCTTCTTTTACTAAAGTCTTAATAAGACCAATTGCCTCAAGTTTACTTCTAGCATCTACTACTTCATTAATAGTCATTCTTAAATTAGAAACAATTTTTTGATGAGTAAAATCAGCACTTACAATTGAAGAACTATCCAAATCAGCCCATAACATAAAATACAGCATTATTGCATCCATACCAATGACAGGAAGATATAAACTAGTAATAATTTTTCTATCTTCATCATGAAGAATAGTTTTATTAATAACAACATAAGAGTCTGCTGGTAAAAGATTATATTTCATTAAATATCCCCTGCCTCTCTCCACCTATATTGTATAATAAAAAAGATTAAAAGTAAAGAAAAAAATAAATCTACTTCTTACTCAAAAAACATAATAAAGAAATAATAAGTAAAAGCAATTCCAAGAATTAAAAATATAAGAATTATAACAATATAAAAAAAGAACTAGTAATATTGATAAAAAAATATGTACTAAACAGATCTTAATAGCATCTTTTCTTTTTAATAAAAAAATATAACTATTAATAACACCAAGAATACTAGCAATAATAATAGAAAAATAAATTAGAATGAGATATTGCAAAAGATAAAAACTAGATACAAAAAAATAATAAGCAATTTAGAAGAAGTTATTTTTTTCTAATTTATTAATAAAAAGAAATCCTAAAAAGAACTTCTTCAAATATTGGACCAATGATACCCGAAGCTAAAATATTAACAATAAAAAGGAAGATTAACATAGCTATATTGATATAAATCAAATTTATACAAAAATAATATTATAAATAATGGAAATAGATATACCAAGCAACATATAAGGAAAAATAATTATTTTTTTAATATTAAAAGACACATCAATAATTTTAAGCTTGCTTACAATATATATAATATCAAATATCATTAAAAAAACAGTCCCCCACACAATAGAACTATTATAACCAAGTAATAAAATAGAAATAATAACAATAAAGTATTGTATTCCCATAACTATTAATATTTCTTTTTAAAGATAAAAAAACAGCCTTTTAATAATCACAATATCACCTCAAATAAAAATAAGATAGCTTAAATACATCTAGCTGTCTTATAATTGCTCAGTTACATTAAGCCTTAACATTACTAGCCGCTACTACATTAATAGCCTGTAATCCTTTAGCAGTTTCAATAAGATCGAATTCTACTATTTGGCCTTCGGATAATGTTTTATATCCTTCTTGTTTAATAGCAGAATAATGAACAAAAATATCTTCACCGTTTGGATAATCAATAAAGCCATAACCTTTGTCGTTATTAAACCACTTAACTCTACCTTGCACTTTTGCCACCTCACTTTTCTTAACTTCCCTACAAGAATATTATAATATACAGCATAACCATTTTGCAAACAATTAAGTAAGACAAAAATCGACAAATACTCTCAAGTTGAATACTTACTCCTACCGCAAGCATATTAATAATATCATTATTAAATATGAGTAAGTAAAAAAACAAAAAAACAAAGAAAAAAATAAAGTGCCAAAACATTAAAAAGTTAACCATTTGTATACTAACATAGAAAAATATCAAAAAGAAAAAAAGTAGAAAAACTCTACTTAATTTCTATATTCATAATATCAAGAATACGATTCAAATCATTAACATTTTCAAAATAAATACAAACTTTTTTATTATCTACCTTAACTTTAGTACCAAGAATATCTCTAAGTTCATTTTCAATATGAAAAATAATCAGTATCTATTTTTTTCTTCTAGTAATAGGCATTCTCTTTTTTTAATTTCTTCTTTTTTTTACTAATTTCTTCTAAATCATGAACACTAATATTATTCTTAATTACTTTATCAGCAAGAGAAGTTACCTCTTCTTCATCATCCATCTTTGAAAGAACTCTAGCATGTCCCATCGAAATCTCACCATCAAGAATTTTCTTTTGAACCTCATCAGGCAAGTTAAGTAAACCTAAAGTATTAGTAATATGACTCCTACTCTTACCAATTTTTTTAGCCAAATCTTCTTGTGTAATATCTAGATTATCAATAATACCCTTATATGCCCAAGCAAGCTCAATAGCAGTAAGATTTTTCTCTTTGAATATTTTCAAGTAATGAAATCTCCCTCATTTGTTCATCAGTAAATTCTTTTACAATAGCAGGAATCTTTTCCATGCCAGCTATACGACTTGCTCTAAGTCTTCTCTCTCCTGCAATCAAGTCATAACCCTTAATACTCTTCTTAACAATAATTGGTTGAAATACACCATAATTTTTAATAGATTCAGCAAGCTCATTAAGAGCATCTTCATTAAAGGTTTTTCTCGGTTGATAAGGATTAGGCCTAACCTCGTTAACAGGTATTTCTCTTACCTCATCGGAAGAAGTATTTTCCATAATATTACTTTCAAAAGTATCAAAGTCTAACACTTCGCTAGAAAATAATTCCTCAAGTCCCTTACCTAGGGCTTTCTTCTTTTGTTCCATTTCTCAAAATAACCTCCTTTGCTAAATTAAGATAAGCAATAGTACCCTTATTTCTAGGCTCATATTCAAGTATCGGTTTACCATGGCTAGGAGCCTCTGCTAATCTGACAAGTCTAGGAATAATAGTATCATATACTCTTTCTTTAAAGAAACCTTTAATACTTTCTATTACTTCAATACCAAGATTAGTATTAGAAAACATTGTAAGTAGTACTCCTTCAATATCTAAACTAGGATTAACTTTTCTTTGAGCAAGCATTATAGTATTAATAAGCTGCATAATACCTTCCAAAGCAAAATATTCGCATTGAACTGGAATTAGAACTGAATCAGCTGCTGCTAAAGCATTAGTAGTTAGTATTCCAAGACTAGGAGGACAATCAATTAAAATAAAGTCATACCCTTCCTTAACTTTAGCAAGTTCTTCTTTTAATCTAACTACTCTATTAAACTTCTCACCAGTTTCTTTTGCTCTTCTTTCTAGTTCGATAAGTTCCATATCAACACCAGCCAGATTAAGATAAGCTGGAAGAAGATAAAGATTCTTACTCTTTGTTTTAATAATAGATTTCTCTATAGTTTCCTTTTTAGTTAAAACTTCATAAATACTACTCGATATATCACTCTTATCAACACCAACGCCAGTGGTAGCATTACCCTGGGGATCAAGGTCAACAAGCAACACTTTTTTATCTAAAACACCTAAAGAGGCCGCTAAATTTATACTAGTAGTGGTTTTACCTACACCACCTTTTTGATTTACAATTGCAATAATTTTTCCCATCTGTTTCACCTTATTTTCCTCAAATATAATTGTATCAAAAAATTAATAAAAAAGAAAGAGGTTTTATCTATTTTTTTAGAGTTCGCACTTTGTTACTCACTTATTTTTAAAGCCTAAGGTCTTTAAAAAATAATTCAAAGCCATAAAGTCTTTGAATTAATAGTTATTTTTTTATATAAGTTTTTTTCCTTACAAAAAGGAATAATTTCATTTTTAAGAGTATTAGATAAAAATACTAGTATCATCATCTACCCCAAACCACATAAAACTTTCAATTTCCGAACTAGTAGAAAGCTCTCCAGTTAATGTACCTTCATAAATAAATATATTCATATGAATTTTAAGATTAGGGTCACTAGTAGCAATTTCATCAAAATCCATTAAGAACATTTTACATTTTCTGGATTAAAAAATGCTCTATCACCTAACTCTTCATGACATTCCCTGATAGCGGCTTCATAAATAGATTCTCCTTCTTCTACAGAGCCACCAACCATTTGAAAAGTAGATCTCTTTCTTGGCTTGTCAATAAGTAATTTCCCATCATTAAAAAATAAAGTACCAACAACTTGTTTCATATTGTTCCTCCTAACGCATACTTAGTATAACATACTTTCATACAAATATCAATTTAATGCTTTTTTTAACATCACCAATTCACTTATTACTATTAGCTTTCTAATATAATTTAGAGGTATTTCCATTTTTTTAATATAAATTAAGCAATTCAAATCTATTATTAAAATAATTATTTTTCCCATTTGGCTCCACATATTAATACAAAAAAACTCAAAAAGTTCTTGACATAATTAAAATTAAAAACTATATAATAAAAATAGCATTTGACTTGGAGGTGTATTATATAATGAAAAGAACATATCAACCTAATAATAGAAAAAAAGCTAAAAAGCATGGCTTCTTTAGTAGAATAAAAGGTAATGTTTTAAAAAGTAGAAGAGCAAAAAAAAGAAAAAAATTATGTGCATAAAACATAATTTTGTTTTCTTTTTTTCTTTTATTTATATGAAAGAAAGGATTATTTTAGTATGAAGAAAATAGAAATAATAAAATCATCAGAAGAATATACAGAAATAATAAATACCAGCAAATCAAAAAGTAAATATTTTAGTGTTTACTATCGTAAAAAAATAATAATAGTAATAGATATGGAATTACTGTCCCTAAAAAAACTGGCACAGCAGTAACCAGAAACAAAATAAAAAGAAGAGTAAAAAACATTATCGATAATAATAAAAAAATCGTGCATAATGGTTATGACTATGTTATAATTATTAAGAAAGGAATATTAGAATTAACTTACGAAGAAATGGAAAAAAAGAATTGTTAAAAACTAATAAGTATAGGTGATAATTGTGAAACAAAAATAAAAAAAGTATAAAAAAATTTTATTAATAATATTAAGTTTGGTAATGTTAACAGGATGTACAAAAACATTAACTGATGAAAATAAAAAGCCGGTGAAATATGAGGAAACTGGTAAGGCACTTACAGAAAATGTATTATGTAAACCAACTGATGAAAAAGTTATTGAATTATATAAGGAAAATAATGTTGATGTTGACAAATTGCCAGCATGCGAAACATTTAAGCCATTTAATGAATATGAAGGATTGTGGACTACAATTTTTGTAAAACCATTAGCATGGGCAATAATAAATATAGGACTTTTACTAGAAAAAATAAATTTAAGTAGAGGAATAGCAAACGGACTAGCTATAGTAATATCATGTCTAGTAATAAGATTGATATTATATCCACTTACCAGAAAGACTGCCATGCAATCTGAAAAATTAAAAGAAGTACAACCACAACTAGAAAAATTAGAAAAGAAATATAAAGATAAAACAAGTGAAGAAGATCAAAGAAGAAAAAGCTGAAGAGATGATGGCAATATATTCAAAACATAAAAATTAATCCATTATCAAGTTGCCTACTATCATTTATTCAAATACCACTATTATTTGCCTTCTTAGAAGCAATAAATAGAACACCAGTAATATTTGAAAATAACTTCTTAAAACTAGATATGGGAACAACAATATCACATGGAATAATGTCCAACCTTTGGTATATATATGTGTTATTCTTAATATTAATACTAGGAACATCATATCTATCATTTAGAAAAAAACATTAAAAAGATCAAACAGCCATGGCCAAACAAATGAAAGGTACAATATACTTTATGCTAGCAATGATTTTAGTAGCAGCATTTAGTTTACCAGTAGCATTAGGAATATATTGGATAACATCATCAGTATTCACAATAGTACAAAATGTACTAGTGGAAAGAAAGAAGGTTAGCAAGTAATGAATAAATATTATTATGAAGGAATAAAACAAAAGAACAAGCAATTGAACTAGCATTAGAAGATTTAAAGATAACTGAAGAAGACTTAATAATAAATAAAGTTGAAGAAAAAAATCTAATTTACTAAAAAAATCAGTAACTATTGAAGTACTAAATATAAATGAAATTATAGCATTCATAAAAAGAAACAATAAGTGAGATAATAAGAAAAAAATGTCTGCTGAAGGTAATCTTGAAGTTAGAAGAAGAGAAGAAAATATAACAATTACTATCTTTTCTGACAATAATGCTATACTAATAGGAAAAAAATGGAAAAAAATATGTCGGCATTACAATTAATAATAAGACAAATGGTAAACGCAAAATTAAGTAAACCATTATCAATCATAATAGATGTAGGAAACTACAAAGAAAAAAGAGCTAGAAATATAGAATATTTAGCAAAAAAACTTGCTAGAGAAGCATATAAAACAAAAACAGAAATAACAATGGATAGTATGAACTCCTATGAAAGAAGAATTGTTCACTCTATTTTAGCAGATGACAAATATGTTTATACCGAATCGATAGGAGAAGAGCCAAATAGAAAAGTAGTAATAAAATTGAAAGAAGAAAAATAATTCTTTCTTTTTTTTCTATATTGTGATAAAATACTATGGAAGAAAGAAGGAATACTATGGACGATACAATTGTAGCAATATCATCGTCATCGGGTGTTGGTGCTATTTCAATAATAAGATTAAGTGGTAATGAAGCAATAAACATAGCAAGCAAAGTATTTACTAAGGATTTAACAAAAGTAGCTTCCCACACTATTCATTATGGTTATATCAAAGATAAAGAAGAAAAAATAGATGAAGTTTTAGTATCAGTAATGAAATCTCCAAAGACATTTACAAGAGAAGACATAGTAGAAATAAATTGTCATGGTGGACTGGCTCCAACTAATAAAGTGTTAGAAGTATTATTGGAAAATGGTGCAAGATTAGCAGAACCAGGAGAATTTACCAAAAGGGCTTTCTTAAATGGAAGAATAGATTTATTAGAGGCTGAAGCTACAATGGACTTAATATCCTCAAAAGCGGAATCTACTAGAAAAATATCTATAAATACTTTAACCGGAGAAACATCAAATCTTATAAAAGATTTAAGAAATGAACTGGTTCAAATAATCAGTAATATTGAAGTAAACATTGATTACCCAGAATATGAGGATATTGAAGTGATAACAAACGAAAATATTTTTACCAAATATTAAAAAAAGTTTAGAACAAAAAAATAGAAGAAATAATTCAAAAAAATCTGAAGATAGTAAAGTCGTAAAAAGAAGGAATAAAAAGTAGGTATAATAGGCAGACCAAATGTCGGAAAAAGTAGTCTCTTAAATGCACTATTAGAGGAAGAAAAAGCAATAGTTACAGATATTCCAGGGACAACAAGAGACACAGTAGAAGGATCACTTGTATTGGGAGGAATCCCATTAAATATAATAGACACAGCTGGAATAAGAAAAACGGAAGATACTGTAGAAAAAAATAGGAGTAGAAAAAAAGTTTGAATATAATAGATACAGCAGACTTGATAATATATATATTAAATAATAATGAAGAGATAACAAAAAGAAGAAAAAGGAATTATTAGCTAAAAATTAAAAAAATAAAAAAAGAAAAATAATTGTAGTAAATAAAAATAGATTTAGAAGAAAAAAATTAGATAAAGATTTATTAGACAATTATATAGAAATATCCGTCAAAGGAAAAATATTGGAATAGACAAAAATTAAAGAAGAAATAAAAAAAGACTATTTAATATTGGCGAATTAGTTTCTGATGATATAACATACTTATCAAATGCTAGAAGTATAGCATTATTAAAAAAATCATTAAATAATATAAATGAAGCCATAGAAGAGATAAATAATAGTAATCCAATAGATATTGTTGAACTAAGCCTAAAAGAAGCTTGGGAAAATCTAGGAAAGATAATAGGAGAAACATACACAGATGAACTATTAGATGAATTATTTAGCAGATTCTGCTTAGGAAAGTAGGTGATAACATGAATTATGAAATAATAGTAGTAGGAGGGGGACATGCCGGTTGTGAAGCTGCCGTTGCATCTGCCAGAAAAGGACATAAAACATTATTAATATCCGGAAGAATAAATAATATAGCAACAATGCCATGTAATCCATCAATAGGAGGTTCAGCTAAAGGAATAATAGTAAGAGAAATAGATGCTCTAGGTGGTGTAATGGGTGAAGTTGCAGACAAAACATTAATCCAAATGAAAATGCTAAATTATGCTAAAGGACCAGCAGTAAAATCTCTTCGTGCTCAAGCAGATAAAGTAACATATCCTAAAGAAATGTTAAAACTATTGCGTGAAGAACCTAATTTAACGATAAAAGAAGCAATGGTAGAAGATTTAATTGTAAAAGATAATACCGTATATGGCGTTGTATTAGAAGATGGAACAAATATAACATCAAAGGCCGTAATATTAACAACAGGAACTTACTTAAAATCAGATATTCTAGTAGGAAATACTAGAACAAGAAGTGGTCCGCATAATGAAAGACCATCATTACATTTGTCAGATAATTTAAAAAAATATGGTTTTAAGATATTAAGATTAAAAACTGGAACTCCACCAAGAATAGACAGAAGTACAATTGATTTTACAAAAACAAAAAGAGAAGATGGAGACAAAAACTATTATACATTCTCTCACACTAATCCACCGATATATGATATAAATAATCAGGAACCATGTTATCTAATATATACAACTGAAGAAACAAAAATAATTTATGACAATTTAAATAAATCAAGTATGTATGGCGGATTAGATGATATAACAGGTGTAGGTCCAAGATATTGTCCATCAATTGAAGATAAGATGGTTAGGTTTAGTGACAAAGAGAAACATCAATTATTTCTAGAACCAGAAAGTTTATATTATGATGATATCTATGTGCAAGGCTTTTCTACAAGTATGCCCAAAGATATTCAAGAAAAAATGGTTCATTCTTTGCCAGGATTAGAGAATGCTAAAATATTAAGATATGCTTATGCTATAGAGTATGATGCCATTTATCCAACTCAAGTAAAGCCAAGTCTAGAAACAAAAATATTAAACAACCTCTTTACAGCGGGTCAAATAAATGGAACTAGTGGCTACGAAGAGGCCGCCTGTCAAGGCCTAATTGCCGGTATCAATGCTGCTTTAAAACTAGAAGAAAAAGAGCCATTAATACTAAAGAGAAATGAAGCATATATAGGTGTACTAATAGATGACCTAGTAACAAAGGGAACAAGAGAACCATATCGTATGCTAACATCAAGAGCAGAGTACCGTCTACTACTAAGACATGATAATTCTGATTTAAGATTAAGAGAATATGGTCACCAAGTCGGTTTAATAACCGGAGAAAAAAATATCAAAAAGTTTATTGAAAAGAAAAAAATAATATCGAAGAATTAAAAAAATAAATTACAAGAGATAAAAAAATAATTGTAGATACTGAAAAAAAGAAGAACAGGAATGACTATCTATGAATATTTAAAAAATCCGACTGCCAACTTACAAAAAATATAATAGAAGCATATAATCTAGATTTAGACTATCCACAGGATGTATTAGAAGAAACAGAGATACAAATAAAGTACGAAGGTTACATAAAAAAAATTGAAAGAGAAGCCGAGAAAATGTTAAAGAATGAAGAAAAAGAAATACCAGAAGATTTAGATTATGATAAAGTACCAAATTTAGCAAGTGAAGCAAGGCAAAAATTAAAAGAAGTAAAACCATTAAATATAGCACAAGCAATAAGAATAAGTGGTGTAAATCCTTCAGATATTTCAATATTATTAGTATATTTAAGGAAACAATACAATGAATAAAGAAACATTTATAAAAGAATTAAAAAAACTAAATATTGAATTAAAAAGAGACAACACTTGCTATGTTGAATGAATATTATAGCATTCTAAAAAGAGGAAAAATCAAAAAGTATAATTTAACAAGAATAATTGAAGAAGATGATGTATACTTAAAAGCACTTTTATGACAGTCTAACGATAACTAAAATAATAGACATAAACAATCAAAGTATTTGTGATTTAGGTTCAGGAGCAGGATTTCCAGGATTAGTATTAGGAATATGTTTTCCAAACACAAAACTAACATTAATCGAATCAAACGGTAAAAAAATTTAAATTTTTTTAAATATAGTCAAAGAAAAAAATTAAATTTAAATAATGTAACAATAATAAATACTAGAATAGAAGAATATGCTAAAGGAAAAATAGAGAAATATATGATATTGTGACAGCAAGAGCAGTAGCACCACTAAAACACTTACTAGAATATGGAATTCCTCTTGTAAAGATAAATGGCGTTTTCATAGCGATGAAAGCCAATGTAGAAAATGAAGAACAAAATATTGATAACTATTATAATAAATTAAACATTAAAGAAGAACAAAGAATAGTATTTAACTTGCCTCATGAAAATAGTATAAGAACATTAATAAAAATATCAAAAAGAGAAAAAAAGAAACAGATAAAAAGATATCCACGAAGATATAATGAAATAATAAAAAAAGACATTTAGAAGACCTAAAAATCTTCTTTTTTTGTTACTAAAAAACCAAAAAAATTAACAAAAATATCTTGAAAAAAATCCCATTTTTTTATAGTATTATTATATTACAGTAGGAAAGAAGAAATTAAAGAGGGTGTATATAACTATGAAAATGAATAAAGAAGTAGTAATGGTAAGACTTTCTGACATCATACCAAATAGATTTCAACCAAGATTAACATTTGATGAAGAAGCATTAAATGAATTGGCAAATTCTATCAAAGAACATGGAATAATTCAACCATTAATATTAAGGGATTTAGGAAGTAAATATGAAATAATAGCAGGTGAAAGAAGATATAAAGCCGCTACAATAGCAGGGTTATCAGAAGTACCAGCAATTGTAGGAACAATGGACGATCAAACCAGTGCTGAATTGGCTTTAATTGAAAATATTCAAAGAAAGGACTTATCCGCTATTGAAGAAGCAAAATCATACAAAAAAATACTAGAAATGGGTAATTTTACTCAAGAAGAATTAGCTAAGAGAATGGGTAAGAGTCAATCAACAATTGCCAATAAAATGAGACTTTTATCACTTACTAATGAAGTTCAAGTTGCACTTATGAACAACTTAATATCGGAAAGACATGCAAGATGCCTACTTCAAGTAAAGGATGAAGAACTTCAAAAGCAAGTACTAAATAAAATAATAACAGAAAGAATAAATGTTAGAGACACAGATGAATATATCAAAAATTTACTTGGTATATCAAAAGAAACACCAAATATGCCTGAACAAAATGAAGTGCCTATTGACTTATCCATACCAATAGATAGTGGTACTAATCCATTGTATACAAAAGAAGAAATAAAAGAAGAACCGGAAAATCCGAATGTATATACACAAACCGAAAATAATGATTTTATAAATATCAACAGTTTAGGTAATGAAGAACCACAAGCTGAAAGTAAAAAAACACCATCGGAAGAAAGGGCGGTTGATAAGATGCCTGTCATAGAAGTTATGCCTGAAATAAAAGAAGAAGTAAAAGAACCAGCAGAAAATAGTATGGATAAAATAAAATACGCAACTGCTATCAGATTAGCCAAAGATGCAGTAAAAACAATTACTGAAGTGGGTTATCAAGTAACACTAGAAGAATTAGATACTAAAGAAGATTATCAAATAGTAATAAAAAAATTTAAAAAATAAGAATAAAAAAATAAAAATATCACTCATAATTACAATGAAAGGGTGATATTTTTTATGAAAAAAATATTAATAGTACTAGTAGTCTTAACTATGTTCTTAATATATAATGAATTAAAAGAAAAACCAATAATAATACCAGACACAGCTATAAGGTTAAGAGTAATACCAAATAGCAATACTAGTCTAGATCAAAAATATGAAAAAAACCAAGTAAAAAAAGTATCTAGAGCAAGATACATATAAAAAAATTAGAAAAATATAAATAATATCAATGATGCAAGAAAAAAATAATAGATAATAATTTAGATAATATAGACAAATCTATCAATAACATATTCAAGAAAAAAATAACTACAATATGGATTATAACATAAATTTTGGTTACAACTATTTTCCTGAGAAAGAATATAAACAAGTAAAAATATAAAGAAGGTTACTATGAATCAATAGTTATAACAATTGGCGATGGAAAAGGAGACAATTGGTGGTGTGTTTTGTTTCCTAATCTGTGTTTGGTAGATTTAGAAAATAACGAACAAATAGAATACAAATCATGGGTAGCAGAAAAGCTAAATAAAATATTTTAAAACTAACAACATATATTTAGATAGGTGAGAAAAAAATTGAAAAATAATAACAATCATTCTAATAGCGGTAAGCCTATCTATGGATGCCTTTTCTTTAGCATTAATATATGGAACTCAAGGAATAACAAAAAAGCATAAAGTATTACTATCCGTAATAGTAGGAGCATATCACTTTATAATGCCATTAATAGGAACGGGAATAGGAAGTCTAATAACAAGCAAAAATAATCATAAATACAAACATTCTTGTAGGAATAATTTTTAATTCTAATAGCCATTGAAATGATAATATCAAGTTTTAAAGAAGAAGATAAAAAGATTTTTTTATTGACTATACCAGGATATTTATTATTTGGTTTATCCGTAAGTATAGATAGTTTAACTACAGGAATAGGTTTATCTGTAATCACAAATAAATACATCTTATCAGCCATAACTTTTGCTATTATAAGTCTTTCTTTTACCTATTTAGGTTTGAATCTAGGAGATAAATTAAATCAAAAATATGGACAAATATCCACTGTAATAGGAGGCTCAATATTACTTCTATTGGGAATATTATACATATTAAAATAATAAATGATGTAAAATAAATTGTAAAAATTCTCAATATCATTGACTAATACTCTTTAAAAGAATACAATAAAGTAAGGAACGAAAGGAGTATTTATGCCAAAAATAAAAATCCAAGGTGGAAACAAATTATCTGGGGTAATAGAAATATCAGGTTCAAAAAATAGTGTTGTAGCACTAATACCTGCTGCTATATTGTGCGATGAAACTGTAGAAATAAATAATGTACCAAATATATCGGATGTTGATTCTCTTGAAGAAATATTAACATATTTAAATGCCAATATAATAAGAAAAGATGGTAGCGTAATAATAGACTCTAGTAAAATAATAAATAAAGAAATACCAGAAGAAATGTCTCAAAAAAATTAAGAGCATCCTATTATTTTATGTCTTCATTATTAGGAAAGTATAAACATGTAGAAATGTATTTTCCAGGAGGTTGCTCAATAGGAGAAAGACCAATAGATCAAACACTTAAAGCTTATACCGCTCTAGGAGCTACTGTCATTGAAGAAAAAAATAGATACACAATCACTGCTGAAGAACTAAAGGGAAGTAAAATATATTTAGATATGCCAAGCGTAGGAGCCACGATAAATGCCATTTTAGTGGCCACTAAAGCTAAAGGTATCACTACTATAGAGAATGCTGCCAAGGAACCAGAAATAGTAAATGTAGCTACTTTTTTAAATAATATGGGAGCCAAAATAAGAGGAGCAGGTACTGATGTTATTACTATTAAGGGAGTGGATTATCTTCACAAAGCCTTCCACGAAGTAATACCAGATCGCATTGAAGCAGGAACATATGTAATAATAGGAGCTTTATTAGGAGATAATCTAACGATAAAAATAATACCATCTCATATTGAATCTTTTAACATCAAAAATTAATTGAAGCCGGGGGTAGATATGAAAATAGAAGAAGACCAAATAACTATCAATGCTAAAGAAAAAAATATAAAGCAGTAAATATAAAAAAACACAACCATATCCAGGATTTCCGACAGATCTTCAACAACCACTTATTCCCTTTTTAACAAGATGTAGTGGTACAAGCACAGTAGAAGAAACAATATATGAAAATCGTTTTCAAAATATTTACGATACCAATAGAATGGGAGCAAATATTATTGTCAAAGAAAATAAAATTGCTAAAATTAAAGGAGTAACATCGTTACATGGGAAAAGCGTTACCGCCACCGACTTAAGAGGAGGAGCCTCAATGCTAATATGTGGTTTAATCGCGGATGGCACAACTCAAATAGACAACATAAAATATATATTAAGAGGATACGACAATATTTGTGAAAAACTATCCAATGTAGGTGCTAAAATAGAATTAATATAAATATACTTAATTAGGTGAATTATGAAGAAAGTATTATTAATATTAATTCTTTTTTTATCTTGTTATTTCATATATAATTTTACAAATGACAAACAATTATCATACTTAACACTAGGGGACTGTTTATCTAAAGGAACAAATGAATATGGCGTAGCCATAAAAGGCTATAGTGATTATATAAGAAATTATCTAGTAAACCAAAATATATTAAAAGACTATAATAAAACATTTACATCAAATGATTACCGAATAATAGATATAATAAAAAAATACTATCATATAATGAAAAAGAGAGACAATTATTCATTAAATAGACTAATAAAAAGAGTCGGATATCATAACTATATCACTAGGGATGACTGAATTATATAACAAAATAGAAAGAAAAGACCAAAACATATATACATATATAGATACCATGATAAACGATTATACAAAAAAATATTAGACTATGTAAATAAATTTCATCATGAAAAAGGTATTTATATTAAGCTATTACAATGTATTAGGAACATCAAATGATGTCTTTGATTACGCCAACTACAAATTAGAAAAGGAATGTCAAAAAAGGAAAAATTTATATATATAAACCTATCAAAAAAACATTAAATAATAATCCTAATTATTTCTCAAAAAAGGGGACTTTTTATACCAAATATTGAAGGTTATGAAAAAAATTTCACAAATAATAGTTGAAAAAAATTACAAAAATAACTGATATAATATACCATGTAATTTTATTACTATGACATTTGTCATGGCGGAAGGAGAGATAATAATGAAAAAGAATATTCATCCAAATTATGTAGAAGCAACTGTAACATGTGCTTGTGGAAACACATTCAAAACAAGATCAACTGAAGAAAATATCCAAGTTGAAGTATGTTCAAAATGTCATCCATTCTATACAGGAAAACAAACACTAGGTTCTAAAAAGGGACAAGTTGAGAAGTTTAATAAAAAAAGTTTGGTTTTTAATACTGAAAAAAATAATGTGATTTATTTCACATTTTTTTATTTTATTTATATAACATATAGATTTTTTTATCCAAAAAAATTTGGTAAAATTAAAGCAGTGATATAAATGAAAAAAAGGAAAAAAAGTGGAAAAAAATTATAATAGCTATAATAAATACTATAAAAGGAAAAACTATTTATTAACATTCACCTTCATAACGATAAATATAATAAATGGTATATTATTAAGAATAAATACCGTAAATAATGGATTAAGATTTTCACCAATAGTTATGGAATTAGGCTTTCTTTTGCTAATATCCCTAGTATCCTTAAAAATAAAGAAAAATAAAAAGATATATTATTATGAAAGCATAACTATACTGTTAACTATAATTTGCATAGTAAATAGTATCTATTATCACTATTATAACTCATTTTCTTCCTTATCAATACTAGCAAATATTACTTTTGCCAGTGATGTTAAATCAGCAATTGTTGAAAAATGTTTTAAAAAAATGGTAGACTTAATATATATATGGGCTCCAATGGCACTAATAATTGTTTATAAACGATTAAACAAAAAAATATTTTCAAAAAAAGAATTAAAAAGCAAAAAAATAGTATCATAACAAAAAAGGGTATTATTAACAGTACTTATACTATTTATATCAGGTTTTTCTTACTATGCCATTGAATGCTTGGAATAGATTATATAAATTATGGAATAGACAAGCGGTAGTTATGAATTTTGGAGTATATATTTACCAATTAGATGACACTATACAAAGTATAACACCTAGATTAAATACTATTTTTGGACGAGATAAAGCATTAAAAGAAACTATAGATTATTACAAGAAAAAAACAAATATGAAAAAAAGACAAATGAATATACCAATATTTTTTTAAAAGGTAAAAAAATGTCATTGTGATTCATGCTGAAAGTATGCAAACATTTCCAATGAATTTAAAGTTCAATGACAAAGAAGTAACTCCTAATTTAAATAAATTAGCAAACGAAGGTATATTTTTCAACAACTTTTATTCTCAAGTAGGAGTTGGAACAAGCAGTGATAGTGAATTTACATTTAATACATCACTAATGCCATCCACTAAAGGTACCGCCTTTGTAAACTTTTTTGATAGAAATTATGTAGCAGTGCCTAATTTATTAAAAGAAAAAGGATATTATACTTTCAGTATGCATGCCAATACTGGTTCTTTTTGGAATAGAGATATCATGTATAAGTCATTAGGATATGATGATTTCTATAGTAAAGAATCATACATAATTGATGAAACTATCGGTCTAGGGCTTTCAGACAAATCATTCTTTAAACAATCAGTAGAAAAGATAAAAGAAATCAAAGAAAAAGAGAATACTCCATACTATGGTTTATTAATTATGTTATCAAATCATACACCATTTAATGATTTAGAATTAACTGAAGAGTATGATACTAGTATAACAGTCAATATTGATGGTAAAGAAGTAACTAGAAATTATCTAGAAGGAACAGTAATGAATAACTATCTAAGGTCCGTTCATTATGCTGACTCCGCCATTGGAGAGTTAGTTGAAGCATTAGATACAGAAGGATTACTTGAAGATACAGTTTTAGTAATATATGGAGATCATGATGCTAGATTAAGTTATAAAGAATTCAACATATTATATAATTATGATCCAGTAGAAGATAAAATAAAAACTGAAAATGACAGCGGGTACATTCCATATTCTAAATATAATGACGAATTAAATAAAAAAGTTCCCCTAATAGTATGGACAAAATCAAAAAAATATAATATAGTAGTAAGTGTACCTATGGGAATGATAGATGTATTACCTACAATTGGAAATATGCTAGACATACATAGTGATTACCAACTGGGAAAGGATATATTTAATATAAAAGATGGTGACAATACAGTAGTTTTTGTTGATGGTTCATACCTAACATCAAAAAAATATACTATAATGCTCCAAAGTCTGAAATATATTCAATAACAAATGAACCAGTAAGTGAAAATTATATCAAAGAAAGGACAAAATATTCAAGTAAAATAATTGAAATATCAAACAATATTATTTCGTACAATCTAATAAAAGAATTAAAAGGAACTTAAAGTAGTAGTGATATACATTAAGAGAAAGGAAGATGATAGGCTATATGCTAAAGTTCGTAGTATGTGAAGATAGAGAAAATGATTTAATGAAGTCAGTTCAAATAATAAATAAAGCAATGATGAAGTACGATATAGAATACAAAATACATAAGTTTGAAAAATATAACAAGGAGTTCGAAGAAATAATAAGAGAACCATTTGATACAAAGATATATTTACTTGATATAGAATTACCTGGAATCGAAGGATTAGAGATAGCATCAGAAATAAGAAAACAAGATGATGACAGTTATATACTTTTTATAACCTCTCATCCTGAATGTAAAAATGATATATTCTTTTCACGATTAGAGGCAATAGATTTCATACCAAAACAATATAGATATGAAGATAGAGTTCAAGAAACAATAGAGTACATACTGGATAGAAAAAAATAAGAAACAAAAACATTAACATTCACTTATAATTACACAACCTATAAAGTTCCATTCAAGGATATAACCTTTATAGAAAAAGATCCACTATTCTCAAGATGTATTATTCATTTTATGAATGATAAACCAAAAAAAGTATAAAAAGGACAATAAAAAGTCTAGAAGAAGAACTACATCCGTTATTCTTTAAGACTCACAAATCATGTGTAGTAAATTTAGAAAATATAAGTAAGGTTGAGTATTCTAATTCTACCATTTATTTTAAAAATGGAGAATCAACAACATTATTAAGCCCTGCTAACAAGAAGGAGTTGAAAGACCATGTTGGAAGTTTTGAAGACGTTTTTTAATTGTTCAATATTAGTAATATCTGTATATATTTTTGGAATAATATTATTCAACAATGGAAAATTTAAATTAACATTTAAAGATATAATAGCTATCATAGTATGTTCAGCACTACATACAACAGCCTTTATTCTATTAAAAGGCACAGAGAAGACAATATTATCAATGCTGTCATTTGCTTTATTAATAGAATTATCATTTAATACAGGATATATAAAATCAATATTTTCATCAATATTATATTCTTTGCTAACAATCATACCTGATTTAATGATTTTAGGATTTGTTACACAATTACTAAACGTAACAAAAGAGAGTTGTTATTCAACATTTGCTGGTAGCATATTAGGTAACATAATTATAAGTATGCTTATGATTGGTTTAACATATGCTTTGAGAAAAACCATTAAGAAAAATTATTTAGCTATAGATTAACTAGAAATAAAAAAAGATAGTAGTACTTTCTCTATTAACATTAGTAACCATTGCGGTATTCTTTTTATTATTTTGCAAATAATTATAGATATAACAAAGAAATATTTGCATATTTATTAGTAATATTTACTTTGGTAGTTATATTAGGTTACTTGTTCAAAGAGAAGATGAATAATGAAAAATATGTTTAAAAGATATGATGATTTACTTACGGTAATGAAAAACTATGAAAGTGATATTGAAGATCATAGAACATCAAATCATGAAACAAGAAATGAATTATTAGCCATAAGATCTAAGGTTTCAGATTTAGGTGATGAAACATTATGCGAATACATAGATAGTATTCTTGGTGATAAAAAGAACATAAATAGTGCTAAGTATTCTAGATTTAAATACTTACCAACCAATGGTTTAAAAGGCTTTTTGTATTACAAGTTTAGTGAAGCCGAAGAGAAAGGCCTTGATGTAAAATTAAATATCGCTAAGCAAGTAGAAAATAGTTTCTTAAAGGATTTAAATACTAAAGACTTTAAAAGATTTAACTAGAATATTAGGTGTATATTTAGATAATGCCATTGAAGCAAGTATTTTATCAGAAAAAGAAACAATTAGGTATCGAAATATATAAGGTTAAAAAAATGACATTGAAATAATAATATCAAATACTTATAGTAATAAAGTTGATAAAGATAAAATTGGTAATGAAAGATACAGTACCAAAGGTCTAACTAGAGGTCATGGCTTATTACTAGTAAAGAGAATATTAAAAAATAATAATAGATTAACATCTGAAGCAAAAGTAACAGATACTATCTATAGTCAAACAATTAAAATAAAAGAAAAATAAATATTAAATAAAAAATCGTTTGGTATACGAACGATTTTTCTTTTGTCGATTTTGTAATATTATACATGTAAAGAAATTATACTTGCGGTAATGAATAATTAATTTATTATGTATAAACAAGGAGTTAATAATAATACTATTTTAATAAACTTTTAGGCATCTTAGGCTCATCTATAAGCCATAAAGTACATGCCTTAGTTCCAGCCCCAGCGGATAATGAACCAATTAGATTTAATAATCTTGCTAACATATTTTACCTCCTAATCCATATTTGCACCATATGTTTCATAAGTAACTATATAATTTTTATAGTTATCATATGGTAATTGAAACATCCTATATACCAGAGGATGAATCATCAAACTTGCATCTAGTAGTCCAAAGCATAAGTAAGAACTAACTATAGAATTCTTAAATAAAATAATAAGTATTAAATAAACCAAACCCATTATAATAGTTATTATTTTATATCTTTCTCTTTTATATTTATTAATAAGGGGTCTTTTATAAGTATCAGCAGGAGCATACCTAAATAATACAATAAAGGAAATGACACCAATTAAATATTTAACATAAGGACTTATATCACAATATCTGCATATAATAGCAGTACCGATAAATAACAGTCCAGAAATTAAGTAGCAGTGCCAACTTTTTTTAGCATGCATACCAAATGCTGTTGTTCTAATTATGTTATAAGCAAGCAAAACAAACAGGACATCTTTTGCAATACCAATAACCGCTGCAACAGCAAATATCACAATAGTTTTAGTAAAAGTAATATATGTAGCTTCTAGACCATAACTGATTTCTTCAAGCTTTTCTTCATTATATTGAGGATACTTTTTTCTAATACTATCAATAGACTTGTTTAAAAAAACCATTCTCTTATCTTCATATTTCCTACTCACGATTTAAGTATAACACTACCCAAAAAAATAAATACTAAATAACAAACTAAAAAGAAATAAAAATATATAAACTGCATTAAAGTTAACTATAGGTTAACCAAATATTGCTACAAAAAATAGCACTTGTCATACAATAAAAAAAATAGTATAATAAAAATAGAGGTGGAAAAATATAAAAAAATGGAATTATATCAATACATAATAATAATAGCGGTATTATTAATAATAGCCTTTTCAATAGTAAAAATGAATAAAAAGAATATCAGATTAGAATTCAACAAACTAGTAGATCTACTAGGAGGCAAAGATAATATACTTAATACTGAAGTAGAAATGTCTAGATTTAAAGTAACCCTAAAAGATATAACTAAGGCCAATAAAGAAGGAATATTAAAACTAGGAGCAAAAGGTGTAGTAGAAATTGATGATCAATTAAAAAAATAATCCTAGGGACAGACGCTAAAAAAATTAAAAAAATATATTGATGAATTAAAATAGAAAAGAACTTTCATACAAAAAATTACAAAAAGTTCTTTTTTTCGACAAAAATCGACAAAAGTCGACAAAAGTAAAGAGTATAATCATTATGAGGTGGGTAAAACATGGAACTACACATAATGAAAGACATAATATTAAATATAATATTAATAACCTTTCCAATATTAATATATCTTGTACTAGTAAGTTACAATGAAGAAATAAAAAAATAAAAAAAGACACATTACTAACAATAACGCTAATAACATCACTATATCTTTGTTTAAAGTATGTCCAAGACGAAGTAAATACTAAAATACTATTATTTTGCAATATACCAATAGTCATAGCATACATGAAAAAAACAAACCAGTATTGGGAGTGTTTTTATCTTTTGCTAACATTTTATATAGCCATTTCATATTAGAAATAGATATCTTAATAACTATCATAAAAATATATATCATATCTAGTTTTATATCTATGTGCAAAAAAGAAAAAATTATCAAATAGCTCATTTATTCTATCAGTAGCGGTAATTCAAGCTTTCTTTTTTTATCGTTTGAATATTTCTTTAAAGATATTAAAGTTTCATTAGAAGATTTTTTTAATGCTACTAATGATAATTTTTTTATCTATTATTTTTCTAGCCTTTTTCAATATTATATCTATTTAGAATAATAGATAAATTAGAGTCCCTAAATGAAACAATAAAAAAATATTAGAAAAAAAGATAAAAACGATAAAAGATGCCTTATTTAAATTGACACATGAAATAAAAAATCCACTAGCGGTCTGCAAAGGATATTTAGATATGATAGATATAAACAAACAAGAAAAAAAGCTGAAAAAGTATATATCAATTATGAAACAAGAAGTTGATAGAAGTTTAAACATCATAAGTGATTTTGTCGAATATAATAAGATAAAAAAATAAAAAAAGAACAAATAGATTTAAATTGTTTATTAGATGATGTCTATGACTCCTTCAAAAATATTAGTAAATAACAAAAAAAGTAAAAACTAGAGTATAAAGATCGTGATGATGAAGAAATCTATTTTGAAGGCGATTATGAAAGATTAAAACAAGTTCTAATAAATCTTCTCAAGAATTCTCTTGAAGCAACAGAAGAAAATGGCAGAATAGAAATATATTCTAACATCTATAAAAAGCATTTAGAAATAATTATAAAAGATAACGGCAAAGGTATGAGTAAAGAAACATTAGAAAAAATAAAAGAGATGTTTTATACTACTAAACAAAATGGAACAGGATTAGGAGTAGCCTTATCAAATGAAATAATAAAATCTCATAATGGAGAATTAATATTTGAATCAGAAACAAATAAAGGAACAACAGCAACAATAAGATTACCATTTGTGTAATCTTATTGTTTTAATATTTCAAAATATTTGATATAATATAAGAAAGAGGAATGATACTATGGAAGACATATTCTTAAAAAACTTACCAACAATAGATCTACATGGTTATGACATGGAGACAGCACGAGTAGCGACAGAAGATTTTGTAAAAGAAAATATAATATTAAAAAAATACTACAGCAGTGATAATACATGGTAAAGGAAAAAGGATTAGTAAAAAAATCAGTACATGAAACATTAAAAAGGCAAAAGAAGGTAATAAAATATCATACAGATAACTTAAATGATGGATGTACAATAGTGTATTTATCGGTTGACAAGTAAAGTACTATATGCTATAATAAATTACAATTTTAGGGAAGATGTTGTATGCATAATAATCAAAAAATAATTAAACAAATAAAAGAAATAAGTACACTCATAAAGCAATTAATCATAGTAGTTCTTCTTACAATAACATGTTTAATAATATTTATTATTGAAGCATTATAATATCAATTAGGAGGGTTTAGATTATGGAAGATGAAAAACAAATAAATTGGTTAGGATTATTTATAAAGATATTAATAGTATTTGTATTTATTATAATAGTAATATGGTTAGTATCTAAAAATAGTAAATAATAATAAATTATCAGACACATTTAAAGATAATATAAATAATATGGAAGAAGTAGCGATTTCATACTTTAAAGAAATAGATTTACCACAAGAAAAAAAGGAAAAAAAGTAAAAAAACGTAACACTGGAAGAATTAATTGAAAAAAAGAACTAATTGTTTTCGGTAGATGATAATAAAAAAATAAATCTTGTGATGTAAAGAAAAGTTATTCCAAAATAACTAGAAATAAAAAAGATTACAAAGTAGAGACGACACTAAAATGTGGTAAAGAAGAAGATACCATAACAAGAACATTCAGTTTTAAAGATTGCAAAAATTGTAATGGTACAAAAAAACAAATACTGAAGGTGCAAACAAATCAAACAATTCACAAAATACAAGTACAAATACCAATATCACTACAACAAAGACAACTTATTACGAATATGTAAAAGAAGAAACAACATATACAAATTGGGTTAAAGGTGAAAAAAACTGGAAACAACATCGAAAATAAATATGAATATTATGGAGTAGAAGAAGAAACATACTATACTCTAGGAATAATAAATAAAAATGATAAGAATACATCATATAAAATAAAATTAGATAAAGTACCAAATAAAGATTATTATTTTACTAAAATAAAGAGTGTCGAGTACTTAGCAAATGATGAAGAAAAATATTTATCACAAGATAAAGCATCAATAGAAAAAACAATTAAGAATATTCCATCAAGTATTAAAAAAAGTATTCATTAGGAGAAAATGACTTCAACTATAAATTGGCGGTATACTATAAAAAAAGGTGATTTCTACGTAGATGCTAAATTACAAGATATAAATACATCAAAAAAACAACTTATAACAATATATATTTTTGTACCATTAAAAAAATAACAGTAACATTTTTCTTCACCAAAAAGTAACTAGTGAAAAAAACCAAACGGTAATTATGAAACAATATCATATTATCGTTATGTAACAACTAAAAAAGATGTAAAATGGTCTACTGAAGCGTCACTTGATGGATACAAAAGAACGGGAAATACAAAAGAAGAATAGAGCCAAAAAGTTCTATTCTTTTAACGTATATTATTTTAAAATCTTATCAACAATACCATAATCTAAGGCCTCTGTACTATCCATAAAGTAATCCCTTTCAGTATCACTATCGATAATAGCGATATCTTTACCAGTAGCCTCTGCCAAAATTGTATTAAGTTTTTTCTTTAATTTCAAAATTCTTTCTGCCGCAATTTTAATTTCTGTAGCTTGTCCTTGAGCACCCCCAAGTGGTTGATGTATCATAACCTCAGCATTAGGTAGAATAAAACGTTTTCCTTTTTTCCCACATGTAAGTAAAACAGCGGCCATTGAAGCAGCAATTCCCACACAAATTGTGGATACATCACTTTTAATAAAATTCATAGTATCATAAATAGCCATCCCAGCAGTAATAGCACCACCTGGCGAATTAATATACAAACTAATGTCATCATTATTTAAACTATCTAAATACAAAAGTTCAGCCACTACTATATTAGCAGTATTATCATCAATTTCCCCATTCAAAATAATAATTCTATCCTTAAGTAGCCTAGAATAAATATCATAAGCTCTTTCACCCATATCATTTTTTTCAATAATAGTAGGAATTAAATTCATATAAATCACCCATAACTAGTATAATATATAATAGCGGTGACTATAACAAAAAAAGTATGACAAAAAAATAACATAATATGATATAATAATAATATAGACTATCCAAAAAGGAGGAAATATAATGGAAACAATAATAATAACCTTGGATAATAAAGAAAAGAATATGTAAAAAGGAATAAAAATTAAAAGAAGTAATAAATAATGTCAAAAAAATAAATTAACAGATACAACAGTAGGAGCACTATATAATAACAAAATGATTGATTTAGAGGATACACTAACAAAAAGTGGTAAACTATCATTATATGATGTAAACACTAAAGACGGAAATAAAATATATGAAAAAGGTCTACTATACTTATTTGAAGTATCAGCAGTAGAAGTACTAGGTAAGGATACTACCATAATTGTAAAACATTCTATAGATAAAGGTGTATATTGCAAAGTAAGCAAGCCATTAGATGAAGAAACTCTAACTAAAATAAAAAAACAAATGAAAGAAAAGGTTAAAGAAAAACATACCATTTAAAAAGATAGAAACAACAAAAACAGAAGCAATAGCCTATTTTAATAGCATTAAAAGGGAAGATAAAGTAAGAACACTAGAATATATGAAAAACAAACTTTGTAACATTATATAAATTAGGAGATACCTACAACTATATAATAGGGGATTTACCATTTACAACAGGAGCCTTAAAATATTTTGATTTATCACTTATCAAAAATAAAGGTGTTGTTGTAAGATTCCCATCAATTTATGATAATGGCAAAGTGGTAAAATATACCCATCATGAAAAATTATTTCAATAGTTTAGAAGAATATGCTGTTTGGGGAAATAATCTAAATATAAATAATCTTGGAGAATTAAATGAATTCATAACAAATAATAATGCTGGAGATATTATACAATTATCCGAAATAATGCAAGACTATAAACTACTTAGCATAGCAGAACAAATTGTTTTTAAATAAAGAAGACTATAAAATAATACTATTATCTGGTCCATCGAGTTCAGGAAAAACAACAACTGCTATGAAGTTATCACTATATTTAAGAAGTTTAGGTCTAAATCCTACCCATTTATCATTAGATGATTACTTTCATGAAAGATCAGAAACACCACTAGGACCAAATGGTAAACCTGATTTCGAGTCATTAGCGGCCATTGATGTCAAACTATTTGATAATCAAGTTAGTAAAATGCTAAAGGGAATATCAGTGACTGTACCAACTTTCAATTTTATTGATGGTAAAAAAAGAATATAAAAAGAGTTGTAAAACTAAAAGAAAATGACATTCTTATAATAGAAGGACTACATGCCTTAAATGAAGAATTACTAACTAATATTCCCAAAAAGAAAAAGTTCAAAGTATATATAAGTCCATTAACATACTTGAATATTGATAATGATAATAGAATAGGCATGACCGATCTAAGATTATTAAGAAGAATGGTCAGAGACAATAGAACAAGAGGATATTCACCATCTAAGACATTAGAAACCTGGCCTGATGTTAGAAATGGTGAGGAAAAATATGTCTTCCCATACCAAGATAGTGCAAATGCTATGTTTAATACTAGTCTTGCCTACGAACTAGCGGTCATAAAGACTTATGCTGAGCCTCTTTTATATACCATTAAAGAAGATGACCCGAATTATCAGACAGCTCAAAGACTAATAGAAGTATTAAAGTTTGTTTTACCAATACCAAGTGAGACAGTTCCAAAAACATCAATAATAAGAGAGTTTATTGGAGGAAGCTACTTCGAGTAGAACTATCAAAGCATAAAAAAAAAAAATAGCATATATATTAATAGGTGTAATATGAATAAATATAAACTACTTATAATAATATGCTTTTTTTCTTGTCACATTATGTTTACCAAAAAGTAACAGCTACTGTTAATAATCTAAATCTTCTAGGAAAAAAATCATCATTTTAGATGCTAGTCATGGTGGTAAGGATGAAGGGGCCAGTAGCGGTCTCATAAAAGAGAGCAAATTCAATTTAATTATCACCAAAAAATTAGAAAAGGAATTAATATCGCGAGGAGCAACCGTTTATTTAACAAGAGAAGAGGATAACGACTTATCCACAACTACTGTTAATAGAAAGAGAAATGATCTCTATAATAGAGCAAAAATATATAAATGAAATATCACCAAATATGTATATTTCTATTCATTTAAACTCATCACCATCAAGTACTTGGAGAGGACTTCAAGTATTTTACACAGAGAATAATAAAGAAAATAAAGTGATTGCAGAAACAATAACAAACTATCTAAAGGAAAAATATATCTAATGTTCGCGAAATAAAAAAGATAACACTTACTATATGTATAAACATATAAAAATCACCAGGGGTGCTAGTAGAAGCGGGTTTTATTTCTAACCCAAATGATAATTATTTATTAAGAAACGAAAAAAATATCAAAAATAAATTAATAATATCACTAGCGGATGCCATTGAAAAATATTATCAAAAATAAATAAAAAAAGACTTTCAAAAAAAACAAAAATAGTGTATACTCATAATAGAGAATAGAAAAAGAGGTGAGCCATAAATGCAAAAAATATACCTAAAATATGACGAATATACACCACCAGTCGAATGCGATTATGGTTTCATTAAAGAAATGATCTATCTAGGCTTCCTCTATCCCATTAAAAAGAGAAAAAAACTACAAAAATGTTTTATATAATGCTCATGACAGAAGTTGCAGTATCAACTTTAATAATGTGTACAATTCCATTTAAGTTAGGAATAATAATTTGCTTAGTTATGCTCTTTATAATAAACACCTTATTTGCGGCCAACTACAATATGATAGTTATTGAAAAAAACTTTTTAAAAATCGGGATATGTACCACTAGATTATACATCATCTGATATTTTTAATAAAAAAAGGAATATACTTTAAACTACAGTAGGTCTAATTATATTCCTTTTTAAATTACCGATAATTTACTAAAAAAATATATCTTTTTGAAAAAGTGTGATATACTTTAATATAGAATAATGGGAGTTGATACAATGGAAAAGAACTTTAAGACCATAAATGAACAAGTTGACATCCTAAAAAGTAAATCTCTTATCATAGAGGACAGAAGAGGCTGTAAAAAGAAACTTTATTAAGAGAAAAACTATTTCTTTATAATGGGTTATCGACATGTATTTTTTTAAAGTCAGAAACAGAAAGAAAGTTTATCCCAGGTACCACATTTGACGAAGTGTACTCATTATTCACATTTGATAGGGATTTTAGAAATATAATATTCAAAAATGTTTTAGTTATTGAAAATCAATTAAAATCAGTAATATCTTACCAACTATCCAAGAAATATGGATATCGAGAAAAAGATTACTTAAATCCAAAGAATTTTACTCAAGATCATGATAAAGCTCGAAGAGTAAGGGATTTAATAGACAAAACGAAAAAGACAAATCAGAATAAATGCCACTAGTCATAATGCTACAATGCACTACATAAACAACTATGGCTATATTCCACTATGGGTTTTAGTAAAAGTATTATCTTTCGGAATAGTTTGCGAATTATATACCATATTAAAAAAAGAGGATCAAATTGAAATAGCAGAGATATTTGATACAACTCCAACTATTTTAGAAGATACACTCATAATTTTATCAAATTACCGTAATCTTTGTGCTCATGAAGACATTGTTTTTGAACACAAAACTGAAAGAGTAATACCAGATACCAAATATCATGATTTAATGAACATACCAAAAATGGATGACGAATATATATATGGAAAAAATGATTTATTTGCTGTAATAATAATTTTTAAAATATTACTCAATAAAAAAGCCTTTCGCTTAATGATGAAAGAAATAGAATACGAAATAGAATTGTTAGATGGAAGAGTAGATACCATTCCGATAAGTAAAATATTAGATCGAATGGGATTTCCAGAAAAATTATATAGAAATAATAGATAAGTAGGTGATAATAATGAATAAAAAGTAATAAAAATAATAATACCAATTTTAGTATTTGCAGCTTTTTGTTGGCGGTTCGACTTGGACATATCTAGTGATAAATCAATTAAGTAGGGGAACAATCACTTCAATAACTAAGGGTGGAAGTTATACAATAAATGAAAACAGTATATCAGGTGCTGTAGAAAAAATATATGATGCCACTGTAACAGTAGCCACCTATAAAGATGGTAAAGCAGTATCAACAGGAACAGGTTTTGTCTATAAAAAAGAAGGCTCAACAGCCTATATAATGACTAACAACCATGTTATATCAGGAGGTGATTCTGCTAAAGCAATCTTTAGTGATGGAACATCAGCAGATACTAAAATTCTAGGAGGAGAGACATATTCAGATATAGCAGTACTAACAGTAAGTGCTGCTAGTATAAAACAAATAGCAACAATAGGAAACACAGATAATATAAAATTAGGAGACACTACATTTGCAGTAGGAGCACCACTTGGTGATACCTATAGTGGTACAGTAACAAAAGGAATCTTATCAGGAAAAGATCGTTTAGTAGCAGTATCATTCTCTGGTAGCACTTCAGATTACTATATGAAAGTATTGCAAACAGATGCTGCTTTAAATCCAGGTAATAGTGGTGGACCATTATGTAATGTTAATGGAGAAGTAATCGGAGTAAATTCATTAAAATTAACTGAAGAAAAAACAAGTTCTTCAAGTTATAGTGTTGAAGGAATGGGATTTGCTATTCCAATAGAAGATGCTCTATCATATGCTGGTATCATTGAAAAAGGTGAATCGGTAAAGAGACCATATATTGGAATAAGTATGTTAGATATAACAGATAGTTATTACTTATGGCAGGCTGGAATAACTTTACCAAAAGGTGTTGAAAAAGGAGTAGCAATTCTAGAAGTAGTATCATCTTCACCAGCAGAAAAAGCCGGACTAAAGAAAGGCGATATTATAACTAAATTAGAAAAAGAAGAAATATCTTCCGTAGCAGAACTTCGTTATGAATTATATAAACATAATCCAGGTGATAAAGTAACAGTAACATACAACAGAAATGGTAAGGTTTTAACTGCAGAAGTAACACTTGAAGAATCAAAAATAATCTAGATTAATTCTAGGTTATTTTTTTCCACTTCAATCTTAAATAAATTTAAGTTTTCCGTGGTGTTAGGGAGCCAAAAAAATATTTGTCTCCCTAACAAACAATATTTAAGTATATATTCCTTGCTTCTATATAATAGATATAGCTGATATACTACTTATAGACAATACAAATATTGACTATAAGTATCACTGTAAGACTACTTAAGGCTTACAGTGATATTAAAAATAAAATAATAATGTAAAAAAAAATATAAAACTATTGTATTTTGTATGTAATATTTGTTATAATAAATATGACAAAAAAAGAAAGGTGAAGAAAGATGGAAGAATACAAAATAACATCACATAGTGATAATGAAACAATAGCAATAGCACAAAACATAGAATCAGAAAAGTTTCCTAATATGGTAATATGTTTAAATGGTGATTTAGGTAGTGGAAAAACAATGTTTACTAAAGGATTTGCTCATGCTATGGGAATAGACGATATAACATCTCCAACATTTACAATCATAAAAGAGTATGTCGGAGAATTACCATTATATCATATGGATGTATATAGATTAGAAGATTCACATGAAGATATAGGAATAGAAGAATACTTTGATAAAGGCGGAGTAACCATAATAGAATGGGCTGATATGATAAAAGATATCTTACCAGAAGAAAGATTAGATATCAAAAATCAAAAATAGCAGATGATAATACAAGAGTATTAATATTAAAACCACATGGGGAAAAATATGTAAATATATGTGAGGCCATAATATGATAAGTTTATTTATAGATACATCACTTGAAGATGTATCTATTGCCTTAGTAAAAGATGGAAAAGAATTATCTCAAATACATGAATACATACCAGGAAAACATTCTATATATGTAACTCAGTATATAAGCGATATTCTAAAAAATAATAACTTATCCCCAGATAATGTTGATGAAATAATCGTCGTAAATGGACCAGGATCATTTACCGGTATCCGAATAGGAGTAACAATAGCCAAGATGTTTGCTTATATCAAAAAAATAAGAATCGTAACCATAACATCCTTAAAAGCAAGAGTACTAGGTCATACTGGAGATTATCTATTAACAACAATAGATGCCAAACACAACAATTATTATGTTGGAATATATGACAAAGAATACAATACTATTGAAGAGAAGTTTACTTCCTTTAAAGAAGTAGAAGAACTAAAAGGAAAAAAATATTCACCAGTAGTCATAGAACAAACAACACCATATCAAGTAGAACAAATTGTATCATATACAAAGAATCTAGAAAGTGAAAAATCCTCATGGTGTGAACCCTATCTATCTAAAACTACCTGAAGCGATGGAGAAAAAATGTTAAGAGAAGTAATTAAAAATGACCCAAGTCCCTATGTAAAAATATATAGAATATATTGAAGAAGATAAAAATATTAGGATATCTAAAAATATTCTCTTATTTATGACCGCATGGAAATAGATAATATTCTTGTTGAGCCAGAGTATCGTGGTCAAAAAATAGGAAACAAATTAATGAGTAGATTAATAAGTATAGCTATCGAAGAACATGTCGTAAATATAACTTTAGAGGTAAGAGTAAGCAATGAAATAGCCAGAAATCTCTATAAAAAAAGTTTGGCTTTAGAGAAGTAGCCTTAAGAAAGTTCTATTATGGAGATGAAGATGCTATACTAATGGAAAAACAGGTGATGTAAATGAAAGATGTATATATATTAGGAATAGAATCAAGTTGTGATGAAACAAGTATGAGTATTGTTAAAAATGGTAGTGAAGAAATAGCCACTATTGTACTAAGTCAAATAGATATTCATAAAAATTATGGAGGAGTAGTACCAGAAATAGCTAGTCGTAATCATATTGAAAACATAAGTATAGTACTAGAAGAACTTCTAGCAAAAGCAAATATGAAACTAGAAGACATAACCGCTATCGGAGTAACATATGGACCAGGACTAATAGGTAGTCTTTTAATAGGAGTACAAGCTGCTAAAACAATCTCTTTAGTAACAGGAAAACCATTAATACCAGTTCATCATATTATAGGACACATCTATGCCAATAACCTAAAAGAAAGATTAACATTCCCTCTAATAGCCTTAGTAGTAAGTGGAGGACATACCGAACTAATCTATATGAAGGAAGACTATTCCTTTACCAAAATAGGAGGAACACTAGATGATGCCGTCGGAGAATGTTATGATAAAGTAGCCAAAGTATTAGGCCTAGAATATCCAGGAGGACCAAAAGTAGATAAACTAGCCCATCTAGGAAAAGATACCTATAACTTACCATATCCTCTAGACGATAGTACCTATAACTTTAGTTTTAGTGGTATCAAATCCGCTGTCATAAATCTTGTACATAACGAAGAACAAAGAGGAAACACCATAAACAAAGAAGATTTATGTACAACATTCCAAAATAGAGTCGTAGGAATAATAGCAAAGAAAACAATGAAAGCTATAAAAGAATATAAAGTATCAAATCTTGTCGTAGCGGGTGGTGTGTCAGCAAACTCTGGCTTAAGAGAAAAATTAACTGAAGAATGTCAAAAAGAGAAAAAAATTCACATATCTTTCCCTGAACTAAAAATATTGTACAGATAACGCTACCATGATCGCCGCTGCTGCCTACTTTTGCCTATCAAAAAATATCTTTGCTGATCTAACATTAAATGCTATGGCAACAGACACCATATATAAAGAATGGAAATAAGGATTATAGAAATATAATCTTTTTTTAATTTCTAAGGACAATCTCTATTACAATAAAAAAATAATTTCACATAAAAATAAAGTGATTATGAATAGAGGTGAAAAAAACATGGAATTCATAAATCAAAATACCGAACTAGTAATAACCCTACTTACTATGACATTAACATGGATACTTGGTTTTATTTCTAAAAGATGTCCTTATGTAAATAACAATCTAATAATAATACAAAACATAGTAATTGGACTATCAGTATCAATATTCTATTTTATAATAACCAAAGACTTCAATTTAGCCATAACCTTAAGTGGACTATTTGCCGAAACAGGATATAATCTTATTCATAATATAGAAAAATTAATAAAGGAGGGAGATAATGGTAAACATAGTAAAAAAGATAGTATCCGAGAGTAGATATTATCTAAAATGCCCTTATGAAATGACTCCAACTAGAATAGTAGTTCATAATACCGCTAACGATGCTCCTGCTCGAAATGAAATAAGTTATATGACAAATAATGACTATGAAACATCATTTCATTATGCTGTAGATGATAAAGAAATAGTTCAAGGTTTGCCTGAAAATAGAAATGGTTGGCACGCCAGTGATGGAAATGGTAAAGGAAATAGAGAAGGAATAGCCATCGAAATATGTTATTCATTATCAGGAGGAGAACGCTTTATTAAAGCTGAACAGAACGCAGTTGACCTAATCGTAGACATATTAAATAGATATAATTGGGATATCGATAAAGTAACAAAACATCAGGATTACACTAATAAATATTGTCCTCATAGAACACTAGATATGGGTTGGGATAGATTTCTAAATATGATAAATGAAAAACTATCAGAAACTAGAGCCAGACCTTTCATTGTAGGAACAAAGATATATAACACTGAAGATATCTACCTAACTGAAACAGCAGGTTATGGCGGAGGGCAAATGTTACTAACTAAAAATACTGAGTCAATAGTAAAAAAATACCACTATAATAAAGGATTATATATGGCATTAGGAACAGAAAATACATATTATGATGCAGCTTGGACTAATAATTATAGTAAGTTTACAACTACTAAACCACCAGTAGAAGAACTAAAAGAAGATGATAAAGAGACAACTAAAGAACCAAAAAAAGAAGATAATAATGAAGAAAATAATGATAATCAAGATAATAAAGATACAAATAATAATGACTTAGATAAAGAATTAGAGAGACAAAATCCATTGTTATGGTTTATAGATAAAAATAATAAAATTACTAGTAAAAAAATATTTAAGAGAAGGAAAAAAAGTAAATCCTTCTTTTTTAAAGTTCACACTTCGTTGTTCACTGCTATAGAAAGCCTAATGTCTTTCTATAGAAAATCAGAGCCTCTTAATAGTCTCTGATTTTTAAGTATATATTAATTATTATAAAAATCTCCAAATAACCGAATTGTGATTGACTATATTGCATTTACAGTTGTATAAATTATTAATAACACTCAATTATTACTATTAAACGTTTCCTGTTTTTTATTTTATATAAATTTTATTGTTTACATACTGATAAATAATAGGATAAATAAAAACATTTATCAAACATAGTAAAAAATATAACAAATATTAAGGTGTTCGCTTGTTTTTAGCATATAAAAAATGTTATAATTGAATAGAAAGCAAGATTGTAATAAACATAGGATGGTGAAATAATGATAAAAGGAAGGCCATTTGTAAAATGGGCAGGCGGAAAAAGACAAATAATAGATAAATTAAAAAAATATGTTCCTGATGAGTTTAATACATATTATGAACCATTTGTTGGAGGGGGAGCATTACTATTTGAATTATCTCCAAAAAATGCAGTTATTAATGACTCAAATAAAGAACTTATGAATGTATACGAATGCATTAAAGATGAAAAAAAATTTGAAGCAATGTGCAGAGAACTAAATACTCATGAAATGAAACATTCAGAAGAATATTATTATACAATAAGAAATATGGATAGAGATAAGAAAAAAATTTAATAAAGTAGTAGATTATAAAAGAGCAGCAAGAACAATTTATTTAAATAAAGCTTGTTTTAATGGATTATACAGAGTAAATAGTAAAAACGAATTTAATGTACCATTTGGTAAAAAAACAAAAGTAAATACCTATGAAGGACAAAACTTAGGAATTATATGTGGATTTTTAAATTACAATGATATAAAAATATTATCAACAGATTTTGAAGAAGCAGTAAAAAGAAGCAAAAAAAGGAGATTTTATATATTTTGATCCACCATATGATTCAGATGCCTCAACTTTCAATAGTTATACAGAGGATGGCTTTGGTAAAGAACAACAAAAGAGGTTAGCCAGAGTATATAGGGAATTATCAGACAAAGGCTGCTACGTAATGTTATCTAATCATAATACTGAACTAATAAATGAACTTTATAAAGATTATAATATACATTTAATAGAAGCAAAGAGAAGTATCAACGCCAATGGTAAAAAAAGAGGAAAAGTAGAAGAAGTTATTATTACAAATTATGAAAATAAAAGAGGTTTTGACCTATAGTATATAGGATAAATAATATAAAAAAATACGAATAATAACGAAGCAGATAAATAATTAGATAGACAAAATCCATTGTTATGTTTTTAGAGATAAAAATAATAAAAATTACTAGTAAAAAAATATTTAATAGAAGGAAAAAAATAGATCCTTCTTTTTTTAAAGTTAACACTTCGTTGTTCACTGCTATAGAAAGCTTAAGGACTTTCTATAGTAATTTATATCCTCCAAAAAGAAATCTATGAACTATTTACATTATTTGTAAAGTTATAATAAATATTAAAGAAAAACACCATAAATATTAAGATGTTTGCTTGTTTTTTTAACATATAAA
Source organism: Bacilli bacterium (assembly GCA_022009835.1). Taxonomy (GTDB): domain Bacteria; phylum Bacillota_I; class Bacilli_A; order RF39; family UBA660; genus CAG-302. The sequence continues at coordinate 83,785 of CP091726.1, read as the reverse complement.
AAATGTTATAATTGTATTAGGAGATATTCAAATAAGTTGGGTGCTTGCCAAACTTCTATTAAGGAAGGGAGGCAATATTATGAGCAAGAAAGATTTTTTAATTTTCTTTCAAACTATAACAATCTTCCTTTTGATTATATTGTTATTTAAAAACATTTAATTAAAAAGAAAATCACCTAACTTAATGTCTTAAGTTAGGTGAAACCAAATTATTGGCAACACTCAATTGTGACTATTGAATGTTTCCTATTTTTATTTTATGCAAGTTTCCTTGCTTACGTACTAATAATAGCATAAATACATACTTTTGTCAAACAGGAAAAAAAGTATATATCCCTAACTACTCTATAATAAATACGGTTGGTATCCTATTTAAAGACAATAAAAATATTGGCTTTAAATAGCACTTTAAGACCCAAGACTTAAAGTGACAAAAAATAACAAAATAAACATCTTACCCTTTATAATATCCCTAAAATATGATACAATGAAATAGAGAAAAGTGAGGTAACAAGATGCAAATACAAGAATTAAATAAAGAACAACAAAAAGCCGTTGATCATATAGATGGACCAATGCTTGTTTTAGCAGGAGCTGGTTCAGGAAAAACCAAAGTATCAACAAATAGAATAGCAAATCTAATCGAAAATGGTATAAGTCCATATAACATATTAGCTATAACATTTACTAATAAAGCCGCTAAAGAAATGAAAGATAGAGTAGTAAGATTAATAGGAAAAGAAGCCTATAATATCCAAATATCAACATTTCATTCCTTAGGCCTAAAAAAATATTAAAAGAAAATTATAGCATGTTAGGCTATGAAAAAAACTTTACTATTATAGATAGCGATGATGTCCTAACAATCATAAAGAAAATATTAAAAGATAAAAATATGTCTAAAGATAGATATAACCCAAGAGAAATAAAAAATAAAATAAGTTCTGCTAAAAATGAAATGATGAGTATAGATTCATTTGCTAAAGTAGAGTTTGATCACAAAGTAGTCGAAGTCTATAAAGAATATCAACAAAAACTAAAAAATGGTAATTCCGTAGATTTTGATGACTTACTAATACTACCAATAAAATTATTCAGAAACTATCCTCGTGTATTAGAAGAATATCAAGATAGATATAAATACATCCTAATAGATGAGTATCAAGATACCAATGAAGCCCAATATACCTTTAGTAAATTACTATCAGCAAAGTATCGAAATATCTTCGTAGTAGGAGACAATGATCAAGCAATATATGCCTTTAGAGGAGCCAACTACAAGAATATCCTAAACTTCGAAAAAGATTATCCTGAGGCCAAAACAATTCTACTTGAAGAAAACTATCGTTCAACCAAAACCATATTAAATGCCGCTAATAGCGTAATCAAAAACAATCATGAAAGAAAAGATAAAAAAACCTATGGAGTAATAATGCAACTGGTAATAAAATTAAAAATATAAAGAAGTAGCAAATGAAAAAGAAGAAGCATCATTCGTAGGAACTGAAATAAAAAGACTATTAAGTGAAGGCATAAACGAAGAAGATATCGCCGTATTATATCGTACCAATGCCCAGTCTCGTGTTATCGAAGAAGAAATGCTAAAGAAAAATATTAAATATAGAGTTGTAGGAAGTTTCTACTTCTATAACCGAAAAGAAATAAAAGACCTATTATGTTACTTAAGACTAATAAATAATCATAAAGATGATGTAAGTTTGCTTAGAGTAATAAATACCCCAAGAAGAGGAATCGGAGATAAAACAATTGAGACTCTAACTGAAGAAGCAACAACTAGAGAATTATCTCTATATGAAACAATAAGTAAAGGAAAAGAACTAGAGTTCAAAAACCTAATCGAAGACCTAACCAAAGCCAGTGAATCATTATCACTAACTGAATTAATAGATGAAATTTTTAGAAAAAAACCGGTATCAAAAAAAGAACTATCAACATCCAAATTACTCGAAGATGAAATAAGACTAGAGAACCTAAATGAGTTCAAAGGTGTAACCAAAAGTTATGAAGAAGAATATGGAACTGCCTCACTCGGAGACTTCCTAGACGAAATCTCATTAGTAAGTGACATGTCCGAACATCAAGATAGTTCAAATAGAGTAAGCCTAATGACAGTCCATTCCGTTAAAGGACTAGAATTTGATTATGTCTTCATTGTCGGTATGGAAGAAGGAATATTCCCTCACTATAATGCCATCAATGATGGAAGTAATTCAGCTATTGAAGAAGAAAGAAGACTATGTTATGTCGCTATAACAAGAGCCAAAAAAGAATTATATATAACATCAGCAGATACCAGAATGTTATTTGGTAATCCAATGAGAAATCAACCAAGTAGATTTATTGATGAAATAGATAAAGAATATATCGATAAAGAAAGACCAAAAAAACTAGAAAAAAATAATAACTAAAGTAAGAAAGACTGTCGATAAAAATGCCACTTACGAAGTAGGAGAACATATCTTACATACTGAGTTTGGTGAAGGAATAGTAATAAGTGTTGATAAATCCATCATAACAGTAGCCTTCCCACATCCATTTGGTATCAGAAAACTAATGAAAGGCCATCCAAACATAACCAAATTATAAAAAAGAAAAGAGGAGTAGTTATGAAAAAAACACTACTAGGTTTTACCATAGTATTACTATTAATGATATCAGAAATACTAATACTAAATAACGATATAGTAGCCCTAAAAGCATCTAATACCAAACTAGAAGAAGACCTAAAAGATAAGAAAGATATAAGTACTTTAAAAGAAGAAAAAGAAACTTTAAATACCTCAGTATCAGATTTACTCGCGGTCTCAGCCTTTAATGATGAAGATATAGAGGAAATAATGACTAGTGAAAAAACAATCTCTAAGGACCTTGAAGAAGATATAACATCACTAGAAAATACCATCGTAGACCTCGAAGACAAACTATCAAGTCTTCAAAAAGAGTACTATAAACTAGTCAAAGAGAATGCTGAAAAAAATAGTTTCTATATTTCAAATGTGCCATTTATCAATCAGTATCCCAACTATCCAACCGGTTGTGAATCAGTAGCCTTAACCATTCTTCTAAATTACTATGGAGTAGCAGTAACTCCTGACGATATCATAAATAAATTACCAAAAGGAAGTGTTCCCGTAACAAAAAATGGCAAACTATATGGAGGCAATCCTGAAGTAGAGTTTATAGGTAATCCCTATAGTTTAAATGCTTACGGAGTATATGAAAAACCAATTGCTAATGTTGCTAACCAATATAAAAGTGGTATCAAAATAGCAACAGGAACCAGTTTTGAAAAAATACTAGAAGTAGTAAAAACAGGAAAACCAGTTATGGTATGGACTTCCATGTCACTAGCAGTCCCTTATATATCAAGGTCTTGGATATATGAACCAACAGGAGAAACAATTTACTGGAAGGCCAACGAACATGCTGTAGTAATAATAGGCTATACCGAAGATAAAGTTATAATATCAGACCCAATAGATGGTAAAGCCAAATACCAGTCAAAGAGTATCTTCAAAGAAAGATATAACTATTATGGAAAGAAGGCGTTATATTACTAATGAGAAATAAAAAAATAAACAAAATATTAACTACAATAATAATCATCATAACCCTAATAGTATTTAGCCTTCTAGTATATACCCTATATCAAAAGGTAACCCTAAGCAACAAAAATAAAGAATTAAATAACTACCTAAAAGAACATCAAGAATTAACTGAAGAGATAGAAAATCTAAAAAAATATTAAAGGAAAAATTATGAAATAATCAAAGAAAAATAATCAAAAATCTCGAAAAACACAAAAAAACAAGACTTATAAGATAAAAATAACTACTCTAAATACCAAAAATAAATAAAGTAAAGAAAGATATAGATAAATTAAAAATAGTATCTATTTCTTTTTTTATAACATATAATACAGTAGGAGGTATCTATGGATTATAGTATTTTTAGTAAATAAAGATAATCCCCTGCCAAGAGCATATATACCAAATACATTAGAAAAATGTTCATAGTGAATATAAAGAAAAACATATTACTAGATAATAAAGCCCTAGAAGCATTTCAAGAACTAAAAAAAGAGAAGCCTTAAGATATGGATATCATATCGATATAGTAAGTGGTTATCGAGATTATGATTATCAAGAAAAAATATACAATAAATTACTAGAAGAAAAAGGATTTACCTATGCCATAACAAGAATAGCATCTCCTGGTAAGAGTGAACATCAAACAGGATTAGCCTTAGATTTTTGTATATATAAAGATGGAAAATGTTATATAGAACATGATGTTGAAGATAAAATAGAAACTAAATGGATACATCAAAATAGTCATAGATATGGTTTTATCATAAGATATCCCGAAGGAAAAGAAGATATAACCAAATATAGTTATGAACCATGGCATTTAAGATATGTAGGAAATATAGCTAGTAATATCTATAACAATAACCTAACACTAGAAGAATATAAAGATAAAGAGTCTATTAAATAGATTCTTTTTCAGTATCGTCTCACACTTTGTTGTTCGCCGTTTTCTAATGCCTAAGGTCATTAGAAAAAAGTTTTGAGCTTGTAATCTCAAAACTAAAATTATTTCTTCTTAGAATAATCACAGTACATAATAATTAATTTATATATAATAAATATGTTTGATAAAAAAATAATATAAACATATTGACATCTTTTAGTAATAGTGGTATTATTTAAATATATGAATATATATTCATATATAATAAGGAGAAATAATATGATAGATAATGTAGATATAAAGAAAGTCCAAAAAGAATTACTTGAAGAAGATACAATTATTGATATAGCAGAACTATTCAAAGTATTTGCAGATTCAACAAGAGTAAAAATAATAAATGTCTTATTAGAAAATAAATTATGTGTTAGCGATATAGCAACACTAGTTGGAGGAACACAATCCGCTATTTCACATCAACTAAGAATACTAAAATCAGCAAAATTAGTAAAATATACCAAGATAGGAAAAACAGTCTACTACGAACTAAGTGATGACCATGTGAAAAAACTATTTAATATTGGAAAGGAACATATAAATGAAATATAAATATAATATCAAAAAAATCTAGACTGTGCTAATTGTGCTAAAAACCATTGAAAAATAAATTAAATGAAGATAAAAAAATATCAAAAAAAGCCATCGTTAATTTTAATTCATCAACAGTAACTGTGGAAACAAACCTAAAAAGATGCTTTTTACTTATATAAAAAAATAGTAAGTGAAATAGAACCAGGTGCTATTTTTAAGTGAAGATAAAATTAAAAAGAAAATTAAAAAAATATAGATATCTATAGAATAGTACTAGGAGGTTTAATAGGATTACTTGGAATAGTACTAAAATTATCAAACTATTTAAGTACTATCTTAATAGTAGTAGCCTATATAATCCTAATATATAAAAACACTATTAACCGCTATTAAACAATTAAGAAAGAAAGTAATAAATGAAAAACTTCCTAGTAACAATATCTGCTCTCGGTGCTTTTTGCACTAGGAGATTCCCATGAAGGATTAATGGTCCTATTCTTATATGATTTAGGAAAAGTATTAGAAAGCATGGCTGTAAATAAAAGTCGTAACTCAGTAGCCGAACTTATGGATATCAAAGAAGAAACATCAAATTTAAAAGGAAAAATAATAAAATAATAGTAGTTCCAACAACCGAAATAAAAGTCGGAGATATAATCGTAATTAAAGAAGGAGAAAGAGTACCACTAGATGGAAGCATAGTAAAAGGTTCTTCCATGTTAGATACAAGTGCCTTAACTGGAGAATCACTTCCAATATCAGTAAATATTGGAGATAACATCTTATCAGGAAGTATAAATAAAGGAGGTTTACTAGAAGTAAAAAGTAACATCAATCTATAAAGATTCAACAGTAAATAAAATACTAGAATTAGTAGAAACTGCTACCGAAAGAAAAAAACCCAAAACCGAAAAAAAGTAGTATCAAAAATACTCATCTAAATATACATTAGGAGTAATCATAATCGCCATTCTAACAGCAGTCGTATTACCACTATTTACAAATCTAACATATAGTGAAAGTATCTATAAAGGCTTAACAATACTAGTAATATCTTGTCCATGTGCTATAGCCATATCAATACCACTATCATACTTTTCAGGTATTGGAGCATCATCTAGAGAAGGAATACTAGTAAAAGGAAGTAACTATCTAGATAGTATCAAAAATATCAAAGAAATAGCCTTTGATAAAACAGGAACTATCACAACAGGAGAGTTCTATATATCAAAAATAAATATCCACAATAAAGACTATACTGAAGATAATGTAATGGAAATCTTTGCTAAAGGAGAATCTCTTTCAAATCATCCTATTGCTAAATCAATATTAAAAAAATATAATAAAGAAGTATCTCATAAAGATATCAAAGACTTTAAAGAAGTATCAGGAAAAGGAATAGAATTTACTTATAAAAAAGATAAAATAAAAATAGGAACTCCTAAATATTGTGGTATCAAAGAAGAAAGTAGTAATATCTATCTAACAATAAATGATAGTCTAGTCGCAGATATCGAAATAAAAAGACGAAATAAAAAAAGTACTGCTAAAGAAACAATAAAAAAATTAAAAAGATATGAATATAACAGTTCATATGTTTACTGGAGATACCAAAGAAAAAGCCGAAGAAATATCTAAAGAACTAAATATCGAAGATGTAAATTATGGTATGTTACCAAATGATAAATATAACTATTTAGAAAAAATAATCAAAAACAAAAAAGAAGGAACAATCGTAGCCTTTGTTGGAGATGGTATCAATGATGCTCCAGTTCTAAAACTAGCAGATCTAGGTATTTCTATGGGCTCTCTAGGAACAGACTCCGCTATCGAAGCATCAGATGTCGTAATAATGAATGATAACTTAGATAAAATAATAACTGCTATAAACATATCTAAGAAAACAGGAAAGATAATAAATCAAAATCTAATCTTTGCTATAGGTATAAAATTATTAGTACTAATATTAACTCTACTAGGAGTATCAACAATGCTAGAGGCTGTCTTTGCTGATGTCGGTGTAACAGTATTATGCATTCTAAATACTCTAAGATTATTAAATAATAATAAATAACTATTTGACAGCAAAAAAATGAGTAAAAACCATATATCATAAGGAATTACTCGTTTTTTTAATTGTTGTGATTTTATTAAAAATAACTAGTTGTAATAAATAAAAAATAATATATAATTATATTGTAAATAGGAGGACATATGAATACAGTAATAGCTATAATTTTTATATCGGTAATAGGAACGCTTTTACATTTCATGTACGAATGGTCAGGACATAATAAAGTAGTATCCCTTTTTGCAGCAGTAAACGAAAGTACTTGGGAACATATCAAAATAGCCTTAACTCCAACCTTTATATGGACACTATATGATGGAGCGGTATATGGCCTTAATCCCAATTACTTTGAAGCTAAAGCCTTAAGTATATTAGTAATAATAGTGCTAATACCATTACTATTTTATGCCTATCAATTAATAACCAAAAAAGCCATATTACCAATAGATATCACAATATTCTATTTAACTATTATTATAAGTAATCTAGTATTTAACTATGTAATAAATATGGAAGCATTACATTTCTTTTATGCATACATATCAGTATTAGTATTATTTATAATATTCGGTTCCTATATGGTATTAACATTATTACCAATAAAAAGCTTCTTATTCAAAGATCCAATAACCAAAAGATATGGAATAAGAGGACATTCACATCATGAACACAAAGAACATAAAGAAAAAAATAATCAAAAATATGTTTTTAATAACATATTTTTGGTATAATAATAATGGAAAGTTAGAAGTGAAAAAAATGAGAAATATATATGATTTAACAATAAAAAGAATTAGAAGACTATTTCATATCAATAAATGAAAAAAAGTTTAGAGCAGTTCAAGTATATGAAGCCCTATATAAAAAGAAGAGTAACATCATTTGATGATATGACAAATATAAGTAAAGAAGTAAGAGAAAAAAACTAAAAACAAGATTTCTCTTTCTATAAAATTAAAAAAATGTTAGTAAAACAACAAGGCAAGAATGTCAATAAATATCTATTTGAATTAGAAGATGGAAACAAGATAGAATCCGTATTAATGTTTCATGATTACGGAACAAGTATCTGTGTATCATCTCAAGTAGGTTGTAACATGACCTGTGCTTTTTGTGAAAGTGGAAGATTAAAAAAAGTAAGAAACTTATTAGCCTATGAAATAGTACAGCAAATCCTTCAAATAGAAGAAGATATAAATAAAAGAATAACTCATGTAGTATTAATGGGAATAGGAGAGCCATTTGATAACTATGATAATGTTTTAAGATTTGTAAAAATAATAAATTGTGGTAAAGGAATCGATATCGGTTCAAGACATATAACCATATCAACATGTGGAGTAATTCCTGGTATAAAGAAGTTTATGAATGAAGAAGGACAAGTAAACCTAGCCATAAGCTTACATGCCCCTACTGACACCCTTAGAAGTAGAATAATGCCTATCAATAAAGCATATCCTTTAAATGAATTAATGGAAACAATAAAAGAATATATAAATAAGACAAATCGTAGAGTAACCTTTGAATATATAATGCTTGATAATGTAAATGATAGTGAAGAAAATGCTAAAGAATTAGCCTTATTATTAAAAGGAATAAATTGTTATGTTAACCTAATACCATATAATGAAACAGAAAATATTGAATTTAAACGAACAAAAGAGTGGAAAATTATGAAGTTTTATGATATACTAAAGAAAAATAAGATAAATGTAACAATAAGAAAAGAATTTGGAGGCTCTGTTGATGCTGCATGTGGTCAATTAAGAGCTAATAATTAAGAGGAAGTGAAAAAATGCAAACATTTTATATGACAGATGCCGGAAAAGTAAGAACACATAATGAAGATAGTGTAATAATAGTTGGCAATAAAAATAATGAATTCATTCTAGCGGTAGCAGATGGAATGGGAGGACATAAAGCTGGAGAAATAGCTTCAAATATAGCTATAGAACATATAGTTCAAAGTTTTGAAAGTATGGAAACAATAGGTAAGAAAGAAGAAGGAATAGATTGGTTAAGAAAAAAATAGTAAAAGAAATAAATGAAAAAATATTTGAATATACCTCTGTTCATCCAGAAAGTAAAGGAATGGGAACAACCCTAGTAATAGCAGTAAAAACAGATGACTATATCCTTTATGGAAATATAGGAGATTCATCAGGATATGTAGTAAAAAATGAAAAACTACATAAAGTAACCAAAGATCATACCCTAGTAAATTTATTAGTTTCAACAGGAGAACTAACTCCTGAGCAAGCCAAGTTTCATCCAAGAAAGAACTTGCTTACAAGGGCACTAGGAGCTAATGATCCAATTGAAATAGATATCTTCGATGTCGATAATACCATAAATGGCCTATTCCTATGTAGTGATGGATTAACTAATATGGTAACAGATGAACAAATAGAAAAAGTATTAAATAGTAAATCATCAATCGAAGAGCAAGTAGAAAAATTAATAAAAAAGAGTAATATAAGAGGGGGAACAGATAACATTTCAATAGCATATCTGAAAAAGGAAAGTGGTGATAAGTAATGTTAACTAAAGGTCAAAAAGATAAATGATCGATATGAAATAATAAAAACCATTGGTGAAGGAGGAATGGCAAATGTCTATTTAGCAGAAGATACCATTCTCGAAAGAAAAGTAGCCATAAAAGTTTTAAGAGGAGATCTTTCAAATGATGAAAAATTCATTCGTCGTTTTAAAAGAGAAGCTTTATCAGTATCCAATCTATCACATCCAAATATCGTTGAAGTATATGATGTTGGAGAAGAAGATGGAAACTATTATATTGTAATGGAATATATCGAAGGAAAAAAACATTAAAAGCAATTACTCCAAAAAAAGAGGAGCTTTAACCCTAACAGAAGTAATAGACATAATGAGTCAGTTAACAGATGGATTAGCCCATGCTCATGAAGCTTATATAATTCATAGAGATATAAAACCACAAAATATAATGATTGAAGATAATGGTCGTATCAAAATAACTGATTTTGGAATAGCAATGGCTTTAAACTCAACACAATTAACTCAAACAAATTCCGTAATGGGATCAGTCCACTATTTACCACCAGAGCAGGCTAATGGCAAAGGATCTACAGTAAAAAGTGATATATATTCATTAGGAATATTAATGTATGAGTTATTAACAGGATCAGTACCATTTAAAGGAGATACTGCTGTCGAAATAGCATTAAAACACATGAAAGAAAAAATGCCAAGTGTTAGAAAGCAAAATCCTACAATACCACAGTCAGTAGAAAATATAATCTTAAAAGCTACTGCTAAGAATCCAAAGAATAGATATGATTCTGTAAGAGAAATGTATAATGATTTGCAAACGGCTTTAGAAAGAGACAATGAAAAAAGGTTAGTATATGAATATCCTGAAAATGACCTAGAAGAGACAAAAGTAATAGCTCCAATACCAAAAGAGCCAAAAAAATCAGTAGTAGATAAACCACTAGAAAAAGAAGAAAATATGGATAATGATGATTCAATATTAAACGAAAAAGATGAAAAAAACAAATTACCAATTATTTTAGCAGGAGTTCTTCTAGTAATATTAATAGCATTAGCACTGGTATATCTACTAATTAGTAATCACGATGTTAAAGAAGTAAAAGTGCCAGATGTAGCAGGCCTTACTCTTGAGGAAGCTATAAAAGAAGTAGAAAAGAGAGGCCTAAAATATACAACAAAAGATGAAGAAAATGCTGATATTGAAGAAGGAGTAGTAATAAGAACAGAGCCAAAAGCTGGTTCAACCAAAACCAAAGGAAGTACTATTACAATAGTAGAATCTTCTGGCAAAGAATACTTATTACTAGAAGACTATACTGGAAAAAAATTACTATGAAATAAAAAAGCAAAAACTAGAATTAAAAAGGTATTAAAGTAGAGATGAAAAACTAAAGAAGTAGAAAATACATCCGACTATAAAGATAAAGAAGAACAAATAATAGATCAAGAACCAAAGTTTGATAAAGAAAAAGAAACAAAGTTATATGCTAAAGATACAGTAATCTTGTATATTCCAGAAGTAGATGTATATCCAGACATGGTCAAAGAGAAATGGACTTTATCAAAAGTACAAGATTTTGCTAAAGAAAACAATTTAACTTTAGATATAACATATAAAGAAACAACAGATGTAGAGGAAAAATATAATATTATCACAAGGAAGAGATCCAGGAGACCCTATTTACAATGGTTATACTCTAAAAGTAACAATATCAAAAAAACCAGAAGATAAAACAAATCCAACTGATCCTCTATTACCAAGTGATGATAAAACAGAATAGGAAAAGAAATATGGAAGGTATAATAATCAAAAATGAAAGCAACAATTATACAGTAAGAACCAATAAAGGTATAAATATTTGCAAACCAAGAGGAAAATTTAGATTAGACAAAATAACTCCTTTAGTAGGAGACAAAGTAGTAATAGATGATATAAATAATTATTTATTAGAAATAAAACCTAGAAAAAACTCGCTAATCAGACCGCAAATAGCTAATGTAGATATAGCTTTAATTGTAACTTCAGTAAAAGAACCAAATTTTGATAGCAATCTACTAGATAAATTACTAACAATAATATCTTATAATAATATAACGCCAATAATATGCTTAACAAAGACAGACTTACTAAATGAAGAGGAAGAAAAAAATATTAAAGAGATATTTAACTACTACCAAAGTATTGGTTATACTGTAGTAACAAATAACAATATCAAAAGAAATAAAAAAAGCTAATTGCAGGTAAAAATAGTTGTCTTTGCTGGTCAGTCAGGCGCAGGAAAATCATCGCTATTAAATAAGTTAGATAAAAATCTAAATCTTGAGACAAATGAGATATCTAAAGCCTTAGGTCGTGGCAAACATACTACAAGATGTATTACTTTATATGATATCGATAATTCACTTATTGCAGATACACCAGGCTTTTCATCAGTTGACTTTCATGGTATGACTAAAATAGACATTAGAGATAATATGAAAGATATGTTTGATAATTTACATAATTGCAAATATAAAGATTGCATGCACATTAAAGAAGATGATTGCGAAGTAAAAAGATTAGTAGAACAAAACAAAATATTATTATCTAGATATAATAATTATAAATCTTTTATAGGAGGTCAAAAATGAAAATATCAGTATCAATACTAAATACAAAAGACAAAGAAAAAGCAATAAAAACATTAAATAACACTGATATATCATTCTTCCATATAGATGTAATGGACGGAAAATTTGTATCTCAAATATCTTTACCAGTAAAAAGAAACAATAGAAATATCTAAAAATATCAAATAAAAAAATTAGATATTCATCTAATGCATAGTAGTCCTCTATCATATATTGAACAAATAAAAAGATTTGAAAAAAATATTGAAAAATATAACAATCCATCAAGAAATAGAAGAAAATATACAAAATACATTAAATAAAATAAAAGATTATGGCTTTAAAAGAGGTATATCAATCAAGCCGAATACTGATATAAATAAATTAATACCATACCTAAATGATATTGATTTAATATTAATAATGACAGTGGAGCCTGGTTTAGGAGGTCAACCATTTCTAGAAAAATAGTCCAACCAGAATAAAAGGAAATAAAAAATCTAATAAAAGATAAAAATATATTTTTACTAGAAGTAGATGGTGGCATCAATGATAAAACAATAAAACTATTAAAAGATGTCGATATAGCAGTAGTAGGCTCATATATAACAACAAGTGAGAACATGATAGAAAAAAAGTAAAAAAACATTAGTATAAATATAACTTCTCTCTTTATAATAAATAAAGAGAGGAGTTTTTAACATGAATAATGAAAATAAAAAAAGAAGCCAAGTAAAGAAATAATAGAGGAAGAATATCGATTAGGAAAAAGAATATTATAATAAACTATTAAAAAAATTACCAGAAGAAAAAGAGAAAAAGTATGACTAGAAAATGGCCATATTTTTTTATGAATACTAGTAATTATAATTATAATATGATATAATAAAATTAAAAAAGAAGGTAAGAAGGTGAATGAAGCCATGAAAGAAGACAAAAAGTAAAAAAATATTATAATTATATTTCTAACAGTAATTATAATTATATTATTGATAATTATTGCATTATTTTTTTAACTGAAAAAAATAAATGTAAATAATAAAAAAATGAAGTGATTGAAAAATAATAATAGCAATAATGATGTTAAAGAAACTTGGATTGATAAATTATTATCTTACAATATCTCAAATGTAAAATTATCTAGAACTAGGAGAAAAGGATCTTGGAGATGCTCAAGACATAGATAAAGAAGTATCGTTATCTAAAGAACAACTTAAACAAATACTAGATAAAGTAAATACAAACAAATTAGTAAAAACATATAGTTTAGGAAGAGGGGGACCACAAAGAGACCAATTAACTGTATCATATCAAGTAAATAATCAAAATTATACTTTTCAAATATATTACAGTTCAATAGTGTTAGAATTTGCCAATGAAGAATTAAAAAAATATTTAATAATAATAATTATGAAGAGAAAAAAATACTGAGTATAAAAAAATCAAGAGGGTTCATTCTACTATTATGCAATTGAAGGAAACATTGAAAGTATATTTGATGAATATTTTAAATAGAAACGAAGTTTCATTCTTTTTTACATATTTTGCACAATGATTGTGCATTTTTTCTCATTTGTCCACTTGTAACCGGACTTTTTTTGTCAGAAGTGGACTTTTTTTATATTCTTTATTATTACATTCCCTACAAAGGAAAATCGTATTTCTTCATTTGCAGTATGGTTTATTCTTTCTTCTTTTAAGTTTATACAATAGTTATTCATTATTAATTTTCCTTTCATTTGGAAAATTAATAAAATTAGTTATAAATATGTACCTAATATGTACCTAAATACACATAAAAATATAAAAAGCCTTCTAAAATAAGGCTTTATTTTCATATTGATGCTATTTTGATGGAAGTACAACAACCATTAGGCGTAAATTTATAGGTAGTAATAACTACTAACTAATCAAATTATATCACAATATTTACAAAATTGACTAAAAAAATGTAAAAATTTTACATTATTTTGATATTGTATCATATTTTTTTGTGATATTATATTATTATAGGAAGTGGTTATAATGTCGATAGAACAAGCATTAGAAGAATTAAAAAAATATGCACGTGATTTTGCAAATGTTGGAGATGCAAAACAAGCAATTCAAAATAATAAAGAGGATTTTTTGCACAAGTGGACAAAAGTAATGCAATTTTATAAATACATTATCGAGAATGTTAAAAGTATGAGCGATGAATGGTTTATGGCAGTTGATATATTAAGTGATGTATCAGTAGATAATCCCAGTTTAGAAGAATGGGTACAACAAATCATTGAACCAAAGAATGAAAAAACTCAAACGCAGTCCAAAAAAACAATGCAAGCACTAATACTGAAACAATATCAGGTCCAATTGAATCTTTAATATCAGAAGTTAATAATATGCAAAGTTGGGACCCAGACTATATTGGAGATATAGAATGGCAATTACAAGAATATCAAAAAATGTTAATCTCAAACCAAAGTTCATTTTGATTCAAATGTTTATCAAAGTTTAATGAATGATATAAATGCAGCATTAAATAAAAATTAATGGATTTAATAGTATGCTTAATTCTGAAACAATGGAAGGTATAAAAAAATGTAGGTGAAACAATGGAAAGTTTAGATTATCTAAAAAAATACAATTAAGTGATGCAAAAAGAAGAGTTAGAAAAAAATAACAATAAAAAAAGCATGGCTCGGTTCCTTGGAATCCTGGTGTTTTAGACCAACATAAATCCGAATCATTTGAATACGAAGAATATACTGATGTAAGTAAGGCGTATAAATTAAAAAGATAGAATAGTTAACTTAGAAAAATCAAATTAAAAACTTATGCCCAAAGAGCACAAGTAGAACGAGAAAAAAAGTACAAGCAATTAGGGATAGTCAAATACCTAGATATGAATATACTTCTGTAGGTAAAACTCAAACATCTACAAATCCAGCCATTGCTGCAAGATATAATGCACAGCAAAGATTATTTGGTATGAACAAATTAAAACAATCCATTATGACTTTATCAGGCCAGAAAAGAAAATTTAAAAAATTATGGATTAAAGCAAATACAACAAACGAAAAAAACTCAAGAGCAGGTTGCTTTTTGAATTGAATAAAAATGTTTAGGTGAAATTATGATTGAAGATATAAATGAGTATATGGTATTTTTTTAAGGAACAGACATTAAAAGAAGAAAAAAACAAAGTATTATTTATGAACAATTACAAATATTGACTGCATTTTTCTAATAATTTATGTAAAGAATTAAATATACAAAAATGAACCAATATTAAATAGAGAACTATTAGATTTAAAACCAAAAAAAGAATATACTGAAGATGATTTTTGCAGAGGCCATAATTGTGTTAATTAATTCAATACAAAAATTCAATATGTGATTACTCTAATGGAATTTCAGATTTACTTGATAAAATTAGTAATTAAATAAAAAAATGACCCATTTTGTTTATAAGTAAATATATAATTTTTTTACTTGAACTTTATGCCTTGTTAAAAGTATGTTTAAAAGGTATTTTCCTTTGCACACCGCTATTGGCTTTGCCAATAGCGGTGTGTGTTACCATTTCGACAAGATGGTATTTTACGACGAGCTATTGCTCGTCTTTTTAATTTTAATATATTATTGATTTTTTCTTGCATTGTTTTTACTAAATTATCCTTACCTTCCAAAAAGTAGATTTGCAATGTCTTTTTATATCAAAAAAATGAAATTGATCCAGATACTAAATTTTCATATTCTAATTTTATATAAAGATATTTTTTTCTAATACATTTTTTTATTTATAACTCCTTGCGATGCATAATCTAAAAATTGTTTCATAATTTTTTTAAATGGTATTTTTATATAGTTAAAAAAAGCTTCATTTTTTTGTATAAAAATATTATCATAATCTATTTTATTTTTTTTACATATTTAAATGTATCTTTTTTTCAGAAATAACTTTAATATATTTTTAAAACAACTTTGATAATCTGTTTTTTTAACATATATTTAACTATTTCTTCTTGATTTTTTTCTTCCTTTGATTTGATTTTTTTATCAACACTAGGTGTGGATAAATTAAAAAAATGGATATAAATCCATTTCATTAAGCATCTTTTTTATTATTCTTCTTCATAGTTCTAGCTTCTCTAACACTAGTCTTAATCTTGTTACCGTCTTTATCAACAACAGTAGTAAAATTAACCTTTTTGAGTACCTTTTAGTTATTTTTTTAAACAGTTAGGTCTATTATTTACAGATCTAGTTTTTTTAGTTGTTACTTTCTTCATCGTATTCCCTCCTCATCAGTTCGTAATTAACTTTACCATAAAAATGCATTTTAGTCAACATTTATTTACAATTTTACTGTTTCTTACTGTCATTTTTAATAAATTCTCTTAAAATTTTTGTAATAGCTCTTTTCTCAATTCTGGAAACATAACTTCTAGATATACCAAGATTTTTTTAGCAATTTCTTTTTTTGTGTAATTTCATCATTATTATTAAGACCATACCTTTTAGTAAGAACATCTTTTTTTCTCTAGGAGTAAGAACATTCATATACTTCTTCAATAATTTAATATTATCATTTTTATATATTTCCTCATTAAAATCAGGATCTTCCGTTTTAAGAACATCTAAAATAGTAACTTCATTACCTTCTTTATCATAACTGATACCATCATAAATACTCACATTTTTAGCATTCTTTTTATCCGATCTAAAGTACATAAGTATCTCGTTTTCAGCACATTTAGCAATATAAGTAGTAAGTCTAACATTCTTGTCAGGAGAAAAACTATCAATACCTTTAATAAGTCCAACAGTACCTATTCCAATAAGATCATCAACATCATTGTAAGTAGATTCAAATTTCTTAACAATATGTGCCACTAATCTAAGATTATGTTCAATAAGTTTACTTCTAGCCTCTTTATCACCATTAATCATTTTTTCAATATATTTTTCTTCCTCTTCTTTAGATAAAGGATCAGGAAAAACATTATTAGAGTAAGCACCAGTAAAAAAAGTAAGATTACCAATTAAAAGATTAAATAAGTTAAACAACATAAAAATACATCCTCCTAATAAAAACTTATGCGAAATAAAAAAATAGTAAGATTACAAACTGTCTTTCAATAATAAAAAAAATATAGTATAATATCTATAGAGAGGTGAATACTATGAATTATTTCTATCCAGATGTTTATCAAAAAAAGTATTTATACCATAAATTACAACAACTTAAAAGAAAACGGAATAAAGTGTCTACTATTTGATTTAGATAACACATGTGTTCCTTATGTTGATAAAAAACCAACGAAAAAATTAAAAGACCATTTTGATAAATTAAAAAGAACAAGGCTTTTATTGTAGTAATATTCTCAAATTCACCAAGAGAGAGATTAGAACCATTTAAGAAATACTTAAATGTTGATTGTTGTCCATCTGCTAGAAAAACCTAGCAAGACAAAAATTTTTTTAAAGATACTAAAAAAACATATAAATTAGATTTATCTGAAGTAGCTATAATAGGAGACCAATTAGTGACAGACATCTATGGAGGAAATAGAGTAGGAATAACAACAGTTCTTGTGAATCCTATGTCAGATATAGATATGCCATTTACCAAAATAAATAGATACATAGAGAAGAAAAAAATAAATAAAATGGCCAAAAAAGGACTATTTAGAATAGGAGAATATTATGATTAAAAGATGTAGCGGATGCGGTATAATATTACAAGAAGAAGAACCACAAAAAGAAGGATATACTGAAGACATAAATAAAGAATTATGTACAAGATGTTTCAAGTTAAAAAACTATGGTGAATATAAACAAGTGTCATTAACAAATCAAGATTATACTGACATCTTAAATAGTATTCCTAAAAGATGCATTAGTAGTTTATTTAACATCATTATTAAATATAAACTTAAACTATATAAATAATTTTAATAATGTCATACTAGTTTTAACCAAAAAAAGATTTACTACCTAAGTCAGTTCAGGACTATAAATTAATAAATTATATATCTAATATAACTAATAACTATCTAGATATTGAAATAATAAGTTCAATAAAAAAATTACAATCTAGATAGCTTATTAAACAAAAATAAAAAAATATAATAAAAATAATAATAAAGTATATTTTGTTGGAATGACTAATTCAGGTAAATCTACACTAATAAATAAAATAATAAAAAACTATACTGATAAACAACTAGAAGTAACAACTAGTCTTTATCCTTCTACTACTTTAGATAAAGTAGAAATAGAACTAGAAGACTTTACCATTATAGACACTCCAGGACTATTAAATGAAGGAAGTATATTAAATAGTCTTTCTTTAAAAAGAAATAAAAAAATAACACCTAAAAAAAGAAATAAAAACCAAGAAGTTACCAACTAAAAGGGAAAAAGGATCACTCGTAATTGAAGATTATATAAGATTAGATTACTTTTTCAGAAAAACAATATAACTATTTATCTAGCAAATAACTTAAACATAACTAAAATGACTCAAAACAATCCCAAATTAAAAGAATACCCTAAAAATAACATTTAATTTAGAAAAAAAGATAAAGATATTGTTATTGAGGACCTGTGTTTTATTAAATTAACAAAAAAAGGAAAAAAATAGATATTTATACCAAATATGATATTAACATATATGAAAGAAATAATCTAATATAAAGGAGTTGAGCAGTATGAATAAAAATAAAAAGAATATTTACTAGAAGATAAAACTCCCTTTGCAGAAGGCTTATCATTTAAGAAAAATGTTTATATTATTTATCATTTTTTTAGTTTTTTTAGGCTGTATATATGAAGATTTATTATTTATGGCAAAAAAACTATATAAATTATGGAATATTAGATTATACAACAAAAAGAGGATTATTATATTTAGAATTATCCCCGATATATGGATGGGGAGCATGCCTCATGATTTATATACTAGCAAGAAAAACCTAGGCAAAAAAATTAGATTATTTTCTAATAGGCTCTTTTAATAGGAGGTTCTTTTTGAATATTTGATAAGCTTTCTTCAAGAAACTTTTACTGGTACAACATCATGGGATTATTCAACATATTTTTCTAAATATAAATGGTAGAACTACTCTTCCGTATATGTTATTTTTGGGGCTTACTATGTTATATTCTAATGGTTAAAAATATATCCATTTGTATCTACAAAGATAGAAAAAAATACCATTTAATTTAGGAAATATAATTTATTATATTTTATTGGTAATCGTAACAATAGATATGTTTATATCGTTTTCAGCATGCATAAGAATGGGATTAAGACATGAAGGATATAAACCATTAACAGAATATGGAGAATTCTTAGATAGAGTATATAATGATGAAAGAATGAAAAAAAGTTATACAAATATGGTGATAAAATGATAGAAGAAATAAGTTTAATAATAATACTAATATCCCTAGTAATATTAATATATAGTTTTTTTAGTAACTATAAAAAAATAATAATTATCCACAAAAAAACAACATCACAAGGGAAAAAAATTGTATATTAATACCTGCTAGAAATGAATCAAAAAGTAATTGAAGATTTACTTATAAGTATTGAAAAACCAAACACAAAAAAATAGATTCAACAGATGTTTATGTAATAGTAGAAACCCCAAAAGACAAAACAGTAGATATAGTTAAAAAAAGCATAAAATGAATATTGTTTATCGAAAGGATTTAACTAAAAAAAGAAAAAGGTTACGCCCTAGATGATGCTATCAAAGAAATACTAAGAGAGAATAAACATTATTCAGCATATTTTATTTTTTTGATGCTGATAATATATTAGACAAAAAAATTACATTAAAGAGATGCAAAAAAAGTATTAATGAAGGCTATGATATTGGAATAAGTTATCGTAATACCAAAAATAGTAAAACCCTAGTAGCGGCTTCATCAGCTCTTACCTTTTCCATGATAAATACCATAGGAAATACCTTAAAAAATAAATATAGTAACAATTTAACTATATCAGGAACAGGTTACTACATAAAAGGAACATTGTTAGAAGAATTAGAAGGTTTCCCTTTTAACACTTTAACTGAAGACTACGAATTAACCCTTTATAGTACATTAAATAATATAACAACAACATATAACGAAAAAGCCATCTTCTATGATGAGCAGCCAGATAGTTTTAAAGTATCAATAGTTCAAAGAACAAGATGGGTTAAAGGTTACTTTGAAGCAAGAAAAAATATATAAAAAAAGATAAGAAAAAAAGTATTGATATAAAAAGATATAAATTATGGTTCAAAGATAAATGCTATAATAGGAGTAAAAACCATATATCTATCTTATAATAGGAGTAATTTTTATTATTAATATCATCCGTTCAGTCGGGATTAATTGGTCTTTTTAAAAAGTAGCTTTAATAATATCATTTACAATATATATTGATTTGGTATTAATAAGTTATCTAATCATAAAAAAAGAGAAGATGATAAATTAAATCTAGAAACATCAAAAATATAAAAATTAATATTATATAACCCGATATTCTTATTAAGTTATATAATCTGCCTAATAAATGCTATAGTAAAAAAAGATGTTAGTTGGCAGGTAGTAGAACATACTAAAACACTAACAAACGAAGAATAAAATACCATATAAAAAAAGTAATATTTCTATTTACTTTTTTTACTTTTTATATTATAATTTATTTATAATAAGGAGGGGCATAATATGAATTATTTTACAAAAGAAGAGTTAGAGGATATAACAAACTCATTATTGGAAAATCCTAGTCGTGATACATTAAAAGAACTAAATACAAAATATAATGGAACTGAAGATGGAGTTGAAGAACAAAAGAAACAAGAGGACATAACACCAATAATAGAACCAGCAATTCCTAGTATAAGTGTAGAGACCGCTATACCAGTAAGTACTGAAACAAATGGAATAAATCCTATTCCAGCGCCAAATGTCGTACCAGAGACTAAAGTGGAAGAGCCAGTAGCAGTACCAACGATAGAACAACCTAAAATGCCAGAACAACCAGTGTCAACGCCTTTGCCAGAAACAGAAAATACTATGGTTACAGGTTTTCCAGAATTCAAAATCCATAATCCAGGAGAATTAAATATGACTAATGCTGGTCAGAGTGAACCATTACCAGGCACACCAACATTACAAAATACTCCACCATTAGAGTTCCAAGGAAATATTTTTGAATCACAACCAAAAACAAACAATTTTACAGCATCACAACCTAGTACTAATCCAAATGAACAAATGGTATCACCAAATATGAATACAAATTTTAATAGTAATCCATTTTTTGGTTCACCAATGCCAAATGGAACACAACCAAATATTCAAACAGGACCATCAATGTTTGGCCAAATAATGAATAATAATCATTAAGCAGCAGCCAATGCTGTTTTTCTTTTTTTATCTAAACAAATATAGACAAAATAAAACATATATGATAAACTATATGTGTCATTAATTTATAAAGAAAAATAAATATTTTAAAAGGAAGTGCCAAAATGAATACCAAAACAATAAATGTCCAAGTATTAGCCTTACTAGGAGACGCAGTCCTATCTTTATATATAAGAGAAGAACTACTAAAACAAGGAATAAATAATGCCAATAAATTACAAGATATGTCAATAAAATATGTATCAGCTAAAGGAGAGGTAACCATACTAAATAAACTAATTGAAGATAATCTCCTAACTGAAGAAGAATTAGATATCATAAAAAAAGAGGTAGAAACAACAAAAAAGAAAATCATCCTAAAAAAATACTGATATCATAACCTACAAATTATCTACTGGATTCGAAGCCTTGCTAGAGACCTATATCTAAATGATAAAGAAAGATTAAAAAGAAATATTAAACAGAATAGAGGTGAAATAATGCAAATATATGGTAAAAAAACGTAGCTAAAGAAAAAAATTACAAACAAAAGATAAGATAAAAAAATATATTTAAGTAATAGATTTAATGATAAGGAAATATTAAATTTAATATCAAAAAAAGAAATATTGAGCCAATAATACTTGATATAAAAAAGCTAGATAAGATGTGCAAAGGATTACATCAAGGAATAATTCTTGAAGTAGAAGATGTAAAGACATATACTCTAGAAGAAGTATTACCAACAATAAAAAGCCAATATCCATTAATAGTGATGTTAGATCATATCGAAGATCCTCATAACTTTGGAGCCATCATTAGATCATGTGAAGCTTTTGGCGTTGATGCTATCATCATACCAACTGATCGATCAGTAGGAATAACATCAGTAGTAGTAAAAACATCAGTAGGAACAATCGAAAAAGTAAAAATAATAACTGTAACCAACTTAACAAATACCATAAAAAAACTAAAAGAAGAAGGATATTGGGTTGTAGGAACTGATATGGAAGGCGAAGATTATACTAATATAGATTATAAAATGAAAAACAGTTTTAGTAATTGGAAATGAAGGTAAAGGCATAAGTAGATTAGTCGGTGAAAATTGCGATTATTTAGCTAAAATACCAATGAAAGGAACTGTAAATAGTCTTAATGCTTCTGTTGCTAGTGGTATCTTTCTAGCAGAAATAACTAAATCAAGGGGGATATAAATGGATAATGACTATGAACTAATATATTTAGCCAAAGAAGATGAGAATCTAAAAGAAGTTGTATATCAAAAATATAAGAACCTTATATATAAAAAAATTATCAAATATAGTAATTTAAATAACATTGAAGATTACCTAAATGAATCCAGATTAATCGTATATGAAACTATCGACAACTATATTGATAAAGCACCATTCATAGTCTATCTAAATAAGTGCCTTGATAATAGGATATATAATTATTATCGTAAAACAACACAAGAAGACAAACTAATACCAAGTAATTCTATTTCATTAGATAAAGCAGAAATAAAAGGAATAGCACCTTCAATACAAAAATCCAGAAGAAAAAGTTTATTAATAAAATAAATTATATTAACTTAAAACAAAAAATATTAAATCAGCTAACATGGAAAGAAGAATTAGTATTTGAACTAAAAGAACAAAACTATCAACCTAAAGAAATTGCCGAAATAACGGATAATAATAAAAAGAAACGTATATAATATAATAAAAAAAGAATCAAAGAAAAAAATATCAAATATAATGTCAAATGAAAGCAAATAATAGGAGTAATATTTACTTTTTTTCCATTATAATATATACTATAATAAAAATAGGAGGTAATGAAATGAATAATAATTTAACAGCAGAAACTAAATTAGAAATTATTAATTTAATAACACAATCCCAAACAAAGCAAGAATTAAAAAGCCTTGCTACAAGATTACTTAACAGAAACACAAGAAAAAAATACCTTCATTATCAATTAAAGAAGAACTACCTCCTGTAGAAGAAAGCAAAACAAGACCAATACAAGTTGAAACACCAAGTATCTATTCACAAAAATATCGTGAATTAGTAGATTTAGATAAGCAAAATCATCCAAGAGAAAATACCAAACTTTCATCAGAAGTACCAGAAGATAATTCGAATATCAAAAACTACTACTCCCAACCATTGGATTATCCGAAGAAAAATCCTCCTAAAAAAATGAACCAAAAAGTATTAGAAAGAACAACAAACAATCCATGGGCAGCATCAGGAGCCAGAACAGTAGCTCCTGGAGAATTAAATTTAAATTGACAATAAAGTGCTAAAATTAGCATTTTTTTCATATTTATAAAAAAGAAAAAATGTGATATAATAACAAAGAAAAAGGAAGCAGTGATAAATATGGATAAAATAATAATAAAAGGTGCAAGAGAAAAATAATCTAAAAAAATATAAATATAGAAATACCTAAAAAAATAAACTAGTTGTAATGACCGGAGTATCAGGTTCAGGTAAATCATCATTAGCCTTTGATACAATTTATGCTGAAGGACAAAGAAGATATGTTGAGAGTTTATCCGCTTATGCAAGACAATTCTTAGGATCATCGGGAAAACCAGATGTTGATGTCATTGAAGGATTATCTCCTAGTATATCAATAGATCAAAAAACAACTAATAAGAATCCTAGAAGTACTGTAGGAACAGTAACCGAAATATATGATTATTTGAGATTGTTGTTTGCAAGAATAGGAGTACCATACTGTCCAAACCACCATATTCCAATCTCTTCTCAGTCAGTAGAAGAGATGACCAATAAATTACTAGAACTAGAAGAAAATACCAAGATAATGGTAATGTCTCCAGTAGTAAAAGGCGAAAAAGGAACCCAAAAAGACTTACTTGAGAAACTACGAAAAGAAGGATATATTAGAGCAAAAATAGACGATGAAATAAAAGATCTATCATTAGATTTAGAACTAGAAAAAAACAAAAAACACAACATATCTGTAATTATTGATAGATTAGTAATAAAAGATGGAATCAGAAGTAGACTATACTCCTCATTGGAAACCGCTAGTAAATTAAGTCATGGTAAAGTAGTTATCGATGTCGTAGGTGGCGAAGAAATAACCATGAGCGAAGACTATGCCTGTCCATATTGCGATTATTCACTAGAAGAATTAGAACCAAGAATATTTTCCTTCAACGCCCCCTATGGATCTTGCCCTGACTGTAAAGGATTAGGAATTAAATATAAAATTGATGTTGACTTAGTAATACCAAATAAAAATCTTTCTATCATTGAAGGGGCTATAAAGCCAATAAATTTAGATGAAGAAGCAAGTATAATGTACACAGAATTAACTACTCTAGCAGACCATTATCACATTGATTTAAATAAACCAGTAAAAGATTTAACTAAGGAAGAGTTAGACATTATCTTATACGGTTCTCCAGAAGCATTAACCTTCAATTACAAAGCAAAAAATGGTAATACCAGAAAAACAACAAGTTACTATGAAGGAATAATAACCAATCTAGAAAGAAGATATATAGAAACAAAAAGCACTTGGATAAGAGAATGGATAGAAGGATATATGACAGAATTAGAGTGTCCTACCTGTCATGGTTCAAGATTAAAACCATCGGTTCTAAATGTCCTAATAAATAATAAAAACATTTATGAAGTAACATGCATGTCAATTGAAAAATTAAAAGACTTCATAACGAATCTAAAAACTAACTAAAGAACAAAAAAAGAAATATCTGAAATAATTATTAAAGAAATAGATTCAAGATTAACCTTCCTAAAAAACGTTGGCCTATCTTACTTAACACTTTCAAGAGAAGCAGGGACATTATCAGGAGGAGAAAGTCAAAGAATCAGATTAGCAACTCAAATAGGTTCAAGATTAACAGGAGTATTATATGTTCTAGATGAACCAAGTATTGGCTTACATCAAAGAGATAATCAAAAATTAATAAACTCACTACTAGAAATGCGTGATTTAGGTAATTCCCTAATCGTGGTAGAACATGATACAGATACAATGCTAGCGGCCGATTATTTAATTGATATTGGACCAGGAGCCGGAGAACATGGAGGTTATGTAGTAGCAGCGGGCACCCCTCAAGAAGTAATGAATAATGAAAAATAGCATAACAGGAAGATATCTAAAAAGGAACAGAAAAAAATAGAAGTGCCAACAAAGAGAAGAAAAAGGAAACAAAAAAATATCTTGAAATAAAAAGGTGCTAAAGAAAAACAATCTAAAGAACATTAATGTAAAAATCCCATTAGGAACAATGACTCTAGTAACTGGAGTATCAGGATCTGGAAAGTCAAGTTTAATAAATGAAATATTATATAAAAGCCTTAGCTCAAAAATATTTATGGTTCTAAAGATAAACCAGGAAAAATATAAAAGAAATAAAAAGGACTAGATAATGTCGATAAAGTTGTTCAAATATCACAGACTCCAATAGGAAGAACTCCACGAAGTAATCCCGCAACATATACTGGAGTATTTGATGACATAAGAGATATATTTGCAGAAACTAAAGAAGCCAAAATAAGAGGTTATGATAAAGGAAGATTTAGCTTTAATGTTAAAGGCGGAAGATGTGAAGCATGCTGGGGTGATGGTGTAAAGAAAATAGAAATGCATTTCTTACCAGATGTTTATGTCCCATGTGAAGTATGTAATGGAACAAGATATAATAGTGAAACGTTAGAAATAAAAATATAAAGATAAAAAAATATCTATGATGTTTTAAATATGCGAGTAGAAGAGGCTATGACCTTCTTTGAAAACCATCCAAAAAGTATTAAATAAATTAAAAAGTATTAAAATGAAGTAGGACTAGGTTATGTTCGTTTAGGTCAAAGTGCTCCTACACTATCTGGAGGAGAAGCAGCTCGTGTAAAATTAGCCAAAGAATTACAAAAGAAACCAACTGGGAAAACAGTATTTATTCTAGATGAACCAACAACAGGATTACATCAAGCTGATATCAAAAAATTATTAGCTATTCTAGAAAGAATTGTCGATAATGAGTGATACCGTAGTAATAATAGAACATAATCTAGATGTTATCAAAGTAGCAGACTACATAATAGATTTAGGTCCTGAAGGAGGAACTGGTGGAGGAACAATCGTAGCAACTGGAACACCAGAGGAACTAGCGGAAATTCCAGCATCTTATACAGGCCAATATTTAAAAGAAGTACTAAAAAAATAAATAGTTTAGAAAGAATCTAGACTATTTTTGTTCGCTTCACATTTCATTGCTCGCCGTTATAGAAAGCCCATAGTCTTTCTATAAAACTTTAGAGCCCAAAGTCTCCAAAGTATTAGATATATTAATTAATAAATAAAAAAAGATAGTTCTAATAAACATAGAATTATCTTTTTCAATAAACTAATTATGAATATACCAAGTTTGATTAATATCACAAGTCTGACTAAGAGGTTCAGGATTAGGCTTATCTAAAATAGCAATTGTAGGCATCTTAAATGCTGTACCAAACATAATACAACTACCAGGATGCAAAGTCTTAATCTTATTTGTCAGTGTAATATCTGCACTAGAAATAATATCCCTAACAAACTGTAAATCTCTAGGGTGAAACATCTTAAATAGGAGAAAGTTACTACATTGCGATATTGTAGTTTCCGAAAGCTCTGAAGGTCTCTGTGAAACGATACCTAAAAACAAACCATACTTTCTACCTTCTTTAGTAATTCTCTCAAAAATATTATATCCAAGAATTATAGCATCATCATCATTTTGAACATATCTATGAGCTTCCTCTAAAAACAATATGAAAAGGAATAGAACCTCTTTGATTTAACGAAACAAGATAATCAAAAAAAGAAGTTTAGAATAAATTTTAACCAAAGTTTTAGCAAATCTATCATCAACATAATTAATATTAAAATTAATAATTTGTGCTTTTCTACCATTAGAAGTAGTAAGTAAATAATTAATATAACCCTCTCTATTAATATAGCCATTATATTCAAAATATCTAGCATAATTACTATTCATTAAACTATTAAATCTAACTTTTAAAACATTAGAAAGTTCAAAAGCTGAATCACTATTAAGAGCACCTTCTGAAATAAGAGCAAAGTCAAGAGCAACACTAAAATCTTTCATAGTATACATAAACTCACCGTTAGGCATTGAAAGTTCAAAATTATCAAGACATAAACTTTCTAGATATTCAATAACAACCTCAACATCAGAAAATTCACCACCAGCCTCTACAAATAAACATTGCCTAATAGTTCTTGTCCAACCACCCTTAACAAGACTAACATCTAAATTAAGATTTCTAGTACTAAATTTAGTAAGAATAGAAATAAACTTATTCCTAATCATACTAGGAGATTTACCAGAAAACAAAACATCTAGCAAACACCTTGCAATAATATCATTTTTCTGATTAATAATTTCATCCTCATTTCTAGAAAAATAACTAACTAACTTAAGAGCCTTTTTCAATAAAAAGGAATCTGTTCTTTAGAGGTAACATTCATAAGTA
The DNA here is from genome assembly GCA_022009835.1 of Bacilli bacterium. Classification (GTDB taxonomy): domain Bacteria; phylum Bacillota_I; class Bacilli_A; order RF39; family UBA660; genus CAG-302. The sequence continues at coordinate 55,546 of CP091726.1, read as the reverse complement.
AACATAAATCATCAAGACCAAGAAGCCAAAAAAAGGCATTTGAATAATTTCAAACTCACTACTATTAAGATCTGTAGTATAAACTTTATAATTAATATTTTCATTAACCTCATGAATTCTCGAAAAAGCCCTTTGATACTCACCATAAGCATCAAATAAAAAAAGATATTAGAATAAAAAAAGGCAAACTCTTACATTGGTAGAAGATACCTTGTAGAATTTTAGCTACAGAATAAGATTTACCACTACCAGAATTACCTAAAAATAGCAAAATGATTAGAAAAAGAAATTACCAACATCAAGTTTAATATCATAATTAGGATAAATAAAAGATTTACCAAGTTTAATGTTATTAGAGGCATCATTATTTAATATAATATCTAAAAGTATCATTATCTATAGTATGACATTCTGCTCTGAAAGATGGCTTAGAAATATCACCATATAAAAACTTACCATCTTTAATTTCACCAACTAAAGATACCTGCATAATACCATTACCGATAGCGATAACTTCACCTATATTAGTAAAAGAAGTATCTTTAAAAATAACATTTTTACCAATTAAACCATCATAATCATAAACATTAACCTGTAATTGTACAGAAACAATATTATCATTAATAGCAATAATCTTCCCCAACATATTCTTCTTCACCTATTATAATTTTACCATATAAATAGTATATATAATAAAAATTGCAAAAAAATAATACTTATGCTAATATAATATAAAGAAAAAGGAGATAAAAATGAATTTTTAATTTTGAAGACTATTTAGAGTACCTATATGTAACAGGTCAGTTACCCGAACAAACACCTCAGAATAATGAACAAAACCAAAATTAAGCCAAAAGGAAAAAAACTTTACAAAAAAAGTAGTATCCAGCGTGCCTAATGTCGCTTCTGGTTTTTTTGAGAGCCCAAGGTCTTTCAAAAAAATATTTCAGAGCCAAATGTCTCTGAAATAAAAAGTATTTATATAAACTATAGATTAATGTCTATAGTTTTTTTCTTATATCCACATATATTGTTGATAAACAAAATTATTAAAAAAACTAATGACAAGAGTAAAAAGTAAGTGCTATAATAAACATTAAAACAATTGAAGGGAGCACTTACATGAATAAAAAAGAAGAATATCAAGAAATATATATAAATTTAGATGATTCAGGTAAATTAACAAAAAAGGAAAAAGGTATCAGTATATGCAGGAATAGTCTTTTTATCAAAAACAAGAAAAAAAGATAAATTTATAACTCAATATCGTAAAATAATAAATGAAATAAAAATGTTCTTACTGTGGCCAAACAAAAAGGAGAATGTACTAAAAAAATGTAAAGAAATAAAAAAATACAAATATCAAGAAAGGTCATAAAAAGAAGGATTATGAACTATATAAGTAAATATTATACTATTGCCCTAGTAATAAATAATACAAAAAGTATATAATCATATTATAAATAATAAAGCCTCAAAAGGAAGATACATAGATTACACAATAAGAAGATTAATTAAAAGTACCATTGAAGAATTAATAAAAGATAAAAAAATAAACCCAAATAAAAATGTGAGATTAATAATAAATATAGATGAACAATCTACAAAAAGTAATGGTTATTATAATTTAAAAGATGGCCTAACAGAAGAATTACTACATGGAATATCTAATTTTAATTATGACATAATATACAAAAATATATTATATGGAAAATTAGAAATAAGATTAACATATCAAGATTCAGGTAAGAGTTACTTAGTGCAGGCAGCAGATTTAATCGCAGGCACTACTAGAAGAAGAGCATTATCAAATATTGATTCTGATATTGATATTATCGATCATAAACTATTATTCCCATAAAAAGAAAAGAGACTATCTAGTAGTCTCTCCCCAACTCAAGCGGTGTACTTAACATACACTTAATTTAATAAAATCGACATTGAGCTATCGACCTGACGAGATTTCTCTCCGGTAATACAATGATACTATAACTATCATAAAAAGTCAAGTATATTGCACTATTATTATACTCAAAAATAACATACCAATAATAAACTACTTTAAGTATATATTTCATACTTATATATAATAAGTATAATTAATACTTATTTGGAGACCAACTAGGCTCCAAATAACACTAGCAAGACAAATGGCTTGCAGTGTAAAAAAACAATTGACAAAAAGTAAAAAAACTATAATATATTATAAATGGAGGGATATTTATGTATAAATATGTAGGTAATGTAATCATGTTTACTATAAATATCACACCTTTATCTCATCAAAAATAAAAGTAAAAAAAATGAGATGTGGGTGTGAGTTTTTGTCGTGCCTGCATCTATATATATAAATAGAAGTTATATGGATGCAATATATTCATATAACTTTTTGATGGGAGGAATATTATGATAGATATAAATATAAGTAAAGTATGTAAGTCATTTGGTTTTTGACTTAGTATTAAATAATATAGATATAACAGTACAAAAAGGAGAAAAAGTAGGTTTAATTGGAACAAATGGAAGTGGAAAGAGTACTATACTAAAAATAATCGCAGGCCAAGAAAGTATAGATTCCGGTTCCCTTTCAATAAGAAATAATATAAGTATAGGCTATTTAAGTCAAATACCTGAAGAAAAAGATATAATAGTAAAAGACTATATAAATGGTGCCTTTAAAGAAATAATAGAACTAAAAGAAAAATTAGAAAGATATGAAGATAAACTTTTAACTGAAGATTATAAAGTAATAACAAAGTATATGAATCTGCAAGAGAAGTTTATCTCCCTAGGAGGTTATGAATATGAAACAAAGATTCAAAAAAATACTACCAGTATTTAATATAACTGAAGAAATATTAAATAGAAATTTCAATACCCTATCTGGAGGAGAAAAAAACCATCATATCTCTAATAAGATTATTATTACAAGAACCAGATGTCTTATTATTAGATGAACCCACTAACCACTTAGATATAAATAAAATGATTTGGTTAGAAAAAACATTAAAGAACTATAAAGGTACAATAATACTAGTATCACATGACCGCTATTTCATGGATAATGTCATAAACAAAGTATATTTATTAACTAAAAGAGAAATAGAAGTATATCACGGCAATTATAGTTACTATATTAAAGAAAGTGAAAATAGACTATTACTAGAATTAAAAAACTATAAAGACCAACAAAAACAAATAACCGCTATGGAAAAATAGTATCAAAAGATTAAAAAGAATATGGCAGGCTTTGTGGACCAAGTGGTGGAGAAATATTTTTTTAGAAGAGCCGCTAGTATCGAAAAAAGATTAGAAAAACTAGAAAAGTTAGATAAACCAGAAGACAAGAAAAAACTAAATATAACTTTTGATACCGCTAGTAGATCAGGAAAAAGATGTATTAACAATAAATAATCTAAATCTATCTTATGGTACTAAAGAAATATTTAATAACCTTAACTTAAGTATTAAATATCAAGATAGACTCTGTCTAGTCGGAGATAATGGAGTTGGTAAATCAACTCTAATCAAAAGAAATATTAAAAAGGAAATAATAGTATAAAACTAGGAAGTAATATCAAGATAGGTTATATTCCTCAAGAGATCGAGTTTGAAGATATTAATTTATCAGTACTAGAAGAAGCTAGAAAATATTTCATTGGACCAGAACAATATTTAAGAAGTGCTTTATTCAAATACCTCTTTGCAGGAGAAAACATTCATAAAAAAATAAAATACTTATCCGGAGGAGAAAAAGTAAGATTAAAAATATTCTGTCTAATCCAAAATTCATATAACTTCTTAATCCTAGATGAACCCACTAATCACATTGATATCGATACAAGAGAAATGCTTGAAGAGTCACTAAAGGAGTTTACTGGTACTATATTATTTGTATCTCATGATAGATATTTCATAAATAAAAATAGCTACTAGTATAATAGAAATAAAAAATAAGAACATCACTAGATATATTGGTAATTATGATGATTATCGTGAGAAAAATAAACAAAATATGATATAATTAAATAGGAGGAAATATGAATAACATACCAAAATTTAAAAATTTAAATATTTAACTCTTGAAGAAACATCTGACATACTATCATGGACACTTAAAGATACTGATAATATATTATCAGTAAAAAGAAGGAACATTATTCCTATATCCAGAATTAAAAAAAGACTTACCAAAGAAGATAATATCAAAGACATAATTCAAGATAGATATAATAATTTTATAAAAGGAAAAATAATAACTTGAGAGAAGAATATACCACTATCTGGAATGAATACAATGATAAATATATGTTAGAACTAAGTAATTACTTTAATATAAAGTGGCCAAAAGAATATAAAGAAATATCAGTAGGAATAGGACTAATACCAGTATGTCCTAGATACATTAAAGAAAAAGCCTTTGATATTCATAAGAAAAATAAAGAAGATTTAATAGATACCTGTATGCATGAATTATGTCATTTCCTTTTCTTTGAGAAATGTAAAGAAATATATCCGAATTGGAAGTATGAAGATTTTGATGGTCCAAGCTTGTTATGGTATTTAAGTGAAATAGTCATAGACCCAATACTAAATAGTACTAACATACAAAAAATATATAAACATAAGTTTAAATGCTATGATATCTTTTTATAATGTAGAAATAGATAATATAAATTTATTAGACAAAAATAACAAGCATATATAAAAATAATAGTATAGAGACCGCTATTGAAGAAAGTTATAACTATTTAAAAGAACACGAAGAAGAATTCATAAGCAAATGTAATAATAAATAACTTATCCGCAGAAACTGTTGACATATAAAAAGTGTCAATGGTTTTTTTATTTGACATAATTTGCATCTTTCTATATAATATAAGCATCTAGAAAGGAAAAATACCATGGAATTAAACATTGACTACGTATCTGATTTACACTTAACTCACTACATAAGTAAAAAAGAAAGCATAACTAAAATAGATAAATTAGTCCAAGATAAAATAAGCAAGCAAGTAAAAGGAGATATCCTTGTAGTAGCGGGAGATATCGATGAAGATATAAATAGAGTGAGTGAACTATTATATTCATGTTCAAAATACTATAAAAAAAGTAATATTTGTCCTAGGTAATCATGAATACTATATACCAGTAATAAAAATATATCTATACTGATCCTATGGCTAAAGAATATAACTATAATAGTATGAATAAAGTATATAGATTAAATGAAATATTTAAAGATAGTAAAAGATATAATCATACTAGATAAAAACAAATATTACTAAAGGACTATATACCTATAATACCTTCTTATTAGCGGGAGATACCCTTTGGTATAAACCAGTAACATTAGTAGATAAACTATATAACTATCCTATACAGAATGATTCAAGATTTATCTTATCAGAATTATCTAAGAAAGATAAAATACAAAAACTACATAACGATAGCATATCTTGGTATAATAACTTACCAAATAATATAGATTTAATAATAACTCATGTACCACCATTTAGAAATAAAAATAATAGTAGAGGTAATAACTCTTGTTACTATACAGAAGTTAAAGAATATAAATCACCAGTATGGATATATGGTCATGATCATAAAGAAGAAGATATAATAATAAATAATACTAGATTAGTATCTAATCCATGGGGTTATGATACTAAAGATTTTTAAAAATAAAAAAACATTAACATTGACTAAATAATAAACTAAGATATCAAGTCTTAGTTTTAATATACCTATATATTATCTTTATTATGTCCACTATAAGCCTTACTATGTAAGTCTTATTAGTGTTTAATTAAGCTAAGTAAACTTATCTTAATTAAAAAGTATCCAAGATACCTATTATATATAAGCAGTAGATATATACTAATATTATTTTTAGTATAAAGAAGTAATTATTAATTAAATGGTATTAACAATTAAACTGAAAAAAATACCAAAAATATCAGTGTTATCATCAAAAAGAACATTAAATAAAAAAATATAATTATTATATTTAAGTGTAATGTAATATCGTAAATTACTTTTTTTATGTGAAAAATAGGAATTTAATTAGAAAAATTTTATGATAAAAAAATGGAAAAAAATAGTTTTTTTAGTGATATAATATCTCATCAAAGGAGAAATATTATGAAAGAAATTTATGAAAATGTGATAAAAACCAATTTTTAATCAACGAAATTGTAGTAAATTGGATTGCTCCAATTATTACAGGAATATTAGTTATAGCAATACCCGCAATAGTTCTGAAATTTTTTTCGTTTAAGAAAAAGATACTAAAAAAAGATTAATAATGTAAATGATAGATTTATCAATTCAGTTAGACCTTACATAATAGAAAAAAATCAAGATATCTTCTAATCTTATTATTGACATAAGAAGAGCAATAATAATGGATTCTAATATTAAGGAAAGATTTGTTCTCTCCGAAATAGATTTAAGAAATAAATTAATAATGGATATAAATGAAAGTAAATATATTGATGAAGTTAATAAAAAAAGAATTAATAGATTTTACATATGAAATATTTAAAAGATTTTGGAAAAAGGAAAAATGAGTTAATTGATAATAAAGAAATTAGCGTAAGAGAAAGAAAAAGTAAATATATTAAATAATTTTGTTAAAAATCCAATTATTTTATTTTTTTTGTTTCACAAATAATGATTGTTTTAACATCATTTTTTTGATAAAAAGTGGAGTAAAAACCAGAAGATAATTATGCTGTATTATTACCATTAATTTTGGGAATATTTTCTTTATTTAGCTTTTTTTATTAGATTATATTTTTTTAAAAATGTTAAGAAGTGATATTTATGAAAGCAAAAAAGTATATTCAAATTACGAGAAAATCATTTATAAATTAATGCTAGATAAAGCTTCAAAAAAAAGACAAGAAAAAAAGAACAGTGATAATAAGGATTAAATAAATTATTTAACTGCGATATTAAAAATTCTAAAGGTGGAGAGTTCAGATACCATTACAAAGAAATGATTAGGTATTAAGATATTAGTTTAAAATTTATTTATAAAATATAGATAAAAAAATTTAAAAAAATGATAGAAATATATGATATAATCATATAAAAAGATGAGCAGTATTTAATCTTGTTATTAGGGTTAATATTGCTTTTTTTAAAAGTGGAGGCGCAGTAAGCTTATGTTGAAAGAAGAAATGAATATAAAAACTATAGCAAAAAGTTTATCAATTTTAAAAACATATACAAAAATGAACACAAAATTAAATTTAAAATGATATTTGTATAATAAGTGAAGATTTTTTTGCGGTTTATTAAATACAATATACGGTTATAAATTAATAAATGCTAATGTTTTTAGAAAAAAATTTTTGAATCAATAGATCTTCTAGATGAAGATAATAAATTAGTATACCAAGTTACAACTGACAATAGTTCAAATAAAATAAGAAATACAATAACTAAATTTATATCTAAATTTGATTCCAGTTATAAATTAAGATTTATTATTTTAGCTGATAAAAAAAGAATATAGAGCAATCTTTTGAAATTCCAAATGACTATGCTTTTTGAAAAAAACTAAAGACAGATATTTTATAGAAGATTTTGTTGATATTATAAAAAGTAAATAATAAAGTATCAGAAGTCTCCGATTTTATTAAAGAAGCATTTTATATTGAAAAATTATAATAGAGATTATGAATGGTTTAAAAACAAATAATGAAAAATAATATATTAGATTTGGGATTTAGATATAATAAAGAGTTAAATGTGGATGTTCCAATTTATAAGGATTTAATCAACTATTTACCTTGTCATACTGATGTTAATTATATTTTAAATGAAATTAGAAAAGTTATAGTAGAATCAAACGGATGGAATGGAAAAAAATAATAGAAAAAAAGAAGATTTAGATAGATTAAAAAGAAAATTATTTGAAATTAATTAATAATTATAAAAATAATTAATGTTGGTTGTTTGAAAGAATCACTAAAAATAATTGGTAAGGGTATTTATGAAAGAAAAAGAAGAATATCTTTTGACGGTAGATGAAAAAGAGAAAAACTATAATGAAAGTCAAAAAGATAGACGAACTTTTTAGTAATTATGAAGAATGTATTGAAGTTCTCGATTTATTGTCGAAAAAAGTTATGATAATAACTGGTAAAATGGGAACTGGTAAATCACATGTGTTAGCATATTTTATAGAAAAATAATTGCATAAACAATGAGCATGAAGCAATTTTTTTATTCTTGGACAACATCTTAACGAAGAAAAAAACTACAAGCTTCAAATTAAAGATATTTTTAGAATTAAATGAGACTTTTTGAAAAATTTTATTAGAGATTTAAATGCAGTCGGGAAAGAAAAAAACATATTTATTCCATTTATCATTGATGCAATAAATGAGGGAAAAAAACTAAAAGAAAATTGGAAAAAAATCAATTAAAACAGCATAATAGGTTTATTTAAAAAAATATGATTATGTTAAATTGATATTATCAATTAGAGATGATTATTATGATATTTGTATACCAGACGATATTGATAAAAGCATTGTAAAAATAGCATGTCATCGTGGCTTTGAAGAAAATGTATATGATGCGATGAATGAAATATTTAATTATTATAATGTACCGATACCATTATTTCCTATAATAAATGATGAGTATTCTAATCCATTATTTTTAATATCTACATGTAAGTGGATCCAAGATTACAACATTGACATTTTACTTCAAGACTATCAATCATTTGAGAGGATATTCGAGAAATTTATAAAAAAAATTAATGACAAAAATAGCATCAAAGTATAAATTTGATCCATCCAATAATTTATTGGATGAAATATTTGATGTTATTAGTATTATTCTTATAGATAATTCTAAATTGTCATTTATAAAAAAATGAATTTTTGTGATGTTACTAGAATTATTTTTACAGAATTATCATATTTCTCCAATAAATTTATTGGATGATTTAAAAATCAGAAGGATTATTATTTGAAAGTTGTTATACAAAAAGAAGCAAATTATTATTTTGCATTTGAAAAAAATATACATGTATTTTAAATGCAAAAAAACGTTGATTAAAAAAATAATAAATAATGGAAAAAAATTAATAAGACAAAAACTAAAAATACTAAATAAATATAGCTATGATATTGAATTATTGAAAAAAATATTTTTTTATAAAGATAGGTAACAATTATGGCATAGAATATTTTTGATATATATGATGTTGTAAATGATGATAATATACTGTACTCATATATAAAAAGTTTAGTATGGAGAAAAAAATAAACTTTGATGCAAAAAGACAAATTTACAAAAATTTATTAACCAAGTTGCATCGACGTCTCCATATTCTATGAGAGCATATGAAGAATTATTTTATTACTGTGCAGCGATAGAATCTAGTCCGTTTAATATAAAAAGATATAATGAAAAATTATTGAAAATGAGTTTGCAAGAACGTGATTATAGATTTACAATATATATTGATTATGAAAAAGTCAATAAATATAATAAAAATACTGTTTGTATTCGAATATGGACAATTTGAATAGTATTAATAGATTAATGTTAGGCATTATACTTTCATGGTTTTTAGTCAGCCCAAATAGAGAAATAAGAGATTTAGCAACAAAAGCTTTAGTAAATATTATGACAAATAATATTAACACGATGTTAGATGTTTTGAAAAATTTTAAAACTGTGAATGATATGTATATAATGGAAAGAATATATGCATCTTGCTATGGTGCAATATTAAGAAGTAATAATAAAGATAGTTTTGAAAAATTATCTGAATATATATATTCAGAAGTGTTTTTTTATCAGAAGAAGTAATTTCAAATATTGTAGTAAGATATTATGCTAAAAAAATATATTAATTTATATTAAAGAAAAATAATAACTCTCTTGAATTTGACGAAGAGAAAAATAAATGCGCCATATAATTCAAAAATGGTATAAAAAAATATTCCTACTAATGATGATATAAAAAAATATGTGATAGATTATGAAACTATATCAAAAGAAAAATTATATTTATACTCACAAAATACTATCATACATTCAATGTTGACTGAGTCTGCAGGTGATTTGGGAATGTATGGTGATTTTGGACGATATTATTTTGGATATAGAATATCACCTTGGGTTAAAAACTTTTCTTCTGAACAAGACTTAAGCAATATTGTTATAAAAAGGGTATTTGATATGGGTTATGATGTTGAAAAATTTGGTTATTTTGATTATAATCAAAATTATAGTAAATATCGACACGAGCATGCTACAGAGAGAATTGGAAAAAAATATCAATGGATTGCCATGCATGAGTTAATGGCAAGATTACAAGATAATTATTATTGTTATATTAGAATATATGATGATGAACTCTTTGATTCTTCAACTGAATACTATACATATGATATGAAAAAAACAATAAATATAGAAAAAGCTCATTATAAAAAGCAATATTATGATGAATGTGAAAAAAATTGAATATTGATGTATCCAATTTAATTAAAAATGCCAAAACAAAAAAAACAATATTTAATAGATGAATTAAATGAAAAAAATGGATAAATGAGGATGTGGATGCAAAAGAATTCATATTTTTTGATGATGAAATAGTGTTAAATAATTCAGTTAAATACGAAAAGGAAAAACTTGATTTATTAACATTAGAAACTGGATTATATAATGAATATAGTTATCATGCTTCAAAAGATATTATATTTCAAGCATATATATATGAAGGAGAATTGGTTTTAAATGATAATGAATTACAGACAATGTTTGCTGGCACTAATTCTAATTATGAAATGCTATTAATGGAATATCCTTGGAAGAGTAATAAAAAAATTGAGTTTAACAATGAACGTCAAAATTGCTTTATAACAAACAATACATATGATTTTTTTCAAGTGAATATGATCATTCGGTTGTTAAACCTGAAAAACTATAGTATAGAACAGCCGTCATTATTTTTAATAGAAAAATTAGGTTTAACACAATCTAAAGATGGGTATTGGTATAATAGCAAAGGTAGAATTGTTTGTTATGACAAAAAAATAGAGACAGGTCAAACAAAAATTTGTAATAAAAAAAGATGTTTTTAATAGAATTTTTTTAAAAAGAAAAATAATTTAAACATAGTTTGGATGGGATTTGTTGAAAAAAATATAATAAAAAATTCGTGAATATAAATACATGTTAACTATGAACAGTAATAATGAATTTGAATATAAAAAAATATCATGAAGATAGTTGGGAAATTAAATATTAGTTACATGTTTATTAAAGAAGAGGCAATAGTATGCTTTGCATAACAAGAGATATACATAGAGGATTTTATGGATTGCATGATATGGAGAAAAAAATGAATTTTTAGTATGCGTTATATTATTAGTAACATTAAAGGTTAGTTTAACAAAGAAATGGCACTCTCATCATGGTGGTATTAGTGGCGGTAGTAGTTCTAGAAAGTTGAGTTGTAACGATAGTATTTTAAGCCTTAGTTGCATATGTACTCCAATAGTAATTTATACATATGGAAGTACAAATAAAAATGCAAGTAATTAAATTTGAGAACTAATTTTGTGCTAGGATGTAAAAAAACATCAGCAGACAACTATGATCCGAAGGCAGAGATGGATGATGGAAGTTGTATAATATCAATTGGTAAAAATATTGATGATAATGATAATGAAGACAAAACAGACAACAATAGTTTATTAAACACAATCTTAGGTATAGGAGTAATATCAGGAGGAGTATACTTGTATAAAAGAAAGCATAAATAAGACTTCAGATATATTAATAAAAGATAAAACATTATTAACAGAAGAAGAAAGAAAATATGCTTCTCACCATAATACTCATATAGATTTCTTAATATATAATAAGATAAGTAAAGTACCATTATTAGTGATAGAAGTAGATGGATATAAATATCATAAAGAAGATAATAAACAAAAAAAGAAAGAGATATATTAAAGAATAATATACTATCTAAATATAATATACCATTAATAAGATTAACTACTAATGGCAGTAGAGAAGAAAGTATTATAAGAAGTAAATTGGATGAGATAGTTAGTAATAAATAATTATATATATTTTATTATGCCTATTGCATCTATTATATATAAGCTATAGATATATACTAATATTATTTTAGTATAGAGAAATTTGTCTAAATTTATTGATTAAATAAAAATAATTTGATATACTTAACTTAGTTAAAGAAAGACGCTAGTACAGGTCTATTTAATAGATTTTTTGTGCTGGTGTTTTTTGTATTAACTAGAAGTAGGTGTGATAAGATGAGTGAAATTAATGTTGTAAAAGAATCATTTGTTTTTTTCCAACAAAAACATTTACCAAATTGTTTTTACTAATTTGAACTTGTATGATAAGCTAGATGATATATATAATTCATATGATAATATAGAAGAAATATTAAATGATAATTTTATACTTGAAGCAGGAAAAAAATTAAAGAATTTGAAGGATATAATGACAATATATTTGGTTTAAAAAAGGGAACTGAGCCAATCGATATATATATATATCTAAACCGAATGGTGCTAATAGAATTATTTCTGTAGTTAATCCTTTGGTTTTAATTCCCTTACATTATTATATAAATAAATATCATGAAGAAATATTAGAGGAGCAAGTTAATGCTACAGATAATTATGACTCATCATCAAGATTCTCTTTTGAAGAAGGTCAGTTTATAAGATTATACGATTATGATGAGGTACCAACAATGCTTGACTATGCTAACGTAGTACAACCTAATTATCAGTATAATTTACTAAATAAACAAAAAATATGTGATGGAAAATACTATCATTTAGGAGTGGATATAAATAATTTTTTTAATAGTATATATACTCATACAATTTCTTGGAATTTAAAAAAATGATGCTAACAAGATAATTTTTTTGATAATTTGGATGTTTTGAATAGAACATTAAATAGAAACGAAACTAAAGGAATAGTAATTGGACCATATACTTCTAGTCTGTTGTCAGAAATAATTATATCTAAAGTTGATAGAAATATAATTCAGAAATGCAAGGAAAAAGATATAAGCTTTGTACGATTTTGTGATGATTATGATTTTTTTATTCAGATTCAAAAAGAAAGTTTAGAAAAATGATACAAGATTATTAATAAGTGAAAGTTTGTCAAATTATAAGTTGGATTTAAATATGAATAAAAATGAAATTAGAAGAATTTCCTTTTTATATCATTAAATACTATACAAAAATAAGAATGTTTTCTTATTGATGAAAAGAATTGAAGAAAATGCATACGAAGATAAACTTGAATTTATTGAGGATGTAATGAACGAAATAAATAATTCTGTAAAAATATAAAAATATAGTAATTGTAAATACTTGTTAAAAAAATTCTTACTACAAAAATATAAAAAAAGAATGTTATTACAAAAGATTATTTCGATAACGATACTGCAGAAATATTATTAGATTTTTTTAATTAATATGATGTTTAAACAAAATATGATATCCCCCGATGCGTTTAATTTGATTGTAGAAATATTTAATTTAACGGAACTTGATAAAGATAGAATTATTATAAAATGGATTAAAAAAAGAGAAATAGTAGAATTTCTCATATAAAAAGAAATAACTGATATATGGTTAGCGTATTTAATAATTAAATTAAACATATGTAATGATGAAAGTACAAAATATATGCTTGTTATCATGAGCAAAAGTGATTTAGGAGCTATTTTAAGTTTTGAATATTTTAATAAAAATAATTTGTTAGGTGTTTATAAGAGGCAAATAAAGGAATATTTAACAAATATAAAAAAAGGAATTAATTAAAAAGATACAGCAACGATTGGAAAAAAAGCTAGTTATTATAGCAAATATTGGTTATTATTTTATACAAACTGCATTAGTTGGAAAAATACACACTAAACAAGGATTTAAAAAAATACTATTTTATTTGAAACTGACCTAAATAATATAATGCAAGATGTGATATTAAAAAAAGAAATTAAATTTATTCAAAAATAATGTTAGATAATGATGTTAAATTTATACATTTTTGAATAATTAAATGGTTAAGAAATTTAATATTAATTTTTTTATTTAGTACTGACTAGAAGAAGTAGGGGTGAAATATGAAAAAAATTTATATTTGATTTAAGAACAGCGTCATTTTCTTTTATTTGAAGAATCCAATTTATAATTATATTGCAATGACAATCATAGGGCTCATAGCGTTTAAACTTGCATTTGGCATTGTAGGTAAATCAGAATTAAGAGGAGAAGCAGGCTCTATTGCTCACTGGACGATAAGATTTTTAGCATTTGTATTTATATGGTTTGCATGTTCTATATTGATTAAATTAATTACATTTATTATGAATAATTGGCTTGTGGTTATAATAAGCTGTTTGCTACTACTTTTTGATATATGTTTTAAAAAAATATTCAAAAAAACAATTCAGCAAGTATACTAAATAAGAAAAATATTTTAAGGTTGGTAGGAAACAAAAAAAGTATTGGACATTATAAGCAAATTAATATTAGTGTGATATTATAAGAAAAATAGAATGATAAACAACAAAAAAAGATATTATAATCAAAAAAAGTATGTTATAATTAAAATGAAATAAAAAGTAGTAAGGAGTGAATGGAATGAAGTGTGTTAAATGTAAAAAAATTATTGATGATGGTGACATTTTTTGCGGATATTGTGGTATAAAACCAAGAAAAAAATTTAGAAAAATACATAAATAAAGTTGAAACTAAAAATTCATAAGGATAGAGATAAACAATATGATAATAATGTTAAAAATGCTCAAAACAAATTAAAGAATCTCCAAGATGGAAAGAAAAATGAAATAAATAGAATAGCAAGAAGCAGATGGAAATTAATAGGAGATAACTTTTCTTATAATATGACAGAAGGGAAAATAAATATAAATGGTCAACTATATATTTTTTCTGACATAAAAGGTGCAGAGATTAAAACTAATGATGGATTTAGAACCATTACAAATACTACAGGAACATATAATCAAAAAGCTAGGAAGAATGCTTCACTGGGTGGTGCAGTAGCAGGTGGATTAATTTTAGGGCCGGTTGGAGCAGTTGTTGGTGGCTCTACTTTAGGTAAAACCACAACTAAAGGAAAAAATAATCAAGTGACGACTTCAAACGAAATACCAGTATGTCATCATATAGGAATTGACGTTAATATAAAAGGATTTAATACAGAGATTGTATTATTATCAAATACAATAGATCAATCCAGTTCAAAATATAGTAATACAATAAATGATGCTCAGAGAATAGTAGATACATTAAGAACATTATCTACAACCCCAGTGCCACAAAAATGGTTAAAGCCCGAAGAGGAACAGTCTGTATTAGAATATGATCCACAAATAGAAAAAGCTGCTAAAGAACTACAAGAAACAATAGAAGATAAACCAAATTATGATATTCCAGAAAGGTATTATCAGTAGGAGGTAAAAAAATGAAAGAGTGTAGAAAGTGTAAAAAAACCAATATAAAGATGTTTATTCTTATTGTCCTAAATGTGGAACACCGTACGACATCAATATTAAAAAGAGCAAAAGTTCCTGATGAAGTGAATGTAGGAACAATGAGTATTGTAAAAAAAATATGGAATATAATTTTATATATATTTGGTGGACTATTAATAGTAGCCTACTTAACTTCAATAACTAAAAAAATCCAGGAGAAAGTATTTTTTTGCAATTTTATTTAGTTTAAGTTTGTTTCAAATTTTCTATAAACTTATTGGGGAATAAATTTAATACAATAGATGAAAAAGTATTTAAAAAAATTGCAAGAATAGCACTTCCAATAATTATTCTTATTGCATGGATAATATGCTTTCCAGCAAAACCAGAAAGAAATAACGAAAATAATGATTCTAAAACCAAAGAAAACGAAATAATTAAGCAAGAAGAAAATAAAAAATATGAAGTAAAGAAAACCGAGGAAAATCAAAATAGGAATACTGATGCGATTGTTTCATACGAACTAATTTATAAATCATCAGGTGATTATGGAAAAATTAGTGGAGTATGAGGGAAAAGAAGAATATTTTTATTATTTTCCTAATGGAACATATGAAGTAGAAGCAACTCGAACAGCAGATGCGATATGCTTTTTTTATGGTTAGATTATAATACTGGATATGCGACAGATAACGGAACAGCTTATAACAATAAGCAAAAATTACAATTTAATCAAAATGGAGAAAAACAAACATTAACTATAACAGATGATGTCCATTTATATAACTCCAATAATTGTGATTTTAAATTAATAAAGAAAGATTAAGATAATGTAAACGAAAACATGGTAAAATATTCAAAGAATTAAAAAAATAATTAAATAAGGATGCTAGTACAGGTCTATTTAATAGATTTTTTGTGCTGCGTCTTTTTTTGTGGTAGGGTGATATTTAATGAAGGAAAAAACAAAATTGATTTTAGTATGTATAATATTATTAGCACCATTGAAAGTTAGTGCAACAAAGGGATGCTGTTCTCATCATGGTGGTGTTAGCGGTTGCAGTAGTTCTGGAAGATTGGTTTGTAATGATGGTACTTTAAGTCCCAGTTGTACATGTACACCAACGGTTACTTATACTTATGGGTGCACAGATAAAAATGCAAGTAATTATAATTCTAGTGCCAATAGAGATGATGGAAGTTGTATCTATTATACATATGGATGCACAGATGAAACAGCAAAGAACTATAATTCATCAGCAAATAAAGATGATGGAACCTGTGAATATTATGTACTAGGATGTAAAAATCCATCAGCAGACAACTATGATCCAAAGGCAGAGATTGATGATGGAAGTTGCATAATATCCACTAGTAAAAATATTGAAGATAATGATAGTGAAGATGAAAAGGATAATAATAGTTTAATAAACACAATCTTAGGTATAGGGGTAATATCAGGAGGGGTATACTTATATAAACGAAAACATAAATAAAATTTTAAATATATTAAAAAAATAAAACATTAGAAGCAGAAGAATAAAGAAAATATACTTCTCACCATAATACTCATATAGATTTCTTAATATATAATAAAATAAGTAAAATACCATTATTAGTGATAGAAGTAGATGGATATAAATATCATAAAGAAGATAATAAACGAAAAAGAAAGAGATATATTAAAAAAATAATATTCTATCTAAATATAATATACCATTAATTAGATTAACTACTAATGGTAGTAGAGAAGAAAGTATTATAAGAAGTAAATTAGATAGGATAGTTAGTAATAAATAATTATATATATTTTATTATGCTTATTGCCATCTATTATATATAAGCAATAACTATATACTAATATTATTTTTGTTATGGAGAAGTAATTATTTATTAATGATACTGACAATTAAATTAATAAATAGCATATTTTCAGTGCGATTATCAAAAATTAATTTTATGTATGAAAAATAGGTTTTTTTAGTTGGAAAGCCTTATGGGAAAAAAATAGTTTTAAATGTTATAATATATGCGAGGAGTTGATTATTATGAGTCTTAGAGCATTGCTGGAAGAATACTATGCTGAGCAAGGTTATGATACTAACGTGGTTAATAATTTTTTTATTATGATGAAACAAATAATTTTATTAAATTTCAGTTTAAAGATAACAAAAATATTAAATATTGATAATTTTTTTACACAAAAATATAGATTAGGTGGAATAACGTTAGCTAAAAAAATAAAGATGATATAGTTCCTTGGAACGAATTGTTAAAAAAATTTAAATATACAAGGTGAATTAAAATTTTAAGACAAATTAATACAGGAAAAAAACAGATACATTCATAAACTGTTTGAGAGGAAAAAAATTTAAATAAAATATTAGAGTTTATGTATAATAATGATATATATTTGCATTGCTCTACTTTTTGATAATCTTTATGATGTAATAATAGAAATAATTGATTCTTTGTTGTTAGATAAATATAAAGAAACATATTGTTTTTTTGGCTCCAATAATGAAAGATGAATTATATTTTTATATAAAAAAACCGATATAAATAGATTCATACATATTTTAGAAGAATCAAATTATCCTAATGTTACTGGAGATTATATTGAGTTTTTTTGCAAAAAAATGTGTGATTGGATTAATGAAACAGATACTAATATGTTTTTTTTGGTTTAGAAACTTGTAGACAATTATTTAAAGAATATTCAAAAAAAGGAACAATTAATTTTTTTAGAAAAATAATTCTGAAAAAAAGTAATAATTGAAGGTTATTCAGGGTTGAACCTAGATATGTGTGTTAAATTTTATAAATCGTTTCATTGCTTTGATGAGATTACAGAAATTCAAGACAAATTAAAGAATAGTGATATTACTAATTATAATTTTGAAGATTCTAAGAAAAAAATATTCGATTACAATTATCTGATGTTATGATTGGCTTTATAAATAAATTTTTTTGATTTTTTTTAGATCAAAAATTCTTATCAAAAATATAATTAGCTTGATGGAAAAATATGAGTGATTTTCAACATGAAAAACTTAATTTTGTTTTTTTAAAAATTATATAAAAAAATCAGTAGATAAAAATGAATTGTTTATGTGCTTTTATGAGCCGGGAAGTATAGTGAAACAAAGAAATCAGATTATAACCCAATTAATAAGTAACTATATTTTTGTAATTAAATTCAAAAATATAAAAATACATGAAAAAAATTAATGTAGGTGTATGTTTGTTGTCTAGACAGCACTGAATTTGTACTACTGTACGAAATTTGTATGTGGGAAATATATCAAACTCTAAATTTCAAATAGTTGTATTTACAAAAATTAAGAATAGGAGGTATTATGGAAAAAGACTTTAATAATTTAATAAAAGAAATAAGAAAATGTAATATTTGTGAAGATAAGTTTGGATTCAAACCACATCCAGTAGTCATAGGCTCCGCTACTTCAAAAATAGTTCAAATAAGTCAAGCACCATCTAAAACGGTAGATACTACACTAAAGCCATTTACTGATCAAAGTGGTAAAAAATTAAAATACGAATGGTATCAAATAAGCGATGAAGAATTCTATAATCTAGATAACTTCTTTATTACAGCACTAGCACATTGCTACCCAGGAAAAGATAAAAATGGATGTGACAAAGCACCACCTAAAAATATGCTATGAAAAATGGATAAAGAAAGAATTAGAATATATAGATAATAAATTATACATAATAATTGGAGCCAAAGCCGCTAAAAACATTTTTTTCCAAATGAAGATTATAATGACCTAATATTAAAAAAATAATATATTATTTAATAAACCAGCAATAGTTTTTGCCACATCCATCACCACTTAACATAAAAATGGTTTAAAGATAATCCAGACTTTATGGAAAAAAAGAATTATTGAAATAAGAAAAAAATAATAAATAATACATTAAATAAAAAAATTAAAGGTACTAAAAAAATAGTATCTTTTTTTATACTAGTCAAGTTAACCAAATTAACATTATTTACATATACTACTTTGAAGGTAATAACTATGAATAATAATGAATATAGAGCGGTTCGTAAAGTAATAATTGACCCAGGTCACGGTGGTACAGATTCTGGTGCTACAGGCAATAATTTACTAGAAAAAGACTATAATCTATTAATATCCAAATACATGTATGATAGATTTAAAGAGTTAGGAATACCAGTAGCTATAACTAGAGACTCAGATACCACACTATCTCCAACTGATAGAGTAAATACTATTTTAAATAAGTTTGGTAACTCATCTGATGTTATACTAATATCGAACCATATTAATTCAGGTGGTGGCGATAGTCATTGTGTAACAAAATATGTATAACAATTAAAGCCAAATAAATTAGAAAGAAATGGAGAACTGTTATGAACATTAGTTACACTAAGAAAGGTGATTATTTATTACCAGATTTAATATTAGAAGATAAAGAAAGATTTAGTATAGGAAAAATATGGATTATTAAGATTAAATTATATTAAGAAATATAAATTAGGATTATATTTTTGATTTACTTGTTAATGATAAATTAAATGAATATCTCCATAATATCGATATTACTGTTATGGAGAAGGTGCAGAAGTTAATTACAGAACTAGCTGAAAAAGAAAATATTACTGAAGAATTAAAAAGTAGTAATCAAATGTTATGGGTAAGCAAAATGAATAATATAAAAGATATAGCAGAAGAAATAATTTTAAAGGAGTGTATCTATGTGTGATATTACTGATGAAGAATTTGAAAGAATATACCTGCCAGTATGCATTAATTATGATAACTATCTAAAAGAATTTATAATACCAGATGTAGTAGCCTTTTATATAGCAGATAGTTTTTTTACAAGAAAGCATTATCTAAAAGCACCAATTTATAATCATATTAATTCAGCAATAGATGTATTTAATGTAAGATGTGATATAGATAAACTTATACCATCTGTAAAGAATATATTAAGAATAAAAATATAATTTAAAAAAATAGTAAAAAGATAATCCAATGATATTAAAGAAATTTTATTAAAAAAAGCGAACTCTATCGAATCAAATTGATAGAGTTTTTTTAAGTGTAATTAATTATTTTGGGAGTAAATTCTTTGTCCTGCAAGCACTGAATTTGTACTCCCGTACGAAATTCTTTTGTGGGATTACTCCCAAACCCTTGAATTTTTTTATTAAAAATGATATCATTATATCAAGATATAATGATATTATAATAAAGAGGGAATAAATATGAAAAAAAAGGAAGAAAATAAAGTACCAATACCTTTAAGAATGAATCCAGAACTATATAAAAAAAGTCAGTGATTTAGTTCATTTAAGAAAAAATAAAAATAGGGGTTATAGTATAAATAAATTTGTAGTGGAAGCTATTGAAGAAAAAATGAAGAAGGAGAGTAAGTAGTATGGCGAAAAATGAGGCTTTAACTGATATTTTGGTTTATGAATTATTAAGGGATGCAAATATAAGTTTATCTTATCAAGGTAGTGATGTTAAGGAGATAGATGAAGCTTTAAAAACCGCGTCTAAAAAGGGAACTGGAAAAGTTGGATTTCCTGAATATGTTGGAAACGTTAAGGATTATTTAATTGTTATAGAAGATAAATCTTCTTTAGATAAACATATTAAAATTGATAATGATGTAATCAGTTTGGATACAAAAGACGTGATGGATTATGCAGTCAATGGGGCATTATTTTACGCACAACATTTAGCAAAAAACACATCATATAAAAAGATTTTTGCTTTTGGTGTATCCGGTGATGAAAAGCATCATAGAATTTCACCGTTGTTTGTAGATAATACTACTGATTATAGAGAACTATCAGATTTAGAATCTTTTTATATCAATCAATGAAGAAAAATATAGATGAATACTATACAAGAGAAGTTTTAAAAGAGGACACTGATAAGGAAAAAGAAACGGCAGAATTATTAAAAGATGCTGCAATCTTACATGAAGATTTGAGAAACTATGGGAATTTAAAAGATACTGACAAGCCCCTAGTAGTGGCTGGAATATTACTTGCTTTAAAAGAAAGTGAATATAGGAATTTTGATGTTGATTCTTTAATTGGTGATTCATATAATACTGACGGACAAAAAAATTTATAATGCTATAAGTTCAAATTTGAAGAGGGCAAATGTTCAGCCGGATGTAAAAAAAGGACAAATTATTAAGTCAATTTTTCAATTATTAAAGATTCACAGATTTTTAAAATGAAATAAATCAAAAAAATTAGGGAAAAACACCACTAAAAATATTATACTGAATTTTTTTGAATAAACACCTTTATAAAAAAATATTAGATTTAATAATTCTGCAGAAGATTATATTGGAAGATTTTATGGAGAGTTTATGAGTTATAGCGGTGGTGATGGTCAGACACTTGGGATAGTTTTGACCCCAAAACATATAACTGAATTATTTTGTGATTTGTTAAATATAAATAAACTTGATACAATTTTAGATCCATGTTGCGGAACAGCCGGATTTTTAATATCCGCTATGCATAATATGTTAAAACAAGCAAATGATGATAGCGAGAAAAGACATATACGTCAAGAACAGTTACATGGTATTGAATTGCAACCATATATGTTCACTATTGCAACATCTAATATGATACTTCGAGGAGACGGAAAAAGTAATTTAATTAATGATGATTTTTTAAAATTGCCTAGTAATAAATTACAGCTAAAAGCTGCTACTGTTGGAATGATGAACCCTCCGTATTCGCAGGGGTCGAAGAACAATCCGGATTTATATGAATTAAGTTTTGTTGAACACTTATTAGATTCTCTTATAATAGGAGGAAGATGTGCGGTTATTGTACCACAAAGTTCTATGACCGGTAAGACAAAAAGATGAACAAGCGTTTAAGCAAAAATATATTAAAAACATCATACTTTGGAAGGAGTTATTACTTTAAATAAAGATACATTTTATGGTGTTGGTGTTATGCCTTGTATTGCAATATTTACTGCAGGTATACCGCATGATAAAAATAAAGAGTGTAAATTTATTAATTTTGAGGACGATGGATATAAAAATTTATCAACATATAGGTTTAATAGAAACAGCGATTGCTAAAGACAGAAAACAACATTTATTAGATGTATGGAATAATAAGATTGAAGAAAGTACGGATTTTTGTGTTAAAACAACAATTCTTCCTGATGATGAATGGCTGCATAGTTTTTTTATTATTTTAATGATGAACAACCTAATTTAGATGATTTTGAAAAAAAGTGTAGCAGATTATTTGACTTTTGAAATAAACACAATATCACATGGAAATGGATATTTGTTTGAGGAGAATGACAATGGAAAAATAAACCTATATGGAAAGAATATGAAATATCGCAATTATTTTATATAGAAAAAAAGGGAAAAGGAAATAATCAAAAAGATTTACTTGTTGGAATTAATCCTTATGTTTCAGCTACAAATAATAATAATGGTATTGTTTTTTATAGTAACGATGTTGTCTGTCATAAAGGTAATAGTATTACAGTATCTGATTTTGGGCAAGCGTTTTATCAAAGTACAAATTTTAGTGGCACTCATATAATTGTACTTGTGCCTAAATTTAATATGAATAAGGAAATAGGTATTTTTGTAAGTACTTGTATTACAAAAAGTGTCAATAAGAAGTATTCTTTTTGGTTATGCTGTTTCATCAACAAGATTTGCTAGAGAAAAAAAGTACTATTGCCATCAAAAAAATGATGAACCAGACTATGAATATATGGAAAACTTTATAAAAGAAATATATAGCAAAAAGCAAAAAAAGAAATGAGTGATTACATAACTTTAAAATTAAAAAACGTTTCTTACAAAAATATTGACGAACTAAAAAATAAAAAATGGAAGGAATACAATATTGATAATATTTTTTATATTCTTCCAGGGAAAAGACTGGAAAAGCGCAATATGGTAGTAGGTACTATTCCATTTATAGGTGCATCTGATTCTAATAATGGAATAACCAATTATGTATCTAATATTAATAATACTCTGGATAGAAATGTTTTAGGTGTTAATTATAATGGCAGCGTTGTTGAAAATTTTTATCATAAATATAAATGTATATTTTCGGATGATGTAAAAAAAGATTTCATTTAAAAAGAATATATTGATAATGAATATGTATTGTTATTTTTTTAAAAACAATAATATTGATGCAAAAAAATAAATATAAATATGGTTATAAGTTTAATGAATCACGAATGAAACGTCAGAAGATTTTTGATCCCAGTAAACTCAAAGTTACAACCAGATTATGAATATATGGAGCAATTTATAAAAAAATATAATGTATAAAAAAATATAATATGATGTTAAAATTTCTAGTTTATTAACCGACTTGCAAAAATTATAGAAAAATGATGTAATATAATCTTGTAATTTGAAAGCAGGCAATAACTGGATAATTACAATTATCAATAGCAGTTGAAATAATACTGTGTGCTCAAATTTATGGGACGTTGGGAGATTTGCAAGCAAATAAATGCTATGCTGGATGTTTGTGGTGCTGAGCCAGTCAAGCTGTCTCATCACCTACAAACATTATTCCATCATACCACTGGAAAGCTAAATGCGAAGAGGTTAACTAAAAACATCGGTCGTGTCACCTTTTATTTATTTTTAATAATTAAATAGGAGGTGAAAAAAGTGAGATATAAAATGAGCAAAAAGGTAAATGAGATTATTATTTCTTTCCAAAAAAGATTAAAAATGATAAAGCCATTTGATTCCATAATAGTATTTATACTTATTATGGGTCATTACGATTTTGGAGTTTTTCCAAAGTATTGCAATTATTATGTACATTGTTTATAAGATCTCATTCGAATAAATCAAATTTTAATAATAAGGTGGCATTCTCATAACGAGCGAAGTATTGTCTTTTAATTAACCGTTGAAGCGCATTTGGCGCTTTTTCCTTTTTTAGAGGTGATAATATGAAAAAAAACACAGTGTATAAAAAAATGACTTATATGCATGTTATAGTAAGAGAAAAATTAGCTAAGTTATTATCCAATAAAGACTTGAAAGTATATACAAAAGAAATAAGAAACCCTGATCATCATTTTCTAAATAAAAAAAGAACATTCTATCAATCTAAAGTAACTAAAGAAATATTTGATAAAAAAACCAACTGATTATACATCAAGTAAGTATAGAGAGTTTAGTGATAGTTGTGATAAGCATAAAAAAAGTATTAAGACAAATTTGTTTTTTTATTTATCTCAAATAGAAATGCCAGAATACTTATTTTCAAAGAAAGAAAGTGATTATAAAAAGAAATGCTTTTATATCATATTGGTAATACCAAATTTATATTATTAGATATAAATAGTTTTTTTCCAAATTGTAAATTTAAGCGTGTTAAGGATTTCTTTGCCAAAGAGTCAGGATTGCATATGGCAAAAGAGAAAAAAGATAAAGATGGTAATATAATCGTTTATGAAAGTGATGTAGCGGATAGAATGGCAAAAATTGTTACAGTTCCTATCGGTTCTTCAAATGTTGGTGAAAGAATTATTCCACAGGGGTATCCAACCAGTCCTATAGTCAGTTTTTTTATCATATAAGGAAATGTTTGATAAAAATAAATGATGTGTCCATAAAATATAATTGTAAATTTAGTACATATGTTGACGATATATCATTTTCTTATAAAGACAATAATTTTAACCCTAATGATTTAATTACTGAGGTTAGTAATATTTTGAATGATTATGGTCATTCTATAAGCGAGAAAAAAATTAAGATAATTGATATAGAAAAAAAGAATTAGGACCAAATGAACAATTAATATTGCCATTAATTACAGGATTAACAGTTAAAAGATATTGTGTAAGGGCATCAAAAAAAGATGCATTCAAAAAAATGAATAAGCTATTTAATAGATTTATTTCAATGGGAGATTCTAAGGATGAATTAGAATACATTAAGAAGTGGAAATGTTTCATTTCTTTAAATGGTATGTTTAATACAATAGAATATGTTGAACCACCATCAACAAAAAAGAATAGAGAACATATAAAGAAAGTAATAGATAAGAATAAAAAAAGAACTTTGTCTTTCATGTAAAAAAATTCAAAGAGTTGAGCAATTAAAAATATGAAAGAAAAAAATATTTGATGCATATAAAAAAAGGTACATTAACAGAATTTGTAAATAAAAAAACAAAGATAAGTTGATAAATTATAGAAAATTAAAAATATCTATGGGCGTACAGAAATGTACTCCTTTTGCATGTTTCATACAATTTCTTTTTAATTTAATTTGTTATAAGATTGAGTTACCTAGGGAAAAGAAGTTTTAAAAGTGCACTTTTATTATCTCAAGATATATCTTATATATTGATAATTATGGATAAAGAAGAATTCATAAATGTATTTATTTTTAAAAATCCGTATTAAGAGATAATAGATTAACTTTTTTAGAAAGATTATTATTAATTCATATAATAAGTCTTTGTAAGAAAAAAATGGTTATTGTTGGGCTACTAATAGATATTTTTTTGTGATATTTATAATGTAACAGCAGTAACTATATCAAAAAAAGTATAAGTAATTTAGCCACCTTTTGGTTATATTAGGACTGAATATGATAATAAAAGCACAAATAATTCTAAGCGTATAATTAAATTATCAGAGGTCTTAAATTTAAAAATTAAAAAAAGTATTAAAGATAATTTTAATACAGGCTATAAACAAAAACTTTAAAAAAATATAATAATAAATTAAATAAAAAAAGAAGATAGTATTTATTATAAAGATAAAGAAGGTAATGAATACTGGCATGGTAAATTAATACCTAAAAAAACGAAGCAACTATTGAAGAACAAGAAGAATTAAAAAAATTATTAAGTGATATATACGAGGAGGAATAAGAAATAAAATGAAAAAGACACTCATAAAAATTTTTATGAGGTGGCTTATGTTTAAAAATTACGGAAACTTTTTAAAAAAAGGATGATAATGCTCTTAATTTGGTGGATTTGTTAAATAAATATAAAAAAAGTGTGCTAATTAAAAAAATTAGCACATTCGAAAGTTTGAAAAATAAAGTATTATACTTTAAATGGCTTTGAATGTTATACAACAAAAGAAAGGAGTAGTAAATGTATAACGGATTGATACAAATGCCAAATAATATTTATAGAGCTGTCATATATATAAGATTATCTGAAGCAGATGAAGGAAAATCATATGAATCAGAAAGTAAAAGTATTACTAATCAAAGAAATTTATTAATGAATTTTGTAAAAGAAAAAGGTTTTATATTTGTTGGAGAATATGTTGATGACGGATATTCTGGTACTAATTTTGAAAGACCTGGATTTACTAAAATGATTGAAGACATTAAAAACAAAATGGCTAATTTGGTTATAGTCAAAGATTTATCAAGATTAGGTAGAGACCATGTTATGAAAGGATATTATATTGAAAACCTTTTTTTCCGGAAAAACAATATAAGATTTATATCATTACAAGAAAACTACGATAGTGCAATTAATCAAGCAAGTAATGATTCATCGACATTTATAATTGCTTGTAATGATTATTATAGTAGGCAAAAATTCTATTAAAAATTAGAAGTGTTTTAAAATGATAAAAGAAAGAAAGGAAAGTTTATTGGAAGTAATCCAAGCTACGGATATATGAAAGATCCAAATGAAAAAGGTCATTTAATACCTGATCCTGAATATGCACCGGTAGTTAAAAAAATATTTGAAATGGCTGCTAATGGTGTAGGATTATCTGATATAGCTTCATATTTAAATGATAATAAAATTTAAAAACACCTAGTAGTTTAAAAACGAAAAAAATCCTAATTCTAAAAATGAGATACAATGAAGAGTGGACTACATCATCAGTTAAAAAAAGATATTAAAGAATAGAATGTATACAGGTGACATGGTTCAAAGTACACAGACCAAAGTAAATTATAAATCTAAAAAGAAAAAATCTCTTCCAAAAAGCAATTGGGACATAGTTCCTGGAACACATGAACCATTAGTTGATAAATTAACTTTTGAAAGAATCCAAGGTAATGTCAAAAGGAACTAATAAAGGTATTAGTAATAGAGAAAAAAAGATTATTTGAAAAATTTACTATTTTGTAAAGAATGTGGAAATGCATTAACAATTACTTACCGAAAAAATCATAATTATTGGACTATTAATTGTAATAAATATGCAAGAGATCCAAGAAGAAGACTGTGTGAACCACATTTTATGCCTTATGATAAATTAGAAGAAGCATTGCTTGAAGTAGTTAGAACGACTTGTAAAAACTATATTAAGCAGATTGATTCTAAGTTATTATCAAAAGAAATAGCAGATAAAAAAATAGTAGTAAGGATGATAATAAGGAAAAAGATAAGATATTTAGAAAAATAAGATAAAAAGAATATATCTCAAAAAAATAGATATGTTATATGAAGATAAGTTTAGAGGTAATATTTCAGATGTTACTTATAAAAAGATTATCACAGGAAACAGAAAGTCTATTAAATAAGACACAATTAGATTTAGAAAAAAATATAAAAAAATACTAAAAAAATGAAGGTATTAAAACCAAAAAGAATTAGAAGAATATGAGAAAAAGAATAAGAGAATTAATTGATATAAAGAAACCTACTAGAGAACTTTTTACAAACATTAATTGATAAAATTGAAATTGATAAAGATAAAAAAATATTGAAATTTTCTATAGATTCATGATTTAAAAAAATTCTGTGCATTATGCACATAATAATACATAAAATTAAAACTCGTATATATCACAATTATTACTTCGGCCCAAATTGGTCCGAAGTCTAAAGATAAATAACTTTGTCCCAAATTGAGATAAGGTTAACATACGACCGTGTTGGTCGGAAGTTATAACTTTGTCGCATATTGCTACAGGGTTAAAAAAATGACAAATTAACATGTAATATAATTTTTTGTAAGTCAAATTATAACTTATGTTCAACTTGGGCACAAGTTAAAACTTCTACCCAAGATGGGTAGAAGTTGAATATTATATAGTTATACTTATTGCTTTTTTTTGATAGCTGATTTTTTTATACTTATCAAAGTTTAAATATATATAAGATAAGTCATCACTCAAGTTTGAACGAATGGTTTTCTTTGAAGTGAATGATTTATTAATTATTATTTTAAAGATGATTATAGGTATTAAAAATCCAATTATAATTCCTAACGCAGAACCAAGTATAACTGATATTTTGGTTGTATCTATTGCCTGTGTTTCAGTGTTATATGCAATTTCAATAAAGGATGATAATGTTAATGAAATAGAAACAATCCATCCTAGATAATCTGATTCTACTTTTAATTGGTTTTTTTCACTATTATAATAATCAATAGCTAATTTCAAATCATTTTTTTAGTTTTGAAGTTATATTGTTTCAATAATAGTATGATATTATTAAAAATTTTTGTTTTTTTCGACTTCGCTACTATAAATTTTTTTAATTTTTTTCTATAATATTAATTTTTCTTTTTTTATATTAACATTTTTTTCATAGTTTTAATATAATTTATTATAAAAATATCCTATAACGAAAAATAAAAAAAGTAAGGTATAAATAAAAATACGGCTTAATATTATCGGAAATTTGTAATAACGAAGAACCTAAAAATTAATAAAAAAATGATGTAATCCAGTAGAATTTATTAAATTTAGTTTCTCTTAAATTCTTTTTTTATAATTTTTTTCTCTATATCTTTAAACACGATATCACCTCCTAAATGTCTTCTATTATAACATGAATTGCTAAATATATAATCATCAAAAACTGACATAAATGTTAAAAAAACAATTCTATTGACTTGACAAAATTACTGATTATGGTATAATTTCAGTAGAAAAAGTCAAAAAAAGAGGTATAATATGGAGAATTTAACTATAAAAAGAGATTCAAGATAAAAAGTAATATTGAAATTATTGAAGAACTTATGAAAAAATAATGGATATATTACTTCGAAAGAACTTGATATGTTTGATATACATAGAATGTATCTTTCTATTATGCAGGAAAAAGGAATTATAGAAAAAGTAGCATCTGGTATTTATATTGATACTAATAAAAATAGAAGATAATTATTATGTTTTTTTGGTTTAAGTATGCCTAATGTAATTTATTCTCATATGACAGCTTTATATTTTCATGGTTTATCTATAAAAGCTCCAACTGATGTGTATGATATAACAGTAAAAAGAAGTTATAATAGTATTCATTTAAGAAAGCATAATGTATTTTATGTTGGTAATGATGTTTATGGACTTGGTATAACTGAAATAGAAACACCTATGGGGAATAAAGTGAAAGTATATGATGTTGAAAGATGTATTTGTGATATTATTAGATCTAAAAGAGAATGGATTTAGAACTTATTAAACATAGTGTTAAAGAATATATAAAAAGAAAGGATAAAGATCTTGTTAAACTATCTTTGTATGCAGAAAAATTAGGTATAAAAGATGTTGTAATGGATTATGTAGGTATGATGTATGAATAGCGAAAAAACCAAAAAGCAAAAAGATTTATCTGATAAAAAAAGATATTAGTAAATAAAAATACAATGCAAAAAAATGTAAAGATATTATTGAGTCTAAATATGTTCATGATTTTAAATGGTGTGTTTGTAGGAATATAGCAGTTGATGGTGGTTTAGAATATCTTAGAAGAGTAGGAAATCTTGAAGATATAATAGAATTATCTGAATTTGAAGTGAAGTAGGAGGTTATAAATGAATCAGGATAAAAATGCATTTAATTAATAAAATTTTTAATAATGAAACGATAAGAACTGTATGGGATAAAGAAGATGAAAAAAATATTATATTAGTGTTGTTGATATAGTAGGTGTTTTATCAGAAAGTGAAAATCCTAGAAATTATTGGAAAGTATTAAAACACAGATTAAAAAAAGAAGGAAATGAGTCGGTTACAAATTGTAACCAACTGAAATTAAAGTCTTCAGATGATAAATATTATAATACTGATGTTGTTGATATTGAAGGAATGTTTAGAATAATTGAGTCTATTCCTAGTAAAAATGCTGAACCAATAAAAGGCTGGTTGGCTAAATTAGGAAGTGAAAGAATAGATGAAGTATTTGACCCATCACTTGCTGCTCAAAGAGCTATAGATATATATCGAGCTAAAGGTTATGATGAAAAATGGATTGCTAAAAGATTAAAAGGAATTCAAGATAGAAAAGAATTAACTGATATTTGGCAAGAGAATGGTATAACTGAAGGGAAAGAATATGCTATATTAACTAACGAAATCTATAAAGAATGGTCTGGCATGATAGCTAAAGAATATAAACAATATAAAGGCCTTCGTAAAGAGTCTTTAAGAGATAATATGGATAATATTGAAATAATATTAACTGATTTATCAGAAGAAACTACAAAAAGACTTGCTGAAAAACATAGACCACAAGGTTTAGAACAAAATAAAGAAGTTGCTAGAATGGGTGGACATGCAGCAAAAGTAGCGAGAGAAGATATAGAAAGAAATTTAGGAGAATCTGTTGTTACTAAACAAAATAGATTAAATTATGAATATAAGGAAAAAGAACAATTAGAAACA
Source organism: Bacilli bacterium (assembly GCA_022009835.1). Lineage (GTDB taxonomy): Bacteria > Bacillota_I > Bacilli_A > RF39 > UBA660 > CAG-302. The sequence goes on along the minus strand of CP091726.1, from coordinate 24,340 downwards.
TCAAAATAAAGTAGGAGAAAATTATGAATAATAAGAAAAAAATATTTAATTCTAAACGTGATATATTATACTTCATTCTAGGAATGGCATTGCTAATATTTGCTGTTTATGTTTCTATAAAAAAACAGGTCAATTGTTAATAAAGGCTATTAAATATGTATTTGATAAATACCCAACTATTTCGGTAGCATTGATTACAGGATTATTAGCGTTTGTTTCAGTACCAGTGGGAAAATATTTTGAAAATAGATATAATATTAAAAAAATCAAATTAGAGAAGAAAGAGAAAAAGGTATATATTGAATTTTTAGATTGGTTAATAAAAAAATGTTCTTTATGCTGAAATTACAGATAATAAAAAAATATAACAAAAAGAATTGAGAGAACAGCAAAAATATATGACAATTTATGCATCTGACAACGTATTGAAAGCTTGGTCTGACTTTAAAATATCTGCTATGAATAGCGAGACAAATAAAAAAGGTCTAACTAAGGAAGAATCCACAAAATATTATTTGACAAATGAAGCACCTAAGATTGAAATTTTAATTCTAGCGATTAGAAAAAGAATTAGGATATAAGAATAAAAATATATAAAAACAATATGATATTTTAAAAATTATATATAAATGATATAAATAAATATTTATAATAAAAAAACTGCACAATGACCATCACCAGGTGGGAAGTTTGGGTACCACTACAAAGAAATGCTTTGGTATTAAGATATTAAAATTTAAAAAAATGTATAAAAAAATAAATTTTCATGATGTAATTATAATAAGAGTTTTATATTTATTATACTCTTTTTTTATGGAGGTAAAATATGTCTAAATTGATAATTAGTAAAAGAAAAAAAGCATCAAAAAAACATATCGAATGAAGGACAATATTATAGCAATAGTTTTAATAACCTATCTGTCAGAGTAAAACAATTAATGAATTTAATGACAAATTGTTCAAATAGAAGTAAAAAAATATTAAAAAGATTAAATGAAAAGGAAAAATAATAGATAAAGAAGATATTATAATAAATAAAAAAATAATATTTCAATTAGTTTAACTATTCAACATACACTAGATCTAAAAAGATAAAAATAAGTGAAATAATGGATATTTTTTTAAAAAAATTATAATAATATCTATAACCCAAATTTAAAGTATATTGATTTATTTGAAAAATTTTGGCGAAAAAGTATATTAAAGACATATATCCGTATAAGGATGGAAGAATAACAAAAGGTGAATACAATGGGTATGATATATTTGCACCAAAGATAAATCCAATAATAACAGTAGATTATAATGGAGAAAAGAAAGATATTGCCAAGTTATCTCCAGGAGAAAAAGCAGATATATTATTAGATTTAATTTTGGATCCCAATTCTAATAAGATACTTGTAATAGATCAACCTGAGGATGATTTGGATAATGAAACAATTTTTTTAAAAAAAGTTGTTTTGAAATTAAGAAGTATAAAAATGAGACGTCAAATTTTTATTATAAGTCATAATGCCAATTTGGTTATTAATGGAGACAGTGATAGTATTTTTAATTTGCATTAAAAAAATAATATGTATCACATAATAAATGATTCAATGGAAAGTTTAATAAAAATATAATTATAGTTCTATAAATACAAAAAAATATTAAATGATACTATACTTAATATTTCAACCCATATTTTGGATGGCGGTAAAGATGCACTTTCTATAAGAGTGAAAAAGATAGGGTATAAAGATATCTTTTTAGAGGAGGAAAATAATGGAATTGATATTTGAAAAAAACAGTATTCAAATTAATAACAAAGAGTGTGATTTAGAAAAATTTTAAAGAACAAGAATTTTTTTGCAATTTTAGAGCAAATAGTTAATAATAAAAAAATAATATTAAAAATAGTAAAAAAAGATAACATAACACCACTTGGAGAAAGATTTTATGAAATATTAAATTCTGAATTATCCGAAATGCCAAAGGATCTTGATTAAAAAAATATATTTATGTAGACAAAGTATTGTTTTATACTATTTGTACAGTTTGTGTGCAAAATTGCGTTGAATTTTATTATATAAAAATTATACTTTTTTTTAACTATATGTTCTAAAAAGGCTAATTTTGAAAGGACAGAATAGTAAAAAAATCAGATAGGTATGATTTACCCATTACGTTATGCCCCCTGAAGAGAGCAGCTATTTACGAAATATCAAAAAGACTTACCCACATCACAAAGATGTACTAAGTCTTTTTCTTCTATCTTACAAACTTGTAATATAAAAAAACAATTAAAAACAATGATATAATATAACTATAGAAAGAAGGAAATATAATATATGAAAAAAAGATAATGATAATTGAAGATGATACTATAATATCTAAAGAATTATATGAATTACTAGTAAATGCAGGATATGAAGCATTAATACTAAAAAGACTTTTTCAAATGCCAAAGAAGAAATATTAAAAAAAGTAATATAGACTTAATTCTCTTAGATATAAATATACCATATCAAAAATGGTGAGCAGTTACTTAAAGAAATAAGGAAAGAATCAAATATTCCCGTAATAATGGTAACATCAAGAGCAAATGAAACCGATGAAATATTATCCATCTCTTATGGAGCAGACGATTACATAACCAAGCCTTATAGCCCAACCATTCTATTACTAAGAATACAAAAATATCTTTTAAAAAGATTAGATAATAGTACTGAAGTACTGAAATATAAAGATTTAGAAGTCTCACCATCACGTGGTATCTTATCTGGTAGTAACAAAGAATTAGAACTAACCAAAAATGAAATGCTAATCTTTCAGCACCTATTAAATAACCAAAATAGAATTGTATCACGAGATGAACTAATGACCATTCTTTGGAATAATGAAGAATACATAAATGATAATGCTCTAACCGTAAATATAAGTAGACTAAGAAGTAAACTAGAGGACTTTGGTTATCCAAATGCCATAGAAACAAGAAAAGGACAAGGATATATACTATTATGAAATTAACAAACTATCTAAAAGATAAAATAAGCATAATCATTATTACTATCATATCAATAATTCTAATAGCCCTATTAGACATTGCCTTCAAAGTACCAGAGGGACTAATAATAGTAACCATAGTATTACTACTATTAACACTAATCATATCCATCTTAATATCATATTTCCAAAAAAGAACCTTCTATAACACACTCATAACCAATACCGAAAATCTAGATAAAAAATACCTAGTCCTAGAAACCATACCAAAACCAAATACTTACGAAGAAGAACTAATATATAACATCATGTGCGACATCAACAAATCAATGATTGAAAATGTCAGTAGTTACATAAATAACACCAAAGACTTCAAAGAATATATCGAGATGTGGATACATGAAGTAAAAATACCAATATCAAGTCTAATACTTATGACCCATAATCATAAAAACCAAGTACCAAAAGAATACATTGAAGAAATAAAAAAAGACTAGATAACTACATCGACCAAATCCTCTATTATGTAAGAAGTAACTATACCAGTGAAGACTTTATCTTCAAAAAAAGTAAAAACTAGAAAAAAATAATCTCATCAGTAGCCCTTAAAAAAATAAAGATGACCTCTTAGAAAAATAAAAATTGACCTAATCGTCGATATAAAAAAATACCGAAGTCTATACCGATACCAAATGGTTAGAATTCATTTTAAATCAAATTATCAATAACAGTATCAAATACAAAAAAGATATTCCAAACTCCTATATCCAAATAAATGCTATAGAAGATAATAATCAAATAACCTTATTTATCAAAGATAACGGTATTGGCATACCAAAAAGTGATATCCCAAATGTTTTCAAAAAATCATTTACCGGTACTAATGGCAGAGATAAAACAAATCAACAGGCATGGGTCTATACATAGCCAAAAAATTATGTACCAAACTAGGTCATAAAATAGAGATAGAATCTGAGGAAAAAGAATATACCATTGTCAAAATAATCTTTGGTAAAAATAAACTTTATCACCCAGAAGACTAACCTTACAAAAAAAGTAATATACTGTAATATTAAAAATTACGACAAATAACCTATTATCTAGTATTATTAATTACGAAAGGAAGGAAAAATAATATGGAAAAATATACTAAAAAAATAGAAAAATATTGAAAAAAATACTATGGAAGTAAATCAAGTTTAACTAAAGCCATAGATAACATATCATTTGAAGTAGAAAAAGGAGAGTTTGTCGCTATCATGGGTTCTTCAGGTTCAGGTAAAACAACATTACTAAACTGCATATCCACAATTGATAAAGTAACCGCCGGACATATTTTTGTAGGAGAAACTGACATAACAAAACTAAAAGAAAATGATTTAAACAAGTTTAGAAGAGAAGACTTAGGTTTCATCTTTCAAGACTTCAATTTATTAGATACCTTAACAGCCTATGAAAATATAGCACTAGCCTTATCAATTCAAAATGTAAGTCCCAAAGAAATAGATAAAAGAATAAAGAAAGTAGTAAAAGAACTAGACATCGAATCAGTACTAAAAAAATATCCTTACCAAATGAGCGGAGGACAAAAACAAAGAGTAGCAGCAGCTCGTGCAATAATAACAGATCCATGCTTAGTACTCGCAGACGAGCCAACTGGAGCGTTGTTTAAATCAAAAAATAATAATTATAGTTTTTAAGCCTTTATTTTCCTTATAAATATTAGTGAATTTGATACAGACAATCTGTATCTTTTTGTCGTTAAAAATAGAAAAAGGAGGAATTATAAATGACAAATAAAAAAATTATAGTGAGAGTACCATAAAAAGTTGGTACTTTTTTTAGTGGTATTGGAGCACCAGAAAAAAAGCTTTTCAAAAAAATTGAAGGATGAAAAAAATAATTAAGGATTATACATTAGAATTTTTCCGAAATAGACAAAAAAATGCAATCAAATCATTTTGTGCTATTCATAATATAGATGAATCATTAAATTTAGGTAGTATTACAGAAATAAAAAGGAGAGAATTTACCTTATTGTGATATATGGATCGGAGGATTTCCATGCCAGGATATCAGCTGTGCTGGTAAAATGAAAGGATTTGATTTTAAGAGTTCTACTAGATCAAGTCTAGGTTGGGAAATGATAAGATTACTAAAAGAAGTAAAAGAGAAACCAAAAATATGTAATATTTGAAAACGTTGCTAATATTACTAGTAAAGCATTTAAAAAAATACACTAGACTTGTTTAAACAAGATTTAATTAGCTTAGGCTATACATTATATGATAGAGTATTAAATGCTATTGATTATGGAGTACCACAGACAAGAAAAAAAGATATTTTTCTTGTTGCTATATTAGATAAGAATAAGGAGTTTAGCTTTTATTGAAGGTACAGGATGTGCAAAAAAACATTATTAGATTATTTAGAAAGAGAAGTAGATGAAAAAAATATTATTTAACTACAAGTAAATACAAAATAGTTAATAATAAAAATTATATTTAATAAAAATAATCCTGATAGAGAGTATGAAGTTGATTTAAAAAAAGTATAATACAGGTGGTGTTTGTGGTAAAGATAAAAAGTTGTAAGTTTGCTCAATCTTCGAGAGTATTTTTCTCAAAAGGGATATGCACCAACACTTACAGCAAATAATACATCTGATAATTGTAAAAATTTTAGTAGAGGAGGTTTAAAAAAATGAGAATTAGGAAATTAACATCCAAAAGAGGCTTGGAGACTTATGGGGTTTAGTGATGAAGATTATAATAGAGCAAAAAAAGGTATGTGCAGAAACTTATTTATATCACCAGGCTGGAAATTCAATAGTAGTAGATGTAATTTATAATGTGTTGAAATCAATTTTTTTGAATTAAAAATAAATATTTTTTTGGTTAAAAATGAGCTAACATGTTGGTTAGTATTTAAAGAAAAAAATGAAAAATATGATATAATTAATATTAGCAAAGCAAAGTATTAAAATATTATTATTGTAAAAAAATGGAGGTGTAATATAATGAAAAACAAATCTTATCTATTTTGTACATGGAACAACTTATGATAATGCTAATAAAAAAATGCTCTGGTTGGAAGCAAGTAGAGTTAAATGATTTAGGTAGAGAACAGGCAGCAAATCTGGGAAAAAAATTAATTCAAAAAAATTAAGTTTGATGTAATTTTTTTACTTCTGATTTAGTTAGAGCAATAGAAAGTGCAAATATCGCTTTCCAAAAATGTACCAAAAAAATTCAAGATAAAAAGATTAAGGGAATGTAATTATGGTGATTTAGATGGTGAAGATAAAAAAATCTTATTGTATATGAAAAAAACATGTTAACGAACCATTTCCAAATGGAGAATCTCTTAAAGATGTTGAAAAAGAGAATTAAAAAGTTTAATTGATGATATTTTTAAAAAGATTATAAAGGAAAAAAACTATCGGTATCGTTGCACATAGAGCTCCACAATTAGCGTTTGAAGTTATAACTAAAAAAATATAAGTTGGGAAGAAGCAAATAAAAAAATGATTGGAGAAAAAAACTGGCGATTGGCAACCAGGTTGGGAATATAATATTGATTAAGTTGAAAATATCAATTATTAAAAAAAGTAATTTAGTATTGGAGAAAAATATGATAAAAAAATAATTGCATTTGATTTTTGTTGGTGTTCTTGTTAATGAAAAAAAGATGTTGAGTTATCTGATATAGAAGTACGATTGGAGAGAATGTTTGGTCCAAATATAAATGATTCTGATTATTTGATTAAAAGCAAACAGTTTAATAGAAGATGCATCTGATATCATTAACATAACAGAGCTTTTTGATTAATAAAAATATATAAAAATAAGAGATAAACATCTATTTGAAAGAATAAAAAAAGAAGGTATAAAAAAATATTAAAAATAATTGTAGCTACAAATCATTTATCATTTGTTAAAAAAAGTTTATTATAGATAATTTTGACGCTACTTATTTGGATGACATAATAATATCTGCAGAAATTAATAAGATTAAAACCAAATGCGGGTTTTTTTACGAATACATATTAAATCGGTATAATATTACACCCAGAGAGTTATTGTTTATTGATGATAATATTGATAATATTAAAAAGTGCTAATAGTCTAAAAAAATAAATACCATCAAAGTTGAAAAAAAGTACAAATCTTTTTTTGAAATAACAAAAAGTTATTGATAACTGTACTTTTTGTTAATTGAAACGTTTAATGAGGTGAGTGAAATGACAAATTATGAATGTGTTATAGCTACTAAAGAACTAATTATAAAAAAATGGGATGAAGAGATTTTTAAAAACATAATAATTCAGAATTATGGAAAAAGTTTTTAAAGAAAAAGTCATTGAGAAATATTGATACAAGAATAGTTTATATGGGATTGTTAAATGGAAATATAATTACTGAATGTACAGCAATAGTATCTAAAAAAATGATTTAGATATGCAAAAATAAAAGATAGCTTAGTAGGTGATGGGAGAGCATATTTAACTGCTTTTTAGAACAAATAAAGAATTTGAAAAATCAAGGATATTTTTTTTCAAAAATTATATAAATTTATGGAAAAATGATTTAAAAAAAGGGGCTTTAATTATTTGACATTAGGTGTTGAACCATGTGAAATAAGAAATATACAGATATATTTTTAAAATGGGGATTTACAAAAATATAAAAAAACAGAATATGAATATTACTCATCTGATGAAAAAAAGCACTTGTTAATTACTATGAAAAAAAGGACTAATATAATAATTTATTGAAGTTATGTGATTTTTTTAGATAAAAAAATCCTAAATATGCCACATTTTTTTATATAAAAACTATTGACAAAAAAAAAAATATGATAAAATATAACACGATTATTTAATTAGTTTATTGTTAATTCGTTTTGGAGGAGGAGGACCTTATTTTAGGTCCCCCTTTTTTTCTATTTCTATAAAATTATTTTTAATGAATTGGTTGGTGATAAATATGGAAAAAAGAGAAAATTTTTTGGAATCAAGAGACATTACAAAGAGAGAAAGTGAATATTGGGGTAATGATGATTTTAACGATATAGATGATGACTATTATAAAGCATACGAAAAAAAGATACCAACAGGTATATAAACATAATTATCTTTGGTCTTCAAAAGAGCCAACACCAGATGTTATTGAAACAATATTAAAAAGAAAAAAATATCATCAAATGCAAAAAAATACTAGAACTTGGTTGTGGCGAAGGCAGGGATGCTATATTTCTTCTTAATAAAAAAATTATGATGTTCTTGCTGTTGATTATTCAAATACAGTTATAGAAAAAAATGTAAGGAATTGTCTAATTATAATTATAATGATAAATTTAAACAATTTGATATTATTAATGATACTTTTAAATGATAAATTTGATTTTATTTACTCTATAGCGGTTATTCATATGTTTGTTAATAAGGAACATAGAAATAAATTTTATAATTTTATATATAGCCATTTGAATAAAAAAATGGTATTGCTTTAATAGTATCAATGGGTGATGGTATAAAAGAATATAAATCAGAAGTAACTAAATCATTTGATGATGTCGAAAGAGTTGTAGTCAACAATGATGAAAAAAATTAATATAGATACTACATCTTGCAATATAGATAATTGGAATATATTTGAACAGGAACTACTAAACAATGATTTAATTGTAAAAAGAGAAAAATGGATTTCAGAAAAAAATACACGAATTTAATCCAGCTATGTGTGTTGTTGTTTGTAGAAAGGAGTGGTGATTTTATGGCATCAGTATGGCAAAAATAACAAATTGTTAAGAAAAATGGGAAAAGAAAGCATTTTTAAAGAAAATGCAAATGGGGATTTTAATTATAATTTAGCTTATCCGCTAGAAGATCCTTTGGTAAATGCTATTTCAAATTATATAAATGTTAAAAAAAGATTATATTTATGTTGGATCTGGAATAAGTCAATTTATCAATACTATTGTAGGCTTAAACATGTGGGGAAAAATAATTCTTCCTGAAATTGAATTTGCATTGTACAAAAGAACTGCATTATTACATGAAAAAAAATTAATTTTAATAAAAGGACTTCATACAGAGGATTTTGTAAATAATTTAAAAAAATTAAAGACAACTGATAAAGATTTATTGTGTATTTCATCTCCAAGATGGTTTGATGGAGAAAAAAATTTACCCAAAGAAACAAATAAAAAGATATTTTAAATATCTATAATGGTACTTTGATAATTGATGAAGCATATGTCGACTATTCTGATGATGAAAAATGGAATGCTAGATATTTGTTTAAAAAAATGATAGAGTTATTATATTCAGATCATTTTCAAAAAAATTCCTTGCTTCTGGATATAGAACTGGATATATGGTAACAAAAAAACAAATAGATGGTTTGAGAAACACTATTATTCCACCTCATTCAGTAACTTCTTATTCAGAAAAAATTTCTTCGTAGCTTTATTGAAAGATGAAAAAAATTTTTAAATGCTTTTTACCGAAACTAGAAATTACATAAAGCACAATAGAGACTTAATATATAACTCATTATCTAATTATAAAGATATAGAAATTATTGAATCAAAAAGCTAATTTTATCACATTGATTTTTTTAAAAGATGAAAAAAATTATGAATGAAGTATATGAAAAATTTAAAAAGATTTAGCAGGAATACAAAAAAATTTAATGAAATTGTACCATTTATAAAAAAATATGGGTAAATAACGAATTGTTTTTCACATGAAGTTATCAAAAAGAGTAAAGGAAACATTACAATGATATATCTTTATACATTACCTGGAACTGCATTTAATTGTCCACAAATCAGTATTCCATTGCTTAAGGGATATCTAAAAAATAGTGGCATCACATCAAAGCAATATGACTTATCAGCAATTTTTTTCTAGAGAAATGTTTTACTAAGAACTACATTAAAAAAATTGAGTTTAAAAATATTATAATTCCTTAAATCAAAAACGAAAAAAAGATATTATTGAAAATATAGAAAAATTCTATTAAAGAACTTAAGTGTAAATACATTGATACATCAAAAAAATAGTTTCAGCAAACTATAAAGTTCTTCAATATTTAAATATACTTGGTAATTTTTATAATATTAAATGGGGAAGAAGAGGAATAGACTTTTCTAAAAAAATATCAACTATTGATGATGTGATAGAACTTGCATTTGATAAAAAAATAATAGTTTGTTTGATAGAGTTTTTAGAAAAATGAGCAAGATTTAAAAAGATGGGGATATTATATATTTGTCTATCCAATATCCTTTTCAACTAAATTATGCCATTCGCTTTTTCAAAAATTTTTTTAAAAAGTCAAAAATGATAAGATAAAAAAATTATCTTTGGTGGAGACTATATAACACATATTAATAAAAAAACTTAGAAGAGTTAATGAAAAAAATGTTTGTTCATAGATGGAATAACATTATTTGGGAATTATGATAATGTTGTAAAAATTAATAGAAATGTTCAAAAAAAATGAAAAAACATCAAATATTAATAACACAATTTATAGATTAGGAAATAAAAATTTTATTTAATTATAATATAGCTAAAGATGAGTTTTATAAAGAAAGATATGTACCTGATTTTTTTCTGACTTGAATTTAAATAAATATTTGTCAAATCTCAAATTAATATCTCTCACTTTAAATTATGGATGCTATCATTCACAATGTATGTTTTTGCTCGAGATATTTTTTTTATTACAATGGCTATCACTGCTATGATATTGATAGAATATTAGAATATATAAAAATTTTTTTATACGAAAGCGAGCACATTGAAGCAATATATTTTATTGATGAATGTGTTCCACCAGATATTCTAATAAAACTATCAAAAATATTTAATTGAAAAATAATATTAAAAATCAAGTGGATGGTAGAGACTAGAATTCATAAGAAATATCTTGATATTGCTGTTGCAAATCTACTATATGAAAGTGGCTGTCGTGAAATATCATTTGGTATAGAATCAAATAATAGACGAATTTTAAACGATATGAAAAAAAGGTATTGATTTAAATGATGCAAAAAAAGTAATGAAGAATTTCTTTAATTCTGGTATATCAGTATCTGCTACATTTATGATTGGATACCCAACAGAAAAATATTTTCAATATAATCAAAACATTGACATTTATTAAAAAAATTTAAATATTTAGATACATTTGGATTAAGTGTATTCAACTATATGCGAAATTCTAAAATTGTAAATTTAAGTAATTTAAATGAAAGTCAAGATTTAAATTTAATTTATAGAACAACATTAGATAACTATGATGAATGTTTAAATATCATAGAAAAAAATTTAATAAAAAAATAAAAAAATCTATAAATTTATAGCTAATAGAGAAAAAGATATTGTATCGTTCTGAGTATATGTATTTAGATAGGGAATTTTATAGTTTAAATTACAAAAAGAGGTGAGAGTATGAATAAAAAAACAATATTTAAGAAGATTGATAAAAAAATGAATTAAAAATCAAAAAAATATTTAAAAAGAATTGAAACCGGAAATGACGCAATGTAGAATTGTTCAAGTTGATAATAAGATTAAGGAAAAAACAAAATGATAAAGTATGAAAGTGTTGGTTATAATCAAAATGTTTGCCTTGATACTGTAAGTATGCCATTATATGTATATTTAGAACTAAATAATAGTTGTAATTTAAGATGTAAATTTTGTTCTGTCTCAAATAAGAGCAATAATTATATGGAACTAGATATAGCAAAAAAAATTTTAAAAGAATTAAAAGAAAATGGTATATATGATATTTATTACACTGGTGGCGAGCCTTTGCTTTATCCAAATTTTAAGGAACTTGTTGAGTATGCATCTGAATTGGGACTGAGACAAACTCTTTTAACGAATGGAATACTATTAAAAAAATATCAAAAATATTCTTGAAAAAAATATTATGTATATGTGTTTCACTTCACGGTAGTAAACAAATTCATAATGAATTAACGAATTCTAAATGTTATGATGAAGTATTAGCTAATATCGAGTTGGCGAAGAAACTAACTAATGTAAAAATTAATTATACTGTTATTAGCGATAATCAAGATATTGATGAGATGACATTTGTTTTTGGATTATGGTAAAAAAAGAATAATATTCCAATTTCGTTCGCTAAATATAATAATATTGGCGAAGGAAAAAAATAATAAGTGCTATATTGATATTAATAAGTTTGTAAAAAAATTTAGATTTATTAAAAAACAAGGATATAATTTTTTTCTATTAATGATTGTATTGCACCATGTACTATAGAAGATGAATATTTATATTTGACACATGGGTGTGGTGCTGGATATTTGTTTTGTAGCATTGATTATTGTGGAAATGTGAAAATATGTCCTAGTTCTTCAAACTTCGTAGGAAACATAAAAAAAGAGAGTTTTAAAAAAATTTGGAACCAAAGCTCTATGAAAGATTATAGAAAATTTCAATGGATTCCAGAATACTGTAAGGTGTGTAAAAAAATTTAGTAAGATGTAGGTGCGGATGCAAAATCGAGCTAGGTAATAAGATGAATATGCTTAATGACTTTTTGGTAAAAAATGAAATGGAAGAAATCTGGAATAAAATAAAAAATAAGCATATGAAAGTAAATATTTCTATATTAAGGAAAGAAGGAAAAAGATTTTATTAGTTTATCAAATCCACCAAGAAAAATATAATTTAGAATCAATGAATGTGATAAAAATAAATGATGGAATAAAAACTAAAAAGAACTTGAAAAAAATATAAAAAAATTTAATAATTGCTTTATATAGAGATGAAATAATAAAGGAGGATGACTAAATGTTAAAGAGAAAGCTAAAAGATCAAAGAAATTTGATTCTTTGGAATGGAAAATATTATGTTGTTAATGATTTGACATTTGAGCTACTTGATATGTTTGACAAAAAAATATTAAATTAAAAGATATTGCCAAAAAGAACTGGCTACAATCAAAAAGAGTTAAAAAAATTTTATATTCAGAAATAGAACAAAAAAATTATTATCTAAGGACTATTATGAGGATAACTTAAAAATTAGATACTCCAATTAAAATTCAATGGAAAATTACTAATAAATGTAATTTAAAGTGTAAGCATTGTTATTTGGGAAAATTGGATGGATTTGAACTTCCTTTTGAAAAGGCAGATGAAATAGCAGATACAATAATTAATTCAAATGTAATGGAGGTTACAATATCTGGTGGTGAATGCTTAACATATAAAGGGATAGAAAAAATAATTAAAAAATTCCTTATAAATGGAATTAAAGTTGATGTGTTTACCAATGCCTTATTATTAAAAAAATGTACTAGATAAGATTGATTCAGATATTTTTAAACAAAAAGTGCCTTATTATTTTTATGTTAGTGTTGATGGATTGAAAAAGTAGTCATGAACAAATAAGAGGGAAAAAAATACATTTGATAAAAACGATTGAAAATATTAAATATGCTATTGAAAAAAAGGTTATCCAGTAGTAACAAATACAGTTATAAATAAAAATCAATTATTGTGATATAATGGATATGATAGTTTTATTGAAGCAAATGGGAGTTAAAGATGTGCAACTATCAAATCTAATTGTTCAAGGAAGCGCTGACAACAGTATGAAAATTTCACTTTCAGAACAAATGGCATTGAAAGAGAAAATCAATGATTTATATAAAGAACATCCAGAATTTGGATATATATATTATTCAGAAGTGCCAGATAGTGATGGAGTAAGAAAAAGTATATTCTTTAAGTAATGGTAAAAAGGATTTTATAGGAAATGATAATTGGAAATGCACTGCTGGTGTTGCCAGAGTAACCATAGATTCAAATGGAAAAGTTTATTGTTGTCCATTTATTAAAGACAGTTATCTTGGCGATTTAAATAAAGAAAATTTATCTGAGGTATGGGACAATGTTAATAGATTTAAATTCTTAAAAAGATTATCAGAAGAAAAATACTGATAGAGTTTGCTTAGCAATAAAACAAGGAAAGAAAGGTGAAAGAGAATGATAAGATTAGAGGAGTTTAAGGATTATAAAAAACTTTTGGAGGCTACTATAACAAACAAAGCATTCAGAAGTCGTATGATGTTTGAAGGAATAGAAGATAGGGATTTTTGCTAGAAGAATATTAAAAATATATTAGTGCATTAAATAAAGGAATAAACTCTGATGAATTAGATAATATTTTTAAATAATATTAGAAAAAGACACAGAAGAATATTATGAAAAAAATCACAAAAAAAGAAGAAGATTTAAATAAAAAGTATCTTACGCATTAAGATCTCTTGCATATTTTTTTACTTTTTGGAGAGTATGGATGAACATTCAATATTAAGTGATAGTATTATTGACGAAATTCAAAAAAAATATCCTGATGATTATTTAAATATAATATCTCAAATTGATAAAAGCTTATTTATCTATCGATACAAAAGAAAAAAACTAAATTATCTGACAATAATTTGGTGGTATCAGATGACTTATTAAAAAAAGTATATCATTTTTAAAAACAATGGCAAGATAAACAACATCACTTTTTTTGAAGAAGGTTATGGAAAAATATTTAGAAAAAGTTACAACAAGTATATCGTAAAGATGATTCTATGGATTCATTTTTCATTAGAGCAATTTACCCTTAGAAAAAGATTATTTGATTCACTGGCAGAAAAAAAGATATTGGATTTAGATACATGTAGTATTTTAAGTGAATTATATATAAAAAAATTTGTTGTAAAAATTTATAGGTGGAAAAAAATGTATGGCTTGTCTGTTCTAAATAGTAAAGGGATAAAAGTACCATTTAGTATGGTTGTTCCAACTGGCGTTAATGTAACTACTGAAGATTTAAAATTTTTGGAAGAAAAGTATGATCATTATTCAGTAAGAAGTTCAGCAGATATAGAAGATGGAGAAAAAAATTCTTTCGCTGGTATGTTTGATTCATATTTAAATGTTTCTCCTAAAGATGTGTTAGAAAATATTGTTAAAGTAAAAGACTCAATAAACAATGAACGTTTAAAAGAGTATATTCAAGTTAATGGTCTTGATCAGCCACATATGGCTGTTGTTATACAATCATTTAAAGAACCAACTCATGCTGGGGTTTGGATAGGTAATTCCGATAATTCTGGTGTTCTTGAATGGGTTGAAGGCAATGGTGAAAAATTAGTGTCTGGCTCAAGTACACCTCATTCTGAAATATGGAATGAAGGTAGATGTGCTAATTCGTTAGAATTAAATAATCAACCAATTGGAAGCAAAATGTTGGAGTATCAACAAAAAGTTGGTAGTAATGCAGATTTTGAATGGATGATTTTGGATGGAGAATTAATTATGCTACAATTTAGACCTGTTACAAAAAAGGTAATTGTTAGTAATGAATATGGAACTTCAAAAGAAGAAGGGTTATTTGGAATACCTGCAGCACCTGGCATT
This sequence comes from Bacilli bacterium, assembly GCA_022009835.1. Taxonomy (GTDB): domain Bacteria; phylum Bacillota_I; class Bacilli_A; order RF39; family UBA660; genus CAG-302. The sequence goes on along the minus strand of CP091726.1, from coordinate 8,881 downwards.
GTATCTGGAGAGGGAAGATATTTAGATTCACCAAGTGATGAAATAGTTGCTAACAAAATATTACTAGCAATGATGACTGATCCAGATTGGTTACCACATTTAATGAATTCCAAAGGAGCTGTTACTGCATATGGAGGTTTTCTCTGCCATACTGCTATTGTATGTAGAGAATTAGGAATTCCATGTGTAACCGGAATAGGTGAGGAAGCTCTTGAAGAATTGTGTAATCAACATGACGTAATTGAAGTTAATGGAAATAATGGTAATGTTAAAGTTCTTGAAAAAAAAAGAAGAATGATTTAGCACAAAAATTATTGAAGTGAAAGGTGGTGAAACAATGATAAATTTCATAAAGAAATTATTTAAAAAGAAATAGTAATCTTTTAATTAATTTATATAATGTAAATAAGACATTATCTATGTCTATGGCTGGAAATGGTAACTGTTCTGACTGTTGCTAATAAAAACAGCATAATAAAAAAAGCCGTTAGGCTTTTTTATTATATACCAATGAATCATTATTAACAAATTTAGGATTTAGACTCGATAAATATTCCCTTGGATTATTAATAATATATTGAATATATTTGGTAATATTTTCATCTTTGACATTATAGTATTCCTTATTTGTAATACAATTAACTGTTATTTTATAGGTTAGTATTTTTTGCTGATTTAATTTAAAGTTTTCTATTTTATATTGTAATAGTTGCTGAAGTTCTTTGGTTTTAGAACATAAAATGCATAAAAACCATTAATAAACTAGTAAAGTCTAATTTATAATAATCACTTATCTCGTTTGTATGAAATAAATCAGATGGTTTAATCATTTCATCATATTTTAATAATTTATTATTATTTAAAAAAATATTGATAAAAATAAAGCATTTCTTTCTTTTGAAACTTCTAGTATATGTGTGTAAGTATATTTAAGCTTATCATAATTTTTTTATTAACATTTAAATCTTCAATATCATAGCAATCAACAGTTGTCATATATGGAATATAAACTCTATAAGTATCAAATCCTAAATTGTTATAATCAATTACATATATATTTTTCCTTAATTAAAAAAAATTTTTAAATAATTTAATACTTCCTTATTTGAAGTTAGATAATCTTTTGAAATGTAATTGTGATATATTAATATAACTGTTATTAAAAAAATTTTTTGTTAAATAACCATTGTTGTTATTAAAACATCTTAACCAATTATATGATCTAAATGATGCACCATACTTTTGTATTAGCTCTTCTGCTTTTAAATTAGGAACCATCTTTTGTTTTAATTCCTTAAAATTTACTCCCTGCATCATTTCTGTTATGCATCTTGATAGTGCAATATTAAATGATGTATCCGAACCCATTGTAAATGTATATTTATTGTGTTTTTTATCAAATAACAAAAATCCTATTACAGGATACTTTCCTAAAGAACAATCTTTTATATAATACTCAAATCCCTTCTTTTTTAGAAGAACTAACATTTTCTTATTTTTTTCTGTAAGTGGGTATGAGGATATATCTATATTTCTTATTAAAATATTTTCTTCCAAACATTTTTGATAGCAATGACGCTCAAATATTTCAAAAATTGCTTGATTAACTGCTTCTTCAAAAGTATTACCAGATGCTAATCCATTAGTATGGCAGAATGAACAAATTGCATTAATTGGTATTAATTCTTTTTTAATTAGTTTTTAATATTGGTAGCTTCTGATACATTGAAGTATATTTTTGTTTAAATCAAAAAAATTTTTTTTATATTCATTAGATGCCATATTGAGTAAAATTTCATATATATTATGTTTTTTATCAATAATATTTGTTTTAATTCTTTTTTTATTTAACATATTGCTTTGTAATCTTTCAATTAATTCGGCATATGCTGAAGCTTTTGCAAGTTCTAATGTTGTTCCTTTTCCGTTAGCACCCTTACCATTATTTAATTCTAATCTTATAGAATATGATCCACGTAAACTTCTTTTTTTAATCCTTTTTCAGAAATTTGATAGTTATTTGTTTTTTTAAAAATATCTTTTTATTATTTTAACTGTTTCTGAAGGTTGCCTATCCTTTCTTGAATTTGCACAGTTTTCATATGAAATTGTATTATGATTTTTAGTCGAATAATAATATGTTATAATCTTTAAAAATATCAGAATGGGCATTAATTTCGGATACTTTTGATATTATATTTATGTTTTTTTGTAATTTTTCCTTTTCTATTAATGATTTTTATTTTTATTATCCATTATAATTGTTTTACAATCACTGAGAATTAAATAATTTATAATATGAGATATATTTTGAGAATTTAATTTATTTTTTTAATATAAAAAAATCAAGTATGTATTATTTGGTAGATTTAAATAATCTATTTTTTGAAGTAGTAATAATACCAACATTCATTATATATCACTTCCTTTTTAAGTAAAAAAATAATTGTATATATTATACAATATAATCTTTTTAATTTACAATTTGTTAGATGAAATTTGTGCATAATAGTTGAAGTTTTTTTTGGAAATATGTTAATATATATAGTCAAATGAGGGGATTTTATGTCTAAAAAAATAATCGCTTGTGGTGGTGGCAACATTGGGGAAGAAGAAAATGGATTTTTAATGCCATATGAAACACAATTTTTTGATGAAGAAATAATAAATTTGTCTGATGCTAGAAGGCCGAAAATTCTATTTTTGGGACTTGCTGATCCTGAAAACATAAAGAAATATTTTTATTACTTTTCTAATGTGTTTTCTAAAAGATATGGATGTCTATGTAAGTGTTTAGAATTATCTGATTTACATAATAGTCAAAAAATAAATGATATATTTGATTGGTGTGATGCTGTTTATATAGGCGGTGGAAATACATTTACCTTAGTAAATTTATGTCGTAATTATGGGATAACTGATAAATTGTTACTGGCATACAATCAAGGAAAGGTAATGAGTGGAATTTCAGCTGGAGGTATGTGTTGGTTTAAGTATGGTAATTCTGTTAATCCTAATAATAGGGGTAAGCTTATTAAACAAGATTGTTTTGGCTTTAAAAATATGGTATTTGCACCACATTGTGATGAAATAAATGGTCATTTTGAAAATGTTGAAAATTTAATATTAGATGAAAATTTGGTGGCACTTTCTTTATCTAATTGTAGTGCATTAGAAATTGTTGATGATAAATATAGGCTTTTAAGTTCGTCATCATCAATGGATAGATATAAAATAGAACCATTTGCCATAAGAAGTTTTTGGAAAGATAAAGAATATATAATGGAAGATATGAGTTTAAATGATGATTATTCAAATTTATCTGAATTATTAAATCCAAGTTCTTTATATAATACTGGTGTAAAAAGATAATGTAAAAAAAGACTACTTAAGAGAAGAGATATTTATTTTTAAATAAAAAAAGCTTTCAAGTTGTTGAAAAAGCTTTTTTTATTCAATTATTAATTTATCAATAGAATGTTTGAATTTTTTTGCTATTTTATATATTATTTCAGTTGGAATTAATATTTTATTAGTTTCATAAGAAGAATAACTTGATGAAGATATTTTTTTAAAAAAACAATAAATATCTTTTTTTGTTTTAAGTTATTTTTCTACTCTTAATTTTTTTAAATTTTTTTTCCAATATTATTAATATTTTCTTTTTGTTAAACAGTAATAATCATTTTCCTTTTTGTTAAACCAGTTATATAGTCAATAGAACATTTATAATAATTACATATTTTGATTAGCTGTTTTAATGGAATGGTATTTTTTCCATTTTCCCATCCCGTATAAGTGGATCTTTCCACATTTAGTATATTCGCAACATCTTCTTGCTTCAAGCTATTGAGTTTTCTTATTTCTCTTAATTTTATAAATTTCATTTTTAATCTTCGACTAATATATCTTTCATTGTTCTTCCAAGTATCCAATCAATAGAGTGGTTACTAATTTTAGATAGATTAATTAATATTTCAGATGTTATTAATTTTTTTCTCCTCTTTCATAACTTGCTAAAGCAGAGAATGAGCAATTTAATATACTTCCAAGTTCACGTAGTGAATAATTTAGTTCTTTTCGTATCATTAATAGTCTTTGACCAATTTCTTTTTAAATTTAAGTTTGTTGTTTTTTTGTTATTTTTTTAATCTTTTTATTTGTTAGTTTAAGTATGTAATCTATATTAACTTTGTAAAAATCAGCTAACTCTATCATTCTTTTTGTTGGAATGGGAATTTTATTATGCTCCCATTCGGAATAAGTTGATTCAGAAACATTAAGTAATTTTGCAATCTCTTTTGATTTTAAATCCATTTCATCCTTTAAAAATTTCTAGTCTATTTTTCATTCATAATACATCACCCATACAATAATTTTTTTACATTTTATTTTTGTATTATTTGTTTTTTTCTTCTCTAAATATGCACAAAATGTGATATAATATTATGTAGAAGTATTATGAAAGGAACGTTTATTATGAAAAAAGAGATGGTAAAAGAATTAAATGATGAGTCAAAAGAGATGATAAAGGTGTTAGATGATGAATCAAAAGAAGAAAGTCTTGCGGAAAAAGTTATTGATTTATGTTTGTGGTATCAAATTGAAGATTCTCATAATATGATTAAAATATTTGAAAGTGAAATTAAGATACTTGAAATGCAAAAAGAAATGATTTTAAGTAACTGTACTTTTTAAATTTCAAAGAAAAAAAGTAGAGAAAGAATTAGAAGAAATAGATAAAAAGAATATATAGATTATATGAAAATGTTGGGGAAGAAATCACACTTATAGAAAGAATGAAAGATACTATTGCAGGAAGAAATGATGATGAAAAATAAAATTGATGACAAGACTAATGATTTAATAAGCTACTATGATTTATTATCTTATTTAAAAAACATGGAATTATATTTAAAAAAAGTTTCTCTAAATGAATTTAATAAAGAGATATTTTTATATTTATGACAATGAAGGAAACTATGTTATCGAAGATAAAACAAATGTAGGAGATCAATTTACCTCATATCTTGGGGAGTTTGATTCCGATAATAACAAGTTTAAAAAAAGAACATAAAAAAATAATAGAAAAAGTAAACTATTAAATAAAAAAATGTGATATAATTTTTTTTAAGAGTATGGTGGTTAGTGTGAGAGGAAATGATGATGTAAGATTTTATGTAATTTTGTTAATTATACAGGTAATATTGTCAATAATATATGGTGTTTATATAATTATTGATGAAAGAAAAAAAGTGGCAAAAAAAGAGAATTTTTTTAAATATACACTTCGTTATGAAATGGATTATTTTCTATATATAGATATGGTTAAAAAAATGAGAATAGTGTTGTTTAAAAAGAAAATGCAATTATTTTTGTTAAGCGTTTTGGTATTATTAAGGAGGATGTTTGTATGGAAGAAGAATTAATAATTCCAATTTTATTCTTTTTTATAGCTGCTTTAGGTGGCATATGTTTATTGATATTTTGTTTTAGAAAAAATGATGATGGCTATGATTATGATAAAATTATAAGAATGATGCATGAGCAAACTGAAGAAAAATTTGGATGCACTTTCAAAGATGAATAAAGAAAAAAAGATAAGATAGAAGAAAAAAATAAGAGATAAAAAGAGAAAAAAACTTGGCATGAAACTTGTTGATAAATAATATATGGTATTTGATTATGAATATGAATGATGTAAATGAAAGATTTAAGGTTATACTTTTTGTGATATTAGCTGTGCTTGTGATTATTTATGTTATATATGCGATAATCGAGGGAATAGTAGCACTTATTACAATATATAAGATAAATAAAAATAAGGAATTTTGACATATAAAAAGATTAATGCTTATTTAGCATTAATCTAATTTTATCTTTTTTTTGAAAGAACAATTCTATGATTGTATTTATCAAAGTCTATTTCTCTAGTTGAATAATTATATAATCTTTCTAATGAAATCAACTTATTTGGAAGAGTTTGATTTTCATCCAAGCAACTTAAATATAATTCAATAAATTCTGCTGGTGGGTTTTCTTTTTTTATTGCATGTCTATAATCATCATTTAACATAGTTTTAAGTGCTTTTGTTCTTGATACTCCTGGTAGTCCATAATAAGAAAAGTAAAAGTCCTTAATTCTTTCTAAAGCTAAGTGATATGCATGGTTTGCGTAAATGTCATTTTGCTCTATTAGATTTTTTAAATCATCAAAGAAATTATTAATTATTGCTAGCTGTTCTTTGGCTTCTTCTTCAGATAGACATGGCATAGGCAAAGAATGTATAGCTTTAATATAATCTTGCAATGTTTTAATTTTACCATTTTTATCTAAAATAATATCACCATACACTATCATAGATACTACAGCATTTCCTTGATTTTTAAATTCGTTCAATGTCTTTGAATACATACTTTCTAATCTTTTTTCAAAGTATTCAATTCTAATACCATCTATAAGTGCTGAGCCCCTTATTTCTTCTTCTAAGTTATTATTAAATATAATTTGCAAATCAATATCAGAAAAATTGATTACCAAATCCAGTTTGATTGCTACCGTAAAAAAATAATACCTTCAATATCTTTACTGCTTAAATACCCCATTTTATTCACAAATTCCATAATTACATTTGTGAATTTTTGCATATTTTTCCTCCTGACTATATATTATAACATTTATATATAGAAAAGTCGCAAAATTTACGTAAAATGTATAAAAATAAGCTTGAAATGTTATTTTGTTAACTTGTATGATGTTTTCGTGAAATATTATCATATTTTTTTTACTCAAAAAAATATTGTTTAAAATTAAAAAAATAGGTGTATAATAATAGACCAATCGAGAAAGGAAGTTTTATATGAATTTTTATCTAAATCTTTTTTTGTCTAACAATAATTTAAAATATGAAGTTGAATCTTCTAATGGCATAATTCCAACAGTTGAAAATAAAAATGATAGAATATTAGAAAGAGAAAGTAGAACAGTAGATAATGTTAGATTAAATATAGTAATGTTTAATTTAGCTTATCCAAAAGCAATAGAAGATGTGGTTAATACTCCTAACGATATAATGGAACAACATTATGATACATCTTTGATTTTAGAAATATATGATGATAAAGAAAAGAAACTTTTATACATTTTATGATTTGCTTTATTCTACTAACAAATCATTAGATAATGCAACGATTGAATATAATAAACTACATGAAATAATTTTTAGTTCTGATAATGCGAAAGATCTGCTTAATAGTATAGTAGAATTGACAAAATAACGAAATAACACGAAAAAAACCAAATTTGACATGAAATGACATGAATTTGACACGAAAAAGACTTGCTTTCTACACGTCAAGTAGTATAATAGAGTAAACTTGAAAAAAGTATGTCCTAAGAGATATTACTTTCTTTTAAGTTTTTTTATTAATTTAACATTGTTTATGCTCTAAAAATGTGCTTTTAGGGCTTTTTTTGGTGCAATTACAAAAAAATGATAAAAAATGCTTGACAAATCCTAATAAAAGTAGTAGAGTAAATCCCCTAATTAAAAAAGCGAAGAGGTTTCTAAAGCGGCTTATTATTAGGAAATAAGTTTAGGTGGTGAAACAAATGAAAAGATTATTATCAAGAAAGGGATCAAACAATTATTTTATTCTAACGCAAGTAAAAACAAGTTGTGATTTTTTAGTGTCTTATTTAGTGAATATTTTTATTGAAAGAGAGAAATGCCTTAGGGCTAATTTCCCTCTTTTTTCTTAATTTAGGATTTATAGGGGGTTAGCTATGGTTGAACCAATAGTTTTAGAGTTTAAGATTGATGATATTTATATTGATAATCCTTTATTATCAAAAAAATGATTTACTAAAAATATGATACTGAATATTGCTATGAAAAAGTTACAAAGGAAATTGATAAGTTTATTAAAGCTCAACTTAATTTTTCCAAACATTAAAAAAACCAACGATAACTTGTAATTATGAAGTTAGGTATGAATGTTTTGTTCCGAGAAAAGTTGATAAAGTAGGAGATTATGTAACAAAGAAAAATTACACAAGAAGAACAAATTAGGGAATTGTATAGTGAAATAACCTCTTCACTAAAGTTTTTTTAAGTAAACTAGAATTTAAATATTTCTTAATATGTTTGTATTATAAGGAATCACAAGCAGAGTTTATGAGACAAACCGGTGCTACAAGAACTTCATTTTATCAAATTAAAGATAGTTGTGTTGTGAAGATGGCTGGTGCTATGGGATACACAAAAGAAATTTAAAATCAGTATAGTGAAATGACTATACTTTTTTTATTGAGTTTAAAGTGATCTCGTAAAAAAAACTTAAATAAGATCAAGAAAGTGAGGTGATCAAATGGAACAAATTAAAATATCATTATCGCATGATACGAAAGACAGTGTAGTGAGAAGATCTACAGAACTTGGATTATCTAGTACATCAGAATATTTTAGACTACTAGCTGATTTAGATATTTCAGTTCAAAGATACCAAAGTTTAGTTACATATATTAATTTACTTTATAATAGAATCTGTGAAACTCAACAAAAACTTGGTATTTATGCAACACCTTTACAAGAAGTGCCAATTATTAATTTGCAAAATATGTCTTAGGTGCTGACTTTTTTTGAAATCCGTGTTAAAATTATTTTAACAAAAGGAGGGATTTCTTATGAAAAGAAAGAAAATAATACCTCTTGTGTCTATTGTAATATTAATTGTACTTATAGTAGTAGGTGGTACAACATTGTTTATTTTTTTAAAAACAAGGGATAAAGGAAAAATAATGTATCTAAAAAAATGAAAAAAACACAAATTATAGAAAAAAACTAATGAAACATTAAGTGAAGATGAAATTATTAATTCT